>NZ_JABBCQ020000029.1 GCF_012844455.2 Comamonas suwonensis | reverse complement strand
GGGGTCGTCTCAGAAAACGGAAAATAAAGCACGCTAAGCTCTCGCCGCAAATTCACAACTGCGTAAGTTTTGGAATTAAGCGCACATAGATCAGCTCACTGATTAACTCGACAAGTGTTTGTGTAACGATGATCGCCGGCAGCACGGGAATTGCTCCTGGCACTGCAAGCGCGAGCGGCAACACCACGAGCGAATTTCGCGTGCTTGCACTGAATGCAATAGCACGGCCAGCCGGTACGTCGAGGCGGAACAGCCGACCCACCAGCCACCCTAGGAAGGGAGCGAGCGCTGCAAAGGCAATATAGATTGGGATCACCTGCAAGACCACATCGGTCGCAGGCCCGAGCTGCGGTACTACGGCCGCGATGACCACGAACAGGACAAGCGCCGTCGCTGGCACAGGCAGCAATCCTAGCCTGGTAAATACCCACTCGCCCGTTCGGGACCGAGCTGCCCAAAATTGGACAAGACCGGCAAGTAAGAGCGGAATCGCAATCAGCCAAATGAACGCGTGAACGAACGGACCGAGCTGAACAAGGTCGGTTGCATCGTTCCCAAGGAACAGGCCGAGATAGACCGGCAGCAACAGCATTTGCACGATCAAGAGCGCCGGAGTTGCCGCCAGCAGCAGGCGCGCATCGGCGCGGCCAAGGTGCGAAAAGGTCACCACGTAGTCAATGCACGGTGTAAGCAGCACCAATAGCACGCCAAGCAACACCATCGGATCGTGTGGCAGAAACTGCACCAAGACGGCCACGAGCAAGGGCACCATAACGAAGTTTGCGGTGAGCAAGGCTGCAAAAAATCGCACCTGGATGAAAGCTCGCCCAAGGTCGGCAAGTGGCACTTGCAGGAACGTCACGAACAACATCAATGCGAGTGCTGGATTAACGCCAGCCTCAAGAACAGTTGTGCCAGGCACGAACATGGCAATGACCGCGGCCAAGGTTACCGTGGCAAAGTAAACGCTGATTTGCCTATTTTCCAAGAACTCCCTGAGTTTTTGCATACTCTCAATCTCGCTTAAGTGCCAAGTTAGACTATACCCTAACCTGATGTCAGATGTCATGTACAAACACCGTCAGAATAGAGTCGCACTTCATATTTATTGATGTCGTTTTCAGAAGACGGCTGCACTGAACGTCAGAAGCCGACTGCACTATAGCAGCGGAGGGGTTGGATCCATCAGGCAACGACGGGCTGCTGCCGGCCAAGAGCGGGTGCTCAGGCTGCTTCCGCGGGTACCCGGTTAAGGCTGATTGCAGTCGATGGAAGTCGTCAGACAAATGGCTGCTATGGCCCAGAGCTGTCGCACATTGACGCTTCAGAAAGTTGGAGGCGGAAACGGTGTTTCCGGTGGATGGGTTAATGGTTCTACGCTTGCACGACTTAAAGACCGGATTGCTGGATGAGCACTGACAGGGCGCTGTCCAGCCACCCCTGCGCGAGGCTTTGGCGCGTGCCCTCGAAGTGCACGCGGACTTCGCGCACGGCGTCTGCGGGCGCGGCGGACTCGCCTTCGACCAGCACGCGAAACCACGCGTCGGCGGGCCGCAGGTCCTTCTTGGGCGCCGTCGGATTGAGCGGCACCTGGCCGCCGTGCTCCTGCGCCAGCAGCAGGTGCGGCAGCCGGGTCACCGGGCTGTTGTCGATCGCGACCACCGCGCCTTCGAGCTTTTGCGTGCGGCCCTTCACCATGACCACCGCGTGGCCCCCGGTGACGAGGCGTTGCCGGTCGCGCTCGGTCACGAGCGCTTCCACGCGCCAGCGGCGGCCATCGACCACCATCGCGATCTGCTGCTGCGGGCCGACCCAGGTGCCCGGTTGCAGCTGGGGATCGACATCGCGGACCGTGCCGTCGCGCGTGGCCACGATGCGCAGCCGCTGCAGTTCGGCTTCGCGCGCGCGGCGCTCGGCGTCGTAGCGCAACGCCAGCTGCTCGGCCACCGCCAGCCGGGCCGCGCCGTCTTCCGGAAGGCCCAGCGCGCTGCGCGCCGAGCGCGCATAGGCCGACGACAGCGCCAGCGCCTTGTCGCGTTCCTCGCCCTGGCTGGGCGCATCGAGCTCGACCAGCACGGCCTCGGGCCGCGTCGCGCTGCCATTGCGAATGTCGAGGGTTTCCAGCCGCGCCGCGAAAGGCGAATACACCGGCTGTTCCGAGGCGGCCCGCAACACGCCTGGCGCCGAGATGCCGGCGAACCAGGGCACCAGCAGCACCAGCGCCGCGGCGCCGAGCACCGTCGCCCAGCCGAGCCACCGCCCGCGCCGGACTTCGGCGCGCCGTTGCCACCACACCCGCAGTTCAGCGGCGACCGGCCGGCCGATGAACACCATGAGTTCCACGACGAAGAGCAGCACGCCCAATGCCTTGAAGAACGCGTGATACACGACCACCGCGATGCCGATGAACAGCACCAGCCGGTAAACCCAGGTCGCCACCGCGAAGGCGATCAGGAAGGCACGAAAGCCCGGCGTGAGCACTTCGCTCGAAGGCTCCTCGAGGCCGAGCAGCGCACGCCGCATCGCACGGCGGGCCTGGTGCCCGGCGCGCTCGTGCAGGCCCGGAAAATCGAGCGCGTCGGTCAGCATGTAGTAGCCGTCGAAGCGCATGAACGGGCTGGCGTTGACCAGCAAGGTGAGCACCCAGGCGGTGGTCGCCAGGAAGAACAACGCGTTCCGGAAGTTGCCGTCGGGCATAAAGGTCCACAGGAAGGTGCACCACGCCGCGAGCATCAGCTCGGCGCAGATGCCGGCCGAGGCGATCGCGAAGCGGTGGCGCGAGCGCTCCAGTTTCCAGCTTTCGCCGGTATCGGTGTACGGCATCGGCCACATCACCAGCAGCGCCACGCCCATGTGGCCGACGCGCACGCCGTGGCGTGTCGAGACGAGCGCATGGCCGATCTCGTGCAGCACCTTCGAGAACACCAGCGCCGCCGCGAAGCCGACCACGCCGTCCCAGCTCAGCGCACCGCGCAGGTTGGCCTCGACCACGTCGAGCTGGCGCGCCGCGAGCGCGATGCCGGCCAGCGCGGCCAGCGCGGTCAGGCCGACGAACCACCGGCTGAAGAGCCACTGCATCCAGGGCAGCAGGCGTGCCAGCCAATGCGCCGGGCGCACCAGCGGAATCCGGATGAACAGATAGTTGTTGAGCAGCCAGCGCCACAGCGGCATCGCCGGCTTCTGGCGCGCGCCGCGCAGCAGCTGGTGCTGCGCCAGGAATCGGATGAACTCTTCGACGTCGTCGGGCTCGGCCGCCAGCGTGGTCGCGCTGCTGACGTCGGCGGCAATGGCAGCGCCATCGGCCAGGTCCCAGCGCTGGAGAAACTCGAACTCGAGCCAGCCGATGCGAAAGAACAGGTTGCGAACCGGATCGCACACATGCCACGCGGGCGAGCCGTCGCGATTGGCGCCGGCGCCGTGGATCTGCAACTCTTCGCGCAAGGCCGGCCACGGCGCCGGTGCCGCCGGTGCAGCGGCCGCCGCGCCCGTCAGCATCCGCACCACTCGCGCGCAGCGGCCAGTGGACGGCGGAACATCAGGTAGCCGAGCAGCGTCCAGTCGCCCGACACGCGTGCCGTGCCGCGCAGGCCGATGCGGGCCTCGCCGGCGTCGCCGACCAGCGTGCCGCGCAGCAGGTAACTGGCGATGCCGTTGGGCGCTTCGATGACCTGGTAACCCGCGTAGTCGAGCCGCGCATCGACCGGCGCGAGCGGCGCCACGCGCATGAAGAAGGTCATGGGCGCGCCAGGCTTCAGGTTCACCGCTTCGTTGACCGGCGCCCAGGCCTGCAGGCCGAGCACCGCGGGGTCGGCCAGCAGTCCGACGCGCTCGCCGGTTTGAACCGGCCGGCCGGCCCAGTCGTTGGGATCCGTGTAGACGAACACGCCGTCGCTCGGCGCCTTGATCGCCAGCTGCCCGATTTCGCGCTGCAGCGCCTCGACATCGACCTGGCGTTCCCGCAGCTTGCCGTCGGCCAGGCTGAGCTCGGCCTTCGCGGTCTGGGTTTCGATGGCGCGCTGCGACGCCTGCAGCAGGTCCATGCGCGCCGACGCCAGCGAGGCTTGCGCCACGGCCAGGCGGTTGTAGAGCGTGCTGTCGTCGAGCTCGGCCAGCGTCTCGCCGGCTTTCACCGGCGTGTTCGGCTTGACCACCATGCGCTTGACGACCCCTTCTCGCAGCGACGAGATCACCTGGCTGCGGTTGGACACCACCTCGGCCGGAATCAGCGCGTACTCGCGCACCGGCACCAGCAGCAACAACGGCACCGCGGCCAGCGCCCAGCGCACGCTCTTGCGCGCCCACAGGGACGATGCGAGGGTGCCGATGGAGCGCCGGCGCTGCGTCATCGCCCACCAGGCGTGGCCGTACAGCAGAGCCGCCTGGAGCAGCAGGTATTCGGGCGCGCCCGCATCGAAATCGGCCGGCCAGGGCGTGTCGCGGCCCAGGAAGAGCGCAGCGCGGGAACGGCCGTCCGGCCCGGCGAGCGAGAGCACCCAGACGTGGTCGGGCAACCAGTCGGCCCACGCCGCCGCCAGCGCCGGCGGCAGCAGGGCCGGGCCCACCGCCATCACGCGGGCCGCAGCCGGCAGCGCATCGAGTTGCGGGCGAAGGTGATTGGCCACGTCGGCCAGCCACAGCGCGTACGGCGAATTCGCGTCGACATCGGCCAGGCCCGAATGCCCGGCCAGCCGTGTGCGGCGGGCGCCGAAAAAACCGACCAGCGCGGCCTGCCGGTACGGCGCCAGCGCATGGGTTTCGTTGCAGAAGATGAACGACAGGTCGGCCGCGGTGGCCGCCGCATGCACCTTGGCGGCCAGCGCGTGAAAGGCCAGATCGGTCATCGACCGGCGGGCGCGCGCACCTGGCCGCTCATGCCGGGCAGCACCTGGCCGCGGGCGCTGACGAGCTCGGTCTCGATCTCGACCGACTGGCTCACCGCATCGACCCGCCCCGAGATACGGATGACCTTGAGCGCCACCTCGGCGCCGGTCTCGTCGACCTTGCCCTGCAGCGTCTCCCCGGTCTTGAGCCACGCCAGCCACTGCGACGGCACGTTCATGCGTGCGCGCGGCGCGCCGTTGCCCACCAGCTCGATGACGGGCGCACCCGGGTTCACGCCCTGCCCCACCTTCACATGCACGCGCGCGACCTTGCCCGTGAACGGCGCGACGAAGGCGCACTGCGCCACCTGCGCATCGAAGATCCGGATCTGGCTCTGCGCCTTGTTGACGTTGGCGGCGGCCAGCTCGACCTCCACCTCCGCCGCGGACTGCAAGCCCTGCAGCTTGAGCTTGGCCTCGTACTGCACACGCGCCGCCTCATGCTCGGCGCGGGCCGCATCGCGGCGCGCCTGCATTTCGGCGCAGTCGAACGACGCGACCACCTGGCCCGCGCGCACGTTGTCGCCCAGCCCGACCGGCACGCGCGACACGCGACCGGCCGTCGACGCGGACAGGATGCTTTCCTGTGAGGCGATCACCAGAAAGCGGACCGGCGCCGAGGTGGCGGCGGACGACGGCGCGGACTGCGCCAGCGCCAGCGCGCCCAGGCTCATCGCAACGAGGCCCGTGCCGAGACACCGCACGACGCGGCGTGCGAGCAGCCGGCTCACGGCTGCTTCTCCACGGCCGCGCCGGTGCGTGCCGCGCGGCGCACGTCGCCGATCACCGACAGCGTGGCCGCCTCGGCGAACGCGCCCAGGCCGCGCTCCGTCGTCACGGCGGGCAGGAAGCTCGCGTAGTTCTGTTGCAGCAGTTGACGGCCGCCCGGCTCGCTCAGCGTCACACGCCATTGCGCGCGCGCCGTGCCACCCGATGCCATGCGTTCGAAGGCCAGCGCGAGCACCAGCGCGTCGCCGCTCTGCACGGTCGCGAGCTCGTTGCGCACCACGATGCGCTCGACCTGCGCGCGCACGGCCGCCTCGCTCATGCCCGCGGGAAGGTCGAGCACCCGCACGGTGATCGCACGGCTCGCGGTCTGCATCGCGGCGGGCATCAGGAACACACCCTTCTCGCCTTCGAGCAGGCTCGCGTCGATCGCCTTGGCGAGCGTGGGAATGTCGGTGTCGGTCACGCTGTCGGGCAGCAGGTCGATGCCCACCGAGTTCAGCACGCGGCCATAGGAGGCCTGCGTTGCGGCATACGCGGTGGCGAGCTGGAAGCGCGACACCAGCGCACGCGAATCGGTGCGCAGCGACTCGAGTTCGCTCTCCAGGCGGTTGTTGCTGCCGGCCCGCGAAACGCTCGCGAGACGCTGGTCGACGCGGCTCGATTCGGCCGCGAGCTCCTGGTCCACCACGGCCAGCTTGTAGCGCTCGACCGACACGCGCACCTGCGTCAGCACCGCCATGGCCAGCGCCATGCGACGCGCCTCGTCGGTCTTCTGGCGCGCTTCGTTGGTGCGGTTGATCGCCGGGATCGATGCCAGGCGGAACAGGTCCATCGACAGGCTCAGGCCGGCGTCCGACCAGTTGTTGTTGTAGAGGTAGCCGTTCGAGTCGTAGCGGCCGCCGGCGTAGATGTTGAGGCTGGGGAACAGCGCTGCGATCTGCTTTTTGGCCTCGACTGCGCCGATGCGCGACTTGTAGTCCTCCTCGCGCAGCTCTGGCCGGTTGGCCAGGGCCGCGACCTCCAGCTTGTCGATGTCGACCGCCGCCGGCGCGAGCTTGTCTTCGGCGCTTTCGACCAGCGAGAACTCGGTGCCGGGCGGCAGGCTCATGAGCGCCGCCAGCTCGCGCTTGGCGAACTGCATTTCCTGGCGCTTGGCGTTCACGAGCGACATGGCGTCGAGCAACGCGCGCTGGTAGGCCAGGCCCTGCGTGGGAGGCAGCACGCCGGCGCGCTCGGCTTCGCGCGACTTGGTCAATGCGTCGTCGATGCGCACCGCGAGCTGGTCGGCATCGGCCAGCAGCCGCTGCGCGCCGAGCGCACGCCAGTAGGCGTTGCGCACGTCCTGCACGATGTTCTGCAGGATCTTGCGGCGGCGCTCATCGGCGATGTTGACCTCGTCGCCGGCCTGCTTCGCGCGGTAGTAGCTCAAGCCGAAATCGAGCGCGTTCCACGACAGCGTGGCACGGCCGTAATAGTGCGAGCGCTCTTCCGACGTCGAGGGGCGCAGGCTGATGACCCGGTCCTCGATGCCGATGCTGGTGCCGCCCGAATCGTTGCTGCGGTTGTTGTAGCCCGCATCGGTCGTCAGCTTGGGCAACAGGTCGGCCGCCGACACGTCCAGGAGACCGCGCGCCAGCGTGCTTTCCATCAGCTTCAGGCGGTAGTCGAGGTTGTATTTCAGGGCGCGCGCCAGCGCATCCGAGTAGCTGATGCGCCCGCTCACCGGCACCTGGTCCTTGTACATCTGCGCCTGGTCGTTGCGCACGCGCTCCGCAATTTCGTCCGGAGTCACCTTGACCGGGTTCATGCTGCAGCCGGCCAGCAGCAAGGCGGCGGCAGCGGCAGCCCAGGTGGGCACGGAGGGGAAACGGGCGGTCGTCACGGTGATTGGGAAACTCATTTTTCTGCGATGTGAAGAGGTTGAAATCAGGCAAGCCGCGAGGCCGGCAGCGGTCACGTCGGCGGTCGTCACAGGGTCACCTGCTTGACCTTCACGCGGACCGCTTCGCGCTGCTGCTGCATGCGCACCAGGTCACGCACGCTGCCGCGCTCGCCCGCCGCGAGGGCGAGCCGTTGGGAGAAGGAACGCGCACCGTCGACCGACGCCTGCGCACCCGGCACGGCGAGCGCGCCAAGGGCCGCCGCATCGACCGCATCCGCCGCGTCGCGCGCGTCGGCGTGCGGCCGGGCGGCGGGCACCACGATGCGCTCGGCGCCCGGCGCTGCTGCGGCCGAAGGCGCGCTGCCGTCGCCCTCCGCAGCCGGCACGGTGAAGCCCGGGAAGTCGCCGAACAGCGCATTGGCGCCGTCGGGCAAACCGGCGCCCAGACCGCGCATGGCCAGCGATTGCCGCAGGTCGGCCAGCATCCGCAGCGAGAACGCGACGCCGTCGCGGCTGACGTGCTGGACGTTGCCCATGTCCTGCGGAATGCGCAACGTCTCGCTCTGGATGTCGTCGGCGCCGTACGTCGCATCGCCGCCGGCCACGCGGGTGGCGATGGCGGCCGAAGCCGCCTCGCTGAGGCGTTCCGACCAGCGCACCGCGAGCTGCACGAAGAGCGCCGGCTGCATGCCTTGCGTGATGCGGCGGTTCTCGTTCGGGTAGTCGACCGGAAAGATCTGGTCGCCCGTGAGCGGCCGCGCCGGCGACGCGCCGCGGATCGTGATGACCAGCTGCGCCGTGCTCGTGCTGCCGTCGGCATCGGTGATGGTGTAGCTGAACACCTCGGTCAGCGTCTTGCCGTCGCCGAGTGCCGCCACCGCTTGTTGACGGTCGTTCACCGCGTAGACGTAGCTGCCGTCGGCGCGCAGTTGCAGGGTGCCGTAGGCACCGGCCAGCGGCGCACCGCCGATCACGCCGCTCACGCCGTTGAACGAGAAGCCGCTCACCGGCGTCGGCGTGACGTCGGCGCCGAGGCGGTCGGCCACGTCGCCTGGCCCGCGCCCGCCGGTGCCGAACACGTTGCCGCCAACGGTCGCGTTCGGCAGCGCGATGCCCAGGCCTGCCGCGTCGTTGCGCGCCGTCGGCACGTCGTCGACGACGCGCACGCGCAGCGTCGCGCTGGTGCTGTCGCCATCGCGATCGGTCACGGTGACGGCGATGTCGTCGGTGATCTCGCCGCCGCCATGCGCTGCATTGCCGCCCAGCGTGTAGCTGTAGGTCAGCGTGCCGGTCGCGGCGTCGAAACCGGTCAGCGTGATCGTGCCCCTGGCCGTGGCGATGACGACGGGCGTGCCGCCGAGTGCGGCCAGCTGCGCCGGCGTGACGGACACGCCGCCCACTTGCACGCTGCCCAGCCCGTCGGGCGTGCCGATGACGAAGCGCCCGGTCGTGGTCTCGCTCGCGTCACCGCTGTCGCCCAGGCCGCGCTCGTTCACGGTCGCCTGGCCGATGTCGCCGCCGTTGCCGTCGACGATCTGCAGCGTTGCGACGTCGTTGCGGCCCTGGACCGTGAGGGTGAGCGTGGCGACCGACGTGTCGCCGTCGGCATCGGTGATCGTGTAGGTCACCGTCTCGGTCAGCGTTTCGCCGGCGACCAGGCGCTGAACCGCCGGGTGCGCGTTGTCCAGCGTGTAGGTATAGCTGCCATCGGCGTTCACCACGATGCTGCCGTACGCGGTGGCGAGCGGACTCCCGACCGCGCCCACGTTGCCGCCCGACGCCACGCCGGTCACCGGTACGCCGTTGGCGTTGTCGGCGCCGTTCAGGTCGTTGGTCTTGAGGTTGCTGCTGACGGTGCCGACGCCGTCGTCTTCACCGATGACGGCGGTGTCGATGGTCGCGACGGGTACGTCGTCGACGATGCGGACGGTGAGAACGCCGGCGCTGATGCCGCCTCCGGCGTCGGTCACCTGCAGCGCGATCGCTTCGGTGCTGTCGATGGCACCGGGCTGGCTCACCTGCCCGTCGAGCGTGTAGCTGTAGCTCAGGGTGGACAGGGTCGGCACGCCTTGCGCGGTGGTCACGACGTAGCCGGTGAGCGTCAACGTGCCTTGGGGCGTGTCGATCACCACCGGCGTGGCCGGCGTGATGGCCAGCAGCTGCGCGACCGTGAGCGGGGTGCCCCCGATCGTCACCGTCGACAGGCCGTCGGCGGTGTCGATGACGATCGTGCCGGTCGCGGTTTCGCGACCGTCCGGGCCGGCCGGTCCGTCGGTGAGCCCGGCTTCGTGCACTTCGACCTCGCCGACGGCAGCGCCGTTGCCGTCCACCGCGACGATCGACGGCCCGCTGGCCACGTCGGTATTGCCGTTGATGGTGATCGTCAGCGTGGTGAAGGCGGTGCCGCCGAGACCGTCTGAGATGGCGTAGCTGAAAACGTCCTGCAGTTGCTGGCCGGTCTTGAGGGCGTTGACGGTCGGGTTGGCGTTCTGCACGTCGTACTGGTAGCTGCCATCGGCCTGAAGCACCAGGGTGCCGTAGACGCCGGTGACGGACTGCCCGACCGTCGTGGTCGGGATGCCGCCGACGGATGTGGCCGTGCCGGCCGACACACCGATCACCGCGATCGGGTCGCCGTCGGGATCGCTGTCGACGCTGCCGGGCACGCCGGCGCTGGCCAGCACGCCGGTCGCGGCATTGCGCACGAGCGGTGGACCGTCTTCGTCGACGCTGCCGGTGTCGGGCCGCGCAACGGGCGGCACGTTGGTGACGTCCACGATGACCGTTGCGGTTTCGGTGACGCCGCCGCTGGTCACTGTGTAGGTGAAGCTGTCGGGGCCGACGTAGCCGGCCACCGGCGTGTACGTGACCGTGCCGTTGGCGTTGATCACGACGGTGCCGTGCGCGCCGGCAGTGACGACCGTCACCGCCGCGCCCGGGTTCTCGAAACCGTCATTGCCCAACACCGGCACGACGACCGGCGTACCGGCGTGCGTGGCGATGGTGTCGTTGGCAATGTCGACCACTGGCGTCACCACGATGTCAAGCGTCGATGTCACGGTGCCGTTGCTGTTGCCGTCGGTCGCGGTGTAGGTGACCTGCGGCACGGTGCCGTGCCAGTCGGCCACCGGCGTGAAGACGTAGGCGCCGTTCGCCGCGATGGTAAGCGTGCCCACGCCGGCGATGGTGACGCTGCCGCCCGCTGCCGCCGTCTGCCCGTTCACCACGAACTGCGTGACCTGAAGGGGGTCGGTTTCGGCATCGGTTTCGTTGCCCAGCACATTGCCGGTGGCGGGCGTGTCCTCCGGCACTGAATTCGTGTCGGGCTGCGGCACCGGCGCGACGTTGGTGATGGTCACGTTGACCGTCGCCGTCTCGGTCACGCCGCCGCTGGTGACGGTGTAGGTGTAGCTGTCGGTGCCGACGTAGCCGGCCACCGGCGTGTACGTGACCGTGCCATTGCCGTTGATCACTACGCTGCCATGCGCGCCGTTGGTGACAGCGGTCACAGCAGCCCCCGGATTCTCGAAGCTGTCGTTGGTCAGCACCGCCGTGGTGACAGGAACACCGGCGTGCGTGGTGGCAGTGTCGTTGGCGGCATCGGACACCGCCGTGACCAGCACGTTGAGCGCGCCTGCCATCGACCAGTGGCTGGTCGAGTTCGCACCGTCGTTGAGGCTGGCAGTCAGGTTCTGGCCCGTGCCCAGGTTGACGCCGGTGTCGGTGGCGTTGGAAGCATCGGCCACTCGGATGGTCAGGCCGCCCGGCACCGGGCCGTTGTAGTCGGCGGTCGCCACGAAGCGCAACGGCGTGTTGCTCGCCAGCACGATCGCGTTGGCATCGCCGAGGCCGGCGGCGGGCACGGTCTGCCACGCGCCCGCCTCGAAGTACTGCCACTGGCCCTTGCTGGCGTCTGTAGTGTTGCCGGTGATCGCCACCCATCCGAGCGTGCCCGTGGCATTGCCGCCGCCGGCGATGCTCGACTGGTTGTCGAGCGCATCGCCGTACGACGGCTGTGCGATCTGGCCGATCGTGGTCGCGTTGGGCGTGTCTTCCGTGATCGTCAGGAGGGTCGTGGCACTCAGCGTCGGCCGGTCGTTGACGTTGGCGACCGTCGTCGCCAGCGTCACCGCGTTCGCGCTGTTGCTGTAGCGCGTGATGCCGCCCGAGAGGGTCGTGTCGTTGGACACGTTGTCGCGTGTGCCGGTCGTGAAAGCAGCTCCGGAACCGTCGATCAGGCGTGCGGTCAGTTGGCCCGGCGTTCCGAAATAGTTGGCCGCCGGCACGAAGCGCAGCGAATCGTTCGGGTTCAGCAGGAAGGCGGATGTCGTCGAGACGATCGGCAAGTCGGTCCAGTTCGTGCCGTCGGTCGAGTACTGCCAGACACCCTGTGTCGGGATTGATGCGTTCGCGGTGATCGCGATGCCGGCGAAGGCGTTGGCCGTCGTTCCGCCGGAGACCGTATCCAGCAGATCGTTGAACGCCCCCGTGAAAAGACTGGCCACGGTGGCGCTCGGATTGCCCGTCACGTCCTCAGTCGCGGCCGGAAGGACTGCAGTGCCCGCGCCGTTGCGCACCGGCGCGTCGTTGACCGGCGTGATGGTGATGGCGACAGTTTTCGTGTCGGTCAGCGGCCCACCTGCACCGGTATTGCCGAGATCGTCCACGGTGATGGTCAGCGACTGGGTCGTCGACACGGTGTTCGTGTTCAACGTCGGTGTGAAACTCAGCGTCGCGAGCGCGGCATTGATGGCAGCCTTGGTGCCCTGGAACACCATCGTGCCGTCCGCCGTGCCGTCGCCGGTGCTGAAGACGAGCCCCGTGATCGTGCCGAGCGTCAGCGTGCCCTTGGCGCCGGGACCGAGGTCCAGCGTGACGCGCTCGACAGCACCGAAATCGTCGGGGTCGGCAAGCGACAGGCCCGGCACCAGATTGTTGGCGGAGTCCTCGTTGACCGTGACCGCGGTCGGCGCAGTGAGCACCGGTCCGTCGTTGGTGTTCGAAACGTTGACGAAGAACGTGCCGGCGGTCGTGTTGTTGCCGGTGCCGTTGGGGTTGGTCTCGGCACCATTGCTCTTGTCGTCCACCAGCGTGCTGATCTGCACGCGCGCATCGGCATTGCCGGCGGTGGGTGCGAACACCATCGAATTCAGCGTGGCCTGCACGTCGGCGAAGGTGCCCTTGACCACGATGGTCGCACTGCCGTTGTTGTCGGTCGTGGCAAGTCCACTGTCCACCACCGTCAGCGTGCCGGCCGGGCCGCCGCCGGGCAACGTGGCACCGACGGTCACTTCGACATAGTCAACCGCGCCTTGCGACAAATCGCGCGCGTCGCCGATGACGAAGCCCGGCAGTGCGATCGAGGTACCGGCGGCCAGAACCTTGTCGGTCGGCACGGTCAAGGTCGGCGCGTCGTTGACGGCCAGCAGGTTCACCGTCGTGTCGGTCACGGCCTGCTTGCCGCCGTCGGCGTGCGCGAAGTCGGAAACGGTGGTGCGCATGTAGAGCGGGCCGTTGTTGAAATCGGTCGCGCTTGCGATGCGGATCGCATCGAGCGCGGCCTGCACTTCCGCGATCGAGCCGGTCAGCGTGATGGTGTTGCTGTTGTTGCCCGTGGCCGAGGTCAGTCCGGCGGTGGTCCCGAGCAGGAAAGCGCCTTCCGTCGCGCTGTTGGCCAGCGCGGTGCGATTCGAGTCGCTGTACAGCTGCACGGTGACCGTGACATCGCGGCCGAAGCTGTCGGCGTCGGCAATCACGAAACCGAGGTTCGACAGCGCCAGCGGCGTGTCTTCGGTGACGGTGATCACGGTGGCGCCGCCGAGCGTCGGCACGTCGTTGACGTTGGACACGGTGAGCGCGGTGAAGGCGCTGGCGCGGTTGTTGGTCGCGTTAATCAGGGTGCCGTCGTCGTTGGTCGTGGCCGACGCGCCGCCGTTGGCGCCGGTTGCCAGCACGCCGCCCGCGGTATAGAGGCGGTCGTCCACGGTGGTGCGCAAACGCAGATCGGTGCTGTCCTTGTCGGCGTTGAAGGCGAGCGTCAGGCTGGCCAGCGCGGCGTTCACTTCGGCGCGCGTGCCCTGGAGCACGAGGGTATTGCTGCCGGCGCCGCTCACCAGGCTTCGCGCGCTCGTCGGTGCAGCCGCGGTGAAGTTGATCCGCGCGTCGCCCACCACGTTATTCGACGGGTCGACCACCGACACCTCGACCCGCAGGAAGTCTTCTTCCCCCTGGACGAGGACGTCGATGTCCGTGTCAGCGACTACGATGCCGGTGATCGGCACCGGCGTGGTGCCGCTGCCCAACACATCGGCCGACGCGGGCGCGGTGACGGTCGCGACGTCGTTGGCCGGCACCGTGTGGATCCAGAACTGATTGCCCGGCTGTTCCTTGTCGCCGTCGCCCAGGCTGAAGCCGAAGCTGTCGCTCGGCGGATCGCTGCCCGGCGTCTTGCCGTCGCCTTCGTCGCCGTTGTTGACGTAGTAGACAAGCCCCGCCTCGACGTCAGCCTGCGTGAAGGATGAACCAACGCCCAGCAGCTTGAAGGTGGTGCCGCCGTCGGTCGACAGCGCGACGCTGCCATGGGCCGGCGCGCGGGTGACGGTGTATTGCACCTGCGACTTCGAGCTGTCGGGATCGAAGGCCGACAGCATCCCCGGCGTGATCTGCGCCGCACTGCCTTCTGTCACGCCGGTGAGCGGGTTGTTGACCGAGCCCGCGGGATCGGGCAGGTTCGGCGTGGCCGCGATTTGCGGCGCATCGTTCACGTTGGTGATCTGGATGCGGACCGTGGCGGTGTTCGACGACTGGTTCCAGCGGTCGACCGCTTCCACGTTGAAACTGGTGCTTCGCACCTCGGAGCCGTCGCTCACGAAGCGCAGGCCGGTGCTGCCCGCCGAGTTGGTGAGCAGCGACGCGTCGATGAGCGTGCCGGCGGTCAGGGTCACCCAGGTGCCGCCGCTCAAATACTCCAGCGTGCCACCGGGCGGCAGGGAGGTGACCCTGAAGCGCAGTGCGTTCGCACCCGTCGCGTCGTTGTTGTAGGCGAAGTTGTCGCCGCCGCCATTGGGCAGCGCGGGGCTGCCGGTACCGTTCTGCGCGGTCCCTTCGAGACGCGTCTCGCTGGTGGCGTCGTCCGGGTCGCTGATCTGCAGCATGCCGCTGGTGATGCCGATCGTGCCGTTCTCGGCCACCACGGCATTCGACGAACCGACCACGGCGGGCGCATCGTTCGTCGGCGTCACATAGAAGGTGAACGTGGTGTCCCAGTTGTCGGGCATCAGCGTGCCGTTGCTGTCGACAAGGACGCCCGCCGACGCCGACAGCCGGACGGTCGACTGGAAGTCTTCGCTGGTGCCGTCGTGCTTGTAGCGAATGTTGCCGGCGTTCAGGTCCGCCTGGGTGAAGGTGTCGTACACGTTCAGGTCGACCCACCCGCCCGAGACCTGGCGCTGGATCGCGCCGTTCCAGTCGGCGCCGCCGTCGGTCAGGCCGAGGATGGTGTAGACCACCTGGCTCGGCGGCACGCCGTCGACCACGTAGCTGAGGTATGGGTCGGTGCCCGACGGTGCGCCAGCAATGACGACGCTGCCGTCTTCGTCCAGTACGCCACGCGTGCTGCTGGCGGTGTCGGTGCCGGCATGCGTCGAGCTCGACTCGACGGCCGTGTTGACGTTCGGGAGAAAGCCCGTCGCGTTGCCGGCCGCGGTGGGTGCCAGCCGGACCGTGAAATCGAAAGTGTGAAGCCGGTCGTCGCTGACGCGGTTTGGATCGCCCAGGTTGTCGTAGACGCCGCCCACGCGTGTGATGCTGGTGCCATCGGCATTCCAGCGAACGCCGATCGTGTTGTCGATCACTTGGAACTGGAAGGTGTCGGTGTCGCCTGCAGCGGCGCCCTGGGTCTGGACATACTGGACTCGCCCGTTGATCACGTCGTCGACCGTGAAAACGCCGCCGACCGGAAGCAGCTTGCCATTGAGCAGCAAGGTGCCCTGGTTGAGGCCGCTCTGGGATGTCACCGCGAACGTGAGCTGACCGTCGACCGAGTCGACGTCGGTCGCGTTCAGCATCGCGGGGGTCAGCGTGACGGCATACGGCCCTGTGTAACTGCCGGTCGAATTGCCGGTCGCCGTCACCGTCGCTTCGGGGGCCAGCGCCCCGGTGTACGTCGGATCGTCGTTGACAGGGCGCACCGTGATCGCGATGTTGGTTTCGACCGTCGAGCCGGGTGTGCCGGTGCCGCCGCCGGCGTCCGACACGATGACCTTGAAGCCGTCGACGAAGGGATAGGTGCCCGCGCCAGTGTTGTCGCGGGTTCCGTTGTTTCCATAGGTGAGGCCGGCCCGCGCCTCGTAGGCGATGACGAACCCGCTGCCGGTGGCAAGCTCTGCCGCCGTGATCGCGTGCGGCACCGTGTAGTTCACGCTCGTGCCATTGACCAGCGCGGTCCCGGTGAAGTACAGCGTGCCGTCGGTCGGCAGCCCGGTGATGCGCACGGTGAGCGCGCTGGAAGCGTCGTCGCCGCCGCCATCGGCCACGATGAAGTTGCCGACCTGCGACAGCGGCGCGCCAGTGCCGTCCACGGCATTGCCTGGCTGGCCTTCGAGAACGACGCCCAATCCGCTGACCGTCGGAGCCTGATTGACCGGCGCGATGGTCAGGGCGATGGTTGCGGCGGCGGACGCTGCGACCGGCGTCGCGCCGTCGTTGGCGCGCACGCCGAAGCTGTCCGGCTGGTTCTGCGTGGCACCGGTGGCGGTATGGACGTAATGAACGTCGCCATCGATCACGTCCTGCTGCGTGAATACCGAGCCGATGCCCAGGCGAACGCCGTTCAGCGTGAGGTAGCCGTATTGAGGATTTGCGGTGACGCCGTAGACAATCTGTGACGGTTGCTGCGTGAGTGCGACGTCGACTTCGGGGTCGAGCGCTATCAGCGTCGCCACGGTGAGCGGCGTGTCCGCACCCTCGCCCACCGCCTGAGGCGTCGAGCTCAACGTCACCGGGTCGTTCGATGACGTGACGGTCACCGCCAGCGTCCGGGTGGCCACGAGCGATGTGGCGGCATCGGTCACCCTGACCTGGATGACCGCCCGGGCCTCGGTGTTGCCGAGTTCGACATCGGTGGCCTTGAAGACCAGGCTGTTCACCCAGGCGGTCGCCTGGGCTGCGGTGCCAGTGAAGCTGAGCGTGCCGGCGGGCGCTCCAGCGTTGCCGACCGTCAGCCCGCCGACAACCAGGTCCGGTGCGCCATTGGCATCGCCATCAACCTGCACCACGACGGTGACGTTGCCCACGCCGCCGTTCGTGATGTTCCATCCGCTCAACGTCGCCTGGTCGGCGCCGGGTGCGTTCAGCGTGCTGTTCTCGGACACCGACAGCTTGGTGGCCGCGGAAGTGACCGTCGGCGCCGCGAGCAAGCCCTGGTAATCGACATCGTTCAGCACTTGCGCTTCGACCTGGCCGACCGAGCGTTCCAGCGTCCAGTTGCCGCCCTTCACTGCGGCGCCCGTTGCATCGGCAGAGGCGGCCACATCGGCGCCCGTCAGGGCGGACATCCGGACCAGCAACGCATCGCTCTGTCCCGCGACATCGCAGCCGTACAACAGGATGTCGCCGTCTGCGGTGAGGCTCGCGCCGATGGCCGCCCATTGCGCGGCATGTTCGGCAATGTTGTCCGCCGTGATGACGCTGTCGCCGAGCGTGATCTGCCCGGACGCGCCGTGGCTGACGATCTGCAAGGCGCTGATGTCGGTGCGGCCGTGCAGCGCAGCGGCCAGTTGTGCAACGCCGTCCGAGCGGTTGTCGATCAGGATCACCTCGCTGCCCGTCGGCAACGCCTGCACCACCTGCTGCCAGTCGACCACGCTCTGGTCCATCACGTACACCGCGTGCGGCGTGGCGGCGGCTGCCGGCGCCTCGCTGGCCGCCGCTGCGGCTGGCGCATCCGCCACGGCCTTGGCGGCGGGATGGGTCTCGGCCGCCGCAGGATGCGGCGCTTCCGCATGGGCCGGTGCGGCGTGCGCGGCGTCTGGCGCGTCGGTCGCATGGGCCGCTTCCACGAGCGCGGCGCCGTCGAAAAGTTGGCGGCTTTCGAGTGCGAAACGATGTGAACGCGGACGAAGCATCGCGGCCAACTTGGAAGCGGGATGAAGCATGTCTCGTAAAGTCCTAGTGCGCCTGTAACGCTTTCGCACTACAGAAGATTGTTGAGTGTGATCGATCGTCTGCAATGTTAGTGGAATTTAACATCAATCACGGAATCACCACCGCCGAGATAGGACTAGAGGCTGGGAATTTGGCGTAAAAACGCAACTAGTGCTCAGGTTGAGAGGCCTCTGATCGTGTTTCACCAATTGCTGAAGAACGAAAACCGCTTGGTCATGTGCAGCTTCGTGGACGGCAAACATGACGAATTTACGAACCCGTTAAAAAGAAGTTCGGATCTATGTGGGTGTCGACGACGCCTGAATGTGCGAGGTGCGATCAACAGCGGGCGTGCTGAGCGCCAAAAAGGTGCGCAAAGGCGGCGTCGTCGCTCGATACCCCAGTTGTAGAAGTCCCGCGCCGACTTCGGGTCGTTGCAACGCAATAATCTGGTTGTGCAACGGTAGGTTCTTCGGGTTCTCGTTCGCTTTTCATCAGCTAGGTGCCTTAAGCACAAGTCCGTCGGGCAAGCTGATGGCGGTCGAACTTGAGCCCGCAGGAGGATGCCGCCGACAAGATCTTCGAATAGCTTTGCGCTTCAAGGTACGTTGGACGCCTGCTGTGCGCTGCTTAGCAGTCGTTCAATAAGCTTCGGCAAACGACAGCTATCGCTGCCCAGCAGCCCTTCGGGTTCGCGCCGGCTGAGGCTGCTCAGGGTCGACACCGGTAATCGGATCGTTGCCGCACTGAACAGCGCCCCGTTCCAGGTCGCCTCCATTTATGCGGCTGAACCGAGGGAGAGCAGCTTTACGCCGTCTGGCCGCAGTTCGCCCTTGGGCGACACGTGCCGGTAGAGCGTCTGCCGGGTAATCCCGAGTTCTTCGCAGAGATCGCCCACCTTGGTTTCCGGTTGCCCCATGCTGGCCATCGCCAGGCGTAGCTTGGCGGCGGTCATCTTGAAGGGGCGCCCCCCTTTCCTGCCGCGAGCGCGCGCCGAGATAAGTCCAGCGACTGTTCGCTCGGAAATCAACTCACGCTCGAACTCGGCCAGCGCGGCAAAAATACCGAACACAAGCTTGCCGGCGGCAGTCGTCGTGTCGACCGCCGCACCGTGACCGGTCAGGACCTTCAGGCCCACGCTACGCGCAGTTAGGTCGTGCACGGTGTTGATCAGGTGGCGCAGATCACGGCCAAGCCGATCGAGCTTCCACACGATCAGCGTGTCCCCTTCACGAAGCGCCTTCAGGCAAGCAGCCAACCCTGGGCGATCATCGCGCCTGCCCGAGGCCAGATCCTCGTAAAGGTGCGCAAGGCTCACACCAGCGGCGATGAGCGCATCGCGTTGCAAATTGGTGGACTGGGATCCGTCCGCCTTCGATACCCGCATGTAGCCGATCAGCACCTTTTCACCCGTCACGTATACGTTCGATTATGTGACAGTGTGGGTTGGAAAGTTCTGATCGTCAAATTTTGTCACTTAACCCGTCATTCATACTAAGGAATGCAAAGGGTTCGCGAGGAACATAATGTGACAGAAATTCCGGGGGAATGCCCTCCTGGGCAAACGTGTCGCGCAAGCGATCCAGGGACTCGGGGTCGCGCCGCCCATAAGACGCCAGCGTGAACAGTGAGCGGGCCGTTTCGCAATTATGTCGGGCCTCGGCGATAGCCTCGTTGAGCGCCTTGACCGCCTCCCGCCAGTGATCGACAGGCTCAGGCTTACGTTTCTTCTCGGGCAGGCCATTGGTGAACCCGGTGTGCGGCTCCGACAAGAACAGTGCTCCCAACTCCCCGTGTGGACGCACCACGCTCGATTCGATCAGCTCGATGGCGGTAGCCGCCGCCTCCAGCATTTGTAACTGCACCGCCGGGGCCAGAATCTCGTAGGGACGCCACTGGCTTTGTCCAGCGCGCAGTAGATGGCCGCAGCACGCCCAGACATGGCGAATGCTCCAGACGCAAGGCCCGCACTGCGAGAGTGGCGTGTTCAGCTCATCGAGCAGGGTGCGCAGCAACCGAAACCAGAGGCCGGCATGAATGCGTCGGCGCGGCAGCTCGACGTAACCCGTCGTCAGCGCCTGCCAAGTACGTCGGTCCATTGCCACCATCGCGTCGCTGGCCGTGCGTGGGGCCGCATCGGCGTTTTCCCAGCCGAGAAACTGCCCCGGCACGCCACTATAGGATTCCAGCCAGCAGCCATGTTGCGGGCAGCTCAGCATCAACGGCAATTTCCACGCGAGCAGTATGGCTTGATCCTCCGAGTCGTTCAGGCAAAGCGGGCAGGCGCGGTGAATCGGCTGGCTTGGCAGCCAGGCGCGCCAGCTCGTGATTGATCTCGTCTTGCGGCCGCGTCTCGGCAGCAATAGCGAGAACTGGAACGCATAGGTTTCCAGCGCGTCTGGAATCCGGGAATCGAGGCTGTCCAGCAGCCACGGCACCCAGCCAGCGAAACTCATGCAACGCAGCCGCTCCAGCTCAATGCCGCTGCGCAGGGAGAGGGCCGTCAGCAGCGCCGGAGGTGGCGCAGTATCCAGGTCATCGACCCGGCCGTGACCAAGGTCGTGCTCCAGCAGGTCATACAAGTCCATCTGGTAGCGGGCGGCGACACGCTGGAGCCATGAGGACAAGGCTTCGCCTTCCCTGGGAGCAGGATGCAGCGGCCAGCGTGCTGCCGGTTTCACATCAGTTCCCGCTCGAACTGCCGACGCCGCTCGCCAGGGCCGGTGTAATCGGCCATGCTGAGCGTGCGGTGATTGATCGCTTCTTCACCGCTTTCCAGGGCGGCGACCGCCGCCGCCATCAACAGGTGCGCCAATTCACCAATGGTGCCTTCGCTGCGCGTGAGCAGGTAACGGGCCATATCCGGCGTGGCAATTGGGGAAGGCCGCCGCAGCGGGAGCGACGCGGCAAAACTGGCCAGCAGCGAGCAGCAATCGTCGTTGGCCTCCCACAGCGGCAGCATCATGGGCTCGAAGCGGTTCTCCAACTGGTCGTCCGACCGGATCGCCAGATAGGCGTCGCGCGTGCCGACACCGACCAGCGGGATGCGCAGCTCGTTGCCGAGGAAGCGCAGCAGGTTAAGGAATTCCCGACGGTTGACGCTGTTGCCGGCCAGGACGTTGTGCAGTTCATCGATCACCAACATGCGCACGCCGACCTTGCGCAGCAAGGCCAGCGCCAATTGCTCCATTTCCGGCAGTCGTGGGCGCGGGCGCAAGGGAGCGCCCATCGCGGCGAGCAGTGCGACGTAGAAGCGGATCACCGAAGGCTCGGACGGCATCTGCACGACAAGCACCGGAATGTGCTCCTGGTCGGCGTCGGAGCTGGCCGGATGCGTGCGCCGGAATTTCTCGACGATCATCGACTTGCCGTTGTTGGTCGGGCCGATCAGCAGCAGGTTAGGCATGCGCTGCTTGTTCGGCCACGCATACAAGGTTTCCAGCCGGTTCAACGCCTCGACCGCGCGGGGATAGCCGATCCAGCGGTCGGCGCGAAGGCGCTGGATGCGCTCGTCCGCCGGCAGCCGAGCCAGCCCCTGCACCGCCGGCAGCAGGTGGGATAGGTCGATGATGGGATATTCGTCCACGGCTACCACTCCTCAATCTGGTCGAACGGTTTGGCGGGCGGCAAGTTGTCTGCCTGCGCGGCCGCAACGTCCGTTTCTGGCGGAGTCAGCTTGTCCGGCGGAACCAACGCCTTGAGGTGTTGGCGTCGATCCGCATCGCGCCGCGCCTTGCGCGTGGCCTTCTGTGCGGTGGTCACGATCTCGCGCATCTGCCCGATCATGCGGAACAGCGCCGATTCATCCACCTGCTCGCGCCCTTGCTGCCGCAATTTCGCTAGCGCCTGCCTTTGTTCCCATAGGGTGACAGCCGGGTGCGACAAAGTACGGTAGGGGACTTCCAGGTAATGCTGCCCCTCCGGTTCCAGCACCCAGATGCGGCTTATGTCGCGCGGGTCGCGCCGGATCAGAAAGGACGGCCAGCGCTCACGCCGTGCGATCCACGGCTTGAGCGCGTCGGCGTAGTAGTGAATGTGGTCGATGACGAAGCCGGTGCGGGTCAGCGTGCGGCGGAGGATGGGCAGGAAATCGACCAGAAAGGCAGTGGCGCGGGTGACGACGGCCGGCACACCGATGCGGGCCACCGCCTCGGCCCAGCGCGCTTCCGGCGGCTGAAGCAGACCGTTGTGCACGGAGCCGTGGTAGGTGCCGACCGCCAATGTGAGCCAGCGCTCCAGCTCGCGCAGCGTCAGGGCGGCCTTGTTTTCGGAATCGTAGTCGCCTCGCTGGTCAGGGTTGGAGAAGGTCGTTCCCGGCAGTTCGTCGTGGATCATCTGCATCGCCGTGCCGATGATCCGTTCCACGATGCCGCCGTAGTGCGGCTGCCCGAGCGGGCGATAGTCAAGCCGGATGCCATGCTGCTCGCAGCCTCGGCGTAGCGCTTCGCTCTTGAACTCGGCCGCGTTGTCCAGGTAGAGCAGCCTGGGCTTGCCGCTCATCGGCCACTCCATTTTCACGTTCAGCCCTTCCAGCCAGGGGCGCTTGTCGCAGGCGACATGCGCCAGGCACAGGCCGACCGAGACGGCAGATGGTGCTTCCAGCGTGACGACCATGCCGAGCACGCAGCGGGTGAACACGTCGATGGCGATGGTCAGATACGGGCGGCCAATCGGTTGCCGGTCGCGCTCATCGACCACGATCACGTCGATGACCGTGTGGTCAATCTGTACTTGCTCCAGCGGTGCTGTCACGGCAGGAGGTTCGCCGCCAGCACCTTGCAGGCCGCGGGACGCATCCTGGCCTTCCCGCCGGCGAGTGACCTTGCGCGGATCGAGGCCGGCGATCCTCAATGCCACGGTGTTGCGCGCCGGCACCCGCAGCTTTTGCGTTTTGCAAGTCTGCGCGACCTCGCGGTGGAACGCTGCCAGAGTCCGTTTCTGCTTGGTCAGGAACCGCTTTTGCAGCAACTCGCGGATGATGCGCTCGACCGGCTCCGGCAAGCGCCCCTTGCCTTTGCCACCGCCGGATTGGCCGGGGACCAGGTCCGTCACGAGGCCGCTGCCTTGCCGGGCTCGCCGGATCAGAACGTACACCTGCCGCCGAGACAAGCCCAACGCCTGAGCAGCCATATCGGCCGCTTCGTGCCCGACCGTCTCCGACTGCGCCAACGGGCCGATGATCTCCGCACGACGGCGCGCACGCTCCCAAGCCTTATCAGGCAGAGTGGCCACGCCTTGCTCGGGAATCCGTGGGGTGTCGGTCGTCATGCTCACCTCGCTTTGGTGCACACGAGTATTGAGCATAGTCGAGATTGGTGCAGATCACTTCTGATATTGGACTGTCAGGAGCTGGCTGCACAACAGCCGCTACACTCAATCAACTGGTGCAGTCGTCTTCTGAAAATGACAATTGACATATTCCGCCAAAGGTAATAGATTTCATCCTGACACTTTTACTTTTGGAGGCATCTTGCAAGGTCAACGCATCGGCTATGTCCGCGTCAGCAGCTTCGACCAGAACCCTGATCGGCAACTGGAGCAAATCGACGTCGGCAAGGTATTCACAGACAAGGCTTCCGGCAAGGATACGCAACGCCCCGAACTTGAAAGGCTACTGGCCTTCGTCCGCGAGGGCGATACCGTGGTAGTGCACAGCATGGACAGGCTGGCACGCAACCTTGATGACCTGCGCCGCATCGTTCAAGGGCTGACACAACGGGGCGTGCGCATGGAGTTTGTCAAAGAAGGGCTGGCGTTCACTGGCGATGACTCACCTATGGCCAATCTGATGCTGTCGGTCATGGGGGCCTTTGCTGAGTTCGAGCGCGCCCTGATCCGCGAACGTCAGCACGAGGGAATCGTGCTTGCCAAACAGCGCGGTGCCTACCGAGGACGAAAGAAATCGCTAAACAGTGAACAAATTGCCGAATTGAAACGGCGAGTCGCGGCAGGCGATCAAAAAACCTCGGTGGCCCGTGACTTAGGCATCAGCCGCGAAACCTTGTACCAGTACCTGCGGGAAGACTGACCATGCCGCGCCGCTCAATCCTGTCCGCGACCGAGCGCGAAAGCCTGCTGGCACTGCCTGACGCCAAAGATGAACTGATCCGGCACTACACGTTCAACGAAACCGATCTGTCGATCATCCGTCAACGTCGCGGCCCTGCGAATCGGTTAGGCTTCGCCATCCAGCTTTGCTATTTGCGATTCCCTGGCATCTTTTTGGGTGCCGATGAGCCTCCGTTCCCGCCCTTGTTGCGCATGGTGGCGGCACAGCTCAAGGTGCCGGTGGAAAGCTGGGATGAGTACGGCCAGCGCGAGCAGACACGGCGGGAGCACTTGGTCGAGCTGCAAACGGTGTTTGGGTTCAAGCCGTTCACCATGAGCCACTACCGGCAAGCCGTGCATACATTGACCGAACTGGCCATGCAGACCGACAAAGGCATTGTGCTGGCCAGCACCCTAGTCGAAAACCTGCGGCGGCAGGGCATTATCCTGCCCGCCATAAATGCCATTGAGCGCGCAAGCGCCGAGGCCATCACCCGTGCCAACCGGCGTATTTACGCGGCGCTGACCGATTCCTTGTTGCCTGTCCATCGCCAGCGCCTGGACGAACTTCTCAAGCGCAAGGACGGCAGCAAAGTAACGAGGCTGGCATGGCTGCGCCAGTCGCCCGTCAAGCCAAATTCTCGACACATGCTCGAACACATCGAGCGCCTCAAGGCTTGGCAGGCGCTTGACCTGCCCGCCGGCATCGAGCGACAAGTTCATCAGAACCGCCTGCTCAAGATCGCTCGTGAGGGTGGGCAGATGACACCCGCCGACCTGGCCAAGTTCGAGGTGCAACGACGCTATGCCACTCTGGTAGCGCTGGCCATTGAAGGTATGGCCACCGTCACCGACGAAATCATCGACCTGCACGACCGCATCATCGGCAAGTTGTTCAATGCGGCCAGGAACAAGCATCAGCAACAGTTTCAGGCTTCCGGCAAGGCGATCAATGACAAGGTGCGGATGTATGGCCGCATCGGCCAAGCTCTGCTGGAAGCCAAACAGAGCGGAGGCGATCCGTTCGCCGCCATCGAGGCCGTCATGCCTTGGGACACCTTTGCCGCCAGCGTCACGGAGGCGCAAAAGCTCGCGCAACCCGAGGGCTTCGACTTTCTGCACCGGATCGGTGAGAGCTATGCCACCCTGCGCCGGTACGCGCCGCAGTTCCTGGACGTGCTCAAGCTGCGGGCTGCACCAGCCGCCAAGGGCATGCTCGATGCAATCGACGTGCTGCGCGCCATGAACAGCGACAACGCCCGCAAGGTGCCCGCCGACGCGCCGACCGAATTCATCAAGCCACGCTGGGCCAAATTGGTGCTCACGGACGATGGCATCGACCGCCGCTACTACGAACTGTGCGCCCTGTCAGAGCTAAAGAACGCGCTGCGCTCGGGTGATGTCTGGGTGCAGGGATCACGTCAGTTCAAGGACTTCGACGAGTACCTGGTGCCGGTCGAGAAATTCACCACCTTGAAGCTAGCCAACGAATTGCCGCTGGCAGTGGCCACTGATTGTGATCAGTATTTGCACGACCGGCTGGAATTGCTGGAACAGCAGCTTGCCACTGTTAACCGGATGGCGGCGGCCAACGATCTGCCAGATGCCATCATCACCGAGTCGGGCCTGAAGATCACGCCGCTCGATGCAGCGGTGCCGGACACCGCGCAGGCGTTGATCGACCAGACGGCCATGACTCTGCCGCACGTCAAGATCACCGAACTGTTGCTCGAAGTCAATGAGTGGACGGGATTCACCCGGCACTTTACGCATTTGAAGAGCGGCGACACGGCCAAGGACAAGACCTTGCTGCTGACGACGATCCTGGCTGATGGCATCAATCTTGGGCTCACTAAAATGGCCGAGTCCTGCCCTGGCACGACCTACGCCAAACTGTCCTGGCTGCAAGCGTGGCATATCCGGGATGAAACGTATTCAACGGCGCTGGCCGAGCTGGTGAACGCGCAGTTTCAGCAACCCTTCGCCGCAAATTGGGGCGACGGCACTACCTCATCGTCGGATGGCCAGAACTTCAGAACCAGCAGCAAGGCAGAGAGCACCGGGCATATCAACCCGAAGTATGGAAGCAGTCCAGGACGGACTTTCTACACGCACATCTCCGACCAATACGCGCCCTTCAGCGCCAAGGTGGTCAACGTCGGCGTGCGTGATTCGACCTATGTGCTCGACGGCTTGCTGTATCACGAGTCGGACTTGCGCATCGAGGAACACTACACCGACACAGCGGGCTTTACCGATCATGTCTTCGGTTTGATGCACTTGCTGGGCTTCCGATTCGCGCCACGTATCCGAGACCTGGGCGACACCAAGCTGTTCACCCCGAAAAGCGACATTGCCTATGACGCGCTCAAACCGATGATCGGCGGCACGCTGAACATCAAGCACGTTCGCGCCCATTGGGACGAAATCCTGCGACTGGCCACCTCAATCAAGCAGGGCACGGTAACGGCCTCCCTGATGCTGCGAAAACTCGGCAGCTACCCACGACAAAACGGTCTGGCTATCGCCTTGCGCGAGCTGGGACGCATCGAGCGCACACTGTTCATTCTGGATTGGTTGCAAAGCGTGGAATTGCGCCGCCGCGTTAATGCCGGACTAAACAAGGGTGAGGCGCGGAACGCGCTGGCCAGAGCCGTGTTCTTCTACCGATTGGGTGAAATTCGCGACCGCAGCTTCGAGCAACAACGCTATCGGGCCAGCGGCCTCAACCTAGTGACGGCGGCCATCGTGTTGTGGAACACGGTCTACCTGGAGCGTGCCACCAGTGCTTTGCGTGGCCACGGCAAGTCGCTGGACGACACGCTGTTGCAATATCTGTCGCCGCTGGGCTGGGAGCACATCAACTTGACCGGCGATTACCTCTGGCGCAGCAGCGCCAAGGTTGGTGCGGGGAAGTTCAGGCCGTTGCGACCGCTGCCGCCAGCTTAACGTGCTCTATTTTCCGTTTTCTGAGACGACCCC
>NZ_JABBCQ020000028.1 GCF_012844455.2 Comamonas suwonensis | reverse complement strand
GCAAGTGAGCGTGACGGTGACTCAACCTCCAGTATTTGCGGTAATTAGTGTAGATAAGAGCAACGTCACTGAAGGCGGCGAGCTTATTTACACAGTCAAGCTAGTGGACAAGTACGGCAACGACGTTTACGTGCCGGCAGGCAAGAGTGTGAACGTGGCGCTGATGTGGAGTGGTGACGCTGCGAACAACAGCGACACTACAGGTCGACCTCCCTCAGTGACGATCAACGGAGGTAGTCATCAAGCTAGTTTTACGGTCAAAACCGTCGATGATGCGGTTGCTGAAAGTTCTGAGCAACTGGTGGCCAAAATTGGCAGCGTTGTCGACACGAATGGTAGCTTTGACTCTCTGAGCAAGGGGACTCAAGATACGGCAACGAGTACCATCATTGATAACGATGCGGTGCCGGATACCAAGACAACTCCGGAGGACACTGCAGTGTCTGCCAACGTGCTTGTCAATGACCCAGGCTATGGCACGAATGGCTCTTTGGCCGTAGCAAACTTCAGCGTTAATGGTGTGTCTTATATAGCTGGGGCAAGCGTCGTGTCGGTGACTGATTTGGCCGGAAAAGTGATTGGCTCTTTGTCGATATCCGCCAATGGCAATTACAGCTTTTCCCCCAGTAAAGACTGGAGCGGAACTGTGCCGACTGTGACTTACACCACCAACACAGGACTCTCCAGCACGCTGAATATCAATGTGACGCCAGTTGCGGATACTCCCTTGGTCACTGTGAATGTGGGAGCAGGGTCGACGCCTGTTACGACATCGATCACTGCGACCAGCGTGAATACGTCCACTGCCGGCCACACCGTGACGGCTTACAACGTTAATGGATCGAAAGGGACAGTGAGCACGGTGAGCGGTACGGATCACGATGGCTTCGGTGTCAGTGGTGCTGCGTCTGGAGACTCGACCGAAATTGGACGCAACTCTACAGGTTCTGAGTCTTTGGCCATTCAATTCAACATACCTGTTACGGCGATCACGGTGCAGTTTGCCTGGCTGGCTTCAGGGGAGTGGGCCCGTTATCAGATGTATGACGAGGCGAAAAAGCCCGTTGTTCTGGGATACAACGCAGACGGCTCCGTCAATACCGCCAGCGGTCTTTATGGATTCGTCAAGGGCGGTTCCGACAAGGTGGACACTCAGTTCAAACTGAGTGTTCCAGCGGGAAGCACGATCAGCCAGATCGTCTTTGACGCACCGCGTGTGGATGACGACTATCTGATTAACAAGGTGACTTACACGACGGCAACGACTTATCCCGTCACGATCACGGCCACGCCTCAGGATCTGGATTATTCCGAGACGATTACCAAGGTGACTGTGGAAGTGCCAAAGGGTGTGACGCTGTCCGCTGGAACCCAGATTGATGCGACGCACTGGTCCTTGCCATTGGCCAGCAACAGCAGTTACTCGGTGAGCATTGATCCCGTTACCAAGGCTGTCACCATCACTGGTCTGAATATGACCGTCCCTGAAAATGTGCAAGTCAATGAAATCAAGGTCGTTGCTGTAGCTACCGACGGCAGCAGCACGGCGGACGGCAGTGCGAGCTTCACCAGCAAGCCGCATGCAGTCGATGATACGAACAGCGCAACGCTGACGTCGAAGAACGTAGATTCGCCGCTGGCCAATTTCAGTAATAACGATAGCTATGCCTGGAAGTTCGATAACTCCTCCAGCACCCGCTTGAACAAGAGCGACTCGAATCTGTCGAGCACTAACTGGCAGGCAGGCGAGAATGCCAAATGGCTGGTCAGTGCCGTCAATGGCTGGACATTGGACGGCAGGACCAACGGCGGCGGCTTGGTGCTGACCGACAACAACGGTCAAGCGAACGGCGATGCCAAGGCGGTGACGCCGACCTACACCTCGACCGTGGCGGGGACCACGCTGCAGTTTAAGGTGACAGGCTTCAGCAATGCGAACAGCTCCAGTGATTCTGTGGACTGGACGCTCTACAAGAGCACCGATGGCGGGGTAACCTGGTCTGCTGTTCCCGGGCAAGCCAACTCCGGTGTCATTACCGGAACGGGTACCTACACCACGACGGCGCTCGAAGCGAATGCGACCTATCGCATTCTCTTGACAGTGCATGAGGGCAACAGCGACAGCACGGATGCTGCGGTGACGTTCGATGACTTCGCGGCCATCGTTCCCAACCCGGACACCATCGTCTGGAGCAGCACGGCCGTCACTGGCTCGGTTACGTCCAATGACACACTGGGCACGCTGGGAGAGACATCGACGCTGTCGGTGTTCAATGGCTCCACCTGGGTCAATGCGGCATCGGGCGGTACGACAATCACCGGCGCCTACGGCACGCTGCTGATCAAGGCCGACGGCTCCTACACCTACACGCCGACCGCGAGCGCAGCCGGAGCAGGCAAGGTCGAACACTTCGACTACAAGCTGACCCAGGCCGATGGCGATACCGATACGGCAAGCCTGGACATCAGCATCGACGCAACCGGACCGGGCGCCACGACGCTGGCTGCTTCCCGCATGGCTAGCGATACCGGCAGCCATGAAGTTCACAGCACCTCGTCCGGCGACTCTCTGCTGGGCACGGCCGAAGACGACTTGTTCATCTGGCACCAGGGCGATGCGGGTACGGTGTCGCGTCCGGTCACCGATGTGGTGAAGAACTTCGGTGCCTCGGGTAAGGACGCACTTGATCTGGGCGATCTGTTGCAAGGCGAGGAGACTTCGAGTGATCTGAGCAAGTTCCTGCACCTTGAGACCCGTACAGAAGCCGATGGCAAGACCATCGATACGGTGATCAAGGTTTCGACGGCCGGTGCACTTGACGCGAACGGTAATGGCTTCAACCAGAAGATCTTGGTCGAGGGCGTGGATCTGGTGGGCACGAGCCATGATCAGAACGCGATGATCAAGCAGCTGATTGATCAGGGCAAGCTCAAGATTGATCACAGCTGATAAGCGAGCAAGGCCGAGGTCAGGCAGAACTCTTGAAATACCAAATTTTCTGCCTCCTCGCTGGGGCGGTTGTGGCTGCTCATTTCCAGAGGTTGAAGGATTGGTTACATTTGTGAGCATTGAATCTTGATTGCGTTCTCATTGAGTCTTCAAAATTCATAGCGGTAAACACAATATATAAAAGCGCTTGAAGTAAATTCTGCTTTGAGTGCTTTACTTTTCTGCAACTCGATTGAGCACTTCGCATAGCCTCCTGTTGCCGCACTTTGCGGACAAACTTCCGCGCCTGTCACGCAGAGGCATGCTTGTCTTCGGCTCAGGGATGCTGGGCGTTTTGGCATTGCAGGCACAGCCGGATGCTGTTGCCCTGGATTTTGACGAAGGGCGTTTGCAGGGCCGCATGCAGTCCCGTTATGGCGCGGCAGGTGTGCAGAGACTGGGCCAGTGGCTGGCGATGCTGACGGCCCAGAAAAGCAGACCGTTGTCGCAGCAGTTGCCTGCGGTCAATGAATTCTGGAATCGCGCGGTGGTGCAGACCGAGGACAGCATGCTCTGGGCACAGCCCGATTACTGGGCCACGCCGTTGGAAACGCTGGGCAAGGGCGCTGGGGACTGTGAGGACTATGTGATCGGCAAATACTTTTCGCTGCTGCGGCTTGGTGTGCCAGGGGACAGGTTGCGGCTGATCTATGTCCGGGCGCGCATGGGCGGGGTAGGCAGCACGCAAAGCATTGCACACATGGTGCTGGGTTACTACGAGGTGCCCACGGCCGAGCCACTGGTACTGGACAGCATGGTGGATTTTTTGCTGCCATCCAGCCAGCGCAAGGATTTGACGCCTGTCTTCAGTTTTAACGCGCAAGGGGTTTATGTGGCGGGGGCGCAGCCTTCATCGGTAGACCGCATCACGCGCTGGCGGGATTTGCTGACGCGAATGAAGCAGGAAGGATTTTTGCCGTGAGTTTCGGATGCGATTTCTGTTTACAAGGCATGTAGAGGAAGCACGATGTCTTTGTTGAAACAACTTTTGATCAGTGTGACGGTGGCGATTCTGGCGATTCTGGCAGGCACGCTGGTCTTCAGTATTGATTCTGCGCGCCAGTATCTGGACGGCCAGTTGCAGTCGGAAGCTGAGAATGCCGCATCGTCGTTGGCCTTGTCGCTGTCTCAGCCGGCCAATCAGGATCCGATCACGCGGGAGCTATTGATGACGGCGCTTTATGACAGCGGCCAGTTTCAACGGATTGCGCTGGCTTCTCCCGAAGGTCAGATCCTGTTTGAGCGCCAGCGCTCGGATGCAGACAGCACAGGCACGGGAAGGCGTGTACGTAGTGATAGTGCTCCGAAGTGGTTTTCCCAACTCTTGCCCCTGCACGCGCCCAAGGCGCAGCGGGTGGTTAGTGATGGCTGGAAGCAGGTGGGGCAGCTGACGCTGGAGGTGGACGATACATATGCGCGCAGTGCGCTGTGGAACAGTTCGGTGCGCATGGCAAGCCTGGTGATGCTGGCTGGTGCCGGATGGACGTTGTTTGTGGTGCTGCTGCTTCAATGGTTTCGCCGGGTGCTGAGACAGGAGATTGAGGCGCAGGTCAAAGGTATTGGGCGCACGTCGGCAGAGTCTGTTTCGGTGTCAGCAGTGCTTCCGCTGAAATCAGCGGTGGCGGAACTGGCCCCAGTGCTCAGTGCGATTGCAGACACGCGTGAGCGCGTGCAGGCGACGGCGCTTGAGCAAATGGCGCGTATCGACTCTCTGGAGCTGGAGGTCAACCGCGACCCTGTAACTTTGCTCCCCAACCGCAAATACTTTGTCAATGAACTGCATCGCGCTCTCAGCGGAGCGGATGCTGAGGCAGCGCATGGCTATGTGATGCTGTTCCGTCAGCGCGACTTGCTGGTACTCAATGCCCAGATGACGCGTGCTAATGCTGATACATGGCTGAAATCGGTCGGTGAGCGTGTGAGCCAAGTGCTCAATGCCCAACTGGATTCCGGTGCGCAACTGGCCCGCCTCAATGGCGCTGATTTTGTGGTGCTGATGCCCTCATTGGCCGGGCCGCAGGCCATGTCGCTGGTGCTGGAAGTTCGCCAAGTGCTGCAGTCCATGCGCCTGACCTTGAGTGGCGGCAACTGGTGTCGCTGGAGCTTTGCTCTGACCGATTACACGGCCTCAAGCTCGGTGACAGGTGTGCTTTCGCGGCTGGACTATGGCGTGATGCGATCCGAAAGTTCGGGGCAGTCCGATGTGGAATATGTTGCTTATGGAGATGAGGAAGTGGTCTCCAACATGGCTGGTGAGACCTTGTGGCGCCAGACGTTGATTGCATCGCTTGAAACGCCAGATGCCCTGTCCCTGACCGTGCAGCCCATGCTTTTCACGACAGATGCTGGTATGAAAAGGCGTTGCGAGGCATCTCTGTCATTGCGCACTGCGACTGGCGAAGCCTTGATGGGCTCGCTGTTTCTTCCTGTGGCCGTGCGCTTGGGTATGTCGGCCGATTGCGACTTGCGTGCGGTGGCACTGGGGCTTGAATGGTTGGAGGAAGGGGATGCTGAACTGGTCGTTCGTATCTCGTTGCCATCACTGGCGCAGCCAGATTTTCTGGGACGTTTGAATGAGGTGCTGAAAGCCCCGCAGTGGGAGCGGCGACTGCCGCTACTTTGCCTGGAGCTGGATGCGCACGGGCTCATGGCCTATCCGGGTGAAATGACTGATTTTTGCCAATCCATGGCTGAGCTGAGTGTGGGCGTGGGTTTGCGCCGCCTGGATCAGCAGCCTATGGTGCTGGCCCGGTTGCACACTCTGCCTCTGCGCTATGTGAAGCTGGGTGGCAGTTTTGCTGAACAGTCTGTGCAAAGCCCTGGTGCCTTGCATTTGCTCGAAGCCATGGCCGTAACGGCTGCACAGCTAGGCATTCAGGTGGTGGTGACTGAAGCGGTGAATGCCCAAGCGCAAGAGCTACTGCGCAAGCATCATGCATTGACACTTTTTTCTTGAGGCAATACGGTCTCACAAAAAAGAGGGACTGATGGTGCCTTTTTGTCTGGATTGCGTGCGCAGCATGTGAATGCCAACCCAAAACTGATTAGCTAAAGCGCGAGGTGCCAATTGGACGGCCTAGGGGCAGTCCAATGATTGGCAAGTCTTATCCTTTGCAAGGAACCTCTGGGCTGTTCTTAGCATTACCGACCTGAAGCTTTAGTGGCTGGCAGCTTCAGACGATCTGAGTCAGTCAAGGACCAGTGCATCTACTGTAGCCACCGGTTGTTGAATACCACTTGTCCTGAATGGCCGCTTCAACCTGGTGGATTCAACCGGTAGATGCAACACCATGACCGCTTCTGGACGAATGCAGCACAACGAGCGGATTGGTCAGCGGTAGGCGGAACAGCTTGTTCTCAACTGAAGTACGCATGCTCGTCGGTCAGCATGGAACGACCTCAGTCAGGCTGTCGCAGCCTTTTCCACAGGTGACATGCTTCTCTTCAACTCGAATTCAAACTGTGCCTTGAAAAACGCCTCAACAAAGCGCTTTTATCAGTGACCGAAAAGCTGTTCGCTTGTGCGACTTTATTGTGATCTCTACGGGTTTATTTTCGCAGAACACAAGGTGTCTCCCGTGGAGTCGAGGTCATCAGGGAAGATGCCGTCTGTCAAATATTGTCACTTGCTTATATTAGAGGCAAATAGGGCAAGTGCTAGTGCGGGTCTCGCAGGGCCGCTGCACAGGCTGCCAAGGGAGGCAAGGGCATATGGCAAGGACCGATTCAAGATGGGCAAAAAGTGCAGTGAGCGTTGCGGTGTGCACAGCGCTGATGTGGGTGGGGGCTGCTGCGGCGCATGACTCCAATGTGCCTGTCAGCAAGGCGCAGCAATCTGCCGATGTTTCCTCCATGCGGCTGCAGAAGGTTGCTGCCGATGTGTACTTTGTGCAGGGCGAATCGGCGCTGGGCAGCACGGCCAATCGCAATTTCATCTCTAACGCGGGTTTTGTGATCACGAATGACAGTGTGGTGGTGATTGATGCACTGGGCTCACCGGCCTTGGCAGAGGAGCTGGTCAAGCAGATCAGAACGGTCACCAGAAAGCCCATCAGCCATGTGCTGCTGACCCACTATCACGCCGACCATATCTACGGCCTGCAGGTGTTTGCGGCGCTGGGCGCAAAGATTGTGGCCAACGAGCAAGCGCGGGAATACATCAACTCTGAAACCGCGCACCTGCGGTTGGAGGCTTCGCGAAAAGACTTGGCACCTTGGGTCAACGACAGCACACGCATGGTGCCAGCCAGCCAGTGGCTGACTGCCGGCAGCTCGCAACTGACGGTTGGGGGTGTGGACTTTGTGTTGCAACACATGGGCCCTGCGCATACGCCTGAAGACACGGCGGTCTTTTTGCCGCAAAGCGGAGTGCTTTTTATCGGCGATGTGGTGTTTCGCAATCGCATTCCGTACGTGGGGCAGGCAGACAGTCGCCACTGGATTGCAGCGCTGGATGAGCTGCTCAAGCTGCCCGTGAAAATCATGGTCCCCGGTCACGGCCCGGCGTCTGACAGTCCGCGCAAGGACATGCAGCTGACGCGTGACTACCTGCGTTTTTTGCGTGATTCCATGAGCAAGGCCGCAGCCAATCTGGACCCATTTAATGAGGCCTATCAGAACACCGACTGGTCCAAGTTTGCAGGCTATCCGCTGTTCAAGGAAGCCAATCGCATGAACGCCTACAACACCTTTTTGCTGATGGAGCAGGAAAAGCCGTGATGTCGCGCCTTGAGACTTTTCACTGCACGCGCAGGCTCTGGCTGCAAAGTGTGGCAGTCATCGCTGGCCCGGCCTTGGCTGCGCCTGATGCCTCTGAGCAATGGTTGCCCAGCAGTCAAAGCCTGCCGCGCGATCTGGCTGCTGCACTGGCCATAAAGCAGCCGCTGGTGGTGATGGCGACCCTGCAGGGCTGCCCATTCTGCAAGGTGGTGCGAGAGCATTACTTGCTACCTTTACAACGGGCGGGAGCGTTTGTGACGCAGATCCATTTCTTGTCCGGTGAGCCTTTGCTGGACTGGCAAGGCAAGGTCAGTACGCATGGCGGCCAGGTCAAGCAGTTGGAGATTGAAGTGGCCCCCACGGTGCTTTTTTATGGCGCGGGAAATAAAGAGGTGGCCGAGCGTCTGGTTGGCAGCTCTATCCCCGACTTTTACGGCGCCTATCTGGATGAGCGAATGAAGACAGCGCAAGCAGCGGTTCTGAAGCGCTGAATTGTGATGAGTGGAAGTCGTTGTTCTAAATTTGAATAACGAGGGTTAGCGCCAGATTTTAAATCGTGCCCAGTGCCAGATACTTTAAATAACAACATGCTTATATATAAATATAAGGAGACAAAAAGATGAGGCTTGCATCCTGGATGAACGGATTGACGGTGGTACTGGGACTGGTTGCTCCGGCGGTGGCTGCAGCCGATCAGGCACTGGCGCAGAAGAACGCATGCCTGGCTTGCCATGCGGTGGACAAGAAGCTGGTTGGCCCCGCCTTTCAGGATGTGGCCAAAAAATATGCCGCGCAATCCGATGCGCAGGCGCAACTCGCCAAAAGTATCAAGGCCGGTGGTGCAGGCAAGTGGGGGCCTGTACCCATGCCAGCGCAGCCTGCACTCAGTGATGCGGACGCCGGTCTGCTGGCTGCCTGGATTCTGAAAGGCTCCAAGTGAAAACAGCTTGTGGCGCATATGTGATGTGCGCTTTCAGCTATAAAAAAGGGAGCTTATGCAAGAGCAGATAACCGGGGTGGTACGCAAGGCACCTGAGAATTTTTTACGCCCTGCAGATGTTGGTGTCGTTTTTGCCGAGGCCAAGGCGGGCCGCCGCAGCTTTATTCGCGGGGCTTTTGCCGCAGCGACGGCAGCCGCTGGGACGGCGGCCTTGAATGCGCAGGCGCAAGCACAAATACCACCGCAAGGTGACCCCAATATTCTGGAGCTGCCCACCCATACCAAGGGGCTGGGCCAGTCGGTTGTGACGGAGGGCTACGGCAAGCCATCGCAATACGAGGTCAATGTGCAGCGCCGCCAGAGCCCGGGCCTGACGCAGACCAAGCAGGCGTCGGTATCGTTTGCGCCGCTGCAGTCGCTGTTCGGCATCATCACGCCCAGCGGTCTGCACTTTGAGCGCCACCATCAAGGCTGGTGGGATATTGATCCTTCCAAGCACCGTTTGATGATCAATGGTCTGGTGAAGAACTCCAAGGTCTTCACCATGGACGAGATCATGCGACTGCCCTCGGTGTCTCGCTTTCATTTTATCGAATGCGGCGCTAACACGGGAATGGAATGGGGCAATGTGGCCGTGCCCACAGTGCAGTACACGCACGGCATGCTGTCTTGCAGCGAGTTTACGGGCGTGCCGCTGATCACCCTGCTGGAGATGGCCGGGGCGGATCTGAAAAAAGGCAAGTTCATTCTGGCCGAGGGGGCGGATGGCTCATCGATGACGCGCACGATTCCGGTCGAGCTGATCACCTCGGGCGAAGTGCTGGTGGCTTACGGCCAGAATGGCGAGATGCTGCGGCCTGAGCAGGGCTACCCGCTGCGCTTGGTGGTGCCCGGTGTGCAGGGTGTGAGCTGGGTGAAATATCTGCGCCGCATTGAAGTAGGTGACATGCCCTATGCGGCCAAGGATGAAGCGATTCACTATGTGGATCTGATGCCTGACGGCCAGCACCGCCAGTACTCCAGCATTCAGGAGTGCAAGAGTGTGGTGACCACACCGTCCGGCGGGCAGATGCTGATGGACAAGGGCTTTTACAACATCACGGGCCTGGCATGGTCGGGGCGTGGCAAGGTCAAGCGCGTGGATGTCAGCGTGGACGGTGGCCGCAACTGGCGCACAGCACGGCTTGAAGGGCCGGTGATAAGCAAATGCCTGACCCGCTTCAATCTGGACTGGGTCTGGAATGGCGAGGAATGCATTATTCAAAGCCGCGCCATGGACGACACCGGCTACGTGCAGCCCACATCGCAGCAACTACGGGCCGTGCGTGGCACGCGCTCCATTTATCACAACAACTCCATCCAGTCTTGGGCGGTGCGCACTAACGGGGAGGTCGCCAATGTTCAGCTTGCGTAAACCTCTGGCCATGCTGGCGCTCGCCGCGATGAGCACGGTTGCCATGACCTCTGCCGCGCAGACAAATGCTACCGATCAGCGCTTTCCGGGTGTGGGGCGCAATGCAACCACGCAGGAAGTGCAGGCCTGGGACATTGATGTGCGCCCGGATTTCAAGGGCCTGCCTGCAGGCTCGGGTTCGGTGCAAAAGGGCATGGATGTGTGGGAGGCTAAATGCGCCTCCTGTCACGGAGTGTTCGGTGAGTCCAATGAGGTCTTCAGTCCGCTGGTGGGCGGCACGACGGCCGATGACATCAAAACCGGCCATGCCGCGCGGCTCAAGGACCCAGCCTTTCCCGGCCGCACGACCATGATGAAGGTGGCCACGGTCTCCACCTTGTGGGATTACATCAACCGCGCCATGCCGTGGAATGCACCCAAGTCGCTCTCCACTGAAGAGGTATATGCCGTCACAGCCTACCTGCTCAACCTGGGCGGGGTCGTGCCTGAAAACTTCACGCTCAGTGACAAGAACATTGCCGAGGTGCAGCAAAAACTGCCCAACCGCAATGGCATGACGACGCAGCACGCGCTGTGGCCTGGCAATGAGTTCAGCAAAAATGCTAAGCCCGATGTGCAAGCCGTTGCCTGCATGAGCAACTGCGGCCCGGCGCCCAAGGTGCGATCCGCCTTGCCCGAACATGCCAGCAACAACCACGGCAATTTGGCCCAGCAGAACCGATCTGTAGGTGCGCAGCACGGTATTGAAACCGATGGCGGGGCCAGCAAGGCGGCCAAACCTGTCGCCGCAAACTCCAAAGCTGCCGTGCCCACAGCGCTTCTGGAGAAAAACGCCTGTATTGCCTGCCACGGCATGGAGCAAAAAATCGTAGGCCCGGCCTTCAGCGATATCGCCAAAAAATACGGCGGTCAGCTGGACTATGTGCTGGGCAAGGTCAAGGCCGGTGGCACGGGCGTCTGGGGTTCTATCCCTATGCCCGCCCAGCCCCAGTTGAGTGATGCTGATGCCAAGGTCATCGCCCAGTGGCTGGCTGGCAGCAAGCCATAAGTAAAAAGTGCAAGAAGCAGGCGCCCAGCGCATGTGTGACTGTCAATGAGAAGGAGACAAAGATGAAACGTAGAGATGCCCTGAAAAACAGCGCTGCCGTATTCGGCATGCTGATGGCTGCTGGTCTGTTGCCGCAGGCTTCGCATGCTGCCTATAACAAGCCTGCATTTGATGCCAAGACGGTGGCCGAGGTACTCAAGGCCTTGGGCGCATCAGCTCCGGCTGAGAGCAAGGATGTGACGCTGACCGCCCCCGACATTGCCGAGAACGGTGCTGTCGTGCCCCTGGGCGCGGCGACGACTTTGCCCAATGTGAAGCAGATGCTGGTGCTGGTGGAGAAGAACCCCAACACGCTGGTGGCGTCTTTTGCCATCAATGACGCGGTGGAAGCCAACTTCCTGACCCGCGCCAAGCTGGGTCAATCTTCTGATGTGTATGCGGTGGCCATTACCAACGATGGCAAGGCCTTCTACGCCAAGAAGGAAGTCAAGGTCACTCTGGGTGGCTGCGGCGGTTAATTCATCAAAGACAAGGAGAAGAACATGGCAGATCCGATGCGAATTCGCGCCCAGGCCGCAGGCGACAAGACAACTGTGCGTGTGCTGATGTCCCACGAGATGGAGACGGGTCAGCGCAAGGATGCGGAAGGCAAGACCGTGCCCGCCTGGTTTATTCAGGAGGTGACGGCTGCCCACAACGGCAAACAGGTGCTGCAGGCAGAGTGGGGGCCAGCGGTGTCCAAGAACCCGTTTCTGCAGTTTGTCGTCAAGGGGGCCAAGGCGGGCGACAAGATCTCGGTCAGCTGGAAGGACAACAAGGGCGAGACCCGTACTGACGAGGCCACGATCAGCTGAAACCGTTGATTGAGCGAGGCCGGGCTGAGCCATGAGCCTCGCCAGAGTCCAAATCTATAAAGAGAGGTACCCCATGAGACATAGCTCATTGAGAGGGGCGCTGGCTGCGGTGCTCTCACTGTGCGTCGGCGCACCGGTGCTGGCGCAAAAGAGTACGGCGGACGGCATTGCCGAGTACCGGGAGATGCTGCAGGACGGCAACCCCGCCGAGCTGTTCGAGATGAAGGGTGAGGAGCTGTGGAAGCAAAAGCGCGGCCCTAAGAAAATGTCCATGGAGCAGTGCGACCTGGGCAAGGGCGCTGGCGTGGTCAAGGGCGTGTTTGTCGAGTTGCCGCGCTACTTTGCGGACACGGGCAAGGTGCAAGATTTAGAGTCGCGCCTGCTGACCTGCATGGAAAAGCAGCAGGGGCTGGATGCGCAAAAGATTGCCGCCACGCCTTTTGGCAAGGATGAGCAAAAGAACATGGAAGGCCTGGTAGCCTGGATTTCTTCCCAGTCCAAGGGCATGAAGTTTGACTTGCCCCAGAGCCATGCCCAGGAAAAGCAGATGTATGAAGCGGGCAAGCGTCTGTTTTACATGCGCGGCGGCCCGCACGACTTTGCTTGCGCGTCCTGCCACGGTGCAGATGGCAAGCGCATTCGCATGCAGGACCTGCCCAACCTCACGAGGAACCCAGGTGCTGCCGAAGGCTTTGGTGCATGGCCTGCCTACCGCGTTTCGTCGGGCGAGTTGTGGAGCATGCAGCGCCGCTTGAATGACTGCTTCCGCCAGCAGCGCTTTCCGTACCCCGATTACGCCAGTGATGTGACCGTGGCGCTGAGCGTGTTCATGGGTGTCAATGGCAAGGGCGGGGCCTCTACGGCGCCGGCCATCAAGCGATAAGGAGGGCAGCATGAATACACAAAAATATGTGCCTTATCTGGCAGTCGCTGCATCGTTTGTGGTGCTGGGCTGCGCCTCGGTCGATAGCGGCGCGGATATGGATGCCTTGACGGCCAAGATGGTGAAGACCTCTTTTCGCGATCAGGGCATTGCCAAGGTGGACAGGCTGATGCAGGACGAGTCAAACGCGGCCTGCAGTGCGGCTGATGCCTCTGGCAAACCGCTGGAGTCTTCACGCGCGCAGGCCATTGAGGCAGCCAATCTGAAAACCGTGCAGTGGCCCAAGGACGGCAAGCTGGTTGGTAACTGGAAAGAGGGCGAAAAGATTGCCCAGAATGGCCGTGGTATGACCTGGAGTGATAAAGCGGGCAGTGCCAACGGCGGCAATTGCTATAACTGCCACCAGATCAGCAAGGAAGAAATCTCCTACGGCACGCTGGGCCCCAGCCTCTACAACTACGGCAAGATTCGCGGCATTCAGAACCCCGACAGCCCTGATTCCAAGGCCATCGTCGAATACACCTGGGGCAAGATCTGGAATGCCAAGGCCTACAACGCCTGCTCGGGCATGCCCCGCTTTGGTCACTCCGGCATCCTGACCGAAGCGCAGACACGCGATCTGGTTGCATTGCTGGTCGATCCCGAATCACCTGTCAACAAATAGCTTTACCTGAACGGATGCGCCGGCTCCTCCCTCTCGCTTTGCTTTGCAATTCGGGGGGGGGGGGGTGACACCTGCGCTGCGGGGTTGCCTTTGCTCGGCATCCACCAGCCAATGCGGCACACAGCATCATGGATCACTGATATTGATATGAGCCTTTCCAAACGCGAATTTTTGCAGGTGCTGGCTGCGGCCAGTGTCACAGGCATGGGGTTGCAGCGCTACGCTTATGCGGACCAGAAGCTGGCCGATAAGGCTATGTATGAGATTGCACCTTTCGGCAATGTGTCCTTGCTGCACATGACGGATTGCCATGCTCAGCTCAACCCCATTTACTTCCGCGAGCCCAGTGTCAATCTAGGCATCGGTGCGATGAAAGATCAGCGTCCGCATCTGGTGGGCGAGCATTTGCTCAAATCTGTGGGTCTCAAACCCGGCACGGCGCAGAGCTATGCCTTCAGTTATCTGGACTTTGAAGCAGCGGCCAAGCGCTACGGCAAGGTGGGTGGCTTTGCGCACCTGTCCACGCTGGTCAAGCGCATGCGGGCTTCACGCCCCGGTGCTCTGCTGCTCGATGGCGGTGATACCTGGCAGGGATCGGCCACATCGCTGTGGACGAACGCTCAGGACATGGTGGATGCCTGCAAGCTGCTGGGCGTGGATGTGATGACCGGCCACTGGGAATTCACCTACGGCATGCAGCGCGTGCAGGAGATCATCGACAAGGACTTCGGCAACAAGCTCGACTTTGTGGCGCAGAACGTCAAGACGGCGGACTTTGGTGACCCGGTGTTCAAACCCTATGTGATTCGCGAGATCAACGGCGTTCCCGTGGCCATCATTGGCCAGGCCTTTCCGTACACACCGATTGCCAACCCACGCTACATGGTGGCGGACTGGAGCTTTGGCATTCAGGACGAGAACATGCAGAAGATGGTGGACGAAGCGCGCGGCAAGGGGGCCAAGGTGGTGGTGGTGCTCTCGCACAACGGCATGGATGTGGACCTGAAAATGGCCAGCCGCGTGCGTGGAATCGACGCCATTCTGGGTGGTCACACCCATGACGGCATGCCCGTTCCCACGATTGTGCAGAACGCGGGTGGCAAGACCATCGTGAGCAATGCGGGCTCCAACGGGAAGTTTCTGGCCGTGCTGGACTTTGACGTCAAGGACGGCAAGGTGCGCGACTTTAAATACCGTCTGTTGCCAGTGTTTTCCAACATTTTGCCTGCGGATGCCGAGATGCAGGCGCTGATCACCAAGGTGCGCGCACCGTATCAGAGCAAGCTGGCCGAGGTGCTGGCGACGACGGATGGCACGCTGTACCGCCGTGGCAACTTCAACGGCACGGGCGATCAGCTGTTGCTGGATGCCATGATGGCTGTACAGGATGCGCCGATTGCCTTCTCGCCGGGTTTCCGCTGGGGAACTTCACTGCTGGCCGGGCAGGACATCACCCGTGAGTGGCTGATGGACATGACGGCAACGACTTACTCTTATGCCACGGTGACAGAGATGACAGGAGCCACCATCAAGACCGTGCTGGAAGATGTGGCGGACAACCTCTTCAACCCCGACCCCTACTACCAGCAGGGCGGCGACATGGTGCGCGTGGGAGGCTTTCAGTATCAGTGCGAGCCGACGGCTGGCGCTGGTAAACGCATCAGCGAGATGCGGCTGAATGGCCAACTGCTGGAGGCCGATAAAAAGTACAAGGTGGCAGGCTGGGCACCTGTGGCAGAAGAGGCCAAAAGCGCTGGCCACAAGCAGATCTGGGAAGTGGTTGAGCCTTGGCTCAAGGCGCAAAAAACCATCAAGCCACGCCAGCTGAATGAACCGAAACTGATCAATATCGGTAGCAATCACGGTTTGGCAAAAGCGTGATTAAGACTGCGTTACTGCGCGTGCAGGGGTATGTTCCATTGCCCGATCGCAGTGCACGCCTTCCAATGCGCGCATGAGCCTTGCCGAGTTTGAATCGTTGACGGCCACCATTTTGGTGGCCATTTTGTTGCTGGCTGCCTTACTGGGCTTTGTGATGCGTGAGACCCGCTTTTGCACCGTGGGTGCCATCAGCGATGCGGTGTATCTGCAAGACTGGACCCGCGTGCGGCAATGGTGTGTGGCGATTGCCGTGGCCATGCTGGGCTTTACAGCGCTGGCGCTGTGGGGGCAGTTGCAGGTGGGCGATACGCTCTATGCCAGCCGCCGGCTGCTGTGGCTGTCTGCCTTGGTGGGCGGTGCCTTGTTTGGTGCGGGCATGGTGCTGGCCTCGGGCTGCGGTGCCAGAAATCTGACCCGGCTAGGCGGCGGTAGCCTCAAGGCGCTGGTCGTGTTGCTGGTCATGGCTGTGGCGGCCTTTGCGACGCTCAAAGGCATTACGGCCGTGGCGCGTGTGCGCTGGCTCGACAGCATGCAACTGGAATTCAGCACGCCGGCCTTGCTGCCGGATATGTTGGCTGGCGCAACGTCGTGGCCGCTGTTTGCCACTCGCGCAGGTCTGGGTTTTGGTGTGGCCCTGATTTTGCTTGTGATGGCCATCAACCCCATGCGTGGAGCGGATCGCCGCTGGGGCGTATTGCTGGGTGGCGTTCTGGTTGGCTTGTGCGTGGCGGCGGCTTGGTGGCTCAGCGGTCATCTGGGGCTGGTGGCCGAGCACCCCGAAACGCTGGAGCAGGTTTATGCCGCGACCTATAGCGGGCGCATCGAGGCGTTTAGCTTTGTCTCGCCCATTGCGCATACGCTGGACTGGCTGATGTTCTTCAGCGACCGCAGCAAGGTCGTGACCTGGGGTATTGCATCGGTGATGGGCATGGTGCTGGGCAGCTTTATCCATGCACTGTGGCGCGGAGATTTTCAGTGGCAAGGCTTTGCGGACAGGCAGGACTTGGCGCGTCACTTGATGGGGGCCATGCTGATGGGCGTGGGCGGTGTAACAGCCATGGGCTGCACAATAGGCCAGGGAATCAGCGCGATATCCATGCTCAGTTTGGGCAGCTTTATCGCTATTGCGGGTATTGTGCTGGGGGCGGTGCTGATGCTGCGCTATCTGGCGTCCAGGGTTTAAAGACTTGATAGCTGTTTGCGCTTGCCAAGCATAGGTTTCAGCATTAAATAGGTCTGAATATGAAAAAAGGAGCGCGATAGGCGCTCCTTTTTTATGAGGCGAAGGGCTTTACAGCTTGCGCAGTCTGGCTGCGGCTTCGATCAAGGTTTCATCCTTTTTAGCGAAGCAGAAGCGCACCACACGCTGATCGAAACCGTCGCCGTAGAAGGCCGACAACGGAATGGCGGCGACGCCGACTTCCTTGACCAGCCACTGGCAGAAATCGGCTTCGTTGAGGTCGGAGACCGAGGAGATATCGGCGCACAGAAAGTAGGTGCCCGCCGTGGGCAGCAGCTTCAGGCGTGAGCCTTTCAGGCCGTTTACAAACAGATCGCGCTTGGCCTGGTAGAAGGCCGAGAGGTTCATGTAGGGCGCTGGGTCTTGCATGTATTGCGCCAGACCGGCCTGCATGGGCGTGTTCACCGTGAACACATTGAACTGGTGGACCTTGCGGAACTCCGCCGTCAGTGCGGCAGGGGCTGCCACGGTGCCAACTTTCCAGCCGGTGACGTGGAAGGTCTTGCCAAAGCTGGAGACGATAAACGCGCGCTCTGCCAGGCCAGGGTAGCGGACGCTGCTCAGGTGCTGGGCACCGTCGTAAACCATGTGCTCATACACCTCGTCGCTGATGAGCAGCACATTGGTGGGGGCGAGCAGCGCTTCCAGCTGGCGCATTTCCGCATCGGTCCAGATGGTGGCACTGGGGTTGTGCGGGCTATTGATGATCAAGAGGCGCGTGCGCGGCGTGATGGCAGCCGCTATTTTTGCGAAGTCCGGCCGGAAACTGCCGGGCGTGAGGGGCACGCGTACGGGGACGCCGCCCGCCATCTCGATATTGGGCACGTAGCTGTCGTAGCAGGGGTCGAGCACGATGACTTCATCGCCTTTGTGCACGGTAGCCAGAATGATGGTGAGGATGGCCTGTGTGGCACCGGCGGTAATGGTGATTTCGCTGCCAGCCTCGTAACGGCGGGCGTGCAGTGCTTCAATTTTTGAAGCAACTGCTTCGCGCAGCGCAGGCCAGCCGGTCATGGGGGGGTACTGGTTGTGGCCGGCGCGCATGGCGTCGTTCACGGCGTCAAGCAGCTTGGGGTCGCAGCCAAAATCTGGAAAGCCCTGACCAAGGTTGACGGCCTTGTGCTCGGCGGCCAGTGCCGACATGACAGTGAAGATCGTGGTGCCCACATTGGGCAGCTTGCTGGGAAAGGTCGGGGTCACGTTAGTCTTGCAGTGCAGGCACGGGTGCGGCCCGTGCCGGTGAAATTACAGTCCGAAATCGTCCACGCTGCCATTCATGGCGCGGATGATCAGGTCGCGCGAGAGGCGGTCGCTGAGCAGCTCGGCAAACTTGTAGACGAAGTTACGCAAGTATGCGCCGCGCTTGATGGCCACGCGGGCCACGCTGGTGCCGAACAGATGGCCGACGGGGCGCACGACGAGGTCGTTGACAGGGTCATCACGCATGGCCATCTCGGCCACGATACCGATGCCCAGACCCAGGCGCACATAGGTCTTGATCACGTCAGAGTCAATGGCTTCCAGCACGATGCGCGGGTGCAGGCGGCGCATTTCAAAGGCGCGGTCAATCTTGCCGCGACCGGTGAAGGACGGGTGGTAGGTAATCAGCGCTTCCTGGGCAATGTCTTCCAGCGTGATGCGCTCTTTTTGAGCCAGTGGGTGGCCAGTCGGGAACACCAGAACATGCTGCCATTCATAGCAGGGCAGAGTGACGAGCTCGGGGTAATCAGCCAGCGATTCGGTCGCCATGCCAATCTCGGCGACCTCGTCGATCACCATGCGCGCCACTTCGGCGGGCGTAGCCTGGTGCAGGCTGATGGTGACCTTTGGGTATTGCTCACGCAGGCGGGCCACGGCCGGAGGCAGCACATAACGCGCCTGAGTGTGGGTGGTGGCAATGCTGAGTGTGCCGCTGTCTTGTGCGCTGTACTGCTCACCGATGCGCTTGAGGTTGCCCACTTCGCGCATGATGAGTTCAATGCTTTTGAGCACTTCCTGACCTGGCTCGGTAATGCGCTTGAGGCGCTTGCCGTGGCGGGCAAAGATGTCTATGCCCAACTCTTCTTCAAGCTCGATGATGGCTTTGGAGACACCTGGCTGAGAGGTGTGAAGGGCCTTGGCCGCCTCGGTCAGGTTGAGATTGCGGCGGGCGGCTTCTTGAACGAAGCGAAATTGATGCAGGTTCATGACGGCATGGACTAAGAACTTGCATCATTATGCTTCAAATATCTAAAGAATCTATTTTTTATCTGAATTCTGTATGTTCGAACCTGAATCGCCACTTTGATGCGCAATCGCTTCAACAGCTAACTGGGCAAGCAGTGCGGTGACTCTGGGGTTCTCGCCCGCAGCGGTTTGCAGATCGAACTGGCAATCGGGGTGCTGCAGGCGCAATTCGTTCAGCAGGCGCGGAATGTCTTCGCGGGCATGTTTGCCGGTGCCGAGAAACAGGGGAAGCACCGTAAGCCGGTTGACGCCTTGCGCAATCAACGCGTTGGCGGCAGTGGACAGGTCGGGTACACAGGCCTCGAGGTAGGCGCAGGTGCAGGGCAGATCGGGTTGGCTGGCCTGCAATGCGAGCAGCACGGCCTCAATCGGCTGGCGCCAGAGGGGGTCTCTGGAACCGTGTGCCAGCAAGATCATGCCAGCCTGGTTTGATGGAGAGAGCTTGTCGCTTGACATGATTTAGCGCCTGAGTACCAGCCAGCCAAAGGCTGAGAGAGAGAGAGCGGTATAAAGCATGCCCGGGGCTGCCGCCGCCAGCCACGGCCACCACGACTGCAGCGTGCCGATGTAGCCAAACACGTTGTTAAGCAGGAAGAAGCTGATGCCCGCCATGACGCCGCCAAACACATAGGCCGTGATGCCGCCGGAGCGGAAGTGCAGATAGGCAAAGGGCAGGGCCAACACCACCATCACAAGGCAACTGAGTGGATAGAAGACCTTGCGCCAGAATTCAATTTCGTACTTTTGCGCGGCCTGACCGTTGTCTTGCAAGTGCTGAATGAACTGGAACAGCGCCACCGTGGTCATACGGTCAGGCTTGAGCAGCGCACCAGAGACCATGGATGCCGTGACCTTGGTAGGCCAGTTCATGGTTTCTTCATTGCTGCGTATCATCTTGGTACTGTCGCCGTTTTGTGTGACCTGGGTGGACTGCACGCCTTGTAGCGTCCACTGATCGTTTTCCTCGTCCACCTGCGCGGACTGGGCATTGATTTGCGCGGCGATGCGGCCTTTTGCATCAAACTCGAAGATGCGCACGTTCACAAATTCGCCAGGCTTTTTAATAGCACCGACATTGATGGCGACAGAGTGCTGGCCCTGCTTTTCCTTGAGCCAGGCCCCGGTTGCTCCGCGAGAGATTTGGCCTTTACCAAGGACGCGCAGTTTCTGACTAATGTTGTCCGCAGCCGGGGCAATGTAGTCGCCCACCGCCACAGTGAGAACCACAAAGCTCATACCCAGCACCAGTAGCGTGCGCAGGGCCAGCCAGGGGCCCATGCCGCTGGTGCGCATGATGGTGAACTCAGAGCTTTGCGCAAACTTGGCCATTACAAAAATGGCGCCAATCAGCACGGCAATGGGCATTAGCTCATAAAGGTGACCGGGAATGGCAAGCGCCACTAATAGCAGGGCATGCGTGGTGGTGTATCCCGCGTTGCCACTGCCCACCCAGCGCATTTCGTCGACCAGGTCAAAGAAAAAGAACAGCGCGAGAAAGGCGAGCGTGACATAGAGCACCGCCTGAATGACTTCGCGGTAGATCAGGTTGCGAAGAACTTTCATTGTGCAGACTCCTGGCGAGCATTGGAGCGGCGCAGCAGATCGCGTGGCGACCAGCGGAAATGGCGTGCCAGCAGCACCAGGGTGCTACAGACCAGAATGCTACCGTGCAGCAGACCCAGAATGCCCCACATCCCAATTTTGTCGGCACTGACCCAGCTTTCTCCCAGCGTCATGAGGTTGTAGTAAACGATGAAGGCAAACAGGGCAATCATCAGGCTGGTGCTGTTGCCTGCACGTGGGTTTACGCTGGAGATCGCGAGCCCCAGAATGACAAAGTTCAGCGCCGCAAAAGGCAGGCCCAGTCGCCAGGCCAGCACCGAGCGTGCAATCGGTTCATCGCGGCCCAGCAGTTCCTTGGTGGGCATGCTGCGTGCTGCTATTTCTTGCATGGTAACGGGGTTGTCGTTGTCCACCTTGACGCCGTATTCCTTGAAGTCGGTCACGCGGACCGAGCCATCGTCGGTACGGGTTTCCATGCGCTGGCCGTCTTCCAGAATGACCATGCGCTGGCCTTTGACGGTGGCAATGTGTGCGCCTTTGGCGGATGTTACGGATTCTTTGCCGGGATCACGCGAGACCACAAAGACGTTGCTGGCTGCCATGTCCGATGGGGAATCCTTGTCGACAAAGAACACGCGTGTGCCGCCAGCGGATTCCTGAAACTCGCCGGGTGCGATGCGATCCAAGTCGCTGCGTTGCTGAAATTGGGTCTTGATCTGCTCAATTTGTTGATAAGACCAGGGCAAAACGCCAAGAGCGAGTACGGCGGTGATCAGAATCACGGGCCAGGCAAAGCGTAGCAAGGGACGCAGCAGGCTGGCAAGACCTTGGCCTGCGGCGAACCAGATGACCATCTCGCTGTCGCGATACATGCGTGAGAGTGAGCCCACAATGGCCACAAACAGGCTCAGGCCCAAAATGGTAGGGAGTTGCCCGAGCACGGTGAAACCCATGACCAGCATCACATCGGAAGGGCTGACACTGCCCTTGTAAGCCTGACCGAGGGTGCGAATCAGCATCATGGTCATCACCACAGTGATCAGGACCACAGCCGTCGCACCAAAGCTGCGAGCCAGCTCTTTGCGTATGGATGAATCGAATAACATTGGCTAAAAGGAAAACACCGATTATGAACTTTGAACTGAAGGCTCTGACCGCTGCTGCTGCAGCACGGGAAAAATGTGACCTGCTGCTGGTGCTGGTTTCCGAGCACGCTGCGCTGGGCAGCGATGCGCTGGGAGCCATGGCGGCCCACGCCGTCAAACACGGTGATTTTGCCCTGTCTTGCGGCAAGCAACTGGCTTTGTACCAAGTGCCCGCGATTGCCGCGCGCCGTGTGGTGCTGCTGGGCGTGGGTGCTGGTACGGTCAAGGATGTGCGCAATGCGCTGGTTAGCTGCGCTTCCGCACTTAAGTCTGAGGGCGTCACCAAGGCTGTTGTGAGTCTGACTTTCGAGGCCAATGCTCAGGTCGTTGCTGCTGCCGTTCAGGCCGTGGCAGATGTCACCTATCTTTATACCCATACCAAATCTCAGACCAAGCCCATCGGCCTAGCCAAGGTGGTACTGGGTGTCCCGTCTAAAAATGCCGCCGTAGCCTCTTCTTTTGAGACTGCCGTTGCGCAGCAAGAAGGCGTGGCCGTGGCGCGTGAATGGGCCAATCGCCCCGCCAACCATTCGACCCCCACGATGCTTGCCAATGCAGCCAAGAGCATTGCCAGAGCAGCGCGCATGAGCTGCAAAATTCATGGCCCGGCCGAAGTTGCCAAGTTGGGCATGGGTGCTTTCATGGCCGTGGCTCAGGGCTCGCGTGAGCCGCTGCGCTTTATCGAACTGCATTACAACGGCGCGGCCAAGACCGAAGCGCCTATCGTGCTGGTGGGCAAAGGCATTACGTTTGATACCGGTGGTATCTCGCTCAAGCCTGCTGCGGAGATGGACGAGATGAAGTACGACATGGGTGGCGCTGCCAGCGTGCTTGGCGTGTTCCAAGCTCTGGCAAAGCTGCAGCCTGCCATTAATGTGGTTGGCCTTATTCCAGCCTGCGAAAACATGCCTGATGGCGCAGCCGTCAAGCCCGGCGATGTGGTCACCAGCATGAGCGGTCAGACCATTGAAATTCTTAACACCGACGCCGAAGGTCGTCTGGTCCTGTGCGATGTGCTGCACTATGCCGCGCGCTTCAAACCCACGGCGCTGGTGGACATGGCCACGCTGACAGGAGCTTGCGTGATTGCTCTGGGCGGTTTGCGCAGCGGCCTGTTTTCGACCAATGATGAACTGGCTGCCGCGTTGCTCAGCGCTGGTGATGCGGCGCTGGACCCCTGCTGGCGCATGCCGCTGGACGATGAGTACGCAGACGGACTCAAGAGCAATTTTGCCGACATGGGCAATGTAGCCGGCCGCGCTGCGGGTGCAGTAACTGCTGCAAAGTTCTTGCAGAAGTTTGTGGGTAACATTCCCTGGGCGCACCTGGACATTGCTGGCACCGCCTGGAAGAGTGGCGCAGCCAAGGGAGCAACTGGCCGCCCCGTGGGCTTGTTGGTTCAATACCTGCTGAATCAGGTCCAAGCCCCTCGTATGGCACAACCGGCCAAGACTGCTGCACGCAAGAGTGCCGTAAAACCAGCGACCTCGCGTCGCACTGCAGTCAAGGCATCGGCTTAAAGGAAGTCGGCTTGCGCGGCCTTGAAAGAGTCCGTGGCCAGCTGCAAGTGATGTGACAGAAATTGCCTTTCATTTCAATGCTCCAGACAAGCTGGGCTATGTGTGCCGATTTGCGCGCAAGGCCTTGCGCCATGGCGCGCGTCTGGTCATCGTGGGTGATGCCGCTGTGCTGAGCCGGCTGTCAACGCGGCTCTGGAGCGTATCGTCCACGGACTTTCTGGCCCATGCCACGGCGGCTGAGGGCGGAGCGCTTCTGGCGGTGTCGCCCATTGTGTTGGCTGCGCAGTTGCATGATCTGCCGCACCACGATGTGTTGATCAACCTCACGGCGCAGGTACTGGAAGGTTTCGAGCGCTTTGAGCGTGTGGTGGAAATCGTCTCGTCCAGCGATGAAATGGACCGCCATGAGGCGCGCACGCGCTGGCGTAATTACGAAGCGCGTGGTTTCTCCATCGTTCGGCATGATTTGAATCTCAAGGGCTAGGCCATGAACTCTTCATCCAAAGTCCCTCCGCGTTTTGTACCCACGCTGACCGACGTGGTGTCGCCAGCAGTTGATGTAAAGACAGTGAGTGACTTAAGCGAGGCCAGTACGGAAAGTGGAGAGGGTGGAGTCAGCAGCCAGGACTGGGCGCTGGACGAGCCCCTGGCACGCGTGGCGCGTGTGCTGAGCCAGTCAGAAGAGCAAGAGAGTGCAGCACCCGCTGTTCCCTGTGCTCCCGCCGCACCCATTTCACGCGCATCGTTTCACTCCCCGTGGTTGGCCGATGGGCTTTATGTTCGCAGCAAGCCTGCAACCATTCCTCATCAGTTGCCGCCCTTGCCAGAGTCGTTGCCGCCTCAGCAGCCTTTTGCCGAAAGCGCTGAAATGCATAGGTTGGGTGAGCAAGTCTTTACATTGACTGAAGCTAAGGAACAGGTAGAGATAGATGCGAATGGCATGCCCCAGGCTGCTGAGCTCCCTGAGCCTGAGTTGTCCGGCACATTTGACGCTGAAGCCTTGTCGCTGCTGTCGGATGTGTATATGGAAAGCACAGAGCTTGTCGCTTCAGCGACTGAGCCAGTTGCTCAGGCGCTGAATGAGGATGAAGTCGCTGCAGCTAACGCTTCAAGTCTGAATCAGGCCTTGAGCGGACAGCAGGCACAGATTACACAGCTGACACAGACTACGCAACTTACCGAGGAGCACTTGGTTCAACGCCTGATGCAGCGTGTCGATCTGCTGCTGGAAAAGCGTCTGGCAGTGGCGTTTGAGCAGGTGGTAGAGGCCCAGACTCGCTCTCTCGTGCAGCGCTTGCGCGAAGAGCTTGAGTCCGTGCTGCGCCACTCAGTGTGTGAAGCCGTTGAGGCTGAGCTTGCGTTGCAAGCTCAGCAGGAAAACGAGAAATAAATCCAGGTTCAGCGGTTCAATCGAATCGGGCCGCTGAAAATTTCCGGATTCAGAATATTGGTGGGCTGTCCATTGGCAAAGTTCACCACGTTCTCAAAAGCCGCGCGGAAATACAGCTCATAGCTGTCCTGTTCCACATAACCAATGTGGGGTGTGCAAATGCAGTTCTCTAGGCGCAGCAGGGCATGGCCCTGCAAAATGGGTTCGCTCTCGAAAACGTCAATCGCTGCAAGACCAGGGCGGCCACGGTTCAAGGCACAAAGCAAGGCCTCTGGCTCGACCAGTTCAGCGCGTGAGGTGTTGACGAACAAGGCCGTGGGCTTCATGTGTGCCAAGTCTTGTGACGTCACCGCATTGCGCGTGGCCTCATGAAGGCGAAGGTGAAGAGAGATCACATCGCATTGCTCAAAAAATGCTTCCTTACTTGGGGCGGATAGAAAACCATCAGCTTCGGCTTTTTTGCGCGAAGAATCGCTTCCCCAGACACAAACCTGCATGCCAAAAGCCTTGCCATAGGCGGCCACCAGCTGACCAATACGGCCATAGCCCCAGATACCCAATATGCGTCCGCGCAGCACGTTGCCCAGTCCAAAATTAGGCGGCATGGATGCGGCCTTGAGACCGGACTGCTGCCATGCACCGTGCTTAAGGTTGGCGACGTACTGCGGCAGACGACGCATGGACGCCATGATCAAAGCCCAAGTCAGCTCTGCCGGGGCGACCGGGGAGCCCACACCTTCGGCGATCGCCACGCCGCGCTCGGAACAGGCCTGAACATCGATATGCGCGCCGGCCTTGCCTGTTTGGGCAATCAACTTCAGGCGCGGCAGCTTTTCAAGCAATTGGCGGGAGATATGGGTGCGTTCACGAATAAGGACGATCACATCGGCATCGCGCAGGCGCACAGAAAGTTGGCCTACGCCCTTGATCGTGTTGGTGTAGACCTTGGCGTTGAAAGTGTCCAGCAACTTGGCGCAATCGAGTTTGCGGACTGCATCTTGGTAATCGTCCAAAATAACTATGTTCACCACTGAGATCCTTTGATAAGTGGCTGAATTAATTGAGAAATTTCACATATCATCAACGCTTTGCGCATACTATTTCTACAGTCCACGCCAGACCTGACTCCAGTGTCTAACGTAGGGTTTGAAAGCGATGCCGTCAAGGAGTGTGCATGTATTTTGATGTCCGTGCTGTCAAAGCATTGCCATCTGCTTTCTCTATTGTTATTCAAGGATGGCCCGGTTTGTGCCTGAAGACCACGGCGTCAGGGTAAGTTGGGTTTACACAGTGAAGTCGCCCTTTGATGGGAGGGTGTGGCAAGTGCAATTTTTTCTGCCCAGCCACAGACTTTGTTGATGCGACTAGGCGCTGAAAGAATCTACGACCAAATCCTGGGGAGAGGCTTGATCCTTCTTTAGAGCGAAAGCAAGCGTGGCTTTTTTAAAATCGGCGGCATAAGTAGCGAAGGATGGTATTTACACCATCGGTAAACTGTTCGAGGACTACCTGGGCAACTAGATCGACAAGCCGCGCGATCAGTTCAATGACAGAGCTCTGAGTTCGCGGAGGCGGAGTGACTTACGGGGTGAGACTAGAGTTTGGGGCTATGACTGAGGGGGTCTTGGCTGACGATGTCTTTAATTTCTGGGCCCAGGCTCTAAAGGGGAAGCTAGAAAGCAGGGGGCCTTGAGGGATGGTGAATACAAAGGTGCCGCTAAGCGCGGTTTAACGGGTTGGCGATGGGCCGCTTTTCGCAACTTTCCGCGACTCTCACTGATCCATTCAGGATGGGCGGCCCCTAGACAGGTAGTTATCGACCATGGTGTGTGACCAGCGCCTATCCAGCGAAGTGGAACGAATAGGCGAGGTCGGTGCTTCTTAGTGTATTTGTCGGGATTTTTTAATAGTTGGTAACATCCGGCGTCCTGAAGTCCGTTGAACAATCGGACCTCTTCTTTTGAGTCTCAGAGATGGTTGCGAAAACTGCGTAGCTGCCTGTTTGAGTTTCACTGACCGGCTACTTGCATGCCTAGCAATATTCAGCTCTATCTGTTGCTCGCACCAGTGTGCATTACTGCAGGGGTTTTGCTGGCTCGCTCAGCGTCGCTCCATGTTTTTGCTCTGGACGGCTTGTGGGTTGACTCTTACCGGGCTTGCGCTAGGCTGGCAAAGCATCACCTCCCCTGCGCAATTGGTGAATTGGGCGGTTTATACAGGGCCCATCTATCTGCTCGGGGCCTGGCTTTGCACCTTAGGTGTGGCACAAAAATTCTTGGTTTCCTCATATCCAAAGACATCCGCAGTGGTCTCAATCATTGTTGTGGCCGGGCTTTACGTGAACAGTGTGGCCCAGGACAACATTGCCGCACGTGTACTCTGGTTGAATACCGGGTTGGGCATTATTCATTTCATTCCGTTTCCGTCCATCGTGCTGAAAAAGGCAAAGCGCGATGGATTGGATAAGCTGCTTTATTGGTCCTACGGGGTGTTTGCCATCTACACGGTGCTGCGGCCTGTCATGGTGATCTACCTTGGTTTCACCGAGCTGCAGGACATGCTCAGCTCTATTTACTGGCTGGTCACTATGCTGGGCTCATTGCTCATTGCTCTTTAGCCTGGTGTTCTCAGGCCTTATGCTGATCGCTTCCATGAGGGAGGTGATGGAAACCCTGCGAGATGAGCGCAACCATGACATGCTGACCGGAGTGTTGAACCGCCGTGGCTTTTGGGAAGAAGCGGAAATGCTGACCAGCGATCGCAAGGCTCAGCCTGTCTCTATCGTTGTTGCTGACCTGGATCACTTCAAACGGGTCAACGACGAGTGGGGGCATGAGTATGGCGACAATGTTCTCAAATCCGTCGCCGCAGTGATGCAGGCAAGCATTCGGGGTACAGATTTGGCAGCCCGCTTTGGGGGGGAAGAATTTGTGCTGCTGCTGGCCTATGCTGACATTGAGGCTGCGCAACGTGTTGCGCAGCGTATTCGCGTGGGCATCAGTGAAAGTCTTCCGCCTCTGCCAGATGGCCGTCGTGTCACGCTGAGTCTGGGGGTCGCAGCTTACCCCTTCGGCAGCGATCTACGTGAATCGGTAATGCAGGCAGACAGGCAGCTCTTCAGGGCCAAAGAGGCTGGTCGCGATCAGGTTGTTGTTAGCCCCCATGATCATGTCGCCGAGGCGAGTGCCTCATCTGCAGGCAAGGTGTACTCAAAACAAATGTCTGGGTAGAAGCGGCCTTCTACATGTACGCGATCACGACCTGCATTCTTGGCGCTGTACAGCAGTTCGTCAGCCTGCTTCAATGCACCGTCGAGCTGGCTTGAATTGGCGATGGACGTAATTCCAAAGCTCAGCGTCAAGCCAGGCCCTTGAGTCAGAACTTGTTTGTCATTGCTCAGCTCCTGGCGAATGCGTTGCGCAACTTGCTCGGCGCCTTGCAAATCCAGATGCGTCAAGAGAAGTACAAACTCTTCGCCGCCGAAGCGGGCAACCAGGTCGTGGTTGCGCACATTGCGTTTGAGGATGCTTGAGACGAGTTGCAGCACTTCATCTCCCCGGTCATGCCCCCACCTATCGTTGATGCGTTTGAAGTGATCGATATCGCCTGCCAGAATCGCCATGGGGTAAAGGCGCTGGTCGCCCAGCCGCTGCTGTGCAGCTTCATGAAATGCCCGCCTGTTCAGAACCTGCGTTAGCGCGTCCATGTCGCGTTCCGTGCGCAGCTGAGTGACGGTTTCCCTGATGGTGACTGCACAGATCAGGACCGTGAAGAGTAATCCGAACAACAGAATGCTCATCAGCGTCGTCAGCCAGTAAGTCGAATTGGCCTGCATGGCATCGCTGAGTCCGTGCTGTCCAAAAAACGCAACAAGGGTGGGACGAAGCATGGTGAAGACTGCATAAGATACGTAGGACCACAGCAAGGTCCGATCCAGCCAGTCCCGAGGAGGTGCTTTTTTCAGGGCTGCCGGGACTGGCAGCAGGAGAATCAAAGCCACCCCGATGCTGAATGCATGAAGGCGCCTGATAGTGTTTTGCTCAAACAGTGCGAAGTAGTAAAGCGATGCCAGCGTTGTTACACACAAGACAAGCGCGGCCAATGGATGCGCTACTACCCGCCGACGCTCTGAGAAGCTCTTGGACATGCACCATGCCCCGGCAAGAAACAATGCATTGACGAGCACCACATAGTGACTGAGAACCTCAAGCTTCAGCACGCTACGAATGCTGATGGACACTGCAGTCAGCAGGTAAGCAGAGCACAGCCAAAGTAAGAAGTGCTGCCGACGCTGGGTTATCCAGCAGACCCCCAGCAGGCCGGCCAGGAAAAGCAGGGACAGTGATGGCATCAGCACATAGATGTAGTCGTTGCTCGTGTGCATACATGCAGCCCTTCTGCTAGTGGTAACCAACAGACAGACCAAACTGGCCATATCTCAAGTCGAATCTAAATGCCAAGGCGTTAGGTAATGTGTCACACACTAACCTTCTTGTTCAGAAAGTAACAACTTCTTGCGACTTCTAACCGTTTGCTCGGAGGTTTTTGGCGATGAAATCACTAAAAGTGACACTTGTTGACAGCGTTTGCCAGCATTGCGAGAC
>NZ_JABBCQ020000027.1 GCF_012844455.2 Comamonas suwonensis | reverse complement strand
TTCTGGGTCTTGTGCTTCCGGTGACCCCTGCATGGGATCAATAAAGACAATGATCGGCGTACTGCTGAAAGAGTCATGGGCCCAATCTTCCCTCGCGCGCTGAAACATCAGCGTTGCCTTGCCTGTGAAAGCGAAGCCGGATTCGTCATCTCCATACTTGAAGGCCTTGGCGGTGGCGACCGCCAGCGCATAGCCTTCGTCGTCAATGCCTACAAAGCGCAAGTCTTCTGTGATCCTCGTCATGTTTCCATCCAAAAAATAAGCCCGGTCCAAACACTCGGACCGGGCCTTGTCTAATCAGCCAATTATCGGTGACTTGGCAGCCGCGAAAGCTACTCGTCCAAGACCCTGATTCCAAGGTTAATGAGGACTGCGAGCTGACATGGCTAAGTGCCATGGGCGGGTGCTATGGTGCTGCCAGCGGCAGTCACGGACCTGCCATTACCGGGATCCCTCACTATCGTTTAACAGAAAGCTCGTAAGTGACCCAGCTTGTGGCCGATGCAAGCTTGTCGTAGAGGTGACGCGCCTGGACATTGGCGTCAGCGGTCATCCACCGCACCGCAGGCCAGCCGCGTTCTTGTGCGATGGCCTTCACACCCATGATCAAACTGCGGCCAATGTCTGAGCCGCGCTGGTTATGAGCAACAAACAGGTCGTCAAGAAACCCGGCATTTAGCCCTATCAGCGGGTCAGGGCGCGCACGAAAGTGCGCTATGCCAAGCAGACGCATATCCTTAGACTCTGCAACCAGTGCTTCCATGGGGTGGTGCGGGTCCATGAGCCATGACCAGCTTCGATTCAGGATCGTATCGGACATCGTCGATTGATAGAACTGCGCGTACTGGCGAAAGAGATCGCTCCATTGCGATCGATCACGCATCTCAAGGGGGCGAATGCTCACTGATCTCTGCAATCGGGCATTTTTATTCATGGTTGCTCCGGCTTTGTCATCTCTGATTCGGCTTTGTGTACTTCACCAAATATTGGGCGTCGCTGGCGGCCCTTCGAGAGAAGGAAAGTGGGGCAGAACTTCCTTGGCTAATTCCTCCAGTATCTCGGCTGGTGGGCGCTGCGAAAGCTGAATGCCAAGTGCAGCATGGTTCACGCCTGCCACTTGCCATTCTTCGAGCAAAGCCATTAGCCCGATGCGTCCAGTGCGTAGAACATAACCTCCGTGCAGTGGGGTTCGGGGATGGTCTGGGTCATCCACCAGATCGATCCACTCGTTCGTCATGTGTGGCCGGAACGCACCGCCAGGGATAAGGTCACGCCAGGCGCGAATTTTTTCTGCAAGGTGCTGGGGTCCCCGAGGGGTATGGGTTGCATTGGGGTAGGTCAACCACCCATCGGCATGCTCGGCAATCCACTCCAATGACTGCCCGGATGAGCCTGTCACCATCAGCGGAATGCTTGCGGACACAGGCTTGGGAAGAAACTCTGCTCCCTCAAAACGTCCCAGCGGAGAGTCGATGTCCAGCTGGCCGGGATGCATGAGCCTGCGCACATAGGACAGCGCCTGGGAAAAACGCTCTGCCCGGGCACTGTGTTCCAAGCCATAGGCTGGAAACTCGATAGGCCTGTCGCCCGATGCGACGCCCATGACCAAACGGCCGCCGGAAAGCTGGTCAATGGTGGTGGCTGCTTTTGCCAAATCAATCGGGTGCCGCAAGGACATGACGGCGCTGCCCGTTGCCAACGCCACCTTCTTTGTTCGAGCTGCCAAGTAGGACAGGTAAGTGAAGGGGTCGAACACCTGCCCGGCATCGCCAAACGACGGATCGAACAACGGTACATCACGCACCCACACGGCGGCAAAGCCCTGTCTGTCGATTTCTGCGACGAGGTCCGCCTGACCACGAAGCACTGACATATCGCCTTTGTATAGGCGCAGTGGCAGGAAGATACCCAAGGTCAACCTGTCTGGTGCAAACATGCGCCGGTAGCCGGGATGCCCGAAAAATGCGGCATAGGAGGAGCCGCTCGTGTGCTGAGAGATTTTGGAGGGATTCATTCTTGGACTTGCGTGATGTTCATTCATGCACCGGTTGCCGGTGCGGGCAGCGTGACTCCTTTGCGCACTGCCGGTCGATCTGCGACCCGCTCGTACCATGCACTGAGGTGGCGGTGCTGGCTGAAGTCCAAACCGATGATTCGTGCGATATGCATCCAGCCGAAATGGGCAATGTCGGCGATGGAATAGTCCTCGCCAGCCAAGTATGTGCGGCTAGCCAAGGCGTGATCCAGGACCGCAAACACCTCTTTCGTCAGGCGCTGATAACGCTCAATGGCTGGCAGGATGGGCTCCTTCGCAAACCACTCAAAGTGCACGCGCTGACCCAGCAGCGGGCCGATGCTGGATGCATGGAACTGCAACCACTTGATGGCCTCCCAGCGGGCCTGTGGCTCCGTTGGCAACAGCTTTCCAGTCTTGTCCGCCAAGTACAAAAGAATCGCCGCCGATTCAAACAGCACGATATCGGTCTCGCTGTCAGCGAGTACCGGAATGCGTCCATGTGGGTTGAGTGCGAGAAACGCGGGTTGACGATGCTCGCCTTCATCGATGCGCACATGGTGCAGGTGATAAGGCAGAGAAAGCTCTTCAAGCGCAATCGTCGCTTTAAAGCCATTAGGGGAGCTGTCGGTGTAGAGATGCAACATTGAATATGCAGATAAACTAAATATAAATAAATCGTTGTCGTTGCAAATTTTCATACTTAGATAGCTGCATATAAAGCGATTATTTCTTCTTGATAAATTTAGAAAAACTAAAGTTAAAAATGAACTATCCCTTGCAGGCGCTGCGCATATTTGTAGAGGTCGGTCAGCGCAAAAGCGTCAAGGCGGCCGCGCAGGCACTGCATGTCACACCCGGAGCCGTAAGCCAGCAGATTCGTGTGCTGGAAGACCGCCTGGGAGTGGTATTGCTGGAGCGTGAACGCCTTGGTATGCGCCTGACGGAGGTCGGCGCGAGCGTGTACCCCAGCTTGCTTGACGCGTTTCTTCAAATTGACCAAACGATGCATGCCTTGGAGCGCAGCAAAGGAAGACGCAGCCTGACGGTCAGCACCGTCGCAACATTTGCGGCGTCGTGGCTGGTGCCTCGACTGGGGCGTTTCAAGCAATTGCATCCGGACATCGAAATTCGCGTGGAAGCCACGTCGGAGCTGGTGGATCTGAGACGAGATCGTGTGGATGTCGCCTTACGTCATGGACTGGGAGACTATCCCGGGCTTGAGGTGACTTTTCTCATGGCACCGGTTTTGACGCCCGTCGCTTCACCCGAGTTTTTGAGTGCCCATCAGGCAGAGATCAAGGAGGCGAGCGATTGCCTTGACTATCCCCTGCTGCATGACGGAGACCGCGCAGATTGGCCGCTTTGGTTGAAAGCGCACGAGGTGGCCAATGACGCACGCGCGGAGCGCGGTAGCGCATTTGATGATGACTTTCTGCTCATCCGCGCCGCAGAAGCCGGGCAGGGCCTGGCGCTGGTGCCTCAGGCCTATGCCCGCGAGGAAATCGCTGCAGGCCGACTCATTCAGGTGCTGGACAAGCCCTGGCCGGCAAGGTTCGCCTACTATGCGGTGACACAGCCTGGAGCGAATGACCGCAATGAAGTTCGTGTGTTCTTGGATTGGATTCGCGAAGAAGCGGCCAGGTGAGGCCGCTACCCGATTCCGGCTGCGATGTTTAACGAACGTGTTGCATCGATTGCTTGAATCCACAGACCGTTTGCCACACTGATCCAGCCATCAGGATGCCGGTTGAATGCGCGTGATGATCAATGCGCCTTCTTTTTCTTCGGCGTGGAACAGTACTTTGTCGCCAGCCTTGATGGCTGCAGGCTTGGCTGATTCAGCCAGCGCAAACACCATGGTCATGGGCGGCATGTCCAGGTTCTTGATTTCCTCATGGCGAATGGTGAGCTTGCCGCTACGGGCATCGACGCGGGTGACTTCACCAGCGGTCAGCACAGCTTCAGTGCCGGGGGCAGTGGCAACCGCTGCGCTGTGGTCGCCGTGACCGGAGTGGGCAGAATGGTCCTGCGCAAAAGCAGGGGTGGCCAGCGCAGCGCTGAGGGCAAGAATAGACAGAATCGTTTTCATGAGTTTCTCCAGAAGTTGTGCGCGCGGGTCTCAGCCGCGGTAGCTGGTGAAGACGCGGGTCGATACATCGCTGTTCATCAGGTTCTTGGTGACCAGCAGCACGTCGTAGGGGTCTTTGCGGCCGTTGTATTCAGGGCCGTCCATGCCGGGGCTGCCAATAGGCATGCCGGGCACGGTAATGCCCAGTGCCTTGGGCTTTTCCCTGAGCAGCTTGTGCACATCGGCGGCGGGCACATGGCCTTCTACCAAATAGCCGCCGACCAGTGCGGTGTGGCAAGAGCCCAGGCGCTGGGGCAGGCCCAGCTTGGCGCGTACGGCACTGTTGCCAACGTCGTGTACCTTGACCTCAAAACCGGCTTTTTCCATGAGAACGATCCAGTCCTTGCAGCAGCCGCAGTTCGGGTCTTTCCAGACTTCCATGGCGGTCTTGGCCGTGGCTTTGTTGGCCAGGGCGGGCAAGGTGGCCATGCCGGCGGCGGCGGCCAGCAGGTGCAGGGCGTGGCGGCGGGTCGCTGTGTTTTTGGTGATTTGCATGGGGTAATTCCTTTTCAAGAGTTATTCGGTGACGGTGAAGCGGCCTGTCATACCGGCCTGGTAGTGGCCGGCGATCAGGCAGGCGAAGTCAAAGTTGCCGGCGCGGTTAAAGCTCCAGACCAGGTTTTCGCTTTGGCCGGGCGCGACATGGGCCATATAGGGCTCGGCATGCTCCATGCCGGGGTACTTGAGCATCATCTGTGCGTGTTCATCCAGACTGGCCTGCGTGCCCAGCACCATTTCGTGCATCACCTGGCCTTTGTTCACCACCCGCAGGTTCAGGGTTTCGCCCTTTTTCACGCTGAAGTGGCTGGGCGCAAAACGCATGTCGTCGGTCATATTCAGAGTGATGGTGCGCTGGGCGTTCTTGGCGTCGCCCGCAATGCCCCAGGCCTTTTGCTCTTTGATGATGGGGGCGCTGGTATGACTGATATTTCCATGCGCAAATGTGGCGCTAGCGCCCGCCAATAAAGCGCAGACAGCTATGAATTGCATAGTTTTCATGATGAGCACTCCTTTCAATGGTGGGCGTGGTCTTTGCCGGTATCAGGCTTGCGCACGCTGGCTGCGCCGGGGGCGGTACCGGGTGTGGTCTGGCGCGGGGCGGTTGCATCCAGTGGCGCGCCCTTCCATTCATAGGCTTGCGTACCCTTGGGCTGCTGGTACCAGCCGGGGTCCTTGTAATCGTTGGCACCCAGGCCTTTGCGCACCTTGAAGCTGGTGAACATGCCGCCCATCTCGATGGCTCCGTAGGGGCCGTTGCCCGTCATCATGGGGAAGGTGTTGTCGGGCAAGGGCATTTCCATGGCCCCCATATCGCCCATGCCACGCTCGCCCATCAGCATGTAGTCGGGCACGATTTTCTGGATCTTGCCGACCAGCCCCCGGTGGTCCACGCCAATCATGGTGGGCACGTCGTGGCCCATGGCACCCATGGTGTGGTGGCTCTTGTGGCAGTGAAACGCCCAGTCACCGGGTTCGTCGGCGATGAAGTCCACCTGGCGCATCTGGCCCACGGCCACGTCCGTCGTCACCTCGGGCCAGCGTGATCCCTTGGGTGTAGGGCCGCCGTCCGTACCCGTCACCTCGAACTCATGTCCGTGGATGTGGATGGGGTGGTTGGTCATGGTCAGATTGCCCACGCGGATGCGCACCTTGTCGCCCTGGCGCGCTACCAGCGGGCTGATGGCCGGGAAGGCGCGGCTGTTGAAAGTCCAGATGTTGAAATCCGTCATCTCGTTGATGCGCGGCGTCATGGTGCCGGGCTCCACCGCGTAGGCGCTGAGCAAGAAGGCGTAGTCGCGCTGCACGTCGGCAATCAGCGGGTGTTTGCCCTTTGGGTGGGTGATCCACAGGCCCATCATGCCCATGGCCATCTGCACCATTTCGTCCGAATGCGGGTGGTACATGAAGGTGCCAGGGCGGCGCGCTTCAAACTCATAGACGAAGGTTTTGCCGGGCGGAATGTGCGGCTGGTTTAGGCCGCCCACGCCGTCCATGCCATTGGGCAGGCGCTGGCCGTGCCAGTGGACGGTGGTGCTCTCTGGTAGACGGTTGGTGACAAAGATGCGGACCTTGTCACCTTCCACCACCTCAATCGTGGGGCCGGGCGATTGACCGTTGTAGCCCCACATATTGACGAAGAAGCCGGGCGCGACCTCGCGCACCACGGGCTCGGCCACCAGGTGGAATTCCTTGACGCCTGCATTCATGCGCCACGGTGTGGTCCAACCGTTGAGGGTGACCACCGGGTTATAGGGGCGGCCATTGGGTGGCGACAGCGGTGCAGCCGTGTCGGCACTGCTTTGCATGACGGGCTCGGGCAGGGCAGCCATGGCGACCTTGCTGACGGAGGCGGCAGCGACTGCGGCGACAGCACCGGTGAAAAAGTTGCGGCGTTGCATATCAGTGACCTGCCTCTGGTGCTGCAGCGGGCGCTGCGGTGGTTGCAAGGGATGGAGACATACCGGGCGATGTACCCGGTGATGTGCCAGTCAGGGCCAATTGCAGATCGGTCTCGGCCAGCCAGAAGTCGCGCTGGGCCTCGGTGGCAGTGACCACGGCCTGTGTGGTGCTGCGCGCCTGTGCCAGCAACTGCCATACGCTCATGAACATGCCGTTGTAGCGGTAGACAGTTTCCTCCTGCATCAGCTTGGCAAGAGGGAGCACCTCGGCCTGTTGCTGCTGGGCCAGGTCGTAAGCAGTGCGGTAGCTCAGCCAGTTGCTGCGCGCCTCGCTGCGCGCGCGGATGGCGTTTTCACGCAACAGCGATGCGCTGCGCAGCACCTGATTGCGCGCCATGCCGCGTGCGGCAAAGCCCCAGTCAAACAGCGGCAGCGGCACATCGAACTCCCAACCTTGGGTTTTGTCACTGTGGCCGGTGGCACGCTCGGTGCTGGTGTTGTTGCTGTAGGTGGCACCAATATCGCCAAAGATGGCGCCGACCGTGGCCCAGCCCTGACGGCCTGCGGTCACATCGAGATCGCGGCGCAGCGCACCCAGATCAAGGCGCTCTCGCAGGGCCGTGGCTTCGGCATCATCACCGCTGCGCAGCTCTGCATTTTTGGGCAGGGCAGGCAGTTGCGCAGGCAGCTTGAACGTCAGTTGCTGCCCCCACAGACCCATGCGGCGGGCCAGTTGCTCGCGCTCCAGCTGGGCGTTCAGGCGTGCACGTGCCAGTTGGGCGGCGGCTTGCTGTTGCTGGGTCAGCTCACGGGCCTGATCCATCTTGCTGAAATTGCCGACCTGCGCCATGCGCTTTGCCAACTCGCCGCCCAGGGCCGCAGCCTCGTGCATGCGCTCGTTGGCGGCCAGCGCCTGTTCAGCCGCCACGGCGCGCAGCCAGGCGCGGCGCGTGTCTGCGGCCAGCAGCAGCACTTGCTGGGCTGCCGTCATCGTGGCTTGCTCCATCTGCCAGCCTTGCCAGCGGCTGCGCCAGGGCAAGGTGACAAGCTGCACCAAGCCAAAGCTGAGCTGGCGCTCAATCTCGCGCTCGTGGCCGTTGCGAAAGCGGCCAAAAGTAAAGCTGGGGTTGGGCAGGGTCAGCACCTGCACGCGCTGTGCATCGGCAATGCCCAGCTGCGCTAGCTGGGCCTGGAGGCCGGGGTTGTTGAGCAGGGCAATGCGCACGGCGGTGTCGCCATCGACGGGCGTTTTGAGCCAGTCTGCCACCTGCGCTTGTGCATCTTGCTGAGCCTTCATATCCGGCGACGGCAGCTGTGCACCTGCGGGCAAACGGCCTTCGGTGCGCTGGGCAACATCGCTGCGCAGCCCGTCAGGCGAGATGCTGGCGCAGCCAGCCAGTACCAGCGCGGCCAGCAGGGGCGAGAGTCGGGTCAGGGTGCGCTTCATCGCTGGCCTCCATGGTCGTAATGGCCTTGAGCAGGCGCGGCCTGTTCTGTGGCTTTAGTGACGGGGCCTTGGGCTTTTTCCCACTTGAGCACATCACCATGGCCACGCGGAAACTCGGCCACGGACGCATTGGCGGCCTTCCAGTCGCCGGGCTGGGTCACGATGTCGCCGCTGGCAGTCAGCGGCTGGTGCTGCAGAGGCTGGGTCGGCGCAGAGGGGCTGAAGACGCGGTTGTCTTGCGCTGGGGGGCTGCTCTGTGACGGTGCTGCCTGGGCAAAAGCCAGAGGGCTGGCAGCTGCGGCAATGGCGGCGACCAGCACGATGGCCGTCAGAGAAAGAGAATGCGTTTTGCGCATAGGGGATTCCTGTCTTCTAAAACCAAGAGAAGGTCCGCAGGTTTGAGCGATATAAAGCTCTAGACCAGACAGCAAGCGCGGTGGCTACTATCAAAAATGCGGACGCACCTAGGGCGTCAGAGGGCAGAAATCGGTGGTTTGACGAGCTGAATAGGTGCAGCGCTGGCAAAGCGCGCTGTGCCATGGGCCAGCAGCACGGCTCGGGGTGCTTTGGCGTGAGGGCTCAACAGTTCTGGCGTGGCCAGAGTCGAGTGGCAGATGCCGCAGGCCGTGCAATGGCCTTCATGCTGGTGGCAATCGCTGCTGGCGGCATCTGCGCTGCAAGTGGTTGCTGTATTGGGTTCCGCCTCATGGTGCGAAACCATGTCGTGATGCAGGTGTTGCGCCATGGACGCCATCTCGTCCAGATGCTGAGCATGACTCTGGCTTTGTTCATGGCCCATGGGGTGGGGCGGTACTGTGTTCTGCTCCATCGCCATGGCGTCGCCTGCCAGACCACGCAGGGCCAGCAGCAAAACCATGAACAAGGAGAGAAAACGACGCATGACTTGAATGATAACGATGGGCGGGATTTAGTTCCCCGCCCAGGTTAAGGTGTTATCAAAAAAGAGAGCTGCTTGCGCTTATTGGTAAGGCGACAAGGGTCCATTCGATTAAATTTCACCATTCTTCCAGTGGCGCAGTCGCAGGCCGTTGGCCACGACCAGCAGGCTGACGCCCATATCTGCCAGCACGGCCAGCCACATGCTGGCGTTGCCGCTGATGGCCAGGGCAAAGAACGCGAGCTTGATGCCCAGCGCCAGCCCAATGTTTTGCCACAACACGCTGTGGGCGCGCTGCGAGAGGTCGACCACATCGGGGATGCGGCGCAGGTCGTCGTTCATCAGCACCACATCGGCCGTTTCCATGGCCATGTCGGTGGCGTGCATGCCGCCCATGGCAAAGCCGATATCGGCCTGGGCCAGCGCCGGGGCGTCGTTGATGCCGTCGCCCGTCATGGCGGTGGGGCCTATGCTGCGCTGCAACTCGCTCAGGGTTTGGAGTTTGTTTTCGGGCAGCATATTGCCGCGTGCATCGTCAATGCCGGCCTCTGCCGCTACGGTGCTTACGGTGGCGCTGTTGTCGCCGCTGAGCACGATGGGCTTGACGCCCAGCGCCTTCAACTGAGCCACGGCCTCTTTAGCCTGTGGACGCAGAGGATCGGCCACGGCAAACAGGGCCTGCACGCCCTGGCTATTGGCCAGCAGGGTGACGGTGCGGCCTTGCTGCTCGTGCAGCATCAGCGCGGCCTTGAGATCGGCACTGTCCCAGCCTTGCTCTGCGGCCCAGCGCAGATTGGCCAGCGTCCACAGCTCGCCATTGACCTGTGCCTGCACGCCGCGCCCGGGCAGGGCTTGAAGCTGCTGAGCCTCGGCAAAGCGGCTGCCAACATCGGCTTGCAGGCCTTGTGCAATGGCGCGCGACACTGGGTGGTCGGAGCGGGAGGCCAGAGCATAGGCATGCTCTGCCATGGCTTCGCTGGCGGAAGCATTCCAGCTTTGCCAGTCCACTAATTTGGGTGAGCCTGTGGTCAGCGTGCCGGTTTTATCGAGGGCAATGGCTTTGAGCTTGCGGGCCGATTCCAGAGCGCTGCCGCCCTTGATCAAGATGCCGCGCTTGGCTGCGGCAGTCAGTGCGCTGACGACGGTGACAGGGGTGGACAGCACCAGTGCGCAAGGGCAGGCAATGACCAGCAAGGCCAGCGCCTGATACGCGGCCTGATGCCAGGCCCAACCGAGCAGCCAGGGGGCGAGCACGCCCAGCGCGATGGCCAGTACCAGCACGATAGGGGTGTAAACCTCGGCAAAGCGATCCACAAAGCGCTGGGTGGGCGCCTTGGAGGACTGGGCCTGCTCCACGGCATGAACGATGCGGGCAATCAGGCTGTCGTTGGCCGGAGCGGTAACGCGCAGGTGCAGCTCGCCATCCTGATTGATGGAGCCGGCATACAGCTCATCGCCCGGACCTTTGTGCGCCAGCGCACTCTCGCCGGTAATGGGGGCTTGATTGACCGAGCTTTCGCCTTCGGTCACCAGACCATCGAGGGGTACGCGTGCCCCGGGCGTCACGCGCAATATCGCGCCCAGCGGCACATCCTTGGCGGCCATGCGCTGGGTGCTGCCGTCGGGCTGCAGCACATCGGCGGTCTCGGGTGCCAGCTGCAGCAGGCTGCGGATGGCCAGGCGGGCCTTGTCCATGGCCTGATCTTCGATGCGCTCGGCAGCGGCGTACAGCGCCATGACCATGGCGGCCTCAGGCCACTGGCCGATGATGAAGGCACCGGTCACAGCCACGGCCATCAGTGCATGAATGCCGAGTTTGAAGCGAAACAAATCCTTGAGGCCGGCTTTGTAGACGCCCAGACCCGAGAGACCAATACCGATCACCGCCAGTGCCATGCCCAGGTATTGCAGGGCGGGGTTGGCGTCGCCAAACCAGTGGCAGGCCTCTGCCGCCAGTGCCGCAACCAGTGCGGCGTAGATGCGGGGCCAGCCTGGCAGTACGCCATGGTCATGCCCATGGTCGTCTTCGTGAGCATGGCCGTCGTTCTCGTCGTGCGCGTGCTCATGGCTTTTGACAGGCGTGCTGATGGAAAACGGTGCGCAACAGCCTGTACCGCAGGCTGATCCTGCGGTCGCTGCGATGGGTTTGGGGGTGGCAGAGGCTTGCTCATGACGGTGGTCATGATCGTGCCCTGCATGGGCGTGGGTGGACAGGCTTTCTGGCTTCATGGCACTATTGAAAACAATAAAGTCACTTTAAGGTCAAGCATGTCCCTTAATTCTCCGGATATTCCGCGCTGGCGCATTGGTGAAGCGGCCAAGCGCTCGGGCATTGCGGCGGCCAATATCCGTTATTACGAGAAGGAGCAGTTGCTGTCCCCGGGCGTGCGCGAGGACAACCAGTACCGCCTCTACACCGATGGCGATGTGCACCGCCTGCGCTTTATCCGCCTGTGCCGGGCCATGGATATGTCGCTGGACGAGGTGCGTACCCTGCTGGCGCTGGACGGTGCGCGCAAGGATGATTGCGTGGCCGCCAATAAAACCCTGGATGCCCATCTGGGTCATGTGCGCGAGCGTCTGGCTGAGCTGCAGGCGCTGGAGCACGAGCTGATGCAGCTGCGCAGCCAGTGCGATGGCTCGGACGGCGTTTGCCACATCATCGAGGCCTTGCACGCTCAGGCCGACGAGCCCCTGCCCGTTCACCTGCAAAGCGGCGGCGCAGCAAAGCGCCATGTCTGACAACTTTCCGCAGCGCGGCATGGGGCTGCGGCCGGATGCGGGCGCTATCATTCCTGCATGAGCTGGAGCGAAACCACCATCAAGTTGCCAGGGCGCATTGCGGCCGCGCTGGGCGCGCAGGCCCTGGCGTGGTGGCGCAGCATTTATCTGACAGCTGTGCTGCTGGTCTTGATCCTGTCGCCCTCCAGTTACCGCAAGCGCGGGCGAGCCATGCTGGCCCAGCAGATGTATGCGCAGACCGCCCCAGTACTGATGGGCTTCACCGCCTTGGCCGCCTTGCTGTGCGCAGTGATTGCGCGCATCGTCATCGTCACAGCACAAAGTTACGGCCTGTCGCGTTATGCACAAGCTCTGGTGGTGCGCGTGATGGTGATTGAGCTGATTCCGCTGACAGCGGCACTTTTTGTGGCCATGCGCTGCACCATTCCCGCCGGTGTGCAGGTGGTGCAGATGCGCACACAAGGAGTGCTTGTGCAGTGGAAGGCGCAGGGCATCGACCCGATACGCGCCGCGCTGGTGCCGCGTGCGGCGGCGGGCGTGTTTGCGGCGATTACGCTGGCAGCGCTCAGCTGCATCGTGGCGCTGGTCACCGTGTATCTGAGCGTATATGGCTTCAGCATGGCCGGGTTTGGTGCCTACACCCGTATTTTTGGGCAGATTTTCACGCCGTCACTGACGCTGGTGTTTGCGCTCAAGACCTGGTTTTTCAGCCTCACGGTGGCTGTCATGCCACTGGCCTCTGCGATGTACACGCCGATTGCGCGGCATCGGCAGGGCGGGGCGGAACTGGGCGGCTTTGCGCGCATGTTTGCCGTGTTGCTCCTGATCGAGATCGTCTCGCTCATGGGCAACTATTACTAAGAAGGATGGAGCAATGAGCGAAACCCGGATGGCCGAGGAGCAGCTGATTGACGAAGAGCTGCTCAGCCTCAAACCCGTCGCGAATCTGCGCGCCAAGGCTGCGGCATTGCTGGTGCTGACCCTGCTGCTGATCTTGAGCGCCGCAGGCTATCTGCTGTATGCGCGCGGCGTGTTTGAGACTACGCAGCGGCTGGTGCTGACGGCCGATGACTCCGAGGGCGTGGTGGTTGGCATGGACATGACGTTTTCAGGTTTCCCCATTGGCCGCGTGAACAAGATTGAGCTGGCGGAAGATGGCTCGGTACGCATTCTGGTCGATGTGCCCGAGAAAGACGCGCACTGGCTGCGTCAGTCCAGCGTGTTCACACTGGTCAAAGGCATTGTGGGGGGCACTACCATCAAGGCCTATAGCGGCATGCTCAGCGATGCACCGCTGCCACCGGATTCCGTGCGCCCCGTGCTCAGCGGCGATGCCACGGCTGAGCTGCCTCAGATCATCAACTCCGCCAAGGAAGTGTTGGCCAATGTGGCGTCGCTGACGGCGACGGATTCAGCCTTGGGCGGCTCACTGGCCGAAGTGCGCAAGCTGGCCGAGCGTATGCAGGGGCAGGGCGGCGTTCTTGGTGCCGTGCTGGGCAGCGACGAGGAGGCCAAAAAAGTCACTCAGCTGCTGGAGCGAGCCAGCTCCGTGCTGGGCCGCATGGATCGCATGGTCGCCCGTGCCGATAGTCAGGTTTTTGATGCCAATGGCGTCATGCCTCAGGTGCGCGCCACGGTGGAGCAGCTCAACGGCCTGCTGGCCGATACACGCAAAAGCATGGGCAAGGTTGACGCGGTTCTGGCCGATATGCAGGTTGTAGGCAGCAATGCCCGTGAGGCGTCAACAGATCTGGGTGCGCTGCGTGCCGAGGTGGAAAGCAACCTGATCCGGCTGGAGTCTGTTCTCAACGATTTGCAGCGCAAATGGCCGTTTGCCCACAAACCGGAGCTGAAGCTGCCATGAAACCCGATTTCAAGCCAAAAAGGCCTCTAGCCCAATACAACAAAGCGCTGGCAGCTATCTCTGTCATAGCGCTTGCTGCCTGCAGCAGTCAGCCTCCCGCGCCCGACTGGGCCTTGGTGGCTGAAAGCGCGACGCAAAAAGCCACGGCTGCTTATTTGCAGGGCCAGCAACGCGTGGAAGCCCTGCAATGGCAAAAAGCCCGTGATGCGGTGGCCAGTACGGGGCAGCCTGCTTTGGCTGCCAAAGTGGAGTTAATGCGCTGCGCGGCACAGGTTGCCAGCTTGGAGTGGAATGACTGCCCGGCCTACGAAGCGCTGGCTCAGGATGCGGCTCAAGAAGAGCAGGCTTATGCTCGCTATTTGCAGGGCAGGTCTCAACCCGCCGACATCGAACTATTGCCAGAAGCACAGCGCGCCGCGGCGCGGCAGCTAGGCAATGTTGCAGGTGTTGCGCCGGTCGAGATCAAGGATCCACTGTCCAGCTTGGTTGCGGCAGGCGTGCAACTGCGTAGTGGCAGGGCATCGCCAGCATTGCTGCAGCAGGCGGTGGATACGGCATCGGCACAAGGTTGGCGGCGGCCATTGATGGCCTGGTTGCTGATGCAGCTCAAGTCTGAGCAGCAGGCCGGAAACAGCGATAAAGCAGCACAGCTGGAGCGCCGCCTGAAGTTGTTGCAAGCGCCTGTGCGCAACTAGTGCAGTCATCAGGTTCAGGCGTAAAAAAGCGAGGCTGGATCCTCGCTTTTTTGCTGAATGACAAGCCGCAAGGCCTGCCGGTCTCAAATGCTTAGAAGCGGTGACGGATACCAGCCACCACGCTGGTGCCGGACTTGGATTCAGTCCACTTGATGCGGTCATACATCACAGCGCCGTACACATCGGTGCGCTTGGACAGGAAGTGGTCGTAGCCCACAGTGAAGGTGGTGCGCTTGCCTTCCATTGCGCCCACTTCAGACTTGGTGTGAGCAGCAGCAGCCTTGATGGTGCCAGCAGTGGTCACAGGAACGTCCAGACCGAGGGAGTAGGTGGTGTTCTTCAGGTCTTGGTCTTTGACCTTGGCTTGACCGTATGTGCCATACAGCTTTACGACCTTGAAGTCATATGTGCCACCCAGCATCCAGTCGGTCTTGGTGGGCATCACGCTGAGAGTTGCAGGGTTTGCAATCTGGGCACGCTCATAAAAAGCGACCAAGCTCAGAGGGCCTGCGCCATACATCAGATTGGCGCCAACGTTCTTCTTACCCTTTTCGCCTTGAGCTGTCTTTTCGCCAAACTGGTAGTTCACATTGGCCTTCAGACCACCAAAGCTGGGGGTTGAATAAACGATCTGGTTGCTCCAGCCAGTGTCGGAGGGGGTGGTTCCTGTCCATAGAGCGCCTGGGGCAAAGTTAGGCACGTTGGCGTGCAGAACCAGGGGCGAAATAACAAAAGAATCGCCAAAGGGGTTGGTCAGAATGGTGGGCAGGAAGTTGGGGGCCTTGTCACGGCCCAGACCCACGCGACCAAAGCTACCGCTCAGGCCAACATTGGCATCACGCGAGAAGAAAGGGTCGTTGGGGACATCGCGGCCGGGGGTGCCAGTATCAGCGCGGAAGAAGGCTGTGAGGTTGAAGTCAGCCTTCAGGCCGCCACCCAGGTCTTCCGTGCCTTTGATGCCCCACCAGGATGTGGTCATGCCGCCGGAGCCTAAAACGGACTTGCGATCCTGACCAGGCGACTTTACGGAGCCGGCGTACATATCCACTAGGCCGGTCAGCTGCACATTGCTCTGGGCGTAAGCGGCGCTGGAGCAAGCCAGGGCAGCTGCCAGGGCGATGAAAGTATTCTTCATGTGTGTTCTCTCGAGTTGGTTATTAGGTTTACGTTTTGAAATATAGCGGCGGTTTGTATACAGCCATTGCTACGAATCCATGGAAGCCGATGAAATCATCTTTTCAAAGGCGTAGCAGTGGTTTTTTCGCGTCATTTACACAGGGGAATCACGGGTGTGCACAAGCTTGGTGCACAGGATTTGTGAGCTGGATGCAGTCAGCGCAGGTGCGCTGTTGAGAGTGGGTGCTTGCGAGATGGTGAGCGTGGAATAACAGTCATTCTGGATGTGCAGTGCTGCCTCGTGATCTACAAGCTTCACCTTGGCGAATACCTGTTCTTTGGTGCACCAATGCACGGGGACTGCCCATTGGGTTTCATCTCTGAAGCTTTGCCTGTCGATGCATATAGCGACATGTAGAAAGCATGTGCAGGCAGCGCGGAAAGCTCTTAGGGGGAGCCTTTTTGCACTTTTTTGAAAAAAGTGAGTGCTTTTCTCTGGGAGGCTGTTTTTCCTCCCTATAATTCGCAGCAACAACACGGAATGTAGCGCAGCCTGGTAGCGCACTTGCATGGGGTGCAAGGGGTCGCGAGTTCGAATCCCGCCATTCCGACCAAACTAGATAAAGACTCCTAGCTATAAAGCTAGGAGTCTTTTTTCTATTGTGCTGTGCAACTGCTGCAGGCTGCAGTGGTGTTTTATGCAGGTAGCGCGACACAATTTTCGGACAAATGGCTTGTAAGGCATGACCCCGACGACGACCTCTCTTCGCAACGGGGCTGGGTTGTTCAAGCGATTAGGGTCACCTCTAGTGCTAAACCTGCCGGGGGAAACGCAGGGTAAATTGGGTGCTTTCAGTCGAGCTACTGACGAGCACTTCGCCGCCGTGCATGAGCATGATGGAGTGGACAATCGCGAGGCCCAGACCGCCTGAATCATCGGGATGGGAGCGAGATGCATCACAGCGATAGAAGCGATCAAATATCCGGGGAAGGTGTTCGCCTCCAATCGCAGCCCCTTGATTCAGCACCTCAATATCTAGCCACTTTGGAGTCTGAGTATTGCATCGCAGGGTGACGATGGTATTGGCCTGTCCATAACGAATCGCATTTGCTACAAGATTGGCCAATGCGCGGCGTACCAAGGCGTTGTCTGCTGTCAGATAGCCGTGGGCGGTTGTTTCAATCCGCATTCCACGCTCCTGGGCCATTCCCTCGAAGTACCCTGAAAGCTGTTGCGATAATTTTTCCAAATCCACGGACTCCAGCTGCAACGCTGAATCATGCTTTTCTGCTCTGGCTAGAAATAGCATGTTGTCAATCATTCGCGCTAAGCGCTCGTACTCCTCTTGCTGGGAGTCGAGTAAATGCTCGTAGTCTTCAAACGTTCGGGGCTGGCTCAGCGTCAGCTGGTTTTGAATCATGAGATTGTTGAGCGGGGTCCGCATCTCATGGGCCAAATCCTCCGAAAACTGGGAAAGTTTTGCGTACCCTTCCTCCAGTCGTGCAAGCATCAAGTTCAAGGCCACCGTCAAGGCTTGCAGTTCTTGAGGCTGTTGTTGTTCATCCAGGCGCAGGCCCAGATGCTGGGGGCTAACGCCTGCCGCTTGCTGGCTTAGTCGGTGCAGGGGTAAAAGTCCACGGCGCACCACTTCCCACCCGACGATGAATGCCAGAAGCACACCAGCCACCCACGCAATGCCCAGATTCCAGCGATAAGCGGCCATCATCTGTTCGCGCTCGGTCAGTAATTTGCTCGCGATGATAAAGAGGTTTGCATCTCCGCTATTCACCTTTTCCCAGGCCATGCGAGCAGGTTCCGAACTCGTCGTTGTGAACAGGGGTGACGGCTTCAATTCGGAAATTATAGGTGTCGCTAAGTTTTCTGGGTTAACATCAATTAATACATCACCTGCTTCATTAATAATCCATAAAGCATTGTCTTTATTGCCGAGCATATTGGAATAAAGCTTTGGCTGTTTTTTTAATAAATCGATATTGCTATTGTCTTTTATAATATTTTCAATGCGATCAATGCGCCCCAGTAAGGCCATGTCATCGCGGTATGCGACTTCTCTTTCCAGTGCGTTGAAAACATAAAAACCCATCAAGGCAAACAAAACCGCACTTGCTAAGGCAAACAGCAAAGCGAGCCTTAGCCGAAGGCTGGCATGTTTTTGATGCATCACGGCAGCATTTCCTCAATGCGGTAACCCATCCCGCGCACGGTTTGGATGAGCTTGACTGAAAACCCGTCATCAATTTTGGCCCGCAGGCGGCGGATGGCCACATCCACCACATTGGTGTCGCTGTCAAAATTCATGTCCCACACTTGAGAGGCAATTTGGCTGCGCGACATCACCTCTCCTTTGTGCAGTAGCAGTAGTTGCAGCAATGCGAACTCTTTGTTCGTCAAGTCAATGCGCTGGCCGGCACGTATGGCCCGGCGCTTGAGCATGTCTACCTCCAGATCGGCCAGCTCGAAAGTGTCTTGTTGGCGTATCGGCGTTCTGCGCAGCAGGGTGCGCACCCGTGCCAAAAGCTCTGCATACGAAAAGGGTTTGATCAGGTAGTCATCGGCACCTAGCTCCAATCCTTTTACGCGGTCCTCCACGGCGTCTCTTGCCGTTAAAAAGAGTACGGGAGCTTGGCTGCGTTCACGAAAACGGCGAATAAAACTCCAGCCGTCAATGCCGGGTAGCATGACATCGAGGATCAGTAAATCAAAGTCGCTGGATTGTGCGATGAAGAGTCCATCGATGCCGTCGTTGGAAGTCTCGACTTGATAGCCTGAATTCGTGAGACCCTTCTTTAGGTACTCTGCAGCCTTTATCTCGTCCTCTATGATTAATATTCGCATAATTTAATTAATTGATTTTGTGTTTTAAATGTGAAAATCATAACGATAGATGGCCTGGGCCACATTAAAAAAATGTAATGAACGTGCAATCTTGGTGTTAAGAGCAGTGCGCAGAATTGCCTCTATTCGCTAAACAACTCGAATACAGGATGATCAGAATGCGATTGTTTTTCATCAAGCCGGCTTGCGGCTTTCTTTTGCTGGTCTCGGTGCATGCGTTTGCTGCCCAACCCGCTCCATTACAACAAAGCAATATGTCGCTCAATTTGGCGAATGCTTTGGTGGAGGCAACCATGTCGGCATGCCATGCACAAGGTCGCTCTGCAGTTGCAGCAGTGATTGACCGTGGTGGTCATCTGCTTTCTTTGCAGCGTGACGACAGTGTTGGACCGCACAACACCGACGCCGCTGTTAAGAAGGCTTTCACGGCGCTTTCAAGCAAGACGCCTTCGCGCATTTTTGCGGAAAACGCACGCAAGAACCCCGAGTCCAACAATCTGAACACGATTGACAGCCTTTTATTGATCGGCGGCGGAGTGCCCGTGAAAGTGGGTGCCGAAGTCATTGGCGCCATCGGTGTCGGCGGAGCCGGCGGTTCAATCATTGACGAAAGCTGCGCCTTGCAAGCCATCGACAAAGTGCTGGGTGCCTCCAAGTAACTGCCTTTATTTGTTTCTCTTCCTTATTTATTGATCTACACCCTGGGAACTTCCATGCAAAAAACCAAATTGCTTATCGCCGGCCTGCTGTTGAATGCCGCCTTTGTCAGCTCCGCTCTCGCTGCGTCCAATCCCTTGAGCGTTCATGTGCTGAACTTGCAAGATGGCTTGCCGTCGGCGGGTGTGAGCGTGAGTCTGGAAAAAAAGGTTGATAGCAAGTGGGTGAAAATCAATGAAGGCATCACCAACGAGCAGGGCCGTATTCCAGCACTGTACCCTTCCGAGTCGATCATGGAAAAAGGCAGCTATCGCGTAACCTTCCAGACGGAGGAGTGGTTCAACAAGCACAAGACTTCTACGTTCTTCCCTGAAATTCCCGTGATTTTCAAGGCTGATGGCTCGGTCCCCCACTACCATATCCCTTTATTGCTGAGCCCTTACGGCTTCTCTAGCTACCGCGGTAACTGATCGGATCTTGACTTCCCGGCATTTGGTGCGGGAAGTCACAGCGGCAGGCGGAAGGGCAATTGCGGTTCTTTCGCAGTCAAGGTGTAAAGCTCGCTAGAGGACTGCTAACGAGACCGCTATCTGGTGTTTGCTGGTTGAGTCCATCGCCTTAAATGGGCGACCACGCTAGGCACTACTGCCGCGCGGAGAAAGACAATAAAGAGGGCAAAGGAACATTTTTTTGCTCTGCAACCCAGAAAAGACAAAAGGACTTAGCCGATTTCTCAGCTAAGTCCTTGAATCATTGGTCGGAGCGGCGGGATTCGAACTCGCGACCCTCTGCTCCCAAAGCAGATGCGCTACCAGGCTGCGCTACGCTCCGAAGTCTCTATTATAGGCACAAAAATCAGCTCGTTTTGGAGGAGCGGCTACTTTTGAGTGAAGAGGCGAATTACTTAGCGCGACGCGGGGTAGGGCCTGGGCCACGGTTGGCCAGGTGGCGGAAGGTGATGCGCCCCTTGGTCAGATCATAGGGCGACATTTCCAGCGACACGTTATCGCCCGCCAGAATGCGAATGTGATGCTTGCGCATCTTGCCGCCTGTGTAGGCAATCAGTTGGTGACCGTTTTCCAGCGTGACGCGAAAACGCGAGTCAGGCAGGACTTCCGTCACGGAGCCTTGCATTTCAATCAGTTCTTCCTTGGCCATTTGTTCAATCTCTCAAAAAGGTCAGTTGCGGCGCTTGTTCGTCATCGCCACGTAAAAGGCCTGAGTGGTGTATGACTCAGGCCTTTTACGTGGCGGGCGCGCAGCGCAGACTGCGCAGACCAAACAAAAGGCCGATATCCCATTAGCAATGCGGCAAAAAGCATTCAGCTAAACATCAGAATTGTAGCGTCTTGGCCTTGCTTATGTTCTGGAAAAAGGGTAGGACGTCGCATCGATAAGACGGGTTTTGTGCACTTTTTCATAGAGGTTTCACGGATGTCTAGGGCTGCCTTGCAGGTGCAATAGGTGCAGACGCAGACTGGTGTTTTGAAAGACCGTGGCGATCACCATTGTCTTGGCTAGAATCCTGTCCACTGTTCTATAACTTTGATAGCAAAAAAACACTGTGTCTGATCGACTTGCCGTACTTTCTCAATATTTCTTGCCCAAGCAGGCTCTGACCGCCTTGATGGGGAAACTGGCCCAGGCCGAGGCCGGGAGCTTGACGACGGCAGTCATTCGTCGCTTTATTCAGCGTTACAAGGTCAATATGGCCGAGGCGGCGAACTCTGATCCCGCGGCCTATAAGACATTCAATGCCTTTTTTACGCGGGCGCTCAAGGATGGTGCTCGTCCTTTGGCTCAGGCGGACTGGGTATGCCCTGTCGATGGCGCCATCAGCCAGTTTGGCAAGATTGAAGGCGAGCAGATTTTTCAGGCCAAGGGCCATCAATACAGCGCCACCGCGCTGGTGGGGGGCGATGCTGCATTGGCTCGTCAGTTTGATGACGGCAGCTTTGCCACCATCTACTTGAGCCCGCGTGACTATCACCGCATTCATATGCCTTGTGCAGGCAAGCTGCGCAGCATGACTTATGTGCCCGGCGATCTGTTTTCAGTCAACCCGGTGACTGCGCGTGGCGTACCTGGCCTGTTCGCGCGCAACGAGCGCGTGGTCTGTGTGTTTGATACCGCGCACGGCCCGTTTGTCATGGTGCTGGTGGGCGCCACGATTGTGGGCAGCATGGCAACCGTTTGGCATGGCCTGATCAACCCGCCGCGCCCTGGTCACATCAAGACCTGGAACTATGAAGACACTGAAGCCGTCGAGCTGGCGAAGGGGGCCGAAATGGGGCGCTTTCAACTGGGCTCCACCGTGGTCATGCTGTTCCCGAAAAGCGCGGGGCTGCAATTTAACGGGCAGTGGCAGCCTGCGGCACCGGTGCAACTGGGCCAAGTGATGGCCAATGCGCAGCCTCCGTTGAACTGAATTCAACATTCATAGCGAAAGCCGCTGATGCCATAAGGGTCAGCGGCTTTTTTGATGTCTGACTATTTACAGAAACCAGGTCAGCGGCTGGGGGCTGCGTTCGGTGGTGAACAGCGACGGAGCCAGATGCAGTCGGTCTGGTTTGACGGGGTCGTCATGGCCTTGCAGATAAACCATCAGCTCTCGTCTGCGCAGAATGACGTGGCTGACGATTTCTCGTCGGCCATTTTGGGTCACCTCGGTACCGGGGCGAAACAGCGGCATATGAAACAGGCCACTGCGGGTCGTGCTGGGCGGCGGGGCCGCAACTTCATTGGAGGCGAGCTGCATAGGCTTTCCGTAGTAGTGGTGAATGCTTATCGGCAGCTTTTCTCCCAACTGAAGCTTCAATTTCCGCTGGACTGGGCCAGTGCCTTGAGTAGCTCGGTCTCTATGCGCAACTGGCTGTTGTTGTCTTGCAGCTCCGGGCCTTCGATCAGGAAAGTGTCTTCCACCCGCTCACCCAGCGTACTGATCTTGGCCAGATGCACGCTGATATGGTGCTGAGCCAGGATGCGGGCAATGATGTAGAGCAAGCCGGCCCGGTCCGATGCGGAGATGGATAGTAGCCAGTGCTGCGCCTTCTCATCAGGCCGTAGTGCGACACGCGGTGCAAACGGAAAGCTCTTGACCCGGCGGGACAACCGTCTTTGCGAGGGGGTGGGGAGCGGGCCGCCCTGCAGCAGAGCGTGCGTCAGGTCGTTTTCCACCATGTGCATCAGTTCACGGTACTGATCCTGCATCGTGGGGGCAATGACCTGGAACGTATCCAGCGCATAGCCGTTGTTGGCCGTGTGCACACGGGCGTCGAGAATCGAAAAGCTGGCGCGATCGAAATAGCCGCAGATGCGGGCGAACAGATCGGCCTGATCAGGTGCATACACCAGCACCTGCAGGCCTTCGCCCGCCAGTGATCGACGGGCCCGTACCACGGGTTTGCCTGAGCCTACATGGCGCGAGAGATGCCGGGTGTGCCAGGCAATGTCAGCCGCTTCATGGCGCATGAAGTAGCTCACATCCAGCGATTCCCAGAGTTTTTTGTGTGACTCAAAGGGCTGGGCCGTCAAGGCCAGCTGGATCAAGGCCTCGCGCTTGCGGCCTTCCACTTCGGCTGCGGCATCGGGGGCGCGGCCGCCCAGCACGCGCAGTGTCAGGCGGTAGGTGTCTTCCAGCAGCTTGCCCTTCCATGCGCTCCAGACCTTGGGGCTGGTGCCGCGAATGTCGGCTACCGTCAGCAGGTACAGGGCGGTCAAATATCGCTCATTGCCCACGCGATCGGCAAAGGCACGAATGACGTCGGGATCTGACAAGTCCTGTTTCTGTGCGACCTGGCTCATGGTCAGGTGCTCGCGGACCAGAAAATCGGCCAGTTTGGCATCGGCTTTGTCAATCTGGTGGGCGCGGCAAAAGCGCTTGATTTCTACCGAGCCGATGATGGAGTGATCGCCGCCGCGGCCCTTGCCAATGTCGTGAAACAGGGCGGCCAGATACAGAATCCACGGCTTGTCCCAGCCGGCGGCCAGCTGGGAGCAGAACGGATACTCGTGGGCATGTTCGGCCATGAAGAAGCGCCGCACATTGCGCAGCACCATCAAGATATGCTGATCCACGGTGTAAACGTGAAACAGGTCGTGCTGCATCTGCCCCACGATGCGGCGAAATGGCCACAGGTAGCGACCCAGCACCGAGGTCTGGTTCATTAGCCGGATGGCATGGGTGATGCCGCGCGGCTGCTGCAGAATTTTCATGAAGGTGGCGCGGTTCACCGGGTCATGGCGAAATGCGCTGTCCATCACATCGCGGCTGGCATACAGCGCGCGCAGGGTGCGGGTGGAAAGGCCTGTCAGCCCCTCGTGCTGCTCATACATGAGAAAAGTCTCAAGAATCGCATGCGGGTCGCGCTCGTAAAGGTCGTCGCTGACGACTTCAATGGCGCCAGCCTTCTCGCAAAAGCGCTCGTTCAGACGTATCAACTTGTGCGAGCTGGGGTTCAGGCGCTCTTCAATGCTCATGCGCACAATCTGGCACAGCTGGGTCACTGCTTTGGCCGCCCAGTAATAGTGGCGCATCAGCGTCTCACCTGCGCGCATGGCCAGTTTGCGGCCTTCCGGCGTGGTGGAGCGGTAGCCAAAGGCCTCAGCCACGGCGGTTTGCAGGTCAAACACCAGGCGGTCTTCATGCCGCCCCGCTGCGGCGTGCAGGCGGGCGCGAATCAGGCTGAGCAGTGACTCGTTGGATTCGAGCTGCTGCACCTCAAACGGAGTAATCAGGCCTTGCTCGGCCAGCTCATGCCAACTGCTGCCCAAGCCTGCGGCCTTGGTGAGCCAGAGCATGGTATGCAGGTCGCGCAGGCCGCCGGGCGATTCCTTGCAGTTGGGCTCCAGAGAATACGGCGTGAAGTCATATTTGGCATGGCGCTGGCGCATCTCCAGAATCTTGCCTTCGACAAATGCCTTGGGCTCCAGCTGCGCGCGGAACTGGCTTTCAAAATCGGCAAACAGGGGCTGGCTGCCGGTGATGCGGCGGGATTCGAGCATGGCGGTCTGCACCGTCAGGTCTTGCGCGGCTTCCTGCAGGCACTCGGCAATGCTGCGCACACTGGAGCCAATTTCAAGCCCCGCATCCCAGCAACTGCTGATGAATTGTTCGATGCTTGCTGCGGTTTCAGGCGCGGGCTGTGCTCCACTTTGGGGCAGAAGCACCAGCACATCAATGTCTGAATAGGGAAAAAGCTGGGCGCGCCCATAGCCGCCCACGGCCAGCAGGGCTGCGGTCTCTGGCATTTGCGCTCGCTGCCAGAGTGTGCGCAGCAGGCCATCGGCCAGTTCACTGAAATGGTGCAGCACACCTCTTACGCTGCGCCGACCCAGAGCCGGGTTGTGCAGCAGCGCTATCTGCTTGGCCTTGGCCGTGCGGAATTCCTCGCGCAGAGTTTGTAGCGAGGGTTGATCGGGCGCGTCAGGCGCGGCGGCAGGAGAGAGGGCAGAGGAGGTCATGCGCAGCAGAAAAAACGGTTTCAACAGAGCAATTGCTTAACTACCACCTTAACTCAACTGACTTGGGCCTGAAGCCCGTGTCTGCAAAAAGGTGAGCGCAAAGCGCTTGCGACACAATGGCTGCAAGCAAAAAATATGCCGCAACCAGTCTGGCTGGGTGCGGCATGGTGCTCGGAGGCAGCTGAAAAATGATCAGGTGCGGATGGCTTTGATGAAGTCGGGGGGCGTGGGCGAGCCATCCGACCAGGTCAGTACGTCATAGCCGGTCTTGGTGACGGCCAGCATCAGCTCCCACTGTGCGGTCAGGCTGCGGTCTTTGGTAATCACGGTCCAGCCATCGGGCATGGCCTTGATGTCGCGCTTGCCCAGGTTCAGCATGGGCTCGATGGTGAAGACCATGCCTTCTTCCAGAACCACACCGTCGCCGGGGCGGCCATAGTGCAGCACCTGTGGCTCGTCGTGGAAGACTTTGCCAATGCCGTGGCCGCAGTACTCACGCACCACGCTCAGGTTATGGCCTTCGGCATAGGTCTGGATGGCATGGCCAATATCGCCCAGGGTGGCACCGGGCTTGACCTGCTCGATACCCTTCCACATGGCTTCAAACGTCAGCTTGCTCAGGCGCTTGCCAGCAATCGTGCCGTCACCGATCAGGAACATGCGGCTGTTGTCGCCAAACCAGCCGTCCTCGGTAATCACGGTCACGTCCACATTGACGATATCGCCCTTCTTCAAAGGCTTGTCATTGGGGATGCCGTGGCAGACCACGTGGTTGACCGAGGTGCAGACATAGGCCGGGTAGGGCGTCATGCCCGGAGGCTGATAGCCCAGGCAGGCGGTCTTGGTGCCTTGCTCGGCCATGCGTGCGGCGCACAGATCGTCGATTTGCTGGGTGGTGATGCCCGGCTTGATGTGGGGGGTGATGTAGTCCAGCACATCCGAAGCAAAGCGGCCGGCAATGCGCATGCGCTCGATGTCTTCGGGGGGTTTCAGTGTGATGCTCATGGTGGAATTATCCCATTGCGGGCTTGAACTTGCAGGGGCAAGGGACGCGAGGGCTTGGGGTAAGTCCGAGGGACGGTAAAATGTGAGGCTCACCGATACAGTGCCTTGGCTTTGACCTTTAACGGGTCAAGGCGGGGGCGCATTCACCAGCCTTCACATAAACAGGCCGCCACGTGACCTTGCATTTGACACAGTTTGAGGGTGGAAACGCTCTTAGCTCGTTCCGCGCTCAACAGCTTTTGACCGATCTGGTCGCTATCCACTCCAAGATCACCAGCGTGTCTGCACGCTTTGTGCATCTGGTGGCTACGGAGGGTGCTCCGGTGCCCGCATTGCAAGAGCGCCTGTCGGCACTCTTGACCTATGGCGATCCCTATGTCGGCACGACCGACGGTGTGGCATTTATTGTCACGCCCCGTCTGGGAACGATCTCGCCCTGGGCCTCCAAGGCGACCGACATTGCCCGCAACTGCGGCCTGAACGTCTTCCGCGTCGAGCGCATGACCGAGTTCCGTGTGGAACTCAAGTCCGGCATCCTCGGCGGCAAGCCCGAGCTGTCGCAAGAGCAAACCGCGCAAATCGCTGCGCTGCTGCATGACCGGATGACCGAATCGGTCTTTGCCACCCGTGCAGAGGCCGAGCAGCTGTTCACGACCCTGGCCGCAGAGCCCATGGAGTTTGTGGATGTGCTGGGTGGAGGCGCTGCTGCTCTGGAAAAAGCGAACAAACAGTGGGGCCTGGCTCTGGCCGAAGACGAAATCGAGTACCTCGAAAACGCCTTCAAGGGTCTGAAGCGCAACCCCACCGATGTGGAGCTGATGATGTTCGCGCAGGCGAACTCCGAGCACTGTCGCCACAAGATCTTCAACGCCAACTTCACTATTGACGGTGTGGCGCAAGAGAAATCTCTGTTCGGCATGATCCGCAACACCGAAGCCGTGTCGCCTCAGCACACGGTAGTCGCGTACTCGGACAACGCCTCCATCATGCAAGGCCATGAAGTCGAGCGTTTTACCGCCAAATTCAATGCTGGTGCAGACAGCGCAAGCGCTCCTAGCTATCAAAAACAGACTGCCATCAACCATGTGTTGATGAAGGTCGAGACGCACAACCATCCCACGGCCATCTCTCCGTTCGCAGGTGCATCCACCGGCAACGGCGGCGAAATCCGTGACGAAGGTGCCACCGGCCGTGGCTCCAAGCCCAAGGCAGGTCTGACCGGTTTCACCGTGTCCAAGCTCTGGGGCAGTGAAGTGGGCAAGCCTGAGCACATTGCCAGCCCGCTGCAAATCATGATCGAAGGCCCCTTGGGTGGCGCGGCGTTCAACAACGAGTTTGGCCGCCCCAACCTGACCGGTTACTTCCGCGAATACGAGCAGCAAGTCGGCGACATCACCCGTGGCTACCACAAGCCCATCATGATTGCCGGTGGTCTGGGCGTGATCGACTCCGAGCAGACCAAGAAAATTTTGTTCCCCGCTGGCACCTTGCTGATCCAGCTGGGCGGCCCCGGCATGCGCATTGGCATGGGCGGCGGTGCAGCCAGCTCCATGGCTTCGGGCACCAACGCGGCTGAGCTGGATTTTGATTCGGTGCAGCGCGGCAACCCCGAGATTGAGCGCCGTGCGCAAGAAGTCATCAACCACTGCTGGCAGCAGGGCGAGAAAAACCCCATCTTGGCCATCCACGACGTGGGTGCCGGTGGTATCTCCAACGCCTTTCCTGAGCTGACCAATGATGCGGGTCGTGGCGCGCGCTTTGATCTGCGTGCAGTGAAGCTCGAAGAATCGGGCATGTCGCCCAAGGAAATCTGGTCCAACGAATCGCAAGAGCGTTACGTGATGGCCATTGCCCCTGAATCGCTAGCGCAGTTCGCCGCCTTCTGCGAGCGCGAGCGCTGCCCGTTTGCCGTCATCGGCACGGCCACTGAAGAGCGTCAGCTGGTGCTGGAAGACACGGCTGTGGAAGCGGGTGACCAGAAGTTCCCGGTCGACATGCCCATGGAAGTGCTGCTGGGCAAGCCGCCCAAGGTACACAAGGACGTGACCACCGTAGAGCGCGAGCTGCCCGCGATTAACCTGACCGGCGTGGCGCTGGAACAGGCCGTGATCGACGTGCTGGCTCACCCCACCGTGGCCTCCAAGCGCTTCCTCATTACCATCGGCGACCGCGCCGTCGGTGGTCTGACCCACCGCGACCAGATGGTTGGCCCATGGCAAGTGCCTGTGGCCGACGTGGCCGTGACGCTGGCGGACTACAAGGGCTTCAAAGGTGAGGCCATGGCCATGGGCGAGCGCACGCCGCTGGCGGCCATCAACGCTCCCGCCTCGGGCCGCATGGCAGTGGCAGAAGCCATCACCAACATGCTGGCGGCACCCATCGAGTTGAGCAAGGTGAAGATGTCGGCCAACTGGATGGCCGCTTGCGGCGAAGCCGGTGAAGACGCTGCGCTGTACGCCACGGTGAAGGCTGTGGGTATGGAGCTGTGCCCCGCGCTGAACATCTCGATTCCCGTGGGCAAAGACAGCTTGTCGATGCGCACGCAATGGAGCGAGAACGGTGTAACCAAGAAGGTCACCTCGCCCGTGAGTTTGATCATCACGGGCTTTGCGTCGATTGATGATGTGCGCACCACGCTGACGCCTCAGCTCAACGCCGAGGAAGACGACAGCACACTGGTGCTGATCGATCTGGGCCGCGGCAAGAACCGCATGGGCGGCTCCATCATTGGCCAAGTGCTCAATCAGTCCGGCAACGAAGTGCCTGATCTGGACGACGCCAAGGACCTGATCGCCATGGTCGATGCCGTGAACGCTTTGCGCGCCAAGGGCCTGATCTTGGCCTACCACGACAAGGGCGACGGCGGCCTGCTGGCCACCGTGGCAGAAATGGCCTTTGCCGGCCATGTGGGCGTGGCGCTGAATGTGGACATGCTGATCACCGAAGGCGACGGCATCTCCGACAGCCGCATGGATAGCGGTGAAGGTAAGAACTGGGGCAAGCAAGTCTCCGGACGCCGCGAAGAGCAAACCCTGCGTGCACTGTTCAACGAAGAGCTGGGCGCCGTGCTGCAAATCCGCACCGCAGACCGCACCGAAGTGATGGATGTGCTGCGTGAGCATGGTTTGATCCAGTGCTCCACCATTGTGGGCAAGACCCGCCCTGTGTCCTCCCCCGTGGACGCTGGCAAGGGCGAGCTGCAAGTGTGGCGCGATGCGAACAAGGTCTTTGGCGCAACGCTCTCCGACCTGCACCAGGTGTGGGATGCCGTGAGCTGGAAGATCAACCAGCAGCGTGACAACCCCGTGTGCGCCGACAGCGAACACGCAGCCGCTGGTCAAGCAAGCGATCCCGGCATGCATGTGCACCTGACGTTCGACCCCCAGGTCAACGTGGCAGCGCCTTTCATCAACGTGGCTGCCAAGCCCCGCGTGGCCGTGCTGCGTGAGCAGGGCGTGAACTCCCATGTGGAAATGGCCTACGCCTTTACCGAAGCCGGTTTTGATGCGGTGGACGTGCACATGAGCGACCTGCAAGCTGGCCGTGCACAGCTGAAAGACTTTGCCGGCGTCGTTGCCTGCGGTGGTTTCAGCTACGGTGACACCTTGGGTGCTGGCATCGGCTGGGCACGCTCCATCACGTTCAACGACCGTCTGTCGGAGCAGTTCCAGGCCTTCTTTGGCCGTACCGATACCTTCGGTCTGGGCGTGTGCAACGGCTGCCAGATGTTTGCCGAACTGGCCGACATCATCCCTGGCGCACAAGACTGGCCACGCTTCACGCAAAACCAGAGCAACCGTTTTGAAGCGCGTCTGTCGATGGTGGAAGTGCTGGAATCGCCTAGCCTGTTCCTGCAAGGCATGGCCGGCTCGCGCCTGCCAATCGCCGTGGCACATGGCGAAGGCTTTGCCAACTTCCAGTTCCGTGGCAATGCGGATCAGGTGCTCCAATCCATGCGTTACGTGGACAACCATGGCCAGCCTACCGAGCAGTACCCGTTCAACCCCAACGGCTCGGCCGGTGGCTTGACGGCGGTGACCACGGCTGACGGCCGCTTCACCGCCATGATGCCCCACCCCGAGCGTGTGTTCCGCAACGTGCAGATGAGCTGGACATCGGGCGATAAGTCTCAATTCAGCCCCTGGATGAATGTGTGGCGCAACGCCCGCAAGTGGCTGGGCTGATTCCCAGGCGCTGCCAGTGCAATGAAAAGGCTCTGCGTTCTGCAGAGCCTTTTTTCATGCTGGCGTACCAATATCTGGCTGGTATGGCGGTCGCTGCTGGATTTGACCGGAGGCAGATTCTGTATCTGGATACAATCTAAATAATAATCATTATTGATTGAGAGCCTTCAGCGAACCCGCGAGGGAACTCAAACCTGCCATGCCGTCTAGCACCAGCCCCCTGCATCACGAGGTCGCCCGTCTCTACACCGAGCACCATGGCTGGTTGCATGGTTGGCTGCGCAGAAGACTTGGCGATGTGCATCAGGCGGGCGATCTGGCGCATGACACGTTCTTGCGCTTGCTGGCGCGTCAGGAGCCCGTATCGGCTCGCGAGCCCAAGGCCTTCCTGACCACGGTTGAAGCGCGCCGCGAAAACTAGGGCCGCTGATGTGTGATAAATCACGCTGCATTCGATTTCAATCAGTGCAAAGGAATTGCAAAAGGCCGGACTCACCCGGCCTTTCTTGTTTAGAACCCATCCGACCGTACGTCAGCCCGAGTGGTAGCCTCGCGGGTCGGCAGTGTCGAGGAGCTGTGTTCGCACCAGCAACGCTGCCTTCTTCCTCCAGCCTGACCCCTGCGTGCTGTGGCGCCATAGGCGAGCCGAAACGGTCCACTCGCGCGGTAGCTCAATGAAGATCAGCGTGCAGAGCACGACATTGAGCGCAAAGTCGAGCACCAGGCCCAGGAGCAGCGTCGGGTAGCCCATGATCTTTTGTCCCGTGGTGAGCTGGCCGGCATCGCGCAGCATTTGCAGACGCATCACGGCCACGAACATGACCCACAGCAGCCAGACTGCGGCCAACGTAATGCTGGCATGAATGACAAGCTCCTTCATAAATTCACTCCCGCAGCATAGGTAAACAGAGCATCCAGGTCCTGATCGGACAACTGCAACAACTGGGACATTGCTTGCATCGTGGGGCTGTTGCGCTCCCAGGTTGTGGCGTGCTGGTAGCCGATCTTTGCGGTGTACTGTTGCACAGGGTCTGGGATCTGGGCTATGGCCGACAGCACGTTGTCCTCGGTGATGGCTTGCAGGGCGTAGAGGGCTACCAGGCCTTGGGCGGGGGTACAGACTTGAGGCATAAATGGCTCAGATGCCGGCATCACCAAAGGA
>NZ_JABBCQ020000026.1 GCF_012844455.2 Comamonas suwonensis | reverse complement strand
TTCTCAAAGCCTACACCCGGGTGCGTGAACTTGCAGAGCGCGCGGGCATCGGCGGTGAGTCGCTTGACGAACTACATCGGATCAGCATCTTGCATGCTAGTGCCGTCTATGAACGATGGTGTCTGGTGAAGATCATCAGCACCCTCATCGAGGATTTTGACTTTGAGCCAAGTCCTGGATGGCAAGAGTTGGTTTTTAGAGCGGTGACCGGGCGGCCAGACAGTGCGAGCCTTCTGTTCAACAGAAAGGACATTGGCATTTCGGCCATCTTAGAAATCCAGCCAGTTCTTGAAAACGGCAGGCGCCCAGATTTTCGCTTGCGATTCAGCAATTCAGATTCTGGCGATGTGGGCGCCATCGTCATGGACGCCAAGTTCCGCACACGCTGGCGGCGGGGCGAACTTACCGACTTACTTGCTGAGTTGGTCGATGGGAAGGGCTACGGCGGCAAAAGGGACCGCGTGTTCATCTTGCAGCCGCAAGCGAATGCAGTTTCTGAACCGTCATCTCCGCTTGCCTGGGGACAACACTGCGACTATGGACAGGAGGCGCCCACAAATCACCGTACCGGAAGCATCCAACTCGCGGCTGGGACGCAAGGCGGTGGTGCGCAACAGAACCTGCGCCGTTTGATCGCCATAGGGCTACAAGCAGTGTTTCCTCAGCCCCCTAGCCCCGATGAGGAATACAACTGGAACAGTACGAGTTGCTGCATCCGCTGTGCTACCAAACACGAGTCTGTCGACATCAAGCGGCGACAGACTCGCAGAGGCAGGGACTATTGGTCACAGAACTGCGGAAATTGCGGCATGGAAACCGTTCGCACCCACTGCTACGATTGTGATGCAACGCTCTTCAAGAACGGCACCGATCTGACCTATCACCGCACGCTTGCGGAGCAGATCACGAACGTCATGTGTCCCTCGTGCGGAGCTTACTTCGATAAGGATTTTTTGGCTGTTGCCGCTTCAGCAACTGAGTGAGATGCCAGGAAACAGCCAGAAACACCCGCTCAACCTTGATTTAAAGCAACCCGCATTTTTTTAACACCTTCAACCACGCCCAACGATTCGCGTAAATGATCCAAATAGTCAGCCCACTGCTGAATCTGATCGAAGCGCTTTGCCAAGTACTTCGTCCGGTTGTAGCTGCGTCCATTAGCATCCTTAACGGCGTGCGCTAGATTGGCTTCAATCGCCAGCGGATCGAGATCAAGCTGATCAACCAACATTGTTCTGGCGCTAGCACGAAAACCATGCCAGCTTTGCTCATCACCAAACCCGAGGCTATATAAGGCCGTACGCACAGAGTTATCCGACATGGGCCGATCATGGTCTCGCTGACCAGGAAAAACATAACGGCCACGTCCACTAAGAGGCTTCAGCTCACGAAGCATCGCTACCGCCTGTTTGGGCAACGGCACTACATGCGGCTCGCCGTTTTCCTTCTCTTGCACAGAACGCTTCATTTTTGCGCTAGGAATCGTCCACATTTGCCCATCCAAATCAAGCTCTTCCCACTCCATCATCCGCAGATTGGCTGGGCGCTGATAAAGCAACGGCGCCAGCAAAAGTGCCGTTCGCACAAACGGGCCGCCTTTGTAGGCATACATTGCCCTCAAAAGTTCGCCAAAGCGTTCCGGCTCCACGATCGCGGGGAAATTGCTTCCACGATAAGGGGTCAGCCGTGCCTTCAATCCCTCTGTGATGTCACGCTGAGTGTTGCTGGCCGTTGGCAACCAATAGCGCCAGACCTGCCGAGCTAGCATCAAAGCACGGTCTGCAGTCTCAATCGCGCCACGCTCTTCGACCTTTTGAAGTACCGCCAAAAGCTCCATGGGCTGAATCTGTGACATTTCCCTATCACCAATCCAGGGGAACAAGTCACGCTCCAACTGCCGCAGTGTGCGCTCGGCATGCCCTGGACTCCAGCGAGTGACCTGCCGTCCATGCCATTCCAAAGCCACTGATTTGAAAGAATTGTCAAACCCAGTCGGATTGACCAGCTTTTCAACCTTGCGCGCTTTAGCAGGGTCAATGCCTTCAGATTTTTGCAGTCGAGCAATGTCTCGCGCTTTGCGCGCAGCTGACAAGCTGACCTGCGGGTAACTTCCCAGTGCCAAACGACCTTCTTTACCATCTTTACGGTACTTCCAGAACCAACGCCGTGATCCTGCGGGACTTACCTCCAAGTACAGCCCTCCAGAGTCAGAAAAACGCTCTCTCTTCGCGCCGGGGGAACAAGTGGCATTTCTGCACTGAGCATCGGTCAACATGGGGGAACAAACCTCTCAAAAATCACCTTCCTCAGAGGGAGGTGGGGGAACAATGGGGGTAAATCTACCATTTCAATCGTCTGTTCCCCCAGCTGTTCCCCCTCTCGTTATTGGCAGAAGTGGAATCTCCCTAGACTCAATTGCACTATAAGTCATTGATTTTTCAAAAGAAAAAGGGGTTCAATGAACTTCATTGAACCCCTTTGGATGGGTGAATGGTGGAGCTGGCGGGAATTGAACCCGCGTCCGCAAGCCTTCGCCGGACAGATCTACATGTTTAGTGCTCTGATTTAAATCTCGCCACCCAAGCCCCGCAGGCACACGCTACTTGGTTAGCCAGCTTCCTAAAATCTCGCCAAGTATCAAGAAGCCCGATACCCAGCCAGCTAATGAAAATTCCCTTACAGCCTGGAGATATTGCTACCCCCTTGCCCAGCCCACTAGCGTGCTGTTGTAAGGCTCACCGGATTAAGCGGCGAGTGCGAAACGTTCGTCGTTTGCAGTTAGTTTTTTGAATGGAGATTTACGAGCGTCACTCAAGCTCGACATGCACCGCACCGGTCCCGAACCCACGTCGAAACCAGGACAGCCCCTTACTTCCTATTCTAGCCTCATCCCAGCAACTTCAACAGCTCAAGGGGAGATTTGATGTGCGCATCTGCACCCCAATGGGCTGTATCGGTCTTTGCACCCAGGTATCCGTAGCAGGCGGCCACTGTTTTCATGCCTGCGGCAGCGCCAGCCTGAATGTCGCGCTCGTCATCCCCAACATAAATGCAATGCTCGGGATCAATATTCATACGCCGAGCCGCCTCAAACAACGGCTCCGGATGCGGCTTGGCATGGGGTGTCGTATCTCCGCTCACCACCGCAGCGGCCTTGGAGAACAAAGGCATTTGCTGAGTCAATGGACCGGTAAAGCGCATGGACTTGTTGGTGACGATGCCCCACAGGAGCGACCCAGCTTCCAGCGTCTGAATCAGCTCAGGCACGCCATCGAAGGCGTAAGTACGCTCAGTCATGCATTGCTCGTAATTGCGAAAAAACTCTTCTCGCATTTCCGCAAAGCCTGCAGATTCAGGCATCATGCCAAAGGCAATACCCAGCATTCCACGTGCGCCAGCGCCAGCCATATGGCGATAGGCATCCAGCGGGAGCGACGGCATTCCTCGGTCCACGCGCATTTTGTCAGCAGCTGCACCCAAGTCAGGGGCGCTATCGATCAATGTGCCATCCAGATCGAAAAGCACTGCTTTTACATGCTTCCACATACTCATTACTCCTGTGGGCGGCGAGTTGCCAGCATGTAATTGACCGAGGTATCGTTGCTCAACCAGTAACGGCCCGAGATGGGGTTGTGCTCCAACCCTTTGCTACCCTGAAGATCCAGCCCTGCTTCACGCGCAAAACGGGCCAGCTCGCTGGGACGCAGCAGCTTGGCGTACTCGTGCGTACCCTTGGGAATCATTTTGAGCATGTACTCCGCCGCCACAATCGCCAGTGCAAAAGCCTTAGCATTGCGATTGATGGTGGAAAAAAACACCCAGCCACCGGGCTTTACCAGCTCCGCGCAAGCGCGAACGATGGAAGCGGGGTCAGGCACATGCTCCAGCATTTCCATACAGGTCACCACATCAAAACTGGCTGGCTGCTCTTGTGCAAGCTGCTCTACGCTGACTTCGTGGTACTGAATATTGGGAGTTGAAGTCTCAAGCGCATGCAACTGCGCCACTCGCAAGGCCTTGGTTGCCAGATCAATACCCACAACTTTCGCCCCTTTGCGCGCCATGGAGTCGGCAAGAATGCCGCCGCCACAACCCACATCCAGCACTCGCTGATTCACCAGAGGCACCTGGGCATTAATCCAGTCAAGTCTCAGGGGGTTAATTTGATGCAGTGGTTTGAATTCACTCTCGGGATCCCACCAGCGATGGGCCAGGCTGGAGAACTTTTCCAGTTCTGCCGGATCGGCATTGATAGTGTTGCTCATGGTGCAATTGTCCGCGATTACAGCAATGAATCAGGCATAAAAAAAGCCCCGTTGCCGGGGCTTTTTGTGTAGCAATCAAAGATTACTGAGCAGCCTTGGTGCCCACAACTTCGATTTCCACGCGGCGGTTTTGAGCGCGGCCAGCAGCAGTCTTGTTGTCTGCCACGGGTTGCTTTTCGCCCTTGCCTTCGGTGTACACGCGGCTCTTTTCGATGCCCTTGGACACCAAGTAAGCCTTCACAGCTTCAGCGCGACGCACCGACAGCTTCTGGTTGTATGCATCGGAACCGACGGAGTCAGTGTGACCCACGGCGATGATAACTTCCAGGTTGATGTCCTTGATCTTGCCGGTCAGATCGTCCAGCTTAGCCTTGCCAGCGGGCTTCAGAACCGACTTATCGAAGTCGAAGAAGGCGTCAGCAGAGTAAGTGACCTTGGAAGCAATAGCTGCAGGAGCTGGAGCAACAGGAGGAGCAACAACAGCGGGAGCAGGAGCAGCAACTTGAGCCTTCAGTGCACCGTCGCAATCAACAGCGGCAGTAGCAGGAGTCCAGTTGGCATCGCGCCAGCACAGTTCGTTTGTGCCGTTCTTCCACACCAGCTCGCTGGTGCCGTTTTGCCAGTTGTCGATGACGTTGCCGCCATTTGCAGCCTTAACTTGTGCGCCAGCGGCCGTCACGAGGGCAGCGGAGGCAAACAGCATCGCCACTTTGTTCAGTTTCTTCATGGTTCTCCTCTTGGGGAAAAAGCCGCAGCAGGGCTGCGAATCTGTGGACGTCATCAGTGACCATCACCAAAAACGTTGAAACGATTGTGCCATACGTAACATGCAAGAGTGTTGTCAACTAAGCTCCAACAAGTAGGAGAGCTATGTAATTCCTAAGTTATGTTGCTCTGCTGCCACACGCCATTCGACCTAAAATGGTTGCTTTCCAGCCGTCAAAGTATCACTAGACATGACCCAGTTTGCTAAAGAAACTCTGCCCATCAGCCTTGAAGAGGAGATGCGTCGCAGTTATCTCGATTACGCCATGAGCGTGATCGTGGGCCGGGCGCTTCCTGATGCGCGTGATGGCCTCAAGCCTGTGCACCGCCGCGTTCTGTACGCCATGCACGAACTCAATAACGACTGGAACCGCCCTTATAAAAAGTCAGCGCGTATCGTCGGTGACGTGATCGGTAAATACCACCCTCACGGCGACAGCGCGGTCTACGACACCATCGTGCGTATGGCGCAGGACTTCTCTCTGCGCCACATGCTGGTAGACGGACAGGGCAACTTCGGTTCGGTGGATGGCGACAGCGCCGCTGCCATGCGATATACCGAAATCCGCCTCTCGAAGATTGCCCACGAAATGCTGGGCGATATCGACAAGGAAACCGTGGATTTCGGCCCCAACTACGACGGCTCTGAAAGCGAGCCTCTGGTGCTGCCAAGCCGCTTGCCCAACTTACTGGTCAACGGCTCCTCGGGCATTGCCGTGGGTATGGCCACGAATATTCCGCCGCACAACCTCAATGAGGTCGTTGACGCCTGCCTGCATCTGCTGCAGAACCCTGAAGCCAGCATTGATGACCTGATGGAAATCGTGCCTGCGCCCGACTTCCCCACCGCCGGCATCATCTACGGCATCAACGGCGTCAAGGAAGGCTATCGCACCGGTCGTGGCCGTGTGGTGATGCGCGCCAAGTGCCACTTCGAGGACATCGACCGTGGCCAGCGCCAGTCCATCATCGTTGATGAACTGCCCTACCAGGTCAATAAAAAGACGCTGCAGGAGCGCATGGCCGAGTTGGTGCACGAGAAGAAAATCGAAGGCATCAGCCACATTCAGGACGAGTCGGACAAGTCCGGCATGCGCCTGGTGATTGAATTGAAGCGCGGTGAAGTGCCCGAGGTTGTGCTCAACAACCTCTACAAGCTCACCCAGCTGCAAGACACCTTCGGCATGAACATGGTGGCGCTGATCAACGGTCAGCCCAAGCTGTGCAATCTGAAGGACTTGATCGAAGTCTTCCTGCAGCACCGCCGCGAAGTGGTGACACGCCGCACCGTGTTCGAGCTGCGCAAGGCCCGCGACCGCGGCCATGTGCTGGAAGGTCTGGCCGTTGCACTGGCCAATATCGACGACTTCATCGCCATCATCCGTAGCGCGCCCACGCCCCCTGTGGCCAAGGCCGCGCTGATGGAAAAGTCGTGGGATAGCAAGCTGGTGCGCGAAATGCTCACCCGCTCGCGCACCGATGGCGGCGTGATCAATGCCGACGACTACCGCCCAGAGGGTCTGGAGGTCGAATACGGCATGCAGCAAAACGGTCTGTACCGCTTGTCCGAGACTCAGGCACAGGAAATTCTGCAGATGCGTCTGCAGCGCCTGACAGGTCTGGAACAAGACAAGATCGTGGCCGAGTACAAGGACATCATGTCGGTCATCGAAGACCTGCTGGACATCCTTGCCAAGCCCGAGCGCGTCTCCGTCATCATTGGCGAAGAGCTGAACACCGTGAAGGCCGAATTCGGCCAGACCAAGAAGGGCGAGCGCCGCTCTACCGTCGAGTACAGCGCGCAAGACCTGTCCACCGAAGACCTGATTACGCCCACCGACATGGTGGTGACGCTCTCGCACACCGGCTATATCAAGAGCCAGCCCCTGTCCGAGTACCGCGCCCAAAAGCGCGGTGGTCGCGGCAAGCTGGCCACGGCCACCAAGGAAGACGACTGGATCGACCAGCTCTTCATCGCCAACACGCACGACTACCTGCTGTGCTTCTCCAACCGTGGCCGCATGTACTGGCTCAAGGTCTGGGAAGTGCCATCGGGCTCGCGCGGCTCGCGCGGTCGCCCCATCGTCAACATGTTCCCGCTGCAAGACGGCGAGAAGATCAACGTGGTGCTGCCGCTGACCGGTGAAAACCGCAGCTTCCCTGAAGATCATTACGTCTTCATGGCCACCAGCATGGGCACCGTCAAGAAGACGGCACTGACCGAGTTCAGCAACCCCCGCAAGGCCGGCATTATTGCCGTGGGCCTGGACGAGGGCGACTTCCTGATCGGCGCAGCACTGACCGACGGCAAGCACGACGTGATGCTGTTCAGCGACGGCGGCAAGGCGGTACGTTTTGATGAAAACGATGTGCGTCCCATGGGCCGCAATGCCCGCGGCGTGCGCGGCATGAACATCGACGAGACCCAAAACGTCATCGCCATGCTGGTGGCCGAAGCCGACGACGGCACGGGCAATGTGGCAGAAGGCTCGCAAAGCGTGTTGACCGCCACCGAAAATGGCTACGGCAAGCGCACCGCCATCAGCGAATACACCCGCCACGGCCGTGGCACCAAGGGCATGATTGCCATTCAACAGTCCGAGCGCAACGGCAAGGTGGTGGCAGCCACTCTGGTCGCGCCTGAAGACGAGATCATGCTGATCACCGACACCGGCGTGCTGGTGCGTACCCGCGTCGCGGAAATCCGCGAACTGGGCCGCGCCACACAGGGCGTGACGCTGATTAACCTGGACGCTGGCGCCAAGCTCATCGGCCTGCAGCGCATTGTGGAAAATGATGCGAACGACGCTGAAGGCAGCGCCGAAGAAACCGAAGGCAATACCGCAGCAGACGGCACCGCTGAAGGCTCGGCAGAGCCAGGCGACGCCTCTTAAGCCACTGCCCAGGAAAGCCGCCACGCGCTTGAATCCCAGGCCGTGGCGCAATGTTTTTGATAGCTGAAAGCGCAAGCTAGACATGCGCTTTCACATGTTTTGAGCGTAAATCTGATGAACCGCCCCTATAACTTCTCCGCAGGCCCCGCCGCCATCCCTGAAGAAGTGCTGCAAACCGCAGCCGCCGAAATGCTGGACTGGCATGGCTCTGGCATGGGCGTGATGGAAATGAGCCATCGCGGCAAGGAATTCATCAGCATTTACGAAGCCGCGGAAGCCGATCTGCGTGAGCTGCTGGCCGTGCCCGCTCATTTCAAGATTCTGTTCATGCAAGGCGGCGGTCTGGCTGAAAACGCCATCGTGCCGATGAACCTTTCGCGCGCCGGCGTGACCGATTTTGTGGTGACCGGCAGCTGGAGCCAGAAGTCGGCCAAGGAAGCCGTCAAGTACGCCAGCGAAGCCAATGTGATTGCCACGGGCAAGGACAGCGACTACACAACGATCCCCGCAGCCAGCAGCTGGAACCTGAGCCGCGGCGCAAGCTATGTGCACATCTGCAGCAACGAGACCATTCATGGCGTGGAGTTTCAAGAGCTGCCCGACCTGAAGGCGCTGGGCTCGGATGCGCCACTGGTCATCGACTTTTCCTCGCACGTCGCATCGCGCTCCATCAACTGGAGCCGCGTGGGCCTGGCCTTTGGCGGCGCGCAAAAGAACATTGGCCCGGCGGGCCTGACCATCGTCATCGTGCGCGAAGACCTGCTGGGCCACGCCCTCCCCATCTGCCCCAGCGCCTTTGATTACCAAACCGTGGCCGACAACGGCAGCATGTACAACACGCCTCCCACCTGGGGCATTTACATGGCCGGCCTGACCTTCAAGTGGCTCAAGCAGCAAAAAGAAGGCACGCTGACCGGCGTGGCCGCGATGGAAGCACGCAATATCGCCAAGGCCGACCTGTTCTACGACTATGTCGATCAGTCGCGCTTTTACGTGAACAAGGTGGCCGAGAACTGCCGCTCGCGCATGAATATCCCCTTCTTCCTACGCGATGAGTCGCGCAATGACGCCTTTCTGGCGGGCGCCAAAGAAGCCGGTCTGCTGCAGCTCAAGGGCCACAAGTCGGTGGGCGGCATGCGCGCGAGCATTTACAACGCTATGCCCATCGCAGGCGTGCAGGCGCTGATTTCCTATATGGAAGACTTTGAGCAGCGCCAAGCTTAAAACCCACCCGCCTCACGCCGACCGTACGCACACAATACAAGATGAGCTGCCAGCGCGCTTCAACAACGGCTTTCGGGGTCAGAACTCCCTGAAAACGTTAAAGATCAGGCGCAAGCAGCTACAAGATTTGAGGAACCCATGAGCCAAGACCCACAAGCCAGCCCCGAGTTGCTGACGCTACGCAACCAGATCGACTCGCTGGACCGCCAATTGCTGGACCTGGTCAACCAGCGCGCCCATGTGGCCGAACAAGTGGGTGAGCTCAAGAAAAAAGAAGGCTCCTCCTTCTTCCGCCCTGACCGCGTGGCGCAGGTGATCGAGAAGATCAAGCGCAACAACCCCGGCCCCCTGAAGGGCGCGCATGTGGCCGCCATCTGGCGCGAAATCATGTCCGCCTGTCTGGCGTTGGAATCTCCCCAGCGCGTGGCTGTACTCGGCCCGGCTGGCACCTTCTGTGAAGAAGCCGCTATTCAGTACTTCGGCGGCGCTGCCGACCTGATGTACTGCAACAGCTTTGAGGAAGTCTTTCACGCCACCGCCGCAGGCAGCGCCCAGTACGGCGTGGTGGGCGTGGAAAACTCCAACGAAGGCGTGGTGACGCGCTCGCTGGACATGTTCCTGCACACGCCTTGCCATGTGGTGGGCGAAGTCAGCATGCTGATCCGCCACAATCTGATGCGCACCAGCAACTCGCTGGACGGCATTGAAGTGGTCGCCGCCCACCCCCAGGCGCTGGCCCAGTGCCAGGGCTGGCTGTCCAAGCACCTGCCCCATGCAGAGCGTCGCCCGGTGGAGAGCAATGCCGAAGGCGCTCGCCTGGCCGCCCTTCACCCCAACTGGGCTGGCATTGCTGGCGAGCGTGCAGCGCAGCAGTTTGGCCTGCACATCGTCAGCCACGCCATTCAGGACGACGCTTACAACCGTACGCGTTTTGCCGTCATCTGCCTGCCGCACACGCTGGCTACGGCTGCGCCCAGTGGCTCTGACTGCACCAGCCTCGTCGTATCGGTACCCAATACCGCCGGCGCGGTACATGACCTGCTGGTGCCGCTCAAAAACCACGGCGTATCGATGACCCGCTTTGAGTCGCGCCCGGCCCGCACCGGCCAGTGGGAGTATTACTTCTACATCGACGTGGAAGGCCATCCTGCACAACCCAATGTGGCCGCCGCGCTGCAGGAGCTGCAATCACTGTGCGCCTTCTACAAGGTGCTGGGCACGTACCCGGTGAGCAAGTAATGGTAGTGCAGAAAATGCAGCCTTTTGAGCAACTGGGGCTGATTGGCTGCGGCCTCATGGGCGGCTCGTTTGCGCTGGCGCTCAAAAAGGCGGGCCTGGTCAAGCGCGTGGTGGGCTACAGCAAATCACCATCCACCACCGAACGCGCCCGCCAGATGGGCGTGATTGATGTGGAAGCCCCTTCTGCCTTGCTGGCTGCCGCGGGTGCCGATCTGGTGCTGCTGGCCGTGCCCGTGGCCGCCACCGAAGCCACGCTCAAGTCCATCAAGCATCTGGTCACCCCCAAGATGATGATCATGGACGTGGGCTCCACCAAGGTCGATGTCGTTCAGGCCGCTCGCACGGCGCTGCGCGACCAGATTGGCAGCTTTGTGCCTGCCCACCCCATCACCGGCAAGGAAGTGGCCGGTGTGGAGCACGCCGACGGCAATCTGTACCACAACGCGCAAGTCATTCTGACCCCCACAGAGCGCACGCTGACCGCACACCTGCACCGCGCTGAAGCGCTGTGGCGTGCGCTGGGCAGCCATGTGCAAGCCATGTCGCCAGAGGCACATGACAGCGCACTGGCCACTGTCAGCCACCTGCCCCACCTGCTGGCGTTTGCCATGATGCAAAGCGTGCTGAACCAGCCCAAGGCCGATGAGGTGCTGTCGCTGGCCGGCCCCGGCTTTCGCGACTTCACCCGCATCGGCGCTGGCGACCCTCAGCTCTGGCGCGATGTGCTGCTGGCCAACCGCGAACAGGTTCTGGCCCAGTCCCGCCAGTTCCGCCAGGCGCTGGAGCAGCTCGAAGGCCTGATGGAAGCGCAAGATGGACAAGGCCTGCAAGACCGCCTGACACTGGCCAGCGCCGCCCGCTCCCACTGGAAGATGGGTGCCAAGCGTGGCGCTGGACTCTGAAAAATCAAGTATTTTTCGCTTCTAGCGCCTGCTGAATAAGCGCTAGAAGCTACTAATTTCAGAGCAAATTTACGACCTGATGGATCGCCATGTTTAATACTGAATTTTTGGATATCCCCGCGCTGGACTCTGCCAACGGCACCGTCAGCCTGCCCGGCTCCAAAAGCATCTCCAACCGCGTTCTGCTGCTGGCCGCGCTGAGCCAAGGCACCACCACCATCCACGACCTGCTGGACTCGGACGACACCCGCGTCATGCTGGCCGGCCTGCAGCAGCTGGGCTGCCGCATTACCCCCAGCAACGTAGCGCCCGGTCAGCCACTGCAGATCACAGGCATCGACGGCTTTTTGCCCAACAATGCGCGCGGCCAGCTTTTCCTGGGTAATGCCGGCACTGCCATGCGCCCACTGACTGCAGCGCTGGCCGTGCTGGGCGGCGATTTCGAGATGACCGGCGTGCCGCGCATGTACGAGCGCCCCATTGGCGACCTGGTCGACGCCTTGCGCCAGCTGGGCTGCGCCATTGACTATCTGAAGGATGAGGGCTTTCCGCCACTGAAGATCGGCCAGCCGGATTTCAGCCAACTCGGCGACGCTCCCATCCAGGTCCGTGGCGATGTCTCCAGCCAGTTCCTGACTTCGCTGCTGATGGCGCTGCCGCTGCTGGCCACCGACCGTGACATCACCATCGAGGTGGTGGGCGAGCTGATCTCCAAGCCCTATATCCACATCACGCTGGAGCTGCTGGCACGCTTTGGCATTGCTGTCAAAAATGACAACTGGCAGCGCTTTGTAATTCCGGCAGGCAGCCGCTACCAGTCACCCGGCAGCATCCACGTAGAAGCCGACGCCTCATCCGCTAGTTATTTCATAGCACTTGGCGCAATCACTGCAGACGCTACAGAGCAAAACAGCATCAAAATTCTGGGCGTCGGCAAAGATTCCATCCAGGGTGACATCCGCTTTATCGAAGCGGCTCAGGCCATGGGGGCACAGGTAGAAAGCGGCCCCAACTGGCTGCAAGTCAGCCGCGGGGTATGGCCCCTCAAAGCCATCGATCTAGACTGCAACCACATCCCCGACGCAGCCATGACGCTGGGCGTGATGGCCCTGTACGCCAACGGCACGACCACGCTGCGCAACATCGCCAGCTGGCGCGTCAAGGAAACCGACCGCATCGCCGCCATGGCCATTGAGCTGCGCAAGCTGGGCGCCACAGTGGAAGAAGGCGCGGACTACATCCGCATCACCCCGCCTGCCAGCAAGCAAGCGTGGAAAGCCGCCAGCATTCACACCTATGACGACCACCGCGTCGCCATGTGCTTCTCGCTGGCCGCCTTCAACCCCGCCAAGCTGCCGGTGCGCATTGAAGACCCCAAGTGCGTGGCCAAGACCTTCCCAGACTACTTTGAAGCGCTGTTCTCCCTCTGCGAAACAGAGCGCGAGCGCATTCCTGTCATCTGCATCGATGGCCCCACCGCCTCGGGCAAGGGCACGATTGCGGCCGAAGTGGCCAAGGCGCTGGGTTACCAGTTGCTGGATTCGGGCGCCCTCTACCGCATCACGGGACTGGCCGCATCGCGCGCCGGGCTGGCGCTGGACGAATCCAGCGAAGAAACCATTGCCGAAATGGCGCTGGAAATGCCTGTGCGCTTTGACGCTCAGCAACGCGTTTGGCTGGGCGATGAAGACATCAGCCTCGCCATTCGCAGTGAAGAAGCGGGCATGAATGCCTCGCGCGTCTCCGCCCTGCCCGCTGTACGCAGCGCACTGGTCGATCTGCAACTGGCCTTTCAGCACCTGCCCGGACTGGTGGCGGATGGCCGAGACATGGGCACCGTCATCTTTCCCCATGCACCGTTGAAGGTTTATTTATGGGCCTCCGCCCAGTGCCGCGCAGAGCGCCGCTATAAACAGTTGATTTCCAAAGGAATTTCAGCTAATATATCTACCCTTTTGGCAGACCTTGAAGCACGTGATGCACGCGATATGAATCGCGCCACTGCGCCTCTCAAGCCCGCCGAAGATTCTTTGCAGCTCGACAGCTCCCAGATGACCATTGAAGAAGTGGTTGCCCAGGTGCTGTCGTGGTGGCAAGAACGTCAACTGTTTGGCCGCGCTTGATTCATCAGGCATTGCCCCGCAGCTGACTTGTTGGCCCTTGGTGTCAGGTCCTGCAGATCGCAGAACCGGCAGCAAGGTTGTTAACCTTTAACCCCGTGGGCCTCAAAAACCCGCACCCTCCGCATTCAGTCTTAAAAACGTTTGGCAATAGTGCTGACGGAAACCTGTTTGCGGTCAAGGAAATACATGTCTGAATCTTTTGCCGCCCTTTTTGAAGAGTCGTTGACACGCACCGAAATGCGTCCCGGCGAAGTTATCACCGCTGAAGTCGTGCGCGTTGAGCACAACTTCGTGGTGGTGAACGCTGGCCTGAAGTCGGAAGCCTATGTGCCTCTCGACGAGTTCAAGAACGACCAGGGCGAAGTTGAAGTCCAAGTGGGTGACTTCGTTTCCGTGGCCATCGGCTCCATCGAAAACGGCTACGGCGACACCATCCTGTCCCGTGACACCGCCAAGCGTCTGGCTTCCTGGCTGTCGCTGGAAAAGGCTCTGGAGTCCGGCGAATTCGTGACCGGTACTACTTCCGGCAAGGTCAAGGGCGGCCTGACCGTTCTGGTCAACGGCATCCGCGCATTCCTGCCCGGTTCGCTGATCGACACACGTCCTATCAAGGACCTGACTCCTTACGAAAACAAGACCCTGGAATTCAAGGTCATCAAGCTGGATCGCAAGCGCAACAACGTGGTGCTGTCGCGCCGTGCTGTGGTGGAAGCATCCATGGGCGAAGAACGCGCCAAGCTGATGGAAACCCTGAAGGAAGGCGCCATTGTTCAAGGCGTGGTCAAGAACATCACCGAATACGGTGCGTTCGTGGACCTGGGCGGTATCGACGGCCTGCTGCACATCACCGACATGGCATGGCGCCGTGTGCGTCACCCTTCCGAAGTGGTGACTGCTGGTCAAGAAATCACTGCCAAGATCCTGAAGTTCGACACCGAAAAGAACCGCGTGTCTCTGGGTCTGAAGCAAATGGGTGATGACCCATGGATGGGCGTTGCTCGCCGCTATCCTTCCGCTACCCGCCTGTTCGGCAAGGTCACCAACATTGCTGACTACGGCGCATTCGTGGAACTGGAACCCGGCATCGAAGGCCTGGTGCACGTTTCCGAAATGGACTGGACCAACAAGAACATTGCTCCTACCAAGCTCGTGTCCCTGGGCGACGAAGTGGAAGTCATGGTTCTGGAAATCGACGAAGACAAGCGTCGCATCTCCCTGGGCATGAAGCAGTGCAAGGCTAACCCTTGGCAAGACTTCGCTCAGAACACCAAGCGCGGCGACCGCGTGAAGGGCCCCATCAAGTCCATCACCGACTTCGGCGTGTTCGTGGGCCTGGCTGCCGGTATCGACGGCCTGGTGCACCTGTCTGACCTGTCTTGGAACGAAACCGGCGAAGCCGCTGTTCGTAACTACAAGAAGGGTCAAGAAGTCGAAGCGATCGTGTTGGCCGTGGACGTTGAGCGCGAGCGCATCTCCCTGGGCATCAAGCAGCTGGACAGCGACCCCTTCACCACGTTCACTACCGTGAACGACAAGGGCCAGATCGTGACCGGCAAGGTCAAGACTGTGGACGCTAAGGGCGCTGAAATCGACCTGGGCGAAGACATCATTGGCTACCTGCGCGCCTCCGAAATCTCGGTGGACCGCGTGGAAGACGCTCGTTCCGTCCTGAAGGAAGGCGACGAAGTGACTGCAGTGGTGGTGAACGTGGATCGCAAGAGCCGCAACATCCAGCTGTCGATCAAGCAAAAGGATCACGCTGAACAGCAGACAGCCATGGCTTCTCTGTCGGCTCAGTCCTCCAAGGAAAACGCTGGTACCACCAGCCTGGGCGCTCTGCTGCGCGCCAAGCTGGACGCAGACAAGTAATCACTTGCCTCAGCTGGTCGGTCAGCTAGCCTGACCGCTAAGCGTCAAAGACAACGGGCGCCTTGTGCGCCCGTTGTTATTTTCAACCTAGTTTCCGCCGCCCGATGACCCGATCCGATCTCGTAGAAGAACTTGCCGCCCAATTTGGCCAACTCAACCAACGTGATGCCGAACAGGCCGTCAAAACCATTCTGGATGCCGTCAGTGATGCACTGGTGCGCGGTCACCGCATTGAAATTCGCGGTTTTGGCAGTTTTGCCATCAATCACCGCCAGCCCCGCATCGGCCGCAACCCCCGCTCCGGCGAATCTGTGCAAGTCCCCTCCAAGCGCGTTCCCCACTTCAAGCCAGGAAAAGCCCTGCGCGAAGCCGTGGACAACTTGAAGACCGACGACCCAACACCTTCAGCACAACAGACAGCCTGAAGCAACAGGTGGCTTTTTACGCCTATCTGGCCTGACTCTCTTGTCTGTTGACCAGCCTGCACACAGGCTGGCCTAAAATCTCCCCGTCACACAAGAGGCACAAGGGGAAGCATGAAATACCTGCTGTGGCTGCTCAAGGCAGCCATTTTTTTCACTCTGTTTGCGTTCGCGCTCAACAACCAGCAAGACAGCACCGTGCATTTTTTCTTTGGCACGGCCTGGACTGCACCCCTGGTACTGGTAGTGCTGACGGCATTTACGCTAGGTTTGTTTGTCGGCGTACTGGGCATGGTGCCGCGCTGGCTCAAGCACCGCTCAGCAGCCCGCGAGGCACATGCCGCCAAGCAGGCACAGCAAGCTGCAGCAAGCCCGCCCGCAGCCCCTGCTGCCGCAGAGCAGAGTTCTTCTTCGACCCTTTCGCCAAGCGACATTCATGGAATTTAATCTGACTTGGATTTTGCTGGGCCTGCCCGTCGCCTTTGTGCTGGGCTGGCTAGCCTCTCGCTGGGATTTACGCCAAGTGCGTGCCGACAACCGCCAGGCACCCAAGGCCTATTTCAAAGGCCTGAACTTTCTACTCAACGAGCAGCAGGACAAGGCCATTGATGCATTTATCGAGGCCGTACAAAACGACCCCGATACAACCGAGCTGCACTTCGCACTGGGCAACCTGTTTCGCCGCCGAGGCGAATACAACCGCGCCGTGCGAGTGCACGAGCACTTGCTCAGCCGCGCCGACCTCTCCCGTCCCGACCGTGACCGCGCCCAGCACGCTCTGGCGCAGGACTTTCTCAAGGCCGGCCTGCTGGACCGCGCCGAAGAGGCCCTGAACCGCCTTGATGGCACGCAATACGAGGCCGAAGCACGCCTTTCACTATTGGCCATCTACGAGCGCTCACGTGACTGGACACAAGCCGCCGCCATTGTGCGCAAAATGCAGGCCGCTGCTCAGGGCGACTTCAGCACCCGTCTTGCCCACTACCTGTGTGAAGACGCACAAGCGCAAGTCGCACGCGGCCAGCTCGACAAAGCATTTTCCCAACTGCTGCAAGCGCTTGAAACCGCACCACAAGCCCCGCGCCCACGCCTTGAACTGGCGCAGCTGCAACACCGCCAAGGCCAGTCAGCACAGGCGCTAGCCAGCTTGCAGGCGCTGGCGCAAAACAGCCCCGCAGCGCTCCCTCTGGCCGCCAGCCTGATGGTGGAAGTGGCCGAAGCCATCGGCGAGATTGAACCGACACGCGCACTGCTGCTCAAACACTATGAGCAGGCTCCATCGCTTGACCTGCTACAGGCCTTGGTGGCTTTGGACAAAAAAAGCAGCCAACCCGATGCACCCGGCCGCTTGCGCCTGGTCAACCACCTGGAGCGCGAATCGTCTCTGGTGGCCGCGGCGCAATGGCTGGAAGGTGAAACACTGTCCGAGGAGCAATACCACGGCACGGTGCAGAAAGCCCTGAACCACGCCACCAAGCCGCTGACCCGTTACCGCTGTGCAGCCTGCGGATTTGAGGCACGTACCCACTTCTGGCACTGCCCCGGCTGCCAGAGCTGGGACAGTTACCCGGCCCGCAGGGTAGAAGAGCTGTAAAAGCTGATATCAAAAAGAGCGCCTTTGAGCGCTCTTTTTGTTGGTGTAGCAAAAGCTAATGCTGCTCCCACTCACCCTTGGGCATGTCCTCACGCCCAATCAGCCAGGGCAGTCGCGTTGAAACGCCGACCAGAGCGCCTACTGCCCAGAACAAGGCAGAAACCCCCACCACCGCACCCAGCGAGCCAAACAGCACAGGCATCAGCACGCTGGAGCCATTGATGGCCATCATCCGCAGGCCCAGCGCCTCACCATGGCGCTCGGCGGGTGTGATCTGGTGAATCATGCTCATCACCATGGGCTGCACCGAACCCAACACAATACCCAGCACAACCGAACAAACACCCATGCTCCACGCACCGGGCATGAAGGGGTAGAGGATAAACAGCGCGCAGGCGGCAACCATGGCACCCAGTACCACCTGCCACTCGGCCAGATGACGCGTGAGGACAGGCATGAGCATGCGAATGACCGCAGCGGCAATAGCGAATGCGCCAAGAATCGTACCGATGACCGAAGCGGGCAGGCCCCGTTCATGCCCAAGAATCGGCACCACAAAGGTGTGCACATCCCAGCACGAGGAGAGCGCCCAGTTCAGCAACAGCAAGCGCCTGAAGCCACGGTTTTGCACGAGATCCCAAGCCGTCTCTTTTTTATCGCTGTGTGCCATATCTTTGGACGGCAACTCCGGCACCGCACGCCCCCAGAACCAGGCGGCCAGCGGCATCAGGGCCAGCAGCAAGAACGCGGCTCTGAAGCCTGTCTCGCTGGCGGCCTCTCCACCCGCATAGTCAATCAGCAGGCCCGCTGCAAACGGCCCCAGAAAATTGGAGAAGGCAGGCCCAATGGCCAGCCAGCTGAAGACTTTGCGCAGATCATCCTTGTTGTGTGCCATGCGGCCCACATGGCGCTGCAAGGCAATCAAGGCCGTGCCTGCGGCACCACCCGTCAGCAGCGCGCTCAGGCACATCACCGGATAGATCGGAAATGCGGCCGACATCCCCGCCCCCATGCAAGCGGCAGCCACGCTGATGATCAGCGGGCGCTTGAGTCCATGGCGGTCTGCATAACGACCTGCAGGCAGTGAGAGAAACACCTGAGTCAACGCAAACAGCGCCAGCAGCATGCCCACCGCCGCAGCGCTATAGCCTTCCTTGAGCGCAAGAAGTGGCGTGGCCATGCGCATGCCCGTCATGCTGCCGTGAACGCAGACTTGCGCCAAAATCAGGCGCAGCAAGGCAGCATTCATTCTTCGTCCTCGGCGCTGATCTGGTCGTTGCTCAGGGGAACGGACTGGAGCTGCAATGCGCCCTCTTCCTGCCCTGCATCAGGCAAAGCCTGAACATCGCGCAATTGCCGCTGAATGGCTCGCGTGCGCACTCCCACCTGATCAAACTTGCGCGCTGCCGCATCAATGGACTTGCGTGCGGCATCCACCACATCGCCAAACTTGCCAAACTCGGTTTTGACCTGACCCAACACGCCCCAGACCTCCGAAGAGCGCTTTTCAATCGCCAGCGTCTTGAAGCCCATCTGCAAGCTGTTGAGCATGGCCGCCAGATTGGCGGGGCCGGTGACCACAATGCGGCTTTCGTTCTGAAGGGCCTCAACCAAGCCGGGGCGGCGCAGCACTTCGGCAAAAAGCCCCTCGGTGGGCAAGTACATCACAGCAAAATCCGTCGTAAATGGCGGTGCAATGTACTTGCTGGCAATCTTCTTGGCCTCGGCACGGATGGAGGCTTCAAACGCATTGCCCGCAGCCACAATGGCCACTCGGTCTGCGCCGTCCTGCGCATCCTGCAGACGCTGGTAATGCTCTACCGGGTACTTGGCATCCATGGGCAGCCACACCGGCTGCTCGTCGCTACGGCCCGGCAGGCGAATGGCGAACTCCACCAGCTCATCACTGCCCGGCACGGTCTTGACGTTCTTGGCGTATTGCTCGGGTGTGAGCACGTTATCGATGATGTTGCCCAGTTGCATCTCGCCCCAGGTGCCGCGCGACTTCACATTGGTCATCACACGCTTGAGGTCGCCTACGCTGCCGGCCAGCGTCTGCATCTCCCCCAAACCTTTGTGCACCTGCTCCAGCCGGTCGCTGACCTGCTTGAAGGACTCACCCAGCCGCTGCTCCAACGTGGCATGCAGTTTTTCATCGACGGTGCGCCGCATCTCTTCGAGCTTGGTGGCGTTATCGCTCTGAATGGTGGCAAGGCGCTCGTTCAATGTGCCGCGCAGTTGCTCTGCGGAGATTTGCTGCCCTTGCGCCAGCCCGCCCAGCTGCTGGCTCACCGCATCTTGCAGCACCGCGAACTGATGACGCAATTGCTCGCCATTGCTGCCCAGCTGATCCTTGAGCGCAGCGCCCATATTGGTGCTCATGTGGGTGAGCTGCTGCTGAATATCGCCCTTGAGCGAGTCCAGCGTACCTCGCGTGGTTTCGGCCAGCGCTTCAAAGCGCCGCTGTACATGGGCCGTCTGCTCGGCACTGCTTTGTTCTAATGCGGTGCGTGCCTGCTGGCTGTCGGACGTCAGGCGCTGCGCCAGCTGCCCCACCTCTTCACGAAACGCCGTCAATGCCGTGGCCTGCTCGCGCCTTGCGGCCAGTGCGTCTTGCTGGGTCTGAGCCAGCTGGGTCTGCACATGCTGGGTCACGCGGTCCAGCGCACCATCGCTTTTGGCCACCGTCAGCTGCGTGCTCTGGCTGCTGCGCTCCAACTGCTGCAGCCGCGCATCCAATGCCTGCAAGCCTTGCAGCAACTGGGCCTGCAGCCGCATGGCATCCGGGCCCAGCGCAAGCTCTGTCTGACGGCGCAAGCCCTGCAGCCACCATAGCAGCACCAGGAGCAAGACCACGATCAATGCGGCCACTGCCGCCAACCCAAGCCACCACGTAGTCACTGTTTTGCCACGCCTTTCGCACTCTTGTTTTAATAGCTGCTAGCGCTTTATGAATAAGCGCCACAGCCATTATTTGTATTGATTTTATGCACGCAGAAGCTGCAGACTGACGTTTGCAAGCACTCGCGCGCTTGCAAATTATCAGTCCACACCGTCCCGGTGAAATCAATCCCGTCAAAAGTGGCGCGGCGGCCTGCCGCCTTGGTGACTCAGGCGTCTGGGCCGACCTGCTGGGCAATGGCCATGGCGAACTTGCCACCACCTACGGACCAGTCGGAGTAGTCGTTTTCATGCGTGAAGATGAACACATCGCTGGGTGCCACGCCAGCGTCTTTTTCCAGATTGGCGGCGATGTTGGCGTACAGGGCGCGCTTCATTGCATCGCTGCGGCCGCGGCGCATGGTGATTTCAACCACGACCACGCGATCCGAGCGCTGGTAGCCGTTGAAGGTGCGACTGAAGAAAAACTTCTGCTCGTCATAGTCATCCACCATGTTGAACAACTCGTCGGCAGGCATGCCGATGCCGTCAATCAGTGCCTGGTGAATACCGTTGACGATGGCTTGGCGCTGGGCGGGCGTGGTGTCCTTGTGGACGCTGGTGCGGATGAAAGGCATGTGCTGTCTCTGTAGAAAATAAAAGCCCGCCGCGCTGGTGCAATGACTGCAGCGCAAGCGGGCTCAAATTATCAAATCCAGCAAGGCAGCCAGACCATACGCCAACCCTCAAACTGATGTGACGTGAGGCAGCCTAATACAAGCCTAGTGCAGACCCGAGCCACCCAGCAGATTGACCGGCGTCAACGCGCCCTTGCCGGCGAAAAAGGAGATCAGGTTATCCGCCGCCAAAGCCGCCATGGCCGTGCGCGTGCCCTTGGTGGCACTGGCGATATGCGGGGTCAGCACCACATTGGGCACCGTGAGTAGATCGGGGTGAATGGCGGGCTCGCCCTCAAACACATCCAGACCGGCCGCAGCAATGCGTTTGTCACGCAATGCCTGTGCCAGAGCCGCATCATCCACAATGCCGCCGCGCGCGATATTAATGAGGGTGGCTGTGGGCTTCATCTGCGCAATCTCGGCCGCGCCAATGGTGTGGCGGTTTTCAGGCGTGAAGGGCAGCACCAGCATTAAATGGTCTGCGCGCTCCAGCAGCTCTTGCTTGCTCACATAAGTGGCCTTGCATTCCGCCTCCATCGCTGTATCAAGGCGTGATCGGTTGTGATAAATCACCTTCATACCAAAACCATAAGCCGCGCGGCGGGCAATGGCCTGGCCGATGCGCCCCATTCCCAGAATGCCCAGCGTAGAGCCATGCACCTCAGCGCCCGCAAACAGGTCGTAGTGCCAGTCCTTCCACAAGCCCGCACGCAGGTAATGCTCGCTCTCGGTAATGCGGCGCGCTGTCGCCATCAGCAGCGCAAAGCCAAAATCAGCTGTGGTCTCAGTCAGCACATCGGGGGCATTGGTGCCCTGCACGCCTGCGGCAGTCATGGCGGGCACATCAAAATTGTTGTAGCCCACTGCCATATTGGCCACGATCTTGAGCTGCGGGCAAGCCGCCAGCAACTGTGCATCAATGCGCTGCGAGCCGGTGGTCAGCACCCCGTCCTTGCCCTGCAACTGCTGAGCCAGCTCCTCAGGCGTCCACACCACATCGTCCTGATTGGACTGCACGTCAAAGTGTTGCTTCAACTGCTCCACCACCTCGGGCGAAATGGCTCGGGCAATCAGAATACGGGACTTGGTACTCATCACTTGGTCTCCTCTTCCATCTATTTTGAAAGCGTCGCCCACCTTAGGCGCACTTCATATGCGGGACATTCAGCAAGGGCCGCCCCACAGCGGGGGTGCCATCGCCCTTTAGGGAGGCAGTCACTTAAACCAGATCAGCGTCATCAGCACCAGCAGGGGCACCAGAATGCAGACCGACCAGATCATGTAACCAAAAAACCCGGGCATCTTCACGCCGCGATCTTCTGCAATAGCCTTGACCATCAAGTTGGGCGCGTTGCCAATGTAAGTATTGGCACCCATGAAAACAGCACCTGCCGAGATAGCTGCCAGTGTGAGCGCCATATCGGTCATCAGATGCGCAGGGTCACCACCTGCCGTGTTGAAGAACACCAGATAGGTGGGCGCGTTATCCAAGAAGGACGACAGCACACCTGTGGCCCAGAAGTACATGGCGGGGTTAGGCGTACCGTCCCCATTGGTCACAGCACGCACAACAGCGCCAAACGGGCCATCCACACCGGCCTTGAGCATGGCAATAACAGGAATGATGGTCAGGAAAATACCCGCAAACAGCTTGGCCACTTCCTGCATCGGTCCCCAGCCAAAATCATTGGCCTGATGCACACAAGCAGGCGTGATCTTGAGGGACAGCAGAGCCACCACAATCAAACCCACATCGCGCACCAGACCGGGCAGCCCCACATGGGTGCCAGCTATGTCAAAGCCCACAGGCGTGCGCCAGATGCCACTGATCAGCACCAGCGCCACCACCCCGCCCAGCAGCACAAAGTTCATACGTCCATCAAAGCCGAGACGGCTTTGCGCCCCCGTCACATCCACGCTGGGAGTCGGGTCAGGCAAGTCGGCTTCACCCTTTTCACCCATCAATTTGTGGTCAATCACATAAAAGATCGCCAGCAGCGCCAGCGTGAGGAACAGCATGGGCTGCCAGATATGGCGCACCGTCCAGAAGAAGTCCACACCCTTCAAAAAGCCCAGAAACAAGGGTGGATCACCCAGCGGCGTGAGTGCGCCGCCGGCGTTGGAGACGATGAAGATGAAGAACACCACCACATGCGCCTGGTGACGACGGTTGTCGTTGGCGCGCAGCAAAGGGCGAATCAGCAGCATGGAGGCTCCCGTCGTGCCCATAAAGCTGGCCAGCACCGCACCAATGGCGAGAATGGCGGTGTTCAGCCCCGGCGAGCCACGCAAATTGCCACGCACGTAAATGCCGCCAGCCACGGCGTAGAGCGCAGTGAGCAAAATGACAAAGGGCAGGTATTCCGCCAGCAAGGCATGCACCAGATTAACGCTGGCGGCCCCCATGCCGTAGACCAGCGCAAAGGGCAGCAGAAAGGCCAGCGCCCAGCCAGCGGTGACCTTGCCAAAGTGGTGGTGCCAGAAACGTGGAGCCACCAGCGGCAAGAGAGCAATCGACAGCAGCATGCCCACAAACGGAATGCCCCAGGCCACAGACATAGCCGCGCCATCCACCTCTGCGGCTTGCACGGCACCTGCGGCCATTGCCAGCGCCGTTGACGCGGTGACTTTCGCGATATTGATCCAAAATTTACGGTTCAAACGCCCATCCTCCGTTATCTGTCTTGCGATGGGCGGCCTACGCTCGCCCATCGTTTCTTAATTTATTTCAGGCCTGCTGCATCGGCAGCATGGTCTGCACAGCGTCTGGTGGCTCAATGCTGAACACCTGACGCAGATAGGCCAGATATTTTTCGTCATCGCACATGCTTTTGCCCGGTGTGTCCGAGAGCTTGGCCACCGGCTGACCATTGCAGCGCGTCATCTTGATCACGATCTGCAGCGGCACATGCTCAGGCGCGCTGCCCAGATCATTGGTCAGGTTGGTACCGATACCGAAAGCCAACTGGCAACGGCCATTGAAGCGCTTGAACAGCTCAATGGTTTTCGGAATCGTCAGCCCATCACTGAAGATCAGCACCTTGCTCAACGGATCAATTTTGTTGGCCTTGTAATGCGCAATCAGGCGCTCACCCCAGTCAAACGGATCCCCGCTGTCATGGCGCGCCCCATCAAACAGCTTGCAGAAATACAAATCAAAGTCACGCAGAAAGGCGGACATGCCGTAGACATCAGACAGCGCAATGCCCAGATCCCCGCGATATTCACGCGCCCAGGATTCAAAACCAAAAATCTGGCTATCACGCAGACGCGGACCCAGTGACTGGCAGGCCTGCAGATACTCGTGGGCCAGAGTGCCCAGCGGTATCAGGCCCAGCTTCATCGCATACAGCACATTGCTGGTTCCCGCCAGTTGCCCCTTGCGCTGAGCATTGCCGGCCCCGGCGATGCGTGAGCCCGCATGACCGAGCCTTGCGCACAGCACACGCAGAACCTCTTCATGCCAGGCCTTGGAGAAGCGGCGGCGCGTGCCGTAATCGGCAATTTTGAGCGATTCAAGCCCCGGCCCTTGGAGCAGCTCAATCTTCTCATCCAGACGCTTGCGCCCTTCCAGAAAATTAGGCACGGGCTGGGTATTGCGGAAGTACACCTCGTTGACGATGGCCAGCACCGGAATCTCAAAAAGAATCGTGTGCAGCCACGGGCCCTTGATGCTGATGTCAATCTCGCCAGTGGGCAGCGGCGTGACGGTGATGTATTTGTCGTTGAGCTGAAACAGGCTCAAAAAGTCCACGAAATCGCTTTTGATAAAGCGCAGAGAACTCAAGTAGGCCAGCTCCGCATCCTGAAAGCGCAGCTTGCACAGCGAGCGGATTTCTTCACGGATTTCATTGACATAGGGAGCCAGTTGCACGCCGGGGTTGCGGCACTTGAAGCGGTACTCCACCTGTGCGCCCGGGAACTGATGCAGCACCACCTGCATCATCGTGAATTTGTACAGGTCGGTATCTAGCAGGCTGGTGATGATCATGGACGACGGTGGGCCTGGCGGTCCGTTCAGTCATGGAACAAGGCTGGCCCAAAGCGCATGCAGCGCCAGCCTCAACAAAGGTTTCCGAGTGTAGGCGATTCCACACTCTGCGCCCTGCTCAGCGCCATAACCGCCTCGCCTTTACTGAGACTGGGGGCGAACTTTGATTCATTGAGTACAAATCAGACTCAAGCCCTTTATGTAAAAGCGCAAGCAGCTATCAAATTCTTCTATGTATGACGATCAGCTCGCCTCAGCAAAGGCTCTAGTGCCACGCGCAAAGCAGCGGGCAACGGCGCAGGTCGACGCGTCTGTCGGTCTACATAGACATGAACAAAATGCCCCGCCGCTGCGGACTGCGCCTCACCCCGCGCAAACAGCCCCACCTCATAGCGCACGCTGGAGCTACCGAGATGCGCCACGCGAATGCCCGCCTCGACCTGTTGCGGAAAGGCCAGCGAAGCAAAGTAATTGCACTGAGTCTCTATCACCAGCCCAATCGTCTGTCCCGCATGAATATCCAGTGCGCCCTGCTCGATCAAATAAGCGTTCACCGCCGTATCAAACCAGCTGTAGTAAATGACGTTGTTGACATGGCCATAAACGTCGTTATCTGACCAGCGCGTGCTGATTTCACGAAAAACGGCATAGGAATAACGTGCCTGCGGCATGGCTCGTGCGGGTTGGGCAGCGGTGTGTGATGCAGTCATTGCGCCATTGTGCAAACCTGTCTCAACACCGCCAGCACCACGGCGACAGTGCCTGCTTTCACCCTGAGTCAGTCCTTACCAAGCACTTTCACCCACGTCTTGCTCAATGCACAAAAAGCACGTATGTCTATTTTTGCGTCAGTTATCAGACATAACAAAGTTTTTAAAAATCAAATACTTACAAAAACAAAAGAGTCATTCATTTATTTGCTGCAACGCAACAATTAATGCTTGCATTGCCCAAAAAACTCTTTCACAATGCACCCATGCTGCACTGCAACATACAACTAGTTAACCACTAGCGATCATGTCAGAGCAGACGTTTACTCCGGTCCGATGCCCTTGTTAGTTTCGTAATTTTGGAGAATTGCTATGTCCCTGACCCCTGACCAAATCCTGAGCGCACAAAAAGCCCACCTCGAAACCCTGTTCGGCCTGACGAGCAAAGCGTTTGAAGGTGTGGAAAAGCTGGTGGAACTGAACGTTACTGCTTCCCGTGCAGCTCTGAGCGAAGCCGCTCAGCACACACAAGCCGTCCTGAATGTGAAAGATGCTCAGTCCCTGCTGACTCTGCAAACCAGCATCCTCCAGCCTCTGGCTGAAAAGACAGCCTCCTACAACCGCCACCTGTACGACATCGCCAGCAACACTGCCAGCGAGTTCAACAAGGCGCTGGAAGTTCAGTCCGCCGAAGCCCGCAAGAACTTCAACTCCCTGCTGGACACCACCACTCAAAACGCCCCCGCAGGTTCTGAATCTGCTGTGGCACTGGTCAAGAGCGCCGTCTCTGCCGCCAACAACGCTTTCGAGTCCGTGCAAAAGGCTGTCAAGCAAGCCTCCGACATGGCTGAAGCCAACTTCAACGCTGCTTCCAAGACAGCCACTGAAGCCGTCAAATCGACAGTCGCAGTCAAGCGCTAAAAACATGGTTATTCACATGCCTGGCAATTTTCAAGGGTTTACCCTATAATTACCAGCATGTCAGGTCAGCGCCTTTAAGGATGCTGATCCGCACAAGTTGTCTCCTTGGATCCTCCTGAAACCCCCGTTTCACGGATCCCTTCAAAGCCCAGTCTTCATGATTGGGCTTTTTTTTATGCGTGCTTTCCGCAATTCGAACTCTGCCAGCCTTCTGCACAATTGACGTTTACGTCAACGTCATATTAAAGGGGACAATTCATGCAAATTCAGGATCGTGTGTTTATCGTGACTGGCGGCGCATCAGGTTTAGGCGAAGGCTCTGCGCGCATGCTGGCGGCCAACGGCGGCAAAGTCGTCATTGCCGACATGAATGCAGAGCGCGGCGAGGCCGTGGCCAAGGAGATCGGCGGCGACTATCTGCGCTGCGATGTCAGTAACGAAGCCGATGGCCAGGCCGTGGTGGAAAAAGCCACCCGTCTTGGCAAGCTGGTCGGCCTGGTCAATTGCGCCGGTATCGCACCCGCCGAAAAAACGGTGGGGAAAAATGGTCCACACAACCTTGCCACCTACACCAAAACCATCATGGTCAACCTGGTTGGCAGCTTCAACATGATTCGCCTGGCTGCAGATGCCATGAGCAAAAACGAGCCAGAAACCACGGGTGAACGCGGCGTGCTGATCTCAACCGCCAGCGTGGCTGCCTATGACGGACAAATTGGCCAAGCAGCCTATGCCGCATCCAAAGGCGGCGTCGTGGGCATGACCTTACCCATTGCCCGTGACCTGGCACGCAGCGGCATTCGCAATATGACGATTGCCCCCGGTATCTTCGGCACCCCCATGCTGTTCACCATGCCGCAAGAAGTGCAAGATGCGCTGGCCGCAAGCGTGCCCTTCCCCAGCCGCTTGGGCAAACCCGAGGATTACGCCAAGCTGGTCAAGCACATTCTTGAAAACGACATGCTCAACGGTGAAGTGATTCGCCTAGATGGCGCTATTCGCATGGGTCCCAAATAAAGCGACACCAGCCACCCCATCGCTCAAAAGCCTCCTTGCGAGGCTTTTGCATGCATTGAGTTTTCAGACAAGAAAAAAGCCGCAACCAATTTCTTGATTGCGGCTTTTTAAATCTGGCGGAGTGGACGGGACTCGAACCCGCGACCCCCGGCGTGACAGGCCGGTATTCTAACCAACTGAACTACCACTCCTGGCAGGAAGCTTCGCTATTTTTCAATAGCTACCAGCGCTTCAAACTTGGCGACCCTACGGGGATTCGAACCCCGGTACCTACCGTGAAAGGGTAGTGTCCTAGGCCTCTAGACGATAGGGTCAATCCTAGAACGATTCTGATTTTTCAATCAGCCGTCAATAACTTTTTGGTGGAGGTAAACGGGATCGAACCGATGACCTCTTGCATGCCATGCAAGCGCTCTCCCAGCTGAGCTATACCCCCTTGAGCAAAGAAACAGTGTTTTTCTGCTGCAATGCAAAAATTGTAGCACAGGCTTTTTACTGTCTCTAGGAAAACGTTCAACAATTTACCGTGAACATAAAAAAGGGATGCAACAAGCATCCCTTTTCGCCTCAGCACATCAAGCGCATTAGCTCACGGCGCCGCCATCACGAATACGGTGCATTTCTCCAATGTCTACTGTCCAGACCAGACCATCACCGATCTGTCCGGTGCGGCAAGCCATGACAATGGCTTCGCGAATCGGCTCCACCATGGGCTCATCCACGATGACGCAGACCATGAGCTTGTCCGAAAAGTCGGTCAACTCATCCTTGACGGTGCGCTTGTCCACCGCAGCCGGGGCTGTAAAGCCCTCCGCCTTGAAAATGGTCACGCCGGGGAAGTTAGGAATAGCACGCAGCGCAGTGCGCAGGCGCTCTAAGCGACTGGGCCTCACAATGGCCCGGATTTCCTTCATCGCCATAGTTTCACTCTCCTTTTAAGTATTCACGCGTCAAAACTGACGCTCCTCACGCAAGAAACAGCAAGCAAGGGTGCTCCCTCGATAAGCTGCTGCCCCCTCCTCAAAGAGAGGTGGGGGAAGGCGCAAAGCGCCTCAGGAGGTACTTAAGCCTCAGTCGGCTTCTCATCAAACCAGCGGTACAGCGTAGGCAGTACCACCAGCGTCAGCAGAGTCGAGGTAATCAGACCACCGATCACCACAATCGCCAATGGGCGCTGGACTTCAGAACCAGGACCTGTCGCAAACAGGAACGGCACCAGGCCCAGCAATGCGACGGTCGCAGTCATCATCACCGGGCGGAATCGCTGAATACAGCCTTCACGCACGGCTTGCGCCACATCCAGCCCGTCCTGTCGCAGCTGGCGAATGCTGGAGACCAGCACCACGCCGTTAAGCACCGCAATACCCCATAGAGCAATAAAGCCCACAGAGGCTGGCACGCTCACGTATTCACCTGTGACAAACAAACCAATCAGGCCACCAATCGATGCGAATGGCAGCACCAGAATGATCAGGCTTGCGATCTTGATGGAGTTGAACAACAGGAATAGCAGGAAGAAGATGGCCACGATGGTCAACGGCACGATCACCTGCAGCGTACCCATGGCGCGCTCCATGTTCTCGAACTGGCCACCGAACTTGAAGTAGTAGCCATCAGGCAACTTGACTTCCTTCTCGAGACGCTGCTCGACCTCGGCCACAAAACCTGCCAGGTCACGCCCTTCGACGTTCGCCCCCACCACCACGCGGCGCTTGCCACCTTCGCGGCTGATCTGCGCAGGGCCGTCCACCAGCTCAATCTTGGCCAGACTACTCAGCGGCACTTGAGCGCCAGCGGAGGTTGTCAACAACGTTGCACCAATCGCCTGAGCCGAGCCACGATAGACCTCGGGGAAGCGCACGACCACTGAGTAGCGACGCTCACCTTCATACAACGTGGTCACATCCTTGCCGCCAATAGCGGACTCCAGAACACTCTGCACATCGGCCACGTTGAGGCCATGGCGGGCGATTGCCTTGCGGTCAATATCCACCGTCAAAGCCTGCTGACCCGACAGACGCTCAACACGGATATCCGTGCTACCAGAGACGCTTTTCAGAATACGCGCCACTTGCTCGGAGACATCTTTGAGCTCATTCAGCTCGTCGCCAAACACCTTGATGGCCAGCTGCGAACGTACACCCGTCACCATTTCATCCACGCGCTCAGAAATAGGCTGCGACAGCACAATCTGTACACCTGGAATCTTGGACAGACGCTGACGAATCTCTTCATCGATCTCATCCTGAGTGCGCTCGGAGTCGGGGTCCAGCAGCACGATAGGGTCAGACTCGTTAGGGCCGGCAGGATCCGCAGGCGATTCGCCGCGACCCAGCTTGGACACCACGGACTTCACCCCCTTCACCTGTGCCACTTCCTTCATGGCTGCCATTTCCATGCGGATGGATTCATCCAGAGAAATGCTTGGCACGCGGTTAATCTGGGGCGTCAAGGCGCCTTCCTTCATGGTGGGCATGAAAGACTTGCCCAGCAGGGGAAACAAACCCAGCGAGCCGATGAGCAGAGCCACCGCCACAGCCAGAGTCAGGCGATTGCGTGCGGTAGCAGCATCGAGCAGATTCAGGTAGTGACGCTTGAGGAAACCAATCAATTTGGTATCGTGGTCCGCACCGCCCTTGAGGAAGTACGAGCACAACACAGGCGACAGGAACAGCGACACGACCAGCGAAATCGCCAGAGCCATGGCAATGGTCAGCGCCAGCGGGCCGAACATCTTGCCTTCAATGCCTTGCAGCGTCATCAGCGGCAAGAACACCAAAATAATGATGGCGATACCAAAGATGGTGGGCGTAGCCACTTCCACCGTGGCAGACAGCACAGTGCGAATGCGCTCACCGCGCGAATCGCCAGCCTGCCCCAGCTTGTGGAAGACGTTTTCAACCACCACCACGGTCGCATCCACCATCAGGCCAATGGCGATGGCCAACCCTCCCAGCGACATCAAGTTGGCCGAGATGCCGTACTTGTTCATCATGATGAAGGTCGTGAGCGGCGTAATGATCAGCGTCGCCACAACGATCAGGCTGGAGCGCACATCGCCCAGGAAGACAAACAGCACGATCACCACCAGGAAGATGCCTTCAATCAGCACCTTGCCCACGGTCCACAAAGCCGAATCCACCAGATCGGTACGGTCGTAGTAAGAAACGATCTGCAAGCCGCCGGGCAGCATGCCCTTGGTGTTGATCTCATCCACGCGTTCTTTCACGCGGGTCACCACCTCCTTGGCATTGCCGCCGCGCATCATCAGCACAATGCCGGAAACGCCTTCGGTATAACCACCCTTGATGATGGCACCCTGGCGCACTTCAGCATCAATCTGCACCTTGGCCACATCACGCACATAGACAGGCACCCCACCCTGCTCCTTGAGCACGATGTTGCCAATATCTTCCAGCGAGCGGATCATGCCCACGCCGCGGATCAGATACTGCTCTGTCACCTGCGGCAAAATGCCGCCGCTGGCATTGGCGTTGTTATCCGCCACGGCCTGAACGACCTGACGCACGGTCAAATCATAGTGACGCAGACGACCGGGATCGACCAGCACCTGATACTGCTTGACGTAACCACCCTGAGAGTTAATTTCCGCCACACCAGGAATGGAGCGAAGCAGCGGACGCGCCACCCAGTCCTGAATGGTCCGGCGCTCGGTCAACTCTTCCTGAGTCAGCGCACGCTCACCATCATCGGGGTGGTCCAGCGTGTACTGGTAGACCTCACCCAGACCGGTAGACACAGGGCCCAGAACCGGCACGATACCTTCAGGCATACGCGGTGTGACTTCAATCAGGCGCTCTGTCACCAACTGGCGTGCGAAGTAAACATCCGTCGCTTCAGTAAATACCAGCGTAATGATGGACAGACCGCTCTTGTTAAGCGAGCGCATCTCAGCCAGACCAGGCAAGCCCGTCATGGCGATTTCGAGAGGCACAGTCACAAAACGCTCAATTTCTTCGGGAGAGCGTCCGGGCGCTTCGGTGGCAACCTGCACTTGCACATTGGTCACATCGGGGAAGGCATCCACCGACAGATTCATGGCAGCACGCAGGCCAAATCCACAGACAACCAGCGCCAGCACAATCACCACCAGCCGCTGCGATAGCGCGGCACGAATCATGGAGGCAATCATGGGCTTACTCCAGCTCAGCGCGCTTGCGCTCGTTGTTCAGGTGGAAAGCACCTTCAATCACGATCTGCGTGCCTTCGCTCAGGCCCTTGATAACAGGTCGCAAATCACCGCTGGCAGCACCAAGCTCCACTGGCGTCAGGCGATAGTGGTTCTCAGCCTTTTTCACGTAAACGTGATCCTTGTCGTTCTCACGCACCACGGCCAAAGCAGGTATAGCCAGCGTCTTTTCCATCGCACCCTGAATCTTCATCGTGGCCAGCATCTGCGGCTTGAGCGCCAGATCCTTGTTGTCGACCTGAGTACGAATCGTCACTGTTCGGGTCTCGGGCGACACGGTATCGCCCACATAGATGATCTTGCCGGCAATCGTTGCTTCCTCAACCGTCAGGCCCAGCGCAGGCACATCAATCTGCACGTTCTGGCCCGTCTTCACGCTTCGCGCGATTTGCTCAGGCAACGCTCCCACCACCCAGACGCTGGACAGATCTGCCACCGTGAACAAAGGATCACCGGGCTGCGCCACCTGCCCCTGGCTGATCTGGCGCTCAATCACGATGCCGGAAGCGGAGGCTGTAATAGCGGCGTTGGGGGCCACACTGCCTTTCACGCGCAGACTCGTCAACGCATCAGATGACAGGCCCATCAGCTTGAGCTGGTCACCCGCCGCACGCAGCTCAGCGCGAGCGATCTGCACTTCAGACTCGCGGCGCTGCAGTTCGGCAGAACCAATCACATCCGCCGCAATCAGTTGACGCGCACGCTCAGCAGAGCGCTCGGCCAGGGTCGCGGTGGCGCTGGCGCGCATATAGGCCAGCTGGGCGGTGGTCAGCTCAGGGCTGGCCACACGCGCCAAGGTCTGCCCCAGCTTCACGCGGTCACCGGTTTCGGCCAGCACATCCGTCACGCGACCGGTCACTGCGGCACCGATACGGGTCACCTTGCGTTCATTGGCTTCGATACGCCCGGAAATCTCCAGCACAGACGCCACGTCAGACTGGGTCACAGCGGCCGTCTTGAAGCTCGTCGCCATCTCGGCAGAGACTTTGACTTCCATAGGGTCCAACTCAGCCTGCGTAGTGGCAGCTGCCACAGCGGCAGCCGCTGATTCATCTTTGCCACAAGCCGTCAAAGTCAGCGTGGCAAGTCCAGCCAATGCCAGTGCCAGAACCAGAGAGACAGGACGATTCGTCCTGGATTGATGATGAGAAGACATATAGCGAATTCAAAAAATACGAAAACGGGGTCTTAGCTTTGAGTAATCAAAGCGCGGAAGGCTCGGCGTAACGGCCAGCCAGAAAATCCAGTTCAATCCGTGCGGACTGCAGCTGATAGCGCGCTTCCAGCAAATCGGCACGCACAGCACGCAGCACGCGCTGGGCATCCAGCACATCCAGAATTCCACGCTCGCCATAGCGGTAGGCTGCTTCAGCCACACGCAACGCTGACTCCGCTTCACGCACCGAGCCTTCGCCCAGCGCCTTGGTGCGAACCTTGGCCATCTCCATGACCCTTTCGGCCTGGAGCATTTGCTGCTCAAGCTCTGCCTTGCGGCCTTCCATACGCAGACGGGCACGCTCCACCTCAGATGCAGCCTCGTCAATCGGGCCACGTCGCTGGTCGAACAAAGGAATCTGCATACTCACACCCACGGTGTTGTTGCGAATATCAGGCTCGCGCGTCTGCGCATAGCGCAGCTCAAGCCCGGGCCAGCGACTGGCCTTGGCACCTTGCTTCTGGGCTTCAGCCTTGTCCACCTCTGACTGCAACTGAAGCAACTCGGGGTGCGCTTGCCAGTTAATGCCGTTCAATTGAGCCTTCGCCACAGGATCTTGCAGCGACAGTGCAAGGTCAAAACGCTGAGGCAATTGCCCCGCCGCCATGCGGTTGAGCGTGAGCTGAGACTGCTCTGCCATCAATTTGGCCGTTTGCTCTTGCTGGCGTGCATTGATGAGCTCGGCATCGGCCTTGATGATTTCGTAACGCGCAGCCTCCCCACTGGAGACCCGAACACGCACACGCTCATGCGCCTGCTCCAGCAGCTTGACAGCGTCATAAGCGGCCTGAGCCTGAGCCTGACGCAACACGACTTCATACGCCTTGAGCTTGACCTGTGCCACCAGTGCATTACGAGATGCCGCAATCTGATGCACAGAAGCCCGCTGACCCGCCTGCGCAGCCTCAATACGGGCATTACGCACCGAAGGCATCTCAATGGGCACAGAAACGCTCATGCTCTGCACATTACCCGGTGTGGCCGATGCCATTAGCGCCTTGTTATCGCCACGACTCCATTCCAGCTTAGGGTTAGGCAAAGCACCTGCGCTGACCACCGCAGCCTGAGCTGTAACGCTCGACTGCTGCACGGAACGCAGCTCAGGATTATTGTCCAGCACGGTCTGCACCAGCTGCGTCAGTGACAGTTGAGGCTGAGCCTTATCTGAAACAGTGCTGCTGATCTGTGGCGCGCTAGAGCTGGAGGTCTGCGCATGTGCAGACAGTGCTGCAGCAACACAGATTCCCAGCATGGCTGTACGTTTGAGACGCAGTTTAGGTGTGGCTTTGGCCGGTAGGTACGCCGGCACTATCGATCTATTGAACATAGAACACAGCTGCCTTCTTGAGGGCAGATAAAGTGAGAAAAGGGTAGAAAGCCCGCTGATACACACGGCATTCGCCACGCGTGATGCGAGATCAAGTGCACCTGTGCAGGTGAAGCCAACCTTTGAAATGCCTCAGAACCATGCTCAAAAGACAGATACATTCCTGCCTCTCAAGGCAGAATCAAAGGGCAGCAGTATCGATCGGCGATATAGCCCAGCGCAAAAGCAATAACGCGTTATTGCGTCAGGCGCGCTGGAGCTTGCCTGCCAACGGCAGGCTCATACTTGGCGGACGTAGCATGCTGTCAGGCCAAGGAGAAGTGGGGTGCACCATATGCCCCTGTGGAGGCACCCAGAGATGAGCCACCCCGACAGCTACGGCTTCGGGTGGGCCAAACAATTCATTGCGATCATCCTGCGCTGTGTTGAGTTCAGCAGTGCGGTGAGGTCGATGGATGGAATACTCCAACGCATCGTCTTCCACATCCTCTTCAAACTCCTGCAGCACATCCACGCCGTACTCATGTGGCTCGGTTTCCAGCACATAAGCCAGAGCCACCACATCTTGCGTGCCAGCAGGCCAAATAGCGGCGAGCTGCACTCCAAGGATGGAGGCAAACATCAGCAGCGACAGCAAGAAAGAAAACGCCGGACGCATGAATCAGAAGAAGAGTGTCAGAAGTTAACGAGAAGATAGATGACGACCATCAGAAGCAATTCCTAATGGTGACTAGATGGTGTACTGCACAGCAACAAAAGTTCCCGTATTGAAAACTTTTGTTAGCAGTTGCAAGTGGGTAAACCATAGCGTATCGCCATAGCATTTGCATGACAAGGGTATCTTGCTAGGAAATCAGGAGTCCAAAACTTTTTTCAAAAGCGAAAACCCAAGAAAAAAGCCGCAACCAATTTCTTGATTGCGGCTTTTAAAATC
>NZ_JABBCQ020000025.1 GCF_012844455.2 Comamonas suwonensis | reverse complement strand
TACCGTCACGCTCACATCGGTGGCTACACCACTAATCCGATTCTCAGACACCGGCACTAAAGAGGGATTTGGATACGCCAGCGCCAGCGGTGAAGTGAGTTCGAGAATGCTGTTCAAGCGCACAAAGGTGCTGCCGCCTTCACTACCTCCGCTCAGAGTAGCCGCAGTAGGATCCAAATCGGCAAACGGATCCTGACCCGCATTGATGGCAGCAAGGACTTGATTGATATCCATGGCTGCCGGTTGTGCGATGGCAGCCTCCTGAGGCTGGGGTGGATTGAGCAAATCCCCTGTTAATGCGACATCCTGATTTTCACCAATGATGAGGGGAGGCTGGCCGTCTGCCTGCAGCTCTACCGAAGATCCCATAGCTGTAATGATTTGCGCATCTGCTGGGATACGCATACCTTCGTGAATCACGGTCAGATTGCCATCTGTACCCCGGATCCATGCCTCGCCAGTGAGCTTGGTAACGAGAACGGTTTGAGCTGCCATGATGATCTGCCTCTTCAATGAATTAGGTCGTAGAGGTGTGCTTCGACACCTCTCCAATATTTCTGATGAAATAGTAAGAATTTGCTCACAAAGCCGCTATTGGCGTCAAAGCCAATACAGCCCGGTTTCTCACTTTTCTGCTTCAATCAAGTCCCTCAAAAGCCAAAGGCCCGCACATGCGGGCCTTTGGCTTTACAGTAGCAGAAACTACTGTATTGATAGCTTCGAGCGCTTATAAATAAAGCGTCTCAGGCACTTTTGATATGAAGTTCAATATCAAGCCAGCTGTTTACGACCAATGCCGTGAACCTTGAGCGTCAGCATCAATCGATCCTGCACTTGCAGCTTTTCAAACACAGCCGACAGATGGGCGCGCACCGTGCGCTCACTGATGGACATGCGCTCGGCAATTTCTGCATTGCTGTCCCCCAGCGACGCGTATCGCGCCACTTCCTGCTCGCGGGCTGAGAGGGGCTCGGCCCAGTCCACTTCAGCCTCAGGCAAGCGGACATCGACATCGCGCAGCAAGCGCTGCAGCAGTGAGCGACCCAGCCAGATATTGCCGCCAGCCATGCTTTGCAGCATGCGAGACAGAACCTCTGCACTCGATTGCGCATGGGCGTAACCACAAGCACCACGAGAAAGCAGTTGTCGCCCTTGCTCATCGCCGGGCCGGTTGCTGAGCACCAGCACCTGCAGGCCTTGCAGCAATTCCGCCCAGCGGTCATCACCGTGTGCGGGAAGCTGGGGCAAGGCAGCATCCAACACCACCAGATTGCGACCTTGCTGTTTCCAGCGTTGCAGATCCGCCAGACTTTGGCCGCGCGCAGGCATCCACTGGGGGCCTGAAATTTGCTGCCAGCTCTGCCACAGCGTGGCATCCTGGGTCAGCATCAATACAGGCAATGCATTCATACCGCTCCCTTGTAGTTGTTGACGATCCATGGCTTAGCGCTCAATCAATGCGTTGGACTTGGCGCGCAAAATGGGCTTGAGCAAGTACTGCATCAACGTACGCTTGCCTGTGAGAATGTGCACCTCGGCCTGCATGCCCGGGATGATGGGGCGAGAGTTATCGCCCACATGCGCCTTCTCGGTGCGCACCTTGACGACATAGAAGGAATTACCTTTTTCATCCGTCACGGTGTTGGCACCAATCTGCTCCAGCTTGCCTTGCAGACCGCCGTAAATTGCAAAGTCGTATGCAGTGAACTTGACTTCAGCTTCTTGGCCAAAGTGCAGAAAGCCAATGTCGCGTGGGTTGACCTGCACCTCCATCAGCAAGGTGTCATCCAGCGGAACGATGTCCAGGATGTCTTTGCCAGGCTGCACCACGCCACCTACGGTATTGGCCATCAAGGTATTGACGGTGCCGCGCACGGGAGAACGCACTTCAGCCAGTTTCACGCGATCCTCCAGCGCGACCTTGCCCTGCTCCAGAGTACCCAGCTTTGCCTGTGCTTCAGACAGCTCGGCGCGGGACTGATTGCGCATATTCAGCTCGGACTCCTGAATTTTGCGTTCCGCTTCTTGAATCGCTGCCTGAATGCGGCCCACCTGTGCGCCAGCGGCGCGGGCTTCTCCGCAAAAACGTGCCACATCGCGTTGCAGTCTGAGCAAATCGACCTCAGACACCGCACCACTCTTGAGCAAGGGGCGGGTGACAGACAGCTCTTCAGAAGTCAGGCTACAGCTTGACGATGCCTGATCACGGTTGGCCTGCGTTTCACGCAGCTCTTGCTGGCGTTGGCGCAGCTGGTCGCGTGCAATATTGACGTTGGTATTGAGCTCCTGCGAGCGACTCTCCCACATGCGCCGCTCCATCTCCACAAGTTGGGGGGCAGCTGCCTGCACATCCTCAGGCACCTTGAAAGCCTCGCCCGATGCCAAAGCTTGCAGGCGTGCTGCCTTGGCTTTCAGCGCCAGCAGCTCGGCCTTGTTTTCGCCCAGTGACGAGCCGTAGCGCGTCGGGTCGATACGCAAAATGACCTGCCCTTTTTCAACATGCTCACCGGGATGCACCAGAATTTCCTTGACGATGCCACCATCCAGACTCTGCACCACCTGCACCTGACGCGAGGGGACGACTTTGCCCTGCCCACGTACCACTTCATCGATATAACCAAAGCTGGCCCAGATCAACAGCACCAGCACCGTTGCCAGCGACACCCAGATCAGCAGACGCGAGCCGCGCGCCTGCTGCTGACCGGCCGCCCACTGGGCATCGGCCTTCATGTCATCAGGCTGGTGCGCACTCACCGCTTCATTGCCATCAAGCAACCAGCTCCGCCCTCTATCCATGAGCGCTTTCAGGCGCGAAGACTTTTGATCTGAGGAGTGGGCCGATGGATCCTGTTTCATTGCTTCGGACTCACTCATGCTCGCGCTCCTGCGCCGCCGATGCGGCCTTGCTTAAGCGCCTCGATCACATGATCCTTGGCACCATCGGCGACGATTTTCCCGTTATCAATCACGATGAGTCGATCCACCAGCGTCAGCAATGCCGTTCTATGCGTGACCAGCACCACCGTCTTGCCGGCCGATGCCTCTTGCAAACGGCGCTTGAGCTGGGCTTCGCTCTGGTTATCCAGGTTGCTGCTGGGCTCATCAAGCAGCAGCATGGCCGGGTCATTGATCAAGGCACGAGCCATGGCAATGGACTGGCGCTGACCACCAGACAGCGACTCACCGCGCTCGCCCACCAACATGTCATAGCCCTTGGGGTTATTGGCCACAAATTCATCCACCCCGGCAACGCGGGCGGCGCGCAACATATCCGACTCACCAGCGAACGGAGCCCCCACCAACAGGTTTTGCTTCAGGCTGCCGTAGAACAACATGGGGTCTTGCGGTACATGACCAATGGCACGACGCAGATCCACCGGGTCAATCTGGCGTGCATCTATGCCATCAATCAGCACAGCACCTTCCGTGGGCTGATACAGGCCCAGCACCAGCTTTTCCAGCGTTGTCTTGCCCGAGCCAATGCGGCCAATAATGCCAACGCGCTCGCCGGGCTGCACTGCAAAGCTCACGCCAGAGAGGCTGCTCTGCTCACTGCCAGGGTAGCTGAAGCTGACATTGCGAAACTCGATGGCGCCACGCAGATCGGGCCGCGAGACAAACTCGCGGTCGGCCTCGTGCTCCACCGGCATCTTCATGTAGTTGTCGATGGAGCTGAGCGAGGTGCGGGCATTGTGGTATTGCATCATCAGCCCCGCCACCTGGCCAAACGGCGCAAGACAGCGCCCCGCAATCATGGATGCCGCAATGATGCCACCCATGGATATCGCTGCATCCTGCACCTGATAGACGCCAATGACGACCACCGCTACCGTCACCAGTTGCTGCAGGGTCTGCACGAAGTTCACCGTGCCCGAGGAGATGAACTTGATCTTGCCACCCATGTAGGCGATGTACTGCGTGGAGCTTTCCCACAAGCGCTGTACACCACTTTGGGCGTTGAGCGTTTTTACCGCTTCAAGATTGGTAAGCGACTCGACCAGCAAAGCATTGCGCTGCGATGAGGCCTGAAAGGTCTTGAGCGTCAGCGCCTCCATACGTGCCTGCGCCCAGAAGGACACCAGCAAGATAGCTGCAATGGCGACCACCGGGGGAATCAGCATCCACGGCGACACCCAGGCGATTGCTACTAAAAACAGGAGCACGAAGGGTAAGTCCACCAAGGTCGTGAGGCTTGCAGAGGCAATAAAGTCTCGCACCGATTCAAACGAGCGCAGATTGGCCGCAAACGAGCCCACGGATGCGGGTCGGCGCTCCATGCGCAAATCCAGCACGCGCTCCATGATCTGTGCCGACAGCTTCACATCGACCCGCTTGCTGGCGGCATCCACCACATAGGCGCGCGCCGTCGTCAGCACAAAGTTGAAGATCAGCACCAGTGAAATGCCAATGGCCAGCACCCACAATGTCTCTACTGCGTTGTTGGGCACTACGCGGTCATACACATTCATGCTGAACAAGGGCATGGCCAGCGCAAAGATATTGATGAGCACGGCTGCCAGCAGCGCATCGCGATACAGACGGCGATTTTCCAGCACAGCAGCCCAGAACCAATGGCTGCTGCGCGGCTCCACGCCTTTTTGCACAGAGCGCTGCTCAAACCGGAACTGCGGGCGCACAAAGCACATCAGCCCCGCATAGTCTTGCCGCAAAGCTTGCGCTTCGACCTCCACCGGGCTATCAGATTCGGGGTATTGCAGCAAAAAGCGCTCGTTATCCAGACTCTTGAGCAAGAGACAGGCACGATTGCCATTGAGCAACAAAATGGCCGGCAGCAGCCCTTCGGGCACATCTGCCAAGCCACGCTCAACAATCCGTGTGGTGAATTGCGCCCGCGCCGCAGCACGGGCCAACAGCGATGGCGTCAAACGCTGGTTCACCAGCGGCAAACCATTACTCAACGCCTGTGCGGTATAGGGCTTGCCATGCAACTGCGTCAGTTGCACCAAACAATCCAGCAAAGGGTCGGCATGGGTTTCATGCGCAGGAATGCGCCAGCCTGCCGCCTGAGAAAAAGCAGCCCCTGAGGAGTCAGGCGAATCCTCCTGTCGCTCCGTATCAGGAGCCTTCTGAGCTGTTTCTTCCGAGACATGTCCCGGCGCCAGCGAGGGTACGAAGTCTGATTTGGACATATTCAACTTAACCTATAAAAGCTCTTCACCGTCATCAATCAAGTCCAGCGAATTGCGCAAACGCTGGCGCACCCGCTTTCGCTGGCTCAATTTCTCCAGCGCCTGCGGGGGAAGATCCGTCAAGCGCAGGGTTCCATTGCTCAGCAAAGCGTCGATCAAGTCCTCCAGCACACGGATGAAATCCGCATCCAGAGCAGACAGCTCTTGCCGGGAAGACTGCCCTGAGGGCGGTAAATCGCTTTTGTCCATCTTGTCTATCAACCTCTACTAGGGGGTGCACAAGGCACCCCATTTTTGACTAGCGGCCAGAGGTTCCAGCAGCATTATTGGCAGTCACAGGCACCAGATTGGACGTATCAGGCACCGACGACTCGCAGCTGCGCAGCAGGTCGTCGGGCAGAGTCAACGCCTGCTGCTCTTCAGGACGGCTGTCGCTGTGCGGCTGCGCAAGACCCAGCACCGGCAAAATCTGGCTGGACAGGGTCAGCCACTGATACTCCGCCTTCTTCAGATCGTACTGCGCGTTGACCATGGCGCGTTGCGCGTCAAACAACTCGTTTTCGGTATTAAGCACATCCAGCAGAGAACGCTGCCCGATCTTGAACTGCTGCTGATACGCCACCCGCACCTTGGAGGTGGAGAGCACATGCTCCTGCAAGAAAGGCAACTGCTGACGCAAGCGAGCCATGTTGTTCCAGCTGATGGACAGCTCCTGCTGCAGATTGCGGCAGGTGTAGTCACGCACATCCTGCGCGGCATAGCCCTGAGCAATGGTCTGGCGCAAGCGCGCCTCATCCGCGCCACCGCGATAGAGGTTATAGGTGAGCATCAGCTGCACGCGCGAGCTCTGCACATCCCAATAAGCGGGCGAATTTTGGTCACGATCGCGGCCTGTCGATGCCAACAGTTCCAGCTTTGGGCTATGCGCGCCCTTGGCAGATTTCTGCCCCGCTTCTGCAGCCTGCACCAGCGCCTGCTTGGACAGCAGCAAAGGACTTGAACGCAGCGAGTCACCAAAATCCTTGGTCGCACCAGAAACAGGCAGCTTGCCAGTCACATCAGGTACAGCATCCAGCGTTGCGGCTGGGTACTCACCCACCACACGGCGATAGCGCTGCATGACATCGTTGAGGTTGTTGCTCTCCGTCATCAGATTGCTCTGAGCCAAAGATAAACGGCCACTGGCCTGCTCCATATCCACGCCGCGGCCCACGCCAGACTGCTGGCGCTCACGCAGCTGACTCAGTGTCGTCTGGTGCGTGCCAAAGTTCTCACGTGCCAGCTTTTCCATCTCGCGGTAACGCTGCACATCCAGATAGGCCGCTACGGCATCGTTGGCCAGGTTCTCTGTCGTTGCGCGCAGGTCGTAGAACTTCGCCAGCTTCTCAAAACCCAATTGGCGAATGTTGCTGCTGGTAGTGAAGCCATCAAAAATCAGCTGACGCAACTGCAGATTCCAGCCAGGGCGATTCCAGTCCTGCGAGGGCGAATCCTTGATATGACTGCGCCACTCCTTGCCAATCCACCCCTGGGCTGTCACCTGCGGACGCCAGCCACCCCGCGCTACGTTTTGCCCCTCCATCGAGGAGTTGAAGTCCTGAAACCGTGCCTGTATCTCTGGGTGGGTCATCAGCACTTTTTCTACCACATGCTGCACTCCAGCCCCCTGTTCATTCGCCTGCTGGGCATTCATACCCGTTTGAGCTTGAGCCATCCCTCCCGCAGCCCAAGACCCAAGCCCCAAAGTTGCCAGGACTTGTACGATTTGGCGAATTTTCATTTTTTACATCCCAATAATTGACTTCCAGCAGACAACGCCAAGCACCTCCTGCCACATACATGGCAAGCTCTGCGCCTGATAAGCACAAAGTCGCTCCAACTGGAAACTGTTTTTGATAGCGGACTCAGACTCCAAAGCCATGAGTATGGCAATACTTTGAGGTCCAAAAGTCAAAACAGGAATCGCATGATTCCGTAAGTCACAGCCACACTGACCTCAACCACTCCAAGCAGGCTGCTATGGAATAGCTGCAGCACAAGAGCGGAGGGTACAGCAGTCAGCGCCAGAAATGGACACAAACGACAAGGCAGCCTAGGCTGTCCTCGCTTGCGACAATCAAGCAGGCCGTGAAGCAACAGGGCTAGATACAGCTCATTTGGAGATTTTCCTTTCCAAAGGCAAGGCGGAGCCTCCGGTTTCCGGCCGGTGTTCTTTACGCTTAACCTTGCATATGAAGACCCATGTTGGCTACCGGATTGCATTGCACGGCTAAACAACAATAGATTTCAGTTGCAATTTATCACAATCATTTCAAAGAACTGTTTCAAAAAATGTCAACCATTTTCACGGGGCATTAGCAGGAAACGTTACTTGCTGTGACGCACATCGAAATGCGATCAGCTCGCACAAGGCATTTTTCCATTTTTGTTGAACAAGGCAGCCACTGCTTTTTGCCGGCCACTGCGCTGTTTCAGTGCGATGGCCCACTGAACGATGGAATCCAGGTTGTGTTTGCCAGTCAACACAACCGCCGTTGCACCATGTATCAGCAGGGTGCAACGGTCGCTATTGGACTGCTCTGGACAGTTAGACATCCCTGTCCTGTCTTTTAAGGATAGGAAGCAGTCCATGAACGCACAGGGGTTTGTGCCGGAATTCAAAGAAGAAACCGCCAGCAACCGAGCGCGGTTATTCGATGGCTGAGGTCGCAGATCCCTCTATGGGTCTCAACGCACAGCCTCTACAAATGGATCAAACCTGTGTCGCCTATCACTCCGCCACAGTCATCTGGGCGATATCAGTCCCGAGGCGTTTGAACGCACCCGGGCGTGAGGCCGCGAGTTGTCTACTGCAGCAGGGCAGTTCATCTGGCGGAAGTTCTGACGCACCACACCTGAAATGGAGGGTGGATTCAATTGGTCAATGCAACGCAATGACCTCAAAAGCAGCTTCTGACCAAACGCAGACGGTCACAACTGGTGGAGCGACCAGGCTTAGTCCGCACAGACCAAACGATGCACACGAACTTTGAGGCGAGTGACAACGCTGTTGTCCTTAACGGATGGGGCATACCTAAGACAGTTATCGACAACCGTAAGTGGCAAGTACTCCGAAAAAATTTGCGACTTCATTCCCAAGGTTCTTTGACTACTCGGCGAAATCAGGTCAATTCTTAAGCGTTTTCTGTTTGCAATATACGAGAGAGGCGCTGTAAGGTAGCATGACCCAAGGGTCCAGTTTTACGAATTTATTCTGACCATACAACATCATGAAGCGTCAACTTCTTGCCCTGAGCTTTGCGCTGTGCACCGCCATCGCGGCCGCGCAGGACATCAAGGTGGTCTACCACGTCAACACTGATGTGGAGACAGCCGCAGCCATCCTCAACAACATCAGCAATGAGCTTAATGCCTCGCCCTCCGACAAAATCGTGGTGGTCACGCATGGGCCGGGCGTAGACTTTTTGCTCAACAATGCCAAGGACAGCAAGGGCCGTGAATTCAGCGGTCAGGTCAGCGCTCTGGCCGGACGCGGCGTGGAATTCAAGGTTTGCAACAACACGCTGCAAACGCGCAAAATCGACGAATCCAGGCTGTTGATGGAAACCTCCATCGTTCCCTCAGGCGTTGCCGAAGTCGCGCGCCTGCAGGCCAAGGAAGGCTTTGTCTACCTCAAGCCCTAAGTGGCACGCCCATGAAAAAAGGCGCTTTTGAGCGCCTTGCTTTTTGTTTCAGCCGTCAACTCTGCTCAATCGCGATCTGCACACAGATGGTGCGGCACATGTGCACGACCTTCTCGTTGGCAATAAAGTAATAGATGCTGACCCCTTCACGCCTGCGGCCCAGAATACCGGACTGGTACAACGTGTTCAGATGCTGGGACATGTTTGGCTGGGTGGTGTCGATAGCGGCCAGTAGTTCAGACACATTTTTCTCGCCATTGCACAGCGCGCTAATGATCTTCAGCCGCATGGGTGCAGCCATGGCTTTGAACAATTCAGCGGCGCTCTCGAAAACGCGGTCATCCTCAATCTCTGACGATTCCATGGAACACTCCTGAGCACGCTAGGCGCATGCAACCTCCAAACCGGGGCTGTGTGCGCTCATGCCATGACTCCAGTTTATCGGATGGCCGTGTTTCATTGCATTCTTGGGCACTTCTTGTGCCATAGAACCACGGGCGGTGCATCCTATAAAGAGAGCAAGCAGCGCAGGTTAAAGCTCCACTCCGAAGGGTTTTCTTTCTCAAACCCATTTAAATCAAGCGCAAGCAGCTATCAAAAAATTTAAACCGCTTTCCAGTCCAGCGCCCACACACCGCTTTGCACATTCTGCAGCCATAGGCAGCAACTCAGGGTTTTGGCGTCTGTCACCTGCCCAGTGCGTACGCCATCGATCAGCTCGGCAGGCGTCATGCTGCAAACGTCAAGAAACTCGTCGGCATCCAGCTGGCGCTCACCCGCCTTCAGGCCGCGGGCAAAAAAGACGTGGATGACTTCCGTGGAGTAGCCAATCGCCAGATGCATGGGGCCGGCATATGCCCATTCACTGGCGGTGTAGCCGGTTTCTTCCAGCAGCTCACGCTTAGCGCAGAACAGGGGCTGCTCGCCCGCGTCTAGCTTGCCTGCGGGGAACTCCGTCATCACCAGGCCCACAGGGTAGCGAAATTGCCGCTCCAGCAACACGCGGCCGTCATCGAGCAGGCCAATCACTACCACGGCACCGGGGTGCACCACATACTCGCGCGTGGCCTCGCCGCCATGGGGCAGTCGCACGGTATCGCGCTTTACCTGCAGAAAGCTGCCTTGATGCACAAGCTCGCTCTTGATGGGATGCTCGATCAGATGCTCTTCTTTAAGGTGCGCTTCTTCGTCTTGCTGTGTCATTTCATGCCGGCGCTGTGGTGACAGCGTAAAAATAATCTCGGCCCTAATCTTCGCAGAAGCCACTTCACTTTTTGCCAACCACACCATGACACTGATCACCGATCACGCCTCCGTCGAAATACAGCGCCAGCACTTTGGCCGCGTGACCGTGTTTCGCGGCGCAAAGGGCGGCAAGTACCCCGATGGCAATCAAATCATGATTGCTGGCAGCGAGACGCTGGCTGCACTGGATACACCGCTTGTGGCCAACCATATCGGCGCGGAATTTGATGCCGCCGAGCTGGTAGTAATGGGCCATGTACACGAGGACCATATGGCTGGCCTGCACCGCATCCCTCAAGCCAAAGTCTTTGTGCCCCAAGCCGACTTGCGCGCAGCGCAAAGTTGGGAAGGACTGCTGGCCACCTTTGGCTGGGCCGACGGCGCACTGGCCGAGACCCTGCGCACCAAGCTGGAGATCGAGTTCTTCTACGCCCCCAGACCCGATGCCAAGGGCTATGAAGATGGCGAAGTCTGGGAACTGGGCGGGGCGAACATTCGCGCCATTCACATGCCCGGCCATACGGCAGGGCACACCGCGCTGCTGATAGAGCCTGAAGGCGTGGCCTTTATTGGTGATATCGATCTGACGGGCTTTGGGCCCTATTACGGCGACGCCTGCTCCAACCTGGTGGATTTTCGCCGCAGTCTGGCGCGCCTGCCTGAGATTGAAGCCAGGGTTTGGGTCACATCACACCACAAAGGCATCTACACCGATCGCCCTGCGTTTTTGCGTGACCTGCAGCGCTTTGCCGCCGCCATCGATACGCGTGAGCAGCGCATTCTGGACTGGCTGGCGCAGCAGCCATTGACGCTTTCGCAAATGGTGGAAAAGCGCCTGCTTTACCCGCTGGGGTTTGATGCGCCCTGGGTTCTGGGAGCCGAAGCCCGCAGCATCTCTCAACATCTGGATGAGCTGCTGGCGGCAAATCAAATCCTGAGAGAAAACAACGCGACAGGTGAAGTTGTCTACTTTCGGGCATAAAAAAGCCGACTTCCAAAGAAGTCGGCAAACAGCTCATTGAGTTGGGCAGCCGCTTTATCACGCCTCCACCAGGTCGGTGCGTGATGCGCGCTTCAATAAAGCACTGCGGCTGCTATCAGCCAATAGGCCCAATCACTTGGACCATTTGACTCAGGCTACGGCGTCCATAGGCTTGCGCAGAAAACCCTGGTTGCCGCCGTTGCGGTTGGGCGAGAAGCCGTTCTTGGCCAGCGTTTCGTCAGCCGTTTCATAGAACACGCCGATCTGCTTGATCTCACGGGCCTGCTGGGCCGTGGCAATGGGACGACCAAATTCACCGGCAATACGCACCAGTTGCTTGATCTGCTCAACCGTGCTCATCTTGCCGGTGCGTTGCTGGTTCCACAGCACGTCTTCAATGCCGCAGCGCACATGCAGGCCCAGCGCCATGCCGATCATGTTAATAGGCAGCACGTTCAGCACCGAGCTTTCCACGGTGATGATGGCGTTGTCGGGCGCGGCGCGAAGCATATTGGCCAGGTTGTAGATGTTGGCCTGGTCCATGCCACCGCTGATGGCAACCCAGTTCATGACCAGCGGGCCCTTGTAGACGCCGCGGCGGATCATGCGCTCAATGGTCTCGAAACTGTTGATGTTGTAGACCTGGAACGCGCTCTGGATGCCCTTTTCGGACAGGCGACGGATATGTTCTTCGATGAAGCTGGGGTTCGAAGGAACAATCATGTCCTTGTAAGTCTTGTGCAGATGGGGGAAGCCACGCGAGACACCACGGAAGTCGTCTTCACCAGCATGCTCCGTCACGTTCATCTGTGTGGTATTCACGGTCACCGTCACCTGGTCGGGCACGGGCGTCAGCTCGGCCAGCATGTGACGGGTGTCATCCGACAGCCACTTGGCTGCGCCGTCCGGGCCCTCTGGGGCAAAGCTAATGGAGCCGCCGACCTGAATAATCATTTCAGGCACGCGCTCACGCACACCGGCAATCAGCTCGTTGAACTTGGACAGGCGCTTGCTGCCCTTGCCATCGTCTTCACGCACGTGCAGATGCAGCACGGTGGCACCGGCTTCGTAGCAGTCCACCGCCTTTTGAATCTGCTCTTCCATGGTGATTGGGATGTCTTCAGGGAAGTCCGCAGGAATCCAGCCCGGAGCGTAGGGAGCGGCGGTGATGATCAGCGGTTGCTGGTTTTCAGGGTACAGGTGGCCGTCAAGAAAGTTCATGGTGGTTGTCTCCGGTTTGAGTGTGAGGGAATCAGGTTCAGGTCTCTGACTGCCAGACCCTTGCCGATTTGTGAAGCCAGTATCAAACGCAGTTTCCAAAGTCACTTTGCATTTCAAGACACACGCTTTCTCAATCACGACAACACGGGAAAAGCACGGAAAAAGGCTGATTAAGCCCATCGCCTGCTCATCAGACCAGCCTAAAAGGCATCCGATTCAGCACGCACTGCTCTCTGAAAAATCCGTTGTCAGGCACCGCACTCAAGAGCCGTTCAGCCCCTCTTTTTCGCCACCCTGCATCGGGTAAGTGCGGGGGCATGCAGTCACCAAATGCGAAGTCACAGGCATGAAGCGTTAAGTGCGCCGGGTGGCTGCAATCGATCATGAACTGGTGCATTCATACACCCCGGCACAAAAAAAAGGCATGCCAGTCAGCACACGCGGCTCTCAGTCACTTGACTCGCCCCCTTTCACGATAGAGGTCAGCGCTTTCTCAAGTTGCGCTGAGCATCAGAAATAAATACAGGAGACATCAATGACAACCATTGCGACATTCAAGGAAGCCGGTGGCAGCGCCATCGCCCAGATCGAGATCGGCCAGCGCCATGAGCCTGCCTCTGCCAAACAAGCCAAGCAAACTCAGGCCACATGCTCTTTCATCCTCGCCATCTAAGCGCCGCCACCTTTCGGGAGTTCAACATGCGAAACATTGCTCAAAACCTGCGTTCTTGCGCTGCCGTACTCTGCCTTGGCATGGCCGCCACCACAGTAGCCCACGCACAGGCCCAGCCCTGGCCCACCAAGCCCATTCGCCTTGTCGTGCCAGCGCCTCCGGGCGGCATTACCGACGGTGTGGCGCGTCTGGTGGCCGACCATTTGCAGACCAATCTGGGCCAGCCCGTGGTCGTGGATAACAAACCCGGTGGCTCGGCCGTGATTGCCGAGCGCGCCGTGATGAATGCACCGGCCGACTGGCACACGATGATGATTGCACCATCCAGCGTCTGGACGGACTTTCCGCTGACCGTGAAGACGCCTTTTGATGTGCACAAGACCTTCACCTATGTCTCGGACGTGGCATCCATGGTGCACATGCTGGTGGCCAACAACAGCTTCCCGCCCAACAAGATTCAGGAAGTCCTGGACTATGCTCAAAAAAGCTCAAGCCCGGTCAACATCGCCAACCTGAGCCCTGGCACCCGCTCTGACATGCTGGGCGAGTTGCTGAGCGAAAAGAGCGGCAAAAAAATTACCGCGGTGCCTTACAAAGGCTCGGCTCCCGCCATCGTTGACCTGATCGGCAATCAGGTACAGATGACCTTTGAGGTCGTGACCAATGCTGCTCCCCTCATCAAGGCCGGCAAGATCAAGGCGCTGGGGGTGGTCTCGCCCAACCGCTCGCGTCTGCTGCCCGATGTTCCCAGCTTTGCCGAGCAGAACATGCCCGACTTTGTGCTACCTGATGCCAGCGTAGGCCTGTTCGTGCTGAGCAGCACGCCGGCAGCACTGACGCAGAAGGTTCGCCAGGAGATGGAAAAAATCACGCAATCGCCCAAGTTTCAAGCGCAGTTGAAGGTGCAGGGCTTTGATGCTCCCCAGCCCAGCAGCATGCAAGAGTTGCAGCAGAAGATGCTGGCAACGGTGGAGCAAAACCGCAAAATCATGAGCAAACTCAAAGTCGCCGGAAACTGAGAACTATGGGTGCAGCCGCGCGCATTTCTCTGAGCGCGGCATTTTTTGGTAGTGTGTTCAGCGGGCCCTTGCGGTCCGCTTTTTTATTGCCGCCGGGCCGCCCCAAGGCAATAAGCTACCCCCTCGGGGGGCGGCGGCCACATGTCAGTGGGCAAGCGTGGGGGCTTTTTTATGCCGCGCCGCCAACGCCGCCGGTTTGTGCCTTGGCGCGGCTGTCCTTGGCGCTGCAGCCAAACTGGCTCAGATACCAGCGCGAGAAACTGCTGGGAGCGGTAAAGCCAAGCAGCTCGGCCACCTCAGTCAGAGAGCGATTGGTCTCAAACACATAGCGTGCGGCCAATTCTTTGCGGATATCGTTCATCAGCGACGAAAAGCTCTGTTCCTTTTTCGTCAGGCGGCGCTGAATGGTGCGCGGCACCACACCCAGGTGCTCGCTCACTTTTTCAATGCTACAGCGGCCGCTGGGCAGCAGCAGCACGATGGTTCGGCGCACATCATCCAGCACTGTCTCATCATTGGCCGGTGTCGCGGTATCCAGCAGCTTTTGCGCATAACGCGCCATGGCAGGGTCGGCAAATTCATTGCGCGTATCCAGATCGGACTTGGCGCAGATGATGCAGTTGAACTCCTGATTGAACTCCACACGCGGGCCAAAAACCAGGTGATGCATGCTCAAGTCCTTGGGCGCAGCATGCTCAAAGCACACCCTGCGCGGCTGCCAGTCGCGGCCAATCAGCTGACGAATAGCCCGCACGATAACCCCTAGCGCCAACTCCACCCGCTGACGTGTGGGCTCGTGGGCTCGGCCAGCCAGCAGCAGCTCTCGAATCAGCACCGTATCAGCCTGCTCGTCCACCTCCAGCGTCATGGCACCGTTGAGGAAAGTCAGGTGACGCACCAGCAGGTTCAGAGAATCTCGCAGCGTCTCCTGGTCCCGAATCAGCAGACCCACCGGCCCCATGTTGGACAGCAGGCGCGAGCGCGCCATGCACAGCGCAAAGCTTTCGTTGCCCGACTGCATGGCCGAGGCCTGCAGCAAACGCCCCACTTTGTCGACGGGAATCATCAAATCCGGTTCATCGAGCACACCCGGGCTCAGGCCCGCATCGAAAAGCATGCGCGTGCAGTTCAACCCCGAGGCAGTCGCCACCGCTTCGTAATTGGTCAGACAGGCTGCGCGGACAAGAGACGCCATGGGTTTCACTTAGTTGGCACTAATTGCAAAGAGCCAGTCATCTAATGACAAGCGCTGTTAGGAGGTAGTTTTCACACTGGGAAGCATCAATTCTATAAGGAGACTTCACAATGAAAACAGACGTTAGCGCCGCACCTGCCGTTATCCGTTCCAGCTCGTTGACGCGCACTCTGGAGGTCAACCCGCTGACCTGCTCCATAGGCGCAGAACTCTCCAACGTACACCTGGGTGCTGCCGCTGAAGATGAAGGCCTGATGGCCGAGATTCGCCAGGCGCTGCTCAAGCACCGCGTGATCTTCTTCCGCGACCAGGACATCACCCGCGCCGAGCATGTGGCCTTTGCCCGCAAATTTGGCGAACTGGAAGACCACCCTGTGGTCGGCAGCCACCCTGACCATCCCGGTCTGGTGCAGATCTACAAGACGCCCGACAGCCCCATCGACCGTAACGAAAACTCCTGGCACACCGACGCTACCTGGCGTGATCAGCCCCCCATGGGCTGCGTGCTGCGCTGTGTGGAATGCCCGCCCGTGGGCGGCGACACCATGTGGGTCAACATGGTGATGGCCTACGAAAACCTGCCTGGCGAGATCAAGACCAAGATTGAGCACCTGCGCGCGCGCCACAGCATTGAAGCCAGCTTTGGTGCGGCCATGCCCATAGACAAGCGCCTGGCACTCAAGGCCAAGTTCCCCGATGCAGAGCACCCCGTGGTGCGCATCCATCCTGAAACGGGCGAGAAGATTCTGTTCGTCAACAGCAGCTTCACCACGCACTTCACCAACTACAACACGCCGTCCAACGTGCGCTTTGGTCTGGACAAGTCTCCCGGCTCCTCTCAGCTGCTGAACTACCTGACCAGCCAGGCCATGATTCCTGAATATCAGGTGCGCTTTAGCTGGAAGAAAAACAGCATGGCCTTCTGGGACAACCGCTCCACCCAGCACTACGCAGTCATGGACTACGCCCCTTGCCACCGCAAGATGGAACGCACCGCCATCATGGGCGGATCGACGGATTGAGAAGAAAAAGCAGCATGTCCATGAAGCCTACCATTCTCATCATCCCCGGACTGCGCGACCATATGGAAGCGCACTGGCAGACCCATCTGGCCAAAGAGCTGCCCAACTGCGTCACCGTACCGCCACTGGAGCAGGACAAGCTCAGCTGCCAGGCCCGTTTAGATGCGATTGACCGCGCACTGGATCGCATTGACGGCCCCGTCCTCATCGTGGCCCACAGCGCGGGCTGCATGATGGTTGCGCACTGGGCACTCCGTCGCGCCCGCCCCATTCTGGGAGCCCTGCTGGCCGCCCCTGCCGATGTGGAAACACAGATGCCCGCTGGCTACCCCACCAAGGATGTACTAGCTGACAACGGCTGGACGCCTATCCCGCGCCAGCGTCTGCCCTTCCCCACCCTATTGGCCGCCAGCAGCAACGACCCGCTGACCCAGCTCGATCGCGCACGCCGCTTTGCCAATGACTGGGGCAGCCATCTGGTGGAGCTGGGCCCGGTCGGCCACCTCAACCCCGCCTCGGGCCATGGCCACTGGCCTGAGGCCCAGCAGCTGATTCAGGACTTGCTGGCGCAGATTGAAGCGCAGCAGACCGAACCAGCGGCGCAAGGCTGAGACCTCGGCCCTAAGATTGCAGCACGCGCACCCACGAGAAACCAATCAAGGGGTGCGTCGCTTGGGAACGAAAGCGCCCCACAGAAGGAGACAAAAAATGAAGGCAACAACACCCGCCTCGCCGACTCTTACACTGCGCCGCCATCTAGGCCTGGCCGTGATGGCCTTGACCGCAAGTCTTGCGCTGCCAGCACAGGCACAGCAAGCCGCCGACTGGCCCAGCAAACCCATACGCCTCATTGTCACCGGCCCCGCAGGCGGCACGGCAGACATCCTGGCACGCCTGCTGGCCGAAGGTCTGCAGCAGGATCTCAAACAGCCCGTGATCGTGGAATCCAAGGCCGGTGCTTCGGGGGCTCTCGGCATCCATGAGCTCAAAGCCAGCGGCAAAAGCGGCTATACCTTTCTGGTAATTCAGGATGGCGCGCTGAGCGAAGCGCCGCTCGCCCAGAAAGTCAGTTATGACCCGTTCAAGGATCTGACACCCCTTGCGCAGCTGACCCGCACCGGCCTTGTCATGGTGGCCAACAAGGATCTGCCTTTCCAGAATCTGCCGGAATTCATCAGCTACGCCCAAAAGCAGTCCGACGGCGTGCCCTTTGCTTCCTATGCCACTGGTTTCAAGGCCCATACCTCGGGCATGCAACTGGGTCAGCTGGCCAAGATCAATATGCGCCACGTGGGCTACAAGGGCTCACCCCCCGCGCTGGTCGACCTGATGGGCGGCCATATCCCGGTGATGTTTGACGGTGTCACCACCTCGCTGCCACTGATTCGCAGCGGCAAGATCAAGGCGCTGGCGACCATCTACCCCACACGCCTGCAGGCCCTGCCCGACGTCCCCACCTTCAAGGAACTGGGCTACCCGCAGCTATCCAAACCCGGCTGGTTTGCCCTGTGGTCCCATCCCCAGACCCCTGCCGCCATTCAGCAAAAAATGCGTGAGGTGGCGCTGGCTCATTTCAGCAAAGAGGCTGTACTCAAACAGACTGCAAGTATTGGCATGGAACCCGGCCTGCCCGTCACCAGCGCAGAGATGATTGCGGACCTCAGGGATGCCAGCCAGAAGCAGGCTGCCCTGCTCAAGTCCATAGGCTACAAGCCCGAAAACTAAGCACTCTGCCAGCCGTCACGCCCCAGCACCTCTGACTTCAATCGCTGCGCTGCACGCCCAACGGTAGCCAGGCAACCGCCCCACTGTACCCAGCCTTCCTGGCGTCCGTGCCTGCACGGATGCCGTTCACCTGTGTTTCTCGTCTGTTTGGTTTCACTCTTTTTTATCGGTTCAAGGAGACAACAATGACTACTCAAAAAATGACTTTCGGTGCCATCAGCGCTCTGGCCTGCACATTGCTGCCATTTGTACCGCTGGGCGCATCGGCCCAGTCCTCGGTACAGCTCTATGGCGTGGTGGACATGGGCGTTTCGTCCTATAAGGGCGATGGCGCGGGCTCGCGCCAAATGGTGACCTCCGGCGGCAACCAAGCCAGCCGTCTGGGCTTTAGAGGTCGTGAAGACCTGGGCGACGGCTTGGTCGCCGGCTTCGACATGGAGTCGGGCATCAATGCCGACACGGGAACCGGTCAGTTGAGCAACACCAACAACCAAGCCTCGGGCAATAGCGGCGGCGGTGGACTGACCTTCAACCGCAAGTCCTTCATTTATCTGCAAAGCAAGCAATGGGGTGAGCTGCGCCTGGGCCGCGACTACACGCCCGCGTTCTGGAACACGTTTCTCTTTGACCCCTTCCGCGTCGGTGTAGGTGCCAGCACCCATGTGCTGCACGGAACGACGGTTACGGGCTTTCGCGCTTCCAACAGCGTGGGCTACTTTTCGCCCGGCTGCTCGGGTCCAAGCTGCCCAGGATTTTTCTATCAGGGCATGGCCGCCTTCGGTGAAAACGGCGCAGGCCCGGACCGCCAGGACGGCAATCTTTATGGTCTGCGCGTAGGCTATGGCGGCACGAATTGGAATGCAGCCGCCGCAGTGACCACGACCCGCAACCGCATCGCAGACGACTACACCTCGATGAATATTGCGGCATCCTATCTGTGGAACGGTCATCGATTCATGGCCCTGGCGGCTGAAAACCGCACCGGCAACCGTCTCGCCGCGGTGGGCAACGCCAATCGCGTTCGTTACTGGCAATTGGGTGCAGAGTGGAAGGTGGGCAATGACTCCATTCCCATGAGCTTCATGCGTCTGACCCGCAACGACGGCGCCAGCAGCTCTTCGCAAAAGTACGCCGTGGGCTATGTGCACAACCTGTCCAAGCGCACGGCCATCTACGGCACTTACGCGTATGTAGACAATCGTGGCAAACTCAACCTCCCTGTGGCTTCCGGTGCAGTCAACGGCCCCATCCCCACGGCTGGCGGCAATGCCTCGGGCTTTGACATCGGCATGCGCCACAGTTTCTAAAACGCAAATTTGATAGCAATCAGCGCATGCTGGTTGAGCGCTACAGCGCAAAAACAATCACATCCATAAAAAAGGCCCGGAATGCATATCCGGGCCTTTTCGTTGACTTTTCGTCGGCTGTGCGGGGGCGGCACACCCACAGCATCCATCACATAACAGTTTCAGGCCGCTTGAGCCAAAGCCGCCCCTCGCGCTCCAGAACCTCGTACAGAGGAATCATCATTTGCGGCGATGCTGTGCACTGCCCATTCTTGATGTTGAACTTGAGCCCATGCGCAGGGCAGGTCAGCACATGCGCGTCGCAGGCTCCGCTGGCCAAGGATGCGCCTGCGTGCGGGCAGCTGTTTTCCATGGCGTAGAACTCGCCTTCGACATTGAGCAGCAAGATCGTCTCACCACCCGGCGCAAAGACCAGCTTGCGCCCACCTGGTGGCAAATCCTGCACAGCGCCAGCGGCCAGCAGCGTGGAATCAGACAAGAGAGTGGTCTGCAGCACGGGCATGCTCCATGGCGCGCAGCAACTCGGCAGGCGGCACAGCCCCTGTCACTTGCAAGCGCTGGTTGAACACCAGGTGCGGCACGCCCCCTGCGTGACCTAGCTCGCTCTGGTAGCGCACCGCGTCAAAGCTGGCAGAGTCCCAGTCCAGCGCAGCCGAATCAGCCAACTGCTGCAACTCCACCGCCAAGCCAATATCCCGGCCCTGCACAAAGTAGGCATCAAAGATGGATTCAACAAAGCCAATCATGGCCTCGCCACCCAGCTGAGTCTGTGCGTAATTGACCAGCGCGCAGACCAGCCGCGTATTGGGAAAGGTCTGAATCGCTGCATGGTTGATTTGCAGGCCTGCTGCGGCAGCAGAGGCGCGCACCTGGGAGCGGCGTGCTTCCACAGCCCTTGGGCCACCGAGTCGCGCTTCATAAAAGGCCTGGTACGGCACGCCCTGCTCTGGAATGTGAGGCAGCAAGGTGTCTGCATGCCACGCAATCGCAAGCTGCTGACCAGGGTGCTTATCCATCAGCATTGCACGAGCGGCGAGCAGATTGCGCAGCCCAATCCAGCACCATGGGCAGATCAGGTCCAGTGAAAAATCAACCTGCAACGCAGGGAAAGCGGAAGAGTTGGGGCTTTGTGTCATGACAAATCTTTTGACGAAGTAAGGCGTGAGGCGTGTTCGGTACGCGATCGCACAGGCGCAGCCCCTGGTACATGCTCAAAAGAAAAAAACCTGGCGACAAAAGCGCAGGCTCACCCTGCACCTTTGCCCCAGGCTTGCTTTTACAGCGTGAAGATGGCCGAGCCGACGATCTTGCGACCTTCCAGGTCACGGTGCGCCTGCACTGCGTCTGCCAGTTCGTAGCGCTTGCTGATGTCCACCTTGATGCGGCCTTCGGCCACATGACTGAATAGCTCGTTAGCCAGCTCTGCACGCTCCACGGGGTCGGCAATGTAGTGCGCCGAAGCAGGACGGGTCAGGAAAAGCGAGCCCTTGCCAGCCAGAATCTGCGGGTTGAACGGAGGGATAGAGCCAGAAGCCGTACCCAGGCAAACCATCAGGCCACGAGTTTTGAGGCTGTTGAGCGAGCCCTCGAAGGTGTCCTTGCCCACGCTGTCGAAGACGGCATTCACGCCCACGCCATTCGTCAGCTCACGCACGCGCTTGGCCACGTCTTCATGGCTGTAGTTGATGGTGTGATCGCAGCCATGGGCCTTGGCCACTTCAGCCTTGGCATCGCTAGAGACCGTACCGATCACATTCAGGCCTTCGAGCTTGGCCCATTGTGAGACCAGCAAGCCCACGCCACCTGCTGCAGCGTGCAGCAAGATAGTGTCGCCCTTCTTGAAGTCCCAGATGCGGCGCATCAGGTAAGCCGCCGTCAGCCCGCGCATGGTGATCGCGGCTGCGGTTTCAAAGTTGATGCTGTCTGGCAGGCGAATCAGAGGGGCGGCAGCAATCAGACGCTCTGTCGCGTAGGCTCCAATGGTGTTCAGCGCACCGGTATAGGTCACGCGGTCGCCAACCTTGAAATCCGTCACACCATCACCTACGGCGGTGATCGTGCCGCAGGCTTCGCTGCCCACGCCAGCAGGCAGGGGCGAAGGATACAGGCCCGAGCGGAAATAAGTGTCGGCGAAATTAAGAGCCACAGCACCTTGCTTGAGACGGACCTGACCCGGACCAGGTTCGCCGACTTCAATTTCCTCTTGGCGCAACACTTCGGGCCCGCCAACTTCGTGATAACGGATTACTTTAGCCATACAAACTCCAGTCAGATACCAAGCTACAGATGATGCAAGAACTGCCTCATCTCGAATAAAAATTAATACAAATCAACAACCTGCTGGCTATTCACTGGTAATTTTCTTATTCAGACTTCCAAGAATTTAGAGGATTTCGCTTTTCACGCATTTCCCGAGAACGCCGGCTTCTTGTCTTTACGCGACAACAAGGGTAAACACTTAATTATTAAAAATTTACTGAATGCTTTCACTTTGATTGAAAGCTTAGCGCAAGCCTTAAGCACCATATTGCGCATCTGCGACTGCAACTGGGCTTATCCAAGCTCTAAAATCATTCCGTTTACGTAAACGTCAACTCAATATTCAGACTTAAGCTTGACGCTCACAGTCTGGGTATGAAGTCGAGGGAGGAGTGCTGCTGTCATGGTTCGCACCCTCCTGAAAAGCACAACAGAAGCCTGGCCCTGAACCCGCCACCGGATGGACAACCTTTCAAGGAAACCGAGACGATGACCTACACCGCCCCCATCAAAGACATGCTGTTCAACATGGAGCACCTGGCCCAGATCGAGCAAGTCGCTCAACTCCCCGGCTTTGAAGATGCGGGGCTGGAAACAGCTCAGGCGGTGCTGGAAGAATGCGCGAAGCTCTGTGAAACGGTTGTCGCCCCCTTGAATGTGGCCGGTGACCTGAACCCATCGTCGTTCAAGGACGGCAAAGTCACCACCACGCCCGGTTTTGCCAATGCCTTCAAGCAGTACGCCGAAGGTGGCTGGCAAGGCCTGCAGCATCCCACCGACTTTGGCGGTCAGGGCCTGCCCAAGACCATTGGCGCGGCCTGCATTGAAATGCTCAACAGCGCCAACCTGAGCTTTGCCCTGTGCCCGCTGCTGACCGATGGCGCGATTGAAGCTCTGCTGACGGCTGGCAGCGATGAGCTGAAGGCCACCTATCTGGAAAAGCTGGTGACCGGCGAATGGACCGGCACCATGAACCTGACGGAGCCTCAGGCCGGCTCCGATCTGGCACTGGTGCGCACCAAGGCCGACCCGCAGGGCGACGGCAGCTACAAGTTGTTCGGCACCAAGATCTTCATCACTTACGGCGAGCACGACATGGCGGACAACATCGTCCACCTGGTGCTGGCCCGTGTGGCCGGTGCACCTGAAGGCGTCAAGGGCATCAGCCTCTTCGTGGTGCCCAAGTTTCTGGTCAACAAAGATGGCTCTCTGGGCGAGCGCAATGATGTGCACTGCGTCAGCATCGAGCACAAGATGGGCATCAAGGCTTCGCCCACGGCCGTGCTGCAGTTTGGCGACCACGGTGGCGCCATCGGCTATCTGGTCGGTGAAGAAAACCGAGGCCTCGAATACATGTTCATCATGATGAACGCAGCCCGCTATGCCGTCGGTGTGCAAGGCATTGCCGTAGCCGAGCGTGCCTACCAACATGCCGTGGCCTACGCCAAAGAGCGCGTGCAAAGCCGCCCGGTTGATGGCTCCGTCAAGGCCAGCGCCACCATCATTCACCACCCCGATGTGCGCCGCATGCTCATGACCATGCGCGCCTTCACCGAAGGCTGCCGCGCCATGGCGGCCACGGCTGCCGCCGCTTACGATGCCTCCCACCATCACCCCGACGCCCAAGTGCGTCAGGCCAATGCCGTCTTCTATGAATTCATGGTGCCACTGGTCAAGGGCTACAGCACTGAAATGAGTTTGGAAGTCACCAGCCTGGGCGTCCAGGTGCACGGCGGCATGGGCTTTATCGAAGAAACCGGCGCCGCCCAGTACTACCGAGATGCCAAGATTCTGACCATCTACGAAGGCACTACAGCCATTCAGGCCAACGATCTGGTAGGCCGCAAAACGGCCCGTGATGGCGGCGAAACCGCCAAGGCCATCGCCGCCCAGATTGCAAAGACCGAAGCCGAACTTAATGCCAGTGGCAGTGCCGTGGCCAAGACGGTTGCCAAGCATCTGGCACAGGCTCGCCAATCCTTTGTACAGGTGGTGGATTTCATCGCCGCACAAGCCAAGGCGGACCCCAATGCCGTGTACGCAGGCAGCGTGCCCTATCTCATGCTGACCGGCAATCTGGTAGCAGGCTGGCAACTAGGCCGTTCGGTTCTGGTGGCAGAACAGCGACTGAAAAACGACCAGGATGCGGCATTCATGCAGGCCAAGCTGGCCACCGCACAGTTCTATGCAGAGCACATCCTGACCCGCGTGCCCGGCCAGGCCGATGCCGTGGTCAACGGCGCTGCCAGCGTGATGGCACTGCCTATGGATATGTTCTGATCCACTTCCGTCAAAGACATTGAGGCACGTTGAATGCCTCAAAAACAAGAGCTGCTTGCGCCCATCCTATAAGCGCTAGCAGCTCTTTTTTTATTGCTTATTCCCTCAATCGTCAAAGCAACACAATGTCGTACTGCTCTTGCGCCATCGCTGATTCGGCCTGCAAGGAAATGGGTTTGGCAATGAAGTCCGAGAGGCTGGCCAGATGCTGGCTTTCCTCGTCAAGAAACATCTCCACCACCTTGGGGGATGCCACCACGCGAAACTCCTTGGGGTTGAACTGACGGGCTTCGCGCAGAATTTCACGCAGCACTTCGTAGCAGACGCTGCGTGCAGTCTTGACATCGCCCTTGCCAGAACAGGCCACACAGGGCTCGCACAGCATGTGCGCCAGCGATTCGCGGGTGCGCTTGCGCGTCATCTCCAGCAGGCCGAGTTGCGAGAAGCCGCCCGCCATCGTTTTGACGCGGTCTCGGCCCAGCTGGCGGCGGAACTCGGACAGCACCTCGCCCTGATGCTCTTCGCGCACCATATCGATGAAGTCCACGATGATGATGCCGCCCAGATTACGCAGTCGCAGCTGGCGGGCAATGGCATGGGCCGCTTCCAGATTGGTCTTGAAGATGGTGTCGTCAAAATTGCGCGCCCCCACATAACCACCGGTGTTCACGTCTATGGTGGTCAGGGCCTCGGTCTGATCCACGATCAGATAGCCCCCCGACTTCAAATCCACCCGGCGACCCAGCGCCCGGGCGATTTCCTCATCGATGGCATAGAGGTCAAAAATCGGCCGCTCGCCCTTGTACAGCGCCAGTTTGGGCACGGCAGCAGGCATGTATTCCTGACCAAAGCTCTTGAGCAGCGCAAACTGCTCTTTGGAGTCAATGCGGATGCTCTGGGTGTTCTCACCCACCAGATCGCGCAGCACGCGCTGCAGCAAGTTCAGGTCTTGGTGCAGCACCGACATGGCGGGCAGCTTCTGCGCCGAGTCCTTGATACGCGCCCAGGTCTTGCGCAGGTAGCGGATATCGTCGGCCAGCTCTGCCTCGCTGGATTCTTCTCCATTGGTGCGCAAAATAAACCCGCCGCCGCCGCCGTTGGCCTTGGTGCCCACCAGCTCCTGCAGACGCGCGCGCAGTGCGTCACGCTCGTTTTGCGGAATTTTCTGGGAGATGCCGATATGGTCGTCTTGCGGCAAAAAGACCAGCAGGCGACCTGCAATGCTGACCTGCGTGGACAGGCGTGCACCCTTGGTTCCAATCGGATCCTTGATGACCTGAACCAGGATGGACTGGCCTTCAAACACCTGTTTTTCAATCGGTATCTGGGGTTGATCCTTGCGCGCAAACATGGGGGCTTCGCCGCCTTCCTGACGCTGCCACACATCGGCCACATGCAGAAAAGCCGCACGCTCAAGGCCAATATCAATAAAGGCCGACTGCATGCCAGGCAGCACGCGCGAGACTTTGCCCAAATAGATGTTACCGACGAGACCGCGCTCCAGCGGACGCTCCATGTGCAGCTCCTGCACCGCGCCGTTCTCGACAATCGCCACCCGCGTTTCCTGTGGCGACCAATTGATCAAAATATCTTGCTGCATTGACTGTTGTTCTTTCTTTATCGGTCTTGCCGTTTGCTTGACCCAGTGTGCGACGCGCGCACGGTGGGCGCAAGGCTAAGGGCGTCTCCTGCGAAAGCAGAATGCCTGATCAGAGTAGCAACCGCACCAAAGGTTCAGAGTGCCCAGCCCAGCTGGCGCAAAAGACCCGCAGTTTCATACACCGGCAATCCCATGATGGCCGAGTAGCTGCCGCGAATTTCTGCAATATGCGCCGCCGCCAAACCCTGGATACCATAGGCGCCGGCCTTGCCCATGGGCTCGCCCGTGGCGACATAGGCCTCAATCTGCGCCTCGCTCATAGGGGCAAAGCGCACGGTAGAGATAGACAGGGCCTGCAATCGCTGCGCGCCACTTTGCATCGCCACGGCGGTCAGCACTTCATGCTCAGCACCAGACAGCAGTCGCAAGATGCGGCGTGCATCGTCCGCATCGGCTGGCTTGCCCAGAATTTGCGGGCCCAGAGCCACGGTGGTGTCAGAGCACAGAATCGGCGCAGCGGACAGGCCACGGCGTGCATGGCGGGCCACGGCCGCATCCAGCTTGCCGGCGGTCACACGCTGCACATAGTCATGCGGGTCTTCACCGGGCAGCTCGACCTCTATGGCCTCGGCATCTTCGACAATATCCCCTGCGGCATTGGCCAGCAGGAGCTCATGCGCCACGCCGAGCTGCTCCAGCAGTTGACGACGACGGGGGCTTTGGGACGCGAGGTAGATGAAGGAGGCCATGATTTTGATTAAAAAGAGCCTCTAACACCCATAAATCAAGCGCATCAGGCTATCAAAATCATAGTACCACGCGCTAGGCAAAATTGCACGCCGCCGTCACGACGTTTGGCCGTGACGGCTGCCTTGCAGTGATACAAGCGCAGCAAGCTGGCGGCAGGGGCCGCTGTTATTCGCGATGGTAAGGGTGACCGGCGTTGACCGACCAGGCTCGGTAGAGCTGCTCGATCAGCAGCACGCGCACCATGGCGTGCGGCAGGGTAAGGTCAGACAGGCGAATGCGTTCATGCGCAAGCGCGCGAAACTCGGGGTCCAAACCATCGGGGCCGCCGATGATCAGAGCCACATCATCACTCTCCAACTGCCAGCCCTGAAGGCGCTGGGCCAGCGCCTTGGTGGTGAGGTTGGTGCCACGCTCATCAAGCACCACGATGCGGGTGCCGCGCGGAATCGCTGCTTCGATACGCTTGCGCTCCGCCGCGTACAAGGTCTCAAGCGTCTTGGAGCCCCGAGGCTCGGTTTTGACGGCCTTGAGTTCAACCTTGAGTTCAGGCGGGAAGCGCTTGGCGTAATCGTCGTAGGCCGTCTGCGCCCAGTCGGGCACATGCAGGCCTACGGCCACAATCGTCAGCTTCATCAGGCCTTGGCGCGAGGAGCACGCTTCGCAGCAGGCTTGGCTGCCGCTTCAGCCTTGGCAGTACGAGGAACGCTGGGCTTGACAACCACGGTCTTGATGGTCTTGGCTGCAACCTTCTTGGCGGCGGGCTTCTTTGCCGCTGGCTTGGCACCGGCAGCCGCAGTCTTGGTCGCAGCAGGCTTTTTGGCAGCGGCCTTCTTGGCGGCAGGCTTCTTCTCGACCACGGTGTTGGCAGCAGCAGCCTTGTCCACCGCCTGCTTGGCGGCCAGCTTCTTCGCGGCCAGTTCGGCGGGCTTGGGCTTGGCGGCACCCAGCTTCAGGCGCACAGGTGTCGCGCCCCAGATTTCTTCCAGGCGGTAGTACTGGCGAATGACGGGCTGCATGATGTGGCAAACGACAGAGCCGCAGTCAACGATGATCCATTCACCGTTTTGCTCGCCTTCCTGGCGGGGCACGGGAAAGCCGGCTTCCTTGACGGCTTCGCGCACGCTGGAGGCCAGAGCCTTGGTCTGACGGTTGGAAGTACCCGAGGCCACGATCACGCGCTCGAACAGCGGTGACAGCGCTTCGGTGTTGAACACCTGGATATCGTGGGCCTTGACGTCTTCGAGGCCATCAACAATGGCGCGCTGGAGTTTGGTGACGTCGCGCTTGGCTGCGGAATCCGATTGTGTGGAGGTGGTCATCAGGCGATGGAATCAGTAAGTGATGGGATCAAATATAGCGTGTGCCGCGCCACACCCGTATCAGGGCTGGGTTAGCGTAAGCATTCAGACCCGCAAGGCCTGCACTCACCACGCATTGAAAAAGGTTGATGCGCCAATTGATTAGTGCGCATCCAGCTATGGAAATTATAGTTTTCTAAAAATTTCCTTGCTGACAGGGCTTTATGCGCTGCCAGCAGGGAAATAGGCTGATTACAGCCAGTCCCGACGAATCAGGAACTTGTCGAGTAGATCACGTTCGGGCGTACCCGGTGCATCTTCGCGCTGATAGCTCCAGTCCGCATGGGGCGGCATGGACAGCAAAATGGATTCAGTACGGCCACCAGACTGCAGGCCAAAGTGCGTGCCGCGGTCCCAGACCAGGTTGAACTCCACATAGCGGCCACGACGATAGCGCTGAAAATCGACCTGCTGCGGCGTATATGCCGCATTCTGGCGACGCTCCACAATGGGCAGATAGGACTTCAAAAAGGCATCGCCCACCGAGCGCAACATGGCAAAGCTCTGCTGCTGTCCCAGTTCGCTGAAGTCATCAAAGAAGATGCCGCCAATGCCGCGCTGCTCGTTGCGGTGCTTGAGGAAGAAATACTCGTCACACCAGGTCTTGAAGCGCGGATAGAGCGCATCGCCAAACGGCACCAGCGCATCACGGCAGGTCTGGTGAAAATGAACCGCATCGTCTTCAAAGCCGTAGACGGGCGTCAGATCCATGCCGCCACCAAACCAGCAGGTTTTGGGCTGGCCGGGGTGACCCGCCGAGATCATGCGCACATTCATGTGCACCGTAGGCACCATGGGGTTGCGCGGGTGAAACACCAGCGACACCCCCATGGCTTCAAACGGTGCACCCGCCAGCTCAGGCCGGTGCTGAGTCGCCGAAGGCGGTAACTGCGGGCCACTCACATGCGAGAAGCCACAGCCTGCGCGCTCAAAGACGCGCCCGCCTTCCATGATCTTGGTGATGCCGTTGCCCTGCAGCTTCTCGCCCGGCTCTTTATGCCAGGCATCGGCCAGAAAGCGAGCGCCGCCTTCACCTTCGATCGCTTCCAGCGCCTCGGTGATACGGGTCTGCAGACCCATCAGGTACTCGCGTACCTCGCCTGCGGGCAGCTGGTCAGCGACGAAAGATGAGGAGGACTGGGTCATCAGTCAGCCTTCTTGATAGCGCGGAAGCCAATATCACGACGGTACTGGGCACCATCGAAATGGATGCCACGGGCCACGTCATAGACTTTTTGCTGGGCTTGCTTGACGCTGTCAGCCAGCACCGTCACGCACAGCACACGTCCGCCGCTGGTGACAGGCTGACCGTCATCGCCCAGCTGGGTGCCAGCGTGAAAGACCATGGCATCGTCAGCCGCTGCGGGCAGACCGGTGATGACATCGCCCTTGCGGGGCGCTTCAGGATAGCCAGCAGCTGCCATGACCACACCCAGAGCAGTGCGGCGATCCCATTGCAGCTCAAACTGGTCGAGCTTGCCGTCGCAGGCTGCCTGCATCACATCCACCAGATCGCTCTTGAGGCGCATCATGATGGGCTGAGTCTCTGGGTCGCCCATGCGGCAATTGAATTCCAGCGTCTTGAGCTGACCAGCCTTGTCAATCATCAGGCCCGCGTACAGGAAGCCGGTGTAGGTCACGCCGTCTTTTTCCATGCCACGAATGGTGGGCAGAATGATTTCGCGCATGGCACGGTGGTGCACATCGGCTGTCACCACAGGGGCGGGCGAATAAGCGCCCATGCCGCCTGTATTGGGGCCCTGGTCACCATCCTTCAGACGTTTGTGATCCTGGCTGGTCGCCAGCGCCAGCACGTTCTTGCCATCGCACAACACGATGAAAGAGGCTTCTTCGCCGTCGAGGAATTCCTCGATCACGACACGAGCACCACCTTCGTTGTGGGTCACGCCATATTTGTTATCCACCAGCATGAAATCCACGGCGTCATGCGCTTCCTGCAGCGACATGGCAACCACCACGCCCTTGCCAGCAGCAAGACCGTCAGCCTTGATGACGATAGGCGCGCCCAGACGGTCCACATAAGCATGGGCCGCTACGGCGTCGGTAAAGGTTTCATACTGCGCCGTCGGGATGCTGTGGCGCGCCATGAAGTCCTTGGAGAAGGCCTTGGACGACTCCAGCTGGGCCGCAGCCTTGGTTGGACCAAAGACTTTCAGGCCATGAGCGCGGAACTCATCGACCACGCCAGCGGCCAAGGGAGCCTCGGGGCCCACGACGGTCACGGCGATTTTTTCGGCTTGCGCCCATTCGCGCAGAGCCTGCACATCGGTGATGTCCAGGTTCTCCAGCTTGCCGCCAGCCAGGGCTGTGCCACCGTTACCGGGAGCCACATACACCTTGGTCGCTTTGGGCGATTCAGCCAATTTCCACGCCAGAGCGTGCTCACGGCCACCGCCGCCAATCACAAGAATTTTCATAGGTCTGCGTTGTGGTAGACGTCTTGAACGTCGTCCAGGTCCTCAATCATGTCCAGCAGCTTCTGCATGCGAGCTGCGTCTTCGCCTTCAAGAGCGATTGTATTTTCTGGGCGCATGGTCACTTCTGCCATGTCCGGGGTCAGGCCAGCGGCCTGAAGTGCATCACGCACGGCTTCAAAGTCGGCCGGGGCTGTCAGCACCTCGATGCCGCCTTCGTCATCGGTGATGACGTCCTCGGCACCGGCTTCCAGTGCGGCATTCATGACTTTCTCCTCGTCCGTGCCGGGGGCGAACATCAGCTGTCCCACATGCTTGAACTGGAAAGCCACCGAGCCTTCGGTGCCCATGTTGCCGCCGTACTTGCTGAAAGCATGGCGCACATCGGCCACTGTCCGCACGCGATTGTCCGTCATTGTGTCCACAATAATGGCGGCGCCGCCAATTCCGTAGCCTTCGTAGCGAATTTCTTCGTACGTAACCCCATCGAGATTGCCCGTGGCCTTGTCGATGTTGCGCTTGATATTGTCGGCCGGCATATTCGCGGCCTTGGCCTTGTCCACCGCCAGACGCAGGCGCGGGTTGGCAGTCAGATCAGCGCCGCCCTGGCGTGCTGCCACCATGATTTCACGAATGATGCGGGTCCAGATACGGCCACGTTTTTCATCCTGGCGACCCTTGCGGTGCTGGATGTTGGCCCATTTGCTGTGTCCTGCCACGGGAGTCCTTTGATATTTGATTTAACCTAGCGGATGAGATTTTACTTTTGACTGTAAGTCCCCCAGAGGAAAACCGAATGGCTTCACCCCTTTTGATTGCCCAGCACTCTGCCACAGAATGTCTCCTGCTGCCCGGACTGGCCAATCGGCATGGCCTCATCACCGGTGCCACCGGTACCGGCAAGACCGTCACCCTGCAAAAACTGGCTGAGAGCTTCTCACAGATTGGCGTGCCGGTCTTCATGGCCGACGTCAAGGGCGACCTCAGCGGCATCAGCCAAAGCGGCAAGATTGAAGGCAAGCTCGCAGCCTCCCTCAAAGAGCGCGGCCTGGCCCTGCCCGAGCCTCTGGCCTGCCCCACCACGCTGTGGGATGTCTTTGGCGAGCAAGGCCACCCCGTGCGCGCCACTATTTCTGACATGGGCCCGCTGCTGATTGGCCGCATGCTGAACCTGAACGAGACGCAGATGGGCGTACTCAACATCGTCTTCAAGATTGCCGACGACAACGGCATGCTGCTGCTGGACCTCAAGGACCTGCGCGCCATGCTGATCTTTGTGGCGGACAACAGCAAGCAATTCACCACGCAGTACGGCAACATCAGCTCGGCCAGCGTCGGCGCCATCCAGCGCGGCCTGCTAACCATCGAAAGCCAGGGCGGCGACAAATTCTTTGGCGAACCCATGCTCGACATCAACGATTTGATGCAGACCGATGCCAACGGCATGGGCGTCATCAACGTGCTGGCGGCCGACAAGCTGATGAACGCGCCGCGCCTGTACTCGACCTTTTTGCTCTGGCTCTTGTCCGAACTGTTCGAGCAGCTGCCGGAAATTGGCGACCCCGAAAAGCCCAAGCTGGTTTTTTTCTTTGACGAGGCCCACCTGCTGTTCAACGACGCACCCAAGGTGCTGATTGAACGCATCGAGCTGGTCGTGCGCCTGGTGCGCTCCAAGGGCGTGGGCGTGTATTTCGTCACCCAGAACCCGCTGGATGTGCCCGACTCCGTGCTGGGCCAACTAGGCAACCGCGTGCAGCATGCCCTTCGCGCCTTCACCCCGCGTGACCAGAAGGCCGTAGCCTCGGCGGCATCCACCATGCGCCCCAACCCAGGCCTCGACATCGCCGCCGCCATTACCGAGCTGGCCGTGGGCGAGGCACTGATCAGCTTCCTCGACGAGAAAGGCCGGCCCAGCGTGACGGAGCGCGTCTTTGTGATTCCGCCCGGCAGCCAACTCGGCCCCATCACGCCGGAGCAGCGCAAGGCTTTGCTCGCCAGCTCGCTGGTCGCCGGCGTCTATGAGCAGACCGTCGATCGTGAATCGGCCTTCGAGCTGCTGCGCGACCGCGCAGGCAGTGCCACGCCTGCCAAACCCGGTGATGCGCCCGCCGCTGCGGATGCCGCGCAGCAGGCCGGAGCGACAGACTCCATGATGGACGGCCTCAAGGAGCTATTGTTTGGCCGCACGGGGCCGCGTGGCGGCCAGCATGACGGCCTGGTACAGACCATGGCCAAGTCCACCGTACGCACCGTGGGCAACAGCCTGGGCAAGGAAATTCTGCGCGGCGTGCTGGGCGGCATTCTTGGCGGCAAAAAGCGCTGAGTTTTAGCACCTCACCCCTCCTCAAGGCCTGCATTTGCAGGCCTTTTTGATATGTCTAGCCAAACCACCTAAAAAAGCCTCAATTTCTCAGCCCTTATGTCGATACATAAGGAGTCTCTCGACACCCTCACCAGCCGCACACCGGTGCCCCATCGAGAACGCACGGGGCGTGTCAAGCCTTGTTGCAGTGGCCGCAGTCGCTTCACGCCTCCTTCCATATAACAAACCGCAATCAGCGCCAGCAAGCGCTTTTTTGCAATCTAACTATTCAGTACAAGAGCACAGCGAATGCAATTCAATCAATGGCGCGTCTCCACCAAGCTGTGGTGCACCCTCGGCGGACTGCTGGCAATGATGCTGGCGGTCTCGCTATGGACTCAGCACATGGCAGCCCAGACCATGCAGGAAGGCATGCGCAGCCAGGCCGACTATGACAACCGCATCAACCTCGCCCTCCAATGGAAAGGCGCGACGGAAACCACGGGCGAGCGCGTGCTCACCAGCAATGTGACACCCGACGAAGAACTGACCACTCTGATGGATGAGCGCGTCAAGGCCGGTGTCGTCGCCAACTCCCAGCTACAGGCCGAAGTGGTCAAACTGGCTCAAAGCGATGCCGACAAAAAGGCGCTGGAGCAGATTTCTGCCGTGCGCAGCGAAGTGCTGGCCCTGAACAAACAGGCCCGTGAAATCAAACTCACGGGAGACATCGCCGCCCTGCGCACCTTCATCCGGGAGCAGTATCTGGGCGCCATTACCCGTTATGTGGACTCTCTGGAATCCTTTGTAAAGCTGCAAGAGCAGCAGCGCGATGCCGCAATCGTCCTCACGCAGCAGGCCCAACAACGCGCGGCCTGGTGGGCCTGGGCCGTGCAAGGCCTGGTTCTGCTGGCAGGCCTTGGCCTTGCGTTGGCCCTCACCCGCTCCATCACCCGGCCTCTGGCGGAAGCCGTGGAGCTGACCAATGCCATCGCCCAGGGCGATCTGACGGTAACCGCCAGCAGCCATCGTCAAGATGAATTCGGCCTGCTGCTGAGTTCTGTCTCGGCCATGGCCACCCGTTTGCGCGGACTGGTGACGGATGTTCGCGACAGTGTGCATTCCATCTCCACCGCGTCTTCGGAAATTGCCTCAGGCAACCACGACCTGTCCGCGCGCACCGAGCAAACCGCCTCCAATCTTGAGGAAACAGCGGCCAGCATGGAGCAGCTCACGGCAACAGTGGCACAGGCCGCAGATACCGCACGTCAGGCTACCCACCTGGCCAGCAACGCGGCGCAGGCAGCGCAGCGCGGCGGAAGCGTCGTGGAGTCGGTCGTCAGCAGCATGAACCGCATCAACGAAAGCGCGCACCGCATCTCCGACATCATTGGTGTCATTGACTCCATCGCCTTCCAGACCAATATCCTGGCGCTGAACGCTGCCGTGGAAGCCGCCCGCGCCGGCGAGCAAGGCCGTGGCTTTGCCGTCGTGGCCAGCGAGGTCCGTGCGCTAGCCCACCGCAGCGCTGAAGCCGCCAAGGAAATCAAGACCCTGATCGGCACCTCCGTAGATGCCGTCAATGCCGGAGCCGAGCAGGTCTCCCAGACCGGCCTGGTCATGGAAGACATCGTGAGCAGCGTGCGCAAGGTGTCTGACATGATTGGCGAAATCAGTGCCTCCTCCACAGAGCAGCGCGACGGCATCAGCCAAGTCAATCAGGCCGTGACCCATCTGGATCAGATGACGCAACAAAACGCCGCCCTGGTGGAAGAGTCCGCCGCAGCCGCCGTTTCGCTGCACGACCAGACCCAGCGCCTGACCGGCATGGTGTCCGTGTTCAAGGTCGGCGCTTCAGGCCATGTGCTCGCTTACGCTGAGCCAGCGCTGCACGCATAAACCTGCGCAAGCGGCCGCCAAGCCTTACCCAGACTGCCGTATCAAGCGGGCAGTCTGGGCTATCAGGGCGCCGCAAGGGAATTCCCCAGGTCATTCAGCACACCACCCGTCACACGGGTGACTTGCGTGCGGCAGCGCACAGGACACCATCAGTGCATGCCCAACACCTCTGACACCAGCTCTCACGACACCTCGCTGCCCACAGGCCTGACCGCCTTCCGGCTGGAGCAGATCGACCACATTGCCCATCTGGTGCTCAACCGCCCCGATACGTTCAACACCTTGAACCCCACGTTCTGGCAAGAGCTGGATGCGGTACTGGACGCATTGCACCGCAGCGGCAAGGCGCGGGCACTGGTCATCAGCAGCACGGGCAAACACTTTTGCGCGGGGATGGCGCTGAAGACTTTTGCCGACCCCAGTTTCGCCCCCAACGACCGCACACCCGAAGGCCGCGCCGCCATCATCGACACGCTGGCACAGTTACAAACCACCTTCAATAAGATTGAAGCCCTGCGCATGCCCGTGATCTGCGCCATTCAGGGTGCCTGCGTGGGCGGCGGACTGGATCTGGTCGCCACAGCCTGCATACGCTACGCCAGCCGCGAGGCGTTTTTCTGCGTACAGGAGATCAATATTGGCATGACGGCGGATCTGGGCAGCCTGCAGCGTCTGCCCAAGCTCATGCCGCTGGGCATTGTCAAAGAGCTGGCATACACCGGCCGCCGCCTGAGCGCGCAAGAAGCCTCCAGCCACGGCTTGGTCAACGCCGTTTATGAATCGCCCGAGGCCGCCCTTACCGCAGCACTGGCCTGCGCACGCGAGATTGCGGCCAAGCCCCCCGTCGCCATCTGGGGCAGCAAGCAGGTCATCAACTATGCCCGCGACCACAGCGTGCACGACTCGCTGCAGCAAATGGGCTGGGTGCAAAGCGGCATCTGGAGCAACCGCCATGTGATGGAGGCCGTCAGCGCCATGCAGGCCAAACGAGAAGGCGACTTTCCGCCGCTGGAGCCGCTGCATGCCTTTGCCCCAGCCGCCCACAAAAACTGATGGAAACTGCTGATTTCATAGCTGCCAGCGCATGCATATAAAGGGCTAGATGCCTTTTTTACTTACATTACTGCTCCTGCTCACGGCTCCCTCGCAGCAACCGTTTGAGCTGCCGTTTGCCCCTATCGACATTGCCGCGTCAAACACCGCGCCGATCTACATGCCGGCAGACGATGCCCCGTTATCATGGATTCAGTTCTTACCCCAGCCTGTATCACCATGAACAACACCCCCGCCCTGCTTCCTACCTATGACGATGTCGTGGCTGCTGCCAAGCGCCTGCAAGGTGTGGCCCACCGCACGCCGGTGCTGAGCAGCCGCACCATGGATGAGCAGCTGGGCGCGCGCCTGTTCTTCAAGTGCGAGAACCTGCAGCGTATTGGCGCCTTCAAGTTTCGCGGGGCCTATAACGCGCTGGCCCAGTTCACGCCTGAGCAGCGCAAGGGCGGTGCCCTCGCTTTCTCGTCCGGCAACCACGCACAAGCCATTGCCCAGGCTGCGCAGCTGCTGGACATGCCCGCCCTCATCGTCATGCCCGAGGATGCCCCCGCCTCCAAAATGGCCGCCACGCGTGGCTATGGCGCTCAGGTCGTCACCTACAACCGCTTTACCGAAGACCGCGAAGCCATTGCTCAGCGCCTCGCCACCGAGCGCGGCATGACGCTGATCCCGCCCTATAACCACCGCGATGTGATTGCCGGCCAGGGAACGGCCGTCAAAGAGCTGCTGGAGGAAGTGCCCGATCTGGACTACCTGTTCGTCTGCCTGGGCGGCGGCGGCCTGCTGTCGGGCAGCCTGCTGGCGGCCAATGCGCTGGCCCCGAACTGTCAGGTCATTGGCGTGGAGCCAGAGGCTGGCAACGATGTGCAGCAGTCGCTGCGCGCCGGCCATATCGTCAAGATCGACACCCCGCGCACCATCGCCGATGGCGCACAGACACAGGCGCCTGGCGATCTGACCTTTGCCATCATCCAGCAGGCCGTGAACGAGGTGCTGACCGTCAACGACGAGCAGTTGGTCGAGTCCATGCGCTTTTATGCAGAGCGCATGAAAATCGTGGTGGAGCCCACGGGCGCGCTCTCGCTGGCAGCCGCCATCCACGGCGGCCAGTCCCTGAAGGGCAAGCGCGTGGGCATCGTGATCAGCGGCGGCAATGTGGATTTATCCCGTTTCGCCAGCCTTCTGGCCGACTGACAGCGAAAATAGGGGTTGCTGCGGGGCATCCCGCACCCCGTTTTCCTTTTTGCAAGCACGCGCCAGTCACAAGCGGGCCTGCTTCTTTTCAACACAAAGACCAAGAACATGAGCACTTTGCATTTGATTGACCACCCATTGGTCCAGCACAAACTGACCCTGATGCGCCGCAAGGAAGCCAGCACCAACAGCTTTCGCCGCATGCTGGGCGAGCTGTCCACGCTGATGGCCTACGAGCTGACACGCGACTTCCCCCTGCAAGACATCGAGATCGAGACCCCCATGGAAAAAATGACCGGCAAGGTCATCGACGGCAAAAAGCTGGCCCTGGTCTCCATCCTGCGCGCGGGTAACGGCTTTCTGGACGGCATGCTCAACGTGGTGCCCGGCGCACGCATCGGCCACATCGGCCTGTTCCGCGACCCCGAGACCCTCAAGCCCGTCGAGTACTACTACAAGATGCCTGAGAACATGCAAGAGCGCGATGTGATCGTGGTCGACCCCATGCTGGCGACCGGCAACTCGGCCGTGGCGGCCGTGCAGCAGCTCAAGGACAAAAGCGCTCCCAAGTCCATCAAGTTCATGTGCCTGCTGGCCGCCCCCGAAGGCGTGAAAACCATGCAAGCCGCCCACCCCGATGTAGACATCTACACCGCAGCCGTGGATCGCGAGCTGGACAGCCACGGCTACATCCTGCCTGGTCTGGGCGATGCAGGCGACCGTATCTTCGGCACCAAGTAATTGGCCCTGCTTTGTGAAAAGCCCCTGCAGCTTTGGCTGGCAGGGGCTTTTTTTGTAGGTTTGGCCCGTGCGAAGGACAGAGGCTGGACATCAATCACTCAGCAGCAGCCAAAACTCGCCCAACCCCTTACCCAACAAGCGCTACCCGCTATAAAATTTTCAGCCACTCAACCAAGGCATCAATCTCCTGCGCATTCAGATTCAGCGCCTTGATATGCGCCGACTTGGGCGGCACATAAGAATCCTGCTCAGGA
>NZ_JABBCQ020000024.1 GCF_012844455.2 Comamonas suwonensis | reverse complement strand
GCTGGTAAGGCATCTAAAGCTGTCACTGCGCAATACGCCGCCCACCTTGTCGCGACAGGCGAATATGGGGTCGGTGACGACCTATTCGCAAAGCTTCCACCGTATTTGCAACGGGCACTGAATTGGCTTACGCAAAAGCCAGGTGCAGCATGAGCATCCCTGCCATCACCCCCAACGACCTCGCTGAACTGAAGTCTCTCGCGCCCGGACTCGACTTCACCGACGCTGAGCGCCAAGCTGTACTACTGGCGACCGGCACTTGGGATATCAATGCAGCACCAGGTAGTGGAAAGACTACTGTCCTTGCCGCTAAGCTCCTATTGCACGCGCGCAAGTGGCCGTATGACCAGCGCGGTATCTGCGTACTCAGTCACACGACAGTCGCTCGTGATGAAATCCAAAAGAGACTGGCGGCGACTCCTGATGGAGCGCGGCTTCTAGCCTACCCACACTTCATCGGCACCATTCATAGCTTCGTTGACCGCTTCTTGGCTTTGCCTGCACTGCGCAGCAGCGGCATCACCGTAGATGTCATCGATGATGATGTGTTCGCCCAAAAAGCCATTGCTCTTGCGATAAAAAACACTTCAGTGTGGGGATGGGCAAAGAACAATGTGGGCGTAAAGCCGATGATTGGAGGTTTGGTTTACCGCGGACCGAATCTAGAGCTGGATTCTGAGAATGGAACCCTTCCGAAAGAGAGTGCAAAGACTTATCCCGTCCTCGCGAATGTCAAAGCTGAACTATCAACGGCCGGTGTATTTCGCTTCGCGGACATGTTCGCGTTCGCAGAGTATTTGCTTGCGAAGTGTCCTGACGTAAAAGACCACCTGTCTCGCAGATTTCCTATGGTCTACATCGATGAGATGCAGGACACATCTATCGAGCAGGAAGCCTTGCTCGACAAGCTTTTCAATGCATCGGTACTTGTCCAGCGATTCGGCGACGTCAACCAACGGATACTGAGCAGCGGAGCAGACCCATCTCAACTGAGCTTCCCCGCCGCAGCCGCACTGCCAATTAGCAGCAGCAAGAGGTTTGGTCCCACTATTGCCTCAGCTGTATCGACCGTGAGGGTTGGCGGTGCACCAGTCACTGGCGCTGCGGGGGATGTTCACCCGCCCATGCTTTTGATGTACACGGCAGCACGCGTCGCGGATGTGGTTGGGCATTTCGCCCACTGTGTACTAGACAGGTTCGACGATACCACCCTACACAAAAGCTCGGTAAAGGCTCTTTGCGCCCGCAAACAAGGAAATGCAGAAACGCAGATGCCAGGTCGCACTCTGCTCGACTACTGGCCAGCCTATCTAGAACAATCCAAAAGCGGCGGGCGCTCTGAGCGCCTTTGGGCACTTTTACGCCAACCTTCCGAGCCAAAGTTGCGGACAGGCTCGATGTACTCGAGGGCAATAGATGTAAAGCGAGCCACGTTACTTGTACTGCGTGCAGTGAAGTCTCCACACATTGACGGCGTGCGCGACGGCTCACAATTGGTTCGACGTCTCACGGATGCGGGACAAGACTCAACCGCTGTCGTTCAGCTATTTCACACTCTGGCTCTCGCGAAAGACCTCGATGGCAGCGACGAAGGACGGGCAAGAGCAGTGGCTATCTTCTATCAATACTTGCATCCCCTGTTTCCGGCCAAGATGACGCTCGCCGAGTTCCAGGCTCTTCCTGTGTTTTACCCCCCTGAAAAAGAGCCGGAGCAGGAAGTTGGCCAGCAGCGTTGCCGTGTCACCAAAGATGGTCGTAGCGTGGAGGTCGAGATTGGCACAGTGGCTTCAATGAAAGGTGAAACTCATCTTGCGACGCTTGTACTTGAATCGCTTGGGTATCCAAGCCGCAGGTTTGATTTGCAAGTGGCTTTGCCTGTCCTCGCTGGCCTAAATGCTCGTGACCCTAAGATGAAGGAAAGCGGCCTGTCGCAATTTAGAAGCTTGTATGTAGGGATGTCTAGGCCCACAAGTTTCCTATGCTTGGCAGTGAATCAAGCTCGCGTGTCGGACGACTGCGTGGCCGCACTTCAGCAGCAAGGATGGGCGATAGAAGTGCTCAACTAAATGCCTCAAGTTCGGGGCATTGCGACATCAACCAAGTGGTGTGCCTCGAATACTTCAGAACCAATGCCCCAGGCACCTTTTCAGGCCCATGTCGGCGTCATTGCGCTGCGCTCTTGGCAACAAATAACCGTCCGTGGAAGCGGGGCAACTTCATAAGTGCCGCTTGCCCTCGAATGTCCGGTTGCGGCGAAAGCAGACACCCTGCCGCCGCCAGCTAATGACTGAGATCAGCCTAGAACCGCCGCTCATAGTGCGGCGCTTGAGTACCGCTTCTGGCCGAGAGCGCCATTTCGCTCAAGACCCCGAAAGCAGTCGCTGGTTGGTTTGCTCCTGCCAGTGGTTGACAGCTTTGGGGAGCCACGACGATCACGTGCTTCCGGCCAGAAGCAGTCCTTGCAGGCTTTCCCACAGTCGGCTGAGTCAGGCTGGTTGCCTGACGCCGCTGTCGCTCCAGTCAGGGAGTCGCGATTAGCAGGACCTGCCACTGCCGTAGCCGAGAGACTGTGGCAAGTCTTCCTATGAAATGCCGGTGTGCAGCACAAACAAGATGCGATTGAGTGCGGTTTTATTGCTCACGCCGAGCTTGCGTGAGCCGCCTTTGGCGGAAGGAGTGAAGGGCGAAATCAGGGGCTGCAGTTGTCGCCACAGCTCTTTGCCAACGGTTTGTTTGCCATGAGGGAGCGATGCATAAATGCTTCGCATCGGTCTCAAAGGAAAGTGGTGTTAGGTTCTGAAAACATCGCTTTTGCGGCTAACACCATGCGATGGTCAATAAATTTTAATTTTTTATTCTTTTTTGAGGCCGATTTCCTGGACAAATGGACAAGCCAACTTTGAGAATCATGGGCACAGAAGGAGTCCTTTGATGGCCGCATATTATTTTTCCACTCAGCCATCCGAAACTATTGCCGTGCTACTGGCCAGTCCCCGCGCGCAAGCCGCCATGGCAGTGCGTGGTATACAGCTTGCTGCCCAGCAAGCACCTGCCGTTTTCCTGCGCCCTTGCGTCCGCGATGGCGTTGTGGTCTGCGAAAGCATACAAACGCCGCGCACGGCTTACGACCTCCCTGCTCTGGCCCAGCTAACCACCAATTGGCTGCTGTTGACCGACCAACACACCGAGGTGCCGCTGTCTGGGCAAGCGGTAAAAACGGTGCACATCGATGGGATTGCCGATGCCGATATCGCGCAATTTATCGATTTTTTGCTGCGCCACTACAACTTTGACGTGCAGTCCGTGCTGACCGAAGCCGATCTGGACGACTTCTTTGCGCAGTCGCGCATACGCTACGGCTCTGCCGCGATTCGCTGCGACAGCCCTGAGCAGTTCCAGGCCGATATCGACCAGGCTTTTGCAACCATGGCCCCGCTGTTGCGGACGGCAACGAAATATGCCCATATCGTTTTGGAAGGCGAAAAAGCAAAGTTACGACTTTCCATGGGTAGGTATATTCAACAACGGCTGAAGGACTACCCTATCAGCTCCCCCGCATTTTCCAGCACCTACAGCGAACATACGGCTCCCGCCATCCACTGCCATTTTTTACTGTCCCACTGAAACTGCCCCAATGTCTGTCATCACTCCTGCCCACACGGTTCTAGATATTCTGCAGCCTTGGTTTGCACAGAAATCCCACACCTTGCATGCGTTCAGTGCCAGCACGGCATCGTATGAAGAATGGCTGAACTGGGAGCTGTTTGCTGCTTTTCTGCAGCATGGATACCACTGCGAAGGCCGCCCCAGTTACCAACAACTGGGCGATCACTGTCTGAAATCCTTGAAAGGGGATTTGCTCGCCACCCGCCCAGACACACAAGATAAATATCTGATCGAAGTGGCGTTGGTGGGCGCTGGCACGCAAAACAAATGGCGCGAAAAAATACAGCGCGATCATGAAAAATTGCAGCAACTGCAATTGCGCGATGCCAGCCAAAAACTCCACCGCATTCAGCTGGTGTTCCTGGCCTCTTGCGAAGAGCAGGATTTGGTGCACAGCTGGGATGAATGGCTTCAAGGCATCACGTTTTACCGAGACCACCGCGCCCACTGCGCTGCAACCATTGCCCTGAACCACCCCGGTATGGCAACGCAAGGCGAAGCAGCACTGCTGCTGTGGAATGTATAGCGGCTTAAACAGAGAAAACAGCGGTCCTGACCTAACCACCGCGCCTTAGAGACGACTCTAAACCGCTCACGCGGTAGTCCGGTAAGAAGGCCATGAGCGGCAATATACATCGTGCCTCGCCGGACATGGCCATCGTTGAATATCTGCGCAGCTTCCAGCTCTACTTGGTGGATGCTGGCACCTCCCCGATGCCCCAGGGGGGCTATCTCAAGCTGAGGACAGCCATATGGTGTCCAAGATTTATGCCACATCTCTGGTGTGGGGCAGTTTTGCGTGGAAATCAACAGTGCAAAGAGCGCGTGGAATGTATGCAAGCAACCATCAGCACAACCGCGCTGATGGCCGTCCGCTACTCAACGCGGCCTTTACCTGTTGGCAGAAAACTCAAGCCAGGCTTGGGCCAAAGCATCCATCACCGCCTCCGACACCCACTTGCTTTCCAAGTAGCTGCGCGTTTGTCGCAGTGAAGCCTCTATCGGGAAGCCTTTGTCATGTGTGATGTCATAGGCCAAATCACCCACAGGGTCATCACGGCTGGCCTGCTTTTCCAGCCAGCGATAAAAGCGGCTGCGGCTTGCTGCACTTGCTTTTTGCTCTGCCACCAGTGCGGCCAGCTCGGCGGCAAATAGGTTGTGTGCACTACGGGGCGGTAACTGCGTCGTGCCGTATCAGCGGGCCACTTGGCATACGCCTGCAGCTTTATTTGTAGCTGCTCGGCGTGGTTGCGTCGCAAAGTGGTCTGGGCTGGCAAAAATATCGCACATTGAGCAGTAGTACAGCGTGCGGTCTTCTTCATAGCAGTCGCCATGCGCATACCATCGTACTTGTTTGATGAAGTTTGGAATGATTTTGTAGAGATCGCTACAGCATTGCAGCATTCATGACGGTGCTCTAAGCTGCTGCCATGACTCTCACTTCGGACTCCTGGCTGGCTCTGATCATCAGCCTCCCCGCCTCAAGCGCTACGCCACGCATGCGGATTTGGCGCGCCGTGAAGGCATTAGGCTGTGCTGCCTTGCGCGACGGTGCCTACCTGCTTCCAGCGCAAGTTGAGCAAGCTGCGCAATTGCAAGCCCTTGCCGACGATGCGCTGCAGGAAGGTGGCCAAGCCTGGCTGCTACAGGTGCGAGCGCGCGATATAGCCGAACAAGCCACTTTCCAGGCGCTCTTCGACCGAACGGTCGACTACACCCCCTGGCTGGAAGAACTGGCCCAAGCGCGTCAGACACTTTCTGGCCTGAGCGCGACCGAGTTGGGCCGTGTGCAGCGCAAGCACGCGCGGGCCTATGAAGCCATCCGCAGGATCGACTTCTTCCCTGCAGAAACCTCGATCCGCGCCGAAGCCCAGTGGCGGGACTTCAACAACGCCATCGAAGCCCTGCAGTCGCCGGGCGAACCACAGGCCACTGCTGGACGCATAGCCCGGCGCGATCGCATGCAATACCAAGGACGTCTCTGGGCGACGCGCCGCAATCTCTGGGTAGATCGCGTGGCCAGTGCCTGGCTCATCCAGCGCTTCATCGACCCGCACGCACGCTTCCAGTGGCTGGAGGCACCGGCCGACTGCCCTGCAGATGCGCTGGGCTTCGACTTCGATGGCGCGACCTTCACTCATGTGGGCGAGCGCGTGACCTTCGAGGTGCTGCTCACGAGCTTTGGCTTGGAAGGTGACAGGGGTCTCTCGCGCCTCGCGGAGATGGTTCATGCGCTCGACGTAGGCGGTGCGACCACGCCCGAGGCCTGCGGCTTCGAGGCTGTTCTGGCCGGAGCGCGCAAGCGCTGGCCGGATGACGACGCGCTGCTGGTCGACATCGGCGGCGTACTCGATTCGCTCCACGCCCATTTCTCCAGCCCGCGCAAGCCGTAGGCATCAACAACTGCAAAGACCCATATGAACGACCTCAACACAACAACGGCGCCCGAAGCCAGCGCCTCAAGTTCCCCCGGCTACACGCTCTGGCAGCTCGTGCGCTACATACTGGCCCTGGGCACCTGGGGCTTTGGCGGTCCCGTGGCCCTGGCGGGCTATATGTACCGCGATCTGGTGGAAAAGCGCCGATGGATCACCGAAGCGGACTACAAGGAGGGCTTGGCCCTCGCCCAACTGATGCCAGGGCCGCTAGCCGCACAGCTGGCCATCTACCTGGGCTATGTCCATTACCGGTTTCTGGGCGCGTCCCTCGTAGGGATCGCCTTTGTCGTCCCGTCCTTCTTCATGGTCGTGGCGCTTGGCGCGGCCTATGTCGCCTACGGCGGCATCGGCTGGATGCAGTCGGTGTTCTATGGCGTGGGCGCCGCAGTGATCGGCATCATCGCCATGAGCGCCTACAAGCTGACGACCAAGAGCATCGGCAAGGACAAGCTGCTGTGGCCTATTTTCCTGATCAGCGCAGCCGTCACGGTGATCACCAAGTCGGAAGAGGTCTGGCTGTTCCTCGGTGCTGGCGTGCTGGTGTGGTTCTGGCGTGCACCCCCTGCATGGCTCAAGCGCGGCGGCAATTTGAACGGCGTGGCGGCCCCACTGGTCGGAATGTTCGCGCTCAGCACCATCGACTGGACCAAGCTCAAGCAGATCGGTCTGTACTTCGCTTATGCCGGCAGCTTCGTTTTCGGCAGCGGCCTTGCGATCGTGCCCTTCCTCTACGGCGGTGTCGTCAAGGAGTACGGCTGGCTGACCGACCAGCAGTTCGTGGATGCAGTGGCGGTGGCCATGATCACGCCGGGCCCGGTGGTGGTCACTACGGGCTTCATCGGCTACCTGGTCACAGGCTTCTGGGGCGCCGTGGCAGCGGCAGCCGCCACCTTTGTGCCTTGCTATCTGTTCACGGTGATCCCCGCGCCGTACTTCAAGAAATACGGCAAGCGCCCGGATGTCATCGCCTTTGTCGATGGCGTCACGGCCGCCGCCATCGGCTCCATCGCGGGCGCAGTGATCGTCATCGGTCAGCGCTCCATCTCCGACTGGATCACCGCAGCGCTGGCAATCGCGACCGCAGCCATCTTGTGGCGCTTCAAGAAGCTCCCTGAACCCGTCATCGTGGTTGCGGCAGCCCTCATCGGCCTGGTCGTCCACCCGCTGGTTACGCACGGCTGATTGGAGAGTACCATGCAACGCATCTTGATTGGTATCACCGTGGCTGCGCTGGCTTCCAGTGCGAGTGCGCTGGCTCCAGGCTTCGATGGCACTGTCCTTGGCGCATCTCCTCACTATTGGAGCTGCGGCGTCACTGGCGGAGGTACACCCCATTGGGTCATCACTACCGAGCCCGGCTCCACTCACTCTGACAGGGTGTTGCTGCAGGATGGGCGTGGCACCTATCCCTGGTGCGTGAAAGTCGGAACCTCGATCACCGACGGCTTTGTCGAAACACGGTTCAAGCCCCTGGCGGGCCGGGAAGACCAGGCAGGCGGCGTCGTCTGGCGCTGGAAAAACGCCGACAACTATTACGTCGCCCGCGCCAATGCTCTGGAGAACAACGTCTCGCTGTATTACGTCGAGGGTGGCAGTCGCAAGACCATCAAGTACATCGATGCGCCAGTGGCCCCTGCCTCCTGGCACACCCTGCGAGTCGAATTCTCCGGAACGCATATCGCGGTTGCGCTGGACGGCAAGCTCTACATCGAGTTGGACGACAGCCATATCTCCGGCCCTGGCGCTGCTGGCGTCTGGACCAAGGCCGATAGCGTGACCGCCTTCAGTCGCTTTCACGCGGGTTCAAGCAACTAACGACATCCCCACACAGGAGCATCCCATGGATATGCAACCCCGCCCCCTTGCCCTGAACCCGGCGACCCTCAACGGCCTGTCGGAGAATCTGATCGTCAGTCACCACGCGAACAACTACACCGGGGCCGTCAAGCGCCTGGGCGCCATCCGCCAGCAGTTGACCCAACTGGACTGGCCAAGTGCGCCGGTGTTCACGGTCAATGGACTGAAACGCGAGGAGCTGATCGCCGCCAACTCGGCTTGGCTCCATGAGCTGTACTTCGACTCGTTGGGCGGTGACGGCGCCTTGCCAGATTCGGGCCTGACCGTAGCCTTGGCGCGCGACTTTGGCAGCACCGACCGCTGGCGCGCGGAGTTCACCGCACTGGCCAAGGCCATGGGCGGCGGCTCGGGCTGGGCACTGTTGTCCTGGTCTAACCGAGAGTCACGGCTGATCACCCATTGGGCTGCCGACCACACGCATCTGCTCGCCGGGGCTACGCCGATCCTGGCGCTGGACATGTACGAGCACGCCTACCACATGGACTTCGGCGCCAAAGCGGCCTCCTATGTGGATGCCTTCATGCAGAACATCCGCTGGAAGGAAGTTGCGCGGCGCTACGGTACGGCCGTCGAGGCCGACGCGCTGCCCTGGTCGGTGCCTCCCGAGGCCGTTCGAGGCAGCGTGCAGCTCATCGACGTGCGCAGGGCCGCAGGCTACGCAGGGGCCGCCAACCGCGTGGCTGGGGCCACGTGGCACGACCCCGCCCGGTTGGCCGAATGGAGCGCTGAGCTCGATGTATCCCAACCCGTCCTCGTGTACTGCGTGCACGGCCATGAAGTCAGCCAGTCCGTGGCGCTCGCGCTGCGGGCACGTGGCTTCGATGCGCGCTATGTGGCAGGTGGCATCGAGGCCAGTCGCGCTGCCGGTGTGGCGCTGGATGCGAAGGAGTAAACCATGCAATGGATCACCCGCGAACGGCCAAAGATCGACCGCATCGCCTGCCCCTGGCTGATCGCACGTTTCATCGACAAGGCTCCCGAGTTCCTCTATGTGCCTGCCAGCGAGGTGCTGAGCACCGCCAAGGCCACTGCCGCCATCCCCTACGACATCCCGAATGTCGAGTTGAGCCACGTGGGCGAGTTGTGCAGCTTCGACGCCTTCCTGGCGAAGTACAAGCTTGACGACCCGGCGCTGCTCCAATTGGCTTCCATCGTGCGCGGTGCTGATACATCGCAACTCGACCTGACACCGCAATCCGCAGGGCTCTACGCGCTGTCGCTGGGCCTTTCCCACAACTTCAGCGACGACCACGAAATGCTCCAGCACGGCATGGTGATGTACGACGCGCTCTATGCGTGGTGCCGCTCTTGCCAAGCCGAGACGCACAACTGGCCGCCGACCATGACTGCCTAGTCACCTAGACCGAGACCATCAAAATGTTTGCCTTCTCCCTACAACCCCAGGCCCGTCATCGAGCCTTGGTCTCCCGGCTCGTGCTCGCCGTATGTGTTCAGGCTATAAGCCTGACTGCCGCTTCAGCCGCAGTTGGGCATGGCGAGCTCACCGGCTCGCAAATTCACGCCGCAATCGTCGGCAAGTATGTGACCGATGACCACCATTGGGGGCACAAGTATTTCCCTGATGGGCGCGTTGAGCGGCTTGAGAACGAGCGATTGAAATCAGCTCACTGGTCTATCAAGAACGACCGGCTGTGCTTGCTGCAACCAGAGATCAGCAAGGTCGAACCGATCTGCTACCGAGTGGTGCGTGACGGGAAAGAGTTGCAGTACGTGGATGACAGCAACTATGTGGTTTTCCGAGGCCTGGTGAGGCCCATGCCCAAGCGGGGGTAAGGGACGCGAAGGGGCATACATGCGCTCCATGTCTTCCGCTTCATGAACGGTGACTACAAGCTTTGAGCGGCCACAAGGATCACTGTAGCCCTCTCTTTTCTCTCTCAGTTGAGGCCACAGTCAAACTCAGTGCTCGGAGGACTGCTATAGAGTGGTCTCGTTAGAGGAATCTTGACTGAAGCAAATAGTGCTGATGTTCAAGGTGTATGAGTGGAAGCAGGTGTTCTTGCCCAATAGTTAAGACCAATACAGCAAGTCTGAAAGGGCTAGGTCTCAGCGATAAAAACTGATGACGGTACTTTTGACGGTAAGGCCATTTTTCATAGAAACTCTAGTCAGTCCAGCGTAGCGTATTGAAGTGCGAAGAAGACCGACATGTTGTTTCAATTGACAATTGAGTGGGAATAAAAGTACGTCGCGAAGTAACTCGCGACCTTTAGACTTTTTTCTCATGTAAGCCCGCGATTTCGCGGGCTTTTTTCATTTTGGTTGGGCTTTATCCGGAACTAGCCGGTCGCATGGAGTCGGCGAGATTTATTGGTACTTTGCATGGTACCGCACCGGCCTCATACCATCCGCCTCAGCGATACCATTCAATCGCTTTGCCAGGGGTACATGGTATCAATCTCATCTAAGTCATTGATTTCAATGAAGATACCATGCCTGAAAATGGACTTTTTGGCGCATGGTATCACCAGCATGAAAAGAGGCAATTCCGTGCTTACCGATACCAAAATTCGCTCACTCAAAGCCACCGGCAAGCTCTACAAAGTCACCGACCGCGACGGCCTCTATGTGGCCGTAACCCCAAGCGGCACAATAAGTTTCCGCTACAACTATAAGATCAACAACCGCCAGGAAACGCTCACCATCGGCGCGTATGGTATCGGCGGAATCACGCTTGCCGAGGCACGCGCCAAACAGCTGCTCGCCAAGAAGCTGGTTCAAGAAGGCGTGAGCCCGGCGCGTGAAAAGATTCGCACCAGAAACCGTGAAGTCTCGGCCGGCACCTTGGGCGAATGGGGCATCAAATGGCTCAAGGGCCACAAGATGGCCGACAGCACCCGCGACATGCGCCGCTCCGTCTATGAGCGCGAGGTGCAGACACGCTTTGGCAAGCTCCAGTTGCGCGAGATCTCGGGGGAAGACGTGCGCAGCATGGCCGATGCCATCGTGGCCCGTGGCGCGCCAGCCACCGCCATCCACGCACGCGAGATCATTCTGTTGATCTTTCGCTACGCCATCGAGCGCGGCCAGAAGGTCAGCAACCCTGCCGAAGAGGTCCCGCCCAGCACCATTGCCACCTTCGAGCCCAAAGACCGCGCCCTTTCCAAAGAGGAGATCGGGCTTTTCTACCGCGGCCTTGAGAAAGTCGGCACCACGCCCAGCATTCGTGCAGCCTGCAAACTTCTGCTGCTGACTTTGCTGCGCAAGGGCGAGCTCACCAATGCCAAATGGGCCGATGTGAACTTCACCGAAGGCACGCTCACCATCCCCGCAGCAAGAATGAAGGCGCGCCGCCCTCACATCGTCTTTCTGGCCCAGCAGGCCATGGACTTGCTGACCGCGCTCAAGATGTTTGCTGGCGGCTCGGACTACGTCTTCCCCAGCCGCTACGAAACCCACAGGCCCATGAGTTCAGCCACCCTGAACCGCGTCATGACCCTGTGCTGGGAATACGCGCAAAAAGACGGCCAGGCGCTTGCCAAATTCGGACCGCACGACTTGCGGCGCACCGGCTCCACCATCCTGCATGAAGCCGGCTACAACTCCGACTGGATTGAGAAAACCCTGGCCCACGAGCAAAAAGGCGTGCGCGCCGTCTACAACAAAGCCGAGTACCGCGAGCAGCGCAAAGCCATGCTGCAAGACTGGGCCAACATGATCGACAGCTGGACCTCCGCGCTCTAAAGCATAGACCGAAGCAGGCTGCAGCAGCGCAGCCATCACGGCTTGATAGTCGTCAAGCTCGCCTCAGCCCACGGCTTGTAAACTGGTTTCTCCAGACTCAACGAGAAAGCCAGCTACCAGCTATGGAAAACTTTCCCAAAGACATTTACACCGAGCCCGAGCCCGATGTGAACACCCTGGCCAACCTCGGCCCCTTCACCGGCATGGCCGGCATCTGGACCGGCAAACGCGGGCTGGACATCAACCCCAAGGCCGACGGCCCTGAAAAGCAGGCCTTCATCGAGCACATGGAATGCCAGCCCATCGATGCCCAGACCAACGGCCCCCAGCTCTTCTATGGCCTGCGCTACCACACGCGCATCGTCAAGCCCGATGACCCCGAAACCTTTCACGACCAGGTCGGCTACTGGCTGTGGGAGCCAGCCACCGGCAACATCATTCAGACCCTGACCATTCCGCGCGGACAAACCGCCATGGCCACGGGCAACACCACAGCCGACGCCACCACCTTCACGCTCAACGCCGTACGTGGCTCTACCGTGAACGGTATCTCAAGCAACCCGTTTCTGGAGTACGCCTTCAGAACCGACGCCTACACCATCACCGTCACCAAGAACCCAGACGGCACCTGGTCGTATGAGCAGGAAACTATGCTGACCATCCCCGGTCAGAGCGAACCCTTTGCCCACACTGACCGCAACACCCTGCACAAGATCGGCGAACCCACACCCAACCCCACGGCCCAAGCTGCCGAAGCATCGGCCAGCGCCATATAACCGACACAGCCTACAGCGCGGCCCCTAAGCCCTATCCCCTCACGGCCAAGACCCCTACGCTTGTTACACAAACTGTTCGGTACAAAGAAGTTGCGATTGCAAAAATGTGTCAATCGATCGATCTCCACCGAATCATTTCGAACAAGCAGGAGTCTTGATCATGAATAAACCCAACCTCACGAGCAGAAATCCCAATCGGGCTTACGTGCGCTTGCACAGCTACGTGATCAAGCAGCATCACCTGTGGGATGACTTCGCCAGCGCATACTGCGTGATTCTGAACTCAAGCGGCAGTGAAGAAGCCACGCAATACGGAGTGCAAGTTCTGGACCGGATAGGCAGACCCGCCGCCCTGGGCAACAAAATCCCCAACCAGATCACCTTCTCTTCACGCAAAGCACCTGCCATGGCAGTCTGGACAGAGAGCTTTAACGACGGCAAATTCAGCTGGCGCAATGTTTCTTGCCGCTAAGGCATAACGCGGCATAGGCACGCACCGGCCCAGAACTCTCCGAAGGCTGGCCCCAGCCAAAAGGCAACGCATTCAACCGCGTTGCCTTTTTGGTTAAGTCAATCCATATCCCAGGTTTCGCTCTGGCGAAGTCCAACAATCTACTTGTAACTGGATCTCCAGATAATGCCCGCCAAGCATTTTCTCTGTGCAAAGGCCATGGTGGTGGGCCCAGATCGCGGAATTCCTCATATTGCCGCTGGCACAGCGTTGCGTTAGCCTGCTGGCTCCACTATTGCTCTGGAGCCTCCCATGTCCCTTCGTTTGGTTCTTTCCGCCAGCACAGCCGTTGCGGCTGTCGCCTTAGTCGTGGGTTGCGGCGCCATGGGGTCATCGGGCGGCAACCCCATGGGCTTCTTCATCACCAGCACCAACCCCGGCAAGGGCGGCGACCTCGGTGGCCTGGCCGGCGCTGACCGCTACTGCCAATCGCTGGCCGCAAGCGTGGGCGCGGGCAACAAAACCTGGCGCGCCTACCTGAGCAACGCTGCCCTGAATGGACAACCGGCCGTCAATGCGCGCGACCGCATCGGCAACGGCCCATGGCGCAATGCCAAGGGCGTGGTCATTGCCACCAGCGTGGCCGACCTGCACAGCGCCAATGCCAAGGTCGGCAAAGACACCTCATTGACCGAGAAGGGCGAGGTCGTCTCGGGCTTTGGAGATGAGGTCAACCGCCACGACATCCTCACCGGCTCGCGCCCTGACGGCACCGTGGCCGTGCCCGATCCCGGCAAAGACACCACCTGCGGCAACTGGACCAAGAGCGACGGTGGCTCTGCCATCGTGGGCCACCACGACCACAGGGGCACCAACCCCGACCCTGTGGCCAACGCCTCGTGGAACTCATCGCACGGGACGCGCGGCTGCAGCGTGGACCAGCTCAAACAAAGCGGCAGCGCCGGACTGATGTACTGCTTCGCGACCAACTGAGCTGGATGAAAACGCGGGCCTAGCCCGCTGAAGTTCAAACGAAATCTGATTAGCGCCAGAAAAGCACTTACTCACGCACAAAGGCAATGTAGGTCTCTACATTGCCTTTTTCTTTGGTTTATCTGATCCGCCCAACATCGCACTGCGGGCCGGGGCTAATGCATCAGTAACTAATTTTTACAGATAATGCTCAGTATGCATTTTCTGCTTGCCCTGGCTGCCGCCGCATTTTTGCTGCCAGTCACCGCCTCAGCGCAGCCCATCTATCGCTGCGGCAATACCTATTCTCAAGAGGCATGCAAAGGTGCCAGGGTGGTTGAAGATAAAACCACCACCCTGCACAGCGGCCACTCAGGCAGCTCTGTTTTTCTGTGCAAAGGCCATGGCGGCGGGCTTTTCTGGTCCAGCGCGCAATGCGGCCAACATAACGCTTTTCTGGAGCGCACGGAGACCGTGCCCTCCGGCCTGCCTTGGGATCAGAAAGTGGCCCAAGCCGAAGCCCAATGGCGTAAAACCCAGCGCAACACCCAAGCCCCCACGGTTACCTATCAGAACCGCCCCACCCAGCCTGCCGAACCCGCCAGAAAACAAGTCTGCGATGCGTTGGATGAGCGCGTAAAGATGCTGGATAGCATGGGACGTGCAGGCAGCCAGTATTACGACCTGGATTGGGTCCGTAGGGAACGGAAATCTGCGAGAGATGAGCAATATAGAGTTCGCTGCTAGATATGTATGCCATACATTATATTTTTATTTTCCATAAATTCATCATACTTAATTAATTTTAAAACTCACTAGCTCACACTAAATTTACAAGGAGATAATAAATGTCAAATGGTGATGAAAAAATCTGCAACATCGTTCGCGAGAATCTTACGCAGAACAATGTTCTTGACTCCGAACAAGAAATTCAACATGCAACAAAATTCACCATCAAATCCGGTTCAAACAAAGCAGGACTTATTGTTTATAACTCCGGAAAAATTCATGTTGAGGGTATAGAATCAGAATTAAAAAAATGGCTCAACGATCTTAAAACAAGTATTGAAACTGGTGCAGCAGCACCAGGTATATTACTTCCTGCAGAAATTGAGAAATTCCCTCAGACACTGCAAGAAAGAGTTCCGCAATGCGACGGCGTAGTGCTTTGGTTTTTTCAAGAAGCACTTAGATGTTATAAGGCAGGTAGTCCATCCGGCGCAGCCTTCATGTTAGGCGCCGCAAGCGAAAAAGCAATATTAATTCTTATCGATTCTTACGGGAATAGAATTAAAGATGATGGAAATAGGAATAGCTATTTCACGCGCGTCAATAACAAAATGATTTCCATAAAGTATGATGAGTTCAAACGATCTTATAAAGCAGCCAATCCAAAACCTAAAGAACTTCCAATTTCTCAAGACCTAGAGCAATTACTAGATGGTGCATTTAATTTTTATCGCCACACAAGAAATGCCGTGGGACATCCGCAAATAATACCAGATCTTGACAAGGGTGTTATTTTAGCCAATATGGGACAATTTATAGTCTATATTGAAAGAATATATGCACTTATTAATTTCTATGATTCAGTGGAAGTAACTGTATAAACCATATCATCTACAGCCAACATGATTAAAGAGAAAGATAAAGTAATAAGCGCTCTAGAGAATCCCAGATACAGATGGAGAACGATCAATGGTGTGGCCAGAGAATTAAAGATTCCAGAGCCAACTGTTCAAAGAGCAATTCATGACCTACGCACAACGGGAAAAATTGTCAAATCATCTGCAGTCTCTGATAAGGGTGAAGAACTCTTCACAACCCGTGAACATTTCAAAAAATCAGCGCCACTAGGTGCCAGATTCATCGCGGCTCTAAGGAATCGAAGCTCTTAATGGATAGCTCTTTAATTTTTTTAGCTGCTTTTGGCGGGATAGCTGTTCAATTGATCGCGCTAAGTGAGGCTCATAAGCTCCCTGCCGATCAACGCCCAGATTTTCGGGACCCACTTTATTGGATTGCCTACATAATAATGGCAGGACTGGGAGTAGTAGTCGCTTGGGCATACATAGCATCCGGTTTTGAGCTAAAAGGCTTTTTAGCAATACATGTAGGCGCTTCAGCACCATTGATTCTGCGGACAATGGCATCATTAATTCCTCAAACAATAAAAACTGAGGTAGGTGCATAGAAGGTATTGGTTTGCAGCCATTGCGCAATATCCTGTACACTCCCACTACCTCGCAAGAGGAGGAGCGTAAGAACTCCTAAGATCAAGCGGAAGAACCGCATCCGATACTGGCGGTTTTTTTGTGCCCGGACATTGCACGTCTGCACTCTTGCAGACGGTTGATTTATGGCCGGGAGGGCGACGGATACAAGACCCGCAAGGGGAAGAAGTCCGCCTAGCTTGATCTAGGTTCTTAACCTCCCGGCCACCTTATTTCAGTGCGTAAGAACGCTGCGATAAGGCTTCAAAAAGTCTCATCAAGGAGCGCCAGCATGTCTCTGTCCGCACAGGCTATTTCCCCCGCCATCACCATCGTAGGCGGCAAGCCCACCACACTCAGCACCGATCTAGCTCAACACTTTGGCAAGCAGCATGCCAACGTGCTGCGTGACATTCGAAACTTGCTGCCACAACTGCCTAATGGGGGTGTACTCAATTTTGAGGAGGCCCCTTTTACTGATGAGCAAAACGGCCAAACCTACCCCGCCTACCGCCTGACCCGCGACGGCTTTACGCTGCTGGCCATGGGCTTTACGGGCAAAAAGGCGCTGGTCTTCAAGCTGGCCTATATCGACGCCTTCAATCGCATGGAAGCCGCGCTGCACCAGCCTGCGGGCACGCAGCGCATGGAGCTCGCCTTTTCTCTGGCCGCAGAGGCCGCGGCGCAGGTGCACCGCACGGTGTTCAATGCGGTGATGCAGGGCGACACCGATGAATGGCAGCACAGCCGCTACTTGCTGAACCTGAACTACGACAGCCAGGGCCGCCCTACTCTGCCCCATGCCCAGCCGATTGCGACGGACCAGATGGTAGTGTCCTTCAACAGCCTGCCGCAGCGCATTGCCGACGGCGAGATCATCGGCGCGACCGATGCCCAGCTGGCCACGCTGGCAACAGCCTGCACGCAGCGGCTGACCCAACGCGCCCAGCACCGCGAAAAGCAGGTGACGCTGCCGATCTACCCCGGTAATTCCCCCGGCCAGCGCACCGCCTCCGCACCTTCCCTGTCCGCAAAGTCACGCTCTGTTCAGCCCCCGGCGCCCGATGAAGGCACGCTGCGCATGCTGTTCAAGTAGTCTGCTTTTGATAGCTGCCAGCGCTTGAGGGTCAAGGGCTGGCAGCTGTTTTGGCTGCATACGCAGAATTTGCGTCTTTATGCCAATCGCGATTCGCTGCCATGATGGGCAGTTCCGCCGCCAGTCAGAGGGGGCTGGGGCTTTTGCCACAACAGATGCGCGACCGCGCAGGGAGAGAGACCGTTGTTCAAACACATTTTGATTCCGACAGATGGCTCCAAGTTGTCCGAAGCGGCCGTACGCGCGGGGATTGAGCTGGCCGGCGAGAAGGCCGCCAAGTTGACGGTGCTGTATGTGATGCCGGATTACCGTGCGTTGATCTATGGGTCGCGCTCGATGACCGCTTATGACACGGCCGAGCTGACGAAAAATGCCAACGCCGAAGCAGATGCCGTGCTGAAATTTGCCGAGGAGCTGGCCGGCGCGCGCGGGCTGGCGATTCAGAGCGTACGCACCACTAGTCCTTCTGTGGCCGAGGCCATCATCCTGCAGGCGCAGGAAGGCGGGTGCGATCTGATCTGCATGGCTTCGCACGGTCGCAAGGGGCTCAGCGGGATTTTGCTGGGCAGCGAAACCCAGAAGGTGCTGACCAACAGCAGCATCCCGGTGCTGGTGCACCGCGCAGACCCCGTCAGCGGCTGACAGCCAGGGGCGCATGGCATTCATGCGTTTTTTTTGATAGCTACAAGCGCTTTATGGATATGGGCTTGATGTCATTTTCGATTGAACTTCAAGACTTTGATTCCCATCAAGAAAACGCCTGAATACGCACTTCGGGGTGTTGCATTAGCCGCCCCGGAGTGTGAGTATGGGTGAGGCAATCGTTCGGATTGACTGGCAACTACACACACGCGCAGACGCGCAAGGAGGCTGTATATGTTCAAGCACATTTTGATTCCTACGGATGGCTCGAAGCTCTCTGAGGCTGCACTGCGCGCGGGCCTGCAACTGGCCAAGGAACAAGGTGCACAGGTGACGGCGCTGTATGTAATGCCGGATTACGCCACCATGATCTACGGCTCTGAGGCCCTGATGGCCTACAACGCGACAGAAATGACCAAGAGCGCCGAGAAGGAAGCCGACAAGGTGCTCAAGGTCGCGACCGATATTGCCGCAGCCGAAGGCGTGAATTGCAAGACGGTGCGGGCGACGGATTTCTCCGTCAACCAGGCCATCATCAAGACCGCGCAGGAAAGCAACTGCGATCTGATCTGCATGGCATCGCACGGGCGCAAGGGAATTGCCGGCATTCTGCTGGGCAGCGAAACCCAGCGCGTGCTGGTCAACAGCCGCATTCCGGTGCTGGTGCACCGGCCGGTGGTCAAAGAGTAAAACGGCTCACCACGAGCGGATAGCCAACACCAGGCCCGCCAGCACCCATCCCCGATGAAGGCACGCTGCGCATTACGTTTATTGATAGCTGCCAGCACTTGGGGAGTAAGGGCTGGCGGCTGTTTTGGCTTGGGTAACCTGCATAACTACAGGGGCCGGTGCCCGCCCGCAAGTTGGCGGAGCAGCTGAAGCTGTTCGCTCTGGATGGCGATGAGTTCACCCCATTGCGTTTTCTGCAGTTCATCTATTTTTTCGTGCAGCAGCATGATCTCCAGCTCTGCCTTGAGGTTGACTTCGTAGTCATGCTCTCCCCGGATACGGTCTTTTTCCGACTGCCGGTTCTGCGACATCAGAATGATGGGCGCTTGTATGGCTGCCAGCATGGACAGAAACAGGTTCAGAAGAATGTAGGGGTACGGGTCAAACGTGGATCCGCGCGCCAAAAGCAGCAGCGTGTTGAGGCCAACCCACACCACCATCGTTGCGCCAAATAGAAGCACAAAGGTCCAGGACCCGCCAAACGTTGCGACGGCATCTGCTGCGCGCTGCCCCAAGGTTGGCGGAGTTTGCTCCAGCTCCTGAGCTACGTTGCGTGAAATGTGCTTGCGCCGGGCTATGTGCTGAGCCACCTTGAGCGCTCTTGCGTCCAAAGTATCTGCTGGGGCACCAAGCAACCTCTCCGCGACGGTATCCGTGTTGAGCATAGGACCTCCTTGCCATCCGAAGACTGAAGACGGCATCACCATGCTAACCAACCCCGGCACTTAAGGATGCGCCTTATCGCAGAACAGCCTCAGCCATCCTTCATCAAGTGTGAGCGGTATGCTGAATATTGACTCCAGGTGTTGCATTGCCAGCCTTTGAGTGTGAGTATGGATTCGGCAATCGGTCGGATTGATTGGCAACCACACACGCGCTGGCGCGCAAGGAGGCTGGAAATGTTCAAGCACATTTTGATTCCTACGGACGGCTCAAAACTCTCTGAGGCCGCGCTGCACGCGGGCCTGCAACTGGCCAAGGAGCAAGGCGCCGAAGTGACGGTGCTGTATGTGATGCCGGATTATTCCGCCTTGATGTATGCCAGCGAGGGGATGGTGACTTACAACCCCAGCGAACTGCGCAAAGACGCCGAAAAAACGGCAGACAAGGTGTTGCAAGCGGTGCAGGACATGGCCAAGGCCGAGGGCGTGGAGTGCAAGACGGCACGGACCATGAACTTTTCGGTGCACCAGGCCATCATCCAGCAGGCCAAGGACAGCAATTGCGATCTGATCTGCATGGCTTCGCACGGCCGCAAGGGCATCGCCGGCATTCTGCTGGGCAGCGAAACACAGCGCGTGCTGGTGAACAGCAGCATTCCGGTGCTGGTGCACCGGCCTGTGGTGTAGGGCGGCGCTTCACCACCAGCGGATAGCCAGCAGCAGGCCCGCCAGCCCTGCGGAAGTGATGCCCAGTGCGACCTGCACGTAGGCCACAGCAATACGGCGGGCAAAGCGGTCGGCCGCGGCTGCGTCCAAAGGTGCGGTGACGGTCACTTTGAAAAACATCGTCAACGCTCTGATTCTTGGTCTTGCAAGGGTTGGGAAAGAAAGCCTCAGGCGGTCGTAACGCTTGGGGCTTTCGCCTTTTCTGGGTGCGCTCAATGGCTGGTAAGCAACTGCCTGTCCACCTGCACCTGCCCCATCAGGGCGTTAACCTGGGCGTCTCTGCGCTCGACCAATCCGACAAGCTGGCCAACCACGCCCGCGCCTTCGCCAGCAAGGGCTGCGAGTCGCTGGTGTTGATCTGCGAGACTTCTGCAGGCAGCGGCGTCACCGGCAAGCTGGGCGTTGCGGGTGGCGGCGGCACTGATGCCGTGCTGCAGGCCTGCAATGCGGACAGCATCAGCAGTGCGACCAGCTTCCAGAGCGGCCAGTTTTTGCGTGTAGTCATGGGTGTTGTCCTGTTGGGCCGCGCCATGCCCAAGCACGGCAGACGCTTTCTTTTCTGTAGCTGCTAGCGCTTGTTGTGCTTGGGATTGAGCCTGTTTTGATTGAGAAACCTCAACCTTGGCCAGCTCCAGCTGAGCGTTGGCCAGCCTGAGCGACTGCAGGGCCAGCAGCCCCGCAAGGGCCAAGGCCAGCCACGGCCAGAGACGGGATGCGCCTGTCATGCCAGCCCCGCCTCACACAATTGGCGCTCTGCCGCGCGACGTTTGACCAGGCCGGGGAGTTGCTTGCCACCGGCATAGGTCCAGCGCGATAGCTCGGCACATGCGCCATCGATGTCGCCCGCATTGGCCTTGCGCACCAGGGTGCTGCCGCAGAATGCGCCCTCACCCACGTTAAAAGCAAAGCTCACAAAGGCGGCACGCTGGCCATCAGTCAAGGGCTGGCTGACGCAGGCAAGTGCATCGGCATGTTTGGCCAGATCCTTGTAGAGCATGTCCTCGCACTGCTGGCGGGTGTAGGTCTGCCCGATCTTGAGCTCAGGGCCGGTATGGCCGGTGCAAGCCGTGACGATGCCCACCGGGTCGCGGTAGCTTCGCAGCACGGTCCCTTCGTACTTCGCCACCAAGGGCACGGCCAGAGCGACCGCGCCGGTACCGATGGCGGCTATGAGTTTTTCTTTCCAGTTCATCGGCTTGCGCCTCCCTTGATAGCCGTCCAGAAACCCACGCAGGCACCGCCGAGCATGACAATGGCCGCCAGAGGTTTGGCCACCTTGCCCACCCAGTTCAGCACCTTGAAGGCACCCTTCATGGCGGTGAAGAACTCCAGTAGCTCCGCCATTTGTTGATTGCGTTCATGCAGTTCTTGCGTTGCAACTTTGAGATCTCGCTCGATGGCTGCCATGCGCTCACTCCCCTGGTTAAAGCGTTTGTTGACTTGCTGCAGCGTGGTGGCTGGCAGCTCGTTGCCGTAGTCGTCCATTCCCTCTCCTTTCAGAATTCGCTTTCCTGTTTCGCGTTCAGACTTCAATCAGCACATAGGGCATGGCAGGCGCTGGCCCGGTGACCGCACCGCTCTGCACATAGACGCGCACACCATTGGCCGTGGCCAGCGGGTTACGCACGCGCAGCAGTCCTGCGGCACCTTCGAGCGCGACCAGCGCCGTGCCGTCGGCAAACACGGCGCTGATCTGCCCGGTCATCACGGGGTCGTCAGGCAGCAGGGCCTTGAGGCGTTTGTAGAGGTTGGTCTTCATGCGGCCACCCTTTCGACAGTGACCTGCTGACGCACGCGAGGCATGGAGGCCGTGACACTGACGCCGCGCACCAGGCCGCGCCAGGTGCCGTCGGTATCGGCCACCTCCAGCAGTTGGCCGGGGTTCAAGATGCCCGGGTTGGTGCCGCCCGTGAGCACGGGCATGCTGATGCTGTGCTGCAGCTTGTTGCCGCTGGCGGCCAGCGCCCAGCTGCCGCGCATGCGGGCTGCATCGGCATGGGTGATGAGGTCGTCCTGAATCTGCGGGGCCAGCTTGTCGCGGGCGCTGAGGATGCGCACCACATGGCCCAGCACGCCGCCCACGCTGCCGCCGGCGACATAGATGGCGTTGTATTCGGCACGCGGATCGGGGCGCAGCTCGTCCGTCACGATGACGGCCGCAGGCATTTGCACATCAGGTGTTGCAGCACCCCACTCCCAGGGCAGCACCGGGTAGCGCGGCGCAACGATCAACTGCTCTGCCGTACGGTGGCTTCGCACCACGGCATTGACTGAATCGGCCACACGCAGCACGGCCTGCAGCGGCGTGCCCTGAAAGCTCCATGCACCGGCGGGCACTTGCCAGTCGGGGATCTGCCAATCCAGGCTCACGCCTGAAAATTCAAGCGCGGCCACCGCCAGTTGTTGCGCCGTGGCCACCGAAGAAGACAACCAGGCCTGCTTGGGCATATAGGGGCTGCCCAGCATCGCAGTGACGCTGATGCCCTGCACCGCCACGCGGCGGCGGTCAAACGAGCGGCTGCGCGCGGTGCTGGTCACGCCAAACACAAACTGCATGCCGTCGATGCCGACCTGCAGCCGCTGCGGCAGCCCGCCCACGGGAGCGAGCTGATCGAGCAGATGCTCGGGGCCGTTGGCCGACAGGCTCCAGCAGTAGCTGTCATCGTCTGCAGAAATAGTGACGTCAGTGAGCACTACGGGCTCAAGGCTTGGCAGCAAATGCGCCGTGAGGTGGTGGACTTGCATATAGACAGGCAGCAGAGGAATGACGAACTGGGGCTGCGGCTCAGGCCCGACGGGCCTGCAGCACATGAACAGCAGATTTGCCGATACGGCCCAGGAGCGGCAGAACAGTAATGGGATGGGGCCACCCACCAGCTGCTCATAGCAGCTGGGTTTTTCCGGCTCTGGCGGCTTGGGCACCGACTTGCCCGCTGGCGGCTTCATGGCCTGCTGGTAGCGAGCCAAGTAAGCCGTGTACAGTGGCACCGCTGGACCAGCTCCGTCTGTTACAAGGTGCTGCAGCCCGACGGCATCCTGCGCAGACGTCTCCAGCAGCAGTCGGCGGTCTCGCAGGGTTTCCTCAAACCGCACTGCCCAGCCCTCACGCACGGGCGCGGCATCCTCAGCTGAGGCCTGCAGCCCCTTGCGCACGCTTTGGGCTTCCTGCCAGCGCGCCTGGGTTGCTGCACCAGGCAGAGGGCGCGCCTGCTTAAACCGCCCCTGCACGACCACCCCTTGCCGCTGGCCGTCCTGCCAAGATACGCCGAACTGCTCCTGCAGGGGCTTGGCATCCTGGGCGGTCGACGTCCAGCCTGCGGGCAGCGCATCCGTGTCTTGCCAGCTGGAGATCCAGCTCTCTGCCACAGGCTGCGCCTGCTGGGCACTGGCGGCTACCTCGGCCACCACTGGCCGGGGTGTGTCGGTGTTGTAGCGCACGCCCACTTTGCAGCGCACTCCAGGCATGCGGCCAGCGGCGACCAGGTCTTTGCGCACATGCACGGCTGCCCGGATACGAAGCCCAGGCATGCGTGCAGCCAGAGCGATCTGGGCGTCAGGGATGGACGGCGCACCACCGACATCGCCAAACACCAGCTCTACCGGGTTGCCGGTCTTGAAGGCGCGGTTAAAGATCAGGTCGACAGCTGCCATCAGGCTATCCTTGTCTCGCCCAAGATGGCCTTGCCGCCCGCATAGAGCTGGGTGCCGGTGCTGCCCAGCAGCTTGAAGTGCCCAGCTCCCACCTCATCCGTGACCAGGCCGCGCCCGATCAGCTTGCCGTCGCCGGTAGCCCAGACGCCTGTGGCGGCTTGGCCACTGGCCAGGATCATGTCGCCGCCGCCGCTGGCCTGGGTCAGCAGCAGATAGCCTGCTTCTGTGATCTGGCCGCAGGGTTTGGTGAGCGTCAGGGTGACCAGCAGTTGCTCGGCAGAGTCATAAAGCGCAATCCGCGAGGCTTCAGAGCCGGAGTCAGCAAAGGCCAGCGTGGCCTGCAGGCGAGCCAACGCATGGGCTGCCGAGATATCGAACTCAGGCAGATCACTCATGGATGATCTCCGGCGTGATGCCATCCGCGATGACTGCGTTAAAGCTTTGCTCGTAGTCGTAAGCGATTACGGTCCAGGTTTGCAGCTCGTCGATATAGCGGAACTCGTACTGACCGGTGTTGGCGTCGCTCCAAGTCTCGCGCACTACCAATCCGTCACGTTCTCGCAGCAAGCGTACTTTGCGCTTGAGCGGGGTATTGGCGGGGTCGGTCTTGCGAGCAACGGTGCCATATACACGCCCGACACCCTTGCCCAGCATTCCAGTGATCGCGTCGGCTACGCCGCCCGATACAACACTTTGATGGACCGCTTGGCTCAGTGAGGCGAGACCATAGGTGATGACTGGGCCAGTCCCGATCGTCACCGCCCGGCTCAAGTGCGTCTCATAGGTGGCCATGGTTCAGTAGTCCCATGGGCCTGTGATATCGATGAAGCTGATGCCAAGAGAGATAGATGGGTACAACTGGGAACCGGCCCCGCATCCAATGGCTAGCAGATTTCTGCCAGATAAAACTCCCCGCCCGGGTGTCCTTGCCAACGGGGCGATGATTGCACCCACAGCGCTCTGCGGGACGGTGTACAACCCCGGAACAACACCGCGTTGGGCCACCCCCTCCAGCATCAGTCGCCTTGACAGACGCAGCCCACCGTCGATCACGTTGGGGAATGGGCCAAATGCGGTATCAAGCCCCGATATGGCACCGGCTGTTCCGATCTCAGGGACTGCAGTCAGTGAGATAGCCCCGCCCAGTGCGGTGTAACTTCTTGGAGCGAGCTGGTTGACCCCTCCACTTTGATCGCACGTGCCGGGGGTCACGCTATAGCCAGCGGCCGAGCCACAGCCGATTGAAAAAGCATAGGGATCCCCTCCCGGTTTACCGCCCTGGAAATCGCCGATAAACACTGTGCGCCCAGACTCTGCCGATGCAATAGAGCCTGAATAACCAACGACGTTGATAAACACGCTGCGATCGTTGGCGACGATCCGCCATTTGACGGGAGTGGCTGAAGCGGCGGTAGATTTATTAAAGTAGCCTCCGCCGTTGATCTGTCCATCTAGCGGGAACAGGCCCGCACCGGTGCTGGCATCGGTCATGGTTTCGTAGCCTCGCAAACGGGCTTCCACCGTCCCGGTGTCATCTACGCGCACAAACATCCTGGTGCTTTGCGGGTTCGGGCTTTGGTATACGGCGATGTGGGTGCCAGAAAATGGCTTGCTCCAGCCTGCTGCCGCCATCTTGAAACTGATCGACCCGGTGACCGCACCATCGGGCAAAGCCGTCCTGAACTCCACCCAGGTGCTGCTGACCTCGGTAATCCTCTGCTCACCATTGAGACCGGCAAGCGATGCCCCCGCCACAAGAATGACGGCGTCAACCTCGCCCCCACTCTTGCCGCTGGCGAAATTCATGCGGCACACGCCATTGGCAATGACGGCACTGTCCACGGCCTTGAGACCCCAGCCGGTGACCAGGCAGGCATCCAGAAGTGCAATCAAAGAACCCGCTTGCCCTGCAAGCACAGGCCCGCCTTGCATGCTGCTGTAAAAATGTTTGACGCTGGTGTCTACAGGGGATGTCATGTTTTGCCTTGCTTTGAATCGTTGCTCAGGTCTGCGGGCGGTTCACATCGCCGCGCGCCAGGATGGAAAAGTGGTGCTCGATGCCGGTTTCCGGCCCCGGCTGGATGGTGCGCACCACCCAGAACGGGTAGATAGCGCCCACGGTGTTCATGCGCAGGATGTTTCCCACGGCCCAGCCACTGCCCCAGCCCAGTGGATCGATCGTGAAATACGGCTTGCCTGTCGCCGGATTGATGGGTGCGCAGACGGTATTGATATCGCCCGTAGCGATCACACCCACATGCTCGCCAATCACCCGGAACTGCGTGGTGCTGGTGAACTGCAGCGCCCAGCGCTCGGTGCTGCCGCCCGCGTTAGTGATCACTATGGGCGAGACGCTCTGGTCGTACTTGGCTGCAATCCCAGGCCCATTGGGGGCATCGGCCCAGGCGTTATCAATCCAGGTCTGCTGCTCAAACACCAGACTCACGCGGGCACGCCGGTCGCTGGCCTGCAAGGCGCTAGAGACATAGGTGCCGTCCTTGGGGTAGTCGTGCGTCAAGGCCCGGTTGAAGGTGATCTCACCTGAGATCTGCACATCCGTGGCAACGGCCATGTCTTCGATACGGTCCTCGATGGTGACCGGCATGGTCATGGCAGAGACATCAGTAAAGCTGACCGTTCCTGCTTCGAGAGCCACGGTAAAGCCTGTATTCAGGGTCTTGCCATTGGCATCGCGCACCACCACACGCGACAAGCGCACGCGGGCCAGATTGATGGTCTGGTTGTTGCTGACGTTGAGCTGGGCCGTGGTCTTGGTGTGGCCCACCACACACAAAGAGCCAGGCCGGAAGATCGGCACCTTGCCGTCGCTGGGCAGGCGCACCGGGTCGATGCCGATGATGTCGGCATTCATGGGCAGATAGGCATAGGCCACCACCGTGTAGCGCAAGGCGCTGGCCACCACGGGCTGCGGTTTAAAGATCTTGCCGTCGGGCTGGACGTTGGCCGGGTCAAACCAAGGTTCAGCCTCATTGCCCGCAGCCGCGACTAGGCTGCCGAAGCCCAGGCGCACCAGGCCAGTTTCGTAGTCCACCGTACCGATGACGCCGGGAGCCGTGATGCTGCCGTCAATGCCTGCGCTGACATTCTGCGAGCCGCCCGAAGCCCTGGGCACCTGTACCGTGAGGGAACCAGGACGCAGCGGTGCAGCCGCTGTGCGAAACACATAGGCGCTGGAAATCGCATCGCCCAGCGTGGTGATGCAGCCTGCACGGCGCAGTGTGTTCGCATTGCCGGTCGTCCACGAGGTCAGGCCCACGCGGCCCGTGGCGTAGTTGATGCTGCCGCGTGTCACAAAACCGCCCGAGGTCAGCACCCGCAACAGCCCCCTGCCGTCATCGCTCCAGGGCTGACCGCTGGAAGGCATCAGCACGACCGAGCCCGGCACCACCGGAGCCTGCACGCCCGTGACCAGGTCAAACTCGGGTGCAAACATGACCTGCAGCGTGCGGCGAGTTGCGCTGCCCGTGGTGCGGAAACGGATCTTGACGTAACCGCTTTCGTCATTGGGGTAGATCGAGGGCGCATTCAGGTACTCGATGCCCTCGTAGTTCAGGCGGTACTGGGCAACCTCGCCAGAAAATCCCCCGCCGCTGACCTGGCTGGACGAATAGACCGGCTTGGGAATCTTGATGGTGACATCGGGGTTGAAATCCACCGCACCCGTCGCATAGGCCACGGTGCCGATCTGCACGCCATTGAGCATCAGCTTGCCGTTGCCATCATCGCGGGCGATCTGGGTCGGGTCGACCAAGGTCACCCCCATTTCGGTCAGCTGCTCGCGGGTATAAGTGCCCAGCACGGCCTGATCGGTCAACGTGTTCCACTCGACCTCGACCGTATGGGGAACCAGAGCCCCCTGACCTGCGGAGACCGCTAGACGGCCCTGGCCGTTGCGGGAAGGATGGGCCAGATTGACCTCAACCGCAGGAGCCGTGTCGACCGTGACATCGAGCACCGTGCCCACGGCGGGCAGCAGCTTGGGTGCAAACAGAACTTCGGAGCGGCCCAGACGGACCTCACCCGTCGCATCGCCCTGCAGCTGCCAGGCAGCGGTGGCCGTAGCCGTGCGCTGGGTCAAGCCATCGATCCACGTAATAGAGAAAGCGCCCGGATAAAGGGCCTGACCTGCAGGCAGGGTCAGGGCAAGGGTCTGGCTGACTAGCAGGTCGGCGGCAGGCTGCACAGTCTCCTGCGTGGGCACACCCCAGTGCTGGACGATGGAGCTGCCGACATCAGGCAACGCGCCCAGGGTGATGACAAAGCCACCGGTGTCGGCATTAAAGGTGCCCGCACCATAGCTGGAGTCGGTACCGCGCAGCGCCCCGTCGCCCGCATCAGACAGCACATACCAGCGGCCCTGCGCCCGGTAGCTGAAGCTCAGCGTGCCACGTGCAGGCAGCGGCGTGATGAAGCCCACATAGGACTGGCTGCGGTTCTCTGCCGTGATGCGGATCTCGCTGGACTGCGGCATGCGCTGCATATAGGCGGCAGGCCGGTAGCTGATGGTTTTGCTGCCGCCATAGCTGCCCAAGCTGGAGGTCACCACGCCATTGGCATAGTCGACCAGGCCGATCTGCTGGGTGCCCGACATCAAAATGCCGCCTTTGTCGATAAAGGTCACGCCGCCAACCACGATGGAGAGCGACCCAGGCAGGCAACCACCGGGCAAGGCCAAGCTGGTGGTGACGCTCCAGGCCTGATCGGTGTTGAAGGTAACCGCCTCAGCCGCAGAGATTGGGAAGCCTGCTGCTGCATAAGGAATGGCGGCAGGGATGGGCGTCTCGCTCTGCGCCGAGGGCACGATCTGGGTCATGATCGTCTTGGCGATGATGGTGAAGTCACCCAGAGCGGCGGCCTTTTGCAAAGGCGTGACACCGACATAGCTGCCCGCATCGGCCACCACCGTATCGCGCAAACGAGCGCTGTTGGCCAGGCGCGTGAACTGGCGGTTGGCTGGCGAGCCGGTGAAGCCGTAACGCAGCGCATCCGAGATCTCGACAGAGACAATCAGCGCCTTGTAGTCTTTGTCCGCGTCGTAGGTAAAGGTACGCTCTTCGCTTGTCACGCGAATGGCGCGGACATATTGAATCTGCTCGTTGACCAGCCCCTCATGGCCCACCAGTACCAGGGTCTTGCCGACGGCAGGCAGCTCGGTACCAGGACGCTGGAAGATCTGAATGACGCGCTGACCCTGGATGTGGTCCTCATAGAGGTAGCCCGCCCACTCAGGCCCTTTGTTGAGGTAGGCCTCCAGCCTGGCCTGCGCCTGGGCGCGGGTGTCATAGACGCCGCCCGTAGCAAACAGGGTGATGGAGACATTGGGATCTTCGGGCGGCTTCGCCACGATGACATTGCTGCCCTGGTAGGTGTCGCGGTCGTCGGTGTCCACGGTCACATGCATCTGACGCATGTTGTCGCGGCCTAGGGCACGATCCATCTCGGAGATGTCCGGCATGATGGCGTTCTCTTGGCCGGACTCGATCACGACGTTCGACGGGCCACCGCCGCCCTCGGGGACATCGTCCATGACTCGGCTGGCACGCAGCTGGATGTCGCCTTGCAAAATGGGCATTGTTCTTCTCTCTTAAACAGTGATCAGCCGCAGCGTGGCGACATAGGGATGGGTTGCAGCCGGCAGCTCAGGCCGGGAGATGGGCGCAGCGGCAATCGGGTCGTCTGCCGCAAACTGCACAGTGAATTCGCGGCCGTCGGCCAGCTGCAGCGGGTACTGCACGCCAGGCGCATCGGCCAGGGCACGCACGGCCAGCAGCGTTGCGCGGCGAATCCAGCCCTGGTCCTCCACGGCCTGCAGAGTGATCGGGCGGCCCTCGATGCGGGCAGCGGCATCGATGATCTGGGCGCCCGTAATGCCGCGCTCGACCGTCTTTTGCACAACAGACCAGTTGAACTCGTCTACCCACAACATGCCGCGCGGCAGCTCGATGCCGTTCAAAAAATGGCCGGCCATCAGTGCACGCCTCCAGACAGATTGGCGTCTCGCTCCAGCGCTGCCATCAACTGCTGCATCTCTGAGCTGCCTGCTGCGTCCGTACCCACGTTGTATTGACGACCACCGATCACGACCTCATGCCTATGAGTGATGACGGATTGGGAAGGAGCAGACGCAGGCACCGAAGCCGTCGAGCTTGGGGTGCTTGCCTTGCGCTCTGCCTCCTGTTTAGGACCGGCATTGGATGCGGCTTGCTGCAGGTCGATAGTCCTCCCCGCCTCCTTCACCGCAAATTGGGTCAAGTCATATTGATAGTTGCCCAGTGCGCCGCTGCTCTTGACCGAGAAAGGGTTGTCCTGCGCGTACTGGTTCTGCCACTGCTGCCACCAGGCGTCGAGTTCTTTGCGGGACTGGAACTGCGGCACCAGATTGAGAGGACCTGAGTTCTGGCGCATGACGCCTTGCGAACCTTGCACACCAGCATTGCGCTCTTCGACAAAGTTGCGCGGGCCGCCCTGCTCCCACTCTCTGGCAGCGTGGGCGGCGCGACCCGATGCATGCTCGATGCCGCGCATGCTCTCCTGCACACCGTCGGCCGCATCACGCACCCGTCCCATGCCGCTGACCATGCTGCTGACGGCTCTGGCTGTGGCGCGGTCAGTGTTGAGCACGGCCTTGCCCGCATCGTCCACCGCAACTTCGTAGCCCTTGACGGCCGCCTGGGTCTTGAGCCATTCGGGCGCAATGCCGCCATTGGCTGCAATGACCTTGTCAGCCATGGACTTCCAGGCCTCTGCAATGCGCATGGGCGGCTGCTTTCCGTCCTTTTCCAACTGATCAAACGCTGCACGAGCCTGCTTGGCCATGCGCTGCAGATCCTCGCTGGTAGTCATGCCCAGGTCTTTGTAGGCCTGCTCCAGCAAGGCCGTGGACTGCGCCGCATCCTGGGCCGAGCTGGCGGCTGCGCGCTGCGCCTTGGCAATTTCTTGCAGCTTGCGCCCGGCAGCATCCAGATTGCCGCTGGCGATCAGTTGCTCATATTCCGCCTTGAGCTGCTTAAGGTTCTCGGCAGCGATGCGGTCAGCCTCAGCCTTGGCGGCTGTGTCCTTGGCTGCTTTGGCTGCAGCCTTGCCTGTGGCCTCGATGCCTGCAGCTACCGCCTCGATAGAGGGAGCAGCCTCTGCAGCAGCATTGCCGACTGCAGCCACGTCCCCCGTCAGGCCGCCCCAGGCATCGCGCGCCGTCTGGGCGCCGTCGGCCATACGCTGCAGGGACTCTGCAGCTTTCGCCTTGAGTGCGTCGGCAGAAGCGGCAAAGGCGCCGGCCATCTCTTCGGCATCAGCCGCCGCCAGCCGGAAGCTCTCGCTCAGGCCCCCAAAGGTGACGGATGCCAGACCGCTGCGCAACTTGGCCACGCCCTCCATCACCTTGGATGCAATCTGTGCAAACGCCGCGCCCAGGCCGTAGATGGCGGTGAGCACGCCGTTGACGCCCGCCGTCATCACGCCCCAGGCCAGCTGCACCGTGTTGCCGGCATTGGTGGCGTACTGGCCGATGCGCTGCAGCGTCTCGCCCGCCTCGCTGGCAAAGACCTGCAGGCGCAACACCACAGCGTCAAAGTTGACGTTGGCCGCAAACGCGCGGAAGAACTTGAGGCCGTTCTCAAAGGCAGTGGCCAGGGTCTGGCCGAAGCGCTCCACCAGACCACTCTCGACCGCCTTGCGCAGTGCGCCGGTCAGCTCGTCCACGCCTTTACGCACCACCGGCAGCACAGGCTTGCCCAGCACCTGGGTCACGGTCTCCCACATGCTGCTCAGGCCCTTGAGGGAACCATTGAGGTTGTCGGCCATTGTTTTGGCCGTGGCCTCGGCACTGCCGCCCGCTTCACGCAGTTTGCCGGTCAGATCATCCAGAGCGCCCATGCCCTGGTTGAGCAAGGCACGCAGCGCGGGCCCAGCCTCCAGACCCACGGCATTGATGGCGCGTTCGCCGTCTTGGCCCTTGGCGGCCAGCTGGTGCAAGGCTTCCTCAAAGTTGGTGGTGACGTTGCCTGCAGCGCCCAGCTCCTTGCGGAAGCTGGAGAGCGGATTGGCAAACTGACTCATGATGGAGTTCAGCGCCGTACCAGCACGGCTGGCGTCAATGCCCGCATCGGCAAACTTGCCGATGATGGCGACCGTGCTCTCCAGGCTCACGCCCAGCGTGTTGGCTACCGGCGCGGCATAGCTCAGCGCCTGGGCCAGCCCTTCAACACTGGTGTTGGTGGCATTGGCGCCCTTGGCCAGCACATCAGCCACGCGGCCCGCATCGTCAAAGGCCAGGCCCATGCCCATCACGGCCTTGGTCACGTACTCACTGGATTTGCCCAGCTCGATATCACCCGCCTGCGCCAGAGCCAGCACAGCGGGCAGCGCCTTGACGGAGTCGCCCGCGCTCAGACCCGCCTTGGCCAGGTTCTCCAGCGCACCGGCAGCCTGCACCGAGGTGTATTTGGTATTGCTGCCCGCAGCTTGCGCGGCCGTGGTCAGCTCGGCCATCTCTGCCGCCGAGCCTTCGGTGGCGGCCTTCACGCGGCTCATGGCCGCTTCAAAGTCTGCCGCGCTTTGCACAACGCCTGCAAAGGCCTTGATGCCGAAGTACCCGGCAACCGTGGCGCCCAGCAACTTCACATTGCGCCCAAGGCGGCTCAGCACCGCAGACGCATCGTCCTTGGCGTTGATCACAATCTGAATGGGCTTGAAGGCCATGGCGTATCGATTCGGGGGAAAGTGGTTGCTTCGGTTTGCACTACGGCCAGCAAGAACGAGCTGCAATGCAAACCGCCCCGGCAAGCCGGGAGGTCAGAAAAAAGGAGTTAGGGAATCAGTGCCGAGCGGCCGTCCACATAGACGGCTTCGCCGTTGTCGGGCTTGAGTACTTCCACGTCGAAGCCGAACTGGCTGTAGTCGGTGCCGTCCTGAATCAAGGGCAGCTCGCCCGTGGGCGAAAGCGAAACGCTGGGAAAGAACCAGTCACGGTTGGCACCATGGGCGTTGTCGGCAATCAGCTGCAGCGCGCCCTTCAGATCCGCACCATTGCCGGACTTGATGCGCTCCCAGCTGGTCTCGGCGGCGGTATAGCCCACCGTCACTTCGGTGGCCTCTTTGATCTCGCCCCCCTCCACGATCTGCAGCAGGCCCAGGTCGGCGTCCACCGTGTAGTCGGTTTCCGCTGCAAAGGTTGTGGTGCCGTCCTTGCTTTTGACGATGACCGCACTGAGCTTGCGCGCTCCGGTCGGAGCCACTGCAGTCACGCCAAGACGGTAAATTCCACCCGGCTCCACCGTGTGCGCCTCGTCCGCCACCGTGGTCGATGCCTGGGTGTGCGTCTCTGCCGTGCCAGAGAGAAACATGCGCAGATTGCTGCCGCTGATGTTGTCGGTAGTGATGGCCGCCTTGCGGGTGATCTCGATCAGGACTTCTTCATCCTTCTCACGCAGGCCACCCTGGGAGCTGTAATGCGGGGCCTTGTCGCCCTCCACGCTCAGCGAAAACGAAGGGCAGTTGCCGAACTGGCGGCCGCCCAGAAGACGGCCTGCCGCATCGAACGGATAAAAGACAAGGCGTCCACGGGGGATCTGGTATTCCTTTTTGACGCGGGGCAGTGCACCCATGACAAGCTCCTTAAAAAGATTGAACCGCGCCAGACTCAAACGTCCAACGACTCAAAGACAGACACGCAGGTGAACTCGACCGAGTAGCCCACCAGGCCCGCATCGCTGAACTCAGCCTCACGCACGCCGGCCACATTCAGCTCCGACCAGGTACGGCCGTCGGCAGAGACCGGCTTGAAGCCGTGCAAACCGCCAATCACGGCGGTCATGGCGGCATCCAGATCCGATGCGGCCTGGGCACTGCGCTTGGCCACCAGCACGCAAGACCAGCGCGGCTCCAGCTGCGCCGCTTCACGCGACACATCGCCAGGCGCCGCGCCCACCATGCGGATCTCGATGGCCGGGACTTGCGAGCGGTCGCAGTGCTCGGACGCACCGCGCACATGCCAGCTGGCCAATACGGCCAGGGCTTGCAGGCGGGCTTTAAGGGCAGATTCCAAAAGCAGCATGGCAATCAGTTCAAAAAGACGATGGGAAAAGTGGCCCAGCCGCTGGCGTCTGCCACCACCGGCCCGGTGACCTCGCAGGGCTGGCCCGCCAGCACCAGGGCCATGCTGCCCTCGGCAATGCCGGGGGCGTTGGCAATGCACATGGCCACGGTCTGGCGGTCGGTGGTGACGGCGTGGTCCAGGTAGCCGTCCAGCGGCGTGCGATTGAAAATCACGCCGAAGCACTGGCCGCCCTGCCAGCTGGCCATGGCATTGGCCAGGGTCTGGCTGACGCCCTGGTTGATCAGGGCATCTACGGCAGCGAATGGCGCAAGGTTTGCCTGCATACCGATCAAGCCTTGCGCTTGGCGCGCAGCAGCATGCCGGGACGGGTGCACATGAACAGCGGGTAGCTGTACACCTCGGGGCGCACATAGGCCTGGCGCTCCAGGTCTGGCACCACCATGGCGTACACGTCCTGGCCGGGCGTGTTGACGAAGGGCAAAAACTCCGCCGGCGAGAAGCCAGCCTTGAAGGCATCGGGCGCACCCACGGGGAAGAACTGGCATTCGTCATCGCTGATGGCGACCAAGCTCTTGTCGTCCGTGCCCCGGTAATTCAGGAACAGGATGTTGCCGTAGCGGAACGAGCCAAACGCCTGCCCCACCTCGTTGCGCAAGTCAGTTGCTTCCTGCTGGTTCAGGTAGGTGCTGCGGGTTTCGGCGTTGCTGGTCAGGTCGTCAAAGAAGTTGTCGCCGCACAGGCCCACGGCATAGGTCTGGCCTGGCAACCAGGCACCCGCGCTGGCGCGCATCATGTTGCGGATGACCTCGTTGCACTTCACGCGCACCTTGCCTTCTTCGGCCGCAGCAGCGGGAAAGTCGAAATTGATGGTGGCGGGCCGTTCAATATCGAATTCATCAAACCAGTCGTACAACACCACCCCTTTGGCATCCAGCACCTTGCCCTGCACGGCGCCCAGGCGCATGTGCTCATGCGTCAGCTCCACGGCGGCACGCAGGCCGGTCTTGCCGTTCATGATCTCGGCCACCTCGTTCTGCACGGCCTGCAGCTCGCTGGTTGTGCCAAAGGCACGAATGTTCTGCACCTCGGCCGCGTACAGCGTTTTGCCGCGTGCAATGCGCGTGGTGTTGAAGTGGCGCAGCGTGCGCTTTTCGCCGTCGCCTTCTTGCAAGGGAGCGCCGCGCTGGCTAGTGGGAATCAGCGACAGCACGCCGCCCTTTTCTTCCACGGCAATGGTGGTGGTACGGGTGCGGTCCGGCGTGAAGATGCTCATCTGCCCCAGCAACTGCGGCGCATAAGGCGCTTGCTGGATGGCAGTAGAGAGCGACGTCATATTGAATGCGCCATGCGTGAAGACGTTCAGATCGGCCATGTGTTGTGCCTTGTTCTTTCTGCGCGCCTTAGCGCGCCACAATGCCCACGGCGGCCAACTGGGCCAGCGCGGCGGTTTTCTGGGGTGTGGTCGTGCCTGCAGGCCAAGCCAGCTCATGCGCGGCCACTTCGGCATCGCGGGCGGTGATGACGGCGGCGTGGGCAGCGGCAGTGCTGTCCACTGCGGCAAACAGCACGGCAACAGCGGTCTGGCTGCCGTCGTCGCTGCTGGGGTTGACTGCCGTGTATTCGCCACTGGTAGTGACCTTGCCCAGCACTGCGCCGGGCAGCAGGGTCTGGCCTTGCGCGATAGTGACGACTTCGCGCGAGCGGGTGCCGTTGGCTTCGCTGACCAAATAGCAGGCGGTGCCGGGGCCGAGTGTTTCCATGGGGTGTGCTCCTGGTGAATGAGGGTGAATCAGCGCTTGCCATAGCCGAATGCCTGGCCCCAGCCCGCTTCGGTCTGGGCGCTGGCAGTGGTTGCGCTGTCAGGCGCGGCAGCTTCCACGCCCGAGACATCGGGGTTGCCCATGGCCGCCATGGCCTGGGCAAACGGGTTGGCTGGTGCGCTGGCAGTGGCTGCTGCGGCCGTCACTGCGGCAGCCGGTGCTACATCCAGAAAGCCCTTGGCCTGCTCGGAACTCAGGCCTGTGCTGATGCACTGCTGGGTAATGGCCGGGTTGGCCGATGCATTGGCATGGCCCAGGATGGAGGCCACACGGGCGCGCTCTGCGGCAGCGCCTTCGGCGCGGGCTTGCTCCAAGCTGGCCGGGGCCGGGGCCGCAGCAGCAGCTTGGGCAGGCGCGACTGCGGTCGTAGTAGTGGTTGCGGCTGGTGCCGCCGCCGTGGTTTCGGTACTGGGTTGGGTCATAGAGATTCCCTTGGGTTGTGAAGACATTCCCGCGTCTGCGGGGTAGCTGCGGGCACGGCGGGCGGCCAGCTCGGCAATCACGGCGTCGGCCGTGCCAATGCGGTCTGCCAGGCGTGCAGCCACTGCAGCCACACCCCTGTAAACGGAGGCACGCGTGTCACGCACGGCCTGCTCGGTCATGCCCCGGTGCTGGGCCACGGCCTGAATGAACATCTGGTACAGCCCCTCGATATCGGCCTGCAGGTTGGCGCGCACCGCATCGGGCAAGGGCTGATAGGGGTTGCCATCCACCTTGTGGTCGCCGGCAAAGATGTGAGAAACGCTGATGCCCTCATTGGCCAGCGCGCGGCTGAAATCCACATGGCGCATCACCACGCCAATCGAGCCCACATACGACGTGGCAGAAAGCACCACCTCATCGGCTGCGCTGGCAGCCAGGTAGGCGGCACTGGCAGCCATGCCGTCGGCCACGGCCACAATGGGCTTGCTGCCGCGTGCGGCGTAAATGCGCTCTGCCAGCTCAAACGCGCCAGAGACTTCTCCGCCCGGGCTGTCCATCACCAGGGCAATGGCGTGCACTTCGCTCTTGGCCAGGGCGTCTTCCAGGTCGGCGGCCAGGTCGTTGTAGCCAATCAGCAAGCTGCTGTCGGCCTCCAGCCGGGTGCGGTGCACCAGGCCGCCCATGGCGCTGATCACGGCCACGCCCTCAGTCACGCGGTAGCCGCGCTCGGTGCGCTCGCCCTTGCGGGTGGTAAACATCTCGGCGGGCAAGGCCGCGCGGGGGCTGAGTGCTGCGGCAGCGAACTGCAAAGCATCGGTGCCCAGCAGACGTTGGCCCATGCCGGCGATGATGGCGTCCAGCTTTTGCGGGTGCAGCAGCAGTGGGGTGTTGAACAGGCGGTCGGCCAGATGCGGGTAAGGTCGGCTCATGGCGCATCCTTTTGGGCGGCTGCGCCCTCTTCCTTGTCGCCACCGCTGTCGGCGGTGTTGGCAATCCAGGTGGTGGCCATGGGGCTGACCAGGCCCAGCTCGGCACGGCGCTCGGCTTCAATCTTTTGCTGGTGCAGCACCTCTTCCCAGTCCAGGCCCTGCTCTGCGCATTCCTGCTCCAGGGTGGAAACGCCAATCTCCAGCCGCAGCTTGGCAGCGGTGATTTCCTTCACCGGGTCCACCCAGCCCTTGCCGCCAAACACAAAGCGGCAGCGGGTATAGGCATAGCGGTTGGCATAAAAACCGGGCGCGTCGATCACGCCCGCGTTGACCGCCTCTTCCAGCCACAGCTCAAAAATGGGCTTGAGCCAGGTGGTGGTCAGCCAGCGGCGGCGGCCGTGAAAGTAGCGCCATGCCTCCAACAGCGCAGCGCGGGCGCTGCTGTAGTTCACTTTGCTGAAGTCTTTGGCAAACAGCTCATACGGCAGGTTCATGCCTGCGGCAATGCGCCGCTCTACGGATTGCATGAAAGCCTCGAACGCCACATTGGGGCGGCCTGGCGTAAACGACTGCAGCCGCGCGCCCACGGGCAGCGGAATCACCGCCCCGGCCTGCAACTTACCAATACTGCGCGACTGCTTGACGGAGTCCTTCCACGCATCACGCGGGTCCTCGCCAAACAAGGACGACGCGGCCTCCTGGCTCAGATCCGACTCCAGAAACGCCGCCACCAGCGAATTGGCCAGGCTGGCCTGCAGCTCGTTCTGAGCGTATTTGCCCGCCATATGAAACTCGCGCATCACGGCGCTCACGATGGGCTTGCCCCGGCTCTGGCCCGTGCGCTCTTTGGAATGCAGATGCACCACACGGCGGCGTCCCCAGGGCGTGAAGGCCGGCACGCGCTCCCAGCAGTTCAGGTCCATGGATTCATCGCCGCGCAGGTACAGCGCATCGCCTGGGTGCGCTGCCTGAAAGTGGTAAGCAATGGGTGCGCCTTCGCGGTCAAACTCCACACCCCGGCGAATGCGGGCCATGCCCTGCAGGTGGGGCGGCGTCTCCAACCGGTCGGCCTCAATCACGCTGATGCGCGTGGCCCAGGGGCTGTCGGGCCGGGGCAACCATTTGGGAATGGCCACCGCATCGCCGTTAATCATTTCGCCGCCCAGGGCCAGCACGGTCAGGCCCAGCAAATCCAGCGTGCGGGCGGCATCGCAATCCGTGGTGTCGGCCCAGCTGCGAAAGTGCGCCTCTACCTTGTTGCCCCACTCGCGGGCTTGCTCGGGCGTCCAGCCCAGCAGGCGGTAATCGGGCAAGGCAGATAGGCGCAGCACCGCGCCACCACGTTATCGCGGTGGGTTTGAATGCCACCGGCCATCAGCCCGTCATTGCGGGCCAGGTCTCGGCTGCGGCTGGTCAGCGTGTCCAGTTCGGGGAGTAAATCAGCGTCGGCACTGCCGGCAAACGGCTGCCAGTCACGCAGGGCCAGATCGGTGTGCGATGCGCCCTGGTGGGCAGACATGGCCGCGCCGCCCTGCGCAACAGATGCACGGGCGCGGCTTTGGCGGTTCTGGCGTGTGCTGCGGCCCATGCTTACACCAGGTAGATGGGCTTGCGCGCTGGCTGGCCGGTACGGCGCAGCAGCTCGGCGTTGATGTCGTCAATGGCGCGGCGCAGCTGCGTCGTGTCGGCATTGAACTGCACGGAGCGCGCGCCCACGCCGTCGGTGCTGTGGCTGGCCTGCGTGGGGCCGGTCAGGCGCGCATCGATGGCGGCTAGATAGCTGTCGCGCCGGGCGGTGAGCTGTTCGGTGGTGAGATGGCTGTAAAGACCCATGCGCCGATGGTCGGCGGATGGCTGCGACAAAGCCATGTGACGGCTGTCACAAAAACATGTCGCAGGCTACGAACGCTTATTCAGCAATAACATCAACAATCAAATTAATAGCAAAGATAAGATACCCAGCACAGAAAACAATATCTTGAGAGGGAAAATGGACGAGTACTACAAGATAGCCGCGGCCTACTTCAAGGAATTCGAGCCAAGAGGTGCGTTTCCAGGTCTCAAAAGCGGGCATTGGTACCTTTGGGCACTGTCGCTCGCCTTCTTCATCTACTTTGGCTACGAGTTCTTTTTCGAGTCCACACCGTCTTTCGAGAAGACGTACTGGCAATTCTTTGCCTCGGAAGTGGCTTTCCTTCTTTCGTGCGGGCTAATAGCCTTTGAACGTTTCCGTCTCACCGTGCGTGCGACCAGCGCAGACAGCGATACAAAGCCCGTTGAACGCTTAGCCAACTCCAAAAGGGAAAAATTGGAGGGACTTCTTGAAAGGCCCGCGTGGAAGTTCATGGCAACAGCCAAAGAAATCATTGAACTTCGGGCCCTGGAAAAAGCCTGCCGTACGACCTCTGACAAAGACTTTGCAGAGCTATTGCCCAAAATCTACGACCCTGAATCCAAAGCGCGGCTGCTGACACTCATGACCGCGTTGATTGGTCTGGTTATCGCCTTTCTAGGCAAGAGTGAAGCCTTGAACTTCATGGAGACGATGGGTGATGAAGGAACCTGGGCTTTTTTGAAGGCACTGGCACAGCTCGCCGTCGTAACATTCATTGGGGGCGTCGTTTCATATCAAGTTCTGCGCCAGATTCTTGAGCTAGTCCTATATCTCTTTTCGTCCCTATTCCCTGTACTGCACAACCGGCAAGTGACGCTGGATTACTTGCTACGCGATCTCATCCGGCTCCATCGCATGGAGCCACCTGCCCCGCCCCCAGTGGCACAAGCACCCGCAGAAACACTGCAACCCTCGCCAAGACGCGAGCCAGGCCTTGGCACACTCATTGCAGCAGTCTGCCTTGCATTGATCCGCCAGCCATCTGCGCCTAGTGACAATGCCCTAGCTAAGCACAAGAAGAACTCAGGCAACTCTTGAGATACAGCTCACACGACCAGAGCGACCATAGAAAAGCCCCAGCCAGCCAATGCCAGCAGGGGCTTTTTCAATGCACTAATAGATTCAAACAACAACAGCCTCTAGCGCTTACCCATCAAGCGCTAACCGCTATCAAAACTGATTACCTAAAGGTCATCATCAGCGTGCCGGGTGGCAGGCTGGGTGCTGGTTGCGTAGCGGGAAGGTTGGGCTTGGCGGCCTGCTTCTCGCGGTGCTGGGCGCGTTGGGTGAGGCGCTGGGTGCAGGCTGTGGCCAGGGTGGCGAGCTGGGCGTCGGTGGCGGAGAGGATCTCGCCGCTGCCGATGCGCTCGGGCAGCGCGTTGAAGGAGACAATCATCTGGTCGTCGCCAATGGGCTGGGCATGGGGCACGCTGGGCTGGCCTTCGCGGTCGTAGCCCAGGTTGAGCAGGTAGCGGGCGTGGCGCCAGTCGGTATTGTCGGCGGCCATCACGGCGTCGAACACGGCCTGCGTGACCTGGGCTGCCGCCTGGGTGGCCAGACGCTGGGCGAGCTGGATGCGCTGTGGGTCTTGTGCAGGCTTTTGCAGCTCGGCCTCCATGCGATTGAAGGCAGCCAAGTAGGCAACTTTCCATGCTGCGGCTTCCTTGCCGATGAACCCCATCACCAAGAACACAAAGCCATCGCGGGTGATGAGATAGGCGGGGTCTTTGCGGGTACGGCCCATACCGAGGTCGGTGCTGATTTGTATTGGCACAAAGTTGCGCTGATAGAAATCAGCCTCCACCACACCACTCAAATTTCGGATGGCTCGCAGCACTGCTTTGTGCTGTTTTCCGAAGTGTGCAGCGATTTGGCTGCTAGTGGTGGTGACGATGCCATCGTGAATATCAAGCTTAGGTTGAGCAGATACGACGACAGTAGACGAAGCAGTAGAAATGCCAGCCATGACAGGCTCCTTGGTGACGAGGTTTTCAACCCATCACCCAGGCCGCCAAGCAAAGGTGATGGACCGTGCAGGGTTGGCGGACCGGACCAAGGAGCCGGCACACCCTCGCGGGTGTCCCCACACGGCCCACCGTAAAACGGAGCCATGCGCGCGCAGGCATGCTCTTAAAAGCAAAAAAGCCGCAGACCATGAAGTAATGGCGCGGCTGCTGCGCCTTGGTTGACCGGGCCGCCAAGCCCAGATCACGCTTACGGGCGTGATGTTGAAAATTCTATCATGCAGAACTCATCGTTTTACAACTAGAAACATATAAGTGACAATGACAATTAGATTATTAATCTATAGAGAAACGAATGAGCGAGAACCTAAACTTAGCAGACATATGGAGACACTCAAAGATTCCGATTGTTTTCAGAAGGAGTCGCCCACTCACCATACTTGTCAAGCTTCCTTATCAAAAGGATAACTACGAATGGCTAAGAAACGAAGAAGCACGAAAACCAGAATGGAACTCTCAGTACAAATCCTGGGAAGTACCACAAGCTTGGTTTGAGCGAGTCACGAAGCTTTGCCTTTCTCGCTACAAAAAATGCCACGTTATTCAGCTACGTCGAGAGACTTCGATTTGTGCAAGTAAGTGCTGGGAAGCTCAAGGACTTCACTGCGAATGCTCATGCCTTGGTGAAATGCATGGAGGCGGTGCTCCTGGAGGCCGATGGTATGAACTTAGTGAGACTTTCGCAATTTTGTATGGTGTGCAAAAATATTCCGTCCGCTTACTAAAAAGTAAAAAAACTATCGAACATTAAAGGTAAGGCAGTATTTATAGAGATAGTGATCAAAAACTAATATTGGCCACAGAGCCTCAAATATATAATACAAAGACCCAAAAATTGGCAGTAATGCAACCAAGTAATAAAAGAAAAAAGAAAACCCTATTGCGTCTTTCTGCTTCTCATGCGAATCATTGATTCTTTTTATCTCCTCTTGTATTGTTCGACTAAATGTCTTCTTGGCTTTGGTTGCCTCTCTCATATTAAAATCAAAACTCTTTGCCAAGTTTTCAATTTGCTTTTGATAATGCCAGATAGTCCTCAATATAATCAAACTAGCAACAATAACACCAATAATACCAAAAATAAAAGCTACAGTGCTTGTTGAACCTCCAACGACTATTAAAGCGCCAAGTGAGGCAGGAATAGCTAAAAGCTTAGTAGCGACCTCTCCAATTGAGTTATTTATTTTTGTTGTACTTTCTATAAGGCCATCTGAAATTTTCTTTTTAACCGCATCAAAAGAAAATGTACTCACATAGGCATGCAAGTCATGTAAATATTTTTTATTGACCTTCCCCCAATTTTTTACAAGATAATCAAAATCCGCATCATCATCATCTTCACACTCATCAATTATCTGCGCAATTGCAGTATTCATGAGTAATATACGCTCTTCAACCTGCGTTTTAACCTCTTTATGCTTAGGATTGATTAGAGCCTTGAGTATACTAAATCCATTGATATTATGGATTACTGTATCAGAATTTACTCGGATCTTTAATGTAGCTGCTTTCTGTGGACTTTTCCCATCAGAAGGTTTCAAGAAAAATATCTTGCTTCCTTGCATTGCCTGTTCTCTATCAATAGATAGGGCAACAAATTCACGCAAGCTCTTTATGAACTCAGTCAGCTTTTTAATTCTTATGATCACTTCGGGAGCATGATCATCCCCCGAAAAATAATCTATCTCAGCAATGTAAAAATTATCTCTATAGTCACCTTTTACAAGGGAAGTAGTTTTTCTTAAAAAATCTCCAACATCAGAAAATACTTCGCCATTA
>NZ_JABBCQ020000023.1 GCF_012844455.2 Comamonas suwonensis | reverse complement strand
CGGAAGCCGGTGCGATTCACAATGGGGTGATCGGCTTCAATCAGGCTCTGGCACTGGCGCGACAGAGTGCGTGCGTAGATAACGATTTCACCCCAGAGCTTGCGCCCTTCCCAGTAGCGTGAGTAGGCAGTGTTGTTGCGAAAGCCCAGAAAAATCGCCAGAGGCAGACCGATCAGTGTGAACGGGATTGGCGTGATGGGAATCTTGGTATGAAAAAGGGTGCCGTGGGCCACCGTGACGATGACGGCAAGCACGACGTTCACGGCCAGCACACTTTTGATGCGTTGCAGCACCGAGCCCCGGACAATCCAAAACAGCCTGAAGCCCGATGGGCGATCTCTGACGATCATGAAAACCTAGATAGGTATAAACCCCAATTCAATCACAGACCCCGGGAGCTTTCAGCCAGCGCAGCAAACTCCCACTATCTTGCTCAACTGCGCCAGCGTGATCCGCGCGGCACGTGGGCGACGAGGAATTCCATCTGGTCGGCCAGAATGCGGCGGTTTCTCAAAATGAAGTCTTCCCACAACGTCGGGGTGTAGGGAGTGTAGAGCAGCGGCATGCGCGCCTGCTCGGGCGTTCTAGCACCCTTGCGGTGATTACAGGAACGGCAGGCAGTGACCAGATTCATCCAAGTGTTCTGGCCGCCGGCACTGGCGGGAAGAATATGCTCGCGCGTCAGGTCGCCCTCATGGAACTGGCGCCCGCAATAGGCGCAGACGCAGTGGTCACGCGTAAAGAGCTTGCCGTTGGTCAGACCCGGCAGCAACTCGTGCGGGTTGATATTCGGCATGCCCTTGGTGCCAATGATGGAGTTGATGTGAATGACTGACTGCTTGCCGGTCACCGCATTGTGGCCACCCCGAAAGCAGGCGATTTCGGCACCGGCTTCCCAGCGCACATCTTCAGCTGCATAGTGCAGCGCCGCTTGCTCCAGCGTTACCCAGGACTGCGGCAGCCCCTGGGCTGTCAGCTTCAAGACTTTCACAACACGCCTCCAGTCAGTCAGATCGACCACAGAAAACGGACAAGCGTCTTGGCGCTTTTCAGCAGAGCTATGCAGCCTCCCCAGCTGCATTCATTGAAGCAATATACTCTGAAATTATGTCAAATAGACGGCTTGCGCCGCACGCATAGGCGCTAGCTGCTACAAATAACAAAGCAGCCCATGAAGATTTTTCGCGGTATAAATCATCCCGGACTGGCCCCCGCCTGCGCCGTGACCATTGGCAATTTTGATGGTGTGCACCGGGGACATCAAGCCATGCTCGGCCTGCTCAAGGCAGAAGCCGCCCAGCGTGGTATTCCCAGCTGCGCGATGACCTTTGAGCCGCACCCGCGTGACTACTTTGCACAAAAACTGGGCAAGCCCGATCTGGCACCGGCGCGCGTGGGCACGCTGCGCGACAAGCTCAGTCAGCTGGAGATTTGCGGCGTCGATCAGGTCGTGATCCTGCCCTTCAACGAGTCTCTGGCCAGCCAGCGCCCCGAAGACTTTATTCAGGATGTACTGATTTCTGGTCTGGGTGCCAGATACGTACTCGTGGGCGATGATTTCCGCTTTGGCAACAAGCGTGCCGGCGACTACGCCATGCTGGACAACGCTGGGCAGGCTCTGGGCTTTGATGTGGCGCGCATGAACAGCTATGAAGTCCACGGCCTGCGCGTCTCCAGCACCGAGGTGCGGGCAGCCCTGGCTGCCGGAGATATGCAGCAGGCCGCCAAGTTGCTGGGCCACCCGTACAGAATATCGGGCCATGTGGTTCACGGCCGCAAACTGGGCCGCAAACTGGCCGAATCCCAAGACGGTGCCAATGACGGTTTTCGCACCCTGAACCTGCGCTTTGACCACTGGAAACCCGCGGCCAGCGGTATTTTTGCGGTGCTGGTGCATGGACTGTCGGACCAGCCGCTGCGCGGTGTCGCCAACCTGGGCGTGCGCCCTTCTCTGGACCCCAATGACATCAACGGCGGACGCGTGCTGCTGGAGACCCACTGTTTTGATTGGCCCGCACAGCTGGGAGGGGAAGGTGCCTACGGTAAAATCATCCGCGTGGAACTTCTGCACAAACTGCACGACGAGCTGAAGTATGACAGTCTCGATGCCCTGACGGCAGGCATCGCCAAGGACTGCGATGACGCGCACGCGTTTTTCGCCTCCGGCCACACGCCGTCTCATACTTCTGCACACACAGAGACTCGTCGCCAGACCACGCGCGACCGAATTTGACGCTCGCTGCTCGCACGCCATAGGCGCGGCAGCGCATCTGGCGCTCACCTCATCATTCACGCCCAGGCAACCCTGCCCGGGCCCAGTATTGCTCTCAAGGTTTCCCATGTCTGATTCGAAGTCCAACAAGCCCGAAGCGTCTGTCTATCGCAGCACGCTGAACATGCCCGACACCCCTTTCCCCATGCGCGGCGACCTGCCCAAGCGCGAGCCGGCGTGGGCCAAGGAATGGGACGAGCAAGGCACCTATCAAAAGCTTCGCGTGGCACGCAAGGGCACGCCTATGTTCATCTTGCATGACGGCCCTCCCTACGCCAACGGCAAGATCCACATCGGCCATGCCGTGAACAAGATCTTGAAGGACATGATCGTCAAGAGCCGCCAACTGGAAGGTTTTGATGCACGCTATGTGCCCGGCTGGGACTGCCACGGCCTGCCCATCGAAAACGCCATCGAAAAACTGCATGGCCGCAACCTGCCCCGCGACGAGATGCAGGCCAAGAGCCGCGCCTTTGCCACCGAGCAAATCGAGCAGCAAATGGTGGACTTCAAGCGTCTGGGCGTGCTGGGCGACTGGAACAACCCCTACAAGACCATGAACTACGCCAACGAGGCGCTGGAGTTGCGCGCCTTGAAGAAGGTGATGGAGCGTGGCTTTGTCTACCGCGGCCTGAAGCCCGTGTACTGGTGCTTTGACTGCGCCTCGTCACTGGCCGAATTCGAAATCGAATACCAGGACAAGCAAAGCCAGACTCTGGACGTGATGTTCCCCGCTGCCGAGCCTGCCAAGCTGGCCGCAGCCTTTGGCCTGCCCCAGCTGAACAAGCAAGCCTTCATCGTCATCTGGACGACCACGGCCTGGACCATCCCCGCCAATCAGGCGCTGAACGTCAACCCCGATCTGGAATACAGTCTGGTCGATACCGAGCGCGGCCTGCTGATCGTGGCTTCCGCTCTGGTCGAAAAATGCCTGGCCCGCTGGAAGCTGGAAGGCACCGTGGTCGCCACCGCCCAAGGCAAGGCGCTGGATCACATGCCCTTCAAGCACCCGCTGGCCCATGTGGACAAGGGTTTTGACCGTATCTCGCCCGTGTACCTGGCCGACTACGCCACGGCCGACGACGGTACCGGTATCGTGCACTCGGCTCCTGCCTATGGCGTGGATGACTTCAACTCCTGCATCAGCAACGGCATGGACTACAAGGACATCCTGAACCCCGTGCAGGGCAACGGCGTGTACGCAGCCGATCTGCCCATGTTCGGCGGCCAGTACATCTGGAAAGCTGTGCCCGTCATTCTGGATGCGCTGAAGGTCGCCAACCGCCTGATGGACACCACCAGCCTGGAGCACAGCTACCCCCATTGCTGGCGCCACAAGACGCCCGTCATCTACCGCGCTGCAGCGCAGTGGTTCATCCGCATGGATGAAGGCGAAGGCGTGTTCACCGATCCCGCCCAGAAGCCCGAAAAGACTCTGCGCCAGATCGCGCTGGAAGCCATCGAGCAGACCAGCTTCTACCCTGAAAACGGTCAGGACCGCCTGCGCGCCATGATCGCCGGTCGTCCCGACTGGTGCATCTCGCGCCAGCGCTCGTGGGGCGTGCCCATCCCCTTCTTCCTGCATGTGGACACGGGCGCGCTGCACCCGCGCACCATGGAGATCATCGACCAGGCGGCCGACATGATCGAGCAAGGCGGCATCGAGGCCTGGAGCCGCGTGACCACCGAAGAAATCCTGGGCGCTGAAGAAGCCAAGCAATACACCAAGAGCACCGACATTCTGGAGGTCTGGTTCGACTCTGGCAGCACTTTCTGGCATGTGATGCGCGGCACGCACAACGACATGCACCACGACCAGGGCCCCGAAGCCGACCTGTACCTGGAAGGTCACGATCAGCACCGCGGCTGGTTCCACTCTTCGCTGCTGCTGGCCTCGGCCATCTTTGGCCGCGCCCCGTACAAGGGCCTGCTGACCCATGGTTTCACGGTGGACGGTCAGGGCAAGAAGATGTCCAAGTCCGTGGGCAACACCGTGGCACCGCAAGACGTCAGCAACAAGATGGGCGCTGAAATCATCCGCCTGTGGGTGGCGGCCACCGATTACTCGGGCGATCTGGGCATCGACGACAAGATCCTGGCCCGCGTGGTGGACGGCTACCGCCGCATCCGCAACACGCTGCGTTTCTTGCTGGCCAACGTCAGCGACTTTGACGTGACCACCGATGCCGTGGCCTATGGCGACATGCTGGAAATCGACCAGTACGCGCTGGCTCGTGCGGCGCAACTGCAAAAGGAAATCATCGGCCACTATCAGGTCTATGAGTTCCACCCCGTGGTGGCCAAGATTCAGCTGTTCTGCTCGGAAGATCTGGGCGGCTTCTACCTGGACGTGCTCAAGGATCGTCTGTACACCAGCGCGCCCAAGAGCCTGGCCCGCCGCTCGGCCCAGACCGCGCTGCACCAGATCACCCACGCGCTGCTGCGCTGGATGGCACCATTCCTGTCCTTCACCGCCGAAGAGGCATGGAAGATTTTTGGCACCGGCGAAACCATCTTTCTGGAGAAGTTCACCGACCTGCCCGAAGGCGACGAAGCCCTGCTGGCCAAGTGGACGCGTCTGTGCGAAATCCGCAACGTGGTCAACAAGGACATCGAGAACGTGCGCGCCGATGGCAAGCTGGGCTCGTCCCTGCAGGCCGAAATCACGCTGTCCGCACAGCCCGAAGACCTGGCTTTGCTGCAATCGCTGGCGGATGACCTGAAGTTTGTCTTCATCACCTCCGCCGCCAACGCGGTGGCTGGCGATGCATTGCAGACTACGGTGAAGGTGAGCGAGAACGCCAAATGCGAGCGCTGCTGGCACTACCGCGAAGACGTGGGTGTGAACCCCGAGCACCCCACCCTGTGCGGCCGTTGCGACAGCAATCTGCATGGCGATGGTGAAGTGCGCACCAAGGCCTAAGCCTTTAAAAAGTGAGCTGCCAGCGCCTGCTGGCAGAATCTTTCAGCATCAAATAACGCTGAAACCTTTTTAAATCAGGCGCCATCCGCTATCAAAAATCATTAGCAAAGAGCTGTCATGAGCAACACCCAGACATCTTCCGCAGGCTTTGGCCGAATCTGGCCCTGGCTTTTGTGGGCGCTTGTCATCATCGGCGTGGACCAGATCACCAAGCAGATCATCCTGGCCCATTACCAGCTGGGGGACTGGACGCCCATCACCAGCTTCTTCAACATCGTGCGTGCGCACAACACGGGCGCAGCCTTCTCCTTTCTGGCCGATGGCAGCGGCTGGCAGCGCTGGTTGTTTGTGGGCATTGGCGTCGTCGCTACCGTGCTCATCGTCTGGCAGTTGCGCAAGAACCCCAATGAAAAAATGTTCTGCCTGTCGCTGTCCAGCATTCTGGGCGGTGCCATTGGCAACGTGGTGGACCGCCTGCAGCACGGCTATGTGGTGGACTTTCTGGACTTCTTCTGGGGCCGCAGTCACTTTCCGGCCTTCAATGTGGCAGATATGGCCATCACGCTAGGCGCTGTTTTGCTGATTCTGGATGAAATCTTGCGCGCCAGACGCGCCAAGAATCAAGCCTGAGAAAGGCCAAGCCAGCGCCCAATAAGCGCAAACCGCTATCTTTTTAAAAGCCGCAAACCTCTGGGTCTGCGGCTTTTTTACTGAGGTTCATACTCAGGGACATCGGCCCAGACCAGTTGTCCATCCTTCCAGCAGCGCACCGAAATGGGATGGGTTTGATAGCAGGTATCCAGCACCCAATCGGCCAGCGCCAGCGTCTGTGCTTTCTCAGGGATGACGAAGGGGTCACGCTCCTGCCTGGCATTGAACTGCACCATATACCCCGCCGCACAATCCTCGGCAGGTCGCCCCTTATGCGCCGCAAACTGCTGCGGCCTGGACAACTCCAGAGTCAGCTGGCCCGTCAGGCTCAGGGCATTGACCCATAGCCCGCCCAGTTCTACCGGCACGGGAAAGCGAATGTCCTGCACCGTGCGCAGATCGGGCTGACCGTCAGCACGCTCCACACCGCCTGCCGGCATATCGCGATACACATGACTGCCCGCCGGCAAGGTGATATCACCCCAGACCACAGCGCGAGTCAGCGTGATGTGCATCAGCCGCTCCTGCTCGGCTATCTGCGCATCGCCATAGCGCTGGCTCAACTCCATCTGCACCAGCATCACCCCTGTCGATATGGGTAGCACGGACAAGACCACGGCCGCAATCCATTGCCACACCGCCAGCGGCGGCCTGGGCGTACCGCGCCGCGCGTGCCACAGCCGCCAGCCCCACTATGACAGCAAGAAAGCGCCTAATAGCGCAGCCAGAACCATCAACAAAAAACCTGCGGCTGCTGCGCCCCCTGCACCAGGAATCATGAAGCACCTTTTCGTAGCGGCTTATACAAGCAATGTCACAAGACTCGGGAGAGATTCAGTCTGCTTCATCCGTGAAAACGATGTTTGAAACCGTTCGCTTTTGTTCTATTGTGTTCTTTATTTCGCACTTGTTTGTGCGTTAACACAAGTCAATCCAAGCAGACTACCCCTTCTCAGGGGTATATTAGATCGCTCCTCCGCGGGCAGAACATGAAGCATTTATTGAATCTTTTAGCAGCCATTGCCCTGTTGATCTGGGGCTCTCAGATGGTTCGCACCGGCGTTCTGCAGGTCTTTGGCGCAAACCTGCGCAACATTCTTGCTCGCAGCATGAGCAACCGCTTTTCGGCAGCGCTCTCGGGCATGGGTGTCACCGCTCTGGTGCAGTCCAGCACAGCCACATCGCTCATGACCTCGTCCTTCGTGGGTCAGGGCCTGATTTCCTTGCCATCAGCGCTTGCTGTCATGCGCGGCGCAGACGTAGGCACCGCCATGATGGCCGTGCTGTTCTCGGCCGATCTGTCGTGGCTGTCCCCCCTGTTTATTTTTGTCGGCGTGCTGCTCTACATCACGCGCAAAGACTCGAAACCCGGTCGCATCGGCCGCGTGTTGATTGGTCTGGGCCTGATGCTGCTGGCCCTGCGTCTGGTGGTCGAGGCGACCGAGCCCTTGCTGCAAGCGCCTGCCGTTCGCACCTTGCTGGCCTCCGTTAGCAGCGATCTCTTCATGGAGCTGCTGCTAGGAGCCGTGCTGGCCGTGGTGTCCTATTCCAGCCTGGCCGTGGTGCTGCTGATTGCCGCCATGGCAAGCTCAGGTGCCATTCCCATTGATGTGGCGCTGGGCCTGACACTGGGTGCCAACCTGGGCAGCGGACTGGTCGCAGCGATCACCACGGCCAAGTCTGCCGTCGAGGAGCGCCAGGTCACCATCGGTAATCTGCTGTTCAAGATCATGGGCGTAGCCATTGTTGCGCCCTTCATCGGGCTATGGACGCAATACGTGCAGGTCTACCTGCCCAACGGCGGCCAGAACGTGGTGATGTTCCACCTGGCCTTTAATATCTTCAACAGCCTGTGCTTTATTGGGCTGACCCAGGTCGTTGCCCGCTGGGTCACGGCCATCCTGCCCAAACCGGAGGATGAAAGCACCTCTACGCTGCTGCGGCCCCGCCACCTGGACCCTTCGGCGCTCTCCACGCCATCACTGGCCATTACCTGCGCTGTGCGTGAGTCACTGCATCAGGCTGACGTGATCGAGTCCATGCTGATCGGCCTGCAAAAAGTGGCCGAGACCGATGACGTCAAACTCTCCGAAGAAGTGCGCAACCTGGAAGGTACGGTGGACGATTTGTACTCTGCCATCAAGTACTACATGACCAAGATCTCGCGTGCCGAACTGGACGAGCGAGAAGGTCAGCGCTGGACGGAAATCATCAGCTTCACCATCAATATGGAGCAGATCGGCGACATCATCGAGCGCGTGCTGCTGGACCTGGAAGATAAAAAGATCAAAAAGGGCCGCAAGTTCTCTCAAGCCGGTATGCAGGAAATTCACGAGCTGACTCAGCACCTGCTGGATAACCTGCGCTTGGCCATGAGCGTCTTCCTCAACGGCAATGTGCGTGAAGCGCAGAAGCTGCTGGAAGAAAAAGCACGCTTTCGCGACCTGGAGCTGGCCTACTCCGCCACCCACCTGGAGCGTCTGTCGCAACACACCGTCAACAGCATCGAAACCAGCTCGCTGCATATCGACATGATCAGCGACTTGAAGCGCATCAACTCCCTGCTGTGCTCGGTCGCCTATCCCATTCTGGAGCAGGCCGGGGCGCTGGCACCGAATCGCTTGAAGCCTGTGATTACGGACACTCAGCGTTAAGCGTTGCCTGGATCGGCATAGCGAATCTGGTAGCCACGCGCTTCCATCATCCGCATCAGGTCAGGCTCGCCATACATGGCTTCGATGTCTGCACGTGAGCAATGGCTGCGAACTGTCAGCGGGTGCAGCGAGGCCAGTTGCCGGTTACGCGAATGATGCCCAAAAATCCCCAATGCATCGGCACCTGAGTGCAAGGGGCTTGCATGCTCAATCGCAAAACCAAGCGCAACCTCAAGGGGCGTAAAACACCGCTGAGCTGCACGTCCTCATTGAGCACATCGCCAGCCCAGCCAAACTGCAACCGCGACTAGGAAAACCAGTCTGGCGCAGAAACCTCCACCCGCAGCGCTGGATTCTCAGCAAACACGCGCATCAGCTTGCGGCTGCGCAGACTGAACCCCCCATTGAGCACAGGCACAGCCTGATGCCCGTCTGGCACGCCATATGTCCACTCAAAGCGACGGCTCCAGTAGTCGCCATCACGGCTATAGACACGTGCCAGATGCACAGGCGCGCCAATGTAGTCGTAATGCAGATAGTCATCGCGCCAGAGGCGGCCATCCAGCACCCAGCCATCGTCTTGCACGACCAGCGCAAATTCGGTCTCGATCACGCGCCAGAGCATGAACAGCATGAACCAGCTATAGCCTTGATAGTCCATAGGAGCGATAGCGCGATGCTCCACGGAGGGCGGCAAGTCTGTGGGCCTGGCGGGACTGCACAGCAGTGCCCTGCAGCCGGGCATTTGCGCCTGGCTCAAGGCCAGTGCCCAGCCTGCGGCCTTTGCATCAGCCAAGCCTGTGACGGAGACAATCGTGATGCGACGCGCAGATTCTGCGGAGATGTGGGTGGGTTCTGGCATGGACATCCATTGTGACCAGTTCCCCCCTCGCCGGAAACCCGAAAACTGCGGCCGTGGCTACCAGCCCATATAGCTCGCCAGCACCAGCGATGCCTCGGGCGTAAAGCGCCCCTGCACCAGCCAGTCTTCCAGCGCACTTAAAGTCAGCCTCTCAAAGCGCTGTACCTCCCCATCCTGATTCACAGGCTGCAGCACATCGGGCACCAGCGCAGAAAACCAATCTATGCGCTCGACCATATAGCCTTGGCCTTCGGCCTCATCACTGGGTCTGGAAAATTCGATGGATCCGCCATGTGCGACCTGCGCCAGCTCGGTCAGGTGCAGGCCCGCCTCTTCCCAGGTCTCCCGCGCCAGCGCCTCGGGCAGGCTGTCTTGGGCAGAGACCATTCCCCCCATCAAGGTGTCCCACATGCCGGGGTTGTTGGCCTTGTCTTCTGAGCGCTGCTGCACCCAGAGCGCGCCGTCCTCACCGTAGCCAACCAGATGCACCGCGTGCGTGGCAATGCCCAGCGGCCGCACGGCACCGCGCTCAATCGTGGCCATCTTCAGCCCAGCCGCATTGCAAACCAGCAATTGCTCATCACGCCAGGCTCCGGCCAGGCCTTGCGCACGCATGAGCTTCGCCAGTTGATTGAGCCTGAGCGTGCAATCAGCCTGCCCATCCAGAACCCAGGTGTCGTTGCGCCAGTGAAGTTCCAAGCCGTACTGCTTGAGCGCATCAGCGCCCAGTTGCCCGACCAATGACTCCTCGATGCTGCCAATCAGCTCACCCTCTACAGACAACCCATGTCTGGGCCTCTCAGGCTGCTGATGAGCCAGCAGGCGCTGCGTCTGCAGCCAAGCCGATGTTTGTTGCTTCATTGCCAATCTCCAATGCTGCTCATTGTCACCAGCTTTCGCAAAGCGTCATGGCTTGCATCACCATTGATGACTGATATCCATCCCCTGCCAAGCACCATCTGGGCATGTATAGGTATCAGCACCCGTGACCACCGCATTAAAGTGGCACTCCATGAATTCTTCCCTGAAACCCTCCACGGTCGCCATGCTCAGCCTGGCTCCTGCGCTGTGGGCTGGTAATGCGATTGTGGGCCGCCTTGCCCAAGACCTGATCTCGCCATTTGCGCTGAACTTCTTTCGCTGGTGCATCGCCTTTGTCCTGCTGCTGCCACTGGCCTGGAGAGTGCTGCGCAAAGACAGCCCCATCTGGCCGCTGTGGCGCCAGTACATGTTGCTGGGTCTGCTGGGCATTGGCTGCTACAACGCCTTGCTGTATCTGGCGCTCAAGACTTCTACGCCACTCAACGTGACGCTGGTCGGCTCCAGCATGCCGGTGTGGATGCTGGCGATTGGCCGCCTGTGCTGGAGAACTCCTGTCAGCCGCAAGCAGATGAGCGGCGCCCTGCTGTCCGTGCTGGGCGTTGTGATGGTCATGTCACGTGGTGATCTGCAAACGCTGCTGAACCTGCGCTTTGTGGCGGGCGACTTATTCATGGTGCTGGCGACGATTGCCTGGGCGTTCTACACCTGGCTGCTCTCGCGCAGCACCGGGCCGCAGCAAGTGAAGTCGCACTGGGCGAGCTTTCTGTTGGCGCAGATTCTGTTTGGACTGCTGTGGTCGGGCCTGTTTACGGGGGCTGAAGCGGCTCTGGGTGGTTTTCGCTTTGTGGCGGGCTGGCCGCTGCTGGGCACTTTGCTCTTCATTGCCATAGGCCCGGCCATTCTGGCCTACCGTTTCTGGGGCATGGGCGTGCAGCGCTCCACACCGGCCATTGCAGGATTCTTTGGCAATCTCATCCCGCTGTTTACAGCACTGCTCTCCATTCCCGTGCTGGGCGAGACGCCGCACCTGTATCACGGCATGGCCTTTGCCTTGATCGTGGCCGGCATCGTGGTTTCGTCCCGCAAATAAGCAGAGAGAGCCATAAAAAAGCCTCGCAATGCGAGGCTTTTCAGATGCGCTCAATGAACGATCAATAAGTGCCAGGGTACAGACCACCGTCGGGCAGCAGGTTCTGACCCGTCATGTAACCAGCCTGACGGCTGCAGAGGAAGGCGCAGATCGCACCGAATTCTTCAGCCGTGCCAAAGCGCTTGGCCGGAATTTGCGCGGCCTGAGCCTGACGCACCGCGTCCAGCGCCTGGCCCGTTTTGGTCGCCGCCGCCTGATGGGTGGCCACCAGACGGTCGGTATCAAACTTGCCGGGCAGGATGTTGTTGATGGTCACGCCCTTGGCGGCAATGCCAGAGCGAGCCAGACCCGCCACAAAGCCCGTCAGCCCGCTGCGTGCACCGTTGGACAGGCCCAGAATGTCGATGGGTGCCTTCACCGCGCTGGAGGTAATGTTGACGATGCGGCCAAAGCCGCGCTCGGCCATGCCGTCCACCGTGGCCTTGATCAGCTCAATGGGGGTCAGCATGTTCGCGTCCACCGCCTTGATCCATGCTTCGCGGTCCCAGGTGCGGAAGTCGCCTGTGGGCGGGCCACCGGCATTGGTCACGACAATGTCGTAGTCCTTGCCCGGACCGCCAGCGGCTTCAAACACGGCCGTGCGCCCTTCGGGCGTGGTGATATCCGCTGCCACGCCGATCACCTTGATCTGCGGAGCAATGGCTTGCAGCTTTTGCACGGCAGTCTGCAGTGCTTCGGGATTTCTGCCGTTGATGACCAGATTCACGCCCTCTTCAGCCAACGCCTTGGCGCAGCCAAAACCCAAGCCCTTGCTGGCGCCGCAGACCAATGCCCAGCGGCCGGTGATACCAAAGTCCATTTCAAAGTCCTTTCACACAGTTATCAGACCGGGCCATGCCAGCCCGGAAGTATCAAAATTTATAGCTTCCAGCGCTTTATTGATAAGCGCTAGCGATCAATTTCATGACTGACGTCCATGAAACAGCTTGTGGTGCAGCCTGCGCAGCGACCACCAGACGCAAAAAGCCACCACCGGAATGGCCACGGCCGCAGTCGATTCAGGCGACCAGGGCCAGCCCAGCTTCTGAGCTCCCTTGGCCAGATAGCTGATGAGACCGGTGATGTAGTAGGTAATTGCAGCGACGGACAAGCCCTCCACCGTGGACTGCAGCTTGAGCTGCGTGCCCTGGCGGTCATTCATGGTACCCAGCAGCTCCTGGCTGCTTTGCTGCTGCTCAATCTCGACGCGCGTGCGCAGCAGACTGCTGACACGGGAGACCCGTTCAGACAGCGCATTCTGGCGACGCGTGGCCCACTCACAGGTGGCGCGGGCAGGAGTCAGCCGCCTATCCATGAACTCGCGAATGGTCTGAATGCCACTCAGCCGGGTTTCCTGAATCTCCTGAATGCGGCGGTCGACCAGCTCAAAATAGGCCGAGCTGGCCGAAAAACGCGAATGCGTGGCCGCATATTCGCTCTCGACCTGACCGGCCAGGCGCGTCAGCCGATCCAGCAAAGCAGGCTCGGCATCGCGGTCTGCAGCGCGGATGGCATGCGCCAGCTCGGCCAATTCCCGCTCTGCCGTCGCCAGCACTGCAGCAGCCTTGCGCGCAGCGGGCAGACCCAGCAGCGCGGCCATGCGGTAGGTTTCAATCTCCAGCACACGCTGCACCAGCCGCCCCAGACGGCGTGGCGTCAGGCTGGCGCCCGCCAGCAGCAGCATGCGCGAGAAGCCATCGGGGTGAATGGCAAAGTCGGTATAGATAGAACCTGCATCGCCCGACACGCGCGAGCCGACAAGGGTATCGGCATGCAGCATGTGGCGGATCAGGTGCGGCGCATCCACATCCTGCTCATTCAGCGCCCACAGGTGCAGACTGCTCAGGCAATGGCCGGGCAAACTCGCCACCCAGTCTTGCGGCACGGCATCAATGGCGGTTTCGGGCTCGCGCACATCGGCCACGGCGGCTTGCGCCATGGGCGTGGTGAAGGTCCAGGCCACAAATTCGGTGTGCTGCTCCCAGCGCAGGTGAAATGCCCCCAGGTCGATCAGTACATGGGTGGTGGCCGCATCGGGCAAGGGGCGATGATGGTTTCGCAGCAGCGCCGCCACATGCTCGCGGCTGGCCTCGCGCTGGGCAGCATCGGTCAACATCACGATATGCGTGATGGCCAGCGGCGCCTGCATGATTTCCGCAGGACGGGCGTGGATTTCGTTGTGCAGCAAGACCCGCTGAGGGTGCTGCGCGGGCAATAAAGACAAGGCCATGCAATCTTTCCAGTAACTGCATCTATTTTGCAGCCCGAATCCGTATTTTCCCGAGCAAAAGTCCCCAGATAAAAAAAGCGGCCCTTTCGGGCCGCTTCAAACTTGATTCAGCAGTCAGGCAAGACCTTAGTCTTCCACGAAAGCTTCTTCACGCTTGTTCTTCACTGCAGGCATCAGAACGATGACCAGCAGAACCACCGCAGCGGCCAGCAAGCAGGCGGAGATAGGACGTGTCACAAACACGGACCAGTCACCACGCGACAGCAGCAGAGCGCGGCGCAGGTTTTCTTCCATCATCGGGCCCAGAATGAAGCCCAGCAGCAGTGGTGCAGGTTCGGTACCCAGCTTGTGGAACACATAGCCGATGAAACCGAAGATACCAACCATCCACACGTCCCATGCATTGTTGTTGGTACCGTACACGCCGATAGCGCAGAACAACACGATGGAAGGGAACAACCAGCGGTAAGGCACCGTGAGCAGCTTGATCCAGACGCCGATCAGCGGCAGGTTCAAGATGATCAGCATCAGGTTACCAATCCACATGGAGGCGATCAGACCCCAGAACAGTTCTGGGTTGCTGGTCATCACCTGAGGGCCGGGCTGGATGTTGTGAATCGTCATGGCACCCACCATCAGCGCCATCACGGCGTTGGGGGGGATACCCAGAGTCAGCAGCGGAATGAACGAAGTCTGCGAACCGGCGTTGTTGGCCGACTCAGGAGCGCACACACCACGGATATTGCCTTGACCGAAAGGAACTTCCCCGGGCTTCAGCTTGGTCTTCTTTTCAATGGTGTAAGCAGCAAAGGCCGACAGCATGGCACCACCACCGGGCAAGATGCCCAGAGCCGAACCCAGAGCCGTGCCGCGCAGCATGGCAGGAATCATGCGCTTGAAGTCTTCAGCCGTAGGCATCAGACCCGTCACCTTGGCGGCGAACACTTCGCGCTCGTCGTCGGGCTTGGACAGGTTGGCAATAATTTCACCGTAACCGAACACACCCATGGCGATCACGACAAAGTCGATACCGTCGGTCAGCTCAGGAATATCAAAGCTGTAACGAGCCACGCCGGAGTTCACGTCCGTACCGACCATGCCCAGCAGCAGACCCAGCACGATCATGGCGATCGCCTTGAGCAGCGAGCCGGAAGCCAGCACCACGGCACCGATCAGACCCAGAGTCATCAGCGAGAAGTACTCGGCAGGGCCGAACTTGAAAGCCACTTCAGTCAGAGGAGGAGCGAAGGCAGCCAAGATGACGGTACCCACGCAACCCGCGAAGAAGGAGCCGATACCGGCCGCCGCAAGCGCGGGACCAGCACGACCTTTTCGGGCCATCTGGTAGCCGTCAATCACGGTCACCACAGACGAAGACTCACCGGGCAAGTTCACCAGAATGGCGGTGGTCGAGCCACCGTACTGGGCGCCGTAGTAAATACCGGCCAGCATGATCAGCGCCGCCACAGGGGGCAGAGCGTAGGTTGCGGGCAGCAACATGGCGATCGTCGCCACAGGGCCAATACCTGGCAGCACACCGATCAGCGTACCGAGCAGACAACCCACAAAGCAGTAGATCAGGTTCTGGAACGTGAAAGCCACGCCAAAACCTATCGACAAGTTATTAATCAGATCCATGGACGTTGCTCCTGATTAGCCAGCGATGAAGCTAGGCCACACGGGGAACTGCAGATTCAGCGCCCACACGAAAGCGAAATAGCTACCCACGGCCAGAACGGTGGCCAGAACAGCTGTTTCCTTGAGATTGAAAGTCTGTCCGGCCATGCTGGCGATGAAGACCAGCGCGTAGATAGCGATGATCAGACCGAACTGAGGGATACCCACAGCAGGCACGCCCACCAACAAGATGCCGAAGGCAAAGTTGGCAGCCAGTACGAAGAACACAGGCTTCCAGGCCCACTTTCCGATCTTGTCGCCATCAGAGGGGCCCTTTGTCAGGCCGCCTAAGCAGATGGCTGCACCCAGGATGGCCATTAGCACACCCAGGATCAACGGAAAGTAACCGGGGCCCATACGTGCGCCAGTACCAATGGTGTAGTTGGATGCGCCGATCGCAAATGCGAGTCCGACGACCAAGAACATCAGACCGGAAAAAAAGTCTTTTTGGCTCTTGATTTTCACAAAAATGTCCCCTTACGGAAATCACGACTTGGCGATTCTCGTTTCTTACAAATGCCAAATTGATGTGGATTCCACCTACAAAGGGCTTACCCTATGACAGGCGCTTTGTACGCGTTAACGGCACGCGTGGCTTAAAAGCGCTATTTGATTAGCCTGCACAATACAAAAAGCACGCACTCACACCCGCAACATATTTACGCGCTCCTCGGTGCCGATCCTGCAAATGCACGGGCACTAAGAATGGAGAGAAATTCGGGGGATTTTTTCGCGCAACGGCTTGCTTTCACCCCCCGCGAAAGCGGCACCCATCGCCGCGAACTCATACCGATTGCGACTCAACGCGGCATCGCAGAGATGCGAAAGCACGCTGTTGAATCGTCATCAGATTTCGCTCATCAGCGGCGTACAGGCCAGCACTTCGGGCAAGGTGGTGATGCCTTCGGCAACGCGCAAAGCACCGGCCAGACGCAGCGGGCGCATGCCGTCCTGCACGGCCTGACGGCGTAAAACGTCCATGGATGGCGCGTCGTGAATCTGCTTTTTCAGACCTTCGCTCACAATCAGCAGCTCATACAAGCCCATACGGCCGCGATAGCCAGTCATGCGGCAGTCTTCACAGCCCACGGGCTTGAAAGGCTGGTAGCTACCGGTCAGCTTCCACGGTTTGATGCTTTCGGCCAGCTCATCGGGGGCCGCTGCTTCATCGCGCACCTTGCAGCTGACGCAGAGCGTGCGCACCAGCCGCTGGGCCAGCACGCCCAGCAACGTGGCGTTAATCAGGTAAGAGGGCACGCCCAGCTCCATCAAGCGGCTAACGGCACTGGGAGCATCGTTGGTGTGCAGGGTGGAGAACACCAGATGCCCCGTCAACGCCGCCTGCACGGCCATCTCCGCCGTAGCCAGGTCACGAATTTCACCCACCATGATGATGTCCGGGTCCTGGCGCATCAGCGCACGCAGGCCTTCGGTAAAAGTGAAATCGAGCTGGGGCTGAACCTGCGTCTGGTTGAAACTGGGCTCGATCATTTCGATGGGGTCTTCCACTGTGCTGACGTTGACCTCTTCAGTCGCCACGCGCTTGAGCGTCGAGTACAGCGTGGTAGTCTTGCCCGAGCCTGTAGGCCCAGTCACCAAAATAATGCCGTGCGGGCGCTTGACCAGTTCTTCCCAGCGCTGCGCATCATGGGCACTAAAGCCCAGAGCATCGAGGTTCTTGACCGTGTTTTCAGGGTCAAAGATGCGCATCACCATCTTCTCTCCAAAGGCTGTGGGCAGCGTGGAAAGGCGCATCTCCACTTCTTCGCCGCGCGGGTTGCGGGTCTTGATGCGGCCATCCAGCGGGCGGCGCTTTTCCACCACATCCATGCGGCCCAGCAGTTTGACGCGCGCCACCATGGCATTCAGCACCCCCATGGGCATTTGATAAACGGGGTGCAGCACGCCATCAATACGAAAACGAATCACACCCTGCTCGCGCCGCGGCTCGAGGTGAATATCGCTGGCACGCTGATCAAATGCGTATTGCCACAGCCAGTCCACCACCTTGACCACGCCTTGGTCATTCGCATCCAGCTGCTTGCTGCTCTTGCCAAGCTCTACCAATTGCTCAAAGCTCGCGCCGCCTGTGGCACCACCGGCTTTTTCAGCCGCACGCACTGACTTGGCCAGTGCAAAAAATTCAGCCGTATAGCGTTTGATATCCAGCGGATTGGCCACCACGCAGCGCACGCTGCGGCGGGCCTGGCGCTCCACCTCGCCCATCCAGTCGGTAATAAAGGGCTCAGCTGTGGCGATCACCACTTCCTTGGACGTGACCTGCACAGGCAGCACCTTGTGGCGCTCCGCATAGCTGGCGCTCATGGCCTCACCCACGCGGCCCACATCCACCCGCAGCGGATCAATGCGCAGATACGCCAGACCACTGCGCTGGGCCAGGTACTGAGTCAGGGTTTCAAGATCCAGCGGCTTAAGCGTCTGCGCGCTGACTACGCCCACATTGGCCAGTCGCACCAGTGGCAGTTGCGCACTTTCAGCGGCAGAACAACGCATCACTGTGCGCTCAGCCTCCTGCGCAGTGATGACACCATCATCCTGCAGCCAGCGCACCAGCATGCGCCAGTCCAGAGGACCTTCGTAGCGGGCTGGCTTGATGGGCTGGGGAAAAATGGATTCAGTCAATGACATGGCAGGCTGCGGCGATAGAACTGCCTTGAATGTACCCCGATCGAGAGAGTCGCTTCAGCGCGCCTTCTCTAGGCCGCCCCTATCCATGCGACTTCTCTGATTCAGCTCAGGCGTACTCGTCAAGCAGACTGCCAAGACTGCCATCGCTCCGGCCTTTGCTCTGAGGCTGCACATCCTGCGTCGGCTTGATTGGCTCCAGCCCGCGCTGCGCAGACTTCTGCGCCTCCAGCGTCTGTTGATTCTGCAAGGCTTCTATCTGTGCCTGCAGCATCTGGATCTTGGCCTGCAGCAGTTGCAACGTCTTCTGCTTGGTTTCAGCATCAGAGTCGCTATTGGCAAGCTGTTTGAGTTCGTTGTTCGCTTCCTTGAGCTGCTTTTGCAGCTGCTGGATACGCGATGCCGCACTCGCCCCCGAAGAAACGGAACTGGAGGAACTGGAAGAGATGGCACTGATCGTCATCCTTCAATGATCGGCAGAAATCCGCTCGACTCAACCCCTTGCATTCCAGCTTTACTCAGGCTTTGCAATCAGCCCTCTTTGACCCGACTGAGCTTGGCCTTGACGGACTTGCTTCCGGCCTCTGCATCGCGTGCAGTCACAAACACTTTGGACCAGCGCAGGGTTGGCAGGTCCCAGCGGGCCTGAACCTGATCGCAGGCCGCTTCCAGCTCTGCGCTATCCAGCATGCGCGGCGTGCGCTGGGCCAGCACCACGGTGTTGCCCTCACGCGTTGGGCGAAAAGCCCAGAGCGAATCTTCACCAAAAGCCTGCGCCATCTGGTCCAGACTCTTGTCAAAACTCGACGAGCGACCGAACAGGTTAACCGTCATGATGCCGTCTTCAGTCAGCAAATTGCGGCAATCGGCATAGAACTCAGCACTATCGAGCACTGGGGCTGCGGCCTCGTGGTCATACAAGTCCACGGCCAGCGCGTCTACGGTGCCATGCCATTCGCTCTTTTGGATCTCCAGCGCGGCATCGGCCAGTACCACCTTCAAAGTGCTGCTGTCGGGCGGCAGTTTGAACCAGCTGCGGCACACGGCCAGCACCTGCGGGTTCAGCTCAATGGCCGTGGTCTTCATGCGCAACTTTTTGTGGCAGAACTTGGTAATGGCCGCCGCGCCCAAACCCAGCTGCATGGCGTGCTTTTCAGGCACGCTTGCCGGGTCGGTGAACAGCAGCCAGCCCATCATGCGCTGCACATATTCCAGATCGATATCAAACGGGTCACGGATGCGCATGGAGCCCTGCACCCAGGGCGTGCCCAGATGCAGATAGCGCACATCGCCGTCGTCAGAGACACTGACTTCGGGCAGTTCCTGCACGCCGGCAGCATTTTTGTCTTGCGCGGGCTTGGCGCCGCCACGGGTTTTACGAATCACGTTTCACACCAATCTTCAAAGCAGTCCATGGGCCGCCAGCGCGTCGCGCCAGGCCTGCAGTTTTTTATCGAATGACCAGCTGGCATGCGCCGGACTGGTAGATGGCAGCTTCAGAGCCGTCAGCCCCAGCGCCTCGGTCTGGCGCGCGTGCTTGTAGCTCTCTGCGCCGTTGTGCAATGCCAGTGTCAAATCCGGGCAGCGCTGACGCAGGCCTGCAAAGTCGTTGACCTGAGCGGCACGAATCGCGCTATCCAGACTGCCTTCTCGCTCGCAGCTGGCGTACACATCCCACAGGCCCAGCCCGCGTGCCAGCAGCCATTCACAGCGGCCCGCATAGTCATCACGTGGCGGCTGTGCATATTGCGGCCACAAGGCCTGGAGAAGCGGCCAGAGCTGGTTCTGCGGATGGGCGTAATACTGCTGCTGCTGCAGCGATTTCAGCCCGGGGAAGCTGCCCAGCACCAGCGCACGCGTGCGCGCATCGGCCACCGCAGCCAGCCCCTGCCAGCGCGCGCCAGTCTGGCTTGCAGAAGAATCCTCAGTCATGCCTTATTGTCGCCCAGCCACCATCAGCGTGCGCTGCGCACTGCTATTCAAAAGATGAGCGGCTAGCGATTGATCTGTAAGGGCCAAGCCTTGTTTTGGCTTGAACTATGCCAGCGCAGGCAGACCTTTGAGCGCCGAGCGTGCATTGGCCGTACTGGCCTGCGCCAACTCAGCAACGCTGATGCCGCGCAGATGCGCCACTTCCGCAGCAATGCGCGGCAGCTCCGCCGGGCTGTTAGGGCCTTGCAGCTGGCCGGCAATGCGCTGCTCTGCCGTGGTGTAGAGCCAGTGCGGTGGAATATCAGGCGCATCGGTTTCCAGCACCAGTGCATCCAGCGGCAGGCTGGCAGCCATTTCGCGCAGTTTGAGCGCTCTGTCATAAGTCACAGCACCGCCAAAGCCCAGTTTGAAGCCCAAGTCGATAAATGCCTGCGCCTGCTGGGCACTGCCGTTGAAAGCATGGGCAATGCCACCCACCACCTTGTTCGCTCGCAGGGTCTTGAGCAGGCGGTCGCTGCTTTTGCGCACATGCAAGATGACGGGTAAATCAAACTCGCGTGCCAGCTTGATTTGCTGCTCGTAAAACCAGATCTGCCGGTCCGCATCCAGACCCGGAACAAAAAAATCCAGCCCGATCTCGCCCACAGCCACCAGGTGCGGGTCATCACGCTGCTGCATCAGCAACTCGCGCAGCGCTGCAATATCGGACTCATCTGCGCCCGGCGTAAATAGCGGGTGTATGCCCAGCGCATAGCTATCACCATGTCGGTGCGCCAGCGCAATCACCTCCTGCCAGTGGCTGCGCTGCACAGCAGGAATCATCAGATGCTTCACACCCGCAACGCTGGCGGCAGCGCGCACGGCATCGCGGTCGGGCGCGAATTCGGCGGCGTCCAGGTGGCAGTGGGTATCTATCCAGGTCGGCATTTGCGCATCATGCACCGGCTCTTGCGACTGCGTTGCAATGCCACTTCAAGCGAGTCGGTGTAAACCCACAGGCAACATCCAATTTTGTCCTACACGAAACACATTGAAACAAATAAAACATTAGGCAACCTCACCCTCTGCACTCTGCGACTGGCCAAAGGATCACGTTATGACAGGACTTCTGCAAGGCACGCTCTGGCAACGACTGGGCCGAAACCAGCAGCGCAATGACATGCAAAGCAAGCTGGCCGCGCTTGATCAGGTGCAGGCTGTGATCGAGTTTGATCTGCAAGGCCATGTGCTGTCAGCCAACGAAAACTTTCTGCGCACCATGGGCTATGACGCCGAGCAGATCATCGGCCAGCACCACCGCATATTTGTGGATGAGGAAACCCGTGAATCCGCCGAATACGCACAGTTCTGGCAGCGACTGGCCGCTGGCGTGCATGACAGCGGGCGCTACCGCCGCATCAACAGTCAGGGGCAGGATGTGTGGCTGCAAGCCAGCTACAACCCGATTCTGGACAGCCAGGGCAAGCCTCGCAAAGTCATCAAATACGCCACGGACATTACCGAGCAGCAGCAAAACGAAGACGATGCACGCGGCCAGCTGGAAGCGATTGCCAAAGTGCAGGCCATCATTGAGTTTGATCTGGATGGAACCATCATCACGGCCAATGACCTGTTTTTACAGACGATGGGCTACCACCTTCAAGAGGTCGTGGGCAAGCACCACCGCATGTTTGTTCCGCCGCATGAGGGCCAGAGCCTAGCCTACCACCACTTCTGGCAAAAGCTGGGCATGGGGCACAACGATGCAGGGCAGTACCTGCGCATAGGCAAGAATGGCCGCCAAGTATGGATTGAAGCCAGCTACAACCCGATTCTGGACGCTGAAGGACGCCCTTTCAAAGTCGTCAAATTTGCCACCAACATCACGCAGCGCGTGACGGCGGCGCACACCTTGCGCGCCACGGTGGAAGGTCTGACGGAAAGTGCCAACCATGCACGCCAAGCCAACGAGCTGGCACAAGACGCCTGCAGCGTGGCCGAGGCCGGTGGCCGCACCGTGCAAGAGGTGGTCACGACCATGGAATCCATCAGCGCCAGCTCACGCAAGATCAGCGACATCATCGGCATGATGGACTCCATCGCCTTCCAGACCAATCTGCTGGCGCTCAATGCAGCGGTAGAGGCAGCGCGCGCTGGTGATCAGGGGCGCGGCTTTGCCGTGGTGGCCAATGAGGTGCGCCAACTGGCCCAGCACAGCGCAGAAGCGGCCAAGGAAATCAAGCAGCTGATTCAGGCATCGGTCAATCAAGTGACGCAAGGAGTAACTCAGGTGCGTGAGGCAGGCACCACCATGGCCGAGATCGTCACCTCATCGCGTCAGGTCACGCAGATCATGGGCGAAGTGGTTCAGTCATCACTGGCCCAGTCGGCCAGACTGCGTGAAGTGACGGACGACCTGACAGCGCAGGATGCTTCTGGCAATCAGCGCACAGAACGCGCCCATGCATCGCTACCGAACAGTCAATTGGCACGTGCGCAAGCCCATATCGCTATAAAAAACGCAGCTGCTACTGCTTATTGAATAAAGGCTGCACGCCTTTTTCATCAAAAAAGGCCCGAAATCTCCGGGCCTTTTGTTCATGCAACGGCTGTCAGCCTAGCTGGCCAAGACCCAGTCTCACCATGCGGTCGCAGCGGGCCGCCAGTGCTTCGTCATGGGTGACCATCACAAAGGCCGTGCCGTTGTTGCGTGCCAGCTCCAGCATCAGCGCAAACACGGTGTCTGCCGTGCCGCGGTCCAGGTTGCCCGTGGGTTCATCGGCCAGCACGCAGGCGGGGCGGGTGACCAGCGCACGTGCAATGGCCACGCGCTGGCGCTCACCGCCCGAGAGTTCGGCAGGGCGGTGCGTTAGGCGGTCGCCCAGGCCCACAGCGCGCAGCATCTCGGCGGCACGCTCCATGCAGTCATCCTTGGCATCGCGGCGAATGCGCAGCGGCATGGCCACGTTCTCCTGCGCCGTAAATTCGGCCAGCAGGTGGTGGAACTGGTAGATGAAACCCAAGTGCTGATTGCGCAGCGTGCCTTGCTTTTGTGGGCTGAGCTGGTTCAAGGGCTGGCCCATCAGACTGACGCTGCCAGTCGTCGGGGCATCCAGACCACCCATCAGGTGCAGCAAGGTACTCTTGCCCGAGCCCGACGCGCCCACCACGGCCAGCGTTTCGCCGGCCTTGACCTGCAAATCCACGCCCTGCAGCACCGTCACATCCAGCTTGCCTTCGGCAAAGCGCTTGGTCAGGCCCCGCGCTTCAAGCACCGTCTGCCCCATCACAATATTATTCATAGCGCAGTGCCTCCGCAGGGTTCACGCGGCTGGCGCGCCAGCTGGGGTAAATCGTGGCCACAAAAGAAAGAATCAGAGAAATCACGGCAATCGGCACGATGTCTGTCGACTGCGGCTCGCTAGGCATCTTGCTGATGAGATAAATGTCCTTGGGCAGGAAATTGGCATGCAGCGCCTGCTCAATCGCAGGCACGATCACGTCAATATTGAACGCAATGCCCAGACCCAGCACCAGACCGGCCAGCGTTCCAATCACGCCCACCATGGCACCCTGAACCATAAAGATGCCCATGATGGACGAGGGCGAAGCGCCCAGCGTGCGCAGGATGGCAATGTCGGCGCGCTTGTCCTGCACGCTCATCACCAGCGTGGACACCAGGTTGAACGCCGCCACCGCCACGATCAGCGTGAGGATGATGAACATCATGCGTTTTTCAAGCTGTACGGCGGCAAACCAGGTTTTGTTCTGCTGCGTCCAGTCGCGGATGAACAGGCGGTCGCTCAGCGTATCGGCGAGCTCATGCGCCACTCGCGGGGCTTCGTGCAAGTCCTTGAGCTTGAGGCGAATGCCGGTCGGGCCTTCCAGGCGGAAGAGGCGCTGCGCATCTTCGTAATGCATCATCACCAGCGCCGAGTCGTATTCGTAGTGGCCCGAATCAAACGTGCCAGCCACCGTCATCTGTTTCATGCGCGGCAGCACACCGGCAGGCGTGACCTGACCGCTCGGGGCAATCATCGTGATGACATCGCCCTCAATCACACCCAGCGAGCGGGCCAGCTCAATGCCCAGCACCACCTTGAATTCACCGGGGATCAGGCGCTTGAGCACCTCGCCGCTGGTTGCAGCCAGATCGGTGACTTCGCCTTCGCGCGCTGGGTCAATACCGCGCACCAAGGCCCCTTTCATATCTTCACCGCGCGCCAGCAGTGCCTGAGCCGCTACAAAAGGTGCAGCACCAATCACGTCTTTATTTGAACGTGCCTCGCGCATGGTGCGCTCCACATCGGGCAAAGGTGCGCCTTGCGGGGCGTAGATTTCCACATGGGAGACAACGCTGAGCATGCGGTCGCGTACTTCCTTCTGGAAGCCGTTCATCACACTCAGCACAATAATCAGCGCCGCCACGCCCAGCGCAATGCCAAGCATGGAAACACCCGAGATAAAGGAGATGAAGCCATTGCGGCGTGTAGCGCGCCCTGCACGGGTGTAGCGCCAGCCCACGGCCAGTTCGTAGGGAAATTGCATGTTGACCGCATTGTGGCATTGCCCGGGATGCCCCGCAGTCTGCGCCAGCCTTGTGCAAATTTTTACCAGTGCTGCCTTCCAGCCCTTGCCAGGGCATACACAGCGTGTCATGCACGACAATAGCCAGCATGTCTTTGACCGCGCCTTTGCTACCTGCTGCCCACGCCCTGGGCACAGGCACCTCTGAAATCATTGTTGCCTACGCCAGCGGCCCTGCCGACATTCCCAAAGCCTGGGACGGCCTGCAACTCCCCCACCTCCAAGCCCTGCTGGCAACGCTGATGCCCACCACGGTGGTGCAAGGCGACGAGATGGATTTCTCGCCCCCACACGAGCGAGCACTGGCCCGCGCCATGCAACTCCCCGACGCACCGGGTCTGATCCCGTGGGCCGCACTGGCATCGGGCGAGACTACACAGCCCTGTGCCTTCATCACCCCCTGCCACTGGCATATCACACCCGATCAGGTGCACCAGACCGATCCCGCCAACGCGCCGCTGAGCGAAGACGAATCCCGCCAGTTACTGGCGCTGATTGCGCCGTGGTTCAGTGATGACGGAATCACACTGGAATATCTGCGCCCTGACCTCTGGCTGGCGCGCGGCGCAGCTTTCAAGGACTTGGCCACCGCCTCCATGGACCGCGCCCTGGGCCGTGATGTCCGCCCCTGGATGCCCAACCCGATTCAGGGTGCCATCATTCAGCGCCTGCAGACCGAGCTGCAAATGCTGCTCTACACCAATGTCTTTAACGACCAGCGTGCCGAGCGCCGCCTGCCCCCCATCAACTCTTTCTGGGTGCATGGCACAGGCAGTCTGCCCAGCTTGCCCGTGGCCAAACCACAGGCGGTCTGCATTGATGACCTGCGCCACGCCACCCTGCAAAGCGATGTGCAAAGCTGGCAAAAAGCCTGGCAAGCGCTGGACAGTGGCCTGATCGCCAACCTGCAGCAACGCGCCGCCAAGGGCGAGCCCATCAAGCTCACTCTCTGCGGCGAGCGCAATGCCGTGCAATGGCAAAGCCAGCCACGCAGCTTCGCGGACAAAATAAAAAGTCTTTTTGGCACCAAGCGCTTACCAGACCTGCGAGAGATGCTATGAAAATAAAATCTCACATCACCCTACAGGTCAAGGCCGCTCAGCCATGAAGATCACGCCCCGCATCATTCCCAGCGACAGCGTATCGACCCTGCTGCAGGCCCAGATTCACCCGCTGCTGGCCCAGCTCTACGCCGCGCGTGGCGTCTGCTCTGCCGATGAGCTCGATGACGCACCGGCCTTGCTGCTGGCACCATCCGGCCTGCGCGGCATAGACCACGCTGTGCAGCTGCTGGCCGATGCCATTGCCCAGCAAAAGCGCCTGTGCATCGTGGCCGACTATGACTGTGATGGCGCTACCGCCTGCGCCGTGGGTATGCGTGGCCTGCGCCTGCTGGGCGCGCAGCATGTGGACTACCTCGTGCCCGACCGCGTGGTCGATGGCTACGGTCTTACCACCCCCATCTCCCGCCGCGTCAAAGAAACCGGCGCCGACATGCTGATCACCGTGGACAACGGTATCGCCAGCGTAGAAGGCGTGGCCGTGGCCAAAGAGCTGGGCCTGTCCGTCGTCGTCACCGACCACCACCTGCCCGGCGACAGCCTTCCTCAGGCCGATGCCATCGTCAACCCCAACCAGCCTGGCTGCACGTTTGAGAGCAAGTCCATGGCGGGCGTGGGCGTCATGTTCTACGTGCTGCTGGCCCTGCGCACCGAGCTGCGCAGCCGCGGCCGCTTTGATCGCCACAACCAGCCCCGTCTTGAGCAATTGCTGCCACTGGTGGCACTGGGCACCGTGGCCGATGTGGTCAAGCTCGATGCCAATAACCGCCGACTGGTGGCGCTGGGCCTCAAGCAAATTCGCAGAGGCATCATGCAGCCCGGCATTCGCGCGCTGTTTGAAGCGTCAGGCCGCCGCTTCGACATGGCCAGCACCATCGACTTTGGTTTTGCACTGGGTCCGCGCATCAACGCCGCAGGCCGCCTGGCCGACATGACCATCGGCATCGAATGCCTGACCACCGAAGACGCCAGCCGCGCCGACAACCTGGCCCGCATACTGGACAGCATCAACCGCGAACGCCGCGAGATTGAAGTGGGCATGCGCGAGCAAGCGCTGCTGATGGCCGAAGGCCTGTTCAAGGACGGCATGACACCGCCGCCCGCCATCAGCGTGTTTGACCCCGACTTTCACGAAGGCGTGGTGGGCGTGGTCGCCTCCCGCATCAAGGACAAGCTGCACCGCCCCAGCTTTGTATTCGCCGCCAGCGGCGCGCCGGGCAAAGAGCATGAAATCAAGGGCTCAGGCCGATCCATCCCCGGCTTTCATCTGCGCGATGCACTGGACCTGGTCAGTAAACGCCACCCCGGCATGGTGCTGCGCTTTGGCGGCCACGCCATGGCGGCAGGCTGCACGATTGACAGAACACGCTTCAAAGACTTTGAGCAGGCACTGGCCCAGGTCGCGCAGGAATGGCTGGATGCCGCCACGCTGATGCGCAGGCTGGAAACCGACGGCCCGCTCTCGCCCCAATGGCTGGACACTGCACTCATCGAGCAAATGCAGCTGGCCGTTTGGGGTCAGGGCTTTGCTGCGCCCACTTTCAGCGAAGAGCTGGAGATCACCTCCCAGCGGCTCGTCGGCGAAAAACACCTGAAGCTGGAGCTGCTGCACCACGGCTCCAAAGTCGATGCCATCTGGTTCAACCATACCGACCCGCTGCCTGCCCGTACCACACTGGCCTATCGCCTCGACATCAACGAATGGCGCGGCGAGCGCAAAGTGCAATTCCTCGTGGAAGCCGCTCAGGACTTTGAAGGTGGCGCAGGCAATATGGGATTTTGATGCTGACAAAAAAATGCAGCCGCTGCACGGCGGCTGCACTGCGGCTGCACTGCGGCGACTCTGCAGCTAATTTTTCAGCGCTTAAAACTTCTCCCAGTCGTCTTCACTCGCCATCGTCGCAAGCGGCTGCGGCTTCTTCAGGGCAGGCGCCAACTTGGGTGCTCCTGCGACCTGAAGTTTCGATGGTTTCGCTACCTTGGCTGCCGCCATGCGCGGCGCGGCGATCGGCGCAGACATGCGAACGGGAGCCAGCGCTGGTGCCCCAGCAGTTACCGCCACAGCTCCTAGATTGAAGACAGAAACCACCTCGGCCAGACGCTCTGCCTGCTCTTGCATGGACAAGGCCGCTGCACTGGATTCTTCCACCAGCGCCGCGTTCTGCTGGGTCATCTGATCAAGATTCGTGACGGCCTGATTCACCTGATTGATACCATCGCGCTGCTCGGTCGACGAGGCGGTGATTTCACCAATCAGATCACTGACGCGACGCACGCTGGCCACGATCTCGCTCATGCTCTTGCCTGCCAGCTCGACTTGCTGAGAGCCCGACTGCACGTTGTCCACGCTGGTGGTGATGAGCTGCTTGATTTCCTTGGCCGCATCGGCGCTGCGCTTGGCCAAGGCTCGTACCTCGCTAGCCACCACGGCAAAGCCACGGCCTTGCTCACCCGCGCGGGCGGCTTCCACGGCTGCATTCAGCGCCAGGATATTGGTCTGAAAGGCGATGGAATCGATCACGCCGATGATGTCGGCGATTCTGCGGCTGCTGTCCGTGATCTGACCCATGCTTTGCACCACGCGCTGCACCACCTGACCGCCCTGCTCTGCGGCCTGTGCCGCAGTCGATGCCAGTTGATTGGCCTGGCGGGCCGTATCGGCAGATTGCGTCACCGTCGCGGTCAGCTCTTCCATGCTGGCGGCAGTTTCTTCAAGATTGGCAGCCGTCTGCTCGGTGCGTGCTGACAAATCCTGGTTACCCGTCGCAATCTGGCCTGAAGCTGAAGAGACAGACTCCACGCCCGAGCGCACCTGACCGACCACGCTGCGCAAGCGCGCAGCCATGGCGTTGAGCGAGCGGTGCAGGTGTCCAAGTTCATCATCTCGCTGATGGTCTGTACTGACACTCAAATCCGCATCTGCAATGGCATCTGCCAATTCAACCGCCTTCATCAACGGCCGGGTAATGGATCGCATGATGAGCACACCGGTCAGCAGCCCTAAAAGCATGATCACGCCGCAGGCTGCGGCAATGACCCAGTAGGCTTTGGTTCGGCTGACTTCTCCATCCTCCAGCGCCTGCACGCGATAGCGATCCTGCAGTTGCACATAAGCTTCAAGGGCTGCGTAATATTTCTGAGCCCCCGGATTGAGCTGCTCTTCAATCAGTTTTTGAGAGTGCTCGAAATCACGTGCACGCCGGGCTTGATCGACCTCCTTGTTTGCTGCAAACAAGGTGTCGCGGTGCTTGTTGACATCAGCCATCAATTTCTTGGCTTCGTCGGTATGCACCTGCGCCAGCACTTTCTCACGCAGCGCATTAATGCTGGCGATCAGGCTCCCCATCAGCTTGTACTGATGCTCCACCAGGTTTTCCTCAGTCGACATGGCTGCCGCCGTAAAGCGGTCCATGCTCATCTGCGTCAGGATGCGCCATTCTTTGGCTTGATCAGCCGCAGTCTGTGCCTGTACGACTGCCGAGAAAACGCTTTCATTGACACGGTTGGAATAGGCCAGACTGCCCGCCACCAGCAACAACATGCTCGCCAAAAGACCGATCACCAGCACCCATAGCTTCTGGGCTACGGTGAATTGAAACAACTTCATGAACCAACCAATCCAGACAAGAAAATCCAAACACTGGTACGTCACGCATCGTGAACTCTGGGCTGGCTTATGCATGACTCTGGCGGTCAATTCCTGGCCCTTGACGTCCTCTCTCAAGCCAGGCGGAGTTAGCTCCTCAAGGCTGCCCCGGAATATTAATAATTGTTACAACTGCTTTCCATCTTGGGCATAGCTCTTGTTATTAGGACTTTCCCGCTTACCGCAACACCTCACTTCGTAAAGAAGGCATGAAAAAGCCCGCAGCTTCTTTTCAGACGCTGCGGGCTTTTGGGATGCGGATGCGGCTACTTAAAAAGTTTCCCAGTCCCCGTCATCAGCCGCTGCTGCGGACTTGCTGCTGGCAGCCAGAGACTTGGGCGTAGCAACCTTGCTGGCAGGCTGAGTTGCCATCGCTGCTGCACGCGGCTTGACGGGGGCCATGGCTGGCACCGCGCGACTTGCTGCGCGCTGGGGTGCAGCTACCTTGGCATAGCCGTTTTCGTGGCCCAGCTTGAAGACAGAAACCACCTCGGCCAGACGCTGAGCCTGCTCTTGCATGGACAAGGCCGCCGCACTGGACTCTTCCACCAGCGCCGCGTTCTGCTGAGTCATCTGATCAAGATTCGTGACAGCCTGATTCACTTGATTGATACCGTCGCGCTGCTCGGTCGACGAGGCCGTGATTTCGCCAATCAGATCACTGACGCGACGCACGCTGGCCACGATCTCGCTCATGCTCTTGCCTGCCAGCTCGACTTGCTGAGAGCCCGACTGCACGTTGTCCACGCTGGTGGTGATGAGCTGCTTGATTTCCTTGGCCGCATCGGCGCTGCGCTTGGCCAAGGCTCGTACCTCGCTAGCCACCACGGCAAAGCCACGGCCTTGCTCACCCGCGCGGGCGGCTTCCACGGCTGCATTCAGCGCCAGGATATTGGTCTGAAAGGCGATGGAATCGATCACGCCGATGATGTCGGCGATTCTGCGGCTGCTGTCCGTGATCTGACCCATGCTTTGCACCACGCGCTGCACCACCTGACCGCCCTGCTCTGCGGCCTGTGCCGCAGTCGATGCCAGTTGATTGGCCTGGCGGGCCGTATCGGCAGATTGCGTCACCGTCGCGGTCAGCTCTTCCATGCTGGCGGCGGTTTCTTCCAGGTTGGCGGCCGTCTGCTCGGTACGTGCTGACAAATCCTGGTTACCCGTCGCAATCTGGCCTGAGGCTGAAGAGACAGACTCCACGCCCGAGCGCACCTGACCGACCACGCTGCGCAAACGCTCGGTCATGGCGTTCAAGGCCTTGAGAAGCAAACCCAGTTCGTCATTGCGATCCGCGTTGACAGAGACAGTGAGATCGCCCCCCGCAATGGTATTGGCCAAGGCCACGGCGTCGTTCAAGGGATGGGTTACGGAGCGCACGATCAGCACGGCCATGACCAAGCCCACCAACACCAGCAAGCCACACACACTGCCGCTGACCCAGTAGGCGTTGCTGCGCAGCCGCTCGCCATTGCTCCTGACCTGGTCTCGGTGCTGCTCTTGCAGGCGCACAAAGGCTTCCTGGGCATCGATATAGGCCTTGGCGGTGGGACGCAGCTTCTTTTCCACAAGGTCGTAAGTCGCGGCAAAGTCACTGTTGCTGCGCGCCTGCTGTACTGCTGCATTGACTTCCAGCGTCTTGCGACGATGCTCTGCAATGCCTTCCAGCGCCTTTTGCGACTCCTCGGAGCGAGCGGTTTCTGCCACCTGCTTCTGCAAGGTATTGATGCGCTCAATACCCTGGGTCATCAGCTGGCGCTGCTGAGCAACCAGGTTTTCCTCGCTGGAGATGGCCGCAACGATGGAACGGTCAATGCTGGTCTCGGTGAGGTTGCGCCACTCACGTGCCAAAGTGGCAGCGGTCTGAGTGCGGTCTACGTTGTCGGCAATGGTGGCGTTGACATTGTGCAAATACACCAGGCTACCGGCGTTCACCACCAACATGCCAAGCAACAGGCCAACCACCAGCACCCACAACTTTTGGGCCACAGTGAACTGATTCAACTTCATGAAAAACCAATCTAAGCAATACGTTTGAGCAAGGGCAGCCCCCTGACTGCACAGACCCCAACCGCCAGGAGCGCTTGGCAGCGCCCGCGTCAGTCCGGAACGGCGTCCCCCGTATCATCGTCATCGCCCTGAGAATATTAAATACTGTTACAAATCAAGCACTCCGCACTCCAGCACCTTGTGGGTAAAGCCGTATCAGCCCAGATGGGCAACACAGAAAATGCGGCAACCTACAATGAAGCCGTGCCCAAAACCTATCTGAACGCCGATCTCCACTGCCACTCTGTCGTCTCCGACGGCACTTTGACGCCCGAGCAACTTGCCCAGCGTGCCGCTGCGCGAGGGGTGGAGCTGTGGGCGCTGACGGATCACGATGAAGTCGGCGGCCAACACCGCGCAGCCGCAGCAGCCAAGGCTGCAGCTCTGGACTATGTGACAGGCACTGAAATTTCCGTCAGCTACGCAGGCCGCAGCGTGCATATCGTGGGCCTGGGCTTTGATGCCGACAACGCGGAATTGACACAGGGCCTGTACGACACCCGCAATGGCCGCGGCCCGCGCGCCCGAGAAATGGGGCGTCTGCTGGAAGAAGCGGGCATTCCCGGGGCCTACGAAGGCGCGCTGCGCCACGCGGGCAACCCCGAGCTGGTCTCGCGCACCCACTTTGCACGTTTTCTGGTGGAGACCGGGGTTTGCAGCGACACCTATGAAGTCTTCAGGCGCTATCTGACCGAAGGCAAACCCGGCTATGTCTCCCATGTCTGGGCCAATCTGCGCGATGCCGTACGCTGGATTGTGGACGCCGGCGGCGTGGCCGTCATTGCCCACCCGGCGCGATATGACTTCAGCGCGATTGAGGAATACGCGCTGTTTTCAGAATTCAAGCAGATGGGCGGCCAAGGCGTCGAAGTGATTACCGGCAGCCACCGCCCGCATGAATATGTGACCTATGCCGAGATGGCTAAAGAGTTCGATCTCGCCGCATCGCGCGGCAGCGACTTCCACAGCCCTGAAGAGTCACAAATCGACCTGGGGCAACTTCCCTACCTGCCCAGCCAGCTCACCCCTGTGTGGAAGCTGCTGCAAGACCGCATTCAGCGTGCCTGAATCTCAACGAAAGCCCGCATGACCACCGTTTTTGAAGTCTATCCAGAGAACCCTCAGCCCCGCATCATCAAGCAGGCGGCAGACATGCTGCGCAAGGGCGCCATTCTGGCGGTACCCACAGATTCGAGCTACGCCCTGGTCTGCCACCTTGATGACAAGAACGCCGTAGACCGGCTGCGCCGCATTCGCCAGATCAACGACAAGCACCATCTCACACTGCTGTGCCGCGACCTGTCCGAGCTGGCCAACTATGCCCGGGTGGACAACCGCCAGTACCGCCTGCTAAAGCTGGCAACGCCCGGCCCCTACACCTTTATTTTGGAAGCCAGCAAGGAAGTACCCAAGCGCCTGAGCCACCCCTCACGCAAGACCATCGGCCTGCGCGTGCCTGATCGCAAGGGCCTGCAACTATTGCTGGAGGAGCTGGGCGAACCGTTGCTGGCCACAACCTTGATTGCCCCCGGCGAGACCGAGCCGCTCAACGATGCGGAATCGATTCTGGAGCGTTTTCCGCATGAGCTCGACGCCGTGGTTGATTCCGGGGCCTGCCCGCAGCAGCCGACCACCGTGCTCGACCTCACGCCCATGGCCTTGAACAATCCGCCCGTGGTGGTGCGCCAGGGTTTAGGCAGTCTGGAAGACATAGGCCTTCAAGCCGACTGAGCGACTGAGCGACTGAGCGACTGAGCGACTGAGCTCAGCAGCATCCACCACCCAATATTGATAGCATTGAGCTATTACCAATATTGGGCTACAGGCTTATTTGACTTGAAATCAGTATTCTTCAAACGCCAGCGCTGGCTTTGAGAAGGCAGACGCACGCAGACCCGTAGGCGCCAGTACCGGGTGCAGCGACAGCATGGGCGCGGCTGCATCGTCGTCATCCAGCTTGAAAGCACCCACCGCCTGCTGCAAATCCTGAGTGCGGGCATTGAGCGCGGCCGCAGCCTGCGTGGCCTGCATGACCAGCGCTGCGTTTTCCTGATTGGTACTGTCCATATGCGCCACGGCCGTATTCACATGGGCAATGCCTTCGCTTTGCTCCTTCAGCGCGCCTGAGATTTCGCCCAGCAAACCCGTCACCTGGCCTACGGACTGCATGATGTCCTGCATGGTGCTGCCGGCTTGCCCCACCAACCCGGAGCCACTTTCTACCTGCGCCACGCTGGCGGTAATCAGCTCCTTGATCTGTTTGGCCGCCTCCGCACTGCGCCCTGCCAGAGAGCGCACCTCACTGGCCACCACGGCAAAACCACGGCCTTGCTCCCCGGCGCGGGCGGCTTCCACGGCTGCGTTCAGCGCCAGGATATTGGTCTGGAAAGCGATACCTTCAATCACCTGAATGATGTCCACAATCTTGCGTGAGCTGCCACTGATGGCATCCATGGTGTCCACTACTTGGCTCACCACCTGGCCGCCGCGCCCGGCAGTGGCAGATGCCGTCACGGCCAGCGAGCTGGCCGAATGGGCGCGTTCGGCGTTCTGACGCACGGTCACGGTGAGCTGCTCCATGCTGGCCGCCGTTTCGGTCAACGCGCTGACCTGTTGTTCGGTGCGGCTGGAGAGATTGGAGTTGCCCGCATCAATCTCATAGGCCGATACAGCCAGCGAATCCGTGGACTGCTTGATGCGCCCCACCAGCTCAGTCAGCGTGTCTTCCATGGTGCTCAACGCTGTCAGCAGGCGGCCGAACTCACCGGTGGCGCTGGATGAAAACTCTTTGCTCAGGTCACCAGCAGCAACGGTCTCGGCAATCAAGATCGCTTCTTGCAAAGGCGCCACAATGCCTCGGCGCAGGCTGAACCACGACCACGCGCAAGAAATACACACCCAAGCCCCCAGCGCCAGCAACCACCAGCGCGAGCGCTGAACTTCAGTCATCAGCTGCTGCGACTGCTGGACCGTGAGCGAGCCCGCTTGCAGCACCGACAACACATCAGACATAGCCACCCACGCAATGCCCATCAGCGCCAGCACAAATACGCTGATGCTGACAAACGCAATCACCAGTCGATTGCTCACCGTCATATTGATCCCCTTGCCCAGCCCTGCTTTGCCGAACACTTTGTTATTGATGGATTTATCTGCCTCGCATGCGACCTGAGCAGCGGCCAAGCGCTGAACTGAAGCTGCATGCGGGTTGCATTTTGCAACACTTACTTGATCTGGCAATTATGTGCAACCCGAATTTCAGAGCCGGAAACTGACTTGTGCGGGAGCGAAACAGCGCCAAGGCGCGGCGTCTGAGACAATCACCGGGTGGAACTCACCCAACTTATCCAAACCGTCCTAATCTACGCACTGCCTGTGCTGTTCGCCATCACCATTCATGAGGCGGCGCACGGCTATGCGGCGCGTCATTTTGGCGACAACACCGCTGCTATGATGGGGCGCATCACACTCAATCCCATCAAGCACATCGACCCCGTCGGGACCATCCTGATGCCGCTGATGCTGTACTTCGCCACATCGGGGGCTTTTCTGTTTGGCTACGCCAAGCCGGTTCCCGTGCGCTTTGACCAGTTGCGCAATCCCAAGCGCGACATGATCTGGGTGGCACTGGCTGGCCCGGCATCCAACTTTGTACAGGCCATTTTCTGGGCACTGGTATTGGTGCTGCTGGTCGGACTGGGGCAGAACGAGCGCTTCTTTCTGGAGATGTGCCGCGCCGGCATCACGGTCAACCTTGTGATGTGGGCCTTCAACCTCTTTCCGTTGCCACCGCTCGATGGCGGCCGCATCCTGGTGGGCCTGCTGCCCTGGAAGCAGGCACAGGCCGTGGCCCGTGTTGAGCCCTATGGCTTTTTCATCGTCATGGGCCTGGTTCTGCTCGGCGTGGTCGGCAGCTACTGGTTACGTCCGCTGATGAGTCTGGGCTACTCGGCCATCGACCTGATCCTCTCCCCCTTCATGGCCTTGCTGCGCTGACACAGGCGCGGCAGACTGCTATCGATTTTTGCTGTTGATTCCTATGAGCACTACCCGTTTCCTGACCGGCATCACCCCCAGCGGCACGCCCCACCTGGGCAACTACGCAGGCATGATGCGCCCCGCCATCGAGGCCAGCCGGAACAAGAACGTAGAGAACTTCTACTTTCTGGCCGACTACCACGCCCTCATCAAGTGCCAGGACCCCGAGCGCGTGCAGCGCTCCACCATCGAGATTGCCGCCAGCTGGCTGGCCGCCGGTCTGGACCCAGAGCACGTCACCTTCTACCGCCAGTCGGACATCCCCGAGATTCCCGAGCTGACCTGGTTCCTGACCTGTGTGACCGGCAAAGGCCTGCTCAACCGCGCCCATGCCTACAAAGCATCCGTAGACAAAAACAACGCTGCGGGCACCGAGCCTGATGACGGCGTGACCGCAGGCCTCTTCATGTACCCCGTGCTGATGGGCGCAGACATCTTGGTCTTCAACGCCAACAAAGTGCCCGTAGGTCGCGATCAGGTCCAGCATCTGGAGATGGCGCGCGACATGGCTTCCAGCTTCAATCACATCTACGGCGGCGAATACTTTTCCCTGCCCGAAGCCGTGGTGGAAGAAAGCGTTGCCACCTTGCCCGGCCTTGATGGCCGCAAGATGAGCAAGAGCTACAACAACACGATTCCGCTGTTTGCCCCGCGTGAGCAGCTCAAAAAGCTGATCAACGGCATCACCACAGACTCGCGCGCGCCCGGCGAGCCCAAGGAAGTCGAAGGCTCGGCCTTGTTCCAGATCTATCAGGCCTTTGCCAGCGCCGAAGAAACCGAGGCCCTGCGCCAGCAATACGCTGCAGGCATTGCCTGGGGCGATGCCAAGCAGGCTCTGTTCGAGCGCATCGACCGCGAGATCGCCCCCATGCGCGAGCGCTATGAATACCTGATGGCCCACCCCGCCGAACTGGAAGAAATTCTGCAAGCCGGTGGCATCAAGGCCCGCAAACTGGCCACTCCCTTGCTGCAGCAGCTGCGCAGCGCCGTGGGCATTCGCAATCTGGCGCAGACGAGCAAAGCCAAGGCCAAGACGACCAAAGCCGCCCTGCCCCAGTTCAAGCAGTACCGCGAAGCGGATGGCCAGTTCTACTTCAAGCTGGTGGCCGCCGATGGCCTGCTGCTGCTGCAAAGCCAGGGCTTTACCGCCCCCAAGGAAGCAGGCCAGAGCATTGCCCAGTTGCAGCGTGAAGGCGCTGCAGCTCTGGAAGCGATCAAGCCTCGCCTGCAGCCACTTGACGGCATCCGTGACGAACAAGTGGTTCAGGCGCTTGAGCAGTTGCGAGAAGCCGCAGAGCAGTAAACTGTCCTCGAATCCTGGAGAGAGCTGCCCGCGCCCATTGCCGGGCAGTGGAGCTTCAATCCTTCGCACGAAAGGGATGAGAAATGCGCATTGCCGCCCTGGATGACGATCCTTTGCAATTAGAAATGTTGCGCCAAGTCGCCACAGAAGCAGGCCACAGTTGCCACACCTTCCTCAAAGGCGCAGCGCTGCAGCAAGAGTTGCGCCGCGAGAGCTTTGATCTCTTGCTGATCGACTGGGAACTGCCTGACACCAAAGGCCCCGATGTCGTGCGCTGGGTGCGCGAGCAGATCAGCAAAGATGTGCCCATCATCTTCATCACCCACCGCAGCGAAGAGGCCGACATTATTGAAGGCCTGGCCAGCGGTGCTGATGATTTCATGATCAAGCCCATCCGGGCGGGTGAGTTGCGCGCGCGCATCTCTTCCTTGCTGCGCCGTGCCTACCCGCTGGCTGCGCAAAGCGTTCTGACTTTCGGGCCTTACCGCTTTCTCACCGCCACCAACGGCATTGAGATGGATGGCAAGCCCGTAGAAGTCACACACCGCGAATACACGCTGGCGCTGACGCTGTTCCAGAACCGGGGCCGCCTGCTCTCGCGCGATCATTTGCGTGAAGTGGTCTGGGGTCATAACGCCGAGGTGCAATCGCGCTCACTGGACACCCATGTCTCGCGCCTGCGCAATCTGCTTAATCTGCGTGCTGGCCAGCCCTATGCCATTTCCGCGATTTACGGCTATGGCTACCGCCTGGATGCCCCCGAAACCGCCGAGGCCGAAGAGCCTAGCGCTGCCTGATTTTTAATAGCACCCCCCACACCTCGCCCTCACCGCATGCCTATTCGCACTCTGCCCCGCTTTGCAACCCATGCCTCGCTATATGGCCTTGGCTCAGGCGCGCTCTGGGTGGCATTGGCAGGGCTGATGGGGACCCAAGCAGTCAACGCCCAGATCACACCCAAGCAACGCGGCGGCGACTTTATCGCCCACCGCGTGGTGGCTGGCGACACACTGGAAATGCTGGCCGCACGCTTTCTGGGAGACCGCACACACTGGGCCGCCCTGCAAAGCCACAATCGCGTGGATAACCCCTTTCAGCTGCGCCCCGGCTCGGTACTTGAAATTCCGACGCATCTGCTGCGCGCAGCCACGGCATCGGTAGAGTTTGTGCAGGGTGATGTACGCAGCTCACGCTCTTTGAACCATCTCGCAGATACCGCCAATATGGGTAGTGCCACTTCGCAAGCTGTGCAAAAAGGCCAGTTGCTGCAGGAAGGTGACTCGCTCAAGGTTCCGGCCAACGCCTTTGTGTCGGTGCGGCTGGCTGATGGGTCGCTGGTGCGCGTGCAGTCAGAGTCTGATGTAGAGCTGCGCCAGATGCGCCGCAAGGGCCGCGCCGGAAGCTTGCAGTCCGTCATTGACCTGCGCGAAGGCAGGGTTGAGGCCTCTGTGCCCAAGCAGATCAATGGTGAGCGCCGCTTTGAAGTGCGCACACTGGCGGCCTCCACCAGCGTGCGCGGCACCCAGTTTCTGGTGCTGACCGATGCCGCAGGCCAGACCGCTGCAGCCGTGGATGAAGGTTCGGTCGCCGTTCAGGCTGGCCAGCCCTCTGTCCTGCTCAAGCCCGGCCAGGGCCTTGCCGTATCCGCCAACGGCCAGTTGAGCAAGCCTTCAGCCATGCTGGCAGCGCCTGATATTGCAGCGTGGCCCGCACTGGCAGAAGACGCCAACTGGGTCAGCCTGCCACTGCCCACCATGCCCGGAGCGGTGCGCTATCAGGTGCAACTGGCCAAAGACAAAGAATTCACCCAGATCGTGCGCGGCGGCATGTTCACTCAATCGCCTGCCCGCCTGACGGGCGTAGAAGACGGCAACTACATCGCCGCCATTCGCGCCATTGATACCAATGGCATTCCCGGCACTCGCAGCCTGCAGGCTCTGCGCGTCAAGGCCCACCCCGTACCTCCGCACTACGAATCGCCCGAACCGGATGCCACCGTCGGTCTGGGCCAGCGCGGCCTGCAATGCACCAAGGTGACGGAGGCCTCCGCCTATCGCATTCAGGTGGCCAATGCCGCTGGCAACTTCGCACAACCTCTGCTTGATGCGAACGACCTCAAAGATTGCACACTGCCCGCCGATGCCCTGGCCAAACTGCCCGTGGGCGATTACCAGTGGCGCGCTGCCAGCATTCGCACGCTCAGCAATGGTCAACGGGATGCCGGCCCCTTCGCCGCTCCTCAGAAGATGACACTGGCTCAAGCCCCCAAATCGCCAGACCTGCAACTGGATGGCAGCGCTGGTGAAGGCAGCCGCAACATTCGCTGGGCCGGTGAAGAAGGCCAGCGCTACCACATCATCGTGGCCAGCGAGCCCAGCTTTGCCAAGCCAGTGGTCGACACCTGGCTAACTCAACCCCAATGGGGCACGCAAGACCTTCCCGCCGGCGCTTACTACCTGCAGATGCAGGTGGAAGACCGCAACGGCCTGCGCAGCAATTTCTCGCCAGCACGCCAGTTCCAGACCGGCAACTGGGTCACTTCGGCCGAGGGCCAGACCCTGACCTCTGGCGATGGCTCCCGCCTGACACGCCAGTAAAAACAGTAGCTTCCAGCCCATGATTTCAATGGAACTTCATGGGTTTCATGCCTTAAACCGTGATTTGACAATCGCTACCAGCTATTGTTTTATGACTGCCTCACCGCACTCTCGGCATGACTGAAGCCCCCCCCACACGCAAAAGCCGCTTGCAAGACCTGCGCCTCAGCTGGCTGCTGCTCAGCGCCTTTTTGCTCGGCCTGACGTACTGGCTCAGCGGCAGCAATCAGTTGGTGCGCGTCAACGGCATCATTCAAGACACCTCGGCCTGGCTGCACCAGCGCCCCGCATCAGCCGATATCGTCATTGTCGCCATTGATGACGACAGCATTGACAGCATTGGCCGCTGGCCCTGGCGCCGCGCCCTGCACTCTGCTGCACTGGAACGCATTCAGCAAGGCCAGCCTCGCGCCATTGGAATGGATATCGTCTTCAGCGAAGAAGACTGGGACTATCCCGGTGATGACCTGCTGCTGCAACTCTCGCTGCAAAAAAGCGGCAAAGTGGTTCTGCCCATCACCCGCGCCGAGCAAGGTGAAGCCACACCACCGCTACAGGGCCTTTCCAGCGTGGCCGCAGCCTTGGGCCACACGCAAATGCCCATGGATGCCGATGGCGTAGTGCGCCGCTTTTACGCACAAGAAGGGCGACCCGGCCAGCTCTGGTGGCATATGACTTTGAGCCTGCACTGCGTGGGCGAAACCACTCAGCCCTGCCCGCCCACTGAAACGACTCAGCCCCCAGCCAAGCCCGGAACGACATGGCAACGCCTGCAGCCCCGGTTCATCGCCTTTGCCAGCGCAGCGCAAGACAAGCAGCAAAGCCATCAGTCTCCATTCACCACCTATTCCTATATCGACGTTCTGCGCGGCAACATTCCCCCCGCAGCGTTTCGCGGCAAATACGTGCTGATTGGCGCTACCGCCACGGGGCTCGGAGAAAAATTCACCGCACCGATCGGCTTTGATGCACGCCTGATCTCCAATGTAGAAATGCTGGGCCATGTGCTCAACGGCATCTTGCTCGATACGCATCTGGAAGCGGCCTCCCCCTCCCTCAACCGCGCTCTCAATCTCCTGACCGTGCTGCTGGGCCTGCTCGCGCTGGCATGGGGCGGCCCCTCTGGTGGTTTGATTGCCAGCGCGCTGCTGGCACTGCTCAGCCTGCTGATCGCCGGGCTTGCTCCGCGCTGGGGCCATGTGCAGACTGCACCGGCTGCGGCGCTATTGGGCCTCGCACTCGCCTACCCGCTGTGGAGCTGGCTACGCCTGAGAGCCGCCACCCGCTTTCTGGCGCTGGAACTGCAAGACTTGCAAGGTCAAGGCCTGCCGGTGATCAGCACCAGCGCTCTCAAAGGTGATGCACTCGACCAGCGCATTGCCGCCGTCGAGCAAGCCTCCCGCCAGCTGCGTGCCCTGCACCACTTTGTGAGCGAAAGCCTGCGCCAGCTACCATCCGCCACCTTTGTCTGTGACCACGATGGAATGGTGCTGCTGGCGAACACCGCCGCCTACCGCTACATTGAAAGTCTGGGCACCCGCCTCAAGCAAGGCGATGATTTGATTACCCTGCTGGCCGGCTTGCACAACGCCACCAGCCACGACTATCGCTCAGCCTGCCCGCCAGCAGCGCACCACTGCTCAACCGCAACGCCCTCCAGAAAGCCACCCTGCCGCGCCAAAGCGAAGGGCGCGACACACAGGGCCGCTATCTCATGCTGCTCAGCCAGGTGTTCGAGGCACCACCCACATCCGGCTGGCTGATCACTCTGGTCGATATCAGCGACCTGCGCAGCGCACAAGCCCAGCGCGATCAGGCCATGCAATTCATCTCACACGACATACGCGCGCCAGTCGGCTCCATCATCACGCTGCTGGAGATGCAGCGCACCAGCAAGCGCATCGAGTCTGAAGAGGTTTTGTTTTCCCGCATTGAAAGCTACGCTCAGTCATCGCTCCAACTGGCGGACGATTTTGTACACTTGGCCAGAGCACAGGAGCAAACCTACCGCAGCGAACGGCTGGATCTGGGCCTGCTGGCCGATCAAGCCGTTTCTGACTGCTGGACACAAGCCCAGCAGCAAAACGTGCAGTTGGTGTTTGAACTGCCAGAGACCGAAGCCAGTGTCCACGGCGACCCCGGCCTGCTGCACCGCGCCGTCATCAACCTGCTGACCAATGCCATCAAATACGGCAAGCCGCAGGACAGCGATCAGGGCTCCATTGTCGAATGCAGCATTGTGGAAGACGCACAGAGCTGGGGCATTGCCGTGCGCGATCACGGCCCCGGCATGGATGAAGCCTCGCTGACCACACTCAGCCAGCCCTTTGAGCGCCTGCGGCAGCATGAGCGCATGGATGGAGTGGGCCTGGGCCTGGCCTTTACGCGCACCGTGGCACAGCGCCACGGCGGCAACCTGCAGATCAGCAGCAGCCTGGGCGATGGCAGCACGTTCACTCTGCATATCCCCAAGGCCTGAAGCAAGAACACACCTGAGCATCAGAAACGAAAAAGCCTCAGAACTTTTCAGTTCTGAGGCTAGACGTTTTTGGTGCGGCTGGCAGGAATCGAACCCACGACCCCTTGGTTCGTAGCCAAGTACTCTATCCAGCTGAGCTACAGCCGCAACAGGGTTGTATTCTAGCGGTGAAAAAACGCCTCTCAGACCAAATCAGCAATTTTTTCGCAATCGAGCAAAGAAAAAGCCTGTCATCGAAGAAGATGACAGGCTTGATACATATTTGGTAGGGCGTGACAGACTTGAACTGTCGACCAAAGGATTATGAGTATCGTCAACGAGACCGCTTTATCCACCTTTATCCATCACTTCAACCACTTAGCACGCTCTGAACCCGCTTTGCATGCCCATTAGACCGCTATACCGTTGACAGTCTGTCGTCACTTCAGAAGCAACGCAGTGATCTAAACACCTGCTCTGCTCAGAATGGGCTGGCGCTCCTATGGCTCTCACACGTCGCGATGCCGCTGCTAACCCGACTGCAATAAACAATCGCAAAGTTGTGCTCTACGAAAAACAGACACTCACGCCAAAACCAAACCGTGCCACAAAGCACTGTCAGCCTGCATGAACTGTTAGCCCTCAACCTTCGTGGTTCTTTCTCGAATAGTCGGGAGGCGAATTGCAGAATCCGGCATCAAGGCATCATCTTCAAAAACCACCAGACCACGTGCCTTCATCTTCTGTAACTCACCTAACACTCTATGGCGAGGAAATTCAGATAGTGAATCTACAAGTTCTGCTGCTGTCACCACCTTATTACGCCTCAACGCTTTACGTAGTTCGATTTGTAAGTGCCCTCTGAGCGTTTCCTCTCTCGCTTCGCTATCGATCTGACGAGATGTCTGAATAGCGTTCTCCAAGAGGCGTTCCATCGCCCTCTTAACATCACTTAGGTTTCCGTCCGATGCTCTTTGAGTAGCTAGTATTTCTGCAAGCTGCCTGTCCATCGCTTCTTTAACTTCAGCTACCTTTTCTTCGGCTTTCTTATCTGCCTCTTCAAGAATAGATTCCTTGTTTTCAGTTTGCTTCGACTCATCACCATTCCATATGTGTTTCCGCATATCTGAAACTGTGTCCTTCATCATGGAGAAAGTGTCTGAATAGAGCTTGTCAAACAAGTTCTCTAGACGCTTCACGCTTGCATCAATCCCTTTGGCAGCCTCAGTCGTAGATTTTGCTGCCTCGTTGGACATATTAAAGAAGACAACAGATAGCCAAATTGCACCGATCGCAAGAACCAATGAAACGATTGACGCGATCAGTCCAACTAATTCGACAGCGGTCATTTTTCCTCCTAAACGTAATTTTTTGCAACTAAGGAATTATTTACTCGAAATTACAGGAAAAAAGTGTCAAGAAAGGGGACTTGTGAACCACATGCTCGCCAGCACTGATCATCCCTGTCCGCCTCATCTCTAGACTACACA
>NZ_JABBCQ020000022.1 GCF_012844455.2 Comamonas suwonensis | reverse complement strand
CAGAAGACGATGAGTTGCTTCGTGCCGTCAGCGACCGTGTGACGTTCATGCACATTCCCTCACAGTGCAGAGATATGCAAATCGATGACGTGTGGGGCATCGACTGCGAGTTCCTGATGTTTGCAATGCCGCATCCGCAAGAAGAGGGGGCAACGGCTTGGCTGCTCATCCCGGGACCAGACAACCGAGCCATCTCTTCCAGGCAGACGGTGCAGGACTACCAGTTCGCAGAATTAAAGAGAGCGGCGGAAGACTTGGGCCTGCAAGACGAATAAGAGCCAAAGCCGCACTGATTCATGTGGTTGAGGTCCTTCATAATCCAGCCCCTACTGTTCGAGACATCTACCTTTCATCATGGATAAATTGTTGCTGCAGCAGCAGGTGCTGGAACGGCTTGCCGAGGACCTTCTGCAAGCCGATCAAGCAGCGCGGGCGGCTCATGAAACAGCGACTCACGAAGAAAACATCGCCGAAAACAAATACGACACCTTGGGTCTAGAAGCCGCCTACCTGGCCACTGGCCAAGCGCGTCGCGCCGAAGCCATCCGCCAGGCGATAGCCCATTGGCAACAGTTTCGTCCACGCCCCTACAACGCCAGTGAAGGTATACAGCTCGGCGCGCTGGTCTGTTTGGTGGATGCCGGCAACAAGCCACAACAGCTCTTTCTCGGCCCGGATGGAGGAAGCATGAAGCTGGTCTGCGGCTCTGAGCTCGTTCAGGTCATCAGCAGCAAAGCCCCCTTGGGCAGAGCCATGCTGGGCAAGTGCGAGGGTGATGAGGTATCGATACCGGTCCAGCAGTTTGAGGTGCTGTGGGTTCATTAAACCGCAAGCCCGTTCATGCGGAAGTGAGCAGAAACTGTTTCTCCCAACCTCTTGAGAGGACTCGCGGCCGATACAGAGTCATAGCAGGGCGGTCTGCGCTGAAGATCTCAGCAGGCAGGGCGGCAAGTCCGGCCAAGCCGCAGCATCCTGCTGTGCCAATGCCCGCAGAGCCTTGTGAATTTTCATTCGATGCGGGGCTTAGACTGCTGCTTCATGTTGACGCTCACGCAATTTCACTCCCAGTTAGCCGAGGGATCGCTGGCCGGTGCCCGCCATATCCGCATCAGCGACGCACTGACGGAGTTTCCGCAGGCGCTGTATGCCCTGGCCGACTCGCTGGAGATTCTGGACCTGTCGGGCAACCAGCTCAGCCAGCTCCCCACCGACCTGCCCCGTTTCAAAAAGCTGCGCATTCTGTTCGCCTCGAACAATCCGTTCACCGAGCTGCCCGCCGTGCTGGGCCAGATGCCCGAGCTGGAGATGGTGGGCTTCAAGGCCTGCCAGATTGCCCATGTGCCCGGGCAAAGCCTGCCGCTACGCCTGCGCTGGCTGATCCTGACGGACAACCGATTGCAGGAACTGCCCGAATCCATAGGCCAGTGCGCGCGCTTGCAAAAGCTCATGCTGTCTTGCAACCCGTTGCAGCAACTGCCCAAGGGTCTGGTGCGATGCCAAAAGCTCGAGCTGCTGCGCATTGCCAGCAACCGTTTTGAGCAACTTTCAGAGCTGATCTTTGCACTGCCGCAACTGGCCTGGTTGGCCATGGCAGGCAACCCTATCACTCAAAAAAGTGAGCTACTAGCGCTTGATGAACATGGGGCAGAGGCCATTTCTTATCAAAACTTGCAGTTGGGTGAAAAACTAGGCGAAGGCGCCAGCGGCCACATCTACCGCGCCAGCCATGCAGGCCACGATCTGGCACTGAAGGTTTTCAAAGCCGCCCACACCAGCGACGGCACGCCGCAATCTGAACTGGCAGCGGGGCTTGCGGCAGGCAGCCACCCCAATCTGCTGACGCCACTAGGCCCGGTCAGCGACCTGCCCGAGCAGCAACTGGCCATGGCTATGCCGCTGTTGCCAGCCGCCATGCAGGCACTGGCGCAGCCCCCCAGTTTTGATAGCTGCACACGTGATGTCTACGCCGCTGACCAGCGTTTTTCGCCGCAGGCTGCCCAGCACCTGCTGCAAGGCGTGCAAAGCGCTGTCGCCCACCTGCATGCGCGCGGCGTGCTGCATGGCGATCTGTATGCGCACAACATCCTCTGGAATGCGGCAACGGGCGAAGCCATGCTCAGCGACTTTGGTGCCGCCGCCCTGCTGCAATCACTGCCCCCAAAGCAAATAGCGCAGCTGCAGCAGATAGAACTGCGTGCACTGCGCCATTTGACAGCGGAAGTTCAGGCCCGTATGGCCTGATCCAGCGCCTTATTGCAGAAAACCGGGCTTGGCGTAGCCGGCAAACTTGCTGTCCACCACGGCCTTGAACTCGGCAGACTTGTAGGCCTCGGCCAGATCCTTGGCCCAAGTTGCGTTCTTGTCCTTGGTCTTGACGGCCACGATGTTCAAATACTGCTCGGGCGTCTTCTCCAGCAGCACGGAATCCGAGAGTTTCAGGCCCGAGGAGATCGCAAAATTACCGTTGATGATGGCGTACTGCGCATCGTCGAGGGCACGCGGCAGATGGGCGGCGTCCAGCGGCACCAGCTTGATCTTCTTGGGGTTGGCAGCCAGATCCAGCTCCGAGACGCGCAAAGGGTTCACGCCCTCCTTGAGTTTGACCAGGCCAGCCTGCTGCAACAACAAAATGCCGCGCGCCAGATTGCTGGCGTCATTGGGCAAGGCCACGCGGTCGCCTTCCCTGAGATCGACCAGGCTTTTGCGCTGCTTGCTGTAGACGCCCATGGGGGCAATCGGGCCCTGCACCAGAGCCGTCAAGTCCAGTTTGCGGTCGCCTTTGAACTGGTTGAAATACACCTCGTGCTGGAAGAAGTTGGCATCCAGCGAACCATCAGCCAGCGCCAGATTGGGCTGCACATAATCGTTGAATTCCACCAGTTTGACCTTGTAGCCCTTCTTTTGCAGGATGGGGACGATGCCCGCCTGCAGCTGGTCGATGTTCGAGCCCGCCGTGCCGCCAATCACCAGCTGCTTTTTGCTGGCATCCTGGGCCGCCGCCGGCAGAGCCGTCACAAGCGCTGCGCTGCCGGCCACGGCCAGTGCCGCAACTGCCAGAAAACCACGACGTGCCCGCACAGCGGAGAAGGGAAAGTTCATGAAATGCTCCTGTTGTTTCTTGACTGAAATCTCTTGAGGCCTGGGCCTTGAAAACGACGGCGAAAAGCACCGGCTCAGTACAGTATCAAGACAATAGAAACAATCTCAAAACAATAAGAATCTATCTCTTTATCTTCAAAAGAATATAAAGACTAAGCTTCAGCATTGCACCTGGACTTTCTGAGCGAGCGCACATCCTTCATGCCGCGAAGTTCGGTCTTGGATTCCTAATTGAGGGCCCTTCCCGCTCCATCAGCAGGTCCACAAAAGCCTTCACCTTAGCCGGTCGAAACCGTGCTGCCGGAAACACCGCATGAATGCCGCCCGACGGCAAGCTCCACGGAGCCAGTACCCGAAGCAACCGTCCAGCCTCCAGATCTTCGGCAATCGCATAGTCGGGCAAGACCGACAGCCCCGCACCTTGGCGCACCGCTTCTCGAACAGCAAGCGTTGCATCCAGCGAGATCACAGGATGGACGAGCACACTCTGGGCACCCTGAGTCTGATGGGAAAAATGCCAATGCACGGGATCACGCAGCGCGGTATTGGCAACGAAAGGCAGCGTCGCTATCTCACCGGGTTGCTTCAGGCTCTGAACCTCAGCGCCCCAGGAAGGCGCAGCCACCAGCAATTGATGGAAGCTGCCGATTTGCCTGGCCTGCAGATTCAGCTCCGTCAGCCACCCCACGCGAATTGCCAACTCCACCTGCCCAGACAGCAGATCCAGTGACTGATCGCTGAACACCGCATCCACCTTGCATTGCGGATAGCGACGGGTGAACTCCGCGATGGCAGGAACCACCGCCGTGATGCCATAGTCCAGCGCCGCCGTCAGCCGCAGCGTGCCCGAAGGCTCGGCCGCCACTTCAGCCAATTCGTCGAAGGCCTCGCCCGCCTCTTTGAGGATCAGCGCACAGCGCTGGTAAAACGCCCGACCAGCGTCTGTGGGCGCGACCTTGCGCGTCGTCCGTGTGAGCAGGGTCGCCCTGAACTCACGCTCCAGCCGCGCCACCTGCTGGCTGACCACGGCCTTGGTGATGCCCAGGCGATCGGCTGCAGCCGTAAAGCTGCCCGTCTCCACCACGGCCGCGAAATACGCCAGCCGCTTGAGGTTGGCGAAGTTGCCCGAGCTGGCCTCCTTGGTATTGTTTGCTATTTGCATACAGACTATCTATTTCATCGCTATTTATTTGTCAATGACTTGTTCCTACCATCACTGCATCGCCTGAAACCAAGCCTGGCATCTGCAAAACCTGCATGGCCGGCTCTGGAATCAGTCCTCTTCTGAGCTTTGACAGGAAACCGCCATGCTGACTCGTCGCCACTTCGTTCTCTCCGCCACCGCCGCTGGCGCGGCCACCGCTCTGGCGGGCTGCGCCACCCCATCGAGCAAGGCCGATGCGCCCTTGCAATGGATGCATCTACCGGCCGGTGAAAAAGGCTTCTTCCGCGCTCCGGTGCTTCTGAGCGGCGAGCGGGAAGCCATGCTGATCGACGGGGGCTTCTCTCTGCCCGATGGCCGCGCCGCCGTGGAAGCCATCAAGGCTTCCGGCAAGACGTTGACCACTATCTACATTAGCCAGAGCGACCCCGACTATTACTTCAGCCTGGGGCCCGTCAAGGCAGCGTTTCCCCAGGCCAGAGTGATTGCCGCATCTGACACGCTGGCCGCCATACGCGCCAATGTGCAAAAGAAGATTGACACCTGGGGCCCTCAGCTCAAGGAAAACGGTCCACAGAAGCTGGCCGACATTGTCTTGCCCGAGGCCTTCGATGCTCCATCGCTGACGCTGGAAGGCAAGACCATCGAGATCGTGAAAGCCCAGAACATGGACAACCGCCGCTATCTGTGGGTGCCGTCACTGAATGCCGTGTTCGGCGGGGTTCTGATCTTCTCGGGCCTGCATGTCTGGACAGCCGATACGCCGACCCCAGCGGCTCGCGCCGCATGGATCAAAAACCTGGAAGCCATCGCCGCGCGCCAGCCCGCCGTGGTGGTGCCCGGTCATATGTCCGCCCAAGCGGCGCTGGATATCTCTGCGGTCCATTACACCCGCGACTATCTTCTGGCCTTCGAGCAGGAGCTGACCCAGGCTGCCAACAGCGAGGCACTGATTGCAGCCATGCAGCGCCGCTACCCTGATGCGGGCTTGGCTGCAGCGCTGCAGATCGGCGCAAAGGTTGCCAAGGGCGAAATGAAATGGGGCTAATTCCCCCAAGGATACGAATATGACAAGCAACCTGGATCTCATCCGCGCGACCTATGAAGGCGCGCCGCAGGACAACGGCAGGAATCTACTGGCCTTGCTGACCCCGGATACCCGCTGGACGGAAGCTGCTGGCTTCCCCTACGCCGGCTGCTATATCGGCCCCGAGCAGATCCTGGGCGGAGTGTTTCAACGCCTGGCAACGGAATGGGAAAACTACCAGGCCCGGGCTCACACCTATCTAGCCGATGGAGACCAGGTGGCGGCCTTTGGCGTCTACTCGGGCATTTATCGCGCCACCGGTGTAGCCATGACCGCGAGCTTTGCCCACCTCTACCGCCTTGACAATGGAAAAATCGTGAGCATGGAGCAGGTCGTGGATAGCCATACCGTGCGGCAAGCACTGCTACCAGCCTGAACATTCGCTCTTGCCGCCCCATCTGCCATGAACCCAAACACCGACGAGCTGCGCCGCATCCTTGACCTGCTGCGGCAAGGACAGTGGAATGCCGCACATGACCGCGTGCAACAGGTCGAAGGCCTGCTTGCAGCCTGGCTTCACGGCATTCTGCATTGGCAGGAAGGTGATCTGGAGGATGCCGAAAACTGGTATGAGCGTGCAGGAAGGCGCTTTAGACAGCGCGGCACGCTGGATCAGGAGTTGACCGAATTCGAGGCTGCACTGCACAGGCCGGGCGCCTGAGTCAGGCGAAGGCCCATGAAAAAGGGACCGGTAGAGCCGGTCCCTTTTTGCAAGCCAACGGCTTGTTCCGTTTCGCTTATTTCAGGAAAGCAGGCTTGGAGTAGCCGGGGAACTGTGTATCTACCACAGCCTTGAATTCAGGCGAGCGATAGGCTGCAGCCAGATCCTGCGCCCATTGCGACTTTTCATTGCCAGTCTTCACGGCCACCACGTTCAAATACAGATCGGGGGTCTTTTCCAGCACCACGGCTTCGCTCAGCTTTAGGCCGGACGAAACGGCAAAATTACCGTTAACCACCACGTAGTCAGCATCTTCCAGCACGCGGGGCAGTTGGGCGGCTTCCAGCGCCACGAACTTCAGCTTGTGAGGGTTGGCGGCCAAGTCCAGCTCGGAGATACGGGCTGGGTTCACGCCCTCCTTGATCTTAACCAGGCCGGCCTGCTGCAGCACCAGCAGTGCACGCGCCAGATTGCTGGGGTCATTGGGCAAAGCCACCTTGGCGCCGCTCTTGATGTCAGCTAGGCCCTTGTGCTTTTTGCTGTAAACGCCCATGGGGGCCACGGGGCCCTGAGCAATCGCGGTCAGCGCCAGCTTGCGGTCGGCGGTGAACTGGTCAAAGTAAGCACGGTGCTGGAAAAAATTGGCGTCGAGCGAGCCGTCCGACAGGGCGAGATTGGGCTGCACATAGTCGTTGAACTCGATCAGCTTGATCTGGTAGCCCTTTTTATGCAGCTGAGGCAGGATGCCTTTTTGCAACAGGTCAAAGTTGGAGCCAGCGGTGGCGCCAATCAGCAGGTTTTTCTTGGCTGCGTCTTGCGCCATGGCAGGAGCGCCCAGAGTGACGGCAAAGGCCAGAGCAGCAGTCGCCAGCACGGTACGGCGGTTAGCGGCAAAAGAGAAATGGGCAGACATGAATCACTCCTTGAATTGAATGCGCTTTCGCAGCACAGTCCTCATTTATTTACCGCGCTGCAACAATGTGAGTAAGTATGAACCTTCTTAGAGCACACTCTTAAGAATAAAAAACCATCTGTTTATCTTTAAAAGCATATAAAAAATCTCCGGGAGCCTGCACATGACCTCTTTCTCTTCCGTTCAAGACCTGCTGGACCACCAAGGCCATATCGCCCGCGTCAAAGGCATTCGCGTGGGGCAGTTCACCAATGCGCGCCGCCCCACAGGCTGCACGGCAGTGCTTTGCGCTGAAGGGGCTGTCGGCGGCGTGGATGTACGTGGTTCAGCACCGGGCACGCGTGAGACGGATTTGCTGCATCCAAGCAATCTGGTCCAGGAGGTGCACGGCATCATGCTGGCAGGTGGCAGCGCCTGGGGGCTGGACGCCGCCACGGGGGCCGTGCGCTGGCTGGAAGAGCAAGGGGCAGGCCTGAACATTGGCGTGGGCCGCATTCCACTGGTGCCGGCCGCCGTGTTGTTTGATGTGATGCTGGGCGATATGCGCATACGCCCCGATGCAACCGCGGGCTTCGTCGCCTGCCAAAGCTCCCACACCAACCGCCCCGCCGAAGGCAGCGTAGGCGCAGGTGCCGGAGCTGTGGTGGGAAAAATTTTTGGCCATGAGCGCGCCATGAAGGGCGGCATTGGCACAGCCAGTTTTACCGTGGATGGCGTGACCGTAGGTGCCATCATTGCCTGCAATGCGCTGGGCGATGTGTTCAACCCCTTCAATGGCGAACTAATGGCGGGAGCACGTAGCGCTGACGGTCAACAGTTGCGCAGCACGCGCGATGCTTTGCTGGCAGGCGAAGAGCCCCGCCCCATTTTGGCTGGCAGCAACACCACGATTGGTGTAGTCGCCACCGATGCCATCATCACCAAGGCGCAGGCCCATCGATTGGCCGTCGTGGCCCATGACGGACTGGCCCGTTCCATTAACCCCGTGCACACCATGAGTGATGGCGACAGCCTGTTTGCACTAGGCACAGGTCAGAGTAGTAAAAGCCTGGGAATGATGACGCTGAGCACGCTGGCAGCAGAAGCTGTTGCCGTGGCAACGGCCCGCGCTATTTTGCTGGCTCAGTCGGTGCAGATCGCGGGACAGGCAACGCTGCCTAGCTATCAAGATTTCAATGCAAAAAACTAGGTCATTGTCTCAAGACGACGTAGCTGCCCCTGCGTCAGCAACTTGTCGCGCATCCGCCGCGTCATAGACTGGGTGCTGCCATCCTCTGCGGTAAAGAGAAACAGGCTTTGTTGCGGGCTGACCCAGGTCAGCTTGGTGCGTAGCTGCTGGCGCTCGTTGCGCAGCTCTACCCAGGTGCCCAGCGGCCATTCGGAAGGATCAGCGCCACTGGGCTGCGGGACGTGAGCTGGCGCAGGAGTAATCACCGGTGCAACCATGACAGCAGGCTCTCGCCTTACGGGCTCAGGCTTGAGCGCGAACTTCACTGCTGGCTTGAACTTGTTCACGGGCTTGGCTTCAGGCTCAGAGGCGAAATCAAACACCACATCCATCATCTCAGTCAAAACCGGTGGTGACGAGTCCAAACCCGCATGCACGGTTTGCGTCACCCCATCGAGCCCAACCAGCATGCTCGGCAACTCATCCAGCACCCCCGTCGGGAAAAAGCTCTCTGAGCGCGAAGATGCGGTTTCGGCAGCATCCAGAACACGCTGCTGCAAGCTACCCAGACGAGCTGCCAGCGCCGCAATCTCAACATCCGTACGGCCCACGCCACGCAGACCCCGCGCCAAACGTCGCTGCAGCTTGGGGGCAATGGTCACCAGCCGCTCGACATCCCGAGCAGCCTGAGGCGACACGCTCCAGAGCAAACTGGGCACCAAGGCCAGATACCCCCCAGGATCACGCTCCTGAGCAGCACCACCCTTTAGCAAAGCCTGTTGCTGCGCCTGTGCAATGACACCAGCCCAAGGGCCGGTCACAAAATCCAGAATATCTTCAGGCACGCCTTTGGCACTGGGCAGGCTACGAATCATCTGCGCCAGTTGCGCTGCATCGGGCTGCGCCTGCTCCATCGCTGCACCCACCATCTGGCGGTCTACCAGCCCCAAGGCCGAGCTCATCAACCCTTGCTGGGTAGATTGCTCGCCATCTGCCTGCGAGCCCAGTGCTGCAATACGGCTCATCCGCCCTTCCGGCGGCCACTGCTCACGCACATATTGCAGTGCCTGCGAAAACATGGCTGCATTTACCTGAGCAAGGCTAGCGAGCTTTTTCGCGGCCGTTTCGGCCACGTCGATAAAGTGCGCAAAGCCCAACGCAGATTCGCTGGAAAACCACAGGCTGCGCGCCGTCAGCTCATCGAGCAATTGCCGCGCCGGATGCATGCGATCGTCAAAAAAGCTACGGTCATGCACCACCAGGTGATGCAGCACAGGCTCCAGCTGTTGCAGCACTTTTTGCACTGCGGGCAGCAAACGTCCGTCGCTGGTCATATGGCTCATCATGCGCTGCAGCGTACGCATATGAATCAAAGAGATGGGGGCTTGGCTGGGCTGCGCCGGTCGCAACCCACCCAAAGAACTGGATACCCAGGGCTGATGCGTGGTCTGCAATGCAGAAGCGGAGTACGAAGTCCAGCCCGGCTGCAGGCCTTGCCCACGATCTGGCATCGCGATGGGCGCAGTCTCAGTCGCCGGCCAGCCCGCCAGCATGGAATCGGTCAACGACTGCGGCACGGTGTAGCGCATGTCGTCAATCCAGCGCAGATCTGATGCCATTTCCTGCAGCAAACGCAGGGTCAGCAGGCACCGAGGTTGGGCATCAACGTCTGCGCCATAGCGCGCAGGCTGCACGCCTTGCTGACGCAACAGATTAGCGGCGCGGGAATATTCGCTAACAAGTAACGCGCCCAGTTGCTGTTCCATGAACTCACGCCAGCAATCGGCCACTTCTGTAGTGGGCTGCAATGCCGTCAATGACTGGCTCAGGGCACGTACATAGTTTTCCAGTCGCAGCGGGTTGCACTCCGGCTGGGCTGATTCCAGACCCTGAGCGCCACTCATCAATGCATCCAGATCGGCCAGTGCCAGCTCGACCTGCGGGGAAACCAGTTGCACCAGCTTGTGCTCAGCCTTAAGCTGACGACTTGCTGACTCTGCCATGGAAGCCAGCGGCAAAAGAGGCCCGTTGACAGTGTCCAGGGTCTGGACACTAAAGGAAAAAGGTTGGCGCGCTGACAGAATCAATGCTTCAAGCAAATTCTGCGGGAAGCTGTTGATGATCGATGTCCGGTGCTGCTGCAGATTGTGCAACGCCGCACTGAGCACATCGCGCCTGACAGAGGAGAAATTCGTTGAGAGCGTCTGCTCCAACGCATATTCGGTGCGCTGCAATAAACGCAGCGCGAATGCATCAGCGCTACGTACTGCCTGGACTAGGCATGTACGCAGCACGGAGACAGATGCATGTGCGAGGCTCATAGCCCCTAAGAATACCCGCTCCAGCCGAGGCTGGAAGCATTTTGTCGTTACTTCAACGCTTTGTAACGCATGCGCTTGGGTGCAGCACCCTCAACGCCCAGGCGCTTCTTCTTGTCGGCTTCGTACTCTTGGTAGTTACCGTCAAAGAACACCCACTGCGAATCGCCTTCAGCGGCCAGGATGTGGGTAGCAATACGGTCCAGGAACCAGCGATCGTGAGAAATCACCATCACGGTGCCGGCGTATTCCAGCAGCGCATCTTCCAGCGCACGCAGGGTTTCCACGTCCAAGTCGTTCGACGGCTCGTCCAACATTAGCACGTTGCCGCCCTGAATCAGGGTCTTGGCCAGGTGAAGACGACCACGCTCACCACCGGAGAGGTTACCGACCTTCTTTTGCTGGTCTTGCCCATTGAAGTTGAAGCGACCGGCGTAGGCACGCGAAGCCATCTGGAACTTGCCCACGGTGATGATGTCCAGACCACCGGAGATGTCCTCCCACACGGTCTTTTCGTTGGCCAGCGCATCGCGGTGCTGGTCCACAAAGGCCATCTTCACGGTCTGACCAATGTCCACGGTACCGGAATCAGGCTGCTCGACGCCAGCGATGAGCTTGAACAGTGTCGACTTACCAGCGCCGTTAGGGCCAATGATGCCGACGATGGCGCCGGCTGGAATGTTCATCGACAAGTTATCGATCAGCATGCGGTCGCCAAACGACTTCGACACGTTGTTGAACTCGATAACCTTGGAGCCCAGACGCTCTGCCACAGGAATAAAGATTTCCTGTGTTTCGTTGCGCTGCTGGTATTCGTAATCGCTCAGTTCCTCGAAGCGTGCAATACGCGCCTTGGACTTGGCCTGACGGCCCTTGGCGTTCTGGCGCACCCACTCCAGCTCCTTCTTCAAAGCCTTGGCGCGGGCTTCTTCACCCTTTTGTTCAGCTTCCAGGCGGTTGCCCTTCTGGACCAGCCAGTCAGAATAGTTGCCCTTGTAAGGAATGCCGTGACCACGGTCCAGTTCCAGAATCCACTCAGCAGCGTTATCCAGGAAGTAGCGATCGTGGGTAATCGCCACCACAGTGCCGGTAAAGCGGTGCAGGAACTGCTCAAGCCAGTCAACAGACTCAGCGTCCAAGTGGTTGGTAGGTTCGTCAAGCAGCAGCATATCGGGCTTAGACAGCAGCAGCTTGCACAGTGCTACGCGGCGCTTTTCACCACCAGACAACTGACCCACGATGGCATCCCAAGCGGGCAGGCGCAGCGCATCAGCAGCGATTTCCAGCTGGTGCTCGGAGTCTGTACCCGCGGCAGCAATCACCGCCTCCAGCTCGCCCTGCTCTGCGGCCAGCGCATCAAAGTCAGCGTCTTCTTCAGCGTAGGCTGCGTAGACTTCTTCCAGACGAGCCTTAGCGTTGTTCACCTCGGCCATGGCTTCTTCGACGGCCTGTCGCACGGTGTGCTCGGGGTTGAGCTGAGGCTCCTGTGGCAGATAGCCGATGGACAGGCCCTGCATGGGGATAGCTTCGCCTTCGAACTCCTTATCCACGCCAGCCATAATCTTCAGCAGCGAAGACTTGCCCGAACCATTCAGGCCCAGCACGCCAATCTTGGCGCCAGGGAAGAAGCTCAGCGAAATACCTTTCAAGATCTGGCGCTTTGGCGGCACCGTCTTGGTCAGCTGATTCATCGAAAAAACGTATTGAGCCATGTTCGAATTGCTTTGAGTTGCTTGGATTTATGCAAAAAAGTGTGCCGCATTTCACGGCAAACAAACCATGATTATCGGCGCATGCGACAATACCCCTCGCAATAGGCGTCCAGTTGCCTTCTGCAGCAGCACTTCAGCTGGGGACAAAGGAAGCGTTTCCAAGCTCCCAACACGCAACTTTATCTGCCTACAACTGGCCAGGCAGCCCAACGGGCTGCCATGACAGGCTGATACCCCGCGCCCAGGATTGGCGCAATTGATCACAATGACATTTGAAGAACTGAATCTGGCTCCGGCCATTCTCAAGGCCGTACAAGAGCAGGGTTACGAAAAACCCACCCCCATTCAGGCGCAAGCCATTCCGCTGGTTCTCGCAGGTCACGACCTGCTGGCAGGTGCCCAGACAGGTACCGGCAAGACGGCAGCTTTTACGCTACCCATGCTGCAGCGCCTGGCAACTGGCACAGCGCCCAAGAATCGATTTGGCGGCAAGGGCATTCGCACGCTGGTGCTGACTCCCACCCGCGAGCTGGCCGCTCAGGTTGAAGAAAACTTGCGCAGCTACGCCAAATACATGGATATCAATTCCACAGTCATCTTCGGTGGCGTTGGCATGAAGCCACAGATTGCCCGTATCGAAAAAGGCGTGGACGTTCTGGTCGCCACTCCCGGCCGTCTGCTGGATCTGGCAGGCCAGGGTTTCATGGACCTGTCTACTGTCGAGATGCTGATTCTGGACGAAGCCGACCGCATGCTGGACATGGGCTTTATCCACGACGTCAAGAAGGTGCTGGCACTGGTGCCCAAGGACAAGCAAAGCCTGCTGTTCTCTGCCACTTTCAGCGATGAAATCCGTGATCTGGCCAACGGTCTGCTGCGCAACCCGAAGTCCATTCAGGTAACACCCAGCAACACGACAGTGCAGCGCATCAAGCAGGTGATCCACCCCGTGGGTCGCGGCAAGAAGAAGCAGGTTCTGCTGCACATCATTCAGGAAAACAACTGGAGCCAGGTGCTGGTTTTCACCCGCACCAAGTTTGGCGCCAACAACGTTGCCGAGTACCTGACCAAGAATGGCGTCTCTGCCATGGCCCTGCACGGCAACAAGAGCCAAAGCGCCCGTACTCAAGCCCTCGAAGGCTTCAAGACCGGCGAACTGCGTGCGCTGGTAGCTACTGATATTGCAGCACGTGGCATCGACATCGACGAATTGCCCAACGTGGTCAACTACGAGATTCCTAACATCTCGGAAGACTACGTGCACCGCATCGGCCGTACTGGCCGCGCCGGTCGCGAAGGCAATGCCGTGAGCCTTGTCTGCATGGACGAAGAAGGCTTCATGATGGACATCGAACGCTTTACCAAGCAAGAGATTCCAGTGGCGCTGGTTGAAGGCTTTGGCCCCGAAGAAGGCGAAGTGGCTGAACCCATCGCCATGGGTCGCCAAACTCTGTGGGGCGGTGCAGGCAAGCCGCCTAGCCGCGATGTCATGCAGGCTGCTGCCAAGGCTGCTCGCCAAGAAATGATGGATCGCATCCGCACCAACAAGGCCCCCAACGGTGGCCGTGGTGGTGCTCGCCGTCCCTCAGCGGACGGCCAGGGCGAGGCCGAAGGCGAAGCCCAGCAACGCCCTGCACGCCAGAACAAACCGCGCAGCAACAGCCGCTTCGGCAGCCCACGCCCTCAAGGCCAGCAAGGCGCAGAACGCAGCAATGGCCGCAATTCGGACCGCGGTTTTGACCGCCACTCCGAGCGTGGTGCTGAGCGCGGCTCTGATCGTAACCAGCAACAAGGCCAGCCACAATTTGGCCAAGGCGAGCGCGCACCCCGCCCTTACAACAACGACCAGCCGCGCGCACCCAAGCGCAACGACTCTCGCCAGTTTGGTGACCGCGAACGCGGCGGCCGGTATGACGACCAGCCCCCACGCGCTGATGCACACCTCGGCACTCAGCAAGGTCATGCTCGCAACAATAGCTCGCGCGGCAGCAATGGCGGCCAGCCTGATCCTATGCGCACCAGCGTAGACAGCATGGCCGACCGCGGTCGCCGTGGTGGCTTTGGCGGTGGTAACCGTGGTGGCTTCGGCGGCGGCAACGGCGGTGGCGGCAATCGCGGCGGTAACCGCGGTGGCTTTGGCGGCGGTTACGGCCGCTAACCCACCGACGCAGCTGAAGGCGTGAAGACGCCGTCAAAGCAATTCACCCCTCACCAAGGGCTGCAATAGCAAATATTGCAGCCCTTTTGTTTTTTCTGGGCTCGGCAGCGCTACGCGCTGACAGCAGATCGCAAGCCAGTCGGCCTAACATCCAATCTGGATGTGCGAAGCTTGAGGTTTCGCGCTTGGCGTGCTCTTTTTTATTGGCGTTGAACTTATGACATTTCTAACCAAGCCCGTTTTCTCCGAAGCCAAGCGACTTCAGCCTGTCTGGACTCATCGCATGCTCAAGCTTACGACCGTGGGCTCGGCAATGTTGCTGACGGCCTGCGCCAATGTGCAGTTACCTCCGTGGGCGGGCACGTCAAACAGTTCACCGACAAAAACAAGCCAGCCAAGCACCAGCGCGGCCTCAACACCTGCAGCGCAACCGGCCGTTAGTCGCCCCATCGCATCTGCTCCACAACTCGCAGCGCTCCCCTACAACCCCGCAATCGAGTCTCTCTTTCCAGATCCAACAGCCCTCTACGCCACGCCGGGCCTGGGTTCAAATCGGCAACAGTTCAGCACACATACAGAAATCGCCACTTTGCTGCAATCGCTGGGCGGCAAAGCTGGCAGCGGTTACCAACTTGGCGCGGCAGCCATCGGCACATCTCAGCGCGGACTGCCAATTCAGGCTCTGATTGCAACGCAAGGCCAAAGCACGCAAGCCATGACCATTAACAACAATGGCAAGCCCACTGTGCTACTTGTCGGAGGTCAGCGTGGAGATGAGCCTGCCAGTACTGAGGCCTTGCTCGCTATCGCAAGCGAACTAGGCCAAGGCGGCCTGCTCGCACCCTTGCTGCAGCAAATCAACATCATCATCGTGCCGCGCGCCAATCCTGATGCAGCAGACACGGCCAGCCCCGTGACAGCGGACGGCACCGATCTCACGCACGACCACCTGCTTTTAAACACCCCTGAAGCACAGGCACTCGCCCGCCTGATGCGCAACTACCGGCCAGCAGCCGTCATCGACCTACAGGAATTTGCTGCTGGCGGTGCTTTTCTGCAGAAATTTCAGGCCGTACAGCGGTATGACGTACTGCTGCAACCCGCCGCCACCGCCAATACGCACGAGTTCATCAACAAAGCTGCACGCGAGTGGTTCAGCCAGCCTGTACGCTCAGCCCTCAATCAGGCAGAGCTCAGCAATGAATGGTTCTTTCAGCCCAGTGCTCAACCGGGTGACAAATCGCTCTCCATGGCCGGCCTTGGCGCAGACACGTTAATCAACGCCAGCAGCCTCAAAAATTCGGCCGCTCTGCTTATCGCCAGCCGCGGCTCCGACTTAGGCCGCATGCATATCCAGCGTCGCGTGCACAGCCTTGTGATCGCCGCCACTGCCTCGCTGAGAGCAACTGCTGAAAAATCGCAGAACTTGAAACAGGTTGAATCCTTTGTGTCCCGCGACATATCGGCTCTGGCTTGCCGAAACACGCTCGCTATTCAGTCCATCCAAACGCCTGAGCAACACAGCATTCGCATGTTGCAAGCAGACTCGGGGCAAGAGGTCGAAGCGCGCGTGGACTGGAATTCATCCCTGCGCATCAAGCCTGAACAAACACGTCCACGCCCCTGCGGCTACTGGCTGTCCTCAGACTCAGGCAGAGCGGTAGATCGCCTTCGTCTGCAAGGCGTGCAAGTCATGCAAATTGCAGAACCTGGCCAAATGCTCGCCGACAGCTACAACGCAGCTCGCAGCGGCAGCAGCTCGCTGGTACTGACACGCGGAGCCATCGACACCCCAGTGGGCAGCTACTACATTACCCTCAACCAAGCAAAAGCCCATCTGGCCACCGCCGCACTGGAGCCAGACACACCGTTCAGCTATGTCAGCAAGAGCTTGATCACATCGCCAGCAGACATAGGCCGAGTCGTCGCGCCGCCTTCGGTCGTATTTGAAGAAGAAATGGAATAAAAACAGCAGTCAAGTCGAAGAATTTACTCGCAACAGCATCGAACTCTGCAAAACCACTGCTCCAAAACACAAAAGCCGCTCATGCAAAGCATGAGCGGCTTTTTCAGTGGTCTGCCCGACAGGGATCGAACCTGTGACCCACAGCTTAGAAGGCTGTTGCTCTATCCAACTGAGCTACGGGCAGTCTGATTGTGAAACAACCCAGCGTGCGCTGGGTTGTTTGTAGGTGGACTGGCGGGAATTGAATCTCCCTTTGAAACCCGCATAAATCAAAGACTTTGCGAATTTTTTTGCCTTTGTGTTCCCCATGTTGTTCCCCCGCTGGCCCATATTTAAGGCTGGATTGGGTTGGAACACATAGGACATGTACGTGCTGGTGGATTATTGCACATGCACAGCACAAAACGGCAAAAAAAGAGGGCGCAACACGGATTTGAAATCCATGACCGAGCCTGTGATGTCGCGGTCAAAATTTCCGGTATCAATCCAACGTTGATGCCAATGGAGCCAGATAGTAACGCCTTGGCCTTGAGGGCGTGGATTCGACGATTTAGTAACGCGCGTATTAGGCAAACCTTTCAGGTTCGGTCGCCTTTAGTCACTAATTGGAAAATTTTGCACTATCCTGTCGTGCTTTACCAATCATCCAACTGATCCCATTCCATGCCCCAAAATAGCAGCGAAAGCGGAATCCTGACGATCAAGGAAGTCGCCGAGTACTTGAAGGTCACTGAGCGGACGATCTACAGACTCGCGGCTGCCAAGAAAATACCGGCCTTCAAGGTCGGCGGGACATGGCGCTTTCGGGCAACGGACATCGACGGCTGGATAGCCGACCAGTCGAAGAAGGCGGAGGGAACCGATTGATCTCCGCCTACCACGCCAAGTACTACGCCCACGAGCTGACGCGGCGACACGCCGCCGATGGCGTTGATCGCCTCTCCCAATCGCTGTTCGATGCCAGCGTCGATTTGAACCCGCATCAAATCGAGGCGGCGCTGTTCGCCCTTCGGAACCCATTGCAGGAAGGCGTACTGCTGGCTGACGAGGTGGGGCTGGGCAAGACCATCGAAGCAGCGCTGGTGGTTTGCCAGTACTGGGCTGAGCGCCGCCGTCGGCTCTTGGTCATCTGCCCGGCGAGCCTGCGCAAGCAATGGGCGCAGGAGCTGCACGACAAGTTCGCCGTGCCCACCACCGTGGTGGATGCCGTTTCTCTGCGCAAGCAGTCCGCTGGCGACATGCTCGCCACCCTGCAGCGGCAGGTTGGCAAGGCGGTCGTCATCATGTCCTATCAGTTTGCCGCCAAGCTGGAAGCCGAGCTGCGTGCAGTTCCTTGGGATGTAGTGGTCATCGACGAAGCGCACAAGCTGCGCAACGCGCACCGCGCCAGCAACCGCACCGGGCAGGCGCTCAAGCGCGCACTGCAGGGCCGCAAGAAGCTGCTACTCACCGCCACGCCCCTGCAGAACTCGCTGATGGAGCTGTACGGACTGTCGACGCTGATTGACGAGCACATGTTCGGCGACGAAACCGCCTTCCGCAAGCAATTCATGAACAGCGGGACGGGCCTGGACGAGCTGCGTGAGCGTCTTGCCAGTTTCGCCAAACGCACACTGCGCCGCGACGTGCTGGAGTACATCAAGTACACCGAGCGCAAGGCCCTCACCCAGCCGTTCAACCCCACCGACGACGAGCAGGCGCTGTACGAGCGCATCTCGGCCTTTCTGCAAAAGGAAGACTCCTACGCCCTACCCAAGCAGCAGCGCCACCTCACAGCACTGATCTTGCGCAAGCTGCTGGCCTCCAGTTCGCACGCCGTCGCTGCCACGTTGGTCAACATCCGCGAGCGCCTGCAGCACCTGCTCACGGCAGACCAGAGCGAAAACATCGCGGAAGATGACGGCAGCCGACTAGTCGAACAGCTCATTGTCGAGGACGACCTGGAACAGGACTATCTCGAAGAGGAAGCTAGCGAGGCTGACGAAGACGTCGAAGCCCATACGCCCGCGCCAGTCGAAGAAGGTAAGCCGGGCGCTGCAAAAGATGCCCAGGCCGTCCGAGCCGCGATCACCGCCGAGATCGAGGAACTGACTGCATTCGTCGATGCCGCCCAAGCGCTGCAAACCGACACCAAAGCGCAGGCGCTACTGAAGGCGCTCGGCTTGGGCTTTGGCAAGATGGCCGAGCTACGTGCGCCACGCAAAGCCATCATCTTTACCGAATCCAAACGCACGCAGGAATACCTGCACCGCTTTCTCTCGGCCAACGGCCACGCGGGCAAGTTGGTGTTGTTCAGTGGCACCAACACCCACGAGGAATCAACCGCCATCTACCAGCGCTGGCTGGAAGAGTACAAAAGCACGGATCGCGTCACCGGCTCGCCGCAGGTGGATCGCCGCACTGCGCTGATCGACCACTTCCGCAAAGACGACGGCACCGGTGCGGAAATCATGATCGCCACCGAAGCGGCTGCCGAGGGCGTCAACCTGCAGTTCTGCGCGCTGATCATCAACTACGACTTGCCGTGGAACCCGCAGCGCGTCGAGCAACGCATTGGCCGCTGCCACCGCTACGGTCAGCGTTTCGATGTGGTGGTCATCAACTTCCTCAACACCCGCAACCAGGCCGACCAGCGCGTGCTGGAACTGCTCACCGAGAAGTTCAACCTGTTCTCGGGCGTGTTTGGCGCCAGCGACGAAGTGCTGGGCCGCATTGAAGGCGGCCTCGACTTCGAGAAACGCATCCTCCAGATCTACGACACCTGCCGCCAGCCCGAGCAAATCGAAGCCGCCTTCAATGCGCTGCAAGCGGAGCTGGAAGAAGTCATTGCCGACCGCATTAAAGACACCCAGTCCCAACTTCTGGAGAACTTTGATGAGGACGTTCACGACCGCCTCAAACTGCGTCTTCAAGACGCCGAAGCGCGGCTCGACAAGCTGGGGCGCTGGTTCTGGGGTGTCACCTGCTTTGCATTGGACGGCCGCGCGCGCTTCGACGAGCAGTCCTATGCGTTCTCTCTGAGCACGCCGCCAACTGGAATCGTTCAACTAGCACCAGTGGGCCGCTACCAGCTCATTCGTGGTGCGGCACAGCCGGACATGCTGGCGCACGCCTACCGCCTCAGCCACCCGCTGGGGGAATGGAGCATTGATGCCAGCCTGAACGCGGCTACGCCCGTCGCCACCTTGAAGCTCGACTACGGCAAACACGGCGCACGGGTCTCCGTCATCGAGAGACTGCGCGGCATGTCCGGCTGGCTGACGCTGGCCCGGCTGGAGGTCACCGCATTCGAGACTACCGAGGCGCTGCTGTTCTCCGGCCTCACTGACGATGGTCAGGTGCTGGATCAGGAAACCTGCGAAAAGCTGATGGCCATTCCAGCAGCAGGAAAAACGACTCCTTTGAGCACCACCGTGCCCGAGGCCTTGCTGGCTAACAGCCAGCGCGCGGTCGCCGCCACCGTTGCCCAGGTGCTGGAAGCCAACCAGCGCCTCTTCAATGAAGAGCGCGACAAGCTGGAACGCTGGGCCGACGATAAGCTGCTGGCCGCAGAGGAAGCCCTGAAGAACACCAAGGCGCGCATCGCACAGTTGAAGCGCGACGCCCGCAAGGCCGCCACATTGCAGGAGCAAGACGGCATCCAGCGCGAGCTGGCGGAGCTGGAGCGCAAGCAACGCCGTCTGCGGCAAGAAATTTTCGCCGTCGAGGACGAGATCATCGCCAAGCGCGACGAATTGATTGCCTCGCTCCAGCAGCGCCTGCAAGAAAAAACAAGTAACGAGACCCTGTTCAGCGTGCGTTGGCAGGTGCTCTAACCCAATCCAAGTATTCCTAGAAATTCGCAACCCATGACCAGTCAACACAATCCAAAGTTTCAAGAGCTCGTCGCCAAGCTGCGAGAGATCTTTCAAATTGATAAGCCTGAGCTGGATTTTGGTATCTACCGGATCCTTAATGCCCGCGCTGGCGAGATCAATGACTACCTGCAAAATCGGCTGACCGAAAAGGTGAAGGTTGCCCTCTCTGCAGGCAGCGCCGAAAGCAGCAAGCAACTGCAGGCCGAATTGCAGGAGGCCGAGAAGAACGCCCAAGCCTTGGGAGTGAGCCCCGATGCGGTACCCAAGGTGCAGGAACTACGCGTCAAGCTGCAAGATGCCACCGCAGGCAGCAGCGAACACGAAAACGCCGTGTTCTCACACCTGCTTGCCTTTTTCTCCCGCTACTACAAAGACGGTGACTTCATCAGCCAGCGCCGCTACAAGGGCGACACCTACGCCATCCCCTACGCGGGCGAGGAGGTGATGCTTCACTGGGCCAACAAGGATCAGTACTACACCAAGAGCGGCGAGAACTTCAGCAATTACAGCCTCAAGCTCGAAGACGGTCGCACGGTGCATTTCCGCCTCGCCGCCGCCGACACCGCCAAAGACAACCGCAAGGACAACGACAAGGAACGTCGATTTGCCCTGGTAGCTGCCAAGACCGTTACCCGCGTGGATGAAAACGGCGACGAGGTCGAAGAAGAACTGGTGCCAGTGGAGGAAGCTTCGGGCAGTGACGGCAATAAGGAGCTGATCATCCGCTTCGAGTACGCCGCCCAGCCCAAAGGCACCAAGCAGGAGGCGCTGGTCACCAAGGCCGTAGAGGCGGTACTCGCGGACCCCGCCGTCAAGGCCCGCTGGCTGGCCCTGGGCAGCCGCGCGCCGACCGAGAAGAATCCGCAGCGCACCCTGCTGGAAAAGCACCTGAGCGACTACACCACCAAGAACACGGCGGACTACTTCATCCACAAGGATCTGGGTGGGTTCCTGCGCCGTGAGCTGGACTTCTATATCAAGAACGAAGTCATGCATCTGGATGATGTGCAGAACGCGGGCGCGTTCGCGGACATCGAAAAGAACCTGCGCATGATCCAGTGCTTGCGCGGCATCGCGCTGGAGCTGATCACTTTCTTGGCCCAGTTGGAGGACTTCCAAAAGAAGCTGTGGCTGAAAAAGAAGTTCGTGGTTTCCAGCCACTACTGCATCACGTTGGATCGGGTGCCGGGAGCGCTATGGGCGGAGGTGGCGGCGAACGAGCAGCAGTGGGCGCGGTGGAAACAGCTGGGCGTTTGGGATGGCGATGGGGCTGGTACGGTGGATGACTTGAAGGGTGCGCCGTATCGAATGGTGGATACGAGTCTGTTTTTGGCTGATTTCACATCCCGTTTACTGAATCAAGTGGCCGATTTAGACGAAACAACAAATGGCATTCTCGTACACGGCGACAACTTTCAAGGGCTCTCTCTTCTTCAAACGAAATACAAGAGCGAAGTTAACTGCATTTACATCGACCCCCCATACAACACAGATGCAACCGTAATTGAATATAAAAATGGCTACAGGGACTCAAGTTGGCTTTCTTTGATTTCTTCTCGCTTGCCTGCCGGCAAGAGTCTTCTTCGAGAAGAGGGTGTTCATATATTGACAATTGATGACTACGAACACTCGGCCGTGAGGCAACTCTTGGATATTGAGTTCGGATCAGAAAATTTCCTGGCAACAGCTGTAATAAGAAACAACCCATCCGGAAGATCAACTGTTAAGGGATTTTCTGTGAACCATGAGTTCGCAATTTTTCATGGTGCCAACGCGGAAAAATCCAGTGTCGGGAGGCTAGAGCATAACGCTGAGCAAAAAGGAAGATACGACCTAATCGATGAAGTTGGACCGTACGAGTGGGAGAACTTTAGAAAAAGCAGCGCAGGATCAGATAGAGCCAGTCGGCCAAAGCAGTTTTATCCGATCTATGTCAACAAAAATACCTTGTCGCTAAGGATTCCTGAAATTAGGTGGATCGACGAAATTACTGCGTATGACGTTTTGGATCAACCTGAATCGACTGAACTTATCGTTTATCCGGTTGATGGCAGCGGTACAGAAAAGGTTTGGCGCTGGGGGCTGGAAAGAGCAAGAAAAGACTCGAATACTCTTATAGCAAAGTGGAACAAGGACGATACACGCCTTGAAGTTTACGGGCGCAAGTATCTAAATCAAGAGGGGTTGCTCCCAAGAACCTGGTGGGACAAACCTGATTACTCAGCCCGAGACAATGGGACCAGATTGCTGCGAGATATGTTCGAATCTAATGTGCCATTCGATTTTCCAAAAGCTTTAAATGCAGTTATTGACAGCATAAAAATTGGATGCACAGCACCTTACGGCATCGTACTCGACTACTTTGGTGGAAGCGGAACTACGGCTCATGCTGCTATCGAATTGCGACGAACCGCCAAAATGGCAGGCAAAGACTACGGCGTTAAATTTATTCTCATCGAACAAGGAGAGTATTTTGATTCGGTAACGAAATCGCGAGCAATCAAAGCCACTTATTCTTCGAAGTGGAAAGATGGTAAGCCGACAGAACCACAATCTGGTGTTTCCAATTGCTTCAAGGTCATCAAACTCGAAAGCTACGAAGACACCCTGAACAACCTGCAACTGCGCCGTACGTCCGCGCAGGGCGATCTGCTGAACACCCTGCCACAGCAGGCCAAGGACGACTACCTGCTCAATTACGTGCTGGACGTGGAGAGTCGTGGCTCGCTGTTGTCGGTGGAGGATTTCAAGAAACCCTTCGACTACACCCTCAACGTAGCCGTGAATTCGGCGGGCGCGTACGAAGCACGGAAAGTCGATCTGGTTGAAACCTTCAACTACCTGATCGGCCTGCGCGTGATGCATATCGACATGCAGCCCGCACGCGGCTTTGTCACCGTCAACGGCACGCTGCCCAGTGGTGAACGCTGCCTGGTGCTTTGGCGGGATTGCGATGTGTTGGATTACGAAGGCATCAGCAAACTTTGTGACAAGCTGGCCATTAACCCGGCGGACAACGAGTTCGATGTGGTCTACATCAACGGCGACCACAACATTCCAACCGTGCTGACGCAGACGGCCGAGGAAGGTGGTGCCACCCGCGTCCTAAAGCTGCGCCAGATTGAGCCGGAGTTTTTGCAGCGCATGTTTGATGTGGAGGATGTGTAATGGCTGATTTTGGAAAGCTTGGTATTCAGCAGCGGGAGCCCGAGCCGGCGCGGATCAAGTCTGTCACCATTGAGGGTTTCCGTAGCCTGCGCAGTATCCAGAATCTGGAGTTACCGCAGCTTGCCGTATTGATTGGGGCCAACGGGGCTGGAAAATCTACGTTGATCCGATTTTTCGAGATGTTGAGCTGGATGCTCAAATCGAAAAGCCTGCAGGAGTTCGTGCTGCGCCAGGGCGGGGGAGACGATCAGTTTTTCATGGGCGCGCGCAATACACCGCGTATTCATGCCAAGCTGTGCCTTGAAACTAGGTCTGGACTCAACGACTATCGTTTTGACTTGGCGCATGTATCGGGTGGGGATTCGGTCATTGTGATGAACGAAGCCTATCGCTATGCACCACGCGTGCTTCAGACGGAAGCGGGCTGGACGGAGGTTGGTGCAGTGGGTAAAGAATCGGCACTATTGGACAAAAAGGATAAAACCGCCAGAACCGTCGTCAACCTTTTGCGGCAGTGTTCTACCTATCAGTTTCATGACACATCTCCCAACTCGGCCATCCACAACCGCTGGGATATCACCGAATCTTTTCGTTTACGCTCGGACGGAGGCAATCTTGCCGCAGTCTTACTGAATTTGCGCAACACGGATGGCAAACGCTATGAACTGATCGTCAAACAGATTCGCCGTGTGCTGCCTGCCTTCAAAAATTTTGTGTTGGAGGAAGAAGCTGGCAAGGTGCTGCTGCGCTGGGTAGGCAATCAAAGCGACAAGGTATTTGGCTCACATCTGACCTCGGATGGTTCGCTACGCCTGTTTTGTCTGCTGACTTTGCTGAACATGCCGCCGGAGCGTTTGCCGGATGTGATGCTGTTCGATGAACCTGAGCTGGGCCTGCATCCCCATGCGGTTAGCTTGGTGGCTGAGATGTTCAAGCGCCTGTCCAAAAAACGGCAGATCTTCCTAGCTACACAGTCTCCGTACTTGGTAGATTGTTTCGAGCTGGAGAACATCATCATTGCCAGTGCCAACCATGGCGAAACCTTGCTGCGCAATCTGCCGCGCGAGCAGTACCAGGAATGGCTGGACGATGAGTATCAACTGTCCGACATCTGGTTGAAGCAGGTGGTGGGAGGGATGGAATGATCCGGGTCTGCATTGTTTGTGAAGGACAGACCGAAGTTGAATTTGTCAAAAACTGCCTGGCACCATACCTGTTGAGCCATGAGGTGCTGGCTTTTCCATCGCTACTTCAGTCGCCATCAGGCAACCATCGGGGTGGTCGTGTCACGGTGGAGCGCTTGGTGAAGTTCATCTCACACCAATACCACCAGACCGACCGCATCACCACGCTAGTGGATTTCTACGGTTTTCAGGACGGGAGCGGGCGCAGCCGTGCTCAACTGGAAGATGATATCCGTGCAGGCATTGCCGCCTCAACCGCTGGGTATGACGCGCGTTTTGTTTTGCCCTATGTGCAGATGTATGAATTTGAAGGGCTGCTGTTTACCGACCCTGATGCGTTTGAGTGGGTTGAGGATGGGTGGAGCGAACAAAGCCGCGCGGCACTGACGCAAGTACGGCAAGCCTTTGCATCGCCTGAAGACATCAACAACAGCCGCGAGACGGCACCGTCGAAGCGGATTTTGTCGATTTTCGAGAAGGGCTCATATTCCAAGACGGAGCATGGGCCGTTGATTGCCGAGGCAATTGGTGTTGATGCAATACGGGCGCAATGTCCGCAGTTTGATGCCTGGCTGATGCAGCTTCAGGCCTGGGGAAATTGAGATGGCGCGCGTAACGAAGACTACAAAAAACAAGAAGCGCAGCTTCCATCAAGAGTTGGTGCTCAATCGCTGGGTGCTGGGTTTCTTTCAGGGCGGTACGCTGGCGGCACTCAAGATGCGCTTGGGCGATGACCGCTTCGAGGGCATCGACGAGGACGGCCAGACCAAGTTCTTCCACGAACTGATCCGAGGCTTGTTCGATCCCAACAAGGTTCCCGAGGCTGACCTGCGGCGCTACGACTTAAACGTCGTCGCCCACTGGCAGGCCATCACCGCCCAGCGCAACAAGCTGGAAGGCCACGAGCTGCAGATGAAGTACTTCCAGTACCTCTCGCTGCTGTTCAGTGAGCTATATCTGGACTGGTACTTTAACCACCGGCAGGACTTGCTCAATGGCCTGAACGAGGAAATGACGCGCTACCGCGCCGAAACGGGCGCGGAGCCGTTCCGCGATTTCGAAGCAGACGACCTAAACAAGATCGCCTTCTGGAATGCCACCGGCAGCGGCAAGACCCTGCTGCTGCACGTCAACATCCGCCAGTACCTGCATTACTTCCAAGTGGGACGCAGCGATCACTTTCCCGACAAGATTATCCTGCTCACGCCCAACGAAGGCTTGAGCCGCCAGCACTTGGAAGAGCTGCACCTGTCCGGCTTCGGATTCTCGCAGTTCTTCAACAAGGCCCAGTCACCCGCGCGCGGCACCATTGAAATCATCGACATCAACAAGCTGGGCGATGAGATGGGCGACAAGACCGTCGCCGTGGATGCCTTCGAGGGCCACAACCTGGTGCTGGTGGACGAAGGCCACCGTGGTACGGGCACGGCGGCGGGCGCGTGGATGGCGCGGCGCGATGCGCTGGTGCGAGGCGGTTTTGCCTTCGAGTACTCGGCCACCTTCGGACAGGCAGTGGCCAAGGGCATGACCGTGGTGGCGGCGGAAGACGACATCCAAAAGAAGCGCGCCAAGATGCTGTTCAATACCACCAGCCTGCGCAGTCTGGACGACGGGCAGAAGGCGCAATTGGCTCTATCGACAGAAGACAAGCGTCGCGCGCGCATCACCGCTACGCGTGAGATTTACGCCAAATGCATCCTGTTCGACTACTCGTACAAATTCTTCTATGAGGACGGCTACGGCAAGGAGTCGCTGATCCTCAACATGAACGGCGAGGCCTACGAGCAAGCGGACAACGCGCGCAAGTATTTCACAGCCTGCCTGCTCGCCTACTACCAGCAGCTCTGGCTGTGGAGCACGCACCGCGACAAACTCACCGACTTCAACATTGAGAAGCCACTCTGGGTTTTCGTAGGCAACACAGTGTCAGGCGAGGGGTCGGACATTTTGGAAGTGGTGAACTTCCTTGCCGACTTCCTGAACAGCGAAGCGCAGATCAAAAGCTGGCTGACCGACATGATTGCGGACAAGGCGCAGATTTTGGACGCCAAGGGCAACAACATCTTCAGCGGGCGTTTCACGCCCCTGATGGGCTTCGGAGGGCGCGTGGATGATCTGTATGCCGACATCCTGCTGCGAGTGTTCAATGCCTCGGGCCGCCAGCGATTGAAACTGGTCAACATCAAGAGCAGCAAGGGTGAGCTGGCGTTGCGTGTGGGCGATGCAGAGCCCTTCGGCCTTATCAACATCGGGGACGACGCAGGCTTCTTCGGGATGGCGGAGGACGCGGAGGCCTTTGACAGCGAACGTGACGACTTCGGCGGCGCACTGTTCGGCACGCTGAACAACAAGGACAGTCGTCTCAATGTACTAATCGGCTCGCGCAAATTCACGGAAGGCTGGAGCAGTTGGCGTGTGTCCACGATGGGGCTGCTGAACATGGGCCAGGGCGAAGGCTCGCAGATCATCCAGTTGTTCGGACGCGGGGTGCGCCTCAAGGGCAAGGGCTTCTCACTCAAGCGCACCTTGCCGCAGGACCGGCCCAAGGGCGTGCATCTGGACAAGCTGGAGGCGCTGAATATCTTCGGCGTGCGCGCCAGCTACATGGCCGCGTTCAAGGACTACCTCCGCGAGGAAGGCATTACGCCCAGCGACGAAGTGCTGGAGCTGGACTTCCCGACGAGAGCCAACCTGCCCAAGGGCAAACTCAAGACGCTTGCGTTGAAGGACGGTTACAAGGATAACCAAAAGCTGGGTTTCAAGCGCACGCACTTCCCGTGGCTGTACGAAATTCCGGCGCAGTTCCAAGACAAGATCAAGTCGCCGCATGTTGTGCTCGATCTGTACCCGCGTGTCGAAGCGCTGTCCAGCAAGGACAAGGGCGCAGCCCATACGACGGAAACCCGCAACAAGGGCAAGCTGAATCAGACGCTGTTCCCTGCTTTCAATTGGGATCGCGTCTATCTGGCGCTGCAGGATTACAAGCTGCAGCGCAGCTGGAGCAATCTGCGGTTGGAACAGCAGAAGCTTATTGACTTCTGCGCGGGTGCGCAGGATTGGTACACGCTGTTCATCCCGGCGGCGGAGCTGAACGTGACGACCTTCGCCGACATCCGCAAGCAGGAAAACATCTTGCTGCGACTACTGACGGATTACACCGATCGCTTCTACAAGGCCTTGAAGACGGGCTACGAAGGCCAGTTCTACGACATCACTCACATCGATGAAAACCACGGGTCGATGCTCAAGCTGTATCAGTTCGAGATCGAGAACAGCGATGACGGTCTGGAGTATCAGGCGAAGCTGGAAGCGCTGAAGAATCTGGTGGCGGACGGCAAGATTGGAGAGGCCAGCAAGTGGAACGCGCCACACATGGTCGCCATCAGCTTTGACCGGCACTTGTTCTACCCATTGTTCAGCTTTGATCAGGATGGGGATAAAGATCTCGTTCCTTTGAAGCTAAAGCCTTTGGGCCTTGGCGCACCGAGCGAAGTGACCTTTGTCCGTGATCTCGAAGCGTTCTACAACTCCAGCGAAGGCAAGGAAGCGATTGGCCCGCGCAGTCTGTACCTGCTGCGCAATGCAGACCGTGAAGGGAAGGGGCTTGGCTTCGCATTGGCAGGCAACTTTTATCCTGACTTCTTGCTGTGGCTGGTAGACGACGTCAGCGGCAAGCAGTGGTTGACCTTTGTCGATCCCAAGGGGCTGCGCAATCTCGATCTGTCTCATCCCAAGCTAGGGCTGTACAAGGAGGTGAAGACTCTGGAGACAACGCTGGCAGCACAGACCAAAACGGGCGAAGCGCCGCTGGTCTTGAATGCCTTCGTTCTCTCGCCGACGAAGTTCACCGACTTACTTAACGTGGGCGACCCGACAAAGAAGGCCGATTTGGAAAGCCGCAATGTGCTGTTCATGGAGGATGGTGCCAGCGCCTACTTGAAGAAATTGTTCCAGGTGCTGGTCTAAGCGATCGCTAGTTCCCAGCTTTGTGCATTGAAAGATTTAGAGAAGACGAGACATGGCCCGCATCGAAAATCACAAATACAGCATCGAGGAAGCCTTTAGGGAGTGCTTCTACATCGTCCCGGATTACCAGCGCGAGTACGTCTGGACGGACAAGGAAGTGCATCAGCTGCTGGAGGACATCGGCGAGCAGATCGATGCGGGCACCGCGCGGGAATACTTCATCGGCACCGTGCTGGTGTCGCCGACCGATCAGAAGAACCACTACGAGGTCATCGACGGCCAGCAGCGCCTGACAACCTTCTTCCTGCTGCTGTGTGCGCTGCGGCACCTCCTGCAACAGGAGCCGGAAGCCCAGCACCTCAACCGGCTGATTTCCGACAGCTACACCGGCAGTACCGGGATCGTAACTCGTCTCAAGCTTGATCCCCGTTACGAAGGCGCAGCTGAGGTCATGGCTAAGGTGGTCGAGGTCAATGGCGATCCCGTGGCCGTGCGCTCCAGCGTCCAGGCATCGGGCATCACCAGCTTCGGATCGATGGAAAACCTCATCAACGCCTATTCAACCTTGTACCGTTATCTGAAAGACAACTACGACGACGCCGCCAAGCTCAAGAAATATTGGTTCTATCTCGCAACAAACGTCGTGTTTATCCAGATTTCGACGGACGTAAGTAGCGCACTGAAGATCTTCGAGACCATCAACGAGCGCGGCGTGGGCCTGAACCCGATGGACTTACTCAAGAACCTGCTGTTCACTCAGGTCAAACAAACGCAGTTCACCCAGCTCAAGGACGAGTGGAAGAAGATCACCAAGCCGCTGGAGAAGGGGAAGGAAAAACCTCTGCGCTTCCTGCGCTACTTCTTGATGGCCAACTACACAATCAAGAACGAACGCGGCGACGCGGTGGTGCGCGAGGACGAGATCTACGACTGGTTTATCGCCAAGGACAACGCGGCGCTGTGCGACTACGCAGGTAAGCCCTTTGAGTTTGTTCGTAAGGTGATTCGCAACGTCGAGCACTATTTGGCCTTCGCGAACGGGCTGGGCAACGACGGCAAACCCAGCCTGCCGATGGACAGCCTCAAGCGGCTGACCGGTGGCGCATTCAGCTTGCACTATGTACTGCTGCTGGTAGCTGCGAGCTTTCCGAAACCGTTGTTCGACCACTTCGTGGCGCAGCTGGAGAGCTTCCTTTTCTACTACATCTTCACCAAGACCCCAACCAAGGATCTGGAGCGCAGCTTCTCCCAATGGGCCGACGAGTTGCGCACGATTGCCGAGGCCACCGATCCGTTGAAGCAAAAGGCTCAGCTCAACGCCTTCGTTGTCGATCGCTTCGAGAAGAATATGGCGGGGAAGTCGCAGGAGCTGACTGACGCCCTCAAGCGCCTCACTCTGTACTCGATGCAGCAGTACCGCACGCGCTACCTGCTGGCGCGGCTAACGCAACACGTCGAGATGGCCTTCAGCGGGCTAAAGGTGCCGGGCAGCCTGGAGCCATTTACCAATCTGGAGATCGAGCACATTCTGCCCAACAAGCCAGAGGACGTTCTACGAACCAGGTGGGCCACCGAAAACCCAGGGACGGTCTACGACGACTACAAAAACCGGCTGGGTAACCTGACCTTGCTGGAGAAGCCCATCAACATCGTCGCGGGCAACGACTTCTACACGGCCAAGCAGGCCGAGTACGGCAAGAGCGGCAACTACCTGACCCGCAGTCTGGTGGCGCTGACCGATGTCGGTCAGAACACATCTATTTCCCGTATCAACACCAAGCTAGAGGCTTTTCCCGCGTGGAATGCCGCGTCCATCGAGAAGCGCCACGCGCTGCTCATCGCTCTGGCGCAAGATGTCTGGAAAACCACAGCCATCGATGTCTGATCAAGACTGAAATGCTACACATAATGTCCACGAAGCGATTAAATGGGCACGATCTTTCTCAATGACGAGATCAAATGGGTTCGCCGGACGCTTAGTGGTCATCCAACCTTTTGTCGCCAGATCAATCCCTAGGCTTCATTAACGCTGTCAAAATTAATATTAATCGCTTCTTGCTTCGCTATATATGCCACTCAACAAATACGCTGAGAAAGCACTAAAAAATAAACAAGCCCTTGTTTCTTCAGCACTCTATGTTAATGCGGGTTGGTTTGAGGGCAAGCTCAAATCTATTTGGATATTAGCTGATTTTCTGGTGATCGAAGCAGAGGCCAAACACACCAAAGAGATCAATAAAATTTGGGGTGGTTTAATACCTAAAAATGAATCGCTTTCAAATAAAGCAAAAAAAATACCTAAAAATATACAGACATCTCTCAATGAACTGGCCCAAGCTTACTTTCACCTTCTAAAAACCATCGCAGATATTTACAAAATCGATAGGCACCTGCGCATGGGTGCCGATCAGCCAGAACTGCAAACCATATCGAATGAAGTAGAGAATTTCTCCGCCTTAATTACACAGGAGAAGCTACTCTCTAAAGATTTTCTAAACGTGGTAGTCTCTGTTTTTTTTAAACTTCAGTCGCACTGCCATGATCTCGCTCTGTTGTTAGAAAACCCATCGGGGACGCCTTTAAATCCCTATGTTCGCAGGATCAGAGCCACTAAAGGTGGTAATGCAAAAGCAGTCGGAGAAGATGTTCTGAGGTCTCAATTCTTAGTTTTTTTAGAGTCCATGAAAGGCAGAACTTTTCCTTCGAAAAAGGCCTTTTGGCACCAGTGCTGGGATGAGATATTTGGCATATTGCAAATCTATCAGCAAAAACACATTGGAAAAATTGATCCTAAATCAAAGAAGAAAATAATCTATGGTCAAGATCTGAAAGTCGAGAGCTTAGAGCGAAAATTCAAACAGTGGTGCCAAAACGATCCGAACTTTGAATACAGTTGGGGAAATCTGTTTCCACCAAAAAAGCCTCCCGCAGAATCGCATAAGTAATATCTTGTTTGGGACATAACTTGATGCCAAAGACGTTTCTATGCATCACAAACCAAGAACCCGGCCGGCCGTGCTGCCGACAATATCGCCGCAATTGCTGGAGTCGTTCGTTAACATACCGATCCACTCTGCGACCCAGGCCTTCAAGAAAGCTTTAATCGAGCATACCCTGGCTGGCAAAATGAACCATCACCTGCGTCATCCAGACGGTGCACTAGGCCTGACAAGGTGAGCAACCAGTGCAACGGCAAGTGAGTCAGTCAGTGTTTACCGAGCATGGCCAGATCCGTTTGACGTGCCTTGTGTACCGGGAGGTGCCGTTTCGAGTCACTCCCAATCTCCATGCACGAACGCCGCTTCACGGGTTTCAATGACCAGATCATAACCCTGTCTGCTCGAGACATGACGGCTCGTGAGATCCAGGGCTTTACCCTGGATCTATACGCCACTATTTACCGCTATACCGCGGCGAAAAAGGCTTGTAAGCTTCGTCACCTCAATTTGATTGGACTGTGTCAATTGAGCTAACAGATTGAAACTCATTTGAACTGCAACACGTTTTCCGCCTTCTAAATGCAGAATCACCTTTTTTTGCCCCACCAACTGATCGATAGCGAAATCAAGGTTCGCAGCCTTACGCAAGCATTTAGGCCCCTTGCGCAGCAAATCAACTCTGTTGAAAAACCCTCCAGGATTAGTTGAGAGCTTACGCTGCATATACGAATACAAGGCATCGGCGAAATCGACCATACCCGTACTACGCACCAACTCCTCTGATTTTCCTAAACCCATCAATGCTTGCTGAAGGTGCCAATTGACCAGCTCAACAGCCGCCTTCATCATTGGTAAGTCAATCATAGCCTTCGGGCCATTGAACCATTGCAGCACCGCCGCGATTCTCAGCGCCTGCTCACCGGCACGCTCCAGAAATGGCTTCATCCCTCTCCACTCTTGGGCAAACAACTTTTTTTGATGCCAGTCGGCAGCTGCAGTTCTCCAGCATCCCAGAGCTGCGGGTGATAGCTGAATATGACTTCTTGGACGCGAAGAAGTAAAGGTGTCTCGGTAGACATTCATCAACTCACGAACACGGGTGTTAAAGGGTTGCGTCTTCGGGTCCGAAACACTCCTACCAGCACAACCACTGTAGACAAATGATGTTTTGGTAAAGGAGTAGAGGTTGCGGGCATGCAAGCCCGAGGGCATCATCATTTTCCCCTGTGCTCCCTCCAAAAACTCAGCATACACCGCGTCCTGGACGGCCATACAAAACGTCGTCCGCGTATTCGGTATCTGTGTGATCTGATGCTTACGAATCACGCGTAAGTCACTCCCATCAAATCGCTTGCACATGGACTGAATATCGAGATGCTTGACCATCATTCCACCTTCATCCATCACAATGGCAGCCGCCTGCGCACCATTACCAAATAAGCTGACGATGCCACTCTCAGACGTGTTCTCCCAGAGATAGGGGTGTGCACCCATTTCACAAAAATTCATCTCGCCTGTCTGGCATCCATTGAAGGCAGCCTCGAAGTCACGGAACCCGTGAAACGCATGTTTGATCACTGTGGATTTGCGCATCCCGGACTCCGCAATCACAGAGACGTACAAGCTCGCAGGCATGACCGTAAAGAAAGGCGTATGAATGTCCACAGTACCCTGTACAGCAGCGGCCATCGCTGCGAGTACCACGGGCCCCACCAAAGCCGTTTTAGCTTGCGTGGCATCTGCAATGCACTGGGCAAAATCACTGCCTAGTGACTGCAAGCAATGTAGAGGATAAGGAGACGCTTTGTTCATCATTGATTCCCTTTGCTTGCCTTCGCTACATTCAATTCACGCAATGGACGACGCACTGCCCATGGATCAACAACTTGTTCCGGCTTGCTACGCTTAGGACCCGTTTTGCGCTTGACAACTTTGGGCACCTTGGAAGATCCAAATCCGTGCATCCGCTCAGGAGTCCTTAGATGCACCACATAGTCGACCTTCGTGAGGTACTCGGCATACCCACCCACGATGGGCCATAGCGAAGGGTCGCTGTAGTCGATCACACGCAAGATGGCGTCTTCGTTCTTTTGCTGAGCATTCAGATTCCACGTGTAAGTATCAGGGTTGCCAACGGCAGCATCCCACATCTGGGCAATGGCTTTAGGCACATTGATGCGATCTTGGTGCTTGGTTCCATTGAGGCCAATCAGCCAGTGGATGTGCAGCCCTTTGATTGGCGCACATTCAATCTTCCATACGTAAAAAGCCAAGTCCTTTCTGTACTTCTTGCGAAGTGCCTTGAGTTTCTTATCCCGGTATGCACAAACGATCTTGAAACGTTGCTCAAAGTCCTGCGAAGACAAAAAGACTCCCCGCCGATCTGGGAAAGGTTTCTTGTAGCCCCAATCCAATCTGATCAGCAATATCTTTCCAAATCGCTGCCACTTGGACTCAGCCATCTTCAGGACCTGCTTATAGTTTTCAGTAGCATTTCGTTTGAAGCTGTGCACCTTTTCTCTGTGCCCTTCAGCCATCAGTCTTTGACGTATCTGTTGAGAAAGATGGTTCAATTCCTTATGCACCTCACCCCGTTGGGAAAGAGACATCAAGCGATAGGTATTAAAATCAAAGTTATTGAAAAGCTGAAATAGCTGATCATCAGCATATACCCTATTCAAATTCCAATGCTTGATCACATCCAGAATAGACGTGATTTCAATAGAAACATTGAGATGAAATGCATCCTCTGAGATATCAGATTCCAATAAATTGGGGTTCATCATCTCAGACACGCAAGTGATCAAAGAAAGCTGATAATTCTTCAACCCAATATGATTTTTGGCAGCTCCATCATGGAACGGATTCACATGGGGTATTCTCGAAGAAAACTCATAAATTACTTTACACGCTTCAATAAGCTGCCTGTCTAAGACATGAGGAAGCACCTCTTCTTCCCCATCAAAGAAACCTTCATAACGAATACACTTATTAATATATTGACTCTGATTGATATCATCATTGGTCATTGTATACACCTTATATTTAGTTACTAAATACCTAATTAACTCAAAATATCAAAACTGAGAATTAAGCATCCAACACATCGAAATTAGCGCAAGAAAATCGTACAAAACCTCCGAATTTCAATACGATTCTTTTTGAAAATTTAGTACCCCATTTCATAGGTCCGTTTCCCTGTACCGCAGCTTCTCGATATAGGAATACACATCTTCCAATTTCCACCCAACTGCCTTCATGCCGAGCTGAATGGGTTTCGGAAAACTCGGGTCGTAGTACTTGGTCTTGGGATTCAGACGCAAATACACCGTGGAACGGGAGAGCCCCACCAATTTCACGAACTGCGGTAGGCGGATGATGGTTTTCAGATCCAGAGTGGATCTCTGGTGAGCAGAAGGCTGCATGACTTGCGGCTCTTCATTCTGGCGTTCAGTACCTAGATCCGCCTGCAAGGAGGTATTCGTACCAGCCAGCTTGGCTCGAGATATAGCTACAGCCCGTGCTGCATCAGGCACAAGCGCCTTGCTTCCCACAGCCGTTGCCGAAGGGTAAAGGGTCTGATTCATGAAGTCTTCCTTTTGTTGCTTGAAGGCCTTCATTGAATCGAGAGGGGCTTCTAACTTCGAGGCAGCTGCTTCGCGGAGCCTCAACCGACAAGCAAGTCTCTTGACTTTTATTTATTTTATTGATAGGGAATCACACACCCCTCGCCTCGCATCAAAATCCTCAAAATTCGAAGTCATGCGAACGTGCGAATTCGATGAAAATTTAGTTCCATACAGAGGAAAAAAGCCACTCAGAATTGGTCTGTGCGAAAGCCTCAAATTTCGCATGCGAGATCCGCCAAAATTCCAAGCATTCGGACCCGTTCATTCAGCTTCGCAAGCCTTCTGCAGCAGAAATTCGCGCCAAAAACAACACAACTCCAGAACTAAAGAATTTTTAAATCCAGTTTTTTTGATCCACATATCACTGCTTCGAGTTGCTACTACGGCGCTTCCGTCTACACCTCAATCCTTGCTGACAAGCCTTGAGGTGCAGGCGGTATTTCAACGATTGGAGCATTTGATGAGCACCTTTCCCCCTCACCCTTGCCTTTGCCCTTTATGTGGCAGCCTTCAAGTCGTCCAACGATGTTGGGGACGTAAAACGGGCGGTTTCGTCGGATCGCTTGCCGGTGCTGCCGGTGGTTTTGCAGGTTCGCTGCGTGGAGCGCAAATCGGCGGTATTGCAGGCTCACTTCTGGGCCCAGCGGGCATTTCTATTGGAGGGCTGGCAGGTGCCGTTCTCGGCGGTTTAGTGGGCAGCTCCATTGGCTGCGAGGTTGGTTCAGCCGTTGGCGAAACCATTGACGCCCACGTCCTCAACGATTTCAAATGCCAAGAATGCGGTCATAGCTTTTCGCATTCACATCCAGGCCGCTGTAATCAGCCGAAATCCGCCTTACCGCATTAATCCTCGTTTCAGGCTTCACAAAGCTTTTGTTCCAGCTTTATTCGATTTGTCGAATATTCACCATTCATTCAACGATCTCTCAAAGCCCATTTTCAAAAATCCGAAGCCATGAAATCAACCGGTTTTGCGGAAGTTTTTGGATTTCTGTGGCGATGAGAGGTTTTCATCCATTTGGAGATTTGCATGTCCCATCTTGTAGAAACCATGGCCTATACCGGCCAAACCCCTTGGCATGAACTGGGCCATGCCCTGCCCGCCAAGCAAAGCATCGATGTCTGGGCCCAGGCCGCCGGCATGGATTGGCGTATTCAGGAAACACCGGTGCGTTATCTGGCTTCCAATGGTGATTCAGGCCTGTCAGGCCTGTACGCCGAGCCCAAAGAGTTCCCTGAGCAAAAGGTGCTGTACCGCAGTGACACCCAGACTCCGCTGTCTGTGGTGGGAAGCCGCTACCAGGTAGTCCAGCCTCGTGAGGTGCTGGAGTTCTACCGTGATCTGACGGAAGTGGCCGGCTACGAGCTGGAAACTGCGGGCGTGCTCAAGGCTGGGCGCAAGTTCTGGGCTCTGGCCCGCACCGGCAAGTCAGCAGCACTCAAGGGCAATGACGTGGTCAACGGATATTTGCTGCTGGCTACATCTTGCGATGGAACGCTGGCCACAGTGGCAATGCCAACGACTGTACGAGTGGTCTGCAACAACACGCTGACGATTGCTCTGCGCGATGGTGTGGGAGCCGTCAAGGTTCCTCACAGCACGGCTTTCGATGCCCAAGCGGTCAAGCGCCAGTTGGGTGTGGCAGTCGGTCAGTGGGATAGCTTTATGTACCGCATGAAAACGCTGGCCGAGCGCAAGATCAAAACCCATGAGGCGATGAACTATTTCCTCAAGGTAATCTGCAATACCGATGCTCATTCGGATTTATCTGTAGGTCTGACCAATGAACGGGCTCTCAAGAAGGTGCAGATGCTCTATGAGGGCCACGGCCGTGGGGCAGAGATGCATGCAGCCAAGGACACGGCTTGGGGCCTGCTGTGCTCCGTGACGGAGTTTGTCGATCATGAGAAACAGGCCCGCAGCCAGGACAACCGTCTGGACAGCGCTTGGTTTGGTCAAGGTGCGGTCATCAAGCAACGGGCTCTGGACCATGCGCTGCAACTGGTCGCCTGATGGGCTGGCAACATAGCTATGGCTAACTGCAGACCTTGTTGGTCCTCTTTGGACCATTCACACCTCTTCAACCTTCTCTGTTTTCCACCCACCCCAGCCACCTTTTGAGGTGGCTTTTTTATGCCCGTCATTGGCGGGTCAGGAGATTTCTATGTCTGTGCATATTCTCAAGAATGGCAATCTGGACGGTACATGCTCACCCTCTTCCCCACTCTCTACTGCACGGCCACTGCGCAAGGGCACAGCCTTGCGCCTGGTGTCCACCAAGGATATGGAGCGTGACGACTGGCTGGAGATTCGCCGCACTGGCATTGGCAGCTCGGATGCAGCAGCCGCCATTGGCCTCAATCCCTATCAGTCCCAGCTGGAGCTGTGGATGCAAAAGACGGGCAAGGGCCACCTCTTGCCGGCCGTTGATCCGCAGGACGACACCAGCCCGATGTTCTGGGGCACTTTGCTGGAGCCCATTGTGGCGGCCCACTACACCAAGCGCACAGGCAACAAGGTGCGCCGGGTGAATGCGGTGTTGCAGCATCCTGAGCATCCCTGGATGCTGGCCAATGTGGACCGCGAGGTCGTTGGTGCTGCAGATGTGCAGATTCTGGAGTGCAAGACGGCGGGCATCCATGGGGCTCGCCTGTGGCGTGATGGGGTTCCCGAGTATGTGCAACTACAGGTCATGCACCAGTTGGCCGTGACGGGCAAGCAGGCCGCTGATGTGGTGGTACTGGTCGGTGGGCAGGAGTTGCGAGTTTTCCGCATCGAAAGGGATGAGGCTTTGATGGCTCGCCTGATCGATCTGGAAAAGCAGTTCTGGGACATGGTGCAACTGGGCATTGCGCCAGCCGGTGATGGCTCGGACAGCAGTGAGAAGTCTTTGCGCTGCCTGTTCCCGTCCGATGTGGGTGACCAGGTGGATCTCAGCGAGGACCAGGATCTCAACACGACGTTTGAAGAGTTGCTGCAAGTCCGCACCAATCTCGATGTCGCGCAAAAGCATGAAGCCCGTTTACGCCAGCGCATTCAGATGCACATGGGTGAAGCCAGCAAGGCCTTGTTTGCCTCTGGCGGCTCCGTGACCTGGAAGCGCAGCAAGGATGGGCAGGCTTTCAACACCAGTGAGTTTGTCCAAGCACATCCCACATTGGCCCAGCGCTTCATGAGTCCCAAGCCCGGATCACGGCGCTTCTGTGTTTACGAACCCGAGCAATGAAACCGCTGGGGACGAAGCATCGTTTCAACACCCCTCCCCAGCCCTCCTTGGCTTTGCCCTGGGGGGCTTTGTTTTTTGGAGATCCTCATGATCAAAGGTTTGATGATTACGCCTCCGGTGATTGGCCGGATTGCAATTGGCAAGGTGGTGGAGCGCAATGGCAAGCGTCTGCCCGAGAAAGATGATGAATTCACCATCACCACACAAGTTCAGTCTCGTGGACAGTGGATCTTGCATCCGCTCGATGAAACGCTGCGCCTGGCTGCCGACAAGACATACGGCAGCATAAAGGAAGGCTCGCAGCCTTCCTTGTCTGATGGAGGTGAAGGCGGTCTCAGTACAGCTGATTTGGAGCAAGCCACCCAGCCTATTCCGACAGTACGGCCTATTCGCTCTGGCAAGCGTTCGCTCAAGGAGAAGATAGGAGTCGCTGCGGATGCAAATCCAGGTCAGGCGATGGAGCCTGCATCTTCCCCATCATTGCCAGCATCTTCGGTATCTGCACGACGCAAGCTGCGCAGTATTCCGGTGCGAGTGCTGTTCAATGACCCCGATCTGAATCTGCGCGCCCACTACACCTTGTTTGATCGCACGACGGCCAGGCCGGTTTGTGTGGGAGATGGGGAGAATTGCAAACGCGTGAGCAGCAAGGGGCTGGAGTCCATGCCCTGCCCTGGGCCCGATATCTGCTTGTTTGGCAAGGAGGGATGCAAGCCCTATGGGCGTTTGAATCTGATCATCGGTGACAGCGACGAGCTGGGCAGTTTTGTGTTCAGAACCACTGGCTTCAACAGCATCCGAACTTTGGCAGCGCGACTGCGGTACTTCGCGGCCGTGTCTGGGGGTCATCTAGCATCCATGCCACTAGAGCTCAAGCTGCGAGGCAAGTCCACCACACAGTCTCATCGCTCAGCCATCTACTACGCCGATCTGATTGTGCGCAGTGGCTTGTCTCTGAATGCCGCTATTGGTCAAGCCCGCGAACTTACGGTTCAGCGCAAGACGGCAGGGTTTGATCAGACGGCTTTAGATGAAGCTGCTCGACAGGGCTTTGCCAACGGCAACTTTGAAGACGCCCCCGATGAGGCGGCTGAGATTGTGGAAGAGTTTTATCCCGAAGAGTGCGAAACACCCACCGCCCCTACTACAGCTGCAGCCAATGAGCACTGGCCCCCTATCGCTCAGGCCAGTCAGCGAAATGGTACGCATAGTCCGTATCCGTAAAAGCAGTGGCTGCGACGACCGTAGCACTTAAAGCAGTGTTTCTACACACCGTGATCGCTATCACGGTGTGCTTTTGCACTGTGGCCAAGCATGCTACGAATCGTAACCATTGCGTCCCATGGCAAGCAAACCAATGACAGATGCAGACCGCTCCCCCGTGCTTAAAGCATTCGGGGAGGCCGTGCGTGAGCGTCGAAAGGCTCGGGGGTTTTCTCAAGAAGGTTTTGCGCACTACTGCGGCTTGGATCGCAGCTATATGGGCAGCGTGGAGCGTGGCGAGCGCAACGTGACGCTAGTCAACATGGAGCGCATCATCGCAGCCCTAGATATGAAACCATCCGAATTCTTCCTGACTTTGGATGAGCATTTCCGTGACCTAGCCGTGCAACGCAATGCTGCGCATTTAAACGACTTTGCGCCTTATTTCAGACCTGGAATTCCTCGACAAACGCCCTAAAGCTAAGATTTTTCTCCGACCTCTTTTCAAAGATTCAAGAGTGCGTTTGTATTCTCAATTCAATTCAATTCAATTCCAAGAGATGTCCCTATGAAAAAACGAATACTTATTTTTTCAGCATTAATCTTTGCATTGACCGGCTGCAACTCTTCCCCAAGCAATAGCGACCTAGAAGACTATCTGAATCCCATATTCGATAGCTGCAAAAACCTAAAAATCGTAGACATCAAAAAGACCAATGGCTATCAAGAAGACGGCTACTATCGAGTGGAGTTTTCTTACGGATTGGAACTTAAAGACCCGAGCCTATTAGATACTATGCGCAATCGCTGGAATGAAGAAAAAGAAGAGGAGCAAAGACGGAAAGAGGCAACGGAAAATTTCTACGCAACGAGAGATGCACTTGAAAAAGACATAGAAAAATCAGCACAGGACATCGGAATTAATGTACGATTCACATCACTTTCCAACGAAATTATTGTACGCAACCAAGGCTTCAGCGCAGAAGTCACAAATGGAACACCAGAATTCCTCCAAGAAAAAATAAATAAATGGAAAAACCTCGTAAAAAATAGAGAACACGCGATAGAAAGTCAAAAACCATTCAAAATATTTGGTTCTGAAGAAACTATTGTATACAAGAACTACTACAACGGCTGCAATCCTAGCGTGAAGCAATTCACAAAAAGTCTGTTCGAAGGGCAGCAGTTCGCGCTATTACAAAGCGATGATAAAACACCTTTATTCAACGAATACAAGGTCAAAGTGAATTTTATTTTACCGATGCGCAAGACAGAAAATGGGTGGCGGGTAATCAGCAAAAACTGATTATTTAAAATAGTGATCCACACTGACTGCTACCATCAATGCGGATCACATGCCTTTATTTTTTGTAGGATCTTTCCCCGGCACCACCATATTTTAGTGACAACAGCGCTCGCTTGAGTGGTAAAAACCTGTAGCCGCCTTCTTGGAATAATTTTTTTGTTTTTTTCTGAGCACCGGCACCTGTATTACGCCTACTAGCTTGAAATATATATATATATATATAATCCCAAAAAATTCTGTCTCAGGGCCCTAATTTCGCTGCCAATTCAGCAGTACATAGACTCGCCATGAAAATCCGTGTATGAGAAAACGACAAGTCTCTATCGCCACCTTGATCGCCTCAAAGCCTAAACGGCCAGAGGTTCTGTTTCGGGCTCTGTCCACTGCGACCTCTCAAGAGCGGACTCCGAATCAACTGGTATTGGTTTTCGATCGTGTGTGGCCTCAGCCTAGCGAGTTGACAACCATTCGGAGCCTCTTAGCCCCGTTGAACGCTGTCATCATTCGCAATCTGCGAAGCCCGGGTGCCGCTGGTACATGGAATACCGGTTTGCAGTACTTATTTCAGAGGAACTTTGATGGCTACGTGGCAATTCTCGACGACGACGATGAATGGGACACCGATCATTTACTTCAGTGTGAAATGGCTTGTCAGGGCGGCGAGGCAGAGGTGGTTCTATCAGGCCTTCGTTTGGTAAAAGATGGAGTGGAGTTGCCTCGTGAGCCACTGTCATCTGTTTGCAGAGATGATTTCTTAGCAGGTAATCCTGGCTGGCAAGGCAGCAATACGTTCGCCAAACTTCATACGCTGATGCGTGTCAATGGGTTCACAGATGGGATGCCAAGCACTAATGATCGAGATTTGGCCGTTCGTCTCCTCAGCCTTCCAGATCTAAAAGTAGCTTTTACTCATCGCATGACATCAACTTGGCACATAGATAGTCAAGAAGATGCACTGTCGAGCCCTGGTAGCTCACAAAAACGTGATGGGCTTACTCAATTTTTGAGCATGCATGGCCACCTAATGACACCCGAGATTTTGGCTAATTTCAAGAGTCGTTCCAGAAACATCTTCGGTATCGAAATGCCATGAAAAAGAGCTTAAATCATTGCATACCCTCTGTGGATTGGTCAGAGCCACGAGTGCCTAGCGTCAAGCTGACACACAGGAACATCCACTTCCTCAAAGTCCCAGATAAAGTCGCGCTGAAAGCCCAAGTAATTGTCGGTTTGACACATCGCAATCATCCTGAAGGACTTCGGGAGGCTCTGCACTCAGCTCTCCAACAGGACGTAAGTCAAGCAGTTGCCTTCTTGGTGCTTGATGACAGCTCCGATGAAGGATGGATGCGGACTCTAGAAAATCCGCTGTTATCTGATCCTCGCTTGGTCATTGCCGCAGGTCGCTTTGGTTCGCCGCCTCAGGCGAGAAACGCGCTACTTGATCTTGTGGATCAGCGATTCCCATCAGCGCGGTGGGTTGCCCGCATGGATGCAGACGATCGCTTTGCAACTACTGGTAGCTTGCAAGAGCTTGTTCGCGCAGGAGATGCTAGCAACTGCTCGTTTGTGATTGGAAGTAATCACCTCTCCGTAAATGGCACTGTTCTTCCCAGCATTAATTTTGCTCGTGCGGAGACACTACAGGATCGTCAACGCTTAGCAGGCTGCTGAAATACTCCCCAGCGTCCGAACCTGTTCAGCGGCTGTAGCCGCATTTTTCCGTATCCTGAAAGTCAAGTCATCGGTATGATGTAAGAGCCGGTTCAGAATGCCCACACACACTTGACGAAAGTCAACGCATATTGGTAAATACCCTTGCAAGAAATGCCCCATACTTTTCAGCGTCGCAAGGATTTTCTTTCCCTCACGCCCGAAGACGAGCGCGCCCTCCGAGACCTGCATGGAGCACTCGGTAAAGAGGCACCCGGCTTCGTCGATGGCTTTTACCGCCACCTACTGTCGTTCCCCGAGATGCAGACGCTCATTCCGGACGAGACAGCACTGGAGCGGCTCAAGCAGCTCCATATTCGCTATTTCAGCAACCTGACGGTCGGCACCTACAACGAAGACTACGGAGAAGACCGTCGGCACGTGGGGCTGGCGCATGCCCGCATCGGCCTGTCACCGGGCTGGTACCTGGGCGGCTACAGCCACTATCTCACCGAACTTTTACCTCGGCTCGATCGCCTGCCCGGCCTGCGCGATACGGGCTCCACCACCGCCATGCAGGCGCTCATCAAGGTGGTGTTCTTGGACATGGGCATCGCCATCGACAGCTATATTGCGCAGCGCGACGGGCTCATCTCCGACCTGCGCGAGCGCGAGCAGCTCACCCGCGATTTGCTGCGCGCCCAGGAGCGCATGGAAAAGCTGGCGTTCTTTGACGCCCTGACCGGCCTGCCCAACCGCACCCATGGCATGGATCTGGCCCAACGGCTTCTGGACGCTGCGGGCCAGCAGGGCCGGGAGGCCGCCGTGCTGTTCGTTGACCTCGACCGCTTCAAGGAGATCAACGACACGCAAGGCCATGCGGTGGGCGACCGCGTGCTCACGACGGTGGCGCACCACTGCCAGCGTCTCATCGGTGACGATGGCGTGCTGGCCCGCCTGGGGGGTGACGAGTTCATGTTCGTGCGCATGCACAGCCCCACCGAAGATGGCTGCGACGCCCTGGCCCTGGCAGAGAACATTTGCGGCACGCTGGGCCGCCCCATGACAACAGATGATCTGCGCTTCGAAGTGGGCGCGAGCGTCGGCGTGGCCTTGTACCCTCAACACGGTCAGGCCCTGGATGAGCTGCTGCGGCGCGCAGACATCGCCATGTACCGCGCCAAAATGCAAGGCGGTGGCCACCACCTGCTGTACAACGTGGACATGGGCCTCCAGCTGCAGCGACGCATTGCCGTAGCCGCACGGCTGGAGAAAGCCCTGGCCGTTGGCCGCCTGACCCAGCACTACCAGCCCAAGGTGGTTCTTGACACCGGCCAGTTGTGCGGCGTGGAGGCCCTGGCGCGCTGGCACGACGAGGAATGGGGCTGGGTCAGCCCGGCGGAGTTCATCCCCGTGGCCGAGGAGCGCGGCCTCATCATCGCGCTGGGCGACTGGAGCCTGGACACCGCAGCCCGCCAATGGCGCGCCTGGCACGACGCCGGTGTGACGCCGCCAACCACGATTGCGGTCAACGTCTCGGCCGCGCAAATGATGAGCGACGGTTTCGCCGAGCACGCCCTGGCCATTGTGCGAGCACACAACGTCAGCCCTCTGGCGATCGAGCTGGAAATCACCGAATCCGCCCTGATGCACGAACCTGCCAAGGCCCGCCGCGTGGCTGCGCGCCTAGTGGAGCGGGGGTTCACCCTGTCCATCGACGACTTCGGCACGGGCTATTCGTCGCTGGCACGGCTGCAGAACTTTCCCGTCTCGCGGCTCAAGATCGACATGTCCTTTGTGCAAGGCATGACCACCAACCCGGACAGCCTGGCCATCGTGACCGCAGTCATTGGCCTGGCCCGCGCGCTGCAGTTGCGCACCGTGGCTGAAGGCGTTGAGTCACAAGACCAGATCGACAAGCTGCGCAGCCTGCAGTGCGACGTGGCCCAAGGCTACTTTTTTGCCAAGGCCTTGCCCGCTGCCGATCTGGAACGCGACTGGCTCTCCCGGCCCTCCCGCTGACCCCTCACCGAAAGGACACGCCATGCGGATCAATCAGCCCGTCACCACCACCGAGTTCATGTTCGCCGAGCGGGACACCCTGGTGTCCGTCACCGACACCAAGGGCCGGATCACCTACTGCAACCCCGCCTTCGTCTATGTGAGCGGCTTCGTGCACGAAGAGCTGCTGGGCCAACCCCACAACCTGATCCGCCACCCGGACATGCCAGCCGAGGCTTTCCGCGACCTGTGGGACACCATTGTCGCAGGCCTGCCGTGGACGGGGCTGGTGAAAAACCGCCGCAAGAACGGCGACTTCTACTGGGTGCAGGCCAACATCACCCCGCTGCGCGACGGCACGCAGGTGACGGGTTTCCTGTCGGTGCGCACCCTGCCCACGCGCGAGCAGGTGCAGGCGGCCGACGCCCTGTACGCCCAAATGCGCGCCGAAGCGCAGACCGGGCATACCGTGCACACACTGCACCGCGGCACCGTGCAACGCCAAAACTTTGCCGGGCGCCTCGTGCGGCTGCTGCGCCCCTCCACCACGGTGCGCCTGGGGCTGGTGCAGGCGATCCCGGTGGCCCTGGCCGTGCTGCCCGCCAGCCTGGGCGCGCCCTGGTGGGTCACGGGCGGCGTGGCGCTGCTGGCCATCGCGGCATCGGCCCTGGCGGCACGCGCCCTGGCCATTGCACCGCTGAAAGAGCTGGTGCACGACGCCAACCAGCTCGCGTCGGGCGACCTCACGCACGTCGTGCACACCGGTGCCAGCGGCAGCGTGGGCGAGTTGCAGCGCGCGCTGTTTCAGCTCAGCGTGAACCTGCGCACGGTGGTGGGCGACGTGCGCCAAGAAATCGAGCACCTGGAGACGGCGGTGCAGGAGATCGCCAGCGGCAACAACGATCTTTCCGCCCGCACCGAAACGCAGGCCAGCAGCCTGGAGCAGACGGCGGCATCCATGGAGCAGATCAACAGCACGGTGCAAAACAGTGCCGCATCCGCCAGCCGGGGCGCACGCTTTGCGCAAGAAACCTCCGACATCACCCAGCGCAGCAACGACGCCGTGCTGGCCGTGGGCGAGACCATGCAGGGCATTGCCGAATCGTCGCGGCACATCGAAGACATCGTGCAGCTCATCGAAGGCGTGGCCTTTCAGACCAACATCCTCGCGCTCAATGCGGCCGTGGAGGCCGCACGCGCAGGCGAGGCCGGGCGCGGCTTTGCCGTGGTGGCCGCCGAGGTGCGCACCCTGGCCGCACGCACCGCGCAGTCGGCGCGCGACATCAAACGCCTGATTGGCGAGTCCGCCGAGCGGGTGGCCACTGGCGCCACCGTGGCCAGCCAAGCGGGGGACCGCATGGCCGAGGCGCTGCAGGCGGTGCAGCGGGTCAGCGCCGTGCTGGGCGAGATCAGCACCGCCGCCACCGAGCAGCAAATGGGCATCTCCCAGGTGAACGAGGCCGTGGCCCACATGGACTCCATCACCCAGCAGAACGCCGCCATGGTCGAAGAGCTGGCCGCCGCCGCGCAATCGCTGCACGGCCAAGTGCACGGCGTGAGCGACACCATGCGCCTGTTCCGGCTGCAGCGCGGTGACGTATCGCTCTCGCAAATTGACGCCGTAGCACTGCGCCGCGCTGCGCACCCTCAGCAGTTGCTGGACGCCTGAACCCTTGACACCCACCTGAATGCAAGACACCTCACCCGCCTTTTCCTCACCGTGCCTGGTTTCTGATGGTTTTGGCGTTGCCTTTGGGCAGCGCGTCATTCTGGCGGAGCTGGATTTCTCCTTGCCACCCCAGGGAGTCACTGCGCTGCTGGGGCCGGTGGGCTCGGGCAAATCCACGCTGCTGCGCACGCTGGCCGGCCTGAACGACGCGCACCCGCGTTTTCAGCACTGGGGCCAGGTTCTCTACCAAGGCCAGCCCCTGGGGGCCGCGCCCCGCCCGCGGCTGGTGCAACAACATGCGCGGCTCATGATGGCATCCACCCTGGATGCGCTGGCCGAGCATGTGCGCACGCGCCTGGGCCTGGCCCCTGGCGAACTGCGGGCCTGGTGCGCTGCGTATGTCGAGCGCATGGGTTTCCCAGAGCTCACCCCATTGCTGGGGCAGCCCACCATGGAGCTCTCGCCCCTGCACCAGCGCGCCGTGGCCATCCTGCGCGAGGCAGCCGCAGCCCCCGCGCTGCTGCTGGTGGACGAGCCCACCGCCGACCTCAGCGACTACGAGGCCTATCTGCTGCTGGAGCTATTGCGCAAGGTGGGCGAAGCAACCGCCGTGCTGCTGGTGCTGCACAACCAAAAGCACGCCCACCAGGCCGCCCAGCACATGCTGCTGCTGGCCGGTGGCCGCGTGCAAGAGGCCCGCGCGATGGAGGACTTCCTGCTGGCCCCGCAGTCCGCCGCAGGCCAGCAGTTTGTGGCCACGGGCAGCTGCGCCCTGCCCGCCCCCGATGCCGACCCCGCCATGCTGGCCGACGACGCACCCCTGCCGCCGCCGCTGCCGCCCGCAGCCCTTGCGGCGGTGTCGGCCACGGCCCTGAACACCGCAGACGATGCGGCAGATGCCCCGCCCTGCGCCCCGGCCAGCCGTGGCCCCAACGGCTTCGCCTGGCTGGTGCCGGGGCGCTTGGCAGGCACCCCCATGCCGGGGGTGGTCAACGCCATCGGCCACGACCTGGCCTTGCTGCGCCGCTGCGGCATCACCACGCTGATCACCCTGACCGAAAACGATCTGCCCCAGGAGCCACTGGCCCAGCACGGCCTGAAAAACCTGCACCTGCCCATCCGCGACCGTGAGCCGCCCACGGTGGCGCAAATCCAGATGCTGCTCAAGCGCATGGAAATGCTGCTGAACAAGGGCGAAGTGCTGGCCGTGCACTGCCTGGCCGGGATTGGCCGCACCGGCACGGTGCTGGCCGCATGGCTGGTGCGCGAGGGCCTGACCGCCAGCGAGGCACTGCGCCGCGTGCGCCTGATCGACCACCAATATGTGCAAAGCACAGAGCAGGAGTCCTTCCTGCAGGCGTACGAAGACGCCATTTTGCGCAAACTGATTTAACCCCCCAACCCTTTTTGAAAGACAAGAAACCATGTCCCTCGATGCTGCACTCAACAAAGCCGCCTCCCTCGTTCCTGAATGCCTGGCCGCAGGTTATGTGGATACTGAATCCGGAATGCTGCTGGCCATCAAAACGGTGGATTCGCACCCACGTGAAGTCATCGACCTAGTGGCTGCCGCCACAGCCGACCTGTTCAACGGCCCCAACGTGTCGATGATCGAACGCATGTTCAAAAAGTCGCGCGGGGTGGCCGACGACGGGCACCACTACTTCCAGGAAATCATCGTCAACAGCGACAACCTGATCCACGTCTTTCTGCGCGGCAAGATCAACCCCGAGTACGTGGCCGTTTTCGTGTGCCGCCGCACGGCCAACCTGGGCATGGCCCTGACCAAAGCCCGTATCGCCATGCCGGACCTGGAAGCTGCGCTTTGATTTTGCTATCTATTTAATAGCTCCTAGCGCTTATTACATAAGCGCTAGCAGGCTGCTGAAATACTCCCCACCGTCGTTTCCCGGTTGACGTCTTGCCAGGACAATTGAGGCAACCCAACCGACCAGACAGACAAGCCAGACATGCGCGGAGCCGACACCTTCACCGAGAGCCTGTTCACCATGCGCCACCTCGATGACTTCGTGCCCGCCGATCACCCCTTGCGCGTGATCCGTGTGATGGTCAATAAAGCCCTGGCCAACATGGACGAGCTGTTTGCCCGGATGTATGCGGCCGACATCAAAGGCGGGCGCCCCAGCATTGCTCCCGAGAAGCTGCTGCGCGCCATGCTCATCCAGGTGCTCTACAGCGTGCGCTCGGAGCGCCAGCTCATGGAGCAGACCCAGTACAACCTTCTGTTTCGCTGGTTCATTGGCCTGGCCATGGACGATGCCGTTTGGGTGCCCACCGTCTTCAGCAAAAACCGCGAACGCCTGATCGAGCACGATGCGGTCATCGAGTTCTTCAATCAGATCGTGCAACAAGCCCAGGAACAGGAACTGCTCTCGGGCGAGCACTTCAGCGTGGATGGCACCCTGATCCAGGCCTGGGCGGGCCACAAGAGCTTTGTGCGCAAAGACCGCCAAGGCGACGACGATACCGACGCGGGGAACTTCAAAGACCAAAAGCGCAGCAACGACACCCACGAGTCCACAACGGACGCGGATGCAAGGCTGTACCGCAAGGGCAAGACGGCTAGTGAGTTGCGCTTCATGGGCCACACACTCACCGACAACCGCCACGGGCTGGTGGTCAGCGCCGTGGTCACCAAGGCCGACGGACATGCAGAGCGCGAAGCGGCCAAGGCCATGATCAACGATGCGCGACAGGCACTGCCCGGCGATGACCCCATCACGATCACGCTGGGCGCAGACAAGGGTTACGACGCCAAGGAGTTCATCGACGCGCTGCAAGAGATGAACGTGCTGCCCCATGTGGCGCAGAACAAATCAGGTCGTCAATCGGCGGTGCCTGACAGGATCGCGGGCAGCGAAGGCTACGCCATCTCCCAGCAAAAGAGAAAGCTGATCGAACAAGGCTTTGGCTGGGCCAAGACGGTGGGGCACATGCGTCAGGTGGTGGTGCGCGGGATCAAGAAGGTTGATCAGATGTTTGTGCTGACGATGGCGGGCTACAACCTCACGCGACTGCGCAGCTTGGGGCAAATCCGTCTGCAGGGGCAGATGTGAAGGCAAAAGGGGCAAAAAAACCGTGCTTTGCGACTGAAAGCAGGCGATTTTGAGGGGTTGACTATCAGGATACGGAAAAATGCGGCTACAGCCGCTGAACAGGTTCGGACGCTGGGGAGTATTTCAGCAGCCTGTTAAACACCTTTATCCAGAGCTTCTGTCGTCAAGAAATCCCCAACGAGCTGCCTTCTTGCAATTTGCTGCTCAGGACACAATCAGGTATTCGCTATCCGAATGCAAGCAGTGCGGAGGACCATTGGCTCGTAGCCGCCTTGCTCATGCATCGCCCACAGGACGGCTGCGTAGTGACGGAACCTGTATATGCCATCTACTCTTTGGGAGGAGAGGCCACGCGAGCTAACCAAAAGCTGGAAAGCTGGAAAGCCTCGAGATTGGCGTTGGCACAAGCCGCAGAGACATGGTATCGCGCACATCAGATTTCCAAATCGACAGTGCTAGGTTGGGGACAAGAAGGTGTGGTCTGGCGGGACTCGGTTGGCACTTATAAGCGCTTCTATCCCGATTCATTGACTAAAGATGATCTTTTGCGATGCAAGCGTTTGGTTGAGGCTGCCGGAAATGCAATCATTTCCTTTTCCGTGTGTGACGGCGATGGTCAAGGATCATTGATCCAGCTTGCCCAATCTCCGCTGAAAGAACTAGGACAGCATTGGCTCCTAGAGAAAACACAGCGTTTTCTGAAAAAGCTCTATCAGTCCAATGTAGTGACCAGCAATGTCAAGCGCGACAACCTCCGGTTTACGTCCGCAGGTGAACTTCAGTACATCGACATTGGACACGATATCGTGCCACTGACGACTTCTCGGTTCCTGGATTGTGCTGCTCGGTTGTATGCCATCGGCGAATTAGGATGGTCAGATCATGAGTTGGCACGTCGTAGAACTGTCCAACGCCCGGCCGAGGCGCTCGAAGCCATTCCTGGCTTTAGCTCCTTCTATCGTGGCTTGGTTCATGCATTGCATCCAGGTTATGTGCCGAATGCCTCCATTGATTTGCCAGTGACAGCGCCACCCGAGCATACCGACGTGACACTACTGATCAAGTGCTGCCCTCAAGATGCCAACTCTCTTGATGTTCAAGTGCACCATATAGTTGGCGAACTCAGGCTTCGGGCGCGCTTTAGCAAGACGGTTCTCAACGTAGATCCATTTGAGGGTCCTTATCTGCGACAGCACTCCAAGGGCAGCCTGTCTCAGTTGAAGCTAATTGCAGATCGGCTACTGAGGGCCGGCCTAATCGACGAAGTCTGGTTTGCACCAACTGATCACGACTCTATTGCCAACGTCCATCGTCATTGGTTTGACCTCCCGGGAATAACCGCGTCTCACACTGCACAAGGAGCCCCCGTCTTCTCTCAATTGTGGGCGTTTGATCGAATCAGAACTCCATTTGTCCTGCAGTTGGATGTGGACGTTTTGATCGGCGGAAATGACATTCGGCACGATGTTGTTGGAGACATGAAACGAGCATGTCTAGAAACAGGTGTGTGGTGCGTAGGCTTCAATATTCCGCAAGCCAACAATGGCTTCAAGCCATACATGGGTGAACCGGATCAGTTTGCACCAGAAGTCCGTTTTGGGCTATTGAACCTCGAAAGAGTCAAAGCACATGCGCCGTTTAAGAACCCTGTTATTGAAGGTCGCTTGACCTGGATGTGGCATCGATTCTTAAAGCATGCGCAGCATAGGACAGGCATGTGTAGTGTTAGAGGAGGCGATAGCCGAACTTTTTACATACACCCCAAAAATGAAGACAAGGGACTGAATTTCATTGACATAGCACGAGATTTGATCGCTCAAGGTCGTCTGCCAGAGGCTCAGCGAGGAGCCTGGGACCTAGTTCCTTCCGCCAATTGGAAGCGCATCCATCGACATGAAAGCATCGTCTTTTTGTTGTTTGGGCGCGAGACTCAAACCTGCAAACTGGAACGCTGCCTAGCATCCCTGAAAAACCAATCCAACCAAGATTTCGGGATCGTCTTTATTGATGACGGAGGCAGCCCGCTCCAAGCAGCAGAGTTACCACATCGAATGTCTTGGCTGGGCGATCGGGTAACTCTTATTAGACGCCCTCAACGCGCTGGCTATATGGAAAATTTTCGCGAATCCATTGCGCAAGTTTGCACGAACCCAGACACCCTGCTCGTCGTTCTGGATCAGGACGATGCGCTAATGCACCGCGAAGCGGTCAACATGCTTAGGACCGCTTGGCAGGCCGGTGCTGACTTGATCAATGCTCCAATGTTTAGGCCCGAGAAGCCATTGACTTTGTACGAAGTCAACTACGAACGACCACGAAAGCATGGTGGTGGGAATGTGTGGAGCCACCTTCGTGCTTTCCGGAAGTCTCTGTTTGAACAGGTGCCAAATATTATTTGGGATCAGGCACCAGATCCCGATTGCCTGAGCGATTTCTTGACGATGGTTCCAATGACTGAACTAGCCCAGCATCCCGTATTTTTGGATGGACCCTATCTTTACTGGCACGAACGCCCTGCTTACTCTGCGGAGCGAAAAGAGCGCGAGAAAAAGGTGAAAACTTGGCTTTTTAGCCAACCCTCACTCGCTGACTGACGTGCTGCACGAAAGCTTGTTCTTGAGCTAAGCGCAAGTTTTCTGCAATGCGCTCAACAATTACAGAGACATCCGTGTCGTAAAGCCACCAATTGGGCGTATCACTACGGAGACGACATAGATGAAACTGTTGCTCTAGGTCTCGAATTCTTTTCGTTTCATGCAGCAACTCGACTGCAGGCAGAACTGGTGACTGAGCCACATCTTTAAGCTCGCTAAATGATCCTGACCTCGAAGCAGCCTTAAATGCTTCCAGAACCTCAATATGGGTAACGAATTTAGAGCCAGTCTCCCGGTTAATGCCGCTTATACCTTGGAAAAGTGACCAAGACCAACTTGTGCGAGGCTCAGCCAGCCAGCGTTGAAATGTGGTACGACGCTCGCCAAGCCAATTATGGAAGGCTTGTGGTTGCGGTTTTCTTGGGGGAAGACATTTGGGCCTAGCCAAACTGGGGTTGAAGCCAACCCCATCAATAGCAACATTGTCTACGCATTGCCAGAGGCCGTGTACCAGTGCGTAGCCCGTTGAGGGAAGACAGCCAAGAATTGCCATTTGCAACTCGAGAGATTGATTGAGTTGATCCTCTACGCTTGTCCAAAGCACTTTATTCTGTGTGCCCGAAAGCTTTAGCCGATACTCCCCAAATGAGTCGCGACTCATCCAAACGTCAATGCTTGAAATCGGCTCCATGAATGAACCTTTTCCATTGAACGTGAATGTCACCTCACTTGATTCTTGAGTTATCGCAGTTGAGGTGCCATTTCCCAGAATCAAAATTTTCAGCTTTCGCGAAAGTGGGTTGACGGTGCCGAAATCATGCATTTCAATTTTCACTGAACACCTCTACTGGGCCTGAAGTTGGCGGCTATATGCTTTGTGAAATTACTTGACTTCCAAGTGTTGGACATAGCGTATTGGCGAAATAGTGCTGAGCCAACAAAGTACGAGTCTCCTGTCGGGTCAAGGCTCAACTCTTGTCTCTTTGGGCTGAGGGATTCACAAGTCGGCATTGCAGCGGTTGCAGCGGTTGCAGCGGTTGCAGCGGTTGCAGCGGTTG
>NZ_JABBCQ020000021.1 GCF_012844455.2 Comamonas suwonensis | reverse complement strand
TTCCAACCTCAGCGCTCACGATCTCGCATCATTAAGGAACGGAAAAAACTACAGAATGGCTGATCTCAGCCGTTGCGTGGATTGGTTCCTGCTCCGGCAAACGGAGTGGGGGGCAGGTGATTTGATTCGCATTGGTACCATTATTCTTGCAACAGAAATATGTGAGTACTTTGGCCTGTAACCCAGCGGAATCGCACTGACGGCCGGATCAAACCACTCATAACTACAGTCGTCTGCTTTGGGCCGAGGCTGTGTGAAAACGCGAAAAGGTCACGTTTCCGGGAGTAGCAAAACCATTCCCGACAGCGTGATCGTCGATCCTGGATCGATCTGAGAGGTCGAATTTTCAACTTGACCTCTCACGATGGAGTTTTCACACAGCCTCGGTCGTTTGCTGTCGCTGCTTCAGGCTGTGAAGTCAGCAGGTCGAACACTCGTCGTCAGCGACTGAGTCAAGGTGACGGGCGAAAAAACAACACTTCGCAGGATGTGTTCACTTGCTGATTTGTCAGCTTGGGTGCCAAAGCCTGCGCTACTTTGTGCCAAAGCGAGTGCAAATTTGTGCCAAAGGCCGCGCAACGCAATTAAATTCGTGCCAAAGGCCGCGCAACGCAATTGTTATTTACATGGAAAGAATCAAGGGGTTTTGGGTACTTTCCCAATGAAAATGCCTCATGGAAGTAGACCTAAAACCCTAGGTCTTGTACAAGACTTGAAAAAAACAGCCCGGTTGCGCTTAGAATTTTGTATTGTGGGAACGCATTGCATCAAGATAGTGTCGTCCCGCTGTGTCAGGCCCCATTGCGCAAGCTCGGGATGTCGGCCCTAGGCACTCCCCCTTTTTTCATAACCTGAGACACGAGATGAGTACGCAGCAACCCACCATCATCTATACCTTGACTGACGAGGCTCCTCGCCTTGCCACCAGCGCATTCCTGCCCGTGATCCGCGCTTTCGCGGCACCAGCCGGCATCAATGTGGAGACCAGCGACATCTCGCTGTCCGGCCGCATTCTGGGCGAGTTCCCCGAATTCCTGAGCGAAGAGCAGCGCGCTCCCAACAATCTGGCTGAACTGGGCAAGCTGACGCTGACGCCTGAAGCCAACATCATCAAGCTGCCTAATATCTCGGCATCTGTGGGCCAGTTGCAAGAAGCCATCAAGGAGCTGCAAGGCAAGGGCTACGCTCTGCCTGACTTCCCTGAGAACCCAGCGACCGACGCAGAAAAAGACATCAAGGCTCGCTACAGCAAGTGCATCGGCTCTGCCGTGAACCCCGTGCTGCGCGAAGGTAACTCCGACCGCCGCGCTCCTGCTGCTGTCAAGAACTACGCCAAGAAGCACCCCCATTCGATGGGTGAGTGGAAGCAGTGGTCCCAGACCCATGTGTCCCACATGGACAAGGGCGACTTCTACCACGGCGAAAAGTCCATGACTCTGGACAAGGCCTGTGAAGTCAAGATGGTGCTGGAGACCAAGTCTGGCAACAGCATTGTTTTGAAGGACAAGGTCAAGCTGCAGGCTGCAGAGGTGATCGACTCCATGTTCATGAGCAAGAAGGCGCTGTGCGATTTCTATGAAAAGGAAATCGAAGACTGCAAGGAAGCAGGCATCTTGTTCTCGCTGCACGTCAAGGCCACGATGATGAAGGTGTCCCACCCCATCGTGTTCGGTCACTGCGTGCGTATTTTCTACAAGGAAGCCTTTGAGAAGCACGGCAAGCTGTTTGACCAGCTGGGCGTGAATGTGAACAACGGCATGGCCGACCTGTACGCCAAGATCGAAAAGCTGCCTTCGTCGCAGCGTGAAGAGATCATCCGTGACCTGCACAAGTGCCAGGAAGATCGTCCTCGTCTGGCCATGGTGGACTCTGCCAAGGGCATCACCAACTTCCATTCGCCTAACGACGTGATCGTTGATGCCTCCATGCCCGCCATGATCCGCGTGGGCGGCCAGATGTGGGCTGCTGATGGTAAGCCTTACGACTGCAAGGCCGTGATGCCTGAGTCCACCTTTGCCCGTATCTACCAGGAAGTGATCAACTTCTGCAAGTGGCACGGCAACTTCGACCCCAAGACCATGGGCACCGTGCCTAACGTGGGTCTGATGGCTCAGAAGGCTGAAGAGTACGGCTCGCACGACAAGACGTTCGAAATTGCCGAAGACGGCGTGGCGAACATCGTTGACACCGCCACTGGCGAAGTGCTGATGAGCCAGAACGTGGAAGCGGGCGATATCTGGCGCATGTGCCAGGTCAAGGACGCACCTGTGCGCGACTGGGTGAAGTTGGCCGTGACCCGTGCCCGCAACTCCGGCATGCCTGCTGTCTTCTGGCTGGACCCCTACCGTCCCCACGAAGCCGAGCTGATCAAGAAGGTGCAAACCTACTTGAAGGAATACGACACCACCGGTCTGGAAATCCACATCCTGTCGCAAGTGCGCGCCATGCGCTACACGCTGGAGCGTGTGGCTCGCGGTCTGGACACCATCTCGGTGACCGGCAATATTCTGCGTGACTATCTGACTGACCTGTTCCCCATCCTGGAACTGGGCACCTCGGCCAAGATGCTGTCCATCGTGCCTTTGATGGCCGGTGGCGGCATGTACGAAACTGGTGCTGGCGGTTCCGCTCCCAAGCACGTGCAGCAACTGGTGGAAGAAAACCACCTGCGCTGGGATTCGCTGGGTGAATTCCTGGCCCTGGCCGTCTCGTTCGAAGACCTGGGCATCAAGGAAGGCAACGCTCGCGCCAAGCTGCTGGCCAAGACTTTGGACGAAGCCACGGGCAAGCTGCTGGACGAAGACAAGTCGCCTTCGCGCCGCACCGGTGAGCTGGACAACCGTGGTTCGCAGTTCTACATCGCTCTGTACTGGGCTCAGGCTCTGGCCGCTCAGACCGAAGACGCAGAGCTGGCTGCCAAGTTCTCCACTCTGGCCAAGACACTGACCGACAACGAAGCCAAGATCGTGGGCGAGATGAAGGAAGTGCAAGGCAAGGCTGTCGATATCGGCGGCTACTACATGCCCGACGTGGCCAAGCTGGACGCCGTGATGCGCCCCAGCGCCACCTTCAACGCCGCTATCGCAGCCGCGTAAGCTGAGTTTTGCAGTGCGGGGCTTCAGCCTCGTCTGCAAACAAGCCGCAAAGAACCGGTGAGCCTGAAAAGGCCGCCGGTTTTTTTATTTCTGCTATTGAATGTATAGCTGGTAGCGCTTGACTGATATGCGGTATTGGCATATTTGATGTGTGAAAATTGGCTCAGTCATTGGGTGTGGCGGTCTTCAGCGGTGCGATCTTGGCGCAGCCAGTGATGCCCCGCTGGCAACGAGCCTTACGTGCTACGCAATTCAGGAAGGGCGTCGCCCACTTTGTCGCTAACCCAATAAAAAACCCCGCTGACGGTATGAGTCACTGGGTTTTTTATTGCGCTTGCTTGAGTACTTCTTCACCGAAAGCGAAGACGCTTAACGCCTGGGCAAAATATCCAGATCAGCGGCACTTGGCAAAAAGCTGCCATTCCACACAGCACGTGCAGGCACAGGGTTCTTGGTGGCATAGGCCTTGGAGACCTGCTCGGCCATGGCTTGCAGGCGCTCTGTGCGCAGCTGGCCAAAACCTTCGGCACGGGCACCAGCGCTGTCAATGGCGGTCTCTATGGTCAGTTTCAGGCGTTTGACTTCCAGCGGCGCGTTGACCAGTCCGTCCTTGGCCTTCATGGAGGCAATGGCAGCTTCGGGGTTGGCAATGCCTTCCTTCGCGCCACGGGCAAAGGCTTTGAGGAAGGCGCGCACAGCTTCGGGTTTTTCGGCAATCAGCTTGGGGCTGGCGATGATCACATTACCGTAGAGCTGCACGCCGTGGGTGGCGTAGGGCAGAACCACCACATCCTCCCGCTTGATGCCGCGTGCTTCCAGGTTGAGCAGGCTGGTGAAGGTGTAGCCCGTCACGGCATCCAGATCGCCGCGCGCCAGCATGGTTTCGCGCAGCTGCGGGTCCATGGTGCTCCACTGCACATCGCCCACATTATTGGCTTGCGCAAAGATGGGGAAGGTGCGGCGACCTGCATCAAAAATGGGAGCTCCCAGCTTCTTGCCCGTCAGGTCTGAGGCTTTGGTGATGCCGGATTTCTTGAGTGCCATGACAGACGCCGGCGTGGTGTTGTAGATCACCATGATGGCTACGGGCTTGATGGGCGCATCGGGGTTGTTGGCGTGAAACTCCATCAGCGCCGCCAGATCGGCAAAACCCAGATCATGCGTGCCGGATGCTACGCGCTGAATCGCCCCTGCGCCGCTGGCTGCTTCTACATTCACATCCAGACCTACTTGCTTGAAATAGCCTTTTTGCTCGGGATGCACGAAGAGGGCCGCAGGCCCTTCAAAGCGCCAGTCCAGCTGAAATTTGAGAGGTGTTTCTGCCGCCTGAGCGTGGCCCCAGGTCATGGCCATGGCTGCTGTGGCTGCTTGCAGAAAAAGTCGTTTGCGCATGAAGCTTCCTTGTGTCGTTGATCGCTGAAGTGATGACAAGCCTGAGCGCAAGATCAATGCCAAGTTGTATACAAGGTGAGCGGCGATGAGGGGCGCACTGCGCTGGTGCAAACAGGGGCGAGGCTGCGTGGCGCTGGTGCATGAGGCCCGGCGTGAAAGGGTTTTCTCGCATGCTGTGTGCTGGGCATGAATATTGCGGTGAATAGCACGATAGCGTAGGTACTGCTTGTGCTACGTGCTATTGAATCCATATCAAACCCGTTTCAAGAATGGATAGAAACCGCCATGACAGAGATCGATTTTTCCCAACTCGACACCTATTCCCGCTATAAGCTGATGGCCAGCCTGATCGTGCCGCGTCCGATTGCGCTGGTCACCACGCTGGGCGCCGATGGAACGGTGAACGCCGCGCCTTTCAGCATGTTCAACATGATGGGAGAGGACCCGCCCGTGGTGATGCTCAGCATTAACAAGGTGCAGGATGCGGCGCAAAAAGACACGGCCAGCAACATCTTGCGTACGGGTGAATTTGTGGTGCACATCGCCGACGAGGCCATGGCCGCTGCCATGCACCGCTGTGGCGACCGCCTGCCGCCAGAGCACAGCGAGTTGCTGCACACGGGGCTGACGGCTACGCCCTCACAAAGCGTGAAGCCGCCGCGCATTGCGGAGGCGCCAGTCGCTTTTGAATGCGTGCTGCACGAGACGCTGGAGACGGCAAGCCGCTATGTCTTTATCGGCCGCGTGCAATGGCTGGCCGTGCGCGAAGGGCTGGTGGATACCGAAAAATGGCGCGTGCGCCTGCAAGAGTTCTTCCCCGTGGGTCGCTTTGGTGCCAGCTTTTACGTCAACTGCCGTGATCGCTTCGCGATTGAAGCGCATGAGGGCAGGGCCGCAGCACAGAGCGGTGCAGCAAGCACGGTGATCGACGAGATGTGAGAGGCCTGGCGTCCTCAGGTCTGACTCAGATTGCGGCGGGCCTGGGCTTCCAGCAACTGGTGAAAGTGCGGCGTGGCGTAGATCGCATCGCGCTGCAAAAAGCTTTGCAGCACCTGCTTGCGCTTGAAGCGATAGACCAGCCGTGGCACCCAGGCGTATTCGGCGGCGACTTGTGCGTCGTACTCGGCAAAGCGCGCCGGGCTGGCACCCAGAATGGCCAGGTCTATGTCAACCAGCAGCTTGGCGTCGGCTTCAATGGATGCCTCGGTAGGTGGCGCAGTGTGACAGGTGGCCATGATGAGGGCGTGCACACGCTGACAGATTTCGTCTGTCGCACCGGAGTTCTTGAGCGCCTGCACAGCCCATTGAGCGCTGCGCAGCTCGTTGTCTTGGGCTTTGATGTCGTAGATGGCATCGTGAAACCACAGCGCCATTGCCACCTCACCGGGGCGCTGGGCCTGCTGCCAGACTGCGTCAAAGTGCGTCAGGCATTCGGTCAGATGCTGCTGGGTGTGATAGTGGCGCTGGGGCTGGGCATAGGCAGCCAGCAGGCGCTGTTGCAGATCAGCGGGCGGCGTCAGGCCGAGGGCTGCCCAACTGCGCTGCCATGAGGTCTGAAACAGGGAAGATTGCCGGGTGTCTGGCTCTGTATTCATACGGCGAACCTCTGAAATTTTATTTCAAGAAATTGGCTTGCAGCGCCTGTCAATATTGGGGGTTAGCCAAAAAAATGATAGCAGACTACAATGGCCGCGACCACGCCTGCCAGCTCGGCCAGCAGGGCGCAGGGAACGGCGTGACGTGCGCGCTGAATGCCTACGGCACCAAAGTACACGGCCAGCACATAGAAGGTGGTTTCGGTGCTGCCCTGAATGGTGGCGGCGACCAGCGCGGCAAAGCTGTCTACGCCCTGGCTTTGCATGGTCTCGATCAGCATGGCACGGGCGGCGCTGCCCGAAAACGGTTTGACCAGCGCAGTGGGCAGGGCGTCGACAAAGCGGGCGTCCATGCCCATGGCGTGTACGACCCAGCGAATGCCTGACAGCGCATATTCCAGCGCTCCCGATGCGCGAAATACGCCTACGGCGCAGAGCATGGCGACCAGATAAGGCAGCAGGCCCTTGGCCACGTCAAAGCCCTCTTTGGCTCCTTCGATAAAGCTGTCGTACACAGCCACCTTGCGCCATGCGCCCAGCCCCACAAACAGCACGATCAGCGCAAACAGCGTGAGGTTGCCCATCAGCGATGAAAGCTGCGCCAGCGCCGCCGCGCTGAGCGTGGTGAGAAAGGCCATGAAGGCCCCCAGCGCCAGAGCCACTGGCAGCAGATAGGCCAGCACGACAGGGCTGAAGATGGGCAGGCGCTGCACTAAGGCAACGCTGAGCAGGCCCACCAGTGTGGAGGCCGAGGTGGCCAGCAAGATAGGCAAAAACACCAGCGTAGGATCTGCCGCGCCTTGCTGCATGCGGTACATGAAGATGGTGACAGGCAGCAGGGTGAGCGACGAGGCATTGAGCACCAGAAACAGAATCTGCGCATTGGTTGCGGTGTCCGGGCGCGGGTTGAGTTCTTGCAGGGAGCGCATGGCTTTGAGGCCCATGGGCGTGGCGGCGTTATCCAGCCCCAGCCCGTTGGCGGCAAAGTTCAGCGTAATCAAGCCCAGCGCCGGGTGGCCGCGCGGGACCTCGGGCATGAGTTTGGAGAACAGCGGCCCCAGCACCTTGGCCAGCCATTCGACCACGCCCGCTTTTTCGGCAATGCGCAAAAAACCCAGCCACAACGTGAGCGTGCCAAACAGCAGCACCATCACCTCGACCGAGAGCTTGGCCATGGAAAACAGGGCCTGCACCATGGCCGAGAAAACGTCGGCTTGCCCACCCACCAGCCACTGCGCCAAAGCAGCGACAGCTGCCACCAAGAAAAATCCTAGCCACAAGGCATTGAGCATAAAAGCGCCTGTTTTTGTACTGGCGCTGATTGTGGCGTGAAATCTGGGCTGCAGTGGCACACTGCACCTCTTGCTTACCCGAGGAAAGCCATGACTGAAAGCAACCACGCCTCCTGGATGAACAAGCTCCGCGCGCACTTTGCGGGGCACACGCTGGGAACCTGGCTGATCATGCTGCTATTTACCTATGCCGGGCTGCTGGTGCTGCATTTCTTGCTGCTAGGTTCTCCGTTCAGCATGTTGAGTGAAGCGCTCAATGTTTGGAAGCTGCTGGGTGTGATCTTGCTGATGGTGTCATGCCTGCTGGCCTTTGTCGTGGTCTGGCAGTTGTACCGGCTGCGGCGCACCGTGCTGTGGTGGGCGTTGGCGCAATGGGCTTGTGCTTTTGCCGCGATTGCGCTGTTGTTCTTGCCCTTGCTGGGAATGGCTTGGGCCGTGGCAGTGCTGGCTGTGGCCTGGCCTGTTGTATCGCCGGTGCTGGTTTGCCTGATGGGTACGACGCTTTATCTGATGCTCCTGATAAAACGGGGAACTCTGCGTTGATAGAGGCCAAGCAACCGCTCTGGGAGCAGCCCTATGGCAAGGGGCTTGTCCTGCTGATGGGGATGTTCGCGTTTCTAGGCCTGATGAGTGGCTGGATGTTGCTGGAGGTCGATTTTTCTGACGCCTGGAATTCTGCAGGGCGCATGCCGTGGGCACTGGCGCTGCAGGCGATGCTGGCGCTGAACTCTGCCATGTGCTTCACGCAGGTCTGGCTGCTGCGGACTCGCAACCAGTCGGCCGTGCTGCTGAGCATTCTTTACGGGGCGCTGGGCGTGATCACACAGGCGGGCATGTTCTGGTATGTCGGGCAGAGAGGCCAGCGCGCTAATGCTTTTTCCGTCATCTTCTGGCTGGCCGAGGTGATTTTCTGGTCGGGCATCGTGGCGTATCTGTGCTGGCTCAAGCACCGGGGCGTGCTGCGCTAGTGGGCATGAACCTCTCTTGGGCACGAAGCCGTGTCAAGAACTGCGCATGCCGCCAGCCTTCTGGGCCGCACAGGTGTATAACCTTGCTTCGAGTTTTTTCTCTGATTTTTGTGCATTTTGCGCAAATCATCCCCCCAATCAACAAGGAATCGCACCCATGGGCGCGCAATGGAAAGCAAAGGGCAAGGCGCTGGTCGCCGATGCCAAGGGCAAGCTGTTTGGCAAGCTGGTCAAGGAAATCATGGTCGCAGCCCGTCTGGGCGGCGGTGACCCCGCAGCCAACTCGCGTCTGCGCATGGCTGTTGAAGCGGCCCGCAAGGCTTCCATGCCCAAGGACACGCTGGACCGCGCCATCAAGAAGGGCGCTGGCGTTGGCGCCGATGCGGTGAACTATTCCAGCGTGCTGTTTGAGGGCTACGCCCCTCACCGCGTGCCGGTGATGGTCGAGTGCCTGACCGACAATCCCAACCGCACTGCGCCCAATATGCGCGTGTGCTTCCGCAAGGGCCAGATGAGCGCTGTGGCATGGGACTTTGACCATGTGGGCATGGTTGAAGGCGAAGCTGAAAACGGTGCCGACGTGGAAATGGCCGCCATTGAAGCGGGCGCTCAAGACTTCGAACCCGGCGACGACGAGGGCGTGACCCTGTTCATCACCGATATCGCCGATCTGGATGCGGTGAGCAAGGCTTTGCCTGCGCAAGGCATCAAGGTGGTGTCCGTCAAGCTGGGCTACAAGGCCAAGAATCCGGTCAGCATGGCTAGTCTGTCTGCCGAGCAGCAAGAAGAAGTGCAGGACTTCCTGGCTGGTCTGGAAAACGACGATGACGTGCAGCACGTCTTTGTGGGTCTGGTCGACTGATAACGCTTTCACCGCGTTTGCAAAAAGGAGCAGTGCTGGCACTGCTCCTTTTTTTATGCGCGCTGGCCAATTGGCTCTGGGCAGTAGCGCTGAACTTCAAGAAAACAAGCCTGCGCCTTTGACAGGCAGGCACGAGTCGGTATCAAAAAGTGTAGTTGCTTTAATGATTTTTCAATGCCTGCAACTGCTCTTCACCCGGTTCAATAGACACCTATCAATGTTTAAATTGAACTGGAGAGTGTGAAGTAAAAAAGTGAAATACCCGGCTGTATTCGAGGCAGAAGCAGTCAAGCATGTGACCGAACGTGGTCACGGGCTGGTGGATGTGGCCAAGCGGTTGGGCATGTCGGACAAAAGCCTGTACTTGTGGGTGCTGCTTGCCAAAGAGGAGTCCAGCACAGGTGGCGCAGAATCAAGCCTGCTTAAGGCCGAGGTATCCGGGCTCAAAGCGGAGCTCAAAAGAGCCGATGGGGAGCGTGACATCCTAAATACAGCCGCAACGTAGGAAGAATGGCAGCAACGCCAGTGTCTTCACATGCTTTGATCTGCTCGCCGCTGTAGTAGCCACGGTCAGCAATAGCTTATAGCTTGCGTTTGTCCATGGTCTTGCGTGCGGCCAGCGCCATGGAGGCACGCTATGTCAAAAGTCTATAGCACTGCAAAAGATTATGAGGACGAAATGATCTATTGGAATGCCAAGCCAAAGTGATCCATCAGTGATTTCCGGTCGTTCGAAGTAAGTTGCAGCTCGCGACTGTCTAGTTGGCGGATTACACATCATTTTCGTACGAGCGTGACCAACAATGCTGCACCCAACTGGCCGCCAAGGGGCGACTGTCATTCGCTCCAGTCTAAACAAGCACAGGCAAAGCGGCGGCGGGTGGCTGATTGCGTGAAGCGATTGAGCAATGCCACGAACACATGCAGCTCAACAACTTGACGCTTGAAGGTGCAGGCCTTCGCTCAGGAATTTGATGGTTGTGCAGTACGGCAGCCTCTTCGAAGCCTGCCACCTCTTTTTTCTGATCACGAAGACTGACGCTGAATGCCTGTTCGTAAGTCTTACCAAAAAATACCAAATTTCAGTGATGTACATCGCCACCGCCCGCCCCTAATCTCCATCGGGCCGCGCCCTAGGTTCTTTACCTGGACTCCAGCGGAGAAAACAAACACACGAGGGAGGATCGCCATGAACCGCAGTTACCGTCTTGTCTTTAATCACTGCTTGGGCGTCATGCAGGTGGCTTCTGAATTGGCTGCCGGGCGCAGAAAAAATGGCTCCGGCGGCGCGACGGTGCTCACGCCCCCACATATCTGGCGTCATTCACTGGGCGCGCTGGTGCTGGCCCTATCGGGGGCACTGGCTCCGCCCGCTCAGGCGCAAGTGTCGATTGCTGGAGATCTGTGGAACTGGGACGGTAATAATACGTGGAGCCCAGTTAGCCCGATGACGACCCCGAACACATGGGATACGAACATCTTCATCTTTGCACTAGGTGTCGAAGAAGGGAAAACAGGAACGCTTACGGTTTCCAACGGCGCGAAAGTGACAGGCGACGTCATTCACGTCGCTTACAGCGGCTATCCCCGTGTCGGTGGCAACGGCTCTGTGTGGGTCTCAGGGGCAGGATCTCGGATCGACATCAACGGCATGTATGTCGGCAACTCCGGCTCCGGCACGCTTACCATTGAAAATGGGGGGGTGTGACATCCAACCGTGCGGACATTGGCACAAACCTTGGTGCGACCGGCGTTGCAACTGTCAGTGGAGTAGGGTCTCAATGGATTATCCAGGGTAATACCAACCTAGTTTTCGTGGGCCGCTTTGGCAGCGGAACCCTAGAAATTTCGAATGAAGGACTGGTGCGCAACTCAGGGGAGTTCATTATCGGCGCAAGCTCAGGCCCGGGCTCGCTCAATGTGAGCACCAACGGTGTTCTCGAAACCAAACGAATAGGGTCGTATGGGATGGGCACGCTGAATCTGAACGGAGGTATTCTGCGTGCGCTGGAGAGTCGGTCAGACTTCCTGACTGGCTTCAGCCCGCAGACTCTGGGCAATGACGGCGCCATTTTTGACACCAACGGCTTCGACATCGGCGTCTCTACCGCCTTCGCTTCCCTGGCCAGTCAGAACAGCGGCCTGCGCAAACTGGGGCTGGGCAAGCTCACGCTCACGGCCAACAATAGCTACAACGGAACCACCACGATCAGTGCCGGCACGCTGCAACTGGGCAATGGCGGCACCATCGGCTCAGTCACGGGAGCCATCACCAACAATGGCACGCTGGCCGTCAACCGCAGCAATGCACTGACGCTGGGCCAGGTAATCAGCGGCAGCGGCAAGCTCGAACAGGCCGGCACGGGCACCACCACGCTCACGGCTAACAACAGCTACGGCGGCGGCACCACAATCAGTGCCGGCACGCTGCAACTGGGTAATGGCGGCACCACTGGCACGGTCACGGGAGCCATCACCAACAATGGCACGTTGGCCGTCAATCGCAGCAATGCACTGACGCTGGGCCAGGTAATCAGCGGCAGCGGCAAGCTCGAACAGGCCGGCACGGGCACCACCACGCTCACGGCCAACAATAGCTACAACGGCACCACCACGATCAGTGCCGGCACGCTGCAACTGGGCAATGGCGGCACCACAGGCAGCCTGGGTAGTGGCGCCATCAATATTGGCCAAGGCGCTGTGTTGGCCGTCAACCGCAGTAATTCGGTGACTCTGGGTCAGGTGATCAGCGGCGATGGCAGCTTGCGGCAAAACGGAGCAAACACGACCACGCTGACAGCGACCAACACCTATACAGGCGGCACGACGATCAACCAAGGCAAACTGGCTCTAGGTTCAGGTGGCAGTCTGGCGGCTACAGGTGCCGTGAATCTGGCGAGCAGCGGCACGACATTTGATATCAGCGCTGCAAGTGGCAGTCAGACCGTGGGCGCATTGTCTGGCGTTGCAGACAGCACTGTGGCGCTGGGTAGCAATGCGCTGACTTTTGGCGATGGCAGCAATCAAACGCTGGCTGCAACGGTAACCGGCGCCAGCGGCAGTCTGATCAAAAACGGTACGGGAACGACTTGGCTGACCGGCAGCAATACCTATACCGGCGACACCACTGTCAACGACGGCACCCTGGCCCTGGGTATAGGTGGCAGTCTGGCGGCTACAGGTGCCGTGAATCTGGCGAGCAGCGGCACGACATTTGATATCAGCGCTGCAAGTGGCAGTCAGACCGTGGGCGCATTGTCTGGCGTTGCAGACAGCACTGTGGCGCTGGGTGGTAATGCGCTGACTTTTGGCGATGGCAGCAATCAAACGCTGGCTGCAACGGTAATCGGCGCCAGCGGCAGTCTGATCAAAAACGGTACGGGAACGACTTGGCTGACCGGCAGCAATACCTATACCGGCGACACCACTGTCAACGGTGGCAAGCTGCTGGTAGGCAATGCTGCACAAGGCGGCTCGGTGGCGAGCAATGTGCTGGTCAATACCGGCGCTGCGCTAGGTGGCTCGGGCAGCATTGGCGACAATGTGACGGTGGGCAGTGGCGGTACTTTGTTGCCCGGCAATAGCCCTGGTACTTTGACGATTGGAGGCGATCTGACACTGATAGCTGCTTCGGGCGGCAATCCAGGCTCTACCACTACCTTTGAACTGGGTCAGGCAGGGGCCGTGGGTGGTGTCAGCAATGATTTGATCAAGGTGGGCGGCAGCGTGAACCTGGGCGGTACGTTGGATGCCACCGTCGCCTCGGCAGGCTGGTATCGCTTGATCAACTATGGAACCAGTGGTTCTGGCTCGGTGAAGGGTCAATTTGACAGCACGGCGCTGCACAGCTCCAGCAGCTTTGACGCCAGCAAGGCTACAGCCTCTGTGCTGACCACGGTGCCCAAGCAGGTCAATCTGGCGGTGGTGGGTCAGAACCAGACACTGCAACTGTGGAATGGTGCCAATGGCAATACATGGGATGCCAATACCGTTAACTGGACCAATGATGCACCCACGTCTGGTGTGACCAGTGGCTGGCAGGGATCGGTGGCAGTGTTTGGTACAGACACAGGAGCCACATCGGGAATCGTCACCGTTAGCGGCCAGCAAAGCTTTGACACCTTGCAGTTCAGCAGCAGCGGCTACACGGTGGCCGCTGCGACCAGCGCAGATGGCCTGCTGATCAGCCCTGCCAGCAGCAGCAACCCGCAGATCGGCATCATCAATGTGGACCCCGGCGTCAGCGCCGAGATTTCTGCAGGCATTGCCAATGGCACGGCCAGCAGCCTGACTCTGGTAGGCCCTGGCACGCTGACGCTGAGCGGCCAGAATAGCTATACAGGCGGCACCACCGTTAGCAAAGGTAAGCTGGTTGCAGCGTCCAACAGCGCTTTGGGCACAGGCTCGGTCACGGTCAATGGCAGCACCTCGGCCCTGAACGTCATCAGCGGCATCAGCCTGAACAATGCAGTGACGCTAGGCAACGAGGCAACGCTCAATAACTCGGGCACGCTGACGGCCACAGGCACGACCGTGAGCAGCACTAGCGGTCCGGTGACGGTCAACAACAGCAGCGGTGCCTTCATCAACCCTGGTGCGGGTGGCATCGCTATCAAGCTGCAAGGCGGTGGCGCTGTCAGTAATGCTGGGGAGATCGGTAATTCGGCTGCCAATGTGGGCGTAAGTCTGCAGGCGGGCGGTAGCATTGACAACCAGAAAGGCTCTACCATCGTCGGCACCCAAAGCGTGCAGGCAGCAGGCAGCAGCGCCGTCAGCCTGCGCAATGCAGGCAAGATCATTGGCAATGTGCAGCTGGACAGCAGCGCTGCCAACGGCGTCACATTGCTTACAGGCAGCAGCCTCACGGGCAACTTGAACATTGGCACGAACACAGGCTCTACGCTTGCGCTGGATGGAACAGGCAACCAGAGCTACTCCAGCGCCGTGACAGGTGACACCACATTGGCTGGAGCCTTGACCAAGGCTGGCACAGGCCCCTGGACGTTGGACAAGAACCTGGGCGGCGGCTTTGCCCCCACCAGCACGACGATTGTCGATGGCACGCTGGCTCTGTCAGGGGCGGGATCTCTGGGCAGCAGCTCATCGCTAAACCTGAGTGGCAGCAGCGCAAGCCTTGATATCAGCACAGCCAATGCAGGCCAGACCGTCAGCACGTTTGCTGGCGTGACTGGTAGCCAGATTCACCTGGGAGCTAATCAACTGAGCTTTGGCGACAACAGCAACCAGAGCTTTGCGGGCCGCATTGATGGCTCTGGCGGCATCACCAAGACCGGAGCAGGCACGCAAACACTGAGCGGCACCAATAGCTACACCGGCACCACCACCATCAGCGCAGGCACTTTGCAACTGGGTGACGGCACAGTAACAGGCCAGAGCAGCATCGCAGGTAATATCGCCAACAACGGCGCTCTCGTCATCAACAACCTGAGTGCGACCACACTGGCAGGCAAGATCAGCGGCACAGGCACATTGACCCAGCAAGGCACGGGCACTACCACGCTGACCAGCACTGCCAATAATTACACCGGTGCGACCCAAGTAGCTCAGGGTACTTTGCAGGCCGGTGCCACTAATACCTTCAGCAGCAGCTCTGCTTACACCGTGGCCACAGGGGCTACGCTGGATCTTGCGGGCTATAACCAGACGCTGGCTAGCCTGAACAATAGCGGCATGGTCAAGCTCAGTAGCAATGGTGGGGGCACTCCCGGCACTGTGCTCAAGGTCACTGGCGCCTATGTGGGTAATGGCGGAACCTTGGGGCTCTCCACTGTGCTGGCTGCTGATGGCAGTGCCACAGACAAGCTGTTGCTCAGTGGCAGCAACGCGGTCGCCAGCGGCAGCACCATCATCCAGATCACCAATGCGGGCGGCCTGGGGGGGCAAACCATGGGGACAGGCATTCAGGTGGTCGGTACGGAGAATGGCGGTAGCTTGCAGGCCAATAGCTTTACGCTGGCAGGCGAGCATGTGGATGCCGGTGCTTATGAGTACCGTCTGTTCCAGACAGCACAAGGGGCCACGCTGCAATCGACCGATACCCTGCTGGCTTACCGCAGCGAAGTGCCGCTGATGTCGGCCTTGCCCGCACAACTGCGTCAGGCGGATATGAGCATGCTGGGCGATATGCACAGGCGCATGGGTGATGACAATGTGCAGGCCAGTAATGGAGCAGGAACCACCAGTGCCGACCTAGGCCAGAACCGCCGGGTCTGGGGCCGCATTCTGCGCACCGACCCCACGATTCATCAGCAAGGCACGGTCACCCCAGAAAGCAGCGGTCATATGACAGGCTTTCAGGCAGGTTTGGACCTGTATGCCAACCAGAGCATCAAGGCGGGTATCTATGTGGGCCAGTTGGATGGCGATATGAGCACTACCGGGTTTGCTGGTGGCATCAACAGCAAGTACGTAGGCTTTAACACCCTGCACAGCCGCTATCTCGGTGTGTATGGCAACTGGAAAGACGCTTCGGGTCTGTATGCCGATACGGTGCTGCAAGGTGCTGACTACCGCAGCCAGTTGCACAAGACCGAGAACACCGGTGCCAATGCAGCCACCACCAAGGGCCGCGGCTGGCTGGTCTCTCTGGAAGTAGGCAAGCCATTTGCATTGAACAGCAACTGGCAGATTGAGCCGCAGGCCCAGTTGATCTACCGCAAGATCAGCTTGGACGACACGGCGCTGAGTCTGGCTACCGTCAAAAATCGTGCAGATGACGATTGGACCTTGCGTCTGGGCGCCCGTATCAAGGGCAGCTTTACCACCAGCGCCGGTATGCTGCAGCCCTATGGCCGCATCAATCTCTACAAGGCCAGCAGTACGACGGACGTTGCCAGCTTTGTAGTGCCTGCTGCGACGACTGACATCAAGGCCAAGGGTGGTTACACCTCCACCGAACTGGCTGCAGGTGCATCGCTGCAGGTGCGCAAGAGCACCAGCCTGTATGGTGAACTGGGCAAGCTCTGGGCCAATGGGGGTGACAGCCGGGTCAAGAGCGGGGTGCAGGCTTCTGTGGGGATTAAGGTGCTGTGGTGATCTAAGCCCCAGCAAGACAAAGGCCCGCGACAATGGCTACGGGCCTTTGTCTTATGGCAATGTGAAGCAGCCATAGGACAGATGGTTGAGGAAGGCTGCTCTCGCTGGAGGCTGTGTGAAAACTCGTTCAACTAAGAAATTCAGGGATCTTCTCACCATTCCCTAGAGCAAGGAAAACGCATACAGAGCGATCTGAGAGGTCAGTTTTTTGCTGAGCTCAGTGCTTGATGCGTTTTTACGCAGCCTCGCTGCAAAGCAGGCTTAGAAATTTGCGTCAAATTCAGTTCCGCTACAGCGATCCTATTCTTTGAAACTGCGCCAATGTGAAAGGGCTGTACGACTGCTGAGGAGCTTCTGATAGATGTTTTGAGACACCGAGCCCCTTGGCCGACTCAGCGTTCGAAGCGCATCTGGGCTAGAACAGCACTTCAATGTCATTCCCCAAACGGGAATAGAACTTATTGTCAAAAATACCGTGTTTTGACAATTTTTTGAGCATTCCGCAACTTTCCATCTTTAGAGCCGTACAGCTAGGTAATGTTGGTCTGATTACCAAAAATCCCCTCGGAGATGTCACTTACGATTCGTTTTACAGGACGGACACAACTTTATTGTGTATATATTTTTGCCTTCCAACGAGCTTCAGAACAGAACTTATTGTCTGAGGACAGAACTTTATTGTCAGTGACCAAGCGAGGCTTGCTCATACTTGGAGCCTGCGGCTTACGAGATGGCGATTTCTGCAACAGCGTCTCTAACTTACCGAACTTCGGAATGCTCTGCACTGGGCACACATGTGCAAGCGCCTTTCTGTGTGACTTTGGCAGGGCATCCATAGCGAGAGACGTTCCAGATGCTCAGTAATACAAGCCAGAATGGCCTTGCCAGCCACCTCCAAGAGCCTTAAACAAGGCTGCCAGGGCCATTTGTCGTTGCGCGCTGACCTCGATCAGCGCCATCTGCTGGGTGAAGTCAGTGCGCTGCGCGTCCAAATAGCGCAAATGGCTGTCCACTCCGGCGCGGTAACGCAATTCGGCCAATCTACGTGTGTTCGCGCTGGTCTGGACCAAGCGTTGACGAGCGCTCTCTTCCCGTCTCAAAGTCTCGACAGCGACCAGTGCGTCACTGACTTCGCGAAACGCTGTCTGAATGCTGCGCTCATACGTGGCTACCGCCATGTCTTTGCGCAGCTGCGCGATTTCCAAATTGGCCTGATTGCGTCCGCCATTAAAAATAGGCAGGTTGATCTGTGGCATGAAGGACCATGTGCGTTGAGCACCGTCAAAGAGGCCGGACAGCCCAGCGCTTGCAGACCCATAGGAGCCTGTCAGCGAGATGCGTGGAAAGAACGCGGCCCGTGCCGCGCCGATGCTCGCATTGCGTGACCGGAGCTGATACTCAGCCGCGCGGATATCCGGCCGCTGGGCGAGTAGATCAGAAGGCATGCCTGCGGCGATTTCCTGGACCAATGGCGTAGAACTCAGCTCCGATTCGACCTGCACCAGGCCGTCGCCTACCAGCCAGCTCAAGGCGTTGTCAGCCTGACGCAGCTCGCGCTCGAAGCGCTCGATATCGGTACGTGCAAGCTCTACCAAGCCTTGAGCTTCTTGTTCGTCCAGACGGCTGGCGGTCCCCGCCTTGTTGCGCTCACTCACGAGTTGCCACTCCTTTTCACGCGCCTGTACTGTGCGCAGTGCCAAGGCCTTGCGCTGCCTCGCGCTGTCTTGCGAGAGCGATGCCTGAATCACTTCTGCAATCAGGCTGATCTGCACGCTGCGCGTGGCCTCCTGCGTGGCAAGGTATTCCATTTGCGCCGCCTCGGACAAGGACTGCACGCGTCCGAACAGATCCAGCTCGAACGCCATCAGCCCCGCATTGACCTGATAGTTGCTCTGGACAGTGGAGCTACCCGTGCCACTCAGGTCGGCAGGCTGGCGTTGGCGACCGCCGTTGGCTTGCGCACTCACTGCGGGCAACTGATCCGCGCGCTGCACGCGGTAGGCCGCGCGCGCGGCCTGTACATTGAGCAATGCCTGCCGCAAGTCGCGATTGTTCGCCAGCGCTTTGGTGATACGTGTGCGCAGGCGTTCGTCGGTCACGAAATCCTCCCATTGCAATGCCGTGGCCGTTGCTGCGCCAGGCGAAGCTGGCGCACTCCATGTGCCAGGGATGGGTGTGGGGGGCCTTTCGTAGCTTGGCGCAAATGAGCAACCTGCCAGTGCAATGACCATGAGCGAAAGCGCCGCTCTTCGCATTGGGACATGCGCGCTCATGCAGATTCTCCTTCGGAGGTGTTGTTTTTCACTTCGGATTCGGAGGTGCGCTTTCGCCATAGCGACAGCACAAACACAAAGAAGATTGGGACAAACAGCACGCCCAGTAGCGTGGCGCTGATCATGCCGCCGATCACACCGACGCCGATGGCGGCCTGACTGGATGCGCCCGCACCTGTGGCCAGCGCCAGAGGAACCACACCCAGAATGAAGGCCAAAGAGGTCATCACAATCGGGCGAAATCGCAAGCGTGCCGCCTGCAATGCAGCGTCCATCAGCGAGTGGCCGCGTTCATGCAGGTCCTTGGCGAACTCCACAATCAGAATGGCGTTCTTTGCGGCAAGGCCGATGATGGTGATCAAGCCCACCTTGAAGTACACGTCATTGGACAATCCCATGGCCGAAGTCGCCAGCACCGAGCCCAGCGCACCGATGGGCACGATCAGCATGACTGCGGCGGGAATGCTCCAGCTTTCGTACAAGGCCACCAACAGCAGGAACACCACCACAATGGCTAGGGCAAAGAGCTTGGGCGCCTGCGCGCCTGCAGCCTTTTCCTGGTAAGACAGTGCGGTCCATTCATAGCCTATGCCGGCTGGCATCTCGCCCATGATGCGTTCGAGCTCGGCCATGGCTTCACCCGTGGTGTGACCAGGCTTGGCATCCCCCGCAATGCGGAAGGCCGGGTAGCCGTTGTAGCGCGAAATCTGCACCGGCCCCATCTCCCAGTCCACCGTGGCAAAAGAAGCAAGCGGCACCTGCTGCCCCTGAGAGTTGGGCACATACAGACGCAGCAGGTCTTCAGGCGTCATGCGTGATTTCGTATCGGCTTGCACCACCACACGCTGCAGACGACCGGCATTCGGAAACTCGTTGATCACCGCCGACCCGTAAGCCGTGGAAAGCGCCGCGCTGATGGTCGCAAAGCTCACGCCCTGAGCCTGGGCCTTGCGGCGGTCGATATCCATGCGCAACTGGGGAGCGTCTTCGAGGTTTTCCATCATGGCATAGGCGATCACCGGCGACGCGTTGGCTTTCTTCAGCAGCTCGTCACGTGCGGCAATCAGCGCCTCGCGGCCCAGACTGGCGCGGTCTTGCAGCCGCAGCGAAAAGCCACCGGAATTACCGAGACCATCAATGGCCGGAGGCTCCACAGCCATGGCCGTGCCATCCGACAGACTGCCAAAACGCTGGTTGAAAGCCTGAACTTCGTCTGAAGCCGCCTGTCCGGCACCGCGCAGAGACCAGTCCTTGAGGGTGACGAATGCCATCGCTGTGTTCTGTCCCATGCCGGAGAAGCTGTAGCCCATGAGGAATTCTGTCTGCGCCGTGGCCGGACGACTTTGCACAAATGCTTCCATGTCACGCACCACGGCGGTCGTGCGGGTCTCGGTCGCACCCGGCGGCAGCTGCACGCTGACGATGTAGTAACCCATGTCTTCGGTCGGAACGAAGGACTCCGGCATGCGTGTATAGGCCAAGCCCAGCCCGCCCACAATGGCGACGTAGATGAGCATGTAGCGGCCCGCGCGCTTGACCAGCCGCTGATTGAGCAGAGAAAAGCGCTCGGTCAGCTTTTCGAAGTAGCGATTGAACCAGCCGAAAAAGCCTTTCTTCTCTTCATGGTGTCCCTGGGGGATGGGCTTGAGCAGCGTGGCACACAGCGCCGGCGTGAAGGTCAGCGCCAGCAAGCCCGAGAACAGGATGGACACCGCCAGTGAAAGCGAGAACTGCCGGTAGATCACACCCACCGAACCGCCCATGAAGGCCAGCGGCAGGAACACCGCCACCAGCACCAGGGTGATGCCGACGATGGCACCTGAGACTTGCTGCATCGCCTTCACGGTTGCCGCCAGCGGCGACAGTCCTTCTTCGGCCATGATGCGCTCGACGTTCTCCACTACAACGATGGCGTCGTCCACCAGAATGCCGATGGCCAGCACCATGCCGAACATGGTCATCATGTTGACCGAGAAGCCCAGCGCATACATCACCGCCAGCGTGCCCGCCAGACACACAGGGACCACGATGGTGGGGATCAGCGTATAGCGCAGGTTCTGCAAGAACAACCACATCACCAGAAACACCAGCACCACGGCTTCGATCAACGTCGTGATCACCTTGCTGATGGCTACCTCGACGAAGCGGGAGGTGTCATAGGGCACTGTGTGCTGAATGTCGCTGGGGAAATTTTTTGACAGCTCATCCAGTCGCTCCTTGACGGCCTTGGCGGTCTTCAGGGCATTAGCTCCGGGTGCGAGCTGTACGGCCGCAGCCACACCTTTGTGGCCATCCTCGCGCGAGGCAAAGCTGTAGTCGAGCTGACCCACCTCGAGACGGGCCACATTCGCCAGATACACCACCGAGCCGTCGGCCTTGGCGTGCAGCACGATCTGGCCGAATTCCTCGGGCGAGCTCAACGTGCCCTTGACCGCGATGGTCGCGCTCAGCTCCTGCTCTGCAGAACCCGGTTGGCTGCCGAAGCTGCCTGCCGGTACCTGCGCATTCTGCGCGGCGATGGCTGCGTTCACATCGGCGACCGACAGCCCGTAGCTCAGCAATTTCTGAGGGTCAATCCATACCCGCATGGCCACATCGGCGCCAAAGAACTGCACCTTGCCAACACCGGGCACTCGGCGAATCTCGTTGTTGATATTGCGTACCGCGTAGTCGGACAGCCGGACTTCGTTCTTGCCGCTATCGTCGCCCTTGTAGGTCAGCGAGTAGATCAGCAGAAAGCTGGCGCTGGCTTGCTCGACCTGCAATCCCATCTGCATCACGGAAGAGGGCAAGCGCGCTTCGGCTTTCTTGATGCGGTTTTGCACTTCCACCTGAGCGAGTGCGGGGTCGGTGCCTGGCGCGAACGTGGCCGTGATTTCAGCCAGCCCCGTGGAGCCGCTGGACGAATCGAAATAGAGCAGGCCCTTGGTGCCATTGAGCTCTTCCTCGATGACGCTGGTGACCGACTCCATGACTGTGGTGGCCGACGCCCCCGGATAGGTTGCCGAGATGGAAATTTGCGGCGGAGCGACGTTCGGAAACTGCGCCACAGGGAGCATCGGAATCGCCAGCAATCCGCCGAGCAGGATGAAGATCGCCACGACCCAGGCAAGCTTGGGGCGATCAATGAAGAACCGGGACATTGTCTATCCTTGTACAGGGCGGGTATTTTGTTCAGTCAGCATCCGACATACAGACGTTTGTTGCTCAATTTTTTGTAGCATCAACGGAGTCTTTTGCGGTGTCTGCCACTTTGTGTGTCTCGGCTCTCACTTGCACTTTGGCTCCGGGCACAGCTGCGGCCAGACCGCCAACCAGAACACGGGCGTTCGCCTTCAGACCATTGGTGATATGCCATTCAGCGCCATACATGGCCGCTGTGGTGACAGGCTGGGAGTGCACCGTGTCCTGTTCATCGAGAACCAGTACATGGGCCAATCCATCGCTGCCGCGCTGCACCGCACGCTGCGGAACAAGGATGGCGCTTGGCTCTTCCCCCTGACTGACCGTCACACGCACAAACATTCCGGGCAGCAGCAAACCGTCCTTGTTGGGAAACTCACCGCGCAGCGATAGCTGGCCGGTGCCGCGATCTACGGTCACATCGGAGAAAAGCATCCGCCCCTGGCGCGCTTCATCCATACCGTCCGCAACCAGCGTGAGGCGCGTGCTCTGTTTTGCAGCATCCCCATTCAGGTGCTGAGCGCGCAAACGTGTGGCCAGCGCTGCGGGCTGGCGGAAGTCGGCATAGATCGGATCAAGCTGCTGGATCACCGCCATCGGTGTGGCCTCGCCTTGACCGACCAAGGCACCTTCCGTCACCAGGGCTCGGCCAATTCGGCCCGAGATGGGAGCCTTCACGGTGGCGTAGTCCAGATTCAGGCGTGCCGTCTCCACATCGGCCTGAGCCGATTGGCGCAGGGCCTTGGCGCTATTCAACGTGGCCTTGGCTGTATCGAAATCCTGACGGCTCACCGCATCCTGCGCGACCAGCGGCTCATAGCGGCGCACCACGGACTGTGCATCCAGCAACGCTGCGTCGGTCCGCGCCAGCTCGCCCTGCGCACGGGCCAGTGCCGCACGCAGTGGGGCCGGGTCGATGTTGAACAGCACATCGCCGGCCTTCACGTCAGCCCCTTCCTTGAAGTGACGGCTCAGCACAATGCCTGGCACTCTGGCGCGCACTTCCGCCACGCGCACAGGCTCGATACGTCCGGGGAGTTCATCCGTAAGCGTTAGCGACCTGGTCTTGACGGTCATGACATCCACCACCGGCAACTCTTGCGATGGCCCCTCCGCATCCTTCTGAATGCATCCTGCCAACACCATTGCGGCTGCCACTGCGGCGAGGGCTGGCCATCTGCGCATTTCCCGGCTTCTTGTCTTCATGGCTTTTGCGCCTTGTCAAATCTAGAAAGACGCGGATGATGCATGAAGATACTTATTGAATCAATTTTGATTCAATAAGACCTTTCAAGATTCAAGTGATATAGCTGCTACTTAAACTCAGTACCTGAGAGCAATAGCTTGGCTGCTTGAATCAAAATAGATTCATACATATCCGACCCAACCGGAGCCACGATGAAAACAACAGCCCTTTCCGAAAACTCCGCAATCCTTGCCCCGCTGGCGCTGGCGCTGGTCAATCAGCCACGTGCCACCTTGCAGGAACTGGCCACGGCCATCGGCATCAGCAAGACCACGCTTTACCGGTTCTGCCCCACGCGAGAGTTGCTCGTCAAGCGCCTGCTCGACCAAAGTCTGCGCACACTTGACGATGCGCTGGATGAGGCCCTGATCGATGAAGGGCCGGTACTGGAGGCCCTCAGGCGGCTCAATGCCAAACACCTTGAGCACCGCGAATTCACGCTGTTTCTGACCTATTACTGGAACGAAGTCGACAAACCGGTGGAGGAGACAGCGGCCTGGGAGCCCAAGGTCGATGCATTTTTTCTGCGTGGCCAGCAAGAAGGCGTGTTTCGTATCGACTTCAGTGCAGCAACGCTGACCGAGCTCTGGTTAGGAACGCTGATTGCGCTGATCGATGGCGAACGCAGAGGACGCATACCACGGGCCGCATTGGCTCAGTTGGCAGAACAAGCTCTTTTGCACGGAGTCATACGCAAGGATTGAATCGCCCCGGATTACGCACGCCTGCGCAATGACGCTTTGTGCGTAGTAGGGCTGCGAATGCCACTTATCCACGAATCCTCTCGAACATCTTGGAGCCATGCCTGCTGGCTCTGTTGAGGAGGCTCACCCGCTGGATGCCTCTGGTATCTACGACGATGTGTTGTCTGGAGCTGAGTATGTCTCGGCCCATGGGGTTGCGACCCGTTTCTTGGAGCTCAGGGCGATAGCTGCAACTACAGTTCTTTGCGAGCGGGACGTCTTGCCATAAGAATCAGCGCATGCATTCATGCGTGGCCCTCCGTACATGCAACAACGCCCTTTGATTTTTGATGCGCTGAGCTAAGGTGAATTTCGAATGAAATCAGCCCCAGGCCCAATCCTTCAAAGCGCCTACAGCTACCAAATCAGGAGTTACTGGCGAACGAACGGCGCGCCGCTGAGTTTGGCTCCAGCCTTGATGCCGCGCTTGGCAAACCAGCCCTGATTCATTTCCAGCACATAGCGCACGGGTTTGGCCGAGCAGTGGGAGTCGTCGCTCATGGGCTTCATGTCGGCCAGGTTGACGATGGTGCCGTCGTCGGCCACAAAGGCGGCGGTGAGTGGCAGCAAGGTGTTGCGCATCCAGAAGCATTGCACTCCGGGCACATCAAAGATGAAGAGCATGCCTTCTTGCTGGGGCATCTCTTTGCGGAACATGAGCCCGATCTCACGCTGCTGGGGCGTCTGGGCGAGTTGTGTGTCGATACGGTACATGCCGGCGGTCAGGTCTACACGGCGCAGGTTCATCTGCGGCTGGCCTTCATCGCGGGCCATGGCGGGCGTCATGCTGCTCACACTGGCAAGGGCGAGCAGGGCCGTCGATGCCAGAGCGAGCCAGCGGGAGCGTGGACTTTTTTGAGTGCGTTGGAGAGAGGTCTTGTCGAGAGAGTTCTTCATAAGCCTTGCATGCCAGACAGGGGATCGAAAACCAGAACCAGAAACATGTTCTCACGCGCTAGGCACGGAAAGTCTGTATCGCTTTCTATTTTGCAGGCGTTGTGGGCATGGACTGCTAGGTTCAAGCAGGTTTGAGCCATTTTTTGCAGCGCTGCAACGGCTGGTTTTATGCGGTTATTCTTGAGATGGACTGAGTAAGGCGGGTAAGTGATGCCTGCTCTTTGCTCTCAAAACGTGATTCCTGCACCAATCTGGGTGGAGGCTCGCGCAGAGATGCCAAAATCAGGGTCAAGACAAGCACCAGCAAGGTGCGCCGCCGCACAGTATTCAAGATCAGGAGATTTCACAGCATGAGCCAGACCCAGCACATTCAGGTTCCGCCGCAGGGCGAGAAGATCAGCGTCAATGCGGACAAGACGTTGAACGTTCCTGACCAGCCCATCATTCCTTTTATTGAAGGTGATGGCGTCGGTGTCGATGTGACGCCGGTGATGCGCAAGGTGGTCGATGCTGCCGTGGCCAAGGTCTATGGCAGCCAGCGCAAGATTGCCTGGATGGAAGTGTTTGCGGGCGAAAAGGCCGTGCGCACCTATGGCCCCGATGTATGGCTGCCCGAAGAGACGGTCGCTGCCGTGCGCGACTACGCTGTGTCCATCAAAGGCCCGCTGACCACGCCTGTGGGTGGCGGCATTCGTTCGCTGAACGTGGCGTTGCGCCAGGAGCTGGATCTTTATGTCTGTCTGCGCCCCGTGCAGTATTTCAAGGGCGTGCCTTCGCCGCTGAAGGAGCCTGAGAAGACGAATATGGTGATCTTCCGTGAGAACTCGGAAGACATTTACGCGGGCATCGAGTATGCGGCGGGCAGCGAGAAGGTGAAAAAGCTCATTGACTTTCTGGCCAAGGAACTGGGCTCCAGCAGGATTCGCTTTCCGGAGACCTCGGGCATCGGCATCAAGCCCGTGTCGCGCGAGGGCACGGAGCGACTGGTGCGCAAGGCGATCCAGTACGCCATCGATCACAACCACCCCAGCGTGACCCTGGTTCACAAGGGCAACATCATGAAATACACGGAAGGCGCTTTCCGTGACTGGGGCTATGCGTTGGCGCAGCGCGAGTTCGGTGCCGAGCTGATGGATGGCGGCCCCATGTGTCGCATCAAGAACCCGAAGACGGGCAAAGACATCATCATCAAGGATTCCATCACCGATGCCTTCCTGCAGCAGATTCTCATGCGCCCGGCTGAGTATTCGGTGGTGGCCACGCTGAATCTCAATGGTGACTACATCTCGGATGCGCTGGCCGCGCAGGTGGGCGGTATCGGCATTGCGCCTGGCGCCAATATGTCGGAGACGATTGCCTGCTTTGAAGCCACGCACGGCACGGCACCGCGCTATGCGGGCAAGGACTATGTGAACCCCGGCTCCATGATTCTGTGCGCGGAGATGATGCTGCGCCATATGGGCTGGCGTGAAGCGGCGGACCTGATCGTGCAATCGCTGGAGAAAGCAATTCTGAGCAAGCATGTGACCTATGACTTCGCTCGCTTGATGGATGGCGCGACGCAGGTGTCGTGCTCGAAGTTTGGGGATGTGGTCATTTCCATGATGGACTAGCCAAGTTACCCCTGAGGCGCTGCGCGCCTTTGCCCAAGGGGACAACAGCTTTGCTGCGGGGCGGCCCCTGCTTGCTGTCTCTCGCTTTCTCGCTTGAGGCGTGTCGAATCAAGCGGTGCGCGTGCATTGCGTTTAAACAAAAACAGCCCCGACGGGGCTGTTTTTGTGGGGGCTGGCGATCAGCGCGGGGGCAGCTCGCAGCCGTCGGGTCCGCAGCTGGGGTCCGCATCACCGGCTTGCTGTGGGTTGAGGGCGGCGATTTGCTCTACCCATTCCGCCAGTTGCTGTTTCCAGCCTGACACATCGCCCAGCCATTCACCCAGTTCAAGGCGCTGCACGGCGCGCTGGCCGGGTTGTTCGGGGTGGTCAAACTCCAGCGCCAGAGTGGGGAAGCCTTGACCCTGAACCATGCCCAGCCACTGGCGGCTGTCGGCAATGTGTTCATGGGTGGCTACGCCGCTTTGCTCAGCGTAGGCAGCGTCATAGGCCGCGCTGTCCAGGCCGATGCTGGCGGCCAGCTCGCGCAGTACGGCGGGGTCGCTGATGCGGCGGCCGTCCACGTAATGGGCTTTTTGCTGGGCAGACAACATTTCCAGGCCTTGACCTGAGAGCGCTTCAGCCGCCAGCAGTGCCGTAGTGGGGGGCTCGGAGTCGAGTGGCGCGCCAATGTCGTTCAGCAGGCCGTTGAAGTAGGCCTCGCCAAAGGGCTGGCCGGTCATCTCGGCAATGCGCTGGTCGCTGGCCATGACTTTTTCGCGCCAGTCGGCGGTGATAGTGCGGGTGTGGTCGCCGGTCAGCATGCCGCCTGCATGCCATTGAACCTGAATGCCGGGCACTTCGCGTGCGGCTTTGACCAGCGGGGCGGCGGCGTAGCACCAGCCGCAAAGCGGATCAAAAATATAGTGCAGCACCAAGGCCGCAGGGGTGAATGTAGTCATGGGCGGGATAGCCTTGAAAGGCCTGCAAAAGTACGAACAGTCTTCAATGTAAAGGCTGTGCCAAAGGCGCTGCTGTCTTCTGCAGGATGACCCTGGCGGTGATCTTGGCAAAATGGGCGCATTGTCCTTTGCCTGATCTGTACCTATGCGCATGAATGTCACGCCACCGCCGCGTTCACCCCAACAATCCGAGCCTACGCCGCAGTCCGTTGCCCGGCGCAGCACTTTTCTGTTTTTGCTGTTCTGGCTGGTGGTGATGGGCGGCATGTATCTGGCCATGCAGCATTTTCTAAAGCCCGCGCAGGCCAAAGTCCTGGCCGATGGTACGGTGCGCATTGAGCGCGGTATGGACGGGCACTTTCGTGCCAAGGGCTATGTGAACAACCAGCCTGTGACCTTTCTGGTCGATACGGGCGCATCTTCAGTCAGCGTGACCGACGTGCTGGCCGACCGTGCTGGACTGGAGGGCGGTGAGAAGGTGCGCTTTCGCACCGCCAACGGTGAGCGCGACGGCCGAATTGTGGTGGCGGATGAGGTGCGCATTGCCAGCTTGCGCGTGCGCGATGTGCGTGTGGGAACGGGCTACACCGGTGACGATAGCGACGATGCGCTGCTGGGCCAGAATTTTCTGCGCTTTTTTGATGTGCAGATGAGCGGCGATGAAATGCTGCTGCGCCCGCGCAAGCCGGGCCGTTGACTGGGGGGGAGCCATGGACACAGCGATCGACACCGGAAACAACGCGGTTCACGTTTGTGCGGTGGCAGGCCGCTTTTGCCTTTAAGCCTTGTCTGACTGCATTAAAGTAGGCCGCTTTGCCAACCGGCAAACAGAACAGGCGCGCTACGCCGCAGACTTACACGGTTTGCGCTGGCTGGTGTGCCCGCCATGCTCATGAGTGAAAGACATGTTCCGTGACTGTTGCCATTTAATGGACTGCGCGCCAGATGGCGTGCGGCGGACGACACTCAATGGACTGGTTAACCCAACTCTTCAAGACCCTTAACGACTTTGTCTGGGGCGTTCCCATGATCGTGCTGATTCTCGGCACGGGCTTTTACCTGCAGATTCGACTGGGCTTCATGCCGCTGCGCAATATCGTGCGGGGCTTCCGCATGATCTGGCGCAGCCGCCGCCCCGGTGACAAGGCGGATGGCGACATCACCCCCTATGCCGCGTTGATGACGGCGCTGTCTGCCACGGTGGGCACGGGCAATATCGCCGGCGTGGCTACGGCCATTGCCGTGGGCGGGCCCGGTGCCTTGTTCTGGATGTGGATGACCGCATTGCTGGGCATGGCCACCAAGTACGGTGAAGTGGTGCTGGCGGTGAAATATCGCGAGAAGAACGACCACGGCCAGTGGGTGGGCGGCCCCATGTACGCCATCAAGAATGGTCTGGGCCGCAAGTGGAAGTGGCTGGGGACCCTGTTTGCTTTGTTCGGCGGTCTGGCTGGTTTTGGTATTGGCTCCATGGTGCAGTCCAACGGCATTGCATCGGCCATGCATACGGCTTTTGGTCTGGAAAACTGGGTGACCGGCGTGGCGCTGGCTGTGATGACCGGCGCTGTGGTGCTCGGCGGCATCACCCGCATTGGTGCGGTGGCTGAAAAGCTGGTTCCCGCCATGTGCGTGGCTTATGTCATTTGCGTGCTGTATGTGCTGGGCGTCTATGTGGACCGCATTCCTGCGGCCTTTGCGCTGATTTTTGAGCAGGCCTTCAACCCCTCGGCGGCAACCGGTGGCTTTTTGGGATCGACTGTGCTGATGGCCATCCGCATGGGTGTGGCCCGCGGTATTTTTTCGAATGAAGCGGGCTTGGGCACTGCCGGTATTGCACAGGCCGCTGGAGCCACGCGCGATCCGGTGTTCTCGGGCCTGGTCGGCATGATGGGTACGTTCATCGACACCATCATCGTCTGCACCATGACCGGTCTGGCCATTGTGGTCAGCGGTGTCTGGCACTCGGGTGCCACGGGCGCGGTGCTGTCGACGCAGAGCTTTGAGGCCGCCATGCCGGGCATGGGCAAATATGTGCTGGCTGTTTGTCTGTCCGTGTTTGCCTTCACCACCATTCTGGGCTGGGCCTATTACGGCGAAAAGTGCTGGACGTATCTGGTTGGCACCGTCTGCGAAAAGCCTTTCCGTATTTTCTGGACGATCAGCGCCTTTGTGGGCGCCGTGGCGACGCTGGACTTTGCCTGGCTGGTGGCCGATACGCTGAACGCGCTGATGGCGATTCCGAATCTGATCTCTTTGTTGCTGCTCTCGCCTGTGATTGTTCAACTCACCCGCGAATACTTTGCGCGCAAAGAAAATCAATAATCACTTTTGATAGCTGTTGACGTTTGATGGATAAGCGCTAGTAGCTATTTATCTGTAAAAAATCTTTTGACAGGGCGCTGGTGTGCAAGCATTAGCGCCCTGTGCGGTTTTGGGCGCGGCTGGCCGATGGCGGTGGCTGCATCTGCGAAAATGCATGCTTTCAGGGAATGGTTGCAACCCACAAGGCGGCGGCTATGGTGCGTATCGAGGCTCGATCCACGCCCTGGCTTCGTGGCCTGTCTGGTGCTGTCGATTGACAGTGGCCGCAGGTTTTTCATGTTGCCGAGCATCGAGTCAGATCGCACGCGATCACCGCTTTCATCAGCCTGACCTCTGCCCGACTACACGCCATTGCCCCTCGGCCAGCAGGTCGCATGGGCGCAGCCATGGATAGTCTGCCGTGTCCCATCGCCAGCCCGTTCGCGTTCCCGAACGCCACCAGTACGCAACCCTGATTGACGCCCGTTCTCCCGGTGAGTTTGCGCTGGACCATATTCCCGGTGCCATCAACTGCCCTGTGCTCAGCGATGCAGAGCGCGCGGAGATCGGCACCATCTACAAACAGGTCAGCCCGTTTGAGGCCAAACGCTTGGGCGCTGCCTATGTCGCGGCCAATCTGGCACGCCACCTGCGCGAAACCTTTGCCGACAAGCCTGCCAACTGGAAGCCGCTGGTCTATTGCTGGCGCGGCGGCCTGCGCAGCGGCTCCATGGTGACCTGGTTGCGTCTGGTTGGCTGGGACGCGCAGCAGCTCGCCGGTGGCTACAAGTCTTTTCGCGGCCATGTGATCGAGCAGCTTGAAACGCTGGTGCCCCAGTTGCAGATGCGTGTGCTGTGCGGCGCAACGGGCTCGGCCAAGACCCGTGTGCTGCATGCGCTGGCCGAACGCGGCGAGCAGGTGCTGGACCTTGAGGGCTTTGCCAGCCACAAGGGCTCACTGCTGGGCAACTTGCCTGGCATTGAGCAGCCCAGCCAGAAGCGCTTTGAGACCCTGATTGCCGAAAAGCTGGAGCAGTTTGACCTCTCCCGCCCCGTCTATCTGGAAGGCGAGAGCGCCAAGATTGGCCGTATTGGCCTGCCGCTGGTGCTGGTGTCGCATCTGCACAAGGCGCCTGTCATCGAAGTGCGTGCCACGGAGTCTGCACGCCTGTCCTTTTTGCTGCGCGACTATGCATATCTGGGCGATGAGCCCGATGCGCTGGCCGACAAGCTGGGCTGGCTCAAAGAGCTGCATGGCAATGTCGTGATCAGCCGCTGGCAGGAATGGGCGCGTACCAAAGAGCTATCGCCCTTGTTTGAGGAGCTGATGCTGCGCCATTACGACCCGCATTACGAACGCTCGCAGTCCAACCACTTTGTGCAGTGGCCCCAGCGTCAGGTGTTGGAGACCGATGACCTGTCCGACGCAGGCATTGCCAAGCTGGCGCAGCAGGTCAGGGCGCTGCAGACGCGCTGACAGCGTCAGGCGGTTTGAGGGGCGGCATTCAGCGCAAGCACCATCAGCACTTCGTCGAAGTATTCGCCGTCCACATACAGGGCAGCAGGCTCCAGTCCATAGCGGCTAAAGCCTGCTTGCTCATATAAACGCAGCGCTGCAAGGTTGCTGGCATTGCATCCCAGCATGATTTGCCGCAATTTCAGCGCGTTGGCGTGGTCAACAGCCGTCTCCAGCATACGCCGCGCCAGGCCCAGGTCTCGGGCCCGAGCCGCCACATACATGGCAAAAAGATGTGCTTTGTGCGCCGTCTTTTCACTCTGGTCACGATACATGCCTAGCGTGGCGCAGAGCTTGCCATTGCTGTCAAAGCCGCCCCACATGATGTGACCGGGGCTGCCGCCAAAGCGGCTCACTATCTGCGCATCGCTTTGCGCCTGTTCGGTAGCGGGCGTGGCGCCGAATGAGGCAGGGCATTCCGTCAAGGCTTGCAGGCGCAGGGTGCGGTAGCTCTCTAGGTCGGGGGAGGTCAGCGGTCGTATGGAGTGTTGCATGAGCCCAGTTTAGGTGTGCTCCATGAAGATCGGCACCAGTGACAACAGCAGCAAACCTGCCATCACACCGTTGAAAACACGCAAAGCCTGAGGCGTGCGCAGCGCACGACCCACGGTGCTGCCAAACAGGGTCCAGACGCTGATGCTGGGGTAGTTCACCAGGCCCAGCACCAGGGCGGACAGCAGCAGGTTCACAAAAAATCCTTCACGAGGTGTATAGGTCGCGACGACGCCTACGGCCATGATCCAGGCCTTAGGGTTGACCCATTGAAAGGCCGCAGCCTGCCAGAAGCTGAAGGGCCGACTGCCGGACTGTCCCTGATCGACGCCAGCGGCTCTGGCGATCTTCCAGGCCAGCCAGATCAGATAGGCCGCGCCCACATATTTGAGCAAGGTGTAGATGCGTGGCTCGGCCTCGAACAGCTTGCCCAGTCCAGTCCCGATCAGCAGCACCATCACTACCACGCCCAGGCAAATGCCCAGCATGTGGGGAATGCTGCGGCGATAGCCAAAGGTCGCACCGGAGGCCGTGAGCATCACATTGTTCGGGCCAGGTGTGACGGAGCTGACAAAGGCGAACATGGCCAGTGGCAGGATGAAAGCGGTGGAGTCGGGCAGGTAAGACATAAAGGCTTGGGACTGTACGTTGCGTTGTGCTTCATGCTAATTGCTGAAATCGGTACAGTGGCGGTACACTTTTGCAGGCCAATTGATGAGCTGGCCTGCTTTCATAAGCATGACACTTTGAGGTGAATATCCGTGCAAGACATGCCATTTGACACCGCCGCCGCGGACCATTCCTTGGCGAGGGCAGCGGCCTCGGCAACGACACCGGCTGCAGCCAGCATGGGCTGGCAGCCCATGCGATCCAGTGGCACCGCTTTGGTGGAGCAACTGGTCGAGCATTTCACAGGGCTGGTTCGCAACCACGGCCTGCGCGTGGGCATGCGGGTGCCGTCCGTGCGGGCGCTGGCGCAGAGCGCCGGGGTCAGCCGCGATACCGTGGTGCAGGCCTATGACAAGCTCGCCGCCCAAGGATTGCTGCAGTCGCGGCGCGGCAGCGGCTTTTATGTGGCGGCGCAGCGCCGCCTCATGGAGCCTGCGGCTGTGGCCGAGGTTCCGGCAGAAGTGGTGGAGTTTGATACCGCCTATCTGCTGCGCGGCATTTTTCGGGATGACGGCGAAAACACCGGTGGCGCGGGCTGCCTGCCGTCCAGCTGGATGGACCAGGGCCTGATTACGGGTGCCATGCGTGCCATCAGCCGCCAGGGTGCTCGTGCGGAACTGGGCTTTCTCGGCTACGGCCATCCACAGGGTTTTCTGCCCTTACGTCAGCAGATAGCCTCCAATCTGCAAGCTCAGGAAGTACAAGCCCACCCCGAGGCCAATCTGATGACGGTGGGCGGTGTGACCCAGGGGCTGGACCTGATCGTGCGCTGCTTTCTCAAGCCCGGTGACACGGTGCTGGTCGAGGATCCGGCCTGGTTTTTGATTTTTGGGCGGCTGAAGTACATGGGCGTGAATGTGATTGGCGTGCCGCGCCTGCCGGGGGGGCCCGATGTGGTGGCGCTGGAATCGCTGGCGCAGGCCCACCAACCTAAGCTCTTTATCCTCAATACAGCGGTTCACAACCCTACGGGCTTGAGCCTGTCTGCCGGTGTGGCGCATGAGGTGCTGCGGATTGCCGAGCGCCACGATTTTCTGCTGGTGGAGGACGATACCTATGCCGATTTTCTGGGGGCCATGCCGCTGCGGCTGGCTGCCATGGACAGGCTGCAGCGTGTAATTTTGGTGGGTGGCTACTCCAAGACGCTGTCGGGAGGCCTGCGCGTGGGCTACATCGCAGCCAAGCCCGACTATGTGCACCGCCTGACGGACATGAAGCTGCTGTCGGGCCTGACCTCATCGCTGCCCGCCGAGCACATCGTGCACCATATTCTGGCCGACGGCTCTTACCGCAAGCATGTTGACCGCTTGCGAGAGCGTGTGGACCGAGCGCGCATTCGCTGCCTGCGCAAACTGGAAGCCATTGGCTGCTATGCGGAGCATGAGCCTGTGGCTGGCACCTTTGCATGGGTTGATTGCGGAGTGGACACCGAGGTGCTGGCGCGGCAGGCGGCGCTGAGCAATCTGTTGCTGGCGCCGGGCGTGCTGTTTTCACCCCAGCAAGCCACCAGCCGCATGCTGCGCGTGCCCGTGGCCATGGCGGACCATGTGGCACCGTGGAAAATGCTGGAACACATCCTCAAGCAGTTGCGTGGATAGCCGTGGAAACTATCTCAAATTGCTTTTCCTGCATTCACGATTGATAACAATCACAGGGCTGTGGCGTGATTAATTGAGTGGCATCTGCTGTTATGTTTCTCGCATGACTTCAGTTCCCGCTGTACCCGACGCCGCCGCCAGCCTCAGTGCCTTGCGGGTGAGCGTGCTGTCGGGCCTGCTGGCTTTGGGTTTAGTCGCATGCTCTAGCGCCCCCACCCATCACGGCGAGGTGGAAGGCGAGAGCTTTCACTCGCGCGAGTTGCTGCAGTCGGACAGCAACCGCATGGCCACGCTGGCCATGAAGCAGAACCTGGAGAGCCTGTTCCTCATCATGGACAAGCTCTACCGCCGCAATCCCAACGAATGGAAAAAGACCGCCACCAGCCGTGAGGCGGCCATGACCTATGTGCGCATCGCCATCATGGAGCGCCAGCCTTGGCATGAACTGCAGGGCAAACGCGATGTGGCGGCACTGTCGCTGGCTTTGCAGCCTGAATTCAAGGGTGACAGGGTTGCCGCTTTTATCTACGCGGCGGCTGACATGCTGGTCACCTCGCATGGCGGGCGCACCAGCTTCACGCTGATCGACGGGCTGGACCCGCAGCATGTCTTCAACGCCGCGCGCAACCTCGAGATTGCCAACTGGATTCTTAACTCTCGCAAAGCGCCTACGGGCCAGCCCTTGCTGCTATCGAATCAGATGAGCGAAGACGCGCGCAACCTGAGCTTTGAGCGAGAAATAGGGAAAATCATTGGCCGCCTGGATCTGATTGCCGACTACACCACAGAGCGCTACCGGCGCTCCGTCATCGGTTACGCGCAGGGGCTGGTGGCGGGCCCATTCATGCAATTCTTACCAGTGCGTTGAGAGGGCTTCAGGCGCTGCAGAGAACGATGGTGGCGATGGCTGACGAATCTTCCAGCGCACGCACAGCATGGGGCATATTGGCGGGCAGATGAATAAGCTGCTTGGCTGAGAGTTCGTGCACCGTCTGCCCGATCATCACTTCAAGCCTGCCTTCAAGGCATTGCAGACTGACACTGCCCGGAACGCGGTGCGGCGGCAGGGTCTGCCCGTGGCGGAGCACGATGCGAATGACTTCCAGATCTTCCGCCTTGAAGAGCACGCTGGAGTGAGCGGCTGAAAGCCTGGCTCCAAACGGAGCGACATCCAGAGTTTGGTGGGTGGGCGTGGAGTGTTTGTGGTCCATGACAGCACCTGAGGCGAAAGCGGTAGTAAGACATTCTCCACTGCCCGGTGCGCAAGTTCAATCACAGTTTTGTGACAAGGCTGTAGGGAATCAGGCCTTATCTTCGCTCTTCATCGCCTATCACTTTAATTTGTTGCTTAAATAATGGTTGACTGATTTTTTGGCCAAATGCGCCTACATGGCGGCGTGGGCGTTCAGCAAAAGCTGTCTGGGGTTTTGAATGTGCCAGCTGCCGGTCGATAAAAGCAGTCGCTATCGTCATCTTCCAAGCAGGCCTGCAAAGTTGTGCTGCGGGTTTTTGCAAGGCGGAATGCGGAGTATGGGGCAGTGCGACTTGATGCGCGGCAGTCCATGCGCCCTGACTCCAGAGCGGGAAGACGTGAATATCTAGCAACTGCCGCAGCTGCTTTGGGTCATTGGGGTCGTAGCCAGCCGCTCAAGGCCCAGAGACTCTTACCGGTCATAGATGTTGAGAGGTGCCAGAGAGCGGGGCTGGGAATGAATTCGATATGGCCGCCCAGTTGCAGGAGTGGCTCGACCATGTGCGCTTGATGCTGCCGTGGTTGATTTCGGAAAGGCGGTGAGCAGGCATTGTCTGGCAAATCAAGCGGCGGTTTGCTGCGCTGGCCTGGCATCGCTCACTCAAACTGAATGCCTTGAGCCAGTGGCAGCTCGCGCGAATAGTTGATGGTGTTGGTGGTGCGGCGCATGTACTGCTTCCATGCATCCGAGCCGCTCTCGCGGTCGCCGCCGGTTTCTTTCTCGCCACCAAAGGCCCCGCCAATTTCGGCACCGCTGGGGCCGATGTTGACGTTGGCCATGCCGCAGTCAGAACCTGCGGCACCCAAAAACGTCTCCACTTCGCGCAGATCGTTGGAAAAAATGCAGGACGAGAGACCCTGGGGCACATCGTTGTTCAGCGCAATGGCCTGCGCCAGCTCGTCATAGCTCAGCACATAGAGCAAAGGCGCAAAGGTTTCGTGTTGGACGATGGCGGTTTGCGCGGGCATGTCCACAATGGCGGGCGCGACGTAAAAGCCATGGGGAAAGCTTTGCTCCAGCTGGCGCTGGCCGCCGGCGAGCAACTGCCCACCTTGCTGCTGCGCTTGCTCAATGGAGTGCTGCATGGCGTCAAACGAAGCCTTGTCAATCAGCGGGCCGACCAGCGTGCCCGCCTGCAGCGGGTCGCCGATGCGCAAGCTGCGGTAGGCGGGTAGCAGCTTATCCAGCAGCGCCTGCTTGATATCACGGTGCACGATGAGGCGGCGCAGCGTCGTACAGCGCTGGCCTGCCGTGCCCACGGCGCTGAAGACGATGGCGCGCACGGCCAGATCGAGATCAGCGGCTGGCGTGACCACCATGGCGTTGTTGCCGCCCAGCTCCAGAATGCGCTTGCCAAAGCGCGCCGCCAGCTTGGGGCCCACGGTGCGGCCCATGGGGGTGGAGCCGGTGGCAGACACGAGGGCGATTTGCGGGCTGTCTACCAGCGCTTCAGCCACGTCGCTTGTGCCCAGCACAATCTGCGCCAGCCCGGCAGGTGCGCGGTTGCCAAACTGCTCAATGGCGCGCTCCAGCGCCTTGAAAGTGGCAAGGCCGGACAGTGCTGCTTTTTCAGACGGCTTGAAGATCACCGGATTGCCGCAGACCAGCGCAATCGCGGCATTCCAGGCAAACACGGCGCTGGGAAAGTTGAAGGCCGTGATGATCGCCACTGGCCCCAGCGGGTGGTACTGCTCCATGATGCGGTGGCCGGGGCGTTCCGAAACAATGGTCTTGCCATGCAGCTGGCGCGACAGGCCCACGGCAAATTCGCAGATATCCACGCCTTCCTGCACCTCGCCTAATCCTTCCTGAACGATCTTGCCGACCTCGCAGGAGATCACGTGGCCGATATCGGCCTTGGCGCGGCGCAGCTCCTCGCCCCACAGCCGCACCAGCTCGCCACGCACGGGCGCGGGCACCAGTCGCCATTGCTCAAAGGCCTGTGTGGCGCGGTCAATCACTTGCGGCATTTGGGCGACGGGCAGGGCGGCCAGTCGGGCAATCTCTGCGCCATCAATGGGCGAATGCACGCTGATGTCATGGCCGCTGTAGCGGGGCAGATCAATGCCGCAGCGGCTCAGTACGGTCTGAAGGTCGGCGGTGGTGGTCATGGCTTTGTGGTGTGAATGGTTCAATGGAGCAGGCTTTGAAAGTACGCACCTGAGCGGGTGGCCAGCAGGGCGGGCAGTGTGCATTGCTCTTGGCGCACAAAGCCTTGCTGCGGCAGCTGGCCGGTGGCAAATAGCTCAACTGCGCCCAGCATGCCGGCGGCGGTGGTCAGCTCGATGGCGGTGCGCTGCTTGCCGCGCAGCAGGCCGCCAAAGATGCGAGCGGTGTGGGTCAGCTGCTCCAGCCGGCCGGCGCGCATGCCGTTGGCCATGGCGGCGATGATCACCATGTCGTCGCGGCTGTGGGGCACGGCGCCCTCCAGCACTTCACGCAGCAGGTCGCGCCGCTCAATCAGGCGCAGGCCGTGCAGCAGCAGGTGCATGGCGTCGCGGTGACCGGGGTGGCGTATGGTTTTGTAGTTGAGGTTGCGCACGCGGCCTTGCAGCGTCTCGCACAGCGTGCCCAGGCCGCCCGAGGTGTTGAAGGCCTCGAAGGTTTCGCCATCCAGAATCAGTGTTTCCACATTTTCAAGTGGTGGCACGGTAACCTGCTGGCCGTTGGCGATGGTATTGCAGGGCTTGCAGTACTCGTTGATGACGCCATCCACACTCCAGGTGAAGTGGTAGCGCAGCGCATTGGTGGCGTGGCGGGTGAGCGCGCCCACGCGCAGGTGCAGGTCGTACAGCTCATCAAACTGCTGGGCCAGATGGCCGCCCAGAATGCCGATCAGCCCCGGGGCCAGCCCGCACTGCGGCATCAGCACCGATCTGGCCTGAGGTGCCAGTGCCTGAATGGTGCGCATGGCGGCCACGTCCTCGGTCAGATCGAAGTAGTGCACGCCTTGTTGCGCTGCAGCCTGTGCCACGCGCGCGGCGCAGAAAAAAGGCAGGGCATTGATGACCAGGGTGTGTTTTTGCAGGGCCGCGGCCAGCGCGGCGTCGTCTTGAATGTCCAGCTGCAATGGCTGAATCTGTGCGTCACCACTGGCAGGTGGAGGGCGCATATCCGCCAGTGTGACGGTGGCGCCATGCAGCTCGGCGGCCATATCGGCAATGGTGGAGCCAATCTTGCCGGCACCGAGGATGAGAATGTTTTGTTCGGTCAGCTTCATCATGGAATACTCCTTGAGAGCAGCGCAACTGTCATTTCCTCTGTGGCCATCTTAAACACAGGGCAGCGGTTTGCACCATGGAGGCAGGCGTCAGCAGCCGCCGACTTGCAGGGGCGGACGAGAAGCCTGATGGCGACCGATATCTTCAAAAAGAATAGCTTCCAGCCCTTTACGAAAAAGGGCTGGAAGCTGAAACGACTGGAAATCAGTGTGCTGGGCAGTGCAGTGGTTCTAGCGATCGTGCAGAGCGATGGTGAGTAAGGCTGAGGAATCGAGCTCGGCCTCGACCGCATGCATGGTCCCGGCAGGCAGAAACAGCAGCTGCCCCGCCGCAAGCGTCTGGCGGTTGTCGCCCACGCTGACGATGAGTCGGCCCTGCAGGCACTGAATCGTCATCTCGCCGGGCGCTTGATGCGCAGGCAGATGCTTGCCTGCCATCAGCACCAGACGAATCACCTCCAAACTTTCCGACTTGAAAAGCGCACAGGTCTTCTGGTTCCCCAGCAAAACGCCATGGGGCTGAACTTCGACAGGAACACCGGGTTGAGCGTGGGGCAGGGCCATGGCTTCAGCCCTTTTTCTGCAGCATCTTGATCACGCTGGAGAAGTCCTCACCGCCATGACCGGCCAGACTGTGCGCGGCGTAGATGGATCGGGCCATGCCGCCCAGCGGCGTGCTGGCGCGGTTGGCCGTGGCGTTGTCCTGCGCCAGGCCCAGGTCCTTGAGCATCAGGTCCGTGCCAAAACCGCCCGCATAGCCTTTGCTGGCGGGTGCGTTTTCGTGCACGCCGGGGTAGGGGTTGTATTTCTCCAGCGCCCAGTTGCCGCCCGAGCTGCGGCGCATGATTTCGCTCAGCACTTTGGGGTCCAGCCCGTTGGCCACGCCCAGCGCAATCGCTTCGCTGGTGCCCACCATCAAAATGCCCAGCAGCATGTTGTTGCAGATTTTGGCGGTCTGCCCTGCGCCCACGCCGCCTGCGTGGAAGATGTTGGCTCCCATTTTCTCCAGCAGCGGCTGGGCACGTGCCAGTTGTGCATCGCTGCCGCCGACCATGAAAGTCAAGGTGCCCGCAATCGCGCCGCCTGTGCCGCCGGAGACGGGGGCGTCCATGAAGTCAATGCCCAGGGCCGCAGCCGCCTTGGCCACCTTCTGGCTGGTGGCTGCGGCAATGGTGGAGCTGTCTATCACCAGCGTGCCCTTGGTGATATGGGCCAGCAGGCCTTGCTGATCGGCGTTGCCCAGAAACAGCGATTCCACATGCTGGCTGGCGGGCAGCATGGTGATGACGACCTCGGCACCCTGCACCGCAGTGGTTGCGCAGGATGCCGCCTGGCCGCCCGCTGCCACCACTTTGGCAATGGCGTCATGGCTCAGGTCAAAAGCCTTGACGCTGTGGCCGGCCTTGGCCAGATTGATGGCCATGGGCGCGCCCATATTGCCCAGACCGATAAAAGCGATTTGCATATTCTGTCTCCTTGCTGTTATGAGTTTGATAGCTGCTTGCGTTTGATCTGTATGCGTTTGAGGCGGGTTAGCCTTGATTTTTGATACTCGCACCCTTGTCCACCAGCAGGCTGCGCAAGATGCTGCGATGACAATGCGCCTCGTCGTCGCAATAGCAACCCAGAGAAAAGGCTGAGCTGTGCGACAGGGCCGCCAGCAGACCCAGCGTGCGGTCTGTTGCCGGTTCGGCCAGTTGTTTGCGAAACTGCTTTTCAAACAGCTTCCAGAGCGTGTCGGCCTCGGTCGTCTGGCCAGCGGCACGCCGCTTGACGGATTCCTGTGCCTGCGCCATCAGCTCGGCCTCGGGCGAGAGCTCTGGCAACCAGCAGTCGTAATAGTTGCGGCTGGCGAACTCGGTCTTGGGCACGCCACGCGGCGGGCGGCGCACGGTGCCGATGCGCAGGCCTTCATCGGGGGAGCGGTCGCTGCCTAGCTGAACAATGCAAAGGGCCATGGGGTGAGTCCTTCGGGCTTAGTCGCTGTCAAAAATGGGGTGCTTTTTCGGGACGTCGGCAGTTTCCGCCGCTTCAAGCGCTTTGCTGCTCCTGCCCTTGGGGGCTGTGCGCTGGGTGCTATTGTTTTCTGATCTGCCCACTTTTTTGCGTTTGGGTGTGGCCTTTGCCAGCGGGTTGAAGGCCAGAGCTTCGTGGATCCAGTATTGCCACTGTTCGCGCTTGGCGTAGGCCGTTGGGCCGACGAGAAAGTAGCCATCCATCAGCCCGCGCGAGGACAGCGGGCGAACGCCCGGCATCTCCGCAATCAGGGCATGACCGGCGGGAGGCAGGCGCACGAGCAATTCGTCGTTCTCCACGCCCAGGCACATCTTGCCGTTGACCATGAACACATGGCAGCCGAACATGGTTTTTTCTTCCACCTCGGCGGAGTCCGGCAGTGCATTGCGCACGGCGTCTATGAGCTGCAGGGTCTCGGGGGCGATGGGCTTGGCGGGCATGGCAGTCTTTGCAATTAACGTGTTCCGAGCTTAGCGAATCGCCTCGGGCGCATCGCCATCGAGCATGCGCCGGGCGATGATGACGCGCATGATCTCGTTGGTGCCCTCCAGAATCTGGTGCACGCGCGCGTCGCGCACCAGTCGCTCCAGTGGAAAGTCGCGCAGATAGCCGTAGCCGCCATGCAGTTGCAGCGCCTCGTTGCAGACCATGAAGCCTGCGTCTGTGGCAAAGCGCTTGGCCATGGCGCAGTAGGTCGAAGCATCGCGCGCACCGGCGTCGAGCTTGCTGGCGGCCAAGCGCACCATTTGGCGCGCGGCGACCAGTTCGGTCGCCATATCGGCGAGCTTGAACTGCAGCGCCTGAAAGCTGGCGATGGGTTTGCCGAACTGCTTGCGCTCCTGCATATAGCTTTGCGCCTGCGTCAACGCGCCTTGCGCAGCGCCGACCGAGCAGGTGGCGATGTTGATGCGCCCGCCGTCCAGTCCCTTCATGGCGATCTTGAAGCCTTCGCCTTCGCGGCCCAGCAGGTGGTTGGCGGGAATGCGCACCTTGTCGAAGTTGATGACGCGCGTGGGCTGGCTGTTCCAGCCCATTTTTTCTTCCTTCTTGCCATAGCTCACGCCTTCGGCGTTGGCGGGCACGACAAATGCAGAGATGCCGGACGCGCCAGAGCTTGCGTCCCCGGTTCTGGCCATCAGCACCAGCACGTCGGTGCTTCCGGCGCCGCTGATAAAGGCTTTGCTGCCGTTGATGATGTACTCGTTGCCCACCCGCTCGGCCCGGGTCTTGAGCGAGGCGGCATCCGAGCCCGCACCGGGCTCGGTCAGGGCGTAGCTGGCCAGTTTCTGCCCGCTGGTCAGTGCCTCGCCCCATTGTTCGCGCACGGCATCTGTGGCCCAGGTGCCCAGCATCCAGGTCGCCATGTTGTGGATGGTGATGAAGGCGGTGGTCGATGGATCGACGGCCGCCATTTCTTCAAACACCAGCGTCGCATCGAGTCGGGGCAGTGCCAGACCCCCTGCGCTTTCAGGCGTATACAGGCCGCAAAAGCCCAGCTCGCCTGCTTTGGCAATGGCTTCGCGGGGGAAGATACCTTCGGCATCCCACCGGGCGGCGTGCGGGGCCAGTTCCGCCTGCGCAAAGGCACGGGCGGTGTCGGCAAAGGCGCGCTGGTCTTGGCTGAGTTCAAAGTCCATGGAATGTCTCCCTTATAGTTTTATGGGCCTCTGGCGCTTTCTGGATATGCGCTGGCAGCTATCAAATTTGATTTTTCAGTCCGGCGGCCCCAGATGCAGCCAGCGCTTGAGCGCCGCATCGCGGGCCTTGATCTCCTGCACCAGACAGCCGTGGTAGCGGCTGGGCCAGTCGGCCTGTGCTTCAAAAGCCTTGGTGCTTTGCTTGCACTGGGTGATGCGCTGGCGGCTCCACTCGCTTTGCTCCTTGCGCAATGCCGGGCGTTCATGGGCGGACAGGGAGCGCATCACATCGCCATAAAGAATCTGGCTATCGGTGTCGGCCTGCTGAAAATCCTTGATGGCGCAGGCATTGGTCTGAGTCTGGCTGCCGCCGCTGACGCAGTCGGCACCGGCCTGAGCGTGGGCTGGCGAGAGCTGAAACACTGTTAAAACCATAGCTGCTGCCACTTTGCTGATAAGCACTTTGAGCGGTTTTGACTCAAAATTTGTATTCCATGAATGCATGGGGCAATCATCGCAGTCTTGGGCGGCAGCGGGTCGCTCATCGCTGACGGCCGCGCCATTTTTCCAGCTCAGCCGTGCGCTTGCGCGTGGCTTTTTCCTGGCAGCTGCTGAAGATCAGCGGCCAGATGGAGCCGCCTTGGTAGGCCTTGGCTGCCTGATGGCAGGCAGGATCACGCCCGCGCAACCAGCGGCGCTGCTCTGTGCGCAATGCATCGCGCATTGGCGGAGAAAGCGAATCCATGACTTCGCGATAACGGGCGTTGAGCTGTGCGTCAGCGGCCTGGTAGTCCTGTGCCGCACAGTCATTCATCTGTTGCTGGTTGCCGTTGGGATTGCAGTCGTAGACCCGATCGTCGCCCGCCGCCCACGCGCCAGAGGCGAGCAGGGCGGCGGCCGCGGCCAGACTCCAGAGAGCAGGGCGCGCGGTCAAGCTCATTTCAAGCTAATGGTGGTGTTCACACCCTGGCTGGTGGTCGAGTCGTCGAACCAGCGCGCCGTAATCGTCTTGGTCTGCGTGTAGAACATCACTACCTGCTTGCCGTAGGGACCCAGATCGCCAAGCTTGGAAGCGCGGCTGCCGGTGAAGGAGAACAGGGGTACGGGCACGGGAATCGGCACGTTGATGCCGACCTGGCCCACGTCGATGTCTTCCTGGAACTTGCGCGCAGCCGCGCCTGACTGCGTGAAGATGGCGGTGCCGTTCCCGTTGGGGTTGGCGTTGATGAACTCGATGGCCTGATCGATATTGTCTGCCGAGACAAGGCAGAGTACGGGGCCGAAGATTTCCTGCTCGTAGATGCTCATGCCGGGCTTGACGCCGCTGAAAACGGTGGGGCCGACAAAGTTGCCCTTGTCGTAACCGGTTACCTGGGGCTTGCGGCCATCCAGCTCCAGCACTGCGCCATCGGCAATGCCACGCTCAATCAGGCTTTCTACCCGCGACAGGGCTGCGCAGGATACGACTGGGCCCACGTCGGTGCCCGCCTCGGTGCCGCCGCTGACCTTGAGGGTCTTGGACTTGGCCACCAGATCGGGAATCCACTTCTGGGCATCGCCTACCAGCACGGCCACAGAAACGGCCATGCAGCGCTGGCCCGCCGCGCCAAACGCTGCGCCCAGCAGGGCGTTGAGCGACTGCTCTTTGTTCGCATCAGGCATGACGATGGCGTGGTTCTTGGCACCCATCATGCATTGCACGCGCTTGCCGTTGAGCGATGCGCGGTTGTAGACATGGGTGCCGACCTTGGTGGAACCCACAAAGCTGATGGCCTTGATATCAGGGTGATCGCAGATGGCGTTGACCACATCTTCGCCACCATGAATGACGTTGAGCACGCCTGGGGGCACGCCGGCCTCCAGCGCCAGCTCGCACAGGCGCATGGTGACCATAGGGTCTTGCTCGGAGGGCTTGAGCACAAAGGTGTTGCCTGTGGCGATGGCCATGGGGAACATCCACAGCGGAATCATGGCCGGGAAGTTGAAGGGGGTGATGCCTGCGCACACGCCCAGCGGCTGGTTCAGCGTATAGGTGTCGACGCCATTGGCCACGTTGTTTGCCAGCTCGCCCAGTTGCAGGTTGCCGATGCTGGCGGCGTGCTCCACCACTTCCAGGCCGCGGAAGACATCGCCCTCTGCGTCGGGCAGGGTCTTGCCTTGCTCGGCAGTCAGGATGGCGGCCAGCTCCTTCATGTTTTCACGAATCAGCTGCTGCAGCTTCAGAAAGACGCGGGCGCGCGCGCCGATAGGTGTCTTGCGCCATGTTTTGAAGGCCTGCTTGGCATTGGCCACAGCAGCATTGACTTCATCGGGCGTGGCAAACGGCACACGCGCCAGCACCTCCTGAGTCGCAGGGTTGACCACGTCGCGCCACTGGGTGGTTTGGGATTCGACCATCTGCCCGTTGATGAGCAGCTTGACCGTAGGCGCCAGTACCTTGGCGGAAGTGGGTGCGTTCATGAAGTGTCTCCGTTGGTGGTGAATTTGCTCCCCATGGTATGTGTGCGGTTTTGCTCGGGCAATAGGATTTGCTGCACATAGGGTGTGCAAATGTGCACATCTGGGTGCGGTGTCCGCCAGCTGCGGTGCATGCTCGCCGTACCACCTCAGGCATTGGATGCTGGGTCGGGACTATCCCCGTGGTGTCGTGTCCACCACCAGAGCAGCAAAGCCAGCAGGCTGACCGCTGCGCCCAGCTGGCACAGGCCTTGCCAGCCCGCGCGGGCGTAAGCCATCGTGCTGGCAATGGCCCCCAGACCGCTGCCTGCAGCGTAAAACAGCATGTAAAGGCCGATCAGGCGGCCACTGGCTTCTGGCCGCGTTCGCAAAATCATGCTCTGGTTGGTGACATGCAAGGCTTGGCCGCCCAGATCCAGCAAAACAATGCCCAGCATCAAGGCCCCCAGCGAGGTGTGCAGCAGCGATAGCGGCCCCCAGGCCAGCAGCAGCAAAAGCAGTGCGACGCAGCTGGTGCGCTGGGCATGACCGCGATCAGCCCATTGCCCGGCACGCGCCGCCATCAGCGCGCCGATCACGCCCACCAGCCCAAAAGCACCGATGAGCGTGCGCGAGAAGTAAAACGGCGCGGCACTCAGCGGTAGCACCAGGGCGCTCCAGAAGATGTTGAAGGCTGCAAACATCAGCAGAGCCAGCAGACCCCTTATCTGCAGCACGCGCTCCCGGCGCAGCAGCGTGAACATGGATGCGATCAAGTCGCGATAAAGCAGACCACTGGAGGCGTTGGGCGAGGGTGGAAGTAAGGGGAAACGCTTCCATAACAATAGCGCCATGCACAGCATCAGAAAGGCGGAGCACTGATAAACACCGCGCCATCCAGCCATATCGCTGACGGCCCCGGCAAAGGCCCGCGCGAGCAGCAAACCCACAAAGACGCCGCTTTGCGCCGCCCCCACGACACGGCCTTGCTCATGGGGCGCTGCAGCGCTGGCGGCATAAGCAATCAGCCCCTGCGTCATGGCCGTGCCCAGCAGGCCCACCAGCAGCATGCCCCCTAATAATGCAGACGGCGCAGCGGCCACCGACACCAGCAGCAGCGCTGCCACCAGCGCCAGCAGTTGCCACAGCATCAGACGCCGCCGCTCCAGCAGGTCCCCCAGAGGCACCAGCAGCAATAGCGCCAGTGCGCAGCCGATTTGCGTGGCGCTGACCACGCCGCCCACGGCGGCCAGCGGTATCTGAAAGTCGCTGGCCAGAGCTTCCAGCAAAGGCTGTGCGTAATAGACATTGGCCACGCTCAGCCCGCTGGCGGTGGCAAAAAGCAGCATTAGGCCAGAAGGCAGTTCTGGAGCGGGGCTTGCTGAAGCAGAGCAAGTATTGGCGGGCATGGAGTGGCCTTTCTGGTTGCAAAATAAAACCGAATGCATGCTAATTTGTTAGGTTTTAAAATGCAACTAAAATGGCTTGCCAGTGCTTTCAAGGAGAACCATGGCCACTGCTGCCCCCGTGAATGACCAACCTTGTCCTGTGGCGCGGTCGGTTGATCTGATTGGCGACCGCTGGTCGCTGCTCATCGTGCGCGATGCCTTTGACGGCATGCGCCGCTTCAGCGACTTTCAGCGCAGCCTGGGCGTGGCGCGCAACATCCTCTCGGACCGGCTGAAAAAGCTGGTCGATGCTGGCGTTCTGGAAACCGAAGCCGCTGCCGAAGGCTCGGCCTATCAGGCTTATGTGCTCACGCCGCGTGGACAAAGCCTGTTCCCCGTGGTGCTGGCATTGCGCCAGTGGGGTGAAAGTAATCTGTTCAAACCGGGCGAGGCGCATTCGCTGCTGCTGGACAAAGCCACCGGTCAGCCCGTGCCGCCCCTGCGCGTGCTGGATGCGCAGGGCCATGAGTTACGCCCCGCCCAGACCTGGGTGCGCAAGCTGGATGCAGGCGATGAAGCCTGACCTGGGTGCTGACTTGGACGCTGTCGCTAGCGATATCTCGAGCGATATCTCGCTCGTCATGCGCGTGCTGGTCATCGGCACCAGTGGCGCGGGCAAAACCACATTGGCGTCGGATCTGGCTGCGGTTTTGGGGCTGAACCATACCGAGTTGGACCAACTGCACTGGGGCCCTGACTGGAAGCCTGCACCCACCGAGCAGTTTGTGCGTGGCGCTGCACAGGCCGCAGCAGGGCAGCGCTGGGTGATGGATGGCAATTACAGCGTGGTGCGCGATCAGCTTTGGCCGCATGCCACGCATGTCGTGTGGCTCAACTACGGGCGCTGGACGGTATTTTCACGCGTGCTGTGGCGCACCATTCGCCGCGCCGCGTTGGGCACGCATCTGTTTCACGGCAACCGTGAGAGCTGGCGCAGCGCGTTTTTCTCCAAGGATTCCATCCTGCTGTGGTCGTGGCAGACTTTTGCCAAAAACCAGCGCAAATACAGCGATTTGCGCGCCAGCGGCCAGTTTGCGCAGGTGCAGTGGCTGGAGTTCCGCACGCCGCAGCAGACCCGGCAATGGTTGCAGTCGCTGCGGCCTGGTCAGGACGTTTAGAGCCGCTAACACAACCCTTGATACGTCGTTGTTTCGCCTTGTCGTACTTTAGTACTGCCTTCGGCTTCACGCCTCGTCTCAAACGCAAACCTTCGGTTTGCTGGGTCGTGTTCGCGACTCTTAGAACTCGCTGAACATTTCGTCCACCACTTCACGCGCAAAGTCATTGCGCCAGGCCAGGTCCTTGTCCTGGGGCACGGTGCTCAGCGGAAACACGCCTTCGTATTTGTAGCTGGCGGGGCCGGAATAGGCTTGCTGCAGCGAAGCCAGCTCGGCCACCACCTTGGCCGTGCCCAGCTTGGCGCGGGCCATGCGTTGAATGCCTTGGGCCCAGGTTTCAGGCGTCTTGACCAGTAGGCACTGGAATTGAATCTGGGTATTGAGCACGCCATGCGCGCCGGTTTCGGCCTCGCCTGCTGACAAGGCCTTGCATTCGGACTTCTGACGTGCCTGCTGCACGGCCAGCATCAGCTTTTCGATGGGCTTCTTCAGGCTGCTGCGCTGGGTTTCGGGGAACAGCGGCAGAGCCATGGCGGTGACTTCGCCGGGGAACTCCTGGTCAGCCTGCTTCAGCGCGGCGAAATCGGCATAGTCGGCGCTGCGGCCCGAGCGCAGGCGGTCCGGGCGCAGATAGCTGTTGAGGTCGGCAACGGCTTTTTCCTCATGATTGACCAGGGTGCGCAGATACAGATCGGCGGCAGCCACGGCGGAAGAAGGCTCAGCAGCCTGAGAGAGAGCGGTCAGACAAAGCAGCGCGGCGGCTGCCGAAGTCTTGATGGAAAAGTTCATCTTGTTGTGATTGAAGTCGCAGTCAAAAAAGCTGTGCGTGGCACATGCAGCCATGCGGTGCGCTCCCGCATTGGGAGAATGCATGGCCCGAAGCAGGCGCGAAGATAAGCCCGATTGCAATCGGGCAAGGCGCGCTGCCTCCATCAGTGTAACTTTGTGTTGTCTCTTTAAAATGCCGCATTGCACTCTCAAAAGTGATAGCTATTGATGCCTGTCAGTGATTGGCTTGAGAGCTATTGGGTGCAAAAACATGAAAGGCGATTTCGTGGACTGGGATCATCTGCGTTTTTTTGGAGAACTGGCCCGCAGCGGCAACATGGCGGCGGCCGCACGGCGCATGGGGGTGGAGCACACCACGGTTTCGCGGCGCATTCAGGCGCTGGAAAAGCAGTTGGGCGCCGTGCTGTTTGCGCGGGAGTCCGGCCAGTGGCGGCTGACTGAGGCCGGGCGCCAGTTGCTGGCCGTGAGCAACGCCATGCAAAGCGCTGTGGATGGGCTGGAGCACGGGCCGCTGGCGCAGGCGGCGACCAACGAAGGCCCGGCCGGATTGGTGCGCGTGGGCGCGACCGAAGGTTTTGGCACGCAGATGCTGGCGTCTGAACTGGCCAAGCTCACGCTGCGCTATCCACTGCTCAGCGTGGATTTGCTGGCGCTGCCGCGCATGCTGCACCTGTCCAGCCGCGAAGCCGATATCGTCATCTCGCTGGAGCGGCCCAAGCGCGGCCCGGTCATCGTCACCAAACTCACGGACTACCGGCTCTACCTCTATGGTCAGCGCGAATACCTGGCGCGCAAGCCGCTGGTGGCACGCACAGAAGACCTGCGCCAGCACAGCTTTGTGCACTATGTGGACGACCTGCTGTTCACGCGGGAGCTGCAGTTGCTGGACACCTTACATCGACCCGAGCGCTTTGCGTTGCGCAGCACCAGCATCACCGCGCAGTACGAAGCCGTGCGCGCTGGTGCAGGTCTGGCCGTGCTGCCGGCTTTTGTGGCAGACAAAGATCCTATCTTGAGTCGAGTGTTGCCCGAGCAGGCCTGCTTTACCCGGACCTTCTGGATGAGCATGCCCGTTGAGTCTCGCCAGATTCCGCGTATCTCAACCACCTGGAGCTTTCTGCGCGATGCCGTACAGGGCATGCAGCCCTTGCTGTGCCCGCCGCAATAATCGGATGCTGCGGTATTAATAGCTGCAAGCGCACGATTCACAAGCGCTAACGCCTGTTTTCTTGCGAAAATTACCCGCGCACTTGGCCTACCATGGCCGTTTGTTGAACTCAGAGGACTGCCATGATTGTGACAACCACTCCCAACATCGAAGGCAAGCGCATCATCCGCTACTGCGGCGTGGTAGCAGGTGAGGCGATTCTGGGTGCCAATGTGCTCAAAGACTTCTTTGCGGGCATTCGCGACATCGTCGGCGGCCGTTCGGGAACCTATGAGCGAGAGTTGCAAAAGGCACGCGAAATAGCACTCAAGGAGCTGGAGCAGCGCGCCGCAGAAGCCGGGGGCCAATGCCGTGGTGGGTGTGGACTTGGACTTCGAAGTGCTGGGGCAGGGCAATGGCATGTTGATGGTGTCTGCCAGCGGGACCGCCGTGGTGGTCGAGTAAACGACGGAACCCAGAGCTGCTTTGTGCAAATGCACATTTTTAGCCAACTTCGAAATTGGGTATAAAAAGTCGTTGTACAATTCGATCCATCGTAGGGGAGTCGCCAAGTTGGTTAAGGCACTGGATTTTGATTCCAGCATGCGAAGGTTCGAGTCCTTCTTCCCCTGCCACGATTTAAAGCCCTGATCATGAAAATGATCAGGGCTTTTCTATTTTTGCGTTTTTGCTGACTCAATCAGGGGTGAAATGAGTGAGCCATGTTTGCTGAAACTGAGCCTCTTCCCCTTTTTGCAGAAATTTGAGTCACATGCGACAGCATGCCTGGTGGCTCAACATCCGTGTGAGTGATTCCGAGAATCGGAGCCGCTCTTTTGCGTCTATCGGCTTGCTGGCTTGACTTGGCCAGAATTACGGAGTCTTTGGTCGTTTCGTCAGCAATGGTTTATGGCGCGATAGGGCTAGGTCGGTTATTGTGCAAGGCGCTGGTTTTGCCGGAATTTTCGGCGACCTCCCTGCATTGAAGGCGTTGCAGAGGCCCCGCGAGAGGGCAGCATGCAGGGCATGACAAGATTTGGATAGGCAAGGTATGGAATATCGACTGGATGAAACGGATCGCCAGCTGCTGCGTTTGCTGCAGACCAATGCGCGTGCATCTACTGCACATTTGGCCCGTCAGATGAATCTGGCACGCACGACTGTGGTCGCGCGAATTGCCAAGCTGGAGCAGGAAGGTGTGATTGCCGGTTATGGCGTTCGCTTGGGCTCGCGCATGGAGCAGTCAGCGGTGCGTGCCTATTGCGGTATTCGTGTGCTTCCCAAGACGGCGACTTCGGTCATGCAAGCGCTCAACCGTTTTACCGAGGTGGAAGAAGTATCTGCCGTCAGCGGCCAGTACGACTACATGGTGTTTGTGCGCTGCGAGAGCAATGAGAAGCTGGATGCGCTGCTCGATCGTATCGGCCTGATTGATGGCATTCAGCAAACCTACACCTCGGTGGTGCTGAGCCGCAAGATTGATCGCCGCACCACGGCTGAAGTGGTGGGCGAGACGCCTGCTTCCTGAATTCAGTGAATTTGGCTGTCTGCAAAGGCAAAAACGCCCGGTCTGCGCCGGGCGTTTTGCATTGTGTGATCGTAAAAAAGGGAGCTGATGCTCCCGTTTTTATAGCTGGATGCGATTAATCTATAAAGACTTTAGCTTCTCCAGCTTCCATGTAGCCGATCACTGCGGCGTCAGCAAAGCCGCTGTCAGCAAAGACTTTCAGCACTTGCTCCACGGCGTCGGAGGAGCAGGAAACCAGCAGGCCGCCTGAAGTTTGAGGGTCGGTCAGCAGTGCTTTCTGGGCGCTACTGACGGAAGAGGCCAGCTGAATATTCTCACCATAAGAGGCCCAGTTGCGGCCCGATGCCCCGGTGATAACGCCTTGGTCGGCAAAAGCCTGCACGCCGGGCAAGACGGGTAGCTTGCTGCTATCAATGCGCGCGCTGAGCTGGGCGCCGCGCGCCAGCTCCAGCCCGTGGCCCAGAAGGCCAAAACCAGTCACATCGGTCAGCGCGTGCACGCCTTCCAGTTTGGCGAGCTCAGCGCCAGGGCGGTTGAGCTTGGTGGTGGCATCGACCATGGCGCGATAGCCCGCATCGTCCAGCAGATTTTTCTTAAGTGCCGCAGAGAGAATGCCCACGCCAAGAGGTTTGCCCAGAATCAGCACATCATCTGCCCTGGCATCGGCGTTGCGCTTCATTTGCTTGGGGTTGACGATGCCAATGCCCACCAAGCCGTAGATAGGTTCGACCGAGTCAATCGAGTGGCCGCCTGCCAGCGGAATACCGGCATCGCGGCAGACGGACTCTCCGCCCTCCAGAATCTTGGCAATCACATCGTGGGGAAGCACATTGATAGGCATACCCACGATGGCCAGTGCCATCAGAGGCGTGCCGCCCATGGCGTAAATATCAGACAGAGCATTGGTCGCTGCGATGCGGCCAAAGTCATACGGGTCATCAACGATGGGCATGAAAAAGTCCGTCGTCGCCACAATGGCCTGCTCGTCATTGATCTTGTAGACGGCAGCATCGTCAGCGGTTTCGGTGCCAACCAGCAGATCAGGAAAGAACTGCTTGGGCAGATTGCTCTTGGCCAGCAACTCAGACAGTACACCTGGCGCAATCTTGCAGCCGCAGCCGCCGCCATGGGAAAGAGAGGTCAGGCGGGGCGATGCGAGCGTGATAGTGCTTTGAGGGGTAGTGGCGTTCATGTCAGTAAAAATTCGACTTGCAGCAACGATAGTGTTAGGTTTTAGATAAGTGGCAGTACGACTGGAGAGTGAAGGTCTGGGCCAGACACGATCCTGAGGCGCGCACGGCAGGCCTCTATTATCTGCCCCGAAAAATGAGTTGGGTTTTGAGGCGAGCGATCATGCAACACGCCACCCGGTCATTGCAAGGCGCATGGCTCTGATTTAATCGAGCGCCACTGGATTGACTCCTTAGTAATTTTAAAATCTTGCACATGTCGGCCAAATAGGGCATTCATGCGTTGAGCTTGGAGGCATTTCAGAGTTCAAGCGCGATAAAGCTTCGCTCTGGCGATCTGTATAACGTTGGGAGACACATGTTGAATCGCACTTCACTCACCCGCGGACTAGCGGCTCTGGCGATGGTTTGCGCGGCCGGCGCTGTTCAGGCTCAGGCCTATATCAGCAGCACTATTTCCGGGCAGTTGGCACCCGGTGTTTACGGGCAGGTCAATATTGGCAATGCCGCACCGCCGCCGCTTGTGTATGCGCAGCCCATGTGGGGCAGCCAGGGTGCGGTGATGCCGCAGGCGCAGCCCATGTATATGTGGGTGCCGCCCGATCACTCGCGTAACTGGCGTCGTTATTGTTATCAGTACCAGGCCTGTGGTCGGCCTGTGTACTTCCTGCGGAGCGCGCCCCCTCGCTGGCGTGCCGAGCCTCCTCATCATCACCATGACAGGGACTGGAATGATCACCGCCGGGATGAGCGTCGCTGGCACCGTGACGAGCGACGAGATGAGCGCCGCCACGGCCGGGATGATCGCCATGACCGGCGCGACTGGGACCGGCATGATCACGACGACCGAGGACGTGGTCACGGGCGGGGCCACGGACGCCACGATGATTGATTAGGGGTTAACCACTAATTTATCTGTTGCTTATGCACATCTGTTAAGGTTTAATGCTATAAAAAAAATAGCATCAAGCCTTTTTTGTTTATAGGGTTTTTGGCATTTTTTTTGGTATTTGTTTCCAGAATAAGCGAGTGCTTTGCTATGTTGTTTAGGCATAGCTGCTAGCGGGGTGTCTGGCTGGTGGGGGAGGGAAAGCTTGCCGACAATAGTCTCATTCATTTTGACTGGATGGTTGCTGCCGCAGATGCAGGCGATCTCCCCGTGACAAGGGGGCGCGAGACGCACGCAGCGAGACTGGCCTCGATAACGCACAAGTCGTGCCGAGCGCTCGCAGGGCAACCATGCAAGACACCCCAGGAGACATCAGGCATGAGCGCAGCTCTCAACGGCATTTCGTCCATGGCAACACGCCAGGTTCTGTCAGATCTGTCGGCAGCATGGCAGGCGCAGGGCGGCGAGCCGGTTCAGATCGAGTCTGTGGGTGGTGTCGATGCCGCGCAGCGCGTGCAAAACGGTGATGAAGCTTTTGACGTGGTGTTTCTGGCCTCAGGTGCTATCGACAAGTTGCAGGCGGCTTGCCGTGTGCTGCCCGGTAGCAAAGTGGATCTAATGCTCTCCAGCACTGCCGTGGCCGTGCCTGCCGCAGCGCAGCAGCCCGATATCAGCACGGAAGACGCTGTGCGCGCCGCCGTGCTGGCGGCCCCCAGCATTGGTTATTCAACCGGCCCTAGCGGCGTTGCGCTGCAAAAATTGTTTGAGCGCTGGGGCATTGCCGATGCCATCAAGCCCCGCATTGTTCAGGCCCGTCCAGGTGTGCCTGTGGGCTCACTGGTCGCTTCGGGGGAAGTGGCGCTGGGTTTTCAGCAACTGAGTGAGCTGATTCATGTAGCAGGCATTCAGATCGTGGGCTCTTTGCCTTCGTCGATTGCGATTGACACGGTTTTTTCCGCAGGCGTGGTGACTGGATCGGCGAATGCCGAGGCGGTGCAGCGTCTGCTGGCTTTCATGGCTTCGCCCGAAGCGGCAGCGGCCAAGCGTCGCCAAGGGATGGAGCCAGCGTAATTAAAGAAATGATCAAGGCAGCTCTAGGCCAAGACCTGGATGCTGACCTGAATCAGGAAAAGGGCAGCCATAGCCCTTTCGTGACAGACGTACAGGAGCCGCAAGGCTTTGGCGCCAGCCGCGAGACCGGAATGAGACCGGAGATAGAGGCGACAAAGAGAGGCAACTGAGATACCAATATGACTTCGCAAACAACCAAGCAGAACACTGACCCCAAGGTCGTCAACGTACAGACTGTGCTGAACGAGAATCCGTTTTCGGGCTATCAATGGGTGATTTTCGCCCTGTGCTTTCTGATCGTTTTGCTCGATGGCTTTGATACCGCCGCCATCGGCTTTATTGCCCCCTCGTTGCTCAATGAGTGGAGCATTGATAAATCCCATCTGGGCCCGGTGCTGAGTGCGGCCTTGTTTGGTCTGGCGTTTGGCGCTCTGTCCGCAGGCCCGCTGGCTGACCGCATTGGTCGCAAGACGGTGCTGATCATTGCGGCAGTGGTGATGGGTGGCGCATCCATTACCTCAGGCCTGGTGCATGACCTGCAGGGTCTGACCATCTGGCGCTTTATCACCGGTCTGGGACTTGGCGCGGCCATGCCCAACGCCATCACGCTGATGAACGAGTACTGCCCTGATAAAAAGCGCTCCTTCATCACCAACTGCATGTTTTGCGGCTTTCCCATTGGCTCGGCGCTGGGTGGCTTTATCGCTGCCTGGATGATTCCGCATTTCGGCTGGCGCAGCCTGCTGATTGTGGGCGGTGTGGTGCCCTTGATTCTGGCCGTCATCATGGTGGTGATGCTGCCCGAGTCGGTGCGCTTCATGGTGCTCAAGAACTACTCGGCCGATCGCGTGCGCAAGATCATGGTGCGCATTGCCGCCAGCACTCGCAACGCCACGAGCTTTGTGCTGGACGATAACGCCCAGCGCGCTGCCCAAGTGCAGCAAGGTCCTCAGGGTCTGCGTCTGGTGTTCTCGCAGAAGTATCTGGTGGGTACGCTGTCGCTGTGGGTGACGTACTTCATGGGCCTGGTCATTGTGTATGGCCTGGTCAACTGGATGCCTGTGCTGTTCAAGGAAGCGGGCGTGCCTGCTGGCCAGGCTGCCGTGATTGCGGCGCTGTTCCAGCTCGGCGGTGTGGGCGCGATTTTTGTCGGTTTGCTGATGGACCGCTGGAATGCCAATCTGATCATTGCGGCAGGCTACTTTTTGACGAGCCTGGGTGTGGCCTTTATCGGCCAGGTGCTGGGTGGTGGTGTGGGCATGCTGGTGGCCTCGGTCTTTGTGGCCGGTTTGCTGATGAATGCGGCACAGTCGTCCATGCAGGCGCTGGCTGCTGAGTACTACCCTACGGAGTGCCGCGCCAGCGGTGTGTCGTGGATGCTGGGTATTGGCCGCTTTGGTGGTATTGCGGGCTCTTTCCTGGTGGCAGAGCTGTCGCGTCGCCATCTGGAGCTGCCACAGGTCTTCATGGTCGTGGCCATTCCCGGCGTGATTGCGGCTTTGGCTTTGCTGGTCAAGAACCGTTATGCCGGCGGCGCGCCTAGCAAGTCCATGGCGGGTCTGGGCGGCGCCCACTGAGTCCTGTTTCAATCCTTTTGTTTTATTGACGCATTATTTTTAACGGAGTTTAAAGATGATCATTGACGTACACGGTCACTACACCACAGCCCCTGCTGCCTTGGGCGCATGGCGTGATCTGCAGATCGCCGGCCTCAAGGACCCCAGCCAGGCCCCTTCGGTGGCTTCTCTGAAGATCAGCGACGACGAAATCCGCGAGACCATCGAGACCAACCAGCTGCGCCTGATGAAGGAACGCGGTTCGGACCTGACCATCTTCAGCCCCCGCGCTTCGTTCATGGCTCACCACATCGGCGACTTCCAGACATCGAGCACCTGGGCTGCCATCTGCAACGAGCTGTGCTTCCGTGTCAGCGAGCTGTTCCCCGACTACTTCATCCCCGCAGCCATGCTGCCCCAGTCGCCCGGTGTGGACCCCGCGACCTGCATCCCCGAGCTGGTCAAGTGCGTGGAGCAGTACGGCAACGTCGGCATCAACCTCAACCCAGACCCCTCGGGTGGCCACTGGACTTCGCCCCCGCTGTCCGACAAGAGCTGGTACCCCATCTACGAAAAGATGGTGGAGTACGACATCCCCGCGATGATTCACGTGTCGACCAGCTGCAACAGCTGCTTCCACACCACCGGCTCGCACTATCTGAATGCGGACACCACCGCCTTCATGCAGTGCCTGACCAGCGATATCTTCAAGGACTTCCCCACACTGAAGTTCCTGATTCCCCATGGCGGCGGCGCTGTGCCTTACCACTGGGGCCGTTTCCGCGGTCTGGCGCAAGAGATGAAGAAGCCGCTGCTGGAAGAGCACCTGCTCAACAACATCTACTTCGACACCTGCGTGTACCACCAGCCCGGTATCAACTTGCTGACTGAAGTGATTCCGACCAAGAACATTCTGTTCGCCAGCGAGATGATTGGCGCCGTGCGCGGTATCGACCCGCAGACGGGTCATTACTACGACGACACCAAGCGCTATATCGAAGCGACGCAGAACCTGACGGCTGACGAAAAGCACGCCGTGTACGAAGGCAATGCCCGCCGCGTGTTCACGCGTCTGGATTCGGCACTGAAGGCCAAGGGTCTGTAATTCTTAAAAAGAGGAGCGGCTAGCGCTGACTCCATAAGCCTTCAAGCATTAAATCATTTTGAATTTGATGCAAAGCAAGCGCTAGCAGCTCTCTTTTTTGATTCAATAATGTCTAAGCAAAAAGGTATTTCATGTACGAACTCGGCGTCGTTTACCGCAATATCCAGCGCGCTGATCGCGCGGCGGCCGATGGTCTGGCCGCTCTGGGCTCTGCCACCGTGCACGAAGCCATGGGCCGCGTCGGCCTGCTCAAGCCCTATATGCGCCCCATTTTTGCGGGCAAGCAAGTCTCTGGCACGGCAGTCACGGTGCTGCTGCAGCCCGGCGACAACTGGATGATGCACGTCGCGGCCGAGCAGATTCAGCCCGGCGATATCGTCGTCGCTGCCGTCACTGCCGAGTGCACCGACGGCTACTTTGGCGACCTGCTGGCCACCAGCTTTCAGGCCCGCGGCGCGCGCGCGCTGATCATCGATGCCGGCGTGCGCGATGTGAAGACACTGCAGGAGATGGACTTCCCCGTGTGGAGCAAAGCCATTTCTTCCAAGGGAACCATCAAGGCGACCCTGGGCTCGGTCAACATCCCCATCGTCTGCGCCGGCATGCTGGTCACGCCCGGTGATGTGATTGTGGCCGATGACGACGGCGTGGTCTGCGTGCCCGCTGCCCGTGCTGCACAAGTGCTGGAAGCCGCTCAGAAGCGCGAAAGCTTTGAAGGCGAAAAGCGCGCCAAGCTGGCCTCGGGCATTCTGGGCCTGGACATGTACAAGATGCGCGAGCCCCTGGCGGCTGCCGGCCTCAAGTACATCGACTAATCAGAACAAACGCACCCCAAAACCACTACAACAGGAGCCGCCGTATGTTCTCTTCCATCAAATCCTCTTCCTCCAACACCGAGCCATCGGTGAACCTCTCGCGTCGCCAATGCCTGGCTTCTGCGGCCAGTCTGGCCGGTGCCGGTGCACTGGGTCTGGGCTTTTCCAGCAATGCCCTGGCACAGGCTGTCAAGGCTGCTGCCGGGCAGCAGGGCACACAACTCATCTTGCTGGGCACCAAGGGCGGCCCGCGCGTGGGCGGTGAGCGCTCCAACCCGGCCAGTGTGCTGCTGATCGATGGCGAACCCTTTGTCGTCGATTGCGCCTATGGCGTGGCGGCGCAGCTGGTCAAGGCTGGCATTGCCCTGCCGCGTCTGAGCAAGGTGTTCATCACCCACATGCACTCGGACCACAACCTGGAGTACGGCCCCATGCTGTATTCGGCCTGGGCTGCCGGTTTGCGCAACAAGGTTGATGTATGGGGTCCGCCCACGCTGGATACGATGACCAAGGCCTTCATGGAGTCCATGAAGTTCGACATTGACATCCGCATGGGTGACGAAGGCAAGCCCGACCTGCGCAAGATGGTGCTGACGCATGAGTTCTCCAAGCCCGGCGTGATTCTGGAAAACGACAAGGTCAAGGTCACGGCGGTGCGCAATATTCACCCGCCGATCACCGATTCTTTTGCGCTGCGCTTTGACACCAAGGACCGCTCCGTCGTCTTCTCCGGCGACACGACCTATTGCCCTGCCGTGGCCGAGCTGGCCAAGGGGGCAGACGTGCTGGTGCATGAGGTGATTTATGTGCCCGGCGTGGATGCCATGGTCAAGCGCGTGCCCAATGCGGCCTCGCTCAAGGAGCATCTGCTGGCCAGCCACACCACGACCGACGACGTGGGTCGCATTGCCGCCGCTGCGGGCGTCAAGAAGCTAGTGCTCTCGCACATCGTGCCGGGCGACGACCCCAGCATCACCGATGAGATGCTGCTCGAAGGTGTGCGCAAGCACTTCAAGGGCGATGCCGTGGTGGGCAAGGATTTGATGGTGATCTGATCCCTCTTTGACGATAACGACTGGACTGACATGAGCCAATTTGAAAAGACCCCCGGCTGGATGGACTGGTACGCCAACCCCAGCAAGCCCCGCTTCAAGCTGCCTGCGGGCGCTGTGGATGCGCATTGCCATGTCTTTGGCCCCGGCCATGAATTCCCCTTTGCGCCCGAGCGCAAGTACACGCCCTGCGACGCCAGCAAGGCGCAGCTGTTTGCACTGCGTGATCACCTGGGCTTTGCCCGCAACGTGGTGGTGCAGGCCACTTGCCACGGTGCGGACAATCGCGCCATGGTCGATGCCTGCAAGGCTTCGGGCGGCATGGCCCGTGGTGTGGCCACGATCAAGCGCAGCATTTCGGATGCCGAGCTGCAGGAGCTGCATGACGCCGGTGTGCGTGGTGTGCGTTTTAACTTCGTCAAGCGCCTGGTCGATTTCACGCCCAAGGACGAACTGATGGAGATTGCCGCCCGCATTAACAAGCTGGGCTGGCATGTGGTCATCTACTTTGAAGCCGTGGATCTGCCTGAGCTGTGGGACTTTTTCACCGCGCTGCCCACCACCGTGGTGGTGGACCATATGGGTCGCCCCGATGTGGCCAAGGGCGTGGACAGCGAAGAGTTCGCTCTGTTCCTCAAGTTCATGCGCGAGCACAAGAATGTGTGGAGCAAAGTGTCCTGCCCCGAGCGTTTGTCAGTCTCCGGTCCCAAGGCGCTGGATGGTGAGCAGAACGCTTATCAGGATGTGGTGCCGTTTGCCCGTCGCGTGGTGGAAGAATTCCCCGATCGCGTGCTGTGGGGCACCGACTGGCCGCACCCCAATTTGAAGGAGCATATGCCCGATGACGGCTTGCTGGTGGACTTCATCCCCCACATCGCACCGACCGCCGAGCTGCAGCAAAAGCTGCTGGTGGACAACCCCATGCGTCTGTACTGGCCCGAAGAGGTCTGACGGAGTTCCGGCGAAACATACACCCGGACACAGCCCGGAGCCTTGTCGCATGGGCTCGGGCATCCGTAAACGAGGAAAATTTATGGCATTGGAAAAACCCTATCTGGACGTGCCTGGCACCATCATTTTTGATGCCGAGCAAGCGCGTCGGGGCTACTGGCTCAACCAGTTTTGCATGTCGCTGATGAAGCCGGAAAACCGTGATCGTTTCCGTGCCAATGAGCGCGCTTATTTGGACGAATGGGCCATGTCTGAGGAGCAAAAGCAGGCCGTGCTGGCCCGCGATCTGAACTGGTGCATGCGCACCGGCGGCAATATCTATTTTCTGGCCAAGATCGGCTCCACCGATGGCAAGAGCTTCCAGCAGATGGCGGGCTCCATGACCGGCATGACCGAAGACGAGTACCGCGCAATGATGGTCGCTGGCGGCCGCTCGGTTGAGGGCAACCGCTATGTGGGCGAAGAGGGCGATGCACAGGCCCACCGCCAGCCTCAAGGCAGCGCCGGTGGCACAGGTACAGCGAACAAGGAAAGCAACTAAGACATGGCACGCATTACCGCATCTGTTTTCACCTCGCACGTGCCTGCCATTGGTGCAGCCATGGACATGGGCAAGACGCAGGAAGCCTACTGGGCGCCTCTGTTCAAAGGCTATGACTTCTCCCGCCAGTGGATGAAGGACAACAAGCCTGACGTGATCTTCCTGGTCTACAACGACCACGCCACGGCTTTCAGCTCGGACATCATCCCGACCTTTGCCATTGGCACCTCGGCTGAGTACCAGCCCGCCGATGAAGGCTGGGGCCCACGCCCTGTGCCCGTCGTCAAGGGCCACCCCGAGCTGGCCGCGCACATCGCGCAGTCGGTCATTCAGCAGGACTTTGACCTGACCATCGTCAACAACATCGCGGTGGACCACGGCCTGACCGTGCCTCTGTCGCTGATGTGCGGCGAGCAGGACCCCAAGACCGGTTCCTGGCCCTGCCCTGTGATTCCCTTTGCCGTGAACGTGGTGCAGTACCCCGTGCCATCGGGCCAGCGCTGCTTCAACATCGGCCGCGCCATCCGCAAGGCCATCGAGAGCTACGACCAGGACATCAACGTCCACATCTGGGGCACAGGCGGCATGAGCCACCAGCTGCAAGGCGCACGCGCCGGTCTGATCAATCAGGAATGGGACAACAATTTCCTCGACCTGCTGATCGAGAACCCACACGGATTGGCCAAGAAGCCTCACATCGACTACGTACGCGAAGCCGGCTCCGAAGGCATCGAGCTGGTGATGTGGCTGATTGCGCGCGGCGCCATGTCCGACGTGGATGGCCCTGCGCCCCTGCCTAAAGTGGCACACCGCTTCTACCATGTGCCCGCATCCAATACGGCTGTGGGTCACCTCATCTTGGAGAATCAATAATGAGCAAGACCATCAAAGTCGCGCTGGCTGGCGCGGGTGCCTTCGGCATCAAGCACCTGGACGGCATCAAGAACATCGACGGCGTGGAAGTCGTCTCGCTGGTCGGGCGTCGTCTGGATCAAACCCAGGAAGTGGCTGACAAGTACGGCATCAAGCATGTCTGCACCGACCTGGCTGATGCGCTGGCGCTGCCTGAAGTCGATGCCGTCATTCTGTGCACGCCCACGCAAATGCACGCCGAGCAGTCCATTGCCTGCCTGAAGGCCGGCAAGCATGTGCAAGTTGAAATTCCTCTTGCTGACGCCCTGAAGGATGCGCAGGAAGTGGCCGAGCTGCAAAAGCAGACCGGTCTGGTCGCCATGGTGGGCCACACCCGTCGCTTTAACCCCAGCCACCAGTGGGTGCACAAGAAGATTGAAGCCGGTGAGTTCAACATCCAGCAAATGGATGTGCAAACCTACTTTTTCCGCCGCACCAACATGAATGCGCTGGGCCAGGCCCGTAGCTGGACCGACCACCTGCTGTGGCACCACGCTGCCCACACCGTGGACCTGTTTGCGTATCAAGCGGGCAGCCCCATCGTCAAGGCCAATGCCGTGCAAGGCCCGATTCACAAGGATCTGGGCATTGCCATGGACATGAGCATTCAGCTCAAGGCCGCCAACGGTGCCATCTGCACCTTGAGCCTGTCGTTCAACAACGATGGCCCTCTGGGTACTTTCTTCCGCTACATCGGCGATACCGGCACCTATTTGGCCCGTTACGACGACCTGTACACCGGCAAGGAAGAGAAGATTGATGTCTCTAACGTCGATGTGTCCATGAACGGCATCGAGCTGCAGGACCGCGAATTCTTCGCGGCTATCCGCGAAGGCCGCGAGCCCAACTCCAGCGTGCAGCAAGTGTTCAACTGCTACAAGGTTTTGCACGACCTGGAGCAGCAACTGAACGCCGAGTAAGTTCGGATGATGGATTGATGCAGACAAAGGCCGGGGCATGCTCCGGCCTTTTTTGCTTCTATGTTGATAGCTGCCAGCGCTTTATCTCATTGGGCTATCGGCTATAAATGCTTTAATTTTGTAATTTCAAGGAGTCTCCGTGCAAAACCGAGCACTAGGCCCATTCAGCGTGGCGAACGTCGCGCTGGGCTGCATGAATTTCTGCCACGCGTATGGCAGCCCAGTCTCCACCGAGCAGTCTCACTCCGTGCTGCACGCGGCCCTTGATGCGGGCGTGACGATGTTCGACACCGCTGCGCTTTATGGCTTTGGTGCCAGCGAATCGCTGGTCGGCCCCGTGCTCAAGCCTAACCGCCAGCGCATCACTCTGGCCAGCAAAGGCGGCATGGCCGGCGTGCGTGGCGACGATGGCGTCATGCGCCGCGTGATTGACGGTCGCCCCAAAACCCTGCGCCAGAACTGCGAAGACAGCCTGCAACGCCTGGGCACGGACGTGATCGACCTTTACTACCTGCACCGCTGGGACAAGAACGTGCCCATCGAGGAATCCGTGGGCGAGATGGCGCGCCTGAAGGACGAGGGAAAAATTCGCGCACTGGGTCTGTCCGAAGTCGGTGTCGAAGCTTTGCGTCGCGCCCATAAGGAACATCCGATTGCGGCCCTGCAAAGCGAATATTCGCTGTGGTCGCGCAATGCAGAACTGGGCACGCTGGCCGCCTGCAAAGAGCTGGGCATTGCCTATGTGGCCTTCAGCCCCATGGGGCGCGCCTTTTTGAGCGGCAAGTTGCAGCAAGTGGATGATCTAGTCAAAGGCGATATCCGCGCCACCATGCCGCGTTTTACGGCAGATGCCTATGCGCGGAACCTGCGCCTGCTGGCCCCTATGCAGGCGGTGGCTGAAAAAGCCGATTGCACGCTGGCCGAGCTGGCCATTGCCTGGGTGCTGGCGCAGGGCGAGCATGTGATCGCGTTGCCCGGCACCACCAAGGTGGACCATCTGCACGAAGATGTGCGTGGCGGCAGCGTGAAGCTGAGCTCTGAGTTGCTGGCCGAGCTGGATGACATTTTCAAGCCTGAAGCCATTGCCGGTGACCGCTATGCGCTGCAAGGCCAGGGCGAGGTGGATACTGAAAAGTATGCGTTTGAAAAGCGTCCGGGTTGATCGCCCGGTTTCAGCTTTTTAGGTGGTCAAGGCAGCAGCGGGCGTTACGGCGCAATCGCTTGCTGCCTTTTTTGCCAGACGGCAGGCAGAAGGTCGAACAACGGAGTCGGCTCACGCTGAAGCTGCAACGCCGTGACACTGCTGGCAATCTGCGGGGTGGCGTGGCTGAGGTCAACCCTGGCGAGTTGCTGCATCCAGCCTGGGTCAAAGCTGCCGTTGGGCATGGGTCTGGAGAAAATGAGTTCAATCATCTTGTGGGCCTCCGAGCTGCCACGCTGCTCAGCCAGGCGGTAAAAGCGCAGAGCTTCCGCATAGTTGGCGGGCACGCCTTGCCCGCGGTGGTACATGCGGGCCATATCGAGTGCGAACTGTGCCGATCCCGGGTGAGCCGAGGGTGCTGCTGCTTCAGAGGCTTGACCTCGCGACTGGACAATGCGCAGGTTTTCTGCGGCCACAGAAGAGCGCGCAGCCACCCGGCGAAAGTAGGTCACAGCCTGTGAGGTTTGCTTGCTGGCGAATGCTTGAATCCCCAGCTCGATATTGGCCTGAATGTCACCCGCGGCAGCAGCACGCTCCAGCAGCTGCCGCTCGGGCGCGGCGGGGCTGGCACCTGCCGATGCCGTGTTGAGCTGCAAGGGCTTGAGGCGTGCGGCCTGAAGCCAGGCCAAAAAATCTGCGCGCGCGGGGTGCGCGGCCCGTAAGCGACTGATGGATTGAGTGGCGGTTGCCGGGTTGGCGGCGGTGCCGCAGCCATCAATGGCGCACCAGGCAAGACCGGCAAAAGCCCAAGGCTCGCGCCCTTTGCGCGCCGCGCGTTCAAACCACTGCAAAGCGAGTGGCTGGTCGATGCGCACGCCCGTGCCATGCAGATATATCAGGCCCAGCAGCCACGCGGCCTGCGCACTGGCATTACTGCTGCCGTAGCCGCTGGCAGGCGAGGCTGTTTTTTGCAGCTGCTCAATTTCTCGGTTCAGCACCATGCCTGCTGCGGCCTTGGGCATGAGCGTTTCGCCCGGAGAGGGGAGCGGAGGGGCGCTGATACCGGGTGTCAGAGGCGTGGCCGGTGCCTCAATGCGAGGGCTGTCGGTGGTGAGGGGCGGGATGCTCTGAGCAGGCAATGGGGTGCTGGCGATGGGTACTGGTTGAGGTTGCAGAGCGCTCCAGTGGGCAGCTTCCGCAGAGCGGGTGCGAGCCTCTGCCGCCTCCGCACAGACCAAGATCAGGATCAACAGCGCAAGCCCTTGGCCGACTGCCGCGAGGCTACAGAGCTCAGGCTGCTGTCGGGGCATTACTTCGCTCCTTTTTCAGGGGCTTCAGCGGGCGGGGTCTTGCGGGCGATCACGTTCCAGTTGATGTTTTGCACGACATGTCCCTCGCTGCCCAGCGCTTGCTGGAATCGATCCAGTACACCCTGGGTACCTCGCACATCCTTCATCACCGTGAGCGCCGGGCCCTGCATGTCTGCAGATAGTCTTGGCATGGCGTCATGGGCTGTCGCGATGCAGATCACGTTTTCGCTACCTGGCTTGCCTGCATCCAGAATGAAGCCTGGGCTGGGGCTCATCCAGTCGGGAATGCGCACGGCTTGGTCTGCCGAGAGCAGTGTGCTGGTCTGCAGTGCATTGGGCAGCAGACGCGTGACAGTGCCGGCGCTGTCAACGTAGTAGCAATAAAGGTGCGATGCCTTTGAAACCGTGGCTGACAGGAAGATTTGCTCGCCTTCGGTGAAGGCTGGGCGGGCGCCAGCGGGCTGGGGGTTTTCCAGCTGCAGGTTGATGTTCCAGGACGGCCAAGGTGAGCGAGATGCCGTGCTGGTCTGCATGCTGTCATTGTTCCAGCCGATGCGCGTCAGAGCTCCCTCTTGATCGAGACCTACAAAGTTACGCAGCGCGGCTTCGTAGGTGGGAAAAGTGATGGTGCCGCTGACGATCACACCTTTGTCCGCTTGAAATTGGGCAAGGGCTTCGCGCAGGGCGGGCGCGTTGGCGTTCAGGTTTTCCTGGTTGTTGGGCAGATAGCCGCGGCTGATCAAGGAAGAGCGCACCAGGCGCAACTGGCCCTCGGGGCCGCTTGCGTCAAACCAGTCGCGCATCTGGCGCTGAAAACTGGGGTTGGTCTGATCGAGCATCAGACATTGCCAGTAGGGCACGCGAGCCCATTTCCCCACCAGTTCGATCATGGCCAGATCGACCAGAGTGCGCAAAGCGCCTCCGGTTCCCATGGCATAGTCGCGCCCTACATTGAACCGTACGCCGTAGCTTCCGATGCGGCCTGCGAGATCAAGCCCGTCGCCAGCGCCGCCGATCACCACCTCATTGGCGGAATCCAGTCCCGGAATGATGGTGCGGGTACGAAAATCTCCCAGATGGGCTTCGAGTGCGACGACGGTGGCGGTGTTGCTTTTGCTGTGTCCAAGATCCACACGGTCGCCAGAAATCCCGGCGGTTCTGCGCTGACTGATCACGTTCTGATCCACAAACGCGATAGCGCCAGAGACGTACAGGGCAGGGCGCTGCAGCTGCATCTGGTTGTTGTTGAGCAAAATCGTGGTCAGGTTCTGAACAGTGTCCTGACGGGCGATGTCTACTTCGTAATCCACATATCGGAAGGCATTGCTCAGGTGCGACATCTGCGAGAGCGATGTCACCACCATGTCCTTGACGGCGACCGGCACCTTGCCCGAGAAGTCCGGGAATTGTTTGCTACTGATCAAGGTCGTAGGCAGCTCAGCCGCTCGCAGCATGTGGTCCATGCAGCTGAGTGATTCGGAGAAGCTGGAGATGGAGCGAACCGGGCGAACCACAGGCCGGTTCACCGTGGTTGCCATTTCATGAGCGTCGGTATGGCGGCGGGCATCCAGCTGGCCGCAGCCCGTATTGGCCAGTATCAGCGCCGAGCCCAGCCAATACCAGAGTTGGGTGATGCGGCCTTTCTGCAGGCCTTGCCCGGCTTTGCATGTCACTGTCTCCACTTCAGTGCGTTCCATGATGACCTCTTGAATTTGCTTTTATGGAGTGGATCTGTTTGGTGAGATTCATTCAGCCCTGAATGAGTCGTGACGCAGCGCTGGTTGCCACTTCTTATTCAATTGCAGATATTGATGACATCGCCACGTAGCACCACGACTTGCTCGTTATTTCCCATGCCTTTAGGCGCGACAACGCTTCCAATGGACTGATAGCAATTGGTCTGCATGCCCTTGGTCTGCACGGACTGCACAACATCTTTTTCTGTTTTGATCTCACCGAGGTTGTTGCTATAGGCCTTGGCGGTATAGCGGCTAATTTTGGCGGCGGCATCATCGGGCATCTGCTGGAGATACTGAACGCTAGTAGAGCGTGTGACGGGCGCAAGAGGGAGCTGCAGATAATTGACGCGTCCGGTAATCGCGACCGGGTCTTCGCCCGGAGCGGCCCAGGAGCTGATATGCGCGGTCAGCAGAGCCGCCATGAAGGTGCAAAGAATTCGGATAGAGGAAGTCATGACAAGCCTCCAGGCAGTCGCAGTGGATGGCCGTATCGCGTGCGCAAGTACGGATGCATGTTCAGCCAGCCCGTGGCTGGGCCGGCTGAGTTCGCTTGCTTAGCGCATTGCGTATGGGCCGCAGGCCGGGCCTACGCAGACCACTGGGGGGGGATCGCAGGAGTCGTTCGAGGCGATGTTCTGATAGGCATGTGCAAAAGCACCGTTGGCCAGATTCGCCACAATCGACGCACCGTAGATGGATGTGGTCTGACTCGAGTTGCCAGAGATGTTCACCTTGCCGTAGTTGGATGACATGTTCTGCACCGCTACAG
>NZ_JABBCQ020000020.1 GCF_012844455.2 Comamonas suwonensis | reverse complement strand
GGATAAGTGATCACTTATTTCGAGTATTTTTTTGAAGACTATTAACTAGGTATAAGGCCTAATATGCATATCTAAAATCCCAATTTTTAGACACAACCTACAATAACGAAAATTTTTATATCTGAGGAAAAACATCTTGTGAGCACCCTACTCCGAAGTTGTCTAATCATTTTTTTGCTGCTGCAGTCGATGTGGGCGCAAGCGTCTCCAACGGTTTCCGTTTATTACGGCAAAGGTGCCTCCCTCAGCGAGCTCGCTTTATTTGATATCTCAGTGATTGAGTCCGAACATGGATATGACCCTGTGGCTTACCGCAAGGCTTGGCCCAGCAGCGAGCTCTATGCATACGCTTCCGTGGCAGAAGCCGGGCTTGAGCGAAAATATTTCGCAAAAATTCCCGAGGCCTGGAAAATGGCCCGCAATGGGGCTTGGAACTCCATTGTCATAGACCAGACTCCTGAGCAATGGCCCGCATTTTTTGCCGAAGAAGTGATTGCACCTCTTTGGAATAAAGGTTATCGCGGATTTTTTCTGGACACGATGGACTCATATCGTCTTGCAGAAAAATTCAATGAAGAGGATCAGCAAGCAGGTCTGGTGCGTGTCATTCAAAAGCTCAATGAACGCTTCCCCGGCATCAAGCTGATTCTGAACCGCGGCTTCGAGATTGTTCCCCGTGTGCGCGACCAGATTCAGATGGTTGCGGCCGAGTCCACTTTCCGCGGCTGGGACGCCAGCGCAAAGCGCTACATCGACATTCAACCCAAGGACCGTGAATGGCTGCTGGGCCAGCTTCAGACAATCAGCAAGCGCGACAAGCTGCCCGTTCTGTCCATTGACTATGTGCCGCCGCATGATCGCGAGGCCATGCGTGAAACTGCCAAAAAAATCAATGAATTAGGCATCATCCCCTGGGTGACCGATGCCGACTTGCGCACACTGGGCATGGGTCTTGTAGAGGCCAAGGCACGCCGCGTACTGATTCTGCACAACGGATCAGAAGCGCCAGTCCTCAACAAGACAGCCGCTCACCGCTTTCTGGAGATGCCCCTGAACTATCTGGGCTACATCGCTGACTATGCAGACATTCGCCAGAAGCTCCCAGCCAATGTGACGCGCGACCGCTATGCCGGTGTTATCACATGGTTTGACGGCTCTATCCCTGATAAAAGAATCAAAGATGTGCGCGACTGGATCAAAACCCAGAGCGTTCAGAAAATGCCGGTTCTGCTACTAAGCACATCCGGCTTCCCTATCAACAGATCTCTTCCTTTTGGTGCAAATCACACGGAAATAACTCCTGTGCATCCATTGAAAAAAGTGAAAGAGTCAAACCTTTATAACTTCGAAACAAAAGTATTAGCGCCAGATAATGATTATGAGGGCTGGACATTAACTCCTGAAATTCTGAAACAGAGCGAGGAGCTTTTGTCTTTTGACGATGCAAAAGGTAAGCATTTTGTTTCTGCTGCCGTCACACCCTGGGGTGGATTTATCCTCAACCCCTACCTCATTGAAGAAGTGCCTGGCGTTGATCAGGCCCGCTGGGTTATCAATCCATTCAGCATGCTTCAAAAAACGTTACGTCTGGCAGATTTTCCTGTCCCTGACATAACGACAGAAAACGGACGCCGTTTATTACTAGCGCATGTGGATGGCGACGCCTTTCCATCCAAGGCGGAACTTCCGGGCACCCCTTTTGCGGCAGAAGTACTCCAGCGCGAAATTCTTGAACGCTATCGGATTCCCCACACCATTTCGATTGTGGAGGCCGAACTCTCCCCCAAGGGCCTTTACCCTCAGTGGAGCCAACAGCTAGAAAACATTGCCAGGCGCATTTTTAAAATGCCGCATGTGGAAATTGCGAGCCATTCCTATTCCCACCCTTTTTATTGGGAAGAATCAAACCAGAAATCAACTGTCAGCAAGGAAGTTAACTTAAACCTCAACATTCCCGGCTACACCGTCAATCTGGACCGTGAAATCAACGGATCCATTGACTACATCCGCAAAAATCTGGCACCTCCGAACAAGCCTGTAGAGGTTTTTCTCTGGTCTGGCGACACGGCCCCCAGCGCAGAAGCTCTGGCCATCATTGATGCCGCCAACCTTCTCAACCTCAATGGTGGTGACACTTCCATTACGCGAAGCAACCCATCTCTGACTGCTGTGGGTAGCTGGGGCATCAGCAAAGGTGGGCATCTGCAGGTTTATGCACCCATCACGAACGAGAACATTTACACGAACCTTTGGCACGGTCCTTTTTACGGTTTCGAGAAAGTCACTGAAACCTTCGAGATGACGGGCGCTCCGCGCCGCCTGAAGGCCATCAATATCTACTACCACTTCTATTCGACTACCAAAGTTGCCAGTATCAAAGCCTTGCATACCGCCTATCAGTGGGCCTTGAAACAGGACAACCATCCCATCTTTGTCTCGGAGTATGTCCACAAGGCCAAGGATTACTATGAATTCGCAGTAGCCCAGAACGGAGACACGTGGATCATGCGTGGTCCAGGCCACTTGCGCACAGTGCGCCTTCCCGCTTCGCTGGGGACTCCGCTGATGAGCAGCAGTCACAACATCGCAGGCTATCAAACAGGCCCGGATGGTTACTACGCCCACATGGCTGGCGGTGCTGCCGAGATGCAGACAGTGGGCACAATTCCCAGCTCAGAGCCCGCCTACCTGGTGGATGCGAATGCCCGAATTCAAGACTGGGCAGCGCAGCCGGATGGCAGCCTGAGCTTCACTTTGCAAGGACACGTGCCTTTGGAGTGGAGTATGAAACTGCCACAGAACTGCAATCTGTCATCTGCCAAGAACGATATATCACCCGCCAAGGCTTTGGTGAATCAACCCAACATCCGCGTTTTCAGAAGCTCTCAAACCAGTGCAAAACTTGAAGTCCAATGCCGCGCGCGCCCATGAGCGCCCAACGACAGTTCCGCTATGGCTCATAGCGCTGCTCACTGTGCTGATCTGTGGCGCGCTGTGGTTGCTTTTCCCGAAGACCGATCTGGAGCGCCAGCTCGCTGACACCCGTGACGAGTCTGAGCTCTCGATGAACTATCTCATCAACTTGCTCAGAAGCGACCCGGACAACGAGCGCCTGCAAGCTTTGCTCAAGGCGAAAGAGCTGCGCCAGGTAGAGATCAAACGTGCCGCAGAAGAAGCCAGCAGGCACGCTCTTCCTCCTGCTGCCGCTGCTGCATGGAAAAAGTGGCAGGCCCTCTATACCAACTACCAGGAAGCTGAAAAGCTCAGTTCCAAATCTACGCGTCAGATCGATCTTCTGCACCCTCAGGTGCTGGAGGCGCTGCGCGCTATCCCACGCGAAGACCTCAACCAAGAGCAGGTGCTGTATCTCGCCTCATCTTCTCTGGTTCTTCGGGATATTCCATTGGCCTTGTCGCTGTACGAAGACCTGGCCCAAAGCACTGAAGACGCCTCGCAGAAATCACAGATTTATGCAGAGGCCTCGCGCCAGTTGCTGGGCTTTTCGCAGTACGACGATGCCTCCCGCTTGCTCAAAAAAGCAAGTGAGGTAACGGGTAACTCCACGCAGTCCCGTGAATACCTGCTGAACGCCATTCAAGTCCTTCAGGCCGCCAACCGCAGCAAAGATGCTCTGGCCCTGGCCGAATCCAACCTGGAGACACTGGGCAATGAGCCGTTTGTTTTGCGCAAACTCATTGAGCTTGCTCGTGCTGCAGGTCAGCCAGCGACTGCCGAAAAGTACGTCAAGCAGTTGCTCAAGATTTCGCTGCTTCAGCAATGGAATGAATTTGAGCAAGTGGCCACCGCACAGCCCGTCTTTGACGATGGCGCATGGGCGCTGCAATACACCCCAGAGGCCAGCGAAGGCTGGTCGCTGCACAAGACAGCTCTATCGAACACAGCCCCTAAGGCATCTGCGCCTGTTTTGCCATTTGATGACCAGACCTACAAGCTGGCTTACGACGTTTTTCTGGAAAATAAGAACCTAGAAGACGCACTGCGCATTGCTCAGGCTGCCGTCAAGCAATCTCCGCAAAACATCGCCTGGCGTGAGCGTCTGGCCCATGTGGCGGAATGGACCACCCACGCTCAGCTGGCACTGGATAACTGGCTATTCATTGCTCAGGCCACCCAGCGTGAAGACGCGTGGAAAGCTGTGCTGCGTCTGGCTCCCGGGCTATTTGATGACCGAGCATTGATTGCCGGCCTGCAGCATCAGCTGTCACAGCGCCCCAATGACCCGGCTTTGCTGCAATCGCTGGTCCAGACCTATGAGCGCCAAGGCAACCCACAACTGGCCATTGACTTTCTGCTGCGCCACGGAAATTCGCCACAGACACTCATCATGCTGGCGCGAGTGGCAGAGCGTACGGGCCAGAACAAGCTCGCTCTCGATACCTGGAAGCGCCTGCTGGCAGCCCCCGAGCAGCGCACCCCCGCAAATGCCATGCCGGCCGCAGCCATTGCTCTGCTGGAAGGTGAGCCGGAGATCGGCCTGCGCTGGCTGGAAGACTCCCAGTCTCTGCTTCAGCAACCCATGCAGGATGAGGCAGATTACTGGCGCTTTATGGGGAGCCTGGCACAGCGACAAAGAGATGAGCGGGTTGCCGCTCAGGCCTTTCGTAAATTGCTGGATACGCCTGATTCCGACATCAGCGACTATGACGGTCTCATCAGCATCTTGCTGCACAGAGACCGCAACGAGGCAGCTCAGCTTTCGCTTCGCGCCTGGGAGAGATTCCAGTCACTGCGTCACCTAACTCAGGCCTTTTATCTACTGGAAGAAAGTGGCAACTCTTCTCAGGTTGGCAAGCATTTAAAGCAGGCACTGGCCTCGCCGGATATCGCTACGCGTCTGAAAAGACAGCCGACCTTCTACCATGTGCTTGGCATGTACTACGAGCGTACACGCAGCCCTGAGAAAGCACGCGAGGCCTTCCTCAGCGGCCTGGCATTAATGCCTGATTCGCTGCAACTGCGGCAGTCACTGCTATGGCTTTTGATTGATACGCAAAACACAGTGGAACTGAAGAACCTGCTGGCACGCGTGGAAGAGTCATGGGCCAAAGACGCTGAGATGCATGGCGCACTGGCTGCAGCCAATCAAAATCTATCGCGCTCTGCTGTGGCGTTAAACCGCTATCTTCGCCCACATCTCCAAGACAACAGCGAAGACTTTCTGTGGATGATGGGCTACGCCGATGCTCTGGAGCAGAACCAGCAAGCCGATCTGGCCTGGCGCTTGCGCCGTGACCTCTGGCTCAAGCAAACACCTTCGACCCAGAAAAAGCGCTCGGCACAAGAGTGGCTGACTCCCGAAGGGCTGGACAAGGTTCAGAGGCAAGCCCGTACCCGCCTCATGCTCAACCGCTCATACGGCGACGATGAGCTGGCCATCATGCGCGAGCTGATGCGCCAGGATCTGAAGTCCTCCAAGACCCGCGAATACTCCACCGAAGCGGCTGAACTGGCCATCGCCTGGTTGCAGGACAAAGGTGAATACGCAGCTGAGCGCGGCTATCTCTGGCAGCAATATGCACGCAATCGCAGCAAGAAGCGCAATGCGCCCATCTGGGCACAGATCACCACCGCCATTGCAGAAAAGGACACCGCTCAAGTCGGTGCACTGCTGGAGCGGTATGACGACAAGTTGCCTCGCCACGATTACCTAGCATCTGCCGTCATGGTCGGGGATGTGCGCCTTGCGCAAACCGTAGGCTTTGAGACTCTGAACAACCAGCCTACTGACGATGATTTGCATACATCTCTCACAGAGCAGTTGCTGGCCGTCAGCCATTTCGCGGAGTACAGCCAGTCTCAGCGCTACTTGAGCGGCATTGATGAAACTGAGCAGAAGCTGAGCTGGTACCACCCGCTCAACTCACGCTGGGCCATTGAAATTGATGCCGATTACACAAGGCGCACTTCCAACAACAGCAGTTTTGTAAGCCGTCCTTCCTCAGAGCGAGGCATGGGGCTACGCCTGCGCCGTGTGTCGCAAAGTGGCAGCACCGATTTGCTGATCGGTGAGCGCCGAAGCCTGGACACCTACAACCCCATGCAGCTGACGCACAGCCAATCTGTGGGTAATCGCTGGTCCATTCAAGGCTCCCTGGGTACTGAGCTGAGCATGCAAGACACCCTGGCCATGCGCATGGGCGGCATGAAAGACAGAGCGGCTCTGGGCGCGACCTACCAGATATCCCGCCAAGACAGGGTGGGTCTGGAAATGGCTGGCGAGCGCTATTTTGTGCAGACCGGGGGGGGGCGCATAGGCTCCGGCCAGCACGCTACCCTGCAGTACACCCACACCTATCGCAGCGAAGCACCGAGCCTGGAGTTTGGTGCCTTTACGTCATGGCACAGCTACAGCCGCATGAGCCCATCCGCTCTCAATGGCCGTAATGCAGAAATTCTGCGTTACCTGCCAGCAGGAAGCAGCGCAAGTTCTGACTACCTGCTGCCCGGAAGCTTCCGTTTCTCTGGCGTTCAAGTCTCCACCAACATGCGCTATGCGCAGGACTACACACGACGCTTGCAACCCTTTGCCAGCCTTGCGCTGACGAATCACAGCCTGAATGGATCTGGCTATGAAGCACGCATCGGTTTCGCCGGAAACATTCTGGGTCCAGACCATCTGATGCTAGGTTTCAATCTTTCCAAAACAGGACTCACCAACACCGGCATCAACCGTGAGTTGCTGCTCACCTACCGACTTCACTATTAAGCCTTCAAGGAACCGCTATGAACATCCAAAACACTTTCACATCGCGCATTCGCCTGATCGCCGGCGCAGGTCTGCTGAGCCTGCTAGCTGCCTGCTCCACCGTTGACCGCGCTCCTTCGCCTGAACTGGCCAAAGATGCATCGTGGGCAGTGCTCCCCTTCGAGAACCACACTGAAACACCCATGGCTGGCAGCCGTGCAGAGAGCATTGCCACCGCTATCTTACAAACGCGCGGTGTGAACTCCGTCAAGCGCTATACGGGCGACGCCCAGCAGGACGCCTTGTTTGATGGCCAAAACGGCAAGCGCCGTGAAGATGCCTTGAGCTGGGCTCGCGAAGAAGGCGTGCGCTACGCACTGCTGGGCTCTGTCGAAGAGTGGCGCTACAAGGTGGGCGTGGACGGTGAACCTGCTGTTGGCGTTGCGCTGGAAATCGTGGATGTCAGCGAAGGCAAAACCGTGTGGAGCGGCACTGGCGCCAAGAGCGGCTGGAGCCGTGAATCGCTGGCAGCTGTTGGCCAGAAGCTGATCCGAAATCTGCTCGACACCGGCATCGCCAAAGCACGCTAAGAATCGGTTGAATCAGGACAGCAGACTATGCATTCTCAAGAAATACCTGTAGCCCCCAAGGCTGCCGGCTCAGTACAAAGAAACCGATCCTCCGATGAATTCAAAGGCTCTCCACTTGGCAAGCTCACGGTAGCCAGCGAGAAGCCCTGGGTCATCGTTGCCGAAACTGTCCTGGTTCCCGCATTCGCCCTGCTCTTGGGCTATCTCGTGAATCGTCCGGATCCTTTGTGGATTAATGCGGATTTTCCATGGGCCTGGTTTGCGCCCATGATGATTGCTTTGCGCTACGGCCCCATTGCAGGCCTTTTCTCGGCAGGCGTTCTCCTGCTGGGATGGACTGGTTTTAATCGGCAGGATTTCAGTCAATTCCCGCAGCAGTATTTTCTCGGCGGTCTGATCATGGTCATGATCGTCGGCGAGGTATCCAGCGTCTGGCGCACCCACCTACGCAGAGCGCGCACGGCCCGCCATTATCAGGATCAACGCATGGAGCAGCTCGTTCGCCAGCACTATCTGCTGCGCCTGTCGCATGACCAACTGGAGCAGCAATTGATTGGTCAGCCTGTCTCCATGCGCGATGCACTGCACCAGCTACGCGACCTCAAAGGCACGACCAGTGATGCGCAGACACTGCTGAACCTGCTCTCCCAGTTTTGCCAGATCAATGTGGCGAGCATTGTGCCGTTTCACAACGGTAACCTGAGCGATCAATCCATCGCTCAAATTGGCGGTGCCCGCTCCATCAATCTGGATGATGCACTGGTTCAGCAAGCGCTCGCCACACGATCGCTGTGCCACATCTCTCGCAGCTTGAAAGATGGTCAGAACACCAGCTATGTCGTTGCAGCGCCCATGCTTGATCTCTCGGATGAGATGTATGGCATGCTGATCGTGGAAGAGATGCCCTTCTTTGCACTGCAAGAAGAGACTTTGCAAACCATCAACCTTTTGCTGGGCGACTACACCGACAGCATTGCGGCCAACAATCTGGCTCAGCCCTTGCTGCAGGCGCACCCAGAATGCCCGCCCCAGTTTGCCTTCGAGCTGCAGCGCATGGAGCATGTGCTCAAGTCGAGCCAGCTGCCCAGCATCGTCCTGGCACTACAGCTCTCGCCCAAAGCCATCGCGTCGGACATGCCTCAGTTCATCATGCGCATGGAACGCATGCTGGATCAATCCTGGCTCTTTGAGGGCAGCGAAAAATCCGTGCTGGCCATCCTCATGCCTCTCGGCTCCTCCGCTTCCAGCGAAGGCTTTCTGAACCGCCTCTCAGCCCGACTCGAGCAGCGAGGTCTTCACTCTATCGAAGAGGCCGGGATTGTTCCCCACACTCTCTCGATTCAGAAAAATGGGGCCATGAGTGTGCTTGATGAGATTGTCAGAATCGCCCATGCCTAACATCCAGTTTTTCATCTCGGCCGTACTGATTGAGATCCTTGCATGGGGCAGCCTGCATCTACTCAATGAGCATGCAGACAGTGCACTGATGACCTACTTCATCGTGCACGCAGTAGCCAGCATTCTGCTGGCACTCAGCCTGCGCCCCTTGTTCCTCCCATCACATCGACTGCGCGAACACCGATTGGGCTTGCTGGGCCTTGTTGCCCTGGTGTCATTCACCATCCCCATTGCAGGAGCGGTAGGCTGCCTTGTCGCAACGTTCGCCCTTTATCGCTACCGTAATCAGGATGCATTCACTCGATTCCCTTCGGTGACTTTGCCGGAGTTTGATCAGTACCAATCCAGCAGCAACAGCCGCAGACCGCTAGGTCTGAAAACGTTTTTGTCCAATCAAAGTGTTCCAACACCTTCGCGCATGCGCGCCATGGTGGCGTTGAGCAATGTCTCCGGCCGGCTCGCGTCACCTATGCTGCGAACCGCGCTCAGCGACTCCAACGATGACTTGCGCCTGCTCGCATACAGCATGCTGGACAACAAAGAGCAACAGATCAGCCAGGCGATTCACGATGCGCAGCAATCTCTGGAGCACGCACATAAAAACGAAGGCAGCTCTCCACCCGGCCCTCAAGGCATTCAGGCTGCCTGGGCTCTTTCAGATCTTTACTGGGAAATGATTTACCAAGGCATCGCTCAAAGCGATGTCCGTGAGCACGCAATTGCCCAGTCTCTGCATTACTGCCTTGCCGTTCTGCAAGAGCAGCCCGACAACGCCTTGCTCACCTTGCGCAAAGGCCGGTTGATGCAGCTGCGCAAAGACTACCAACAGGCACAAGAAGCCTACGAAGCAGCGCTTGAGCAAGGGCAGCCTGCAGCTCGCGTCATTCCCTATCTGGCTGAGATTTATTTTCTGCAGCACGACTACTCAAAAACTCAGCGACTCATGCAAATGCTTGACTCCGCTCAAGCCCCGCCCAGCCTGCGACCCTGCATGAAGTATTGGAGTGCTGCATGACCACCCCTATCCCAAAAGCCCAGCAAGCCGATATTGCGCTGCTGCTGGAAGGCACGTACCCATATGTCAGCGGCGGCGTCTCCAGTTGGGTGCAGCAAATTTTGCATGCTTACCCGCAATACAAGTTCGCCATCGTTTTCCTGGGCAGCAAGCGTGAAGACTATGCAGAATTTCGCTACACGATGCCTGCCAATGTCGTGCATTTCCAGGAACACTTTCTCTACGACGATCTGAGCAGCCCGGAAGAGCCGATGCCTGTCAAAGGTAATCCGCAAGATTTCGAAAAAATCAAAAAATTTCTGAGATCTCTTGAGACCTATGATGAATCGCCAGAAGCCAGGCAAACAATCCTGGCTGAAATTCTGGCTATCACGCAAGCAATCCGCTCCAATGGCGGCATTCCTCTGGACGATTTTCTGCACAGCGAAGAAGCCTGGAACCTGATCCGGGACAGCTACCGGCGCCACTGCACTGATCCGTCCTTTGTCGACTTTTTCTGGACTGTGCGCATCATGTTCAAGCCCCTGTGGCTGCTTTCGGAAATTGCCGAAAACCTGATTCCCGTGCGTATTCTGCATACCGTGTCCACCGGCTACGCTGGCTTTCTGGGGGGGCTTCTGCACCACCAGCGCCAGCTGCCTCTGATTCTTTCCGAGCACGGCATCTACACCAAAGAGCGACAGATCGACTTACTGAAAAGCTCCTGGATTCGGGACAACCGAAACCTCTTTCAGCGCGACCCCATGGAAGTCTCTTTCTTCCGCCAGATGTGGATTCAGTTCTTTGAATGGATGGGCCGCTTTTGCTACAACGCAGCCAACCCCATCATTGCACTCTACGAAACCAACCGCCTGCGCCAGATCAGTGATGGAGCCGAAGCCGAGCGCACACGCAACGTACCCAACGGCATACGCCTTGAACGCTTTGTGCCCTTGCGCAGCATGCGAACCGAGGCAATACCGCCTGTGCTGTGCCTGATCGGCCGGGTCGTTCCCATCAAGGACATCAAGACCTTTATCCGCTCCATGCGCCGCATCGTGAACAAGCTGCCTCAGGCTCAGGCCTGGATTGCAGGCCCGACCGATGAAGATCCCAGCTATGTGCAGGAATGCAAAAACCTGGTTGCCAGCCTCAGTTTGCAAAATCACGTCAAGTTTCTGGGCATGCAGCGCATTGAAGATCTGATGCCTCTCGTGGGCCTTGTCGTTCTGTCTTCCGTCAGTGAGGCACTTCCTCTTGTCATCCTTGAGGCTCAGGCCTCTGGCGTCCCCGTGGTCAGCACCGATGTGGGCTCCTGCAGTCAGCTGATCAACGGCCTTGACGAAGCCGACCAGGCTTTGGGCAGCTGCGGCCGCATTGTTGGCATTGCCAACCCTGAAGCACTGGCCGATGCATCGCTGGAGCTGCTGACAGCCCCTCAGAAATGGCAGGAAGCCAGCGCTGCAGGCATTGCGCGCGTAGAGCGCTATTACACCGACGACTTGCTCTTTGAGCGTTATCGCCAGATTTACGACAACGCACTTGACTCCTCCAAGGAGGCCCGCTAATGGCTGGTATTGGATTTGAACTGCGCCACATGCTGCGCAAAAACACGCTGACCAGCGTGCTGCAGGCCTATGCATACGCCGGCGTGATTGGCTCTGGCCCCTGGGTTTTTTCCATCATCGGCATCTTGCTGGTCGGTGTCTTCAGCGTCGGCGTGATTGCACCACCGCTGCTTGTCACTCAGTTTCAGACCTCAGTCACCTATCTGGTGGCTTTCAGTCTGATTCTGACGGGCCCGGCTCAGCTGGCGTTTACACGCTTTATCTCGGACCGACTCTTTCTCAAACAAGACAGTGCCGTTCTGCCCAACCTGCACGGACTGCTGCTGGTGATTGTGGCGCTTGCGGCCATGCTCGGCGGCATTACGCTGTTCACCTTGCTGCCTGAAGAAAGCTCTCTGTACCGCATCCTGATGCTGGCAGGCTTTACCTTGATGTGCATGGTCTGGACCATGGCCGTGCTGCTCTCGGGCCTCAAGCAATATCAGGCCATCACGGCGCTGTTCAGCTTCTGCTATGCGCTGATCGTGGCGCTGTCCCTGCCGCTGCGTCACTGGGGTCTGGAAGGTCTTCTGCTGAGCTTTATCTGCGGTCATGCCTTGCTGGTGGCCGGCATGTGGTCGCTTATTCTGAAAAGCTTCCCTCTGCCAGAGCGCTGGATCTCATTCGATTTCAGCAAGCGCTCGATGATCTTTCCCTCGCTGCTTGCCATTGGTCTGCTCTACAACATGGCGATCTGGATGGACAAGATCATGTTCTGGTATTTTTTACCGACATCCCAGCCCATCATTGGCGGCCTGCGCGCCTCGTTGATTTACGACATTCCGGTCTTCCTCTCCTACCTCTCCATCATCCCGGGTATGGCCGTATTTCTGGTGCGCATTGAGACGGATTTTGTGGAGTACTACGATAAGTTTTTCAACGCCGTACGCGAAGGCGGCTCTCTTGAGTTCATCGAGTCCATGCGCAATGAAATGGTTTACTCCATTCAGACGGGCCTGAGTGAAATTGCCAAGATTCAGACCATTGCCGTTCTGGTGACTTTTGTCGCTGGGCCGTCCGTGCTTGAGCTGCTGGGAATTTCTCAGCTTTACCTGCCACTATTGCATGTTCAGGTGGTCGGTACTGGGCTGCAGGTCGGCGTCATGGCCGTGCTGAATATCTTCTTCTACCTCAATGAACGCCGCATCATTTTGATGCTCTGCACCTTAATGCTGGTACTCAATATCGCGTTCACCGCTGTTTCTCTGGCACTTGGCGCTGCCTTCTACGGCTATGGCTTCACGCTCGCCATGCTGGTGACGCTGTGTGTGGGTCTGGTATGCCTCACACGCTCCATGGACCGACTGGAATACAGAACCTTCATGCTGCAATAAAGGTGGCATAAAAAAGCCCTTGGCCCGGTGCATATTGCACAGACCAAGGGCTTTTTAATTTCAAAGAGGTATCAGTAGCTCTTCAGCGTTTGTGCAGCCTGCCAGCGCTGGCCGGGCGCCACAACCACGACGGCATCAATGGCCGCGGCTTCTACACACAGCATGTGCTGCCAGCTATCTGCTTCCATGTCTTTAAGCGTGGCGCAGAGCACGGGGCCAGGGTTCCAGACCACGGTTTCACGCCAAAGCTCATCTTGCGCAATCTCCAGCCATGGCTGGCCTGCGGCCTGCAGCTGCAAAGCATCAGCCGCACGGGGATAGACGCGATCGGTCTCAGCGCCAAAGCGCACTTCGCCTTGCTGCGTGATGTGGGTATCAGGCACTGCCGCTGCGGCATCCCAGTAGGTCAGGCCTTGCAGGCCGTGCAAACTGGCTTGCGCAACCTGCGGCACACGCAGGTAGCTGTGCAGAGCTGCGGTAAAAGGCAAATCTTGCTGACCACGGTTATGCACAGCCAGCTGCACGCTTAGCGAGCCGGGCTTGAGCTGCACCGTCAGCAGCGCTTCAAAGGCATGCGGCCAGACGGCTCGTGACTCTTCGCTGTCCTTCAGCCGCAAGGTGAGCTGAACGCCGTCCTCGCTCCAGGGCAAGGCAGCATCGGCCGACCAGTGGGAGACCCGCCCAAAGCCATGCTTGACCAAGGGGCCACGCTGGTTGAACTGGGGAAAGCAGACGGGAATGCCGCCGCGAATGGCGGTCTGCCCGTCATGCACCGCCTTGGGGCTGAGGAACAAGCGCTCCTCGCCACGGCTCACCCATGACAGCACCTGTGCACCTTGCAAGCTGACCAGGGCAGAATCGCCTTGAGTCAGCTTTAAAGCGATAGCAGGCAGCCCTTGCCAGTCAACGGCTTGGGCCTGAAAAGTCACATCAGTCACCCGCCAGCTCGTCAGCACGCTCTTGACCTGCAGCGAAGTCCAGATCGCCGGTATAGATGGCGCGACCGCAGATCACGCCTTCGACGCCTTCGCTCTCTACCGCGCACAAGGCTTCGATGTCGGCCATGCCCGCCAGACCGCCCGAGGCGATGACGGGAATCTTCAGCGACTGGGCCAGCTTGACGGTAGCGTCCACGTTGATGCCGGTCAGCATGCCGTCGCGGCCGATGTCGGTGTAGATGATGGATTCCACACCCCAGCCTTCAAAGCGCTTGGCGGTTTCAATCACATCCTGGCCCGTGAGCTTGCTCCAGCCGTCGATGGCGACCTTGCCATCCTTGGCATCCAGACCCACGATGATGTGGCCGGGGAATGCGCTGCAGGCGTCTTGCAGAAAGCCGGGGTTCTTCACGGCAGCCGTGCCGATGATGAGGTATTCGATGCCCAGATCGATGTAGCGCTCAATCGTGTCCAGATCACGAATGCCGCCGCCCAGTTGCACGGGGATCTCCCCGTTCACCGCCTTGAGAATGCTCTTGATGGCACCCAGATTCTTGGGCTGGCCCGCAAAAGCGCCATTCAAGTCCACTAGGTGCAAACGACGTGCACCGGCTTCAAGCCACTTGGTGGCCATGGCAGCGGGGTCTTCGCCGAAGGTAGTGGACTGGTCCATATCACCCTGAATGAGGCGAACGCAGTGGCCGTCCTTGAGGTCGATAGCGGGGATGAGCAACATGATGGTGGTCTGCTAGCAAAGATGGCCGTCTGAGTTGGCCAGTGCATAAAGAAAAAACTTCAGGGCTTCCAGCCCAGGAAGTTGCGGAACAACGCCAGCCCCTGATCCGAGCTTTTCTCGGGATGGAACTGGGTTGCGAAAATATTATCGCGTGCAACGGCACATGCAAAGAGGCCGCCGTAATCTGTCTCGGCGGCGCAATGCGCGCCTTGTTGCACCTGCGCATAAAAGCTGTGCACAAAGTAGTAGAAGCTGCCATCAGGAATGCCTGCCCACAGCACATGGGGCTGGCCGCCCTGCAGCTTTTGCGACACCTGGTTCCAGCCCATCTGCGGCACCTTGAAGCGGCTGCCATCGGCCTGCATACGTCCTGCCAGGTCGAACTTGCGCACATTGCCGGGGATCAGGCCCAGCCCCGGCACATTGCCTTCATCGCTGTGATCCAGCAGCATCTGCATACCCACGCACACGCCAAACAGCGGTTTGTTGGCTGCTGCATCCAGCACGGCAGGTTGCAGGCCGGACTCGCGCAGCTCACGCATGCAGTCGGGCATGGCACCCTGACCGGGCAGCACCACGCGGTTAGCGGCGTAGACCACATCAGGGTCGGCTGTGACGACCACATCCCAGCCGGTATCGGCAGCGGCCGTGCGCACCGCCTGCGAGACCGAGCGCAGATTGCCCATGCCGTAATCGACGACTGCCACGGTGTTGTTCTTCAAATTCATAGCATTTACCGCTTGTGAATATTAGCGTTCAACATGGTTTGATACTTAAATCCATATTGAACAGGCGCTAGCCGCTCTTGTTTACAGAGCACCCTTGGTCGATGGAATCACGCCCGCCATGCGCTCATCATGCTCCAGCGCAAAGCGCACGGCGCGGGCGAAAGCCTTGAAGATGGTCTCGCACTGGTGATGGGCGTTGAAGCCCTTCAAATTATCGATGTGCAGCGTAACGCCAGCGTGGTTCACAAAGCCCTGGAAAAACTCATACACCAGCTGTGTGTCGAGCTGGCCAATGCTGCCGGAGGTGAACTTCACATCCATGTGCAGACTGGGGCGACCCGAGAAGTCGATCACCACGCGCGAGAGCGCCTCGTCCAGAGGTACATAGGCGTGGCCGTAGCGGCGAATGCCTTTTTTGTCGCCAATGGCCTTGGCAAAAGCCTGGCCCAGCGTGATGCCGATGTCTTCCACCGTGTGGTGGCCGTCGATGTGCAGGTCGCCCGCGCATTCGATGTCCATATCGATCAGGCCGTGGCGAGCAATCTGATCCAGCATGTGGTCGAGAAAGCCGATGCCCGAGTTCAGGCTAGCCTTGCCTGTGCCGTCGAGGTTGACGCGCACCGCCACGCGAGTTTCCGCCGTGTTGCGGGTGACTTCTGCCGTGCGGGGCAGCGGCGCTGCGGTGGAGGGAACGATATTGCTCACAGGGATTCCTTCAATGCCGCCAACATCTGGGCGTTTTCTTCGCGGGTGCCTACGGTCAGGCGCAGGCAGTTATTCAGAAGAGGGTGCATGGCCGATACGTTTTTGACCAGCACGCCGCGTTGTTTCATCTCGGTTTGCGCTTTACCGGCATCAGCCACGCGCAGCAGCACCATATTGGCTTCAGACGGCCAGACTTTTTCTACCCCCTTGATAGCGACCAGTGCATCAATCAGCGGCTGGCGCTCGGCACGAATGGCGGCGGCCTGTTCGGCGTACAGCGATTCATGCTCCAGCGCAAAAATCGCCGTTTCGCAGTTCAGCACGCTGATGTTGTAGGGAGGGCGCACCTTGTCCAGCTCGTTGACGATGGCGGATGGACCAATCAGATAACCCAGGCGCGCACCGGCCAGACCAAACTTGCTCAGCGTGCGCATCAGCAGCACATGGGCGTTGCGTGCGGGGTCGGCCTGCATGCGGGTGACCCAGCTGCGGCTGGCGAAGGGCTGGTAGGCCTCATCCATGATGACCAAACCGCCAATCTGCGCGACGGCATCAATCACGGCCTGCACCTTGTCCTCGGCCCACAGCGTGGCCGTGGGGTTGTTGGGGTAGGCAATGTAGGTGATAGCGGGCTGGTGCTCGGCAATGGCGGCCTGCATGGCGGGCACATCAAGGTCGAAGTCTTCGGTCAGCTGCACGCCGACAAAATCAAGGCCCTGCAGCTTGGCAGACAGCGGATACATCACAAAGCCGGGCATGGGTGCCAGCATCTTGGCTCTCGCATCGCTGCAAGGCTGGGCCGTGGCCAACGCCAGCAAGGTAATGATTTCGTCTGAGCCGTTGCCCAGCAGCACCGAGGTCCCTGCAGGCGCGCCGGCGTAATCGGCCAGCATTTTTTTCAGCACTTCCTGGCGCTCGCCGGGGTAGCGGTTGATTTCGAGTGCGCCCAGATGCTCGCCCAGCTTCTTCTGCAGCGGAAGCGGCAGACGGTAGGGGTTCTCCATCGTGTCCATCTTCAGCAGGCCTTGCGCGGGCTGAATGTGGTAGCCCTGCATGGCGCGCACATCGGCGCGAATGCGTTGAAGGGCCTTGGATTGGATGTCTTGAGCAGTCATGGTTTCACTCTTTCAAACAGGGCTTGCGTTGGCCAATGCAGTCGATGCGGATCGCTACAGTTCAGGCGCTCAAGCCTCGAGATTTTCGGGGGCGGTCTGCTGCAACGGATGCACCACGGTCACACCGCCAAACTCTGCGCCATGGGGCAGATGCAGACTCAGCATATGGCTGCAGCCGCTGTGCTGGGCACAGGCCACGGCCAGGCAGTCACCAAAAGCCAGCTGGTGGCGGGCTTGCACGGCCCAGGCGGTTTCCAGCGTGGCTGCATCGGTCTTCCACGGCGTCCAGGTTTGATAGCGGCGAATGGCTGCGCGCGCATCGCCCTGAGGCATGGGTGCTGCAGCCGTTGTGACCTGCTCATAAAACTCCACCAGCGCCTGATTGCCGGTACGCCCCGTGCGCTCACGCCACAAAGCATCCAGCCACGAAAGGCTAGCTTCATACAACGCACCACCGGCAACGTCTTCCGCCGCGATCAGCACCGAGGTATCCACAAACACCATGCTCACATCCGTCATGTCGACGCTCCAGAAATCAAGTGTTTTTGGCCTCCAGCCCTTTGGCTATCTACAGTTCGCGCTATTGAATTATTCTTTTCAAGCGGCGCGGCTTTCCAGCTGCGTTCGTCCGTGCGCCAGGCCAGATAGGCGCGTTCATACGAGTCTTCGCGGCGCTGCATCTCGGCCATGAAATCACCGAGCATGCGCGAAACACTGGTACCGCGCCGGGCGGCCTCCACCCGCGCCCATTCGAGCACGCTGTCTTCTACAGTGATGGTGACGTTCTTCATATCTGAATAGTACACGAAAACAGTGCAGCACGAAATTCGTGTAGATATCTCAATCATCGACGCCGCGCTTGGACTTTCGGCGTGACCACATCTCGCACAAGCGATCATGTCGACCATAAATACAAAAAGGCCCGGAAATTCCGGGCCTTGAATCAAGCAATCTCGTGCCTATCGAACATATTGAGGAGCAGGTGCAAATTTACCGGGATCCGCCGGGAATGCACTGGGTTCAAGAAGGTGATTCTCCATAGAGCGGCGCGGCAGGTCAGGATCACGCTCATCCAGGCGTATCTCGAACAGTGCCGTGCCAATCACACCCACATTACGGGCCTCGCCCACCGGCGTGTTGTTGGCATAGGCCCTGCCCTTGGCTGAGAAGCGAAAGGCGGCCACTTCCTTGTCGCTTTTGCGAAAGCCATCGATCACCAGACGCTCGCCGGGGCGTAGCAGATAGCCATCGCTTTTGACGCTGCCAGGCTGGCCCGTCAACACATCCAGGCCATCGACGGTGGCCACCACCTCGTAGTAGCGATTGCTGCGGTTGTGATAGACCAACTCATAGCGCTCGCCATTGCGTCCCGCTACCTGATAGTCGCTGCCACCGCGAGAGGTGAAGATGGGCAGGGCCGGTCCGCTACCGCTGGAGAGCATCCATTCCACATCGCCATCGCCTAGCAGCACATTGGTTTGGCGCTCCGCTTGGCGCCCCAGCGCACGGCGAATACTGTCTTCATCGCTGTAACGCATCTGCGCTATATCTCGCGCGCGGTCCGGTGTGATGCGCGATGCCTTCACCACCTTGGTCACCGACTCGCGCCCCTCACCCCATTGCGTGCCCAGCGTCGATTGGGCCTTGGCAGCCGCTGGAGCGGTCATGCGGGCCGAGACCGAAGGAGGTGGGGAGGCCTCTGCAACGCTCATATCGCGCGTGGCCACCGACTGCGGCGCGCTACAGGCCGACAAGCCCAGGGCTGCCAACAAAACCAGCAAGAAAGGCCAGTAGCGAGATCTCCGTGATGCAGTCACTGGATTCATGCTATTGCTCCTCGAGATGTTGTAAAGAGTGAAGTGTGTCCAGATTTGGACTAAACAAAAAGCAAAGAAACATCTTGAAGGCAATTGGCCGACAAGCCTTGATGCTTGATGTGCCCATAAAAAAGCCGCGCTCGATGGCGCGGCTGGTTAAACAAGCGTAGTGCTTTACTTGAGGCGCATCTCGGCCGCACGGGCATGGCCTTGCAGACCTTCGCCATAGGCCAGCACCGCAGCGGTCTTGCCCAGCACCTGAGCACCGGCTTCGCTGACTTCAATGATGGAACTGCGCTTCTGGAAGTCGTACACGCCCAATGGCGAGCTGAAGCGCGCCGTGCCGCTAGTGGGCAGCACGTGGTTGGGGCCTGCGCAGTAGTCGCCCAGCGACTCCGAGGTGTACGCACCCAAGAAGATCGCACCAGCGTGCTTGAGCGAAGGCTCCCAGCGGTGCGGGTCACGGCTCGACACCTCCAGATGCTCGGGCGCAATGCGGTTGCTGATGGCGCAGGCTTCTTCCATGTCGCGGGTCAAAATCAGCGCACCACGGTCGTTCAGGCTCTTGGCGATGATGGCCTTGCGGGGCATCTCGGGCAGCAGGCGGTCGATTTCGCGCTGCACGGCATCGATGTAGGCCGCGTCAGGGCACAGCAAAATGGACTGGGCCAGCTCATCGTGTTCGGCCTGGCTGAACAGGTCCATCGCCACCCAGTCAGGCGGGGTAGTGCCATCGGCCAGCACCAGAATTTCAGAGGGGCCAGCAATCATGTCGATGCCGACAATGCCGAACACGCGCTTTTTGGCACTGGCCACATAGGCATTGCCGGGGCCGGTGATCTTGTCCACCTTCGGAATCGTGGCCGTGCCGTAGGCCAGCGCGGCCACTGCCTGCGCACCACCAATGGTGAAGGCACGCGTCACACCCGCCACATAGGCGGCAGCCAGCACCAGCGGGTTCTTTTCACCCTTGGGCGTGGGCACGACCATGATGATCTCGGGCACGCCGGCCACATGGGCGGGGATGGCATTCATCAGCACGCTGCTGGGATAGGCGGCCTTGCCGCCTGGCACATAGATGCCCACACGGTCCAGCGGGGTGACCTTCTGACCCAGCAAGGTGCCGTCTTCGTCCCGGTAGCTCCAGCTTTCACCGTTGGCCTTTTTCTGTGCCTCGTGGTAGCTGCGCACACGGCGAGCGGCAGATTCCAGCGCTTCGCGCTGCTCAGCGGGCAGGCTGTCGAAAGCGGCTTTCAGCTCTTCCTTGGTCAGCTCCAGAGCGATCATGGATTCAGCTGTCAACGCGTCAAAGCGGGCGGTGTACTCCAGCACAGCAGCGTCACCACGCTTTTGCACATCGGCCAGGATGTCGGCCACGCGCTGCTCGATCGCTGCGTCCGTGTCAGCCGACCAATGCAGACGCTGCGCAAAATCATGCTCGAATGTGGCATCAGCGGTTGATAGACGGGCGGGAGCAGCTACGAATTCCATAGTATTTACCAGTAGGGAAAATCAGTTGTTTTTGGCGGCGACGGCTTGCGCAAACGCATCAATGATGTGGCGCAGCGGTGCTTGCTTGAGCTTGAGCGAGGCCTGATTGACGACCAGACGCGAACTGATGTCAATGATGGACTCGACCTCGACCAGGTCATTGGCCTTGAGAGTGTTGCCGGTGGAAACCAAGTCAACAATAGCGTCAGCCATGCCGGTCAGCGGCGCCAGCTCCATGGAGCCGTAGAGCTTGACCATGTCCACGTGCACACCCTTTTGCGCGAAGAAATTGCGCGCAATCTCGGTGTACTTGGTGGCAATGCGCAGGCGCGCACCTTGCTTGACAGCGTGCTGGTAATCAAAACCATTGCGCACCGCCACGCTGACGCGGCACTTGGCGATCTGCAGGTCCAGTGGCTGGTACAGGCCCTGGCCGCCATGCTCGATCAGCGAATCCAGACCAGAGACGCCCAGATCCGCACCGCCGTACTGCACGTACACGGGCACATCAGACGCACGTACCAGCACCACGCGCACATCGGGGCGGTTGGTGTCAAAAATCAGCTTGCGCGACTTTTCCACGTCTTCCGTCACCTCAATGCCAGCAGCAGCCAGCAAGGGCACGGTTTCTTCAAAGATACGGCCCTTGGAGAGAGCAATAGTGATCGTCATTCTGAAACTCTCTCGATATCAGCGCCCAGAGCGCGCAGCTTCTCTTCCATACGGTCGTAGCCACGGTCCAGGTGATAGATGCGGTCCACCAGTGTTTCGCCATCAGCCACCAGGCCGGCGATGACCAGACTGGCAGAGGCACGCAGGTCGGTGGCCATCACGATGGCGCCAGACAGGCGTTTGCCACCTTCGATACTGGCCACGCGGCCGTCGGTGGTGATGCGTGCGCCCAGACGCACCATCTCGTTGACGTGCATGAAGCGGTTTTCAAAAATGGTCTCTGTCACCACGCTGGTGCCTTCGGCCACCAGATTCAGGGCCATGAACTGAGCCTGCATATCGGTGGGGAAGCCCGGGTACTCGGTGGTGCGGAAGCTCTGCGCCTTCAGCTTGCCGTCAGAGCTGACCTTGAGGCCGCCCTCTACGGACTCCACCTTGACGCCAGCTTCTTGCAGCTTGTCGATGACCGCACCCAGATGGTCGGCACGTGCATGGCGCAGCAGCGCCTCGCCGCCCGTGGCCGCCACGGCGCACAAGAAGGTGCCGGCTTCAATACGGTCAGCCACCACATCGTGATCGCAGCCGTGCAACTTATCGACACCTTGAATCACGATACGGCTGGTGCCTTGGCCGGTAATCTTGGCACCCATCTTGATCAGCATCTCGGCCAGATCGCTGATTTCGGGCTCCATGGCGGCGTTTTCCAGCACGGTCTCGCCATCGGCCAGCGCAGCAGCCATCAGGAAGTTCTCGGTACCGGTCACGGTCACCATATCGGTGGTGATGTGTGCGCCCTTGAGCTTGGTCCAGCCTTCCGGCAGGCTGGCGTTCATGTAGCCGTTTTCCACGGTGATGATGGCACCCATGGACTGCAAGCCCTTGATGTGCTGATCCACCGGGCGCGAGCCAATCGCGCAGCCGCCGGGCAACGACACCTTGGCGTGGCCAAAGCGGGCCAGCAGCGGGCCGAGCGCCAGCACCGAGGCGCGCATGGTCTTGACCAGCTCGTAAGGGGCTTCGGGCGTCAGGCTGTCGGGAGCGACAAAGCTGATGCCGCCGCGCTCGCCATGGGTCTCTGTCGTCACACCCATGTTGTTGAGCAGCTTGCGCATGGTGGCCACGTCATGCAGACGGGGAACGTTGTGCAGGTGGACGGGCTCGTTGGTGAGCAGTGCTGCGCACATCTCTGGCAGAGCGGCATTTTTGGCGCCAGAAATCAGCACTTCGCCCTGGAGGGGACGACCACCGTGGATCTTGAGTTTGTCCATGGCTACAAGCCTTGATATGTTTATGTAAGAAAAATGCCTCTAGCGCATATATATAAAGCGCTAGCAGCTATCAAATTTGCATTTCGCTCAGCCTCAGGCCTGGGCAGCAGCCCATTCAGCGGGCGTAAAGGTCTTCATCGACAGCGCATGGACTTCATCCGTCGCAATGCGGTTACCCAGCGTGGCATAGACCATGCGCTGACGGCCCAGCGGGCGCTGACCTTCGAAGCTGGTCGAAACAATGGTGGCAAACCAGTGTCGGCCATCGCCTTCCAGCGCAATATGCTCGCAGGGCAGGCCGGCGGTGATCAGGTCTTTGAGTTGGTCTGCAGTCATGAGAAAACCTTTAAGCGCAGGGCTGGCGAGAGCTGTGATTGTCTCGCACGCAGCCATACGTGAATTCTAAAAATCAGTTACGAATCTTGTAGCCAATGCGCAGCAGATGCACGGCCAGCGCGCTCACGGCCAGCCAGGCTCCGCCCACAATGGCAAAGCTCAGCCAGGGCGAGACATCGCTCTGCCCGAAGAAACCGTAGCGGAAACCGTCAATCATGTAGAAGAACGGGTTGACATGGCTGACCGCCTGCCAGAAGCCGGGCAGCGAATGCACGGAATAGAACACGCCCGACAGAAAGGTCAGCGGCATGATCAGAAAGTTCTGAAACGCAGCCATCTGGTCGAACTTCTCGGCCCAGAGACCGGCGATGACGCCCAGCGTACCCATCAGCGCGCAGCCCAGAAAGCCGAAGACCAGAATCCACAGCGGAGCCGCAAAGTCCGGCACGGCAAAGAACAGCGTGACCACAAACACGCCAAAGCCCACCAGCAGGCCGCGCAGGATGGCCGCGCCCACATAAGCGCTGAACCAGGCCCAGTGCGACAGCGGCGTGAGCAGCACAAAAACCAGCGAGCCCATGATCTTGCTTTGCACCAGGCTGGAAGAGCTGTTGGCAAACGCGTTTTGCAACATGCTCATCATCACCAGTCCGGGAATCAGAAACGCGGTGTAGGGAATGCGGTCGTAGACCATGACGCGGCCGTCCAGCACATGGCCGAAGACCAGCAAATACAGCACAGCCGTGAGCACGGGGGCAGCCACGGTCTGAAAGCTCACCTTCCAGAAGCGCAGCACTTCCTTCTTGAGCAGGGTTTGCCAGCCGTTCATGCCACACCTCCGGCAGCCGCCGCTGTCATTGAGCCTTCATTCATGATGTGGATGAACACATCTTCCAGATCCGCACGGCGAATTTCCACATCTTCAGGCGTCACGCCGCCCTGGCGCAAAGCGGCCAACAATTGCTCCACATCGCCTGCGTGGGCCGCAGGAATCTGCACGATTCGGCCCGTAACCCGGGCGCGATCGGCCACAGCCTTGGGCAAGGCGCTATCCGTCTTGAATTGAAGAACGTTGCTGGAAGCCGATTTGAGAAGCTCACTCATCGGCGAAAGCTTGATGATCTCGCCGCGCTTGAGCATGGCCACGCGGCTGCACAGCGCCTCGGCCTCTTCCAGGTAGTGGGTCGTCAGCAAGACCGTGTGACCCTGCTTGTTGAGCTTGGCGATGAAGTGCCACAGCGTCTGGCGCAGCTCCACATCCACGCCCGCCGTAGGTTCATCGAGCACGATGATGGGCGGCTTGTGCACCAGCGCCTGTGCGACCAGCACACGGCGCTTCATACCGCCCGAGAGCTGGCGCATATTGCTGTGCGCCTTGTCGGTCAGGCCCAGGCTGTAGAGCAGCTCGTCAATCCAGTCGTCATTGTTTTTGACACCGAAATAACCCGATTGAAACTGCAGCGCCTCGCGCACATTGAAGAAGGGGTCGAACACCAACTCCTGCGGCACGACGCCCAGCTTGCGGCGCGCATCCGAGAAATTGGCCTGCACATCGCTGCCCTGCACCAGCACACGCCCGCCAGAGGCGCGTGCCAGTCCAGCCAGAATGCTGATCATCGTGGTCTTTCCCGCACCATTGGGGCCGAGAAGACCAAAGAATTCACCTTCCTCGATATCCAGGCTTACGGAATTGAGTGCCTGAAAATCCCCCTTAGGGGTACGGTAGGTCTTGGAGACTGATTGGAATGAGACTGCGGGCATGTAGCCCATGATTCTAGAGCCTGCCTGCCGCTTGTGCCGCAGCGGGGCTTAGCGATCCTCAGGGATTCGCCAGCCAAGTCCTCTGCCTAACCCTGCTTGGCGGCAGCATCTCCGCCCTGCATGAGCGGCGGCAGCAGCAAAGTATCGACCCCATACAGGGTGGCCATGGACTGCAGCCCCTTGGGCAGGCCGCTGACAATCAGCTGCTTGCCCACTTCCTGCGCCGCGCGGCGGCAGGCTAGCAGCACGGCCAGAGCCGCAGAGTCAAAGACCTTGACGGCGCTGGCATCCACCACCACCTGTGAGTCGGCATGGCCCGTGACCAGAGGCCGCAGACGCTGCAGGCAATCACGCCCCTGACGGTAGGTCAGCTCCTTGGGCAATTGCAGAGAGTTGGTAGCAGACTTGGCCATGGGGACTAAAGCAATGCGCTTATTTAGTGACGTTCGCAGGCATGGAGCTGCGCGACGCCAGAGTCTTGATCAGGCCATCGATGCCGTGGGCATTGATTTCCTGCGAAAACTGGTTGCGATAGGTTTCCACCAGCCACACGCCCAGCACGTTCAGGTTGTAGATCTTCCAGCCATCAGCCTGCTTTTCCAGACGGAAATCCAGCTGCACCGGTTCACCACGACCATTGACCTGAGTGCGCACCAGCACATCGGTGTCACCAGCGGCCATGCGCAGAGGCTTGACGGTGATGGTCTGCTCGCCGACTTGCGACAGAGCACCCGAGTAGGTACGAATCAGCAGTGCCTTGAATTCATCCTGCAGCTTCTGGCGCTGATCAGGCGTGGCTTGACGCCAAGCAGGACCCACAGCAGCCGAAGTCATGCGGCGAAAGTCCACATAAGGCATCACCTTTTCGTTGACCAACGCATTGATCTTGCTGGAATCACCATTGCGCAGCGAAGCATCTTTCTTGATGGTCTCCAGCACATCGGCCGAGACGCGCTTGACCAGCAGATCAGGCGTTTCATCAGCAGCCTGAGCTGGCAGACCCAGATTCAGAGCCAGCATGGCACCAGCGGCCATACCCCATACGCGACGAGTAATTTTCATTGATTTCTCTCCTGGGCCTGCAAGTGTCACCGCACTTGCCCAGCCCGTGGACATTCTTTTTTGTAAGCAGCTGCAGAGCAGTTTATTGACCTTCCGGTGGCAGCTTGCCAGCGTTGTCGTCATCATAATTTTCAAGACGACCATCCCCGCCAGACACCGCGCCGCCAATGCGTGAGCGCAGATACACATCGCGTATCAGGCTGTACTTGTCGAGAGCCACAGAGTCCAGCACATCACCGGCCTGAAGCAGTTCGGCACGTCGGTTCACGACACGCAGAGCATATAAGCTGTTGCGCCAGCGCACATCCTCCATGGTATTGGCCGGGTAGCCGAAGGCATCGACCACCATGCCACTGGCATCACGCACAGTGGATGGCCCCCAGAACGGCAGCATCAGGTATGGGCCGGTAGGCACGCCCCAGCGGCCCAGCGTCTGACCAAAGTCCTGCTTCTTGCGCTGAATGCCGGCTTCGCTGGCAATATCGAACAGTCCGCCAATACCGAGCACCGTGTTGACGCTGAAGCGCACCATGGAGTTGTAAGCGCCCTCGCCCTGCCCCTGCAGCACGTTGTTGACGAACGACCAAGCATCGCCCAGATTGTCGAAGAAGTTCGTCACGCCATCTCTGGCAATGCGCGGCGTTACGGTTTGATAGGCCGTGGCCACTGGCTTGAAAACGGCACTGTCCAGACCCTCGTTGAAGGAATAGATGCTTCGGTTCATGGACTCCAGCGGGTCGGCTGGATTGGCGGGGCCTGTGGCCGTGGTGCTCGCGCAACCGGTCAGCAAAGCCGCTACAGAAACGCTAGCTACCAGCGCAGTACGTTTGAGGGCTTGCGCCTTGCTTGACACCAATTTCGTTTGTGGGCTTTTTATCGTCATCATTCTTTCGCTCCCCCGTTGGTTGCAGAGCTACCGGAGTCACCGCCTTGCTCGGCCTTGCCATAAAGGAACTGGCCAATGAGGTTCTCCAGCACCACCGCGGACTGAGTTGCTGTCACGCGATCACCTGCCTTGAGGTTTTCTTCGCTGGCACCCGCCTCAATACCAATGTACTGATCTCCCAGCAGGCCGCTTGTCAGAATTTTCAGCGAGCTGTCTTTAGGGAAGGCATAACGGTTTTCCATGTTCATGGCCACATCGGCCTGAAAGGTCTGATCGTTGAAGGTGATGGATTCCACGCGGCCCACGACCACACCGGCGCTCTTGACTGCGGCTTTGGCCTTGAGGCCACCGATATTGTCAAAACGCGCCGTCACTGGATAGGTTTTCTCAAAATTCAGGCTGAGCAGATTGGCCGACTGCAAGCCCAGGAAGACCAGGGCCAGAGCGCCAATCAACACAAACAGGCCAACCCAGATATCACTTTTCTTTTGCTGCATGATTTTTACCTTTGATCTGGCTGTGCAGCCTCAAATACTGAACATGGTTGCGGTGAGCAGGAAGTCCAGGCCCAGCACGGCAAGCGAAGCGACGACCACTGTTCTTGTGGTCGCTCGCGAAACCCCTTCGGGCGTGGGACTGGCGGCATAGCCCTCCAGCAGCGCCACAAAGGTCACTGCCAGGCCAAAGACAAAGCTCTTGAGCACGCCGTTACCCAGGTCGGTCCACCAGTCAACGCCCTGCTGCATCTGGCCCCAGAAAGCGCCGCTGTCGACACCAATCATCACCACACCCACCAGCCAACCACCCAGTACGCCGACCGCGCTGAAGACCGCCGCCAACAAAGGCATGGTGATCAGGCCAGCCCAGAAGCGAGGGGCCAGAATGCGTTTGACAGGGTCAACCGCCATCATTTCCATAGCAGACAGCTGTTCACCCGCCTTCATCAGACCGATTTCAGCCGTCAAAGCCGTGCCAGCACGGCCCGCGAACAGCAAAGCGGTAACGACAGGGCCAAGTTCGCGCAGCAGACTCAGTGCAACCATCATGCCCAGCGCATCGGCCGAGCCGTAGCGCTGCAGGATGTAGTAGCCCTGCAGACCCAGCACAAAGCCCACGAAGAGGCCTGAAACACCAATGATGGCCAGCGAGTAGTTACCCAGAAAGTGAATCTGATCGCCAATCAGGCGCGGGCGCTTGAGCGCCGGGCCCAGCAAGGTCAGCAGCCGCCAGAACAGACGTGCGCCTATGCCCATATTGATCAGCTGGCCGCGTACCGCCGCACCAACGCGTGCGATAAAGTTCATGCACGCCTCCCGCTGCCAAAGTCTTCATCGGCGCTGACGCCGGGATAGTGAAACGGCACAGGCCCGACAGGCCTGGCGTTAATGAATTGCTGCACCAGCGGATCGGTGCTGGCACGCACCTCATCGGGCGAGCCCTGAGCGGCGACACCGCCAGCGCCCAGGATCACCACATGGTCGGCCACGCGGAAGGTTTCTTCCAGATCGTGAGAGACCAGAATCGAGGTCAGGCCCATGGCGTCGTTGAGCTGACGAATCAGCTGCGCCGAGGTGCCCAGAGAAATCGGGTCCAGCCCGGCAAAAGGCTCGTCATACATGATGAGTTCAGGGTCCAGCGCAATCGCTCTGGCCAGCGCCACACGGCGTGCCATGCCGCCAGAAACCTGTGAAGGCATCAAATCGCGCGCACCGCGCAGGCCCACAGCATGCAGCTTCATCAAAACGATGTCGCGAATCAGCTCTTCGGGCAGGTCGGTATGCTCGCGCAGCGGGAAAGCCACGTTGTCAAACACGCTCATATCGGTGAACAGCGCACCGAACTGAAACAGCATGCCCATGCGGCGCCGGGCCGCGTAGAGCTGAGCGGCATCCATGGTGGTCACATCCTGGCCATCAAACAGCACCTGCCCTTGCTGGGCATGGTTTTGACCGCCAATCAGGCGTAGCACCGTGGTTTTGCCGCCGCCCGAGGCCCCCATCAGCGCCGTGACTTTGCCACGCGGCACTTGCAGGGAGAGATCGCGCAGGATGACGCGGTCACCATAGCCAAAGGTGACATTGCGCAATTCCACAAAGGGTGCGTTAGGTGACATGCGTGAAGAGCGACTGAGAGACGGCAATCGAGTATTGTGCCGGTAAGCACGGCAAAAAGCCCGGGTTAGCCGAAGTAAACATTCATCAACGAATGTTTATCGGGACACCTGTATGCCTGACAGAGCCCTCACTCCTATTTCAGGAGCTACCAGTGCTTGTTATAAAAGCGCTAGCTGCCATTTTTGCTATATGAAACCACATAGGCAGTTGTAACTTTTTTACAACATGTTGTACAAAAATGCCTTGGTCCGCTCTTGCTTGGGGGCGGCGAAAAACGCTTCCGAAGGACCTTGTTCGACGATGTGACCGCCATCCATGAAGATCACCCGGTTGGCCACTTCGCGGGCAAAGCCCATTTCATGGGTCACCACCAGCATGGTCATGTGCTCTTCGGCCAGCTCGCGCATGGTGCGCAGCACTTCGCCAGTCAGCTCGGGGTCGAGGGCCGATGTGGGCTCATCGAACAGCAAAATGTCAGGCTCCATGGCCAGCGCACGGGCAATGGCCACGCGCTGCTTTTGACCGCCGGAGAGGTGATTCGGGTAAGCATCGCGCTTGGCAGCCAGTCCCACCTTGGCCAGCAGGGCTTCGGCCTTGGGGATAATTTGCTCACGCGTCAGGCCCTTGACGATGACGGGTGCCTCAATGATGTTCTCCAGCACCGTGAGGTGGGGGAACAGATTGAAGGACTGAAACACCATGCCCATCTTGCGGCCGATCTTGCGAATCTCGGCATCGCTCACATACTGAGCCTTGGCCTCGCCTCCAGATTGGGCCAGCACTTCACCTTCGATGGTGATGGTGCCGCGGTCAATGGTTTCCAGATGGTTCAGGCAGCGCAAAAACGTGCTCTTTCCCGAGCCTGAGGGACCGATCACCGCCACCACTTCGCCGCGCAGCAAATCCAGTGATACGCCACGCAGCACTTCGTTGCTGCCAAAGGCCTTGTGAATGCCTTGCGCAGAAATCATTACGTCAGAGGTAGACGTCATTACAAACTCTCCATAGCGCCCAGCGCAGAAAACTGGCGCAGCTTCATCCCAGAGACGCCGAGCAAAAGCCGCCTTTCGGCGAGGGCGTCGTCCCCCTTGGGGGAAGCGGCAAAGCCGCTCAGGGGGTCACGCCTCATACTTCGCATACTTCTTCTCAAGATGCTGGAAGCCCCAGGTCAGCACCAGCGTCATGATGAGATAGAAAGCCGCAGCCACGATGAACGGGGTGAAGCTGAAGTCACGCTGCACCACGCCGCGCGCCACGCGCAGCAGGTCGTTCAGCGCCAGCACATAGATCAGCGATGTGTCTTTAACCAGCGTAATGGTTTCGTTGCTGACGGGCGGCAGAATGCGGGCCCACATCTGGGGCAACACGATGCGGCGCATGGTCTGTGCATAGGTCATGCCCAATACCTTGGCACCTTCATACTGCCCACGGTCCACGGACTTGATGCCAGCCCGGAAGATTTCAGCAAAATAGGCTGCGTAGTTCAGCGCAAACGCGACCACGGCAGCGGGAAAGTCGGGCAGGCGCACGCCGATCACGGGCACAAAGGGCAGTGCGAAATAGACGAACAGCAACTGCAGCATCAGCGGAGTGCCGCGCATCAGCCAGATATAGGCACCCACGGCGCTGCTCAGTGGCTTGATGCTGGAGATGCGCATCAGCGCCAGCGCCAGCCCCATGGGGATGGACAGCATCAGCGTGATGAAGAACAGCTTGAGAGTGACAAGGGCGCCAGCCGACATGGGCCCCAAGAGCGAGATTACATATTCCATCAATTGGCCTTCAGTGTGGCACCGCAGCTATCAAAAGCCCGCCACAGGCACAGGGCGTGCGCCGGAGGGAGTGTTTACCACCATCTTCCAGCACCGCATTGTCGTCGCAAAAAAAACCGGCAATGCCAGGCATTGCCGGTGCAGTACGCTAAAAAGGATTAGTGCTTGATAACGTCAGCGCCAAACCACTTCTGAGCGATTTCAGCGGCCTTGCCGTCCTTCTTCATTTCGGTCAGCACGTCGTTGACCTTGTTGCGAGTGGCTTCGTCGTCCTTGCGAAAGCCCACGCCATAGTCTTCGGTACCGAAGTCTTCGCTCAGAACCGTGTAATTGTCAGGCTTCTTGTTGACATAGTAACGACCCACGACTTCGTCCACCACCACCACATCCAGACGGCCTGTTTCCAGATCCATCATGGCGGCAATGTTGTCACCGAACAGCTTGGTTTGCTTGAACTTGTCGGACAGCTCCTTGTCCTTGGTCATGGCGGTCACAGCGCTGGAGCCTTCCTGAGCGCCAACGATCTTGCCAACCATGTCAGCCTTGCCCTTGATGGGCGAGCCAGCCTTCACGATGATGATCTGCTTGTTCACCATGTAGGGGTCGGAGAACAGAATCTTTTCCTTGCGCTCTTCCAGAATGGTCAGGCCATTCCACAGTGCATCAACGCGCTTGCCCAGCAGCTCGGCTTCCTTGGCGTTCCAGTCGATTGGCTTGAATTCCACTTCGATGTTGGCGCGCTTGGCCACTTCACGGGCCATATCGATGTCAAAGCCCACCAGCTCGTTCTTCTCGTCACGGAAACCCATGGGAGGGAAGTTGTCGTCCAGACCCACCACCAGCTTGGTAGCAGCAGCCACAGGAGCCGGTGCAGGAGCTGCAGCAGTGCTGGATGCGGGTTCGTTCTTGCCACAGGCAGCCAAAATGGCAGTCAGGGCCACGGTGGCCAGCAGGGTACGTTTTTTCATGGCGTCGAAAAGAGTGAAGTGAAAAAAACCGAGGAGCATTGACAGCACTCGCCGACTCCAACATCGCTGAAGCCAGACCGGGCTGCCGCCAGCGCCGAATTCGCTATTGTCGCGCAGACCGGCCACGGCGTCACCCGCGTGCAGCAAAACCATGCGCCGGCTTTCAGAAAATCACAGCCATGTCACCCATACAAAGCTCCAACACCAGCCAGCTCCCTGCGGCCCTGCAGCAGGCCTATCGCGCAGCGCTCTACCGGGTGGATGCCGAGGGCACAGTCTCTCCAACGCTACGCGTGGGTGAGCGTAGCGACTGGCTGCATCAGCAGCTGAGCCAGCGATCAACGCCAGCAGCGTGCTACCTGACAGCCTGCAACCCTTGGGGAGTCGTCCTCAGCGATGCGGCCAATGCAGAGCGCATGACGGCCCTGCGCCAGGCCTTGGGTTCAAACGGCTGGCAATACCTGAACGGCTGCGGCCAGGACGCGGCAAACCAGTGGCGCGAAGACAGCGTGCTGATCTGGGGCATGGACGCCGCCACCGCCCTGCTCTGGGGGCAGCAATGGGAACAGAACGCTGTGTTGTGGAGCGCAGCAGATGCCGTTCCCCAGTTGCTATGGCTGCGCTGACTTTATTTTGATAGCTGCTTACGCCTGCTATTGCTCAAAATATTCATCAAACCCTATCGAAATGATTTCAATAAAAGCGGTAGCCGCTATGAAAAAAGGCATTCCGAAGAATGCCTTTTTAGGAGTTTTCCTGATTAACGGGGAAGCTCGCTCGCGCCCATCAGGAACTCATCGACCGAACGCGCCGCCTGACGGCCTTCACGAATGGCCCAGACCACCAGAGACTGACCCCGGCGGATGTCGCCCGCAGCAAACACCTTGCTCACATTGGTGGCGTAGCCACCGATGAAGTCCGTGCTGGCCTTGACATTGCCGCGAGCATCCTTATGGACACCGAAGGCTTCGAGCACGGGCGAGACGGGGTGGACAAAGCCCATGGCCAGCAGCACCAGATCAGCGGGCCAGACCTTTTCAGTGCCGGGCACTTCGGTCAGCTTGCCGTCCTTGAACTCAACCTGCACGGTGGTCAGGCTTTTGACCTTACCCTTGTCGCCAGTGAACTCCTTGGTGGAAATCGCGAACTCACGCACCACGCCTTCGTCGTGACTGGAGCTGGTACGCAGCTTGATAGGCCAATAAGGCCAGACCATGGGCTTGTTCTCCTGCTCAGGCGGCATGGGCATGACTTCAAACTGCGTCACGCTCTTGGCGCCGTGGCGGTTGCTGGTGCCCACGCAATCAGAGCCGGTGTCGCCACCACCGATGACGATGACATGCTTGCCTTCGGCACGGATCTGGCCCTTGAGCTTGTCGCCACCGTTGATCTTGTTTTGCTGAGGCAGGAACTCCATCGCGTAGTGCACGCCATCCAGCTCACGGCCGGGCACGGGCAGGTCACGCGACTGCTCGGAGCCGCCAGTCAGCAGCACGGCATCAAACTCGGCCTTGAGTTGCTCGGGGCTGATGGTTTCCTTGGCCCAGTTGGTGACCTTGGAATCCTTGCCCAGACCATCCTTGCCAGCAATCAGCACGCTGGTGCGAATCTTCAGGCCTTCGGCTTCCATCTGCTCCACACGGCGGTCGATCAAGCCCTTGTCCAGCTTGAAGTCGGGGATGCCGTAGCGCAGCAGGCCGCCCACGCGGTCGTTCTTTTCAAACAGCGTCACATCGTGGCCAGCGCGCACCAGTTGCTGGGCAGCGGCCATACCAGCGGGGCCAGCACCAACCACGGCCACCTTCTTGCCGGTCTTGTGCTTGGGCAGCAGAGGCTTGACCCAGCCTTCGTTCCAGGCACGGTCGATGATGGAGTGCTCGATGGACTTGATGCCAATAGCATCGCCATTGATGTTGGCCACGCAAGCTGCTTCGCAGGGAGCGGGGCAGATGCGGCCGGTGAACTCGGGGAAGTTGTTGGTGCTGTGCAGCGTGGCGATGGCGTTCTTCCAGTCATCGCGATACACCAAGTCGTTGAAGTCCGGAATGATGTTGTTGACCGGACAGCCGTTGTTACAGAAAGGCGTGCCGCAATCCATGCAGCGCGCGGCCTGAACCTTGGCCTGGTCAGTCGTCAAACCGATGACGAATTCCTTGTAGTGCTTGAGGCGTTCCGCAACGGGGGCGTAGCCCTCTTCGATGCGCTCGTATTCCATAAAGCCGGTGGTCTTGCCCATGATCTGTATTCCTTGAAATCTGTGTTCGCTTGCAGTGCGGTGGCAGCTGGCCACCACCGCTTCAGGCCTTGTTACTTGGCTGCTACTGCTTCTTTTTGAGGAGCTGTCAACGCTTTCGCTGCTTGCGATTGCGCCTTTTCAGCCTTCTGTTTGCGTTCAAAGATCTCGCCCAGAGCACGCTGGTACTCGGTCGGGAACACCTTGACGAACTTGGCACGCGCTGCGGCCCAGTTGTCCAGCAGGTCACGGGCACGCTTGGAGCCCGTCCAGCGGCTGTGCGCTTCCACCATGTTGCGCAGCTGCTGATCGTCGCTCTGGCCACGGTGCCAGATGGCGGGGTCAATACGCGAGACAAACTCGTCGTGCGGCAACACTTTTTCCAGCTTCACCGAAGCGGTGTTGCAGCGCTCGGCAAACTTGCCGTCTTCGTCGTAGACATAGGCCACGCCGCCGCTCATACCGGCCGCAAAATTGCGACCTGTCTTACCCAGCACCACGGCCGTGCCGCCGGTCATGTATTCGCAGCCGTGGTCACCCACGCCTTCGACCACTGCCGTCGCACCGGACAGACGCACGGCAAAGCGCTCGCCTGCCACGCCGCTGAAGAAGGCTTCACCGCTGGTGGCGCCAAACATCACGGTGTTGCCCACGATGGTGTTGGTGGTTGTCGAACCACGGAACTCATGGCTGGGATGCACCACCACACGGCCGCCGGACAGGCCCTTGCCCGTGTAGTCGTTGGCTTCGCCCGTCAGGTTCAGCGTGATGCCGTTGCACAGGAAGGCTCCGAAGGACTGACCGCCCGTACCTTCAAAGTGGATGCGGATGGTGTCGTCTGGCAGACCTTCGGCGTGTTGCTTGGTCACCGCACCGGAGAGCATGGCACCCACGGAGCGGTTGACGTTGCGCGCCACTTCCATGATGCGCACCTTCTCGCGGTTTGCGATGGCGGGCTTGCAGCGCTCGATGAGCTTGACGTCCAGTGCCTTGTCCAGCAGGTGGTCTTGGCTTTCGACATGGTAGCGAGCCACATCGGCAGGCACTTCGGGCTGGTAGAACAGGCGGCTGAAGTCCAGACCCTGAGCCTTCCAGTGTGCGATGCCCTTGCGGGTGTCCAGCAGGTCAGAGCGGCCAATCAGGTCGTCAAACTTGGCGATACCCAGTTGAGCCATGATCTGGCGCACTTCTTCAGCGATGAAGAAGAAGTAGTTCACCACATGCTCAGGCTTGCCGGTGAACTTGGCGCGCAGCACGGGGTCTTGCGTCGCCACGCCCACGGGGCAGGTGTTCAGGTGGCACTTGCGCATCATGATGCAGCCCTCGACCACCAGCGGCGCGGTGGCGAAGCCGAACTCATCCGCGCCCAGCAAAGCGCCAATGATCACGTCGCGGCCAGTCTTCATCTGGCCATCGGCCTGCACGCGCACACGGCCACGCAGACGGTTCAGCACCAGTGTTTGCTGGGTTTCAGCCAGACCAATTTCCCAGGGGCCGCCCGCATGCTTGATGGAGGACCAGGGAGAAGCGCCAGTGCCGCCGTCATGGCCGGCGATCACCAAGTGATCGCTCTTGCACTTGGTCACGCCAGCCGCAATTGTGCCCACACCGACTTCAGACACCAACTTGGTGCTGATGCTGGCGTGCGGTGCCACGTTCTTCAGATCGTGAATCAGCTGCGCCAAGTCTTCGATCGAGTAGATGTCGTGGTGAGGAGGGGGCGAAATCAAGCCAACACCGGGCACAGAGTGACGCAGCGCGCCGATGTATTCGGACACCTTGCCGCCCGGCAGCTGACCGCCTTCACCTGGCTTGGCACCTTGAGCCATCTTGATCTGAATCTGATCGGAAGAAGCCAGGTATTCAGCAGTCACGCCAAAACGACCCGAAGCCACTTGCTTGATCTTGGAGCGCAGGCTGTCGCCAGCTTGCAGCTCGATATCCGACTCGACCTTGTCAGCTCCGATGATGGAGCCCAGCGTCTCACCCTTGTTGATGGGGATGCCCTTCAACTCATTGCGATAGCGCTTGGGATCTTCGCCGCCTTCGCCGGTGTTGCTCTTGCCGCCAATGCGGTTCATGGCCACGGCCAGCGTAGCGTGGGCTTCGGTGGAGATGGAGCCCAGGGACATGGCACCGGTGGCAAAGCGCTTGACGATTTCCTTGACCGACTCGACCTGATCCACGGGAATGGCCTTGGCGGGGTCGAACTTGAACTCAAACAGGCCGCGCAGCGTCATGTGGCGCTTGCTCTGGTCGTTGATCAGCTGGGCGTATTCCTTGTAGGTGTTGAAGTTGTTGGAGCGAGTGGAGTGCTGCAGCTTGGCAATCACATCCGGTGTCCACATATGTTCTTCACCACGGGCACGCCAGGCGTATTCGCCACCGGCGTCCAGCATGGATTCCAGCACGGGGTCGTCGCTGAAAGCGGCTTCGTGGTTGCGAATGGTTTCTTCGGCAATCTCAAAGACGCCGATACCTTCCACGCGGCTGGCCGTACCGGTGAAGTACTTGTCCACGGTTTCAGTGTTCAGGCCCACGGCCTCAAACAGCTGGGCGCCGCAGTACGACATATAGGTAGACACGCCCATCTTGGACATGATCTTGGACAGGCCCTTGCCAATGGCCTTCACGTAGTGATAGATGGCCTTTTCAGCCGTGATGGGCGCAGCTTCGCGGCTGAAAATGTCGACCAGCGTTTCCAGCGCCAGATAGGGGTGCACGGCTTCTGCACCGTAACCAGCCAGCACGGCGAAGTGATGCACTTCACGGGCGGTACCGGTTTCCACCACCAGACCAGCAGTAGTGCGCAGACCTTCCTTCACCAGATGCTGGTGAATGGCGGACAGCGCCAGCAACGCAGGTATGGCCACTTGCGTAGCGCTCATGCCGCGGTCGCTGATGATCAGGATGTTGGCACCACCCTTGATCTCGTCCACAGCGTGGGCGCACAGCGATGCCAGCTTGGCTTCCACGCCTTCCTTACCCCAGCTCAGGGGGTAAGTGATGTCGATGGTCGAGCTCTTGAACTTGCCGTTGGTGTGCTTTTCAATATCGCGCAGACGGGCCATGCCTTCGAAGTCGAGGACAGGCTGCTGCAGCTCCAGGCGCATGGGCGGGTTGACCTGGTTGATGTCCAGCAGGTTGGGCTTGGGGCCCACGAACGACACCAGCGACATCACGATCGCTTCGCGAATCGGGTCGATAGGCGGGTTCGTCACCTGGGCGAACATCTGGCGGAAGTAGTTATACAGCGGCTTGTTTTTGTCAGACAGCACGGCCAGCGGGCTGTCGTTGCCCATGGAGCCAATACCTTCCTCGCCCAGCTCGGCCATGGGGGTCAGCAGGAACTTGATGTCTTCCTGTGTGAAGCCAAAGGCTTGCTGACGGTCCAGCAGCGACAGATCGGCCTTGGCCACGGGCGCCTTGAAGTCGGCCGGGATTTCCACCTCGTCGAGCTTGATGCGCAGGTTTTCAATCCACTGCTTGTAGGGCTTGGTGTTGACGACGTTGGCTTTGAGCTCATCGTCTTCAATCATGCGGCCTTGCTCCAGATCGATCAGCAGCATCTTGCCAGGCTGAAGACGCCATTTGCGCACGATCTTGCTGTCTGGCACAGGGAGGACACCGGCTTCCGAAGCCAGGATGACCATGTCGTCATCGGTAATGCAGTAGCGCGAGGGGCGCAGGCCATTGCGGTCCAGCGTGGCACCGATCTGGCGGCCATCGGTGAACACGATGGAGGCGGGGCCGTCCCATGGCTCAATCATGGCGGCGTGGTATTCATAGAAGGCGCGGCGGCGCTCATCCATGGCTTCGTGCTGTTCCCATGGTTCGGGAATCATCATCATCACGGCCTGGCTGATGGGATAGCCAGCCATGGTCAGCAGTTCCAGGCAGTTGTCGAAAGTGGCCGTGTCGGACTGGCCGGCAAAGCTGATGGGATAGAGCTTTTGCAGGTCTTCACCCAATACAGGAGAAGCCATCACGCCTTCGCGCGCCAGCATCCAGTTGTAGTTGCCGCGCACGGTGTTGATTTCACCGTTGTGCGCCACATAGCGGTAGGGGTGAGCCAGAGGCCACTCGGGGAAGGTGTTGGTAGAAAAGCGCTGGTGCACCAGACCAATGGCGGAGACGCAACGCTCATCAGACAAATCCTTGTAGTACACGCCCACTTGGTCAGCCAGCAGCAGGCCCTTGTAGACCACGGTGCGGCTGCTCATGCTGGGAACGTAGTATTCCTTGCTGTGCTTGAGGCCCAGGTTCTGGATGGCGGCAGAGGCGGTCTTGCGAATCACGTACAGCTTGCGTTCCAGCGCATCCTGCACGATCACATCGGTGCCGCGGCCAATAAAAATCTGACGCAGGATGGGTTCTTTTTCCTGCACGGTGGGCGACATGGGCATGTCGCGGTTCACCGGCACATCGCGCCAGCCCAGTAGCACCTGGTTTTCAGCCTTGATGGCGCGCTCCATCTCCTGCTGGCAGGCCAGACGAGAAGCATGCTCCTTGGGCAGAAAAATCATGCCCACGCCGTATTCACCCGCCGGTGGCAATGTCACTCCCTGCTTGGCCATCTCTTCGCGGTAGAGCTGGTCGGGAATCTGGATCAGGATACCTGCGCCATCACCCATCAACGGATCGGCACCCACGGCACCGCGGTGATCAATGTTCTCCAGAATCTTGAGCGCGCCCAACACGATGTCATGACGCTTCTGGCCCTTGATATGTGCCACAAAACCCAGACCACAAGCGTCATGCTCGTTGGACTTGGAATACAGACCGTGGTCTTGGAGATGCTTGATCTCGGCAGCCGTCGTCATGGGGGAATCCTCTTATATCAATCGCGGGGAATGCAAGATTACGACAAGGCATAGAGTTATGCAATAAATTTTAATTAGGGTCAGATCCCAATTAATTCCATACTTTTTTTCTTTGGATTTAATTAGGGACATATTTAAATCAAACCCAGTTATTCAATAAAAACAAAGAGGTAGAAATTTATCCTTGGCTCTCGCGCACCAAAGCTGTGCGTGCAGTTGGCCTACCGGCCTTCTGTCGCATGACCCGGCGTTCGGTTTGGTGTTGCAAATTTTTAATAAATTCAGGATCACCCAGGGCCCATCCGCGCAAGGCAGCGTGGCTGATCTGCTCCTGGGTGTCTCGATCAAGCCCGGCTTCCACCGCTTTGACATACGCAGCATCGCGCGCAAACGGCGTGTTACCCAGAGCCCAGAAAAGCGCGTGCGGGCTGATGAGACCATCGTGCTGAATGCCAGCGCTATGCGCATAGCTGGACCAGGGCCAGTCCAGCGCCCGATGCACCAGCCCCGCGCGCACGGGGTTCAAATCCATGGACACCATCGTGGGCAGCAACCATTGCTCAGCCTGCAGCAAGGTGCCGCGGTAACGCCCTTCCCACAAGGTGCCGGTGCGCCCATGCCGATTATTGAAGTAGCGCACATAGCTGCGCCCCAGCGCCTGCATGAACTGGGGGACGCCCTGCTCTGTTTTAGGCGTCAGCAGCAGGTGAAAGTGATTGGGCATGAGCACATAGGCATGCACATCGACATCAAAACGCCGCGCCATCTCGCGCATCAGGTCCAGCATGGCAAGTCGATCCTGCGCATCCACAAAAATCTCGCCGCTGTTATTGCCGCGCTGAATGATGTGGTGCGGCATGTTTGCCAGCGTTAGACGGGGAAGACGGGCCATGGTGATGAACTGTAGTACCGAGCAATTATCTGGCGCAGCGTGGCAATGCGCTCACAGCAATCATCACAAGCCCCCGAAATCATCAATGTCACAGAGGTGTAGGCAAAGCAGGCATGACTTGCCTAGACTGATGCGGACAAGCTACGTCAGTCAAATCAGAGTATTGGAGACATGGGATGAGTCAGCCACACGCTTTTATCTGCGACGCCATTCGCACCCCTATTGGCCGCTATGGAGGCGCACTGTCATCCATACGTACGGATGACTTGGCCGCCATTCCCATCAAGGCGCTCATGGAGCGCAACCCCGGTGTGGACTGGAAAGCCGTGACCGACGTGATCTATGGCTGTGCCAACCAGGCCGGCGAAGACAACCGCAATGTGGCCCATATGGCATCGCTGCTGGCAGGCCTGCCCGTGGATGTACCCGGCACCACAATTAACCGACTCTGTGGATCAGGACTAGACGCCGTAGGCACGGCGGCACGCGCTATCAAATCAGGAGAAGCACGGTTGATAATTGCCGGCGGTGTGGAAAGCATGAGCCGCGCGCCATTCGTCATGCCCAAGGCAGACTCCGCCTTTGCACGCATCAACGCCATCTATGACACCACGATTGGCTGGCGCTTCATCAACAAGCAGATGAAGGCCTTGTATGGCGTGGACTCCATGCCCGAAACGGCTGAAAACGTGGCGATGGAGTTCCATATCGAGCGCGAAGCCCAGGACCGCATGGCGCACGCCAGCCAGCAAAAAGCAGCTGTAGCCATTGCTGCAGGCTACTTGGCTAAAGAAATCGTGCCTGTGCATATCCTTCAGAAAAAGGGCGATGCCATTGTCGTGAGTCAGGATGAGCACCCGCGCGCAACAACGCTTGAGGCGCTGAGCCAACTCAAAGGCGTGGTTCACCCTAATGGATCAGTCACTGCAGGTAATGCATCAGGCGTCAACGATGGCAGTTGCGCACTTCTTCTGGCCAATGAAGAAGCCGCCTTGCAATACGGCCTGACACCCAAGGCCCGGATCATTGGCATGGCTGTTGCCGGGATCGCCCCGCGTATTATGGGCATGGGCCCTACTCCCGCCACACGCAAGGTGCTGGAGATGACTGGGCTGAAGCTGAAGCAGATGGACATCATCGAACTCAACGAAGCATTCGCAGCCCAAGGGTTGGCGGTACTGCGCGATCTGGGGCTTAAGGATGACGACTGCCGCGTCAATCAGTGGGGGGGTGCGATTGCGCTGGGCCACCCTCTGGGAGCATCAGGTGGCAGACTGGTCACCACTGCCACCAATCAGCTGCACACGCTGGGTGGGCGCTATGCGCTCTGCACCATGTGCATAGGCGTAGGCCAGGGAATCGCGCTGATCATCGAGAAGGTATAGCGAAGGAGGTAGCGCTATTAATTGAAGAGCTATTACCCGGTGTAACGCTTAGCTCTGAGGTTGTTTTTCATCTGCTCCAGCGCTGGCTGCAGCGCTGGACCAATGCGCAAAGCTACGCAGGTGGCCAGCACGTCAATGATGAGCAAGTGCAGCAGGCGCGACACCATGGGGCTATAGCGGTCATAGCCCTCGGGGTGGTCTGCCGCCAGATGGACTTGGCAGGCCGATGCCAGCGGGGAGCCACTGGCAGTAATGGCAATCGTAGTCGCACCGTTTTTACGCGCAATATCAGCGGCATCCATCAAATCTCGCGTACGGCCGGAGTTGGAAATAATCACCACGCAATCACCCGGCCCCAGCAAGGTCGCACTCATCACCTGCATATGGCCGTCGCTTGTCGCAAGACTGGTGACACCCAAGCGAAAAAACTTGTGCTGAGCATCCAGCGCCACAATGCCTGAATTACCCGCGCCATAAAACTCAATGCGTTTACCCGTCTGCCAGGTCGCCGCAATGGCCTGCGCTGCCTGCTCTATCGCTGCGGTACTGGCTGCATTGCGATATTGCAAAAAGGCTGCGACGGCGTTATCCACCACTTTGACCATGACGTCGCTGGTTTTATCGTCGCTATCCACACTGCGGTGAATAAACGGTACACCTTCGCTGACGCTACCGGCCAGTTTGAGTTTGAAATCGGCCAGTCCGTCATATCCCATGCTGCGGCAAAAACGCACCACCGTGGGCTTGCTGACATGCGAGCGCAAAGCCAGCTCACGCACCGGCAGATGCGCAAACGCCCTGGGATCAGCCAATACCAAGCGTGCAACACGCTGCTCTGCAGGTGCCAGAGACGGAAGGGAGGCGGTAATGCGATCAAGCATATTGGCAGCAGATAAGGCAAAAACCGTTAGTAAACACCAGAACGACAAAGCATAAGACCGAAGCGACGCATCACCCAGAAAATGGCGGCGAAACTTGGCTGTTTCCGCAAATAAATGCAGAAAATCATTCTTGTTTCTACAGGGTTTGCCTTGGGTCTGCGAATTCCATATGAACGGCCCACATCATTCTTCACACAGGTTTCACGCTCTACACTTGTTAATTCGTTTACAAAACATCAAAGGATGGTCATGAATCAGTTGGAGGCGCTCAAGCAGTTCACAACCGTGGTCGCGGACACCGGTGATTTTCATCAGCTGGCGCAGTTTCAGCCGCGTGATGCGACCACGAATCCATCCCTGATTCTCAAAGCCGTTCAAAAGCCCGAATATGCGCCATTGATGCGTGCCACGGTTGCTCAATTCAAGGACAGAACACAGGATGAGATCATGGATCGCATCCTGGTCCGCTTCGGCTGCGAGATTCTGAACACGATCCCCGGCCGCGTCTCCACAGAAGTCGATGCTCGCCTGTCCTTCAATACCGTCGCCACCGTCACCCGTGCCGAGCGGCTCATTGAGCTTTATCAGGCCGCCGGCATTCATACTGATCGCGTGCTCATCAAGATTGCTGCCACCTGGGAGGGCATTGAAGCGGCACGCATTCTGGAGCAGCGCGGCATTCATACCAATCTGACGCTGCTGTTCTCATTCTGTCAGGCCGTTGCCTGCGGTCAAGCCAAGGTCCAGCTGATTTCGCCGTTCGTGGGCCGCATCTACGACTGGTACAAAAAACAGGCTGGCGCTCAATGGGATGAAGCAGCAATGGCGGGGGCCAACGACCCCGGCGTCAGCTCCGTGCGCCAGATCTACAACTACTACAAGCACTTCGACATTGCGACCGAAGTCATGGGTGCAAGCTTTCGTAACACCGGGCAAATTCTGGCTTTGGCAGGATGCGACCTGCTTACCATTGCACCTGAACTACTGGCACAACTGTCAGCACAGGACGGCTCCACTTTGACTCGCGCCATGGATGCCGACTCAGCCAAGACTCAAAATCTGGAAAGATTGCTGCTGGACGAGGCTTCTTTCCGTTTCGCTCTGAATGAAGATGCGATGGCCACCGAGAAACTGGCCGAAGGCATTCGCGCCTTTACCGCTGACACTCTGAAGCTGGAAGCATTGATGCAGCAAGCCGCCGCTGCATGATTTACTGGGATTTCTTTTGACACCTCTCTGTCACGAATTGCCTGCCTGGCAGGCTTTGCAAACGCATTACGAAGCACAAATCCAGCAACTGGATTTGTGCCAGGCATTTGCACAGGACCCACAACGTCTTGCATCACTCAGCTTGCAGGCACCCCATGTATTCGCAGATTTGTCCAAAAATCTGCTCAATACAGACACACAAGCTCTGCTGCTGCAGCTGGCGCAAGAAAGCCAGCTTGTGGCCAAGCGCAATGCCATGCTGGCAGGCGATGCCATCAACTCGACGGAACAGCGCAGCGTCATGCACTGGCTGCTGAGAACACCTGCGAACCGGGACGAAATCGCGAATGCGCCAACGGTTCAAGCTTGGTCCACTGAAATACATACCGCTTTGCATGAAGTGCATGGCACTCTTGATCAAATGCTCGCTCTGGCCGATCAGGTTAGAAACGATAAGCAGATTACCGACATCGTCAATATCGGCATCGGCGGCTCTCACTTGGGTCCTGAGGTCGTGGTCAATGCACTAGAAGACTGGATAGACACAGGTAAAAACTTCCACTTTGTCTCCAACGTCGATGGTCATGAGCTTGGACATGTGCTGCGCCGGGTCAAACCGGAAAGTACGCTATTTCTCATCGCCTCCAAATCATTCACGACCGCCGAGACCATGCTCAATGCACGCTCGGCCCGTCAATGGTTTCTGGAACACGGCGGTAGCGTCGATCCGCAAGCCCCCTGCTCGATTAACCAGCACTTTGTCGCGCTGACGACCAACCAGCAAGCTGCCGCAGAATTCGGCATTCAGCGCACTCTGGGCTTCTGGGACTGGGTCGGTGGCCGTTTCTCACTATGGTCAGCCATTGGTTTACCCATTGCCATTGCCATTGGTTCAATGCAATTTCGCACCATGCTCGCCGGTGCGCATGCGATGGATGCTCACTTTTTTACATCACCATTAGAGAAAAATCTTCCAGTCCACCTGGGTCTTCTGGATGTCTGGTACCGTGATTTCTGCCAATTCTCCAGCCGCTGCATCGCCCCTTACAGCCATGGCTTGCGCCGCTTGACCGCATATCTTCAGCAACTGGAGATGGAAAGCAATGGCAAGAGCGTGACCAAGGATGGCGTGCCACTTTCGGTGCCGACCGCCCCCGTTATATGGGGTGAGCCCGGCACCAACGGCCAGCACGCATTCTTTCAAATGCTGCACCAAGGACAGGATGTGATTCCCGTCGAATTCATTGCCCTGCGCGATGGGGGCAAGTATCTCGGCGAGCACCATCAGAGCCTGGTGATCAATGCCATCGCACAAGCTCAAGCATTGATGGTTGGGCGCGCAGGAGATGGGCTGGAAAAGGATTGCCCTGGTAATCGCCCCAGCAGCTTTTTGCTACTGGAGAGACTGGATCCAGCCTCGCTAGGCGCACTGATCGCCCTGTATGAGCACCGGATTTTTGTCTCCGGTGCCATCTGGAATATCAACAGCTTCGACCAGTGGGGCGTAGAACTTGGCAAGCAGCTTGCCAAGCAACTTCAGACCCGCCAAAGCAGCAGTGACTGGAATGGCGTCGATTCTTCAACACAAGCGTTGATGGCACGTTTGATGCAAAGCACTCAATAAAAGCAAAGGCTGCCAGCAGCCTGCTGCTTTTACGCTGCCAATTCTTCCTTCGGAAAATGGGGGTAGCGCACGCCCTCCAAGCTGGCCAAGCCAAACTCGGCCAGCAACTGACGCAAGCGCTGGGCCGAATTCCGCTTTTTCTGCCCTGTGTAACGCGCCACGATCAGCTCGTTCTTCATGCTGTGCTCCCAGCCTACCAGCTCTGTCACCGTCACCTGATAGCCACAGGCTTCGAGGTACAGGCAGCGCAGCACATTGGTGATCTGGCTTCCCATCTCTCGCGTATGAATAGGGTGACGCCATAGTTCTGCCAACGGAGTGCGTGACAGGCTCATTGCCTTGGTCTGGCGCAGGCAGGCGGCGACTTCGGCTTGACAGCAGGGCACCAGCACCATGGCCTTGGCCTTTTTCTCCAGTCCAAAGGCAATGGCGTCATCGGTGGCCGTATCACAGGCATGCAAAGCCGTGACCACATCAAACTGCGAGGGCATAAAGTCCACATGCGTGGATTCTGCCACTGACATATTGAGGAACTCCATGCGATCAAAAGCCAGATCGGCAGCCAGCTTCTGCGAAGCTTCCACCAGCGGCGCACGCGTCTCAATGCCGTAAATCTTGCCTTGGCCCAAGGCCTTGAAATACAGGTCGTAAAGGATAAAACCCAGATAGGACTTGCCTGCACCATGGTCAGCCAGAGTCACGGCATGACCATCCTTGGACAATTCATTCAGCAAGGGTTCGATGAACTGATAGAGGTGATAGACCTGCTTGAGCTTGCGACGCGAATCCTGATTGAGCTTTCCCTCACGGGTCAGAATATGCAGCGCTTTGAGCAGATCAATACTCTGACCGGGTTTGAGCCCTAATTGGGTGGCAATATCTTGCACGCCAGTGCCCGCAGGCTTCTGAGTCGCCTGCTTTTTATCCGCTTTTGCCATTACTTTTCTGCCTTTGCTGAGCCATGGCCTGTAACTGGGCAACGCGCGCCCACATCCAGATCCAGCCAGCCTTCAATACCGATTTTTTCCAGCGTTTCCATATTGCGCTCGTAAATCGATTCGGCTTCGGGAAACACTTCTACGGCTTTGTCGATGCTGTCTTCACGCAACAGGTGCAGGATGGGATAGGGTCCACGATTGGTGCAGTTGGTCACGTCATCCACATCTGTTCCCTCAAACTGGAACTGAGGGTGGAACGAGGCGACCTGAAGAATGCCGCCCAGATCCAGCTCTTCGACCATGGCGTCTGCCACTTCGAGGAAATCGTTGAAATCCAGAAAATCCTGCAGCGCATGGGGCAGGATCAGCAAGGTGGTGTCGCGCTTTTCTGCGTTGGCTTCGGCCAGCGCTTCCAGCTCGCGGTGCAAGTCTTCGGCAACTGCTTCGGCATCCATGGCCTCACTGACCACGTAATGAATCTGGCCCTTGACATGGACGCCCTTGGCAAAGGGGCAGAGATTGAGACCAATCACAGCCTTTTCCAGCCAGCGCACAGTGTCTTCAATGACGAGATCCGGCGGAAAGCCCTGCTCGGCGATGGTTGAGGTTTCGGTCATGACAAGGCCCTCCAAAATGCAAACGGGGGCAATCGCCCCCAAAGATTGCGCACTGGGCGGGAAAAATTCCGGCTCTAGATACACAGCGCCCATATTTTAACGAGCCCTCTTTAACGCTGCATGACATGGCCAGCAAACCCGGCAACCGTCAAGCTCCTGCGGCTTTTATCAAGGCACACCCAGCAAGCTCAGTCCCGTAATCTGCTCATGTTCACGTGCCGCATAGCGATCTGTCATGCCCGCAATAAAGTCCGCCACCACGCGTGCTCGATCATTCAGGGTGCTAGCCTCCCGCACCCGCTGCACAAAACGGGGTTTCATGCGCTCCGGCTCCACCATATAGGCCGTAAATAACTCGCGCACTACTTGCTGTGCACCATCCATGGTCTGCATGACCTGTGGATGGCGGTAGAGCTGCTTGAACAGGAATTGCTTGAGTCTTTGAGACTCAGCCTTCATTTCATCGCTAAACACGATGAGTACCTGCCCATGCAAACGCACATCCTGCACTGAATCCACCTTTGCTGACTCCAGCCGTGCACGCGAGCTGTTGATGACGTCATAGACCTGCTCACTCAGCATGCGGCGAATACTTTCGTACAGCAGCTTGCGCTGGGCATCTGGCACAGCCAATTGGGGCCAGTCCGCCAAAGTCGCCTCGTAATAACGTTCAAACAAAGGCACGGCATCCCGCAGCTGAGCCATGGTGATCAAGCCCGATCGAACCCCATCATCCACATCGTGGGCGTTATAGGCAATGGCGTCAGCCAGATTGCACAACTGCGCCTCCAGCGAAGGCTGGGTGCCGTCAATAAATCGCTGCGCCACTCCACCGGGCTCACGCGCATTCAATAGTTCGGCGTTGCTGCGCGAACAATGCTTGAGAATGCCCTCGCGTGTTTCAAAAGTCAGGTTGAGGCCGTCAAAGGCGGGGTAGCGTTCTTCCAGTCTGTCCACCACACGCAGGCTTTGCAAGTTGTGCTCAAAGCCGCCATGAGGTCTCATGCATTCATTGAGCGCATCCTGGCCCGCATGGCCAAACGGCGTGTGCCCCAAGTCATGTGCCAGACAAATCGCCTCGACCAGGTCTTCATCGAGCTGCAGCGCACGCGCAATGGAGCGTCCCAGCTGAGCAACTTCCAGCGAATGCGTAAGCCGCGTACGAAACAGATCACCCTCATGATTGACAAAGACCTGTGTCTTGTAGACCAGCCGCCTGAAGGCCGAGGAGTGAACAATACGATCCCGATCGCGCTGAAAGTCACTGCGCGTGGGCGCCACCGGTTCAGCAAAACGACGCGCCTTGCTATGCAAGGGATTGCAGGCATAAGAAGCCAGAGTGTTCATGCAAGCTGCCTCAACAACTGAATGAAGTCACTCTAGCAGCTCATTCCCAGCCTGGAACAGCTCCTGATGTGTCTTTGGAGCAGGCGCCTGATCTTCTGCGCTTCAGGCGCAGCAGCTCTCAATGACTTCACGCACCATAGCATCGGGCGCAGAGCGCATCGCCGCCCGACCAGCCCCATCAATCAGCACGAAGCGAATTTCACCTGCTTCCGATTTTTTGTCGACGCGCATCAGCTCAAGATAGCGGCCCGCATTGTCCTGCACATCAATGATCGCGCCGCGCACGGGCAAACCTGCGCGCTCAATCAAAGTGCGCAGACGCAAGACAAAGTGCTCATCAACCATGCCCAGACGCTTGGAAAGCTCTGCCGCCATCACCATGCCCGCGGCAACGCCTTCGCCGTGCAGCCAGTTGCCATAGCCCATGCCCGCCTCAATTGCATGACCAAAGGTATGACCAAAATTGAGGATAGCCCGCAGTCCAGCCTCTTTTTCATCCTGCCCTACAACCCAGGCCTTGATTTCCACGCTGCGCTTGACGGCATGCGCCAACAGCGTGCGATCTCGACTCAGCAAGCCATTGATGTTTTGCTCAAGCCAATCAAAGAACTGCATGTCAGCAATCGGGCCGTACTTGATGATTTCGCCCAAACCCGCACTCAGCTCGCGCTGCGGCAAGGTATCCAGCGTCGCAAGATCGCAGACCACCAGCTGAGGCTGGTAGAACGCACCAATCATGTTCTTGCCCAAAGGATGGTTGATGGCGGTCTTGCCGCCCACAGAGGAATCAACCTGCGAGAGCAATGTAGTCGGCACCTGCACAAAAGGCACTCCGCGCATATAGCTGGCGGCGGCAAAACCTGTCATATCACCCACCACTCCGCCGCCCAGTGCAAACAGCACAGTCCTGCGGTCACAGCCATGGGTAAGCAACGCATCAAATATCAGATTCAGCGTCTGCCAGTCCTTGTGTGCCTCGCCATCGGGTAGCACCACCTCATGGACTTGCCCATACTTGCTGCTCAACGCCTGCTTTAACGTCGACAGGTAAAGCGGTGCAACCACCTCATTTGTCACAATCAAAGCCGCCGCGGCCTTGGGCAAGGCCTGCCAAGTTGATCCCAGGGCCAGCAAGTCCTCCGCTATCACTATGGGATAGCTGCGCTCGTCCAAATCAATGTGCACCGTTTCCACGTCGAAACCCTCTCAAAATACATAGCAGGTACCGTATACAGTACCTAGGCCAGATAGCTATTTGACTCAAAATCAGGAATGCTGCCCCAACTCAACCTGCATTGCCACCCGCTGGGCCACCTGTGCCGCAGACAGTCCTCCGCCTGCCACCACAAAATCAGCCACTTCCTTGTAAAACGGATCTCTGATTGCATGCAGGTCCAGCAGGCGCTGAAAAGGATTGTCTACCTGCAGCAATGGCCGCTGTGTATCGCGCTGCAGTCGCTTTGCGATTTCATGAGGCGATGCACTCAAATAAACCACTTGGGCATATGCCATCAGCTGCTGACGATTTTCAGGTCTGAGAACTGCCCCACCGCCGGTGGCGACAACCATTTTCTGTGGATTTGAAAGCAGTCTTGCCAAGACTTCTTGCTCGACATCACGAAATTTTGGCTCACCTTCTTTGGCAAAGAACTCACGAATCGTGCAGCCAATGTGCTCTTCAATCGCGACATCCACATCCACAAAGGGGACAGACCAGCGCTTGGCCAGGTAACGCCCAATGGTGGACTTTCCACTTCCAGGCAGTCCGACCAGTGCGATATGGGCATCCATCACAAAATTCATTGCAGCATCAAGCCTGCGGCCTGCATCTAACATCAATGCGAGAGATTGTCGCAGCCTTGAGGGGCCGCAAGAAAAAAGGACTGCACCATTCACGATGCAGTCCTTTTCAAATCACACAGATAACTCTTTATTTGCCGGAGTTCCGAACCTGGCTGAGCATTTTTGGCGTAATGAACACCAGCATTTCACGCTTGCTAGAGGCCTTTGTGTTGTTGCGGAAAAGATGCCCCAACACCGGCAAATCGCCAAACAAAGGTACTTTATTGACCTGATTGGTCTCTTCCATCTCGAAAATACCACCAATCACCACTGTTCCACCGTTCTCCACCAGCACCTGGGTCTTGATGTGTTTGGTGTCAATGGCAACGCCCTGTGTCGTCGTCTCTCCGCGGCTATCCTTGTTCACATCCAAATCGAGAATGATGTCGCCTTCGGGTGTTATCTGAGGCGTTACTTCCAGCTTGAGAACCGCCTTCTTGAACGAAATGGTGGTCGCACCATTAGGCGCCGTGACGGAGTATGGATATTCCGTACCTTGCTCAATCAATGCCTTGTTCTGATCGGCCGTCACCAGACGTGGGTTTGAAATGATCTTTCCGTCGCCTTCGGCCTCCAAAGCCGACAGCTCCAAGGACAGGAAACGACTCATCGAGCTATTGAAGACAGAGAAGGCCAGCTGACCCACCGTATTGATACCCGAAATGCTGGCTGGCAAATTTACAAAATTTCCGCTTGGAAACTTTGTGTTCGCACCATCAGGCAAGAACTGAGTTGACGTCATTGAGGCGTTGCTGCCAACAGCCCCTCCACCAAACTTAACCCCAAGTGAGCGTCCAAAGGTATCTCTGGCCTCCACAATCCGGGCTTCAATCATGACTTGTCGCACAGGCACATCCAACGTAGCCAGCAAGTTTTTCATTTCCTCCAGCTTGGTTGGCGTGTCCGTCACAAACAGCTGATTGGTACGCGGTTCTGAAATAGCAGAGCCACGAGAGGACAGAAAGCGTGTGCTATTACCAGTGCCACCCCCGCCGCCACCCGACGAAGTCGTAATCTGCTGAAGAATATCCCCAGCCTTGGCATAGTTCAGCTGAAAGCCCTGTGTCCGCAGCGGCTCCAGCTTCTGGATTTCCATGGCTGCTTCATAGTCGCGCTTGGTACGCGCATCAATCTCATCCTTGGGCGCGATCCAGAGCACAGAGCCCGACTTTCGCATACCAAGCCCCTTGGCATCCATGATGATCTGCAGAGCCTGATCCCACGGAACATCTTTCAAGCGCAGCGTCAAAGCGCCAGTCACCGTATCCGAAGTCACGATATTGAAGTTGGTGAAATCGGCGATGACCTGCAGCAGCGAGCGCACTTCAATATTCTGGAAATTCAGCGACAGCTTTTCACCGCTATAGCCAGGGCCTTGCGTCAGCTTGCTAGTATCGACCTTTTTCTGGCGCACCTCTACCACGAACTGATTGTCGCTCTGGTATGCGCTGTGCTCCCAATCGCCCACAGGCTCAATGCGCATGCGCACATGATCACCTTGCTGGCTGGTAGAGATGGTTTGTACCGGGGTACCAAAGTCGGCCACATCCAGTTTTTTGCGCAAATTTTCCGGCAATGCAGTCCGCAGAAAATCAACGGTCAAGCCCTTACCCTCCTGACGCAAGTCCACTCCCACCTGGCTGTTGCCCAAACTCACAACAATCCGCCCAGAGCCATCGCTACCGCGGCGGAAATCCACGCCTCGGATAGGTGTCATATCAGATGATGCAGACTTGCTCTCAAAAACTGGCGTCACAGCCGGTGCCGAGCCTGAGGCAGATGCGACCGCACCAGCAGGGTCAAGCAAAATCAGCAACGACTTGCCTTGGCGCTGCAAGCGATACGTTGTGGCTGCCTTGAGATTCAGTACCAGACGTGAACGACCAGAAGCCTCTACGAGGTTGGCAGAGCGCAAGTTACCCTGATTAAATTCAAGGAGTGATTTTCCTGAACCATTCGTCACACCCGGAAAATCAAGCGCAATTCGTGCAGGCGTCTGCACCACAAACCCTGTCGGATCTGCGGCCAAGGGCTCAGACAGTTCGACTCGGATGACCTCGGAGCCCGACTGTAATGTTCCAGTCACAGACTCAATACGCGCCTGAGCCCAGGCTGCGGAAGAAAGCAAAAGACTGCCCAGTGTCAGTCCCCAACGGGCCTTCGCCAAAGTCCTGCGATTACTACCCATCATTTGCTAACCTCCTGCAACTCTAAAGTGCTTGTTCTCTCAATCCAGTCACCACCACCATCCTGAACAATTTCGCGCAACTGGATGGAGTTTTCAGTGATCTTGGTAATTTTTCCGTAGTTCTGCCCCAGGTAATTGCCAACGCGCACCTGATAGAGCAACGCACCCACCTTCACCAAGGCCGTCGGAACACTCTTTTTATCCAAGCTACCCACCATGCTCATGGCATCCAGCGGCTCAGCTTCCAGAGGTTCCTTGCGTCGATTCAGTTCCGGTGTCAGCAAAGCCGTGCTGATATTGGACTGAGCAGACTCCTTGCGCAGCACCTGAATCAGCTTGAGCGGATTGAATGGATCCATCCCCTCTGCTCCGGTGTACATCTGAGGCTTAAAGGGCTTGGGCTCATCTAGGGGCTTCACATTTGGCTTGGCATTGGCACGCTCTTGAGCCATCCACTCTCGCAACTGATCTTCTTCAGATGAAGTGCAGCCCACTAATAGAGCACTACCTACCAAAGCCAGCCAGAGAGGGTTCAACAGAAACTTGCTCATTTCTTCCCCTTAGCCGCATCACGCTGAGCCTTCACCTCGTCCGCATCCAGATAGCGGAAGGTACGTGCTGTGGCATCCATAGTCAGTACCTCACCATCCTTGCCTGCAGGTGCAATAGACAAGTTATTCAAGGTCACGATGCGAGAAAGAAAAGCGACATCCGAAGCAAAAGATCCAATATCGTGATAACTACCGGTCACCTTCAGAGTAATAGGTAGCTCGGCGTAGTACTCCTTGGCCACCATGGCTCCTGGACGGAATACCTCGAACTGAAGACTTCGCCCCAAGCCAGCCTGATTGATATCCGAAAGCAAAGCCGCCATTTCTGCTTTACTGGGCAATTGTTTTTCCAGCTGCGTCACGTACTGCTGCACCTGCTCACGCTGCTTCTTCAAGCCTTCAAGGCTCACGGCCTTGAGCATCTTCTTGGTGTAGTCATCGCGCAAAGTCACCTCGGTTGCGCGCTCGGTTTCCAGCTCTGTTTCGTAGTCCTTGAGCATGACAAACCACACAACAGCAGCAACGGCGATGGCAACCACGGTGTATAGCAATGCCTTGGGCAACGCTGGCCAAACCGATGGATCGTTGGGGTCCAGATTACGAAACTGTCGCTGAATTTTTTCCTGCAGCGCAGCGAAATCAATATCTGAAGATTTCTTCTTTTTTGCCATTACTGCGCCTTCACAGAAGAAGTGGCAGCGGTCAGACTTTTCTCTGCATCGCTGGCTCTTGTCAGATTGAAGCGCAATGTGAATGCAGCTGCGCGGCGCTTGTCCTTCGCAGTCACATCGACGGTCTTGGCCACAATTTCCATCAGCTCAGGCTTGGAGAACCACGCCGTGCCTTCGGTAAGATTGCGCAGCATTTCGGAAATGCGCTCATTCGATTGCGCAGTTCCCTGCATGGTCACCAGCAAACCGTCTTGCTTGATGCTGCTGAGGTAGACGCCATCCGGCAATTGCTTCACCAGCTCATTGAGCATATGCACCGGCAGATTGCGATCAGACTGCAGGTCTTCCACAGCCTTCTGACGAGCACGCAACGCAGCAATTTCGGCCTCCAGCCCGTCAATTTCTTTGATCTGGGTTTCCAGAACCTTGATCTCGGAGCGCAGCAGATTGTTCTTGTTCTGCTGCCCTTCAATCATGATCTGGAAATACCAGTAAATCAGCCCCGCAATCAGCAGTCCGGCAATCGCTGCCATCACCATATTGACCTGAAACGCCTCTTTTCGACGTTTCTTGGCGGCTTCGCGGTGCGGTAAAAGGTTGATCAATATCACTCTTGAAACCTCCGCATGGCCAGACCGCAAGAGGTCAAATAAGACGGTGCCTCACGTGCCATCTTCTTCAGGCGCACAGCACTGCCAATTTCCATACCATCAAATGGGTTGGCAAGGCTGCAGGCGCATCCGGTCTGTTGACTGACGGCCTCCACCAAGCCGGGCAAGGACGCAGACCCCCCTGCCAGCAAGACATGGTCAACACGGTTGTATGGCGTGCTGGTAAAGAAAAACTGCAGCGCGCGAGCGACTTCCTGCGTCAGGCTCTGTACAAAAGGCTTGAGCACGCCCGTTGCGTAGTCGTCAGGCAATTCACCACTGCGTTTTTTGGCCTCGGCCTCTTCAGGTGAAAAACCGTATTGCCGCGCAATCAGCTGCGTCAGCTGCGCGCCACCAAACGCCTGATCACGTTCATACAGCACTTCGTCATTGCGCAGCACCTGCATGCTGGTGGTCATCGCGCCCACCTCAAACAGCGCGACCACGGCATCCTGCCCAGCGTTGCTTAGTCTGGAAACTAGGCGTGTCGCAGCCATTCGGGCCGCATAGGGCTCAATATCCACCACGATGGGCTTCAAGCCAGCAGCTTCTGCCAAGCCCTGACGGTCTTGAACTTTTTCCTTGCGCGAGGCGGCAATCAGCACGTCCACGTCACCCGAAGAAACCGAGGATGGACCGATGACACAGAAGTCAAGACTCACCTCATCGAGGGAAAACGGGATGTACTGATTGGCTTCGGATTCGACCTGCACTTCCATTTCCAGCTCAGACAAGCCGGCGGGCAACGTGATTTTTTTGGTAATCACTGCAGCAGCAGGCAGTGCCATGGCTACCTGCTTGGTGCGTGTACCGCTTTTTTTGACCAAACGACGAACCGCCTCTGCGACTTCGTCAAATTTTTCGATGTTGCCGTCGGTGATCCAGCCTTTTTCAAGAGGCTCAATCGCACAACGCTCCAGTTGCCACTCACCTGACTTGCTTTTGGTCAGCTCAACCAACTTCACGCTGGAGGAGCTGACATCAATGCCAAGCAATGGTGCAGGCTGACGGCTGAATAAAGAACTCAGAGCAATCAACGTGCCCCCCTAGATTGTAAGAATGGAAACAAAAGCCAGCAATACATGGGAATCCTAGCAGCAAGCTATAGCAACCCACGCTTTGCTGTAGCCATTTCCCACGCATTTCGTGGTCAAAAAAAGACAACCTTGTGTAACATCAAACAGGGGTGCAGCAGCATCCACTCATGCAACAGTGCTTACCCTGTGCTTTAGGATTCAGCCAACGTGTGACATCCACATCGTCACAAAGATGCTTTTCTGAAGGGGATTTCTATAATGCCCCACCTCTTGCTCATACTGCGAAATGCCGCCATCAGAACATTCTGCCCATCAGGCTCCAGCGCCTGGATCCAAAGCTCCTAAAAAACGCATGCACTGGTTGCTGCGCTCCATCTTCTGGCTCATGGGCCTGGCAGTTGCGGGCGCGCTGGCAATCTTGCTGGCTGTCGCTGTGGCGCTGGCCATGGCCTACCCCAACCTTCCTGACGTCTCCGAGCTGGCGGATTACCGTCCCAAGCTGCCGCTGCGGGTGTACTCCAGCGAAGGCGCTCTGCTAGGCGAGTTTGGTGAAGAGCGCCGCACACTGACGCCGATTCAAGAAATTCCCAAGGTCATGACCAATGCGGTACTGGCCATTGAAGACACGCGCTTCTTTGAGCATGGTGGCGTGGACTACAAGGGCATGTTGCGTGCTGCGCTCGCCAATCTGGGCAAGGTCAAAAGCCAAGGCGCATCCACCATCACCATGCAGGTGGCGCGCAATGTGTACCTGACCTCCGAGAAGACATACACCCGCAAGATCTACGAAATTCTGCTGACCTTCAAGTTAGAGCACCTGCTCACCAAGGAGCAGATTCTTGAGATCTACATGAATCAGATCTTTCTGGGCAACCGCGCCTATGGTTTTGCTGCTGCCAGCGAAGCGTACTTCGGCCACCCCCTGAAAGACATCACCGTTGCTGAAGCCGCCATGCTGGCGGGTCTCCCCAAGGCCCCGTCTGCCTATAACCCGATCAGCAACCCCAAGCGTGCCCGCATTCGCCAGCTCTACATCATTGAGCGCATGGAAGAAAACGGCTTCATCACCGCCGAGCAAGCCAAGCAGGCCAAGGAAGAGCCACTCAAGCTGCGAACCGCCTCCAATTCCACCCGTGTTCATGCTGAATACGTGGCGGAAATGGCGCGTCAGCTAATCTTTGCCCAATACGGCAACGATGCGTACACACGCGGCCTGAACGTCTACACCACCCTGAATGCAGGCGAACAAGAAGCCGCTTACAAGGCTCTGCGCGAAGGCATCATGAACTACGAGCGCCGCCAAAAGTACCGCGGCCCTGAAAAATTTATCACCTTGCCCGGCAACCCGCAGGAGCTGGAAGAAGCGATTGACGATGTGCTGGCCAATCACCCCGACAACGGCGATGTGATTGCCGCCGTGGTGCTCGAAGCCTCACCTCGCAAGATCGTGGCTGCACGCGCTGATGGCACACACTTTGACATCACCGGTGACAACCTCAAACCGGCCGAGTCCGGCCTTAGCCCCAAGGCACCTCCCAATATCAAGATCCGCCCTGGTGCGGTGATCCGCGCTGTCAAAAATGCCAAGGGCGCATGGGAAATCACCCAGCTGCCTGAAGTGGAAGGCGCATTTGTCGCCGTGTCCACTCAAACCGGCGCAATTCGCGCACTGGTGGGCGGCTTTGACTTTGAAAAGAACAAGTTCAATCACGTGACTCAGGCTTGGCGCCAGCCCGGATCCAGCTTCAAGCCCTTCATCTACTCGGCAGCGCTGGAGCATGGTTTCTCGCCTACAACCATGATCAATGACGCGCCAATCTTCTTCAGCGCAGCAACCACCGGCGGCCAGCCTTGGGAGCCCAAGAACTACGACGGCACCTATGCCGGCCCCATGACCATGCGCACGGGCTTGAACAAGTCCAAGAACATGATCTCCATTCGCCTGCTGCAGGCAATCGGCCCCAAGACCGGCCAGGAATGGGCGACACGCTTTGGCTTTGAAGCCTCCAAGCAGCCCGCGTACCTGACCATGGCTCTGGGCGCAGGTTCCGTCACGCCGCTGCAAATGGCAGGTGCTTACTCGGTCTTCGCCAATGGCGGCCACCGCCTCAACCCCTGGCTGATTGCTCGCGTCACAGACCACAAGGGCAGAATCCTGTCCGAGTTCACGCCTCCCCCCATCAGCAGCCTGCCCCAGGCCATTCCTGAGCGCAATGCCTTTATCACTGGCACCTTGCTCAACGATGTGGCACGCGTGGGTACCGCAGCCAAGGCACAGGCCACACTCAAGCGCCCCGATCTGTACGGCAAGACCGGTACGACGAACGATTCTGTGGATGCCTGGTTTGCCGGCTATCAGCCCAGCATCTCGGCCGTCTCATGGATTGGTTACGACACGCCCCGCAATCTGGGCTCCCGTGAAACCGGTGGCGGCCTGAGCCTGCCTATCTGGATCAGCTTCATGCAGCACGCACTCAAGGGGGTTCCCGTGACGGAGGTACAAGCCCCCCCCGGCGTGGTCAATATGGGAGGCGACTGGTACTACGAGGAAAATGCCCGCAGTGGCGGCATCTCCAGCCTGGGTATGGAAGCATCTGTGCCTTCCAGCGGCGATAACGCCGGACCGGGTGCCACACCCGCACCCGCTTCTGAAGAACGCAGCCGAATCCTGGATCTGTTCAGGAATTAAGCCCGCAAAAATAAAAGCCTGCCTCTCATCGAGGCAGGCTTTTTTCATTCAGTGCCTGAGATTTATCAGCCTAGCGCTTTGAATTCCAGCGACATCGCCGACTGCTCGCTTGCATATTGCGTCAGGTTGGCAAAGAACTCGCCTGCGCCCTTGGTGTCCATCCAGGCCTTCTTCTCTTCGTCAAAGCGGTAGTGAAAGCCGCCCGCCTTGGCTGCCAGCCAGATTTCGTGCAAGGGCTTTTGCTGGTTGATCACAATCTGGCTACGGTTCTCAAAAACCAGTGTCACCAGGCCACCCACGCGCTGTGCATCAAGGTCCGCATCGGTTTCGTCGTTGATGCGGTCACAGCATTGCTCCACGGCCATCAGTAGTTGATCAGCGCGGTCCAGATATTCAAGGTCAGTCATTACAATTTGCCCATGTTGAAAGCCACCCAAATTTTAGTCAGGAGCATTGCCCTTGCAGCTTGTGCGGCGTCCATCGCTTCACTTTCCGCCTGTGGACAAAAAGGCCCGCTCTATCTGCCGACCGATCCAGCCGCTCAAGGCCGCGCTACCTTGCCGGAAGCCCTGGGCATTTCGTCTCCTAAAGCGCCAGGCACAGCAGCGCCTGTGGTGACGCCTTCACCGCTGAGCGATGCAGAGAACTCCGTAGCGGCAGATACCAAGCCCTGAGGCTTGATAAACATCAACACTCTGTTCAGGGTTCAACTCTAGAGTGGGGCATCTTGTCCTTTGACAATCTGCCATGCCCATAGAGCTTTACCGCGACAAAACCCATGCCTGCCTGATGTTCACCGACCTCATCGAAGAGGACGGTCAAGCCATTCAGGCCAATCAGTTCCTGATCGTTGACAACGGCACAGGTGCCATCATCGATCCCGGTGGTAACCTGGCCTTCAACGAGTTGTTCATGGGCATGTCCCGCCACTTTACGCCGCAAAAACTGGCCTATGTGGTCGCGTCGCATGCGGACCCGGACATCATCGCCTCGCTTGACCGCTGGATGACCAGCACCCGCGCCCAGCTAGTCATCTCGCGCATCTGGGAGCGTTTTGCACCTCACTTCACCAAAGTAGGCAAGACAGAGAACCGCGTGATCGGTGTGCCAGATGCAGGCGGCCGCCTGCCGCTGGGCAATACCGAGCTGGTACTGCTGCCTGCACACTTTTTGCATGCAGAAGGCAACTTCCACTTCTACGACCCCATCAGCAAGATTCTGTTTACGGGCGACTTAGGGGTGTCTCTGACTACCGGCGCTGAGGCACAAAAGCCTGTAACCGACCTAGTACCCCATATTGCACGCATGGAAGGCTTCCACCGTCGCTACATGGTCTCCAATAAGATTTTGCGGCTGTGGGTTCAGATGGCGCGTCAACTGCCCATCGAAATGATCGTGCCCCAGCATGGCGCGCCCATCATGGGCAAGCAGGCGATTGGCGATCTTTTCAACTGGCTTGAAGGCTTGCAGTGCGGTATTGACTTATTCGATCAACGCGCCTACCAGCTGCCCAGTGCAGAGATTGACCCGGTCACGCGCCAGGTACGCCCACCACTGCGTGCCGTGGCAGGTTAATCATTTTTTGATAGCACGCACTGCACGCCAGGTAAGCAAAATACTGAGAATGGCGGCATAAACAGCCACCTCGGCAAAGTTGTTCTTGCCAGCGCGCATCCAGAAGAAATGCAGCAGTGCCAGCGGCACCGTGGCGTAAACCGCGCGGTGCAGCCACTGCCAGCGCTTGCCGCCGAGCGCCTTGAGCACGAACTTGGGCGAAGTGGCAGCCAGCACCAGCAGCACCAGCCAGGTGGTGAAGCCCACCAGAATAAACGGGCGCTTGGGAATATCGGCCACGATATCGCCCCAGTCCAGCCCCATGTCGAACCACGCATAGCAAAGCAGGTGCAGGCAGGCGTAGAAGAACACGTACAGGCCCAACATGCGCCGGTAACGCACCAGCAGATTCCAGCCTGAGAGCTGACGCAGCGGCGTCACCGCCAGCACGATGCAGAGAAAACGCAAAGTCCAGTCGCCGGTCTGGCGCAGCAAAGCCTCTGCTGGGTTGGCTCCCAGCCCATCGGTAGAGGCCGCATAGAAAAGCCATGCGAAGGGCAGCAGGCACAGCGTAAAGACCAGCGGCTTGGCCCAGGGCTTGAGCAACCAGGCCTGCATCAGTAGAACTTCTTCAAATCCATGCCGGCGTACAACTGCGCGACCTGATCACCGTAGCCGTTGAACATCAGGGTTTTGCGCTTTTTGGCGAACAAACCGCCTTCACCAATACGGCGCTCGGTGGCCTGGCTCCAGCGAGGGTGATCAACCTCGGGGTTCACGTTGGAGTAAAAACCGTACTCATTGCGCGCAGCCTTGTTCCAGGCGGTTCCGGGCTCTTTGTCCGTCAGGCGAATCGCCACCAGCGACTTGGCGCTTTTAAAGCCGTATTTCCATGGCACAACCAGCCGCACCGGCGCGCCATTCTGGTTGGGTAGTACTTCGCCATACATGCCAAAGGCCAGCAGCGTCAGCGGGTGCATGGCTTCATCCAGCCGCAATCCTTCGGTGTAGGGCCAGTCCAGCACACCACTTCTAAGGCCCGGCATCTGCGCCTTGTCAGCCAGGGTGACAAATTCCACATACTTGGCGCTGGAAAGTGGCTGCACCTTTTTGAGCAATTCAGACAGCGAGTAGCCCACCCACGGGATGACCATGGACCAACCCTCTACGCAGCGCAGGCGGTAAATGCGCTCTTCCTGTGCGCTGAGCTTGAGCAAGCTGTCGATATCCAGCGTCTGCGGCTTTTGCACCAAACCTTCGATGCGTACCGTCCACGGCCGTGTCTTCAGCGTGCCGGCATTGCGTACCGGCTCGCCTTTATCCAGACCGAACTCGTAGTAGTTGTTGTAGCTCGTGGCGTCTTTGTAGGCCGTGGCGGCTTCCACCGTCATTGCACCTGAGACCTTGCTGGGCTGGCCTTTCAGAGCCGGAAGGTGAGCGCGCTCAGCCTCCGCCGCCAATGCATCGCGCCCGGCCCAACTGGCCAGTGCAGCGCCTGCGGCCCCCGTGGCCAATGTCTGCATAAAGGCTCGTCGCTGCAGATATTGCGTCTGCGAGGTGATTTCGCTGTTCAGCGAATGGACAAAGCCTTGGTTGTTATTGCGTATCAGCATGTTGTGCTCCAGGTACTCACAACAGAGTACCTATGACTTCAGAGCAGCGCCAGTCAGCAAAGTTCCACGCCTGCAGTTCTATAAAAAAAGGAGCTGCTTACGCCTTTTATCTATAGGTTTCAATACCAGAAGATATTGAAACCTATCAGATTCAAGCGCAAGCAGCTCCTTTTTTTGGAGTGCCTGGTTCGATACTTACAGCTCGCCGTAGCTATGCAGACCGGACAGGAACATGTTCACACCCAGGAAGGCGAAGGTGGTGACAGCCAGTCCAGCCAGCGCCCACCAGGAAGAGATGGTGCCACGCAGGCCCTTCATCAGGCGCATGTGCAGCCAGGCGGCGTAGTTGAGCCAGACGATCAGCGCCCAGGTTTCCTTGGGGTCCCAGCTCCAGTAGCCGCCCCATGCTTCAGCCGCCCACAGCGCACCCAGCACCGTGGCGATGGTGAAGAAGGCAAAGCCAACCGCAATGGCCTTGTACATCACGTCGTCCAGAATTTCGAACGAAGGCAGACGTGCGGCAATACGCTTGCGGGCCAGCAAGATGCCAGCCACGATCAGCGCGGAGATGCCAAAGTACACCATCCAGTAGCTGCCGCCGTTTTCAGTCGCTCCCTTGCGAAAGACGATGGGTTCAAAGCACAGCACCACGCCCAACAACCACAGCGGGGCCAGCTTGTACCATTTGGTCTCTGTCGCCTGCTGCTTGATGAGGTAGGCAAACGCCACCATGGCCGACAGCGCAAACGTGCCATAACCAATGAAGTTGGCAGGTACATGCAGCTTCATCCACCAGCTTTTAAGGGCAGGCACCAGAGGCTGAATTTCATGCGCTTGACGCACCAGCGTGTACCAGAGCAAGAAGCCAACAGCAGCGCTGACGACCAGCATCACAAAGCCGCCCAGAGCGCGGGTATCGTAATGCTGCTCGTAATACAGATAGAACAGAGCCGTCATCCAGCAGAACATCACGAACACTTCGTAGAGGTTGCTGACGGGAATGTGACCAATGTCCGCACCCAGCAGATAGCTCTCGTACCAGCGCACCATGGTGCCGACCAGCGCCAGAACCACTGCCAGCCACGCCAGGCGCGAGCCCAGCAGCGACATGACGGATTGCTCGCTCTTGGCAAACACGCCCACCCAGTAAAAGATGGTGCTGATGAAGAACACCATGCTCATCCACAGAATGGCGGACTGGCTGGAAAGAAAGTATTTCAGGCCAAAGACCGTTTCAGATCGCGCCAGCTCGCCGCCTTCGGCCCCCTGATACAGGCCGACAGCCATGAGCGAGAAGCCCGCCACGGTCAGCATCAGCACGGCCAGCGGTCGCCAGAACCAGCCCAGCCAGATCATGGCCGGTATGGCGGCAAGCAAGATGCCCTTCTCATACACGTCCATATAGGCGGCATAACGCTGCAGCGCATAGCCCAGCCCCACGACCACCACGACCGCAAACAACCAGTCAAACCAGTTGCGGCGGGCGAGGTAGCCTTCGTTCAGTGTCAGTGTCGTGGTTGCGGTGTTCATACAGAACCTCCGGGAGTCTTCTTTTGTACGGGTGTGGCCCCGATTAGCTTATCGGCCAGCATGGTGAATTCGCGGTCGCCATCCATGGTCTTGCGATTGGTGGACAAGGCCATATTGGCATGACTTGCGCCATTCGATGGGGTCAGCCAGATCCAGATACGGCGGTCACGCACATACAGCATGGCAAATACGCCAATGATCAGGAAGAGGCAGCCCAGGTAAACAATATTCTTGCCAGGGGCGCGTGCCACCTGGAATACGCTGGCCTGCACCTGCGTGAAGTCCTTCATCATGAAGATCACGGGCGCAGGGTAGAACTGGGCATCGCTAAGCGAGAAGACAGACTGGGTCATGAAGGCCTGCGTCTTTTCATCATTCTCAAAGGGCTTGTGCCCGGCCTGCTGGCGCACCTGCTGGGCCAGCTCGAAGAGCACGCCGTTCAGAATGCGCACCAACACCTCGCCGGCGCGCTCGCGCTCAGCTTCAGGGACATTGCTGTCCATGAAATTGGAAATGGCTTGCAGACCGCCCAGAGGCTTACCCTCTGGGCCCTTGATCTTGCTGTCCTGACCGGCAAACAGCTCCAGTGCCTTGAGAGCGGACTGGGTCAGCGGCTCGGCCAGTTCAGGTCGGGACACATCCACGGCCTTTTGCACATAGGCGCGTGCGGCCTTTTCAGCCAGCGCCTTGTTCTGCATGGCCTGGCGCAGGTTCAGGAAGGTGTCCATCGTGCCTTCGGGGTCAGCAGGCACACGCAGATAGCGCAGCTCTTCGGCGGGGTTCTCGCGCACGCCCAGCAGGAAGACAGGCTGACCTTCGCCTGTATCCACCGGCAGCATGTAGTTCTGGAACTCACGCGCCTGGCCCGAGGCATCGCGCAGCTTGTAGCCCACACTGGGGCCAATATTGCGCAAGTCCTTCTTGTCCGTTGTCTTGTGGGCCGCGCCCAGACGCTCATCAATCGCCTGCTTCAGGTCAACCTTGCGCACATCAGTGCCCGCCGCGCCGCCCTTGTTCTGTCCGCCAAAGTTTTCGACGTTGATGGTGCGCAGCGCTGTGTATTCCAGCGTGACCTTGTCTTGCGAGCCATCGGCCAGCTTGCGCACGAATTCGGTGGAGTTGCCGATCACGCCTTCCACATCAAAGGGCTGCGAAATGCCGTCCATAGGCACAGCGTGCAGCTTGACGGTGGAGCCGCCGTCATCAAAGCTGCTTTGGTAGATTTCAATGCCTTTGTAGCTGGCCGGATGATTCACTTCGATACGCTTTTCCAGCTTTTCGCCGGTTTCGCGGTCATGAATCACAACTTCGCTGGCAAACAGCTTGGGCATGCCGGTGGAGTAGTACTCCACGATGAATTTTTTGAGCTCAACCGAAAATGGCAGCTCTTGCAGCAAGATACCGTCTGATTGATTCAAGATAGCAGTACCCGACTGCGTTCCTTCAGACACCATGAGGTTGCCGCGGAACGTCGGGTTCTTGATGGACAGGCGGTGCTGAGGCGCTACATCCGAAATCATGCCGCCGCCTGTGTATGGCGTCTTGCCACCCAGCAGCATCTGGGCGCGCACCACCAGGTCACCATCAAACAGGCCGCCAATACAGATCAGCACAATGGCAGAGTGCGCAGCGATATAACCCAACTTGTTGGCAGAACCCGCTTTGGCAGCCAGCATCCAGCCCGTGCCGGGGCCTGCTGCCGTATCACGCTGCTGCATCTTGACCTTCCAGCCACCCTTTACCAGTTGCTGGCCAATGCGCTTGGCCGCTTCTTCGGTGCTGCCGGGCACATCAGCTTCGGCACGGTGACCAAAGGCTTTCAGGCTTTGCTCGCGAATGTTTTCCTTGTAATTGCGGATATCAGCCAAATATTTGGGAGCATGGCGACTCACGCACAGCGAGGTGCTGATCACCAGAAACGCCAGAATCAGCAAGAACCACCAGGCGCTGTAAACCGCATTGAGCTTGAGCACCAGAAACAGTTGGGCCCAGAAGGGGCCAAACTGGTTGACGTAGTTGACCAGTGGCTCATGCTGCTTGAGCACCGTACCAATGACCGATGCAATGCAGATCACCGTCAGCAGTGAAATCGCAAAACGCATGGAGCCCAGCAACTCCGTGGCCGCGCGCACGGCCGGTGAGCGGGAGGAGTCACGATCGGAAAGTGGAAGGTCTGACATGAACGATTTGAAGTATCCGGACGCAAAAAGGCGGGGCCATCTGCTGAACTAGCCGATGGGCCCGCCTGACTTGGGGGATGAAAAATGCCTGAAAGTTCCCGGAGTCACCCCAGCATCTGGTGAAAAGGATTTTTAACGCAAGCCAGCTATATAGTCTGCCACGGCCTTGATTTCGCGATCATTAAGCTTTGCAGCAACCTGAACCATGGGAATGCTATTGGTGCGCTGACCATCGCGGAAAGCGATCAGTGTTTTAACGGTGTAATCAGCATGCTGACCCGACAGACGAGGGTACTGGGCCGGAATACCTGCACCGTTGGGGCTGTGGCAGCCAGCGCAGGCCGCAACCTGGCGCTCCTGAATACCACCACGGTAAATGCGCTCACCCAAGGCAATCGAATCCTTGTCCTTGGAGAACCCATTCTTGGGGGCCTGAGTGTGCAGCCAGGCGGAGATATTCTTCATATCACCATCGCTCAGCGACGAGGCAAAGCCCTTCATTACTGGATCATTGCGCTTGCCGTCTTTAAACTCGCGCAGTTGTTTGACCAGATACTCTGGGTGTTGCCCTGCCAGCTTGGGCTGCAGGGGAATGGTTGAATTGCCATCAGCAGCATGGCAGGAGGCGCAAACCGCCCCATAACTGGCTTGCCCTTTGGCAGCATCTGCTTTAACAGGTGTTTCTCCCGCAGAAAATGCAGGAAAGGCAGGTGCTGCGAAAATAACAGCAGTCAGCAAAGAGGCAAGCAACTTCATATCAAGGGGCTGGGTCTATTGTTGAGAGTGCGAATCCTCCAAATTCTACAATGGGCCTCCCTGAAATAGTTACCGTCATGACCCATGCTTCCCCGGATACCACAGCCGGAAATACACATTCTTTGATCGACAGCAAGCTTGCGATGGGCTGGATGCACACTGCGCGCTTCTTTACCACCGCAGCCCAGCTCAATCAGCTGCCTCCGATCAATGTGCCCGAGATCGCCTTTGTGGGCCGATCCAACGCCGGCAAGTCCACAGCCATCAACACGCTGACTCAACAAAAGCAGCTGGCCTTTGCCTCCAAGAAGCCCGGCCGCACTCAGCACATCAACCTGTTTGCCCTCGGTAAGCAAGGCGTGACAGACGCGATACTGGCTGACTTGCCCGGCTACGGCTACGCCGCTGTGTCCCGCGAAGACAAGCAACGCTGGCAGCGCGTGATGCTCAACTACTTGATGGAGCGCGAAAGCCTCACGGCCGTGGTGCTTCTGTGCGATCCACGCTTGGGCCTGACCGAGCTGGACGAAGCCCTGCTCGAAGCCATTCGTCCCCGCGTCGAAGCAGGCCTGAAGTTCCTGATCGTGCTGACCAAGGCCGACAAGCTGACCCGCGCCGAGCAGGCCAAGATTCTCTCCATTACCAAGCTCAATGCGGGCGGTGGCGAGGTGCGTTTGTTCTCTGCCCTCAAAAAGCAGGGCGTGGACGATGTGGCCCAGCTGCTGTGGCACTGGTGCCACCCCGAGGGATTGCCCCAGGCAACCCCCGTCGCCGAAGCGACGCCTGCAAACAACGCCCCTGCGCAAAATCAGCCCTAGGCGCTTATTTGGCAAGCGCCAGAAGCTACAAACAGGAGAGCTTCATGGTCACGACTTGCATGCACCCACTGGCGACAGGCATCACGCTTGAGTGCCGCACCAGCGGCCAGCCCGGCCAGCCCCTTCTGCTGTTTCTGCACGGCTTCCCCGAAGGGGCTTTTATCTGGGATGAGCTGCTGAAGCACTTTGGCGCCAGCTACCGCTGCGTAGCACCCAACCTGCGCGGCTATGGCCGCTCCAGCCAGCCCAGCGCCATCAGCGACTACCGCGCCAAGCATCTGGTTGATGACCTGGCCGCCTTGATCGCGCTTGAAAGCACTGAGAACCGCGCCGCCTGCGTGATTGCGCATGACTGGGGCGGAGCCGTGGCCTGGGGCCTGGCTAACCGCTACCCCAAGCAGCTGCAACGGCTGTTAATTCTCAACTCCCCGCATCCCGGCAGCTTTTTACGCGAACTGCAGACAAATCCTGTGCAACAGGCCGCCAGCCAGTACATGCACTTTCTGCGCAGACCAGATGCTCCCGCCCTGCTGGCAGAAAACCGCTGGCAGCGCATGCTGGGCTTTTTTCAGAACCCCGATGGCAGCCAGCCCGCTTGGCTGACCCCCGAGCTAAAGCAGCAATACCGAGAGCATTGGGACTTGGGCGTGCATGGCGCCTGCATGTTTTACGCAGCCAGCCCGCTGGTGCCGCCCCAGCCCGACAGCAGCACCGAGGATTTACAGGACATTCGCGGCCTGAGCCTGCCCGATGAAATGCTGCATATCCCCGTGCCGGTGCGCATTCTCTGGGGCGATAGCGATATCGCCCTGCAACCAGCCCTGCTCAATGGACTGGAGCAATGGGTGCCGCAGTTGACGGTGGAGCATTTAAAGGGTTGCAGCCACTGGGTAACGCATGAGCAGCCCGAGGCCGTGCGGCGCGCATTAACGGAATTCTTAAAGCAAAACAGCTCCTGAAACAGAAGCTGCTTGCGCATACTCATCAAAAGCTAGAAGCCATTTTGAGCATTATTCTTTGGTGTACAGCGATGCTTCGCCATCCGGGCGTGTCTTGAAACGTTTGTGCACCCAGTAGTACTGCGGAACCATGGTCATGATGGCAGCCTCCAGCTCACGGTTCATTCGGGCCGTATCGGCTACATGATCATCCGTAGGGAAGTTTTCCCAGGCGGGTGTCAGCTCAGCCACATAGCCTTCAGGCGTCATACGGTTGTACAGCGCTACTACCTTGGCCTTGCCCAGTCGTGCAAAGCGCGAGAGCGAGGGAATCGTGGCCGTGTTCTCCACTGCGAAGAACGGCACAAAAACCGAGTCGTTCTTGCCATAGTCCATATCGGGCAACAGATACAGCAACCCACCCTTGCGCACGCAGGAGATGATGGGTTTCACCCCATCTGCACGGTTCAGCATCTTCACGTTGCCAAAGCGCTGACGACCGGTCATGAACCAGGCATCCAGATCAGGATCCGGGTTGGTTGCGAAGATGGATGTGAACTCGCGCTCGGTATTGAGCGGCAGCGCCAGCCCACCGGCATCCATGCTGTAGAAGTGCGGCGCAAAGACGATGGTGGGCGCATCGCCTTCCAGCTCATGCGTAGCGCCCACCAGCTTTACGCGGCTGCGCACCAGCTCTTCAGAGCCGAACCACAGCCAGCTTCTGTCGAGAAACGTCTGGCAAAAGACTTCAAAAGACTCTTTCGCCCATGCTTTGCGCTGTGCTTCGGGCACATCGGGGAAGCACAGCTCAAGATTACGCAGAGCAATACGGCGGCGCTGGCCTGCCACCACAAACAGCACGCGGCCAATGAATTTGCCCAACCCGCGCAGCATGGGCAGCGGCAGCTTGGCCAGCACATGCATGAAGCCAATGGCGATCTTGCTGCCGCTCATGCGTTTTCTCCAGGTTTCACAAAAGCTGCGGCTTCGCTGCGCTCCACGCGCGGCTGCTTGTAGCGGCCGTAGCCCCACAAATATTGCTCAGGGCACTGGCGAATGGTTTTTTCCATGGCCAGATTGATTTGCAGCACGCAAGCCTCCAGCGTGGTGGCATCCGTCATGGGCCACTCTTCAAAATACAGGGTGTAGCCCCGTCCCCAGCTCAAACGTTCGCAACGGGCAAGCACTACAGCCGCACCAGTTTGCAGCACCAGCCTGGCCGCCAGCGTCATCGTGTAAGCATCTCGGCCGAAAAATGGGGCCCATGTGCCCTGTCCATCCGGCGGTACCTGGTCGGGCAGCAAGCCCACAGCCTCACCCTTGCGCAAGGCCTTGATCATTTGCCGCACACCAGACAGCGTGGTGGGCACAGCCTGCACACCCGGGCGATTGCGTGCGGTTTCCAGAATTTCAGCCAGCCAGCTCTGGCGCGCCGGGCGATAGAGCACGGTAATGTTGCCGTGCTCAGCCGACCAGCGCTGCGCAGCGGCCTGTACCGACATCTCAAAGCAGCCCAGATGCGGCGTTAAAAAAACGAGGCCCTTACCTTGTGCATAGGCCTTTTCGACACATTCCCCGTTGACGATGTTGCAAGGCGGCAACTCCTTCCCCAGCCAGATGCGCGGCATCTCAAACACCATGCGCCCGGCATGGCCGACCGCAGAGCGCACCTGCCCAAAGCGGTAGCCCGCCTGCGCCGCATTGGCCGAAAAACGGCGTCTGTAGGTCGGCGAAAGAAGCAAAATCAACCAGCCCATGGCTGCACCTAGCATGTGCAATAGCCACAAAGGCAGCGCTGCAAAGAGTCGAAACAGGGAAGGCATTAGAATAGTGGGGTCGCTGAGTTAAAGAGCAACTTGCAGGGCGACGTTAAAACAAAACTGCTAAAGCGTTCGCCAGACTTCGAAGCTCAGGCAACGCAATTGCCCAAGCTACAAGGAGTTATATCAATGGCGAACAGCGATTTTCTGTTTACCTCGGAATCGGTTTCTGAAGGTCACCCCGACAAGGTCGCGGACCAGATCTCTGATGCGATTCTGGACGCTATTTTCACCCAAGACCCGCACAGCCGCGTGGCAGCCGAGACACTGACCAACACCGGTCTGGTGGTATTGGCAGGTGAAATCACCACTGGCGCGAATGTGGACTACATCCAGGTCGCACGCGACACCATCAAGCGCATCGGCTATGACAATACCGAATACGGTATTGACTACAAGGGATGCTCGGTTCTCGTCGCTTACGACAAGCAAAGCCAAGACATCGCCCAAGGCGTGGACAAGGCCAGCGATGACGAGCTGAACACCGGCGCTGGTGATCAGGGCCTGATGTTTGGCTACGCCTGCGACGAAACGCCCGAGCTGATGCCCGCGCCCATCTATTACGCACACCGTCTGATGGAACGCCAGGCCCAGCTGCGCAAGGATGGCCGTCTGCCCTTCCTGCGCCCTGACGCCAAGAGCCAGGTGACCCTGCGCTATGTGGATGGCAAGCCCCACAGCATCGATACCGTGGTGCTGTCCACCCAGCACAGCCCCGACCAGTCGGAAACATCGACCAAGATGAAGGCCTCGTTCACCGAAGCCATCATTGAAGAGATCATCAAGCCCGTGCTGCCATCTGAATGGCTGCTGGACACCAAGTACCTGATCAACCCCACCGGCCGTTTCGTCGTGGGCGGCCCTCAGGGCGATTGCGGCCTGACCGGTCGCAAGATCATTGTGGATACCTACGGCGGTGCTTGCCCCCACGGCGGCGGCGCATTCTCCGGTAAGGACCCAACCAAGGTAGACCGCTCGGCTGCTTACGCAGCGCGCTATGTGGCCAAGAACGTGGTCGCCGCCGGTCTGGCGCGCCAATGCCAGGTTCAAGTGGCCTACGCCATTGGTGTGGCTCGCCCCATGAACATCACCGTGTACACCGAAGGCACAGGCGTGATTCCCGATGCGGAAATCGCCAAGCTGGTAGCGGCGCACTTCGACCTGCGCCCCAAGGGCATCATCCAGATGCTGGACCTGCTGCGCCCCATCTACAGCAAGACCGCTGCCTACGGCCACTTCGGCCGCGAAGAGCCCGAGTTCACCTGGGAACGTACAGACAAAGCTTCTGAACTGCGCGCAGCCGCCGGTCTGAAGTAAACCACTGATGAGGCCCCGCGAAAGCGGGAGCATCGCTGCGAGGACGAAGTTCCATCGCGCTGATGTGAACGCTGACCATAAGGCGTAGAAGCCTTCGAACCCTCACACCAAGTCACCGAAAGAGATTTCGGTGACTTTTTTATTGTCAGATTCGACCTACGGGAATTTTCCCCAAATGAACACTAAAGGCTTGCGCTCACGCACTTAGGCTTGAACCATCGCTTCCGACAAAGGAGTCTTCGATGCTCAAGTGGGCCATTATTTTTGCCGTCATCTCCCTGGTGGCCGGTGTTTTCGGCTTTACCGGCGTAGCCGCAGGTGCCGCCGGCATTGCCAAGGTTTTGTTCTTTATCTTTATTGCGATTGCCGTGATCTTTGTGGTGCTGGCCCTGCTGGGCATAGGCGCAGTGAGCTAGAACGACTGATAGATTCCTTCCAAATAAAAATGCCTGCTCAGCAGGCATTTTTTACGCTCACCTCATAAGCCTCGGGGGCTCAGCGCCAGCTCCTGCCGGAAGGCCGGCTTGACCCGGTAGAGTTGAGCCGGCCTGTGCGCTCCCCCCTGCAAGGCACCCGGCACAGCCTCCAGCCAATCCATCTCATCCATCTTGCGCCTGAAACTGACCTTGTTCAAAGGCTCACCCAGCACGTTTTCATAGACCAGTTGCAGCTGCGGCAGCGTGAACGTCTCGCCACACAAATGCACGGGCAGCGAGGAATAAAGGCTTTTGCTGCGCACTCGCGCCAGCGCCGCATCCAGAATGGCGCGATGGTCAAAGGGCAACTGCGGCAGGGCCGACACGGGCACCACACACAAATCATCTCGCTGAGGCGGCAGGCTCTGCGCGGGCAGCAAGGCGCAATACGCTACGGCCACCGACCAGCCACGCGGGTCACGCGCCGGGCCGCTGAAAGTGGCGAGTTGCTCCAGATACGCGCCTTCAATACCCACCTTGGTCTGGAGGACCCGGGCCGCGCTGGCCTTGGTATCGGCATCTTCTGCGGTGTGGATAAAGCCGCCGGGCAAGGCCCACACGCCCGCAAATGGCGCAGCGGCGCGGCGCAGCAGCACAGCATGCAGTTGCTGCTCGACCAGCGTGAGCAGCACCACATCGACGCTGACCTGCACGGCTTCTCTGCGCTCAGTGGTTTGATTCATTTTTTTACCAACTCCATTTTCTTCGGTGTAATTATTTCACAGTCATCCAAAATTACTTAGTTGCAATTATGTTTTAAGTAATTTAAACTGCAGGCATTGCACATCGCCCAGAAGGTGAAGACCATGCGCCACACAGAGACCCAGTTACTCATCATCGACCCGCAGAATGACTTCTGCGACCTGCCTGAGAACTGGCAGCCTCGCTCGCCTGTGACTGAGCAAGTGATAGCACCCAGCCTGCCCGTGGCAGGTGCCCATGCGGATATGCAGCGCCTCGCCAGCTGGATTGCAAGCCAAGGTGAAAAGCTGGGCCAGATCACCCTCACCCTCGATTCGCACCAGAGCTATGACATTGCCCACCCCGCCTTCTGGCAACAGCGGGACGGCAGCGCAGTCACACCCTTCACCCAGATTACGGCTGCGCAGGTTCGGGCTGGCGACTTTGCCCCGCGCAATGCAGCAGAGCAGGCGCGCACGCTGCAATACCTGGATCAGCTGGAGGCACAGGGCAGCTACACCCTCATGGTCTGGCCGCTGCACTGCGAGATTGGCAGCTGGGGCCATGGCGTGCATGCCAGTGTGCTAACCGCCTGCCGCCAGTGGCAAGACCTGCAGCACCGCGCCGTGCGCCATGTCTTCAAGGGCATGAACCCGTGGACCGAGCACTACAGTGCCATCCGCGCCGAGGTCCCCGATGCGCAAGACCCAGAAACCGGCCTGAACACGGCCCTGCTGGCTCAGCTTCGCGCCAGCCACCAGTTCGTGATTGCCGGTGAGGCCAGCAGCCACTGCGTGCGCGCCACAACGGAGCACATTGTGGACAACTGGGGCAGCGAAGATTTCTCGCGCATCGTGCTGCTGACAGACTGCATGAGCCCGGTGGGCGGCTTCGAGGCGGCGCACACCGCCTTCCTGCAGCGCATGCATGCAATCGGTGTACGCTGCGAAACCAGCGCCAGCTTTAATTTATGAGACAAACAAGCCTCTAGCGCATACAAGACAAGCGCTAGCAGCTCACATTTTTGAAAAGAAAACGGTATGAGCCCGATCATCACCAACTTGCTGGACACAGACCTCTACAAATTCACCATGTGGCAGGCCATGCTGCACCGCCACCCCCAGACCGAGGCCGTGTACGAATTTGTCTGCCGCACGCCCACTGCCTTCCCGCTGGCCACTTTGCTGCCTGAGGTGAATCGTGAGCTGGACGCGCTGTGCAGCCTGCGCTTTGGCAAGAACGATCTGGACTATCTGGACAGCCTGCGCTTTATCAAGAGCGACTTCATCGACTTTTTGCGCATCTTCCAGTTTCAGCGCGCCTTCATCAAGGCATGGGCTGAAGGTGACACTCTGCACATCGAGGCGCGCGGCCCGCAAGTCCACGTCATGGGCTTTGAGATTTACGTGCTGGCCATCGTCAACGAGCTGTACTTCCGCCGTTTTGATGCCGAAGCCGCCATCGTCGAAGGCCGCAAGCGCCTGAGCCAGAAGCTAGAGCGGCTCAAGCACTTGGCCGTGGAAGCAAAGCTGCACAACCCCTTTGAGCTGTTTGACTTCGGCGTGCGCCGCCGCTACTCCGGCACCTGGCAGCGCGAGGTGGTGCAGGCCTTTGCCGGCGAGACTTCGCAGTGGTTCAAAGGCACATCCAACGTGCTGCTGGCGCGTGACCTGAACCTTGTGCCCATCGGCACCATGGCCCACGAATATCTGCAGACTTATCAGGCATTGGGCGTGCGGCTGCGTGACTTTCAGGTTGCTGCACTGGAAGACTGGGTTCAAGAGTACCGGGGCGATCTGGGTATCGCCCTGACCGACACCGTGGGCATGGATGCGTTTCTGGCCGACTTCGACATGTACTTTGCCAAGCTGTTCGACGGCCTGCGCCACGACTCCGGCGACCCGTTTGAGTGGGGCGAAAAAGCCATTGCCCACTATGAAAAGCTGCGCATTCCACCGCAAAGCAAGCGCCTCGTCTTCTCGGACGGTCTGGATCTGGACACCGCGCTGGCCCTGTACCACCGCTTTGCCGATCGCATTCAGTGCGGCTTCGGTGTTGGCACCCGACTGACCAACGATATGGGCCTGACCACCATCAACATCGTGATGAAGCTGACCCATGCCAACGGCCAGCCCGTCGCCAAGATTTCAGACTCGCCCGGCAAGACGCTGTGCAACGACGAAACTTATCTGGCCTATCTGCGCCAGGTTTTCAGCATTGCGGAACCCGCGGCCAAAAGGCCTGAAACCGTCTGACCTAGAGGAGAGAGCCATGTTGAAAGTCACCCTCGCCCAGCTCAACTACATGGTGGGCGACATTCAGGGCAATATCCGCCGCATGAGCGAAGCAGCAGCCAGGGCAAGCGCCGACAAGGCTGATCTGGTGGTGTTTTCCGAGCTGTCGCTGTCCGGCTACTACCCCGGCGACATGCTCGATGAACCCAGCTTTTTGCAGCGGCTTGACGCTGGCCTGCAAGACCTGCTGTCCGCCACACGCCAGTTCCCCGACCTGCACTGGGTGGTGGGCGCGCCCACCCGCCACAACGGCCCCGGCAAGCCGCTACACAACAGCCTGCTGGTTTTGCAAGACGGACAGATTCGCCTGCAGTACGACAAGCAGCTGCTGCCCACCTACAACATCTTTGACGAGCGCCGCCACTTCGAGCCCGGCGCAGACACGGCCAAGGTGTTGCGCGTGGGCAATTGCCAGGTCGGTTTTCTGGTCTGTGAGGATGGCTGGAACGACCAAGGCGCCGACTACGCCACCAACCCCTTTGTGCGCATGGGCGACGCTGCGCCGGACATGGTCATCAGCATCAACGCCAGCCCCAGCCACCTGGGCAAACGCGAGCAGCGCCACGAAGTCTTCACGCAGGCAGCGGCGCGCCACAAGCTGTCCATCCTCTATGTGAACCAGATCGGCGGCCAGGACCAGATCGTGTTTGACGGCGCATCGTTTGCCGTCGAGCCCGAAGCTGGTGTGGTGTTTGAAGCCAAGCGCTTTGAAGAAGATATCTACACGCTGGAGCTGGGTGACAACGGGCACTTTCAGACCGCCACCGGCCAAAAGCTCGGCCCAGTGCCCGCGCAAGGCCTATCCACCATGGAGTTCTACCGCCAGCAAATCGTGCTGGGCCTGCGCGACTATGCGCGCCGTTGCGGCTTCAAGCAGGTGGTGGTGGGTAGCTCCGGCGGTATTGATTCGGCGCTGACAATGGCTCTGGCCGTTGATGCGCTGGGGGCGGACAACGTGGTCGGCATCACCATGCCGTCCAGCTACTCCTCCGCGGGCTCGGTCGATGATTCGGTAGATCTGTGCCGTAATCTGGGCATCAAGCTGTACGAGCACCCCATCAAGGAACTGGTCACCACCTACGCGCGCCAGTTCGAGGCAAGCTTTGGCGAAGCTCTTCAAGGTTTGGCACTGGAGAACCTGCAGGCCCGCGCTCGCGGCACCACGCTGATGGAATTCAGCAACGCCTTTGGCAACCTGCTGCTGACCACAGGCAACAAGTCCGAAGTCTCGGTGGGCTACTGCACGCTATATGGCGACACCAATGGCGGGCTGGGCTTGCTGGGCGATTTGTACAAGACCGAGGTCTTCGAGCTGTCGCGCCACATCAATACCCACGCGGGCCGTGAGCTGATTCCGCAAATCATCATCGACAAGCCGCCATCGGCCGAGCTGGCCCCCGGCCAGAAGGACGAGGACAGCCTGCCGCCCTATGCCGTGCTGGATGAAATCCTTAAATGGCATATTGAGGGCCAGCACCTGTCCAGCAAAGAGTACGCCCATGCCGCCGCGTTTGTGGAAAAGCTGCGCACCCAGAGCGGCGGGCCCGAGATCATTGCCCGTGTGCAAAAGCTGGTGTTCCGCAGTGAGTACAAGCGCAGACAGGCCCCGCCCATGCTGAGAGTGCGCCCTCGCGCCTTTGGCACCGGCCGGCAAATGCCAATTGCGGCACACTATGAGTAAGCCTTAATCAAAAAGTGAGCAGCTTGCGCTTGATGAACATGCGCAAGCGCCTCTTTGAGCCAATATGCCCAACTTCGGGCGCTGATTTCTGTACGGGTTTTGCTTTCATGCCTCAAGCCAGTTCCCACACCGCCAGCAAACGTGTCATCTCTGCTGCGCCAGAGACTCTGCCCACCTCGATGCCCCTGCATACCGCCGTGCTGATCGGGCGCTTTCAGCCACTGCACAACGGGCATATGGCACTGCTGCACGCAGCGCTAGAGCGCGCCCGCCAAGTGGTGGTGGTGCTGGGCAGTGCCTGGCAGGCCCCCAACCCTAAGAACCCCTTTAGCTGGCAGGAGCGCGCGCAGATGCTGCGCGATGCGCTATCAAAAGAGGATGCAGAGCGCGTTCAGTGCGTGCCCGTACGCGACTATTACAACGAGCCGCTGTGGGTCAATGCCGTGCGTGACGCCGTGCAAGCCCATGTTCCCGAAGGTGCCAGCGTAGCACTGGTCGGCCACTTCAAAGACTCCAGCAGCAGCTATCTGGCACGCTTTCCGGGCTGGGAGCTGATCAGCCTGCCCCGTCTGGGCCAGTTTGATGCCACGCCGCTGCGTGACATCTTCCTGGGCGAAGGCAGCGCATCGCCTGAAGCCATGGATGCAGCACTGGGCAAGCTCTCCACCCATATGCCCGAAAGCACGCTGGCCTTTTTGCGTCACTGGGCCCACACGCCTTTGTATGTGCGCCTGCAAAAAGAGTGGCACATGCTGCAAGCCTATAAAGAGGCCTGGGCCAAGGCCCCTTACGCCCCCCTGTTTGTAACGGTGGATGCCTTGCTGCGCTGCCACGCCAAGGGCCAGGGCCATGTGCTACTGATTCAGCGCGGCCATGCGCCTGGCGTGGGCCTGTGGGCCTTGCCCGGCGGCTTCCTGGAGCAGCGCGACAGCCTGTGGCAATCCTGCGTGCGTGAGTTGCGCGAGGAAACCTGCTCCTCCATCAGCGAGGCCGATTTGCTGGCCGCCGTGCAAGCCGTGCAGGTGTTCGACCACCCGGACCGCAGCCTGCGCGGCCGCACCATCACCCATGTCCACTACCTGGATCTTGGCATGCAGCCCGCCCTGCCGCCCGTTCAAGGCGCAGACGACGCCGCGCTGGCACGCTGGGTGCCGATTGTCGATCTGGCGCAAATGGAAGGGGAATTTTTTGAAGACCACTTCCAGATCCTGTGCCAGTTCCTGCCCATCACGCTGATCCACGGCGAGCAGCCTGCCAGACAGGTCGCTTAAGGCGCAAAAATCATAGCTGCCAGCGCTTATTCAATAAGCGCTTCAGCCCTTTTTTCTCTAAAAACAATCATGAGCACGTTGAACATCCGCCCCGCCACCGAGCAAGACATCGACCTCATCCTGCACTTTGTGCGCGAGCTGGCGATCTACGAAAAAGCCGAAGACGAAGCCAAGGCCACGCCTGAGCATGTGCGCCGCACGCTGTTTTGCGAGCACCCCACCGTTTTTGGCCTGATTTGCGAGGTCGATGGCAAGGCCGTGGGCTTTGCGGTGTACTTCTTCAACTACTCCACCTGGCAAGGCCAGCATGGCCTGTATCTGGAAGACCTCTACATCACTCCCGATGCACGCGGCCACGGCGCGGGCAAGGCGCTGCTGCAGCGACTGGCCCAGATCGCCATCGACAAGAACTGCGGCCGCTTTGAATGGAGCTGCCTTGACTGGAACACACCATCCCTGAAGTTCTACGACAGCCTGGGTGCCCTGCCGCAAACCGAGTGGATTCGCTACCGCATGACAGGTGACGCCCTGCAAGCACTGGCCAGCGGCCAGAAAACCGTCAGCTAATCCCTATCAAAAGCATTCAGAGTGATGCGCGCTGCCCAGCAAACTAGCGTGCACTCCCTTATCAAATGACGAGTACGCAACTTCAACACTATGTGGAGCAACAGCTTGCGTCAAAATGGGTGGTTTTGCATAAAAATAACAAGGCGGCTATCAGGCTGGCCTTCACACTCATTGGAATCCCTTGATGCCTAGCTACAAAGAACTTATTGCTCGCAAAGACGAACTGGACAAGCGCATTGAAGAAATGCGCCACACCGAGGCCAAAGAAGCCCTGGCCACCATCAAGCAATTGATCGACACTTTCGGCTTTACCTCGCAGCAAGTTTTCCCCTGGAAGCCTGAAGAGAAGAAAAAGGTCGAAGCCAAGTACTACGACCCCGAAAGCGGTGCCAGCTGGACAGGCCGCGGCAAGCCGCCAAAGTGGATTGAGGGCAAGGATCGCAGCCAGTACGAGATCAAGACCACCCCGGTGATCGACTACAGCGCACCCCTCGACGAAAAGAATCCCTTCCCGGTTCAGTAAGTCGCAGCGCCCATTGCCACTTGGACTGGTGCAGGCGCTTTGAGCATTTGCACCAGCGCCGCCACATTCAGGCACTGAATCAGCAAATCGCCGCCATTAGCCTGGATCAAGCGGTCCACCAGCGCATCCGCCGAATGGGCCAGCGCAGGCGCAGCACGCAGCTGCCGCGCATCCAGTCTGGCAACCCCCTCCAGATCGCTGACCAGCAAACCCAGCTTCAGCCCCTGGTGCGCCAGCACAATCACCTGACTTTGTTGGCTTCTGATCAGCGGCTTGCCGTAGAGCAAAGCACCCAGATCAAACACCCAGACATAGCCCGCCACAGCACCTTGGCTGCGCCGCGCCAATGTGCCCACGCAGTGAGGCAAGCGCCCTGCTGAGATGGGAGCAATTTCAGCGGCGCTTTGCGCCTCCAGCACGCAGGCTGCATCCAGAGCCAGCACGCTTTGCCCCACAAAGAACGTCGCCATCTCCATGCTTGCACCAGTTGTGGATGTGGCCGACGGCAGGCTCTGCACATGAGTATTGCGACGCCAGACTGCGGCTTGCGCATCCCCCTGCACCGGCCCGAAGGCCTGCACGGACAGGGCCAAAACATCTTCCTCATAGCCATCGCTGCGCTTGAACTCGCGGTAGCCGCTGCCTGCCGTCACCGCCACCACGCAGTACTGGCCTTGGTACGCCATGGCCCGCGAAATGCTCTGGCCTGCAGGCAAAGCCAGCATGTCTGCCGGTAAATCCAGCACCATGCCCGGCAGCATTTGCGCCGAGGATGAAGACATGACAACACCTGAGCGATTGAGATACGCGACCTGCCTGCTGCCAGCACCCTCCGCTCGATGCTCTGCCTGCGAGCCCAGCACACCTTGCAGCATGGCCTGAAACTCGCGTTGCGCATGGAAGATCAGGCCAATTCCACCCAGCAGCTCGCCGCTTGGAGAACGAATGGCAGCGTGATAAACATAAGTCGGCCCCGCCCCCTCATACAGCGCAGAAGGGCACCAAGCAGAGACGTGATAAGCCTGCGTGCCTTTCAAGGCCAGCACTTTGAGCAGGCTTTCCTGATCGACAAAGCGACCTGTCAACACATCCTCGGCCCCGCCTTGCAGGCTCGTCGCCACAATCTTGCCGCTGACGTCGTACACCATGATTTGCTGGTACACGGTGTAAAGCGCATGGATGGCCGTGAGCAACTCACACACTTCAGCGCTCGCATTTTCAGCCGCATTGCCTTCTTTCAGCGTTTGCAGCAAGGCTGGCAATTGCAGCGTCAACGCCCACCAGCGGCAGTCGTTGGCACGCTCGTAGAGATTGCGGTCCAGCAAATCCACCAGCAAACGCGTCAGCAAGCGGTTATCGTCCAGCGCCGTCGCCAGCACCGTGCTGTAGAGCGAGCGAATGGACTGGGTGAATACCTCGTTGGTGCGCGCGCCCGTCTCACCAATCTGCTCCAGCACGGCCTGCAATCTTGTGTTGTCCGCCTGCTTGCCTGCCGTCATGACCTGCCCGTTCCAGACCACACGCCTGATGGTGTCTGCCGCACTGCGAATCGCGTGTAAAGGTGGGCAAAAGCGATGCGCATGACTCAGCAAGCCCTGGGCCACCACCGCATCCACCTCTTGCAGGTCGCTATGCCCATGTGTGCCGAAAGCCAGCTCAAGCGGCACCATGATTTGCGCACGCCAACCTTTGGGGCCCCCATAGCCCTGATAGCCGGCCGAGCGTGCCGATTGCACCAAATAAGTGCGTCCGCCATGAATCCAGAGCTGGTTTGCACCATTCTTGCGAGACCTCACCTGCACACCCGCTGCAATCCAGTGCACATCGCTGCTGGCAAGCACCCGGTCTTGCTCATCCAGCAGCAGGGCTATGCTGGTTTCTGACTCATGAGCCGCGTCTGAACGTCGCCCGCTCCAGAGGCCCTGCATCTCGCCCTCAAAATCAAAGCACAGACACAGCACGCCCACAGGCATTTGCGTGACGGGGCTCAGCATACGGTGGGCATAAATCAGCCCACGAGATTGATCTGGCAGCAAGTCTGTGGCACCAAATGCCTGCACAAAGCTTTGGCTTTGCAGTGCCTGCGCAATCAGCGGGTCGCGGCATGGCCCACTTTGTAGGGCCCCGCCCTCCTGCGTGCTCGCCCGCACATAGCCTTCGCAATCGAGTAGCAGCACCTTTTGATAAACCGTGTACTTGCTGCGGTAGGCTAGCAGACGCTCAGTCATCTGCGCTTTATCGTCGTCCGTATGCATATCCAGCTCCGCCATAAAGCGGCAGAGCAACACATCGGTGGCCAGAAAGCCCACATCGGCCGTTCGCTCATAAAGATTGCGCACCAGCGTATCCATCAGATGCTGAGCCTGGCTGTGCAATCCACGCCTCACGCCCTCAATAGCCTGAGCCACCATGGAATGCACCAAATCCTGCTCCAGCTGCTCAAAGCCCTCCCGCGTCGCGGCCATCATGGGCAGCAGCGCTAGCGCCTCCTGCGGGCAATTCATCTTGGCAGATGACTCAATGAGCCGCCACATCAGGCTCAGCTCCTGCAGCGAACTCTCACATCGCGCCACCTGACGCATGTGAGGGATGAAGGCGTCTGTCTGCAGCAGGTCTTGCGCTTGCTGCACCGGGGCGGTGAGTTGTTTCTGAGGCATGCACTGGTGGAGCAAAACTCAGGCCTATTTGTAAAAACACGTTACATATAGAGCAGGACAAACCCTGAACTGCGAACAATTTGCCCTCTCAGCCCCCAAGGCTGGGTCTTGAAACCTCGGGAAATTGCCTTATTATTAGCACTCAAGGGGGTTGAGTGCTAACAGCTTGACCCTACATATTCCGAATGTCGGCCATGAAGGCTGGCAAGTCTTGTTTCAACTTTGTTGATGTATTTAGGAGTTGGTATGAACCTGCGTCCCCTGCACGATCGCGTGATCGTCAAGCGCCTCGAAAACGAAACCAAGACGGCTTCGGGCATTTATATCCCCGACAACGCCGCAGAGAAGCCTGATCAAGGCGAAGTGCTGGCAGTGGGTCCCGGCAAGCGCAACGACAAGGGCGAACAAATCGCTCTGAACGTGAAGGTCGGCGACCGCGTTCTGTTCGGCAAGTACTCTGGCCAGACCGTCAAGGTTGATGGTGACGAGCTGCTGGTGATGAAGGAAGACGACCTGTTCGCAGTCGTCGAGAAGTAATCCTTCCCGCATTACTCACATATTCATAGCTTCTGGCGCTTGATAGACAGCCGCTGGAAGCCTATTTGATACAGATTTGTAGGAGCCAAAAATGGCAGCAAAAGACGTAGTTTTCGGTGGTGAAGCCCGCGCACGCATGGTTGAAGGCGTGAACATCCTGGCTAACGCAGTCAAGGTCACCCTGGGCCCTAAGGGTCGCAATGTGGTGCTGGAGCGCTCGTTCGGCGCTCCTACCGTGACCAAGGACGGTGTGTCCGTGGCCAAGGAAATCGAACTGAAGGACAAGCTGCAGAACATGGGCGCTCAGCTCGTGAAGGAAGTGGCCTCCAAGACCAACGACATCGCTGGTGACGGTACGACTACTGCTACCGTGCTGGCTCAAGCCATCGTCCGTGAAGGCTCCAAGTACGTTGCTGCTGGCCTGAACCCCATGGACCTGAAGCGCGGTATCGACAAGGCTGTCGCCGCCCTGGTGGAAGAGCTGAAGAAGCAATCCAAGGCCACCACCACTTCCAAGGAAATCGCTCAAGTTGGCTCCATCTCCGCCAACTCCGACGAATCCATCGGCAAGATCATCGCTGACGCGATGGACAAGGTCGGCAAGGAAGGCGTGATCACCGTTGAAGAAGGCAAGTCCCTGGACAACGAACTCGACGTCGTTGAAGGCATGCAGTTCGACCGCGGTTACCTGTCGCCCTACTTCATCAACAACCCAGAAAAGCAAGCTGCTGTTCTGGACAACCCCTTCGTGCTGCTGTTCGACAAGAAGATCAGCAACATCCGCGACCTGCTGCCTACCCTGGAGCAAGTTGCCAAGGCTGGCCGTCCCCTGCTGATCATTGCTGAAGATGTCGAAGGCGAAGCCCTGGCAACTCTGGTGGTGAACACCATCCGCGGCATCCTGAAGGTTGTGGCTGTGAAGGCTCCTGGCTTCGGCGACCGTCGCAAGGCCATGCTGGAAGACATCGCCATCCTGACCGGCGGCAAGGTCATCGCTGAAGAAGTCGGCCTGGCCCTGGACAAGGTGACCCTGGAAGACCTGGGCCAAGCTCAGCGCGTCGAAATCGGCAAGGAAAACACCACCATCATCGACGGTGCTGGCCAAGCTGCTGAAATCGAAGCCCGCGTGAAGCAAATCCGCGCTCAGATCGAAGAAGCCACTTCCGACTACGACCGTGAAAAGCTGCAAGAGCGCGTGGCCAAGCTGGCCGGCGGTGTTGCCGTGATCAAGGTTGGCGCTGCCACCGAAGTCGAAATGAAGGAAAAGAAGGCCCGCGTTGAAGACGCCCTGCACGCTACCCGCGCTGCTGTGGAAGAAGGCATCGTGGCTGGCGGCGGCGTGGCTCTGCTGCGTGCCAAGCAAGCTGTGGGCGCACTGTCCACCGGCAACGCCGAGCAAGACGCTGGTATCAAGCTGGTTCTGAAGGCTGTGGAAGCTCCTCTGCGCGAAATCGTGGCCAATGCCGGTGGCGAACCATCGGTGGTGGTGGACTCTGTGTTGAAGGGTCAAGGCAACTTCGGCTTCAACGCTGCCAACGACACCTACGGCGACATGCTGGAAATGGGTATTCTGGACCCCACCAAGGTGACACGTACTGCTCTGCAGAACGCTGCTTCCGTGGCTTCCCTGCTGCTGACCACCGAGTGCATGATCGCTGAAGCCCCTAAGGCTGAAGGCGCTGGCGCTCCTGACATGGGCGGTATGGGCGGTATGGGTGGCATGGGCGGCATGGGCATGTAATTGCCAAGCTGCTGACTGGGTGCTTCAACCACCCGGTTCTGCTCAAAACAAAAAGGTCGCTTCTGCGGCCTTTTTGTTTTATCTAGTTTGCATTCACTACTCAGCCAAGAAAAAAAGCTAGCCAAGTTGATTGGCTAGCTTTTTGATCTTAATACGCTGAATATTAGAAGCGGTGACGCAGACCGATGGTAATCCCGGTACGTTTGGTGGCTCCATTCGTACCATCCAGAACTACACCCGCACCACCTTTGGTTTTTGTGTGATCAACCGCGAAATAAGCATCCGTACGCTTGGAGAAGGCATAGTCTGCAACAGCAACGATGAAGTCGGCTTTGCCATTGAATGCACCGCTAGACGATCCCGATTGCTTGGCATGGTAATAATGCAGACCTGCATTCAACTGTGGCGTAACTTGGTAGCCGAAACCGACTTTGAACATTTCACGCTTGTTGGCAAAGTTTGCAGGAGATGTCCCCGCAATAAAACCTCCGTTGGAAGAGCCTGACCAATATGCATTCAACAACCCGGCATCCAACATACCACCGCCAGTGATACCTGGAAGAGCATCCTTCACCTTATTCTGTCCATAACCAGCCATCAGGTACAGAGCGCCAGTACGATACGACCCACCCAGGGTCCAGGCATCTACTTTTGTTCCGGCAGGTAAAGTTGAGCTCTGATACGCTGCGCCGGCTGAAATACCATTGGCAGAATAGCGCAGATATCCACCTGCGGTCTTCAAAGCCAAACCACCTGGTGTCATATCAACGCCAGCACCTTTCTTGGCGAAAGTATTTCCTTCATCAAAG
>NZ_JABBCQ020000001.1 GCF_012844455.2 Comamonas suwonensis | reverse complement strand
CTGCGGCAGCGTTGCCCGCAGCTTGAACCGCGTGCCGCAGGCGCAGCCAAAAGGGATGGGAGCGGACGGCCTGCGTGAATTTTGACGAAATTTGCTTCTAGCCCAATACCTGATTGCGCTAGCAGCTATCAACTTCATAAAGAAGCTATCCCGCTTCCAGTATTCGCCCCTTGTGACCACGCCTGTGACGGCGACCTCTTGGGGCGCGCGGCTGCACCGTAGAGTGCAGACGCTTTGTGCTCTGACTTGCGGCAACCTGTTTGAACGAAGCGCGTCAGCGCGAAGTGAGTTTTGCCGCACAGCAACAAGAGGTTGAGGGCGCAGGTTGCCCGCAGGCGAAGCCGGAGGGTCGTGAGCAGTAGGGCTGGCTCTTTGCCTACTTTCTGGCAACAGAAAGTAGGTCGGCTGGCGGGCCGAGTCCCGCCCTCGGAAAGCAAATCAGGCAAGCGGCTGAATCAAGGACACAAGCCAAATCAGCCTCTAGCCCAATCTCATCAAGCGCCACCAGCTATCAATTTAAAAAGCATCAATCCCGCTTGGGACTGAAGTCATGCAGCACCTCGCCCGCATTGCTGAGCAACAAAGTCGGCGTCATCGCATCCGAACGCAGATAAAAGCCCGACGCCAGCGCATCCGCCGACAGGTAGCTGCCGCCACGTGTGATCTGGGGTAGCTGCTCTATGTTGCGGCTCCAGACGGGCTGGCCGGTGGTGAGATCCAGCAGTTGCAGCACGCGGCCCTGGTCGGTGACGGGGGTGGTGTTGAAGACGATGAGCACGCGCTGGGCGTTTTGCGCCAGCACCTTGCCGCGATAACGACTCTCCACGGGAGAGACCAGCGTGAGCTGGGTCACGCCTGATTCCTGCAGTGTTTTTTTGCCCACCACCCAGTCGCTTCCCAACGGCAGATAGTCTTCGGGCAGTGCTTTGACTGTGTCTTCGCCAGACGCTATCAGGCTGAGCGCGGGCAGTTTCTGGTATTCGTCCTTGCGCACTTTTTGGGCATAGCTCACCAGCAGGCTGGGTGAGACGGCATTGGCGGTGCTGATGCTGGCACCAGTGAGTTCCGCAAAGTCAAAGTGCTTCTGGGTCTCGGTATAGCTGGCAAACGGTCGCTTGTGAAAATCCAGAAACAGCGCCGCCAGGGGCAGAATCTGGCCGCTTAGCCAGAACACGTAGTAACGCTCGCCGCTGTTGTTGGTCACGATGAAAGCATCGGGCTTGTCATCCCCAGCCAGCTCGATCTTGGAAATGCCGGTGCCCAGTTGCGAGGTGTGGCGGTTGATGAGTTCGGTATCTATGCTGACAAACTGGGCGCTGGCCGGGTCCAGTCGCAGCAGTTTTTGCGCGTTCATGACGAGATACACGCTGCCATCCGAGAAATGCGCGAGCTGCGGATCTTGCGAAAGCGTGGTGCGCAGGTAGCTCAGTTGCTGGGGCTCGCCCTGCTTTTTTCCGCTGTCGAGGCTGTTGACCAGAATCTGATACAGATCATTGCGGCCATCGTCTTTCTCCATCACGCGCACCACGTTGAACTGACCGGCAGGTGCCTCATACACGGTGGAGGCCTGCAGGCGCCCGAGATCTGGCTGGGCGGGTTTGAAGCGGGCGATGGCGCTCCAGATCATGGGCAGCACCAGGACCAGAAGAGCTGCCCCCGCAATCGCCAGCGCGATGTATTTGAGATTTTTGAGGCTGTCGAACTGGCCCGCATCCATGCTGTGGATGACGCGCATTTCCTTGGGCGCATTGTTGTCGCTGAGAACAAACTCGGCACCGCAGTTCTTGCAGGCATAGAGGTTGGGCGTACCGTCAACTTTGGCACATTGGCCGGCACCGCATTGCGGGCAGGCAAGGCTTTTGATCTGTATGGACATGGCCGAGTAAAGCTCTCTGAATAAACAGCGTTGTACCAAATGCGGCCCGATTACCGCCGTGACTGAGACGAGGGCCGCGAATTGTTCATCGCGAAGTCGTGCACGATATTGCCGTCGTTGTCGACGATCAGGCCCGGCAGGCCGGCATCGGCCGCCAGATAAAAGCCCGAGGGCAGTGCGGTGCCCACGGTGTACCGACCCCGGCTGCTTTTTGCCAATGACGGAATCTGCTCGGCGGTGCGGCTCCAGACGATCTGGTGGGTGTCTTTATCCATGAGCTGCAGCACACGCCCGTCTTCACCAGTCGGCGTGGAGTTGTAGGCCAGCAGCAGGCGCTTGTCGTTTTGCGCCAAGATTTGGGCATCAAAGCGCAGCGCCAGGGGCGCAATGGCTTCGATCTTGACCAGCCCACGGCTGATTACGTAAGGCGACACGGAATAACCACTGCCCACATCGATACGTTTCATCCGGCGGTCCAGGGCGGCATCACCGCTTCGGGGATACAGCTCGAAGTAGCCCTGATACAAGGGCTGGCCTGGCTCGGTTTTGGCCCAGTATTGAATGAGCTGATAGCGCGTAGAGGTCCCCGAACCCACGGGTCCGAAGCGGTAGAACTTGCTGGTTCGGCTGAAGTTTTTCACCGCTTTTTCGTAGACAGCGCCAAAGTCGTCATCGGCACGAATCTGGTTGATCAGCCAGTACACATAGTATTTTTTGCCTTCGCGGGTCACGGCTTCGAAGCTGTCTGGATACGCATGAAAAGCGAACTTCAGCTCGGAGAGGCCCGCGCCCAGTTCTTGCCCAAAGCGCTCAGGCAAGGTGCTGGTGATATCGACAAACTGCTGCGCACCGGCATCAAAGCGCATGAGCTGACGCTCTTGCAGCACCAGATACAGCTGGCCGTCCGAGAATTGCTTGAACTCCCCCCGCCCGTTGCCCGGTGCGAGGCTCAGGCGCAAAGGCTCGGACAGGAGCTTGCCGGTCTGCATGTCTGTCGCCCGGATCACAAAGTTCGCGGTGTCGGCGTTGCGGCTCTCGTACAGCTCGATAAAGCTGATCTTGCCGCCGTTGTCAAAGACGGTGGCCTGCAGCAAGCTCCCCATGCTTTGCGCTTTGACGACGGGCGCTGGGCTTTGGCTGCGCAGCAAGGGGGTGAGTAAGACGGCGGCAACCCCCATGGCCACGACCGCAGCCAGCCAATGGCGCTTGCGCCCTTTTTGCGCCGCCTTGCCCCGGGAGCCCCCGGCAACCGTCTGCTCATATCGCTGGCGGTCATTCGGCTCCCGCGCATCCGCCCTGGAAATCGCAAACTGCGTCTTGCAGCTGGGGCATTCGTACTTGTCCGCTTCGCCGGCCACAGGCTGGCCACCGGGGGTGCCGCACTGAGGGCAAAAAATCAGAGGCGTCTTGATGTTCATGGTGCGTTTATCGATAACGGGCATTCAAGTGCGCCAACCGGCGAACCCACAAAGAGGGCGTGGCGTGCAGGCGCATGCTGATGTTTACCGGGGCCCACCGGGATGGCTGCTGGGGTGGGGGCCTGTGCTCCCTCGTCCCGCAGTAAAGTCGTAAAGCGTCTGACCCGCGTTATCGATGTACAGCACAGGCGCCACATAACCGTTGCGCAGGTAAAAGCCACCCCGCACCCCATCCGCCTGTAGCTGCACGCCACCGATTCGCGACGCCAGCTGTGGAATGCGGGCCAATGCCTGCGTCCAGACCACTTTCAGCGTCTCACGGTCTATCAGCTGCAACACCTGAGCATCGCCACCTCCGTTTTGCAGGCCCTGAGAATCAAAGGTCACCAGTACATGACTGGGATTGGTGGCCAGCACCTCACCATGGATACGCGGCTGTACAGGCGTCGCGGCCTCGACCGCCAGCAATCCGGGCGTTGTCGCATCCTGCGCACGCCAAGCCAGCCCCTCAGCGATGGGTTGCAGGGCATCGCTCTTTGTCCCGCGACTCCCGGGATTCCAGCGGTAAAGCGATGGCTCGGGCCGGTACACCATCTGCCCGCTGACGCCTTTGTTCACATAGCGCACAAGATAGGCGGCCCGGGGGCTGTCGACACCACCGTTTGAGTGCTCTTTGGCCATGGGCGCAAAGCCGTATCCTTGAGAGTTCTGCGTATAGCTCGACGCGGCCTGCGCATAGGCTTGTACTGCTTGGGATTGCTCCAGAATCTGCCGGGCAGGCCAGTTCACATAATAGGTCTGGCCATTCTGGGCCCGCACCCGCAGCGCGTCTGGCCACTCAGGGCCTTGGTGCTCCATGCTTTCGATACCCGAAGGAATCAGCGCAGAGATAGAGGGTGTTAGGTCAAAAAACTGCTGCACCTGCGGGTTGAATTGCAGCAACCGGCTTTTTTGCAGCAGCAAAAACAAATCGCCATTGGCATAGCGGCGAAACTGCGCCCAATCTGAATGCGAGTTCAGCGGAAAACGGAATTCCTGCGGCACGCCCAGACGCTGGCCGCTGTTGAGATCATTAATGACCGTCTGCAACACCCGCTCGCCACCGCCACCCGCAGATGTGGCCTCTTCACGCTCAAAAACGCGAATAAAGCTCAGTTGCTCACCTGCGTCATACAGCGTGGTGCCGGCAATCGGAATCTCTTTGTCGGAGAGCTTGTCAGAGGAAGAGCTCGTGAGGTACTGGCTCAAGCCCAGTCCGGCCCACCACAACAGCGCAGCGGCTACAGCAAACGCTGCCAGCCACCCCGCCCAGCGGCCCACAGGGATAAAGGCTGCGACCGAATGCCGGCCATTGACGTCGATGGTGACACGCTCCATGCGCATGCTTTGCCTACCCGGACCGTTCTCAAAATTGAAGCGTGTTCCGCACTGGAGGCATTCATTCCAGCCGGGCCGGTCAGGCAAGGCTTGGCGTTCGCTGGATTCGCAGTGAGGGCAGGTTGTGTCGGGAGGAAAAATCATATGGCGGGTGTCCACCAAGCAGAGGGAATACAGACAAGCTTAATCGGAGCCACTGAAAGTCCTCCTCCCAAACTCGCAGCCAGTCCTTTTGCTGAAACGGGCCAGCAGCGCATCCAGCGCGCTCACTTCCTGTAGCCACTCGCAGACGAAGCTGAAATGGCCTTGGCGAAAAGGCAAGGTTTCTGATCCAGCGTTAAAGCGTTCCGTTTTCATGGGTGCAGCACCCGCCGATAGAAGAAGGCACACAGGCCGATAAAAAATGCCAGGCCCAGCCACATGGCCGCAGCGAAGGACTCGCCCACCAGCGCCAGCGGCGCATCTTTGCCGCTAAAGCCTATCAGCGCGGCAATCACAATGCCCATCAGGCTTTCGCCCACAATCAGGCCCGATGCCAACAGCAGGCCGCGCTCTTCGGCGGCGGCAGTCCACACATGGCCTGCGCGCGCGCCATAGGAACTGATGGCCCGCTGAATGAAGAAGCCCAGCAATGCGCCAATGGTCAATGTCAGGCCGATGGTGGGCGGCAGATAAATCCCAAGACCCACCGCCAACGGCGGCAGTGCGCCCTTGCCACTTTTGCGCAGGCTGACATCGGCCACGATGACGATCAGACCGACCAGCACGCCCAGGCCCAGCATGGCCCAGTCCAGCGAGCCTTCAAAAATGCCGGAGGCAATTTGCAGCATCAGCGTGGCCTGGGGTGCAGCCAGCGCCTGGCTGGGGTCCATGCCCTCGCGCGGCAGGCTGCCCGCAAAACCATAGGCGTTGTAGAGCAGATCCAGCACCGGCGGAATCACCAGCGCGCCCACCACGCAGCCGATGATGAGCACCAACTGCTGACGCCAGGGCGTAGCACCCACCAAGTAGCCGGTCTTCAGGTCTTGCAGGTTGTCGTTGGAGATGGATGCCATGGCCAGCACCACCGAGACCATGAAGAGCACCAGCGCCACGCCCATCTGCCCCGAAACTGAGCGGGCAAACGCAGGCACCAGTGCATGCAGGCCCAGCAAGGTGCTGGCCATCAAGATGGTGGCAATGATGCCGATGCCCGAGATGGGACTGGCCGACGAGCCCACCAGACCCGCCATATAACCGCAAGCCGCAGCGACCAGAAAGCCGAACACGGCGGCAAACAGCACGCACAGCAGGCTGAGCCACAAGCGCGGCTGACTGCCCAGCTCGGGCATGTGCTGCTGCAAAAAGCCGCTGACCACAAAGTACAGCACGGCCAGCGCCACCAGACCGATGGCCAGCATCCAGCTGCGCGGCATGTCCTTGTCGGTATCACCACTCTCGGCGGACACCTCTTTAGCGCCATGCGCGCTCTGGTGGCGAATGGCCTGAAGAATGGGCCGCGCCAGCGTGCCCACCGTCCACAGAGCCGAGACACCAATCACACCAGCACCCAGAAAGCGGGCCTTGGCGCTCCACAACTGAGTGGCCAGATCACTGATGTCCTGGCCCGCAGCCGGGCTGGCATGCGCCGTGAGCCACGGGACCACCAGACCCCAGCACAGCACCAGCCCTGCGAGCACGGCGATCCCCGCGGCGGCCCCCATCAGGTAACCCGCCGCCAGCAGTGCGGGCGAAAAGCCTGCCGCCACACGAAAAGCCACGCTCCCCGCCGGAATCCAGAAATTGAAGGCATCGCCCAGAAGACGCAGACCACCACTCAAAAAGGCAAACAGCGCCGCCAGACCCGTGCCCCAGCCCAGATCACGCAAACCGCTGGAGCGCGGAGCGGAGCTCGCCATGTCTTCGCCCTTGTGGCGCTGTGCATCGCCAACGCGCAGCACCTCGGCAGCGGCCACGCCTTCGGGGTAAGGCAGGTCGGACTGCACCACCATCACCCGGCGCAGCGGTATGGTGTAGAGCACGCCCAGTGTGCCGCCTGCCGCGCAGATCAAGGCCGTCTGCCAGAAGGGAAACCCCGTCCACAGGCCCAGCATGAGCAGTGCGGGCAGCACAAAAATCACCGACGAGAGCGTGCCCGCCGCCGACGCCTGGGTCTGAACCAGGTTGTTCTCCAGAATATTGGAGTCCTTGAAGCGGTACAGCAGCGCCATGGAGATCACCGCCGCCGGAATGGCGGAGGCAAAGGTCAGCCCCACTTTGAGGCCCAGGTACACATTGGCCGCCGTAAACGCCAGGGTGATCAGCGCTCCCAGAATGACGCCACGCAGTGTGAATTCACGCATAGAGTTGATTTTTTGATGACAACAAAAGCAAGAGCAGGCAAGCAGCAGTCGCTGGCACCCGCCCCGTTCAGCGCCCTTTTGCAGCAGAGCCCGCCACGCCAAGCGATTGCGGCCTTGCATGCAGGGGCCACCCAAGACTATCAAATAGCCGCTCAGGCTTCATGTGATCGTTAGCTCACAAACGATGTAGCCCATGTCTGAGTCCTGGCCGTCGCTGTGCCCAAGGTCCAGAGCCTGATACATCCGCCGGATCCTCATCACTCACAAGGCTTCAGAGCGGAAGCAGCGCTTGCTCACACCATTGCGCGTCAAGCTGCGGGATCATGTGTAGCCCAAAAAATAGGCACTTCAGGCCTCAACCCCTTATGGATCAATCGCCTGCAGCTATAAAAAAGGAAGCCTGAGCTTCCTTTTTGGGAGAGAGCAGTGCTCAGTCGCTCAGAACAGAACGCGGCAGCGGATGGTGCCGGCAATCTGCGAGAGCTTTTCCAGCGCCAGCGCAGACGATTTGGCGTCGATGTCGATCACCACATAGCCCACCTTCTCATCGGTGCGCAGGTACTGACCGGCGATGTTGATGCCGTTGTCGGCAAACACCTGGTTGATGGCCGAGAGAATGCCGGGGCGGTTCTCATGCACATGCAGGATGCGGTTGTTGCCAGGGTGCTCGGGCAGCGCCACTTCGGGGAAGTTGACAGCCGAGGTGGTGGTGCCGTTGTCACTGTACTTGACCAGCTTCTCCGCCACTTCCAGGCCGATATTGGCCTGTGCCTCCATGGTGGAGCCGCCGATATGCGGGGTGAGAATGACGTTGTCCATGCCGCGCAGCGCAGACAGGAATTCATCCTTGTTGCTCTTGGGCTCGACCGGGAAGACATCAATCGCCGCGCCCAGCAGCTTGCCGGACTTCAGCGCTTCAGCCAGCGCATCAATATCCACCACCGTGCCGCGCGATGCGTTGATGAGAATGCTGCCGGGCTTCATGGCGGCAATCTGCGCCGTGCCCATCATGCCGTTGGTGGATGCCAGCTCGGGCACATGCAGGGTGACGATATCGGCCCTGGCCAGCAAGTCATTGAGCCCGCTGGACTGGCTCGCATTGCCCAGTGGCAGCTTGGTCACCACGTCGTGGAAGATGACCTTCATGCCCAGGCCTTCGGCCAGCACGGACAACTGCGTGCCAATGGAGCCATAGCCCACAATGCCCAGCGTCTTGCCGCGAACCTCAAAGGAGTTGTCGGCGCTCTTCTTCCAGCCACCGCGGTGGGCCACGGCGTTCTTTTCAGGAATGCCACGCAGCAGCAAGATGGCTTCAGCCAGCACCAGCTCGGCCACGGAGCGGGTGTTCGAATACGGAGCATTGAAGACCACCACACCGCGCTCACGGGCGGCACCCAGATCGACCTGATTGGTACCAATGCAGAAGCACCCTGCAGCGACCAGCTTGTGCGCAGCGGCAAATACATCGGCCGTGAGCTGGGTGCGCGAGCGGATGCCGACAAAGTGCACATCGGCAATCTTGGCCTTCAGCTCCTCGCCCTCCAGCGCGCCGGTCAGCGCTTCGACATTGGTGTAGCCCGCGTCGTGCAGGACTTTGAGTGCGGAAGGGTGAATTCCCTCGAGCAGCAGAAACTTGATCTTCGATTTATCCAGCGATGTCTTGCCCATGATGTGGCCTCCAGTCCTTCAAACCCTTATTACAGCGGTTTCAGAATTTCGTTACAGCAACTAGGTGCATCGTCTGGCGATGAGCGCGCCTTACCACCCCTGTTTTGCACATCGGCCTGAGGCACCATGGCCTGCTGCGCTCAGAAGCTGGTAACAAAATACGACGTTCTGATTCATTTCCTAAAATTCCAGGCATTCAACGCTTCCAATTTCATAGTTGCAAGCGCTTACGCCACAAGCTTTTGAAAAGGATTTATTGCCTATGTTGACCCTCTTGCGCCGAGCTGAGGACTTGTTGATACAAGTTCTGCGCCTTGTGCTTCTGGCCTTCTCCGTCTTCGTCATCGTCGGCATGGGCAACTGGCTCTGGGATCACTACCAACCCAAAAAACTCGATGCAGCCCTGGCCACACCCACGGCGCTGAACTGGAAGGACGCGCCCTATGACCTCAAGTTCATGGAGGATGAAACAGGCCGCGACCTCAGCAGCCTGAGCAATTCGACACCTCTGGAAAAGCATCTGGCCGACCCCGCCCTGCGCCCGGACTTCCAGAAGGCCGACGGCCTGCTGCGCGGCTTTATCTACAAAGATACCGCTGTCCGCAAACGCATTGAGCAGGAAAATTCCAGCCAGGGGCTGGAGCCCATTCACCCCCTGCTCAAGGGCGATGCCATACCGTCTGCTGACGAGGTCAACCGACAGATCAAGATGCGCGAAGCGCGTGAAAACGCCTGCTGCGACAAAGACGCAGCCGATGCAGCCGCCGCCGAGGTCGATGCCGCATGGACGGCCCGCCGCATCACCCTCACCCGTGAAGAGCGCCTGGCCCGCGCCGCAGCGCAGGCGGCTGACGATGCCGCTGCGGCGATCGCTGCGGAGGCCATGAACGAGCTGCTGACGGACGCCGTCAACCTGGCCTCTGAAATCAACGACCGCGCACAGGCGGCCGAGATGGAGCATGGCGAAGGCGCTTATGCAGCCTATATCAAGGGTCTGCCTGCGGCGCTGCAAGCCGTATTGGGCAACGAGAAGCTGGCGAAAAAACTGCAACAGCAACCGGCAGCGCAGATTGTCAGCACCTTGCTGACCAACTACACGCTGTCGTTTGACCGCACGGCCATGAAGATTCGCGGCGACAACCCCGATGCCGAGAAGTGGGACTTTCTGGGCATTGACACCGCATTTGCCACCATGCTGATCTCCTCCCTGGTCATGGTGATGATGGTGCTGGTGATGATCCGCATCGAGCGCCACATGCGCAGCACCAGCGCGCAAGCTGGTCAAAAGTCCTGATCTCCTGACTCCAGCACACAGACTGGAGCTTGCGCTATGGTTTCAGGCCCGCTCTTCCTGCGAGCGGGCCTGTTTCTTTTTCCGGATATCACCATGAGCACCACACGTACAAGCACCGCCCCCGTCCAGCCCCAGTTTTTGGAGCGCATGTCGCCCCGCGCCTTTGTGGCTGAGCCGCTGAGCACCGCCCAGATGGAGCAACTGGCAGAAGCCGCCCGCTGGGCTCCTTCGGCCAGCAACAAGCAGCCCTGGCACTTTGCCTACGCCCTGCGCGACGATGCCAACTGGCAGGCTTTCTCGCAATTGCCCAATGAATTCAACCGCCGCTGGTGCCTGAATGCGGGCGCGCTGATCGTGCTGCTGTCGGACAAGCAAGCATCCGCCAAACACAGCTTTGATGCGGGCTGCGCCTGGGGCTATCTGGCGCTGCAGGCCCACTCCATGGGCCTTGCCACACATGCCATGGGCGGCTTCTCTGCCGATGAAGCCCGCACGGTGCTGGGCCTGCCAGAGCATCTTGTGCCCGAGATCGTGATTGCCGTCGGTCGCCGTGCCGATGCCTCCGTCCTGCCCGACGATCTGCGCGAGCGTGAAGTCCCCTCACAGCGCAAGCCACTGACCGAAGTGCTGAGCGCCGGAGCCGTGCCCACAGCCGCTGCCGCCTGATACAGACACGACAGGTACATCTCTGCACAAAGCACCACAGCTCGCCCTGTGGCGCTTTTTTGTCAGAATTAGCGCATAACAACTACACATTGCGCTGAAAGCTATCATTTTTGATAGCTAACCGCTCAAAGATATGCCCTTCATTCAAGCACTGTGGCAACGCCTGGGTCCTGTGGCCTCCCGCGCATCGTGGAAGGAGCTGATTCGCTCCTGCATCGGCGCGGGTCTGGGACTGGCTCTGGCCGGCATGCTGGTGGGCATGGTCGATCACTTCCTGCCCCACGCACTTTTCCTGTTCGCGCCACTGGGGGCGACTGCGGTGCTGGTATTTGCCGTGCCCAGCAGCCCGTTGGCCCAGCCGTGGAACTGCGTGGTCGGCAACACCGTGCCAGCACTCTATTCTTTGCTGCTGCTCTGGGCGTTTCCCACACTCTCCCAGACCTCAATGGCCGCACTGGCCGTGGGCGGAGCCATTGCCATCATGCTGGCCCTGCGTGCGCTGCACCCCCCGGGCGGCGCCGTGGCCTTGCTGACGGTGCTTTCTGCCGAGCAATTGCTGCCGATGGGCTGGTATCTGCTGGTGCCCATGGCCGCACTCTCGGCGGTGCTGGTCGCGGTGGGCGTGCTCTACCACCGCGCCTGCGGCCGCCCCTATCTGCACCAGCCACACCAGGTCGCCAAAGCCCAGCGCCCAGCCACGCGACTGGCACTGAGCGAGCAGGATCTGGAGCAACTGCTGCAGCGCTTTGACCAGAGCAACAACCTCTCGCCCGAAGATCTGGGTGTGATGCTGGCCGCAGCCGAAGAAGATGCCATCAAGCGCCGCATGAGCGCCGTGAGCTGCGGCGAGGTCATGTCTGCCAAGCTGGTGAGCGTGAGCCCGCAAACCCCGCTGGAAGAGATTGCCGAGCTGTTTCACCGCCACCTGGTCAAATGCCTGCCCGTGGTTGATGCGCAGGGCGAGCTGATTGGCCGCGTACTGCGGGCCGACCTGTTTGACTGGTTGTGGCAAGGCCACCGTGCGCGGCAGCAGCAAAACCTGTGGCAACGCCTGCGTTCCAAGCCAGCGAAAGAGCAATCCGTGGCACAGGATTTGATGCGCGCCCCCGAGATGAGCGTGCAGGAAGCCACGCCCTTGGGCGATTTACTGCAAGAGCTGGCATCGCACACCGTACAGTTCATTGCTGTGCTGCGGGGCAAGACGCTGGTGGGCGTCATCACCCGCTCTGACGTCATTCGCACCCTGCTCTCGCTGAATCATTAGCCCTCTGCGCAGAGTTCCTCTTGCCCTGCACGACTTGCTGGCTAAACTGTGGAGCGTAGAGCTTTGATTGCTGAAAAAGGAGTTGCTGCCATGGACGCTGTGTTCACCCCCAACCTCGACAAGCTGCGCAATATCGTGCAAAGCTTTGGAGCCCATTCCTTCACCGCAACGCAAGTCGCTACAGAATATGAAGGCAGCGCTGCCAGCAGCGAATCCATCAAGACATTTGAGGAACTACTGGCCCGCCATGCCGCAGTGCTGGGCATTCAGCCAGTGCCCGGCAACCATGCGGTCTGGCTCGCTGCCTGAAACCCCTGAAGAGCACTTCAGGCATACCCACTTCGGTGGGTATTTTGTTTTCTGAAGATGGGTACATCAAACAGCTGGGCTAAAGTGCCGCGCCATGTCGCTAATTCCTCTTTCCCTGTGGTTGCCACTGTCCCTTGGTGCCTGCGTACTGCTGGTGCTGTCTTCCATAGGCTGGCTGTGGCGCGCGGCCTTGCGCACGCCCGCTAGCAGCCGCGACGGGCGCAATATGCGCACCATGGCATCCATCGCCAGTGCGGGCTTGCTGCTGTGGCTGGGCTACGGCCTGCTCACCAGTTACCGCACGCTATGGCAGGCCGATGCACTGATGCTGATGGCGCAAGCTCCGCTGCTGGTGCAAGCGCCTTTGATCGTCGGAGGAATCGCCTGGATTGCAGCCCTGCTGCTGGGTCGTGTGATGGCCATGCACAAAAACGGCCACGAGGACCAGGACTGAAGCACCTCTGTAGCGCCTCAATCAATGCATCAGTGCGAGCGCGGAGCGATCGGCGATTGCTGCTCACTCCATAGCTTGCGCAGCTGCTGCAGCTCGGCATCAAAGCGCTGGTTGATGCGCTGCTTTTCCTCATCCTGCTGCTTGATGAAGCGCTGCTGATCTGCCTGCGTTTCGGTGTTGTCATCCAGCTGGCGGCGCAGGTTGGCGGGAGCCTTCTTGGGGTCGTTCTGGTAGAACTCCAACTCGGTATTGAGCTTGCGGCGGCGCTCTTTCAGCTCGACCTGTCGCTGCTGGGCCACGCCAATCACATCATCGACCTGGCCTGCGGCCTCGGCTCTGGCGGCATCATGCGCGGCCTGATTGGGGTAGCGAGCCAGCATGGCGCGATCACGCGAGCGTTCTTCACGCATGCGCGCCTGCTCCGCCTGCTCCTGGCGGCGTTTGGCGTCTTGCGCATTGCGCTCCTGCTCTGTGAGAGTAGGAGCGACGCGGCGCAGCTCAACGCCGGTGTTGCCAAGCACACGCTGCTCACGGTCAACGCAGGAGGCAATGGGCCTGTCGGCAGTAATGCGCCGCCCACTGGCATCCGTGCAGGCGTAGATACCGCCGGTACTGGCTGGCGCCTGGGCGTAAGCGGGCATCGCCCCGGCCCAGACGGTAGCTACCACATACAAACCCAGTTTTGCATGTAACGCCTGCTTCATTTGCCTGTTTATTCCTTGTCGTCTACACCGTAACGCTGGCGGTAGGCCAGCACGCGCTCATGGTGTTCACCACCGGTATCGCTGCCTTGCTGCTCAAGATAAAGCAACAAGTCTGCCAGCTTGGCAATCGCGCACACCTGCATACCCAGCTGGTGGCGCACATATTGCACAGCGCTATGGGCCACGTCCTGACCGTTCTCGGTCGCCATTTCCTGGCGGTCCAGAGCAATCGCCACGGCATGGGGTTCGGCACCAGCGGCCTTGATGATAGCAATGGACTCGCGCGCAGCGGTGCCAGCCGACATCACATCATCAATGATGAGCACACGACCTTTGAGAGGGGCGCCCACCAGCGTACCGCCTTCGCCGTGGTCCTTGGCTTCCTTGCGGTTATAAGCGAAGGGCACGTTCTTGCCCTGACGCGCCAGTTCCACCGCCACGGTTGCGGCCAGCGGAATGCCCTTGTAGGCGGGGCCGAAGACCATATCAAACTCCATGCCGCTGGCCAGAATGGCTTTTGCATAGAATTCAGACAGAAGAGCCATCTTGGCCCCATCGTCGAACAGACCTGCATTGAAGAAGTACGGGCTCAGACGCCCGGCCTTGGTCTTGAACTCACCCAAACGCAGCACGCCCGAATCAACGGCAAACTGCACAAAATCCTGCGCCAGACGGTCTGCACCGTCCAATGGCTGCTTATCTACCACCATGGATTCATCCTTGTTCAAATTAACCAGCCTCAACCTCAACGGTATCCGCTCTGCAACGACCAAAGGCGTACACGCCTGGATCGAAGCCACTGCGCCGGATTGTATTTGCGTCCAGGAAATCAAGGCCCAGGCCCCGGATATGGCCGGGCGTTTCGAGGTGTTGGCCGGCATGAAAGGCTATTTCCAGTTTGCCGAAAAGAAAGGCTACTCAGGGGTGGGCGTTTACACACGCCACGAGCCCAGTGATGTCATCGTGGGCTTTGATGCCGAAGAGTTCGATGCCGAGGGCCGCTATGTCGAAGTCCGCTTTGACACGCCCAGCCGCAAGTTCTCCATCATCAGCTCTTACTTTCCCAGCGGTAGCTCGGGCGAAGAACGCCAGGGGGCCAAGTTCCGCTTTCTGGCCAAGATGCACGCCCACCTGATGGCTCTCAAATCCGAGCGTGAGTTCATTCTCTGCGGCGACATCAACATCGCCCACCAGCAGGCGGACCTGAAAAACTGGCGCGGCAACCAGAAAAACAGCGGTTTTACGCCCGAAGAACGGGCGTGGATGACAAAGTTGTTGCACAAAACTGAAATTACCGGTGGTCTGATTGACGTGTACCGTCATTTGCAGCCCGACACCACGGACGCCTGCTACACATGGTGGAGCAACCGCGGCCAGGCCTATGCCAACAACGTGGGATGGCGTCTGGATTACCACCTGGCCACGCCGGCCACGGCCGCGCTGGCGCGCACCGAATCCATCTACAAGGGCGAAAAGTTCTCGGACCACGCGCCCATCACCATTGGCTACGACATGGCGATCTGAAGCAGCAAGCCAGCGCCAGCACAGACTTTGCCAGCAGGTAAACGACACATGCACGGGAACTTGCTTTAACGCAAGGTGCAACAGTTCATCCCATGAGAGCATGAGTTGTACTGGGTTTGCAGCCTTTCTTTTGGAAAAATGAAACGCGGAACCCCAGTGGCGAAAGCGCCCAACAGGCTTCCCGTTTTGCATTTAAAAAAGGAATAAGTAATGAAGAAAATCCTGATGACCCTGGCCCTGTGTGCTGCTGGCGCTCTGAGCGCGCCCGCCATGGCGGCAGGCTGCGAAACCGTGGTGGAAAGCAACGACGCCATGCAGTTCAACGTCAAGAACATCGATATGCCCAAGTCCTGCAAGAAATTCAGCGTGACGCTCAAGCATGTGGGCAAGATGCCCAAGACCGCCATGGGCCACAACATCGTGGTGAGCACCGCTGCTGATATGCAACCCGTCATCAACGACGGCATTGCCGCTGGTGCAGCAGCCGATTTTGTGAAAGCTGGCGACGCCCGCGTGCTGGCCCACTCCAAGGTCATCGGCGGTGGCGAAACCACCAAGTTCGACATCGATGTGACCAAGCTCAAGGCGGGCACCGACTACGCCTTCTTCTGCTCCTTCCCCGGCCACGTGGCGCTGATGAAGGGCACTCTGAAGCTGGGTTCTTAATCTGGCTTTTCGCTATTGATACAGAAGCTGCAAGCAATTTATTTGCATAGATTTCAGATGATTTTCATGCTGAAACTCTTACAGAGAAAGCGCGAGCAGATCTGATATCAGGAGCACGTATTTCTTTTTTCAAAGCGCTGGTGACTGCCTCACCAGCGCTTTTTTTATGTTCATTCCATGGCCGACGTCAGCGGCCGGTTGGTCACCACATGCTTCATCACCAGCGTGGACGTCATGCGTAGCACGCCGGGCAGACGGGTCAGGCGCTCGTCATACAGCCGCTGATAAGCGGGCAGATCGCGCACCACCACCTGCAGCAGATAGTCAGGGTCGCCAAACAGGCGCTGGGCCTGAATCACGCTGGGTAGCTGGGCCACGGCTTCCTCAAACGCGGGCACGGATTTGCTGTCCTTGAGCGTCACAAACACCAGCGAGGAAAAATCCAGCCCCAGCGCCGCAGGTGCCAGCTCGGCCCGGTAGCCGCGGATGACGCCCGTCTCCTCCAGCGCCCGCACACGGCGATGGCAGGGCGACAGGCTCAGGCCCACCTGCTCGGCCAGTTCGGTGACCGTGAGGCGGCCATCATTTTCCAGCGCAGCAAGAATTTTTCGGTCCAGCGAGTTCACGGGGTGATTTCTTCCAATTCAAAGCCTCAATCAGGCGATTTATGAGAGCACATTCTCTCCGCACTTCCATATTCTCTCTGCATCAACGCTTTACTAGGGAATACCGTGTCGTTCGCCGTTTTGACTGCATTCTGGGCCGTCTCTTTGCTTCTGGTTCTCACCCCCGGTGCGGACTGGGCTTACGCAATTTCAGCGGGCCTGCGCGGGCGACGGCTGGTGCTGCCTGCCGTCATTGGCCTCGCCTGCGGCGCACTGCTGGCGACCGGGGCGGTTGCAGCCGGTGTGGGCGCGCTGGTGGCGCAGAACCCGGCCCTGCTGACGGCACTGACGGCGACCGGGGCGCTTTATCTGGCCTGGATGGGCATAGGCCTGTGGCGCAGCCCCGCCGCCATCAGCCACGCCAGCGACGCGGAGCCGCAGGCGCGTTGGCGCTGGACAGTGAAAGGCGCCAGCGTCAGCGGGCTCAACCCCAAACAGCTGTTGCTGCTGCTGGCCCTGCTGCCGCAGTTTGTGCGGCCAGATGACAGCTGGCCGGTGTCGGCGCAAATCATGGCGCTGGGTGCCTTGCATGCAGCCAGTTGCGCCGTGGTGTACTTTGGCGTGGGCTGGGGCTCGCAAAGAGTGCTGCGCACGCGGCCCTCTGCCGCATTGCTGGTGTCGCGTATTTCGGGCGCGCTGATGCTGGGCATTGCCACGCTGCTGCTGGTCGAGCTCGCACTGCATTGATCGTATAAAAACAAGAGCGGCTAGCGCCTGCCAGTCAAGGGATTCAGATAGCTTTAATCCTGAATCGCTTGAAAGGCGAGCACTAGCCGCTCCTTTTTATGAAGGGCTTCTAGCTCTTCAGCGCGACCAACACCTCATCCAGCATCTTCTTGGCATCGCCAAACAGCATGCGGTTGTTCTCTTTGTAGAACAGCGGGTTGTCCACACCGGCATAGCCCGATGCCATGGAGCGCTTCATCACGATGGACTGCTTGGCCTTCCACACTTCCAGCACCGGCATGCCGGCGATAGGGCTGGTGGGGTCATCCTGCGCAGCGGGGTTCACGATGTCGTTCGCGCCGATGACGATGGCAACATCGGTCTCGGGGAAATCGTCGTTGATCTCGTCCATCTCCATCACGATGTCATAAGGCACCTTGGCTTCGGCCAGCAGCACATTCATGTGGCCGGGCATGCGACCCGCCACGGGGTGAATGGCAAAACGCACATTCACGCCCTGGCCGCGCAGCGTCTTGGTGATTTCGTTGACCGTGTGCTGGGCCTGCGCTACCGCCATGCCATAGCCGGGAACGATGATGACGCTTTTGGCGTCGCGCAGCATCTCGGCGGTCTCTTGTGCGCTCACGGGTGTCACTTCGCCTTGAGGTTCAGCCGCGGCGGCATCGCCCTTCTTGGCGGGTGCGCCGGAGCCAAAGCCGCCGGCAATCACGCTGATGAAGTTCCGGTTCATGGCCTGGCACATGATGTAGCTCAGGATGGCACCCGATGAGCCCACCAGCGCGCCGGTCACGATCAGCAAGTCATTGCCCAGCATGAAGCCCGTGGCCGCAGCCGCCCAGCCCGAATAGCTGTTGAGCATGGACACCACCACCGGCATGTCGGCACCGCCAATGGCCATGACCATGTGCACGCCAAACAGCAGGGCGATCACCGTCATGACGATCAGGGGCAGCATGCCGTCGGCAATCGTTTCAGCGCGCACAAACTCACGGCCAAACCAGATCACCACCAACAGCGCCAGCAGATTCATCCAGTGGCGACCTGGCAGCAGCAGGGGCTTGCCGCCGATCTTGCCGTTGAGCTTGCCAAAGGCAATCAGCGAACCCGAGAAGGTAACGGCACCGATCAGAATACCGACGTAAATTTCCACCTCGTGAATGGCTTTTTCTGCGCCGGTCAGCTGGATGGAGGTATCGACATAGCTGGCAAAGCCGACCAGGCAGGCGGCCAGACCGACCAGGCTGTGCATGAGCGCGACCAACTCGGGCATCTGGGTCATCTTGACGACCCTGGCTGCGTACAGACCAATGCCTCCGCCGACGACCAGCGCACCCACAATCCACGCCATGCCGTTAGGGCCGACACGGGGACCGAAGATGGTGGCCAGCACGGCCAGACCCATGCCGATCATGCCGAACAGATTGCCGCGGCGTGAGGTTTCAGGGTTGGACAGCCCACCCAGACTGAGAATGAACAAAATAGCGGCGCCCAGGTAGGCCACCGTTGCGAGACTTTGGGACATGGTGTTTCTCTCTCGTTCTTCTTATTTCTGGAACATGGCCAGCATGCGGCGTGTCACGGCGAAGCCACCAAACATGTTGACGGCCGTGAGCACCACGGCGGCAAACGCCAGCCAGCGAATCAGCTCGTCAGGGCGGCCTGTGCCGGCCGTATCCGGCGGCGCAATCTGCACCAGCGCACCAATGGCGATGATGCTGGAGATGGCGTTGGTCACGCTCATCAGCGGCGTGTGCAGCGCGGGCGTCACGTTCCACACCACCATGTAACCGATGAAGCAGGCCAGCACGAAGACGGTGAAGTGGCCCAGGAAGGCCGCAGGCGCGTAAGCCCCAATCAGCCAGAAGACCGCAGCGGCCACCGCAAAGATGATGGCCAGTGTCTTGGCAGGCAGCGGGCCGCTGGAGCCATGGCCGTGGCCGCCCTTTTTCTGCACCGCAGGCGCTTCAGCGGGCTTGGCTGCAGGCTTGGGCGCTTGCGCCAGCGGCGGGGCGGGCCAGGTGATGTCACCGTTCTTCACCACGGTCAGGCCGCGAATCGCGTCGTCTTCCATGTTGACCACAGCCACACCGTCCTTGGCCTTGCACAGCTCTTCGGTCAGGCGCAACAGATTGTTGGCGTAGAGCGTGGAGGACTGCTTGGCCAGGCGCGATGCGAGGTCGGTGTAGCCGATGATGGTGACGCCATGGCGCACCACAGCCTTGTCAGGCACGGTCAGCTCGCAGTTACCGCCTTGCTCGGCCGCCATGTCCACGATCACGCTGCCGGGCTTCATGCTTTGCACCATCTCGGCCGTGATCAGCTTGGGGGCAGGCTTGCCGGGAATCAGGGCCGTGGTGATGATGATGTCCACATCCTTGGCCTGCTGCGCGTACATGGCGCGCTGCGCGGCCTGAAAGCCTTCGCTCATCACCTTGGCGTAACCGCCACCGCCAGCGCCGTCTTCTTCGTAATCGACCTTGACGAACTCGCCACCCAGGGAGATGACCTGATCGGCCACTTCAGCCCGCGTATCGTTGGCGCGCACGATGGCGCCCAAGTTCGCTGCCGTGCCAATGGCCGACAAACCGGCCACGCCAGCGCCCGCAATAAACACTTTGGCCGGGGGCACCTTGCCCGCGGCGGTGATCTGGCCGTTGAAGTAGCGGCCAAAAGCGTTGGCGGCTTCAATCACGGCGCGGTAGCCGGAGACACCGGCCATGGATGTCAACGCATCCATCTTCTGCGCGCGGCTCAGCGTGCGGGGCAGCGAATCAATCGCCAACACCGTGACCTTTTTCGCCGCCAGTTGCTGCATCAGATCGGGGTTCTGGGCAGGCCAGATGAAGTCCAGCAGAATCTGGCCTTCGCGCATCAGTGCCACTTCTTCCGGGGTGGGCGGGCGCACCTTGAACAGGATGTCGGCAACGGACCAGACCGCAGCGGCGGTGGGCAGAATTTCAGCGCCAGCTGCGCGGTAAGCGTCATCGCTGAAATTGGCCGCATCGCCAGCACCGGATTCGACCGAGACCGAAAAACCCAGCTTGATCAGTTTCTCGACCACTTCGGGCACGGTGGCCACGCGCTTTTCCAGCGGGAAGGTTTCCCGTGGGATGCCGATGCGCTGGGCGCTGATCGGCTGGTTGGCAGGGGTAGACATGAAAAGTCTCCTGGAGTTTGAAAACGGTTCTCCAGACGCTCACCCACCCCTGACCACTCCTCCAGTTGGGAGGACAGTGCGTTACGCGGGCATGGGCACGGCCGGAATGATCTTGAAACTGGGTCGGGCCGCTTCCTATGAAGCCATTACCCGCTGCCTTGCAGCACAAATACCTTAGCAGAACGCACCAAAATAGGGCACGCGCATTTTTGCTAGCTCAAATGAGGTATGACGCCGAAATCTGAATGGGCACTTTTGATGCCTCGGCTCTGCCGTGTCATGCTTGCGGGGTTCGCGTCGCGCGAGACTACGTCATCCCACGAAAAATACAAGTCACAGATGTTGCAATACCACACCGTACCCGTCACCGCCTTCCAGCAAAACTGCTCCATCGTCTGGTGCGACCAGACCATGGACGCCGCCATCATTGACCCCGGCGGCGACATTGAGCAGATCGAATGGGAGGTCGAGCGCCTGGGCCTGAACCTCAAGGCACTGTGGATTACCCACGCTCACATTGACCACGCCGGTGGCACCAGCGAGCTGGCGGCCAAGCACAACCTGCCCATCATCGGCCCGCACCAAGGCGACCAGTTCTGGATTGACGGCCTGCCCCAGCAAGGCGCGATGTTTGGCTTTCCACATGCAGATCCCTTTGTGCCCACACGCTGGCTGCATGACGGCGACACCGTCACCATCGGCAACGAAACGCTGAACGTGCGCCACTGTCCCGGCCATACCCCCGGCCATGTGGTCTTCCACTCCGCGCAGATTGACCGCGCCTTTGTGGGCGATGTGATTTTTGCCGGCAGCATTGGCCGCACCGACTTCCCTCAGGGCAACCACCAGCAGCTGATTGATTCCATCGTGCAACGCCTGTGGCCCATGGGCGACCAGACGGTGTTCATCCCCGGCCACGGCCCGGAGAGCAGCTTTGGCCGCGAGCGCAAGATGAACCCCTACGTCAGCGGCACCTGAGCCCTGACGCGCTCGGCTCTTGCGGATTCGCACCTTCCGTAGCAGCATGCGCGTGTCACGCTCTTTGTGACGCCACACCAATCGGAGGGCCTTCGTATGCGCAACTCATGGAAAGTCTGGCTGGCTTCAGCCTTGCTCGGCAGCTCGTTTGCCAGCTTCGCTCAAGCTCCGGCAACGGCTCCTGCCGCCCCGGCTGCAAAAACGGCACCGATGCCCGCCAAACCTGCCGCAGAGCCAGCGGCAAAGGCTGCTCCGGCACCGGCCGCAGCGGCAGCCAGTCCAGACATGCAGACCTTTGTCTGCAAGGATGGATCGAGCATGAGCGCTGCCTCCTCCAAGGGGGCCTGCTCGGGCCGCAAGGGTATCGATCAGGACGCAACCGCCAAGGCCGCTGCGGGTGCCAAGATGGCCAAGACTCCAGCACCTGGCGGCGGTGCAGGCAAGGTCTGGGTCAATGAAGACACCAAGATCTACCACTGCCCTGGTACCCGCTATTACGGCCAGACCAAGGCCGGCAAGTACATGAGCGAGGCAGAGGCCAAGGCCGCCGGTATGCACGGAGCCAACAACAAGACCTGCTCCTGAACGACTGGTTAAACCTTGAGCCCAAAGCGCCTGCCAAAGCAGGCGCTTTTTTATGATCGGTTAAAACACATTCTTGCGCTGATATATCAAGCGCTAGCTGCTATAGAAAAGGAAGATGAATGAGCTGGATTGCCGGGATTGGCATGGTCGTGGTGGCGCTGCTGCTGATGTGGGCGTTTTCGGCGCTGTTCATCAGTCTCGCAGCCGGACTCATCGTCTGTGCCATCCTGTGGCTGCCCGTGCGCCTGTGGCGACGCAAGCAGTTGATGCGCGAGCGGGAGCAAAACCCCGCACTAGACTGGCAGCAGGCGGCGCAGCAGCACCCTTCCATGCACTATCTGCTGACACTGCTGGTCATCTGGGCAGGCTGCGCTGCGGGCATGGCAACCTTTTTGCTTCTGCCCCGCAGCCTGTATTCGCCCGACATGCTGACACTTGCTTCAGGCATTGCATGTGCGATTGCACTGGGTGCCTTGGTCAACACCACAGGCAATGTGCTCAGCACCCGCAAGTCAGCCCAGCAGGCTGCACAAACACGCGAGGCATGGGGACTGGCCGCCAGCTTTCTGGGCTTTATTTCCATGCCTTTGATGATGTTTGCATCCCCCCATGCGGCAGGCTGGATGGTCTTGCGCGAGGAGCTGCGCGGCTATGACAGCACGCAGCTTCATATTCCGCTGAAGATCGATGATGCAGAGCACCGCCAAGCCCTGCTGACGCTGGTGCAGCCACTGCTTGAGCAAGGCAGTCAAGTCTTTAGCCATCGCGCCAGCTCGCGCAGTGGCAGCAGCTACACCCTGCGCGCGGCCTTGCCTGCGCGCTACCGCTTTCAGGCTGGCGTGCTGGAGCTGAGACTGGGCGGGCTGATGGATGAAGCGCAGCTGCAGCGGCATTTGCAGGCGCTGGTGGCCGTTGTCGACAATGAAAGCATTGACGGACTGCAGCTGGCCTATGCCCAGTGCCAGCCTTCAGCACAGGGGCTGGCGCGGCAGCGCTTTCTGGGTCAGGGCTCGCAGCGAATGCAAGCCTTGCAGCAATGTGTGCACCGCCGCCAGATTGCGCTCAACGCTGCCCTGCCACTGCTCAAAGGCAATCTGCAGCAGATCGAGTTTGGCTGGGATGTGTTTCGCCCGTGGCTGAGCTGGCCCCGCTGGCAGGCCGTGGATTTGCCTGAGGACGAAGACGGGCTGCTCAAGCTCGACAGCCTGCGCTGATCCGCACTAAGACCCGCTATGCGGGCAGCACATCCACCCACTGCCCCGGCTCCAGCCCCTCGATGGAATATGGCCCCACGGCCATGCGCACCAGCCGCAGCGTGGGGTGGCCGATGGCCGCCGTCATGCGGCGCACCTGCCGATTTTTACCTTCGCGAATGATGAGCTCTATCCAGCAATCAGGAATGCTCTGGCGCACGCGAATCGGCGGGTTGCGCGGCCACATTTCTGGCTGTGGCGCTATCCGGCGGGCCTTGGCGGGCAGGGTCTTGCCATCGTTCAACTCCACCCCGTCGCGCAGGCGCTGCAGCGCGGCTTCATCGGGCATGCCTTCGACCTGCACCCAGTACGTTTTTTCCATCTTGTGGCGCGGGTCGGCAATGCGGGCCTGCAACTGGCCGTCATTGGTCAGCAGCAGCAGGCCTTCGCTGTCGGCATCCAGCCGGCCCGCCACGTATACGCCCGGCACATCGATCCAGTCTTTAAGGCCCTGCCATTTGCCCTCGGGCGTGAACTGACTCAGCACGCCATAGGGCTTGTGAAAGCACAGCAAACGAGACACCTCAGGGCGGGGCGCGCTCTGGCGCACCACGTTGCTGCGGCGCGGATTGTTTGGGCCGGCGGTGCTGGGGCGGTTGGATGAGAACGGACGGGGCATGGGTCAGAAGCTTAGCGCCAGCGACATAGGCCTGCGCTTTAAGTCAAAAAGCCTTGTAGCGCTGACTGGATAAGCGCAAGCAGCTATCAGTTTTGAAATTCAGGAGCGGCTGCCCCCACCAGTGGCTGCGGATACACCTCGCGCACGCAATCCAGCCAGGCCTGCGCGGCGCGCGACAGATAGCCGGGCCGCCACATCAGGGCCACATCCCAGGTAATTTCTGGCCCCACTAACGGGCGGCTGGCCACGCGCTGCGGGTCATAGCGCGCAATCACATGCTCAAACATCACGCCCACACCCACGTTGGCGGCGACAAGATGACCGATGAAGTCCCAGTAACGCGTCTGCAGCTTGACCTGAGGCGTAAAGCCCGCCGCTTCGCACTGCTGCAACACATGCTCGTGCAGGGCAAAGTCAGAGGTATAGAGCACAAAGGGCAGGTCACGCAGATCGCTCCAGTGCATGGGTTCTTCAGGGTTGGTCACACGGTTGGCAGGCAGCACCACGCGGGTTTTCTGACGTGCCACGGTGTAGCGCTCCAGCGCCGGGTCGGGCTCCGAGAACAGGCCCAGCGCCATGTCCAGCTTGCCTTCCTGGATCAACTGATACTGGGCGCGTGCGCCCTGCTCGTTGACCTGCAGGTTCACACCCGGATAGCGCTGCTGAAACAGCGCAATCACCGGCGCCATGTAGTGCCCGGCGGTGGGCATGATGCCCACTGACAATTCGCCGCGCGTAATGTTGTCCACCTCCGCCACCTGGCTGCGCAGCAGCTGAGCCTGTTCAAGAATCTCCAGCCCTCGGTCGTACACCACCTGTCCGGCATCGGTCAGCTGCACGCCACGGCCTTCACGCAGCAGCAACTGGCCGCCGAATTCGTCTTCCAGCGCCTTGACCATCTTGCTGATCGTGGGCTGGGTTACATGCAGGGCTTCAGCCGCACGGGTGAAACCGTTCTGACGCACGACTTCAATGAAATAACGCAGGGCACGCAAGTCCATAAAGATTCCTTTTTTGCATGCAAAAAATGAGAATAAGTCATTTTAAGAATATGAGTGGAAACCCTAGAATTTATCCATGTCATCGATTTCCGAAGCGGCAGCCCCCAGCGCTCAGGGCCGCAGCTATAGCCTCCTGCAGACACTTTGGCCAATGGCCAAAGCCGTGCTGCAAGTCGCCTTGCTCAGCGCTATCTGGATTGCCATGGATGTGCTGCGCCAGCGTTTTGGCTGGAGCATGCCGGCCGGGCTGATCGGCTTTGCGCTGCTGGCCGTGGGTCTGTTCAGTGGCCTAGTCAAGGCGCAATGGCTGCAGACCGGCACCAACTGGCTGCTGGCCGAGATGCTGCTCTTCTTTGTGCCCGCCATGCTGGTGGTGACCGAGTACCCCGACCTGATCCGCCATCAGGGCCTGCGCATTCTGGCCGTCATCGTGGCCAGCACCGCCTGCGTGATGGCCGTGACCGCACTGGCCGTGGACCGCGCCTACCGCTTCGAGCTGTGGCTGGCGCGGCGCCAATCAAGCCGTGATGCTGCGGCGCAGGGCACGGAGTAAACCATGCTCTCCAATGAAGTGATTGGCGTGCTGTCGCTGCTGGCCACCGTGGCCTGCTACGGGGTCAACAAGCGCCTGTACCGCAAGCACCCCCACCCGCTGCTGATGCCCATCGTCGCCACGCCCATGGTGCTGATCGCTCTGTCCCTGCTGACCCACGTGCGCTACCCGCAGTACATCGCTCAGACGCACTGGCTGGTCTGGCTGCTGGGTCCCACCACCGTGGCTTTTGCGCTGCCTCTTTACGAGAACCGCAAGCTATTACGCAAGCATTGGATGTCGATTGCCACCGGCGTATTGGTGGCCAGCGTGGTGTCCATTTCCACCACCATTGCCTTTGCCGAGGCCTTTGGTCTGTCTGAGACTCTGCAAAAAGGTCTGGCCGTACGCAGCATCACCACGCCGTTTGCGATCGAGGCAGAGAAAGTGCTGGGCGGCCCCACCGATCTGGCTGCGCTGTTTGTACTGCTGACCGGCGTCAGCGCCATGCTGTTGGGCGAAACCGTGCTGCGCGTTCTGCCCCGTATTCGCAGCAAGCTCGCCACCGGTGCCAGCTGGGGCGGTGCCGCCCACGGCAGCGGCGTGGCCCGCGCCCGCCAATCGGGTGAAGTGCAGGCCGTGATGGCATCGCTGGTGATGATGATTGCCGGTGCGCTGAATGTGATGGCAGCTCCATGGGTACGCTTGCTGTTTTTCTAAAACAGGAGCTACTGGCTCAGATCCCGTCTGCGCTAGCGGCCAAAATTCATAAAAATTTCAGACAAACAGGCAGCAAATCCCAGACGGGAGATGCTGCCTGTTTGCATTGATCGCTCGCGGGCTTGCCGTACGCACGGATACCCGCAATAGCGGTCAATTCCCGCCACTTGCGCAAGCTCTCCAAGCCCTTCTGTCCGCTGAAAAGGTTTGTGAAAACTGACAGGAATATCACCGAGCTGTCCTGATTCTGTTGGGTCCGGCTTTCTACGATGAAGCCATCTACTCACCCATCGCCAAGGCATGAGGGAGTTAGGTCTTATCCACTTCCATCAGGAGATTTCGCCATGTCCCAACGTCATCTGTCCATTTCTTTACTGCTTGCCAATGCTGGCGCCGTGCTGGCTCTGGCATTGCCCGGCATGGCTTTTGCGGCCTACGAGCATCCGACCAACACTGAAGCAGGTGTTGTGGTGCATCCAGAGCATTTCATCAGCCAGAAGACACGCGAGCAGGTCAAAGCGGAGACTGAGGCCGCCATGCGAGAAGGTCGTCTGTCCTTCGGTGAAAGCAATTTCCCCATCCCTCCCGCCGTCAAGGGTCCCGGTAAAACGCGCGAAGAAGTGCTCCGAGAACTGCGCAACGAAACGCAGCAAGAGCGTGAAGCTCGCAATCAGGCCATGGCCGGTTAATGGCAGCAGCCCCCAAGGCCGAACCTGCAGGGGGCCAAGAAAAAAGCACCGAGTCCAGGCAAGGACACGGTGCTTTTGGGGCGTGGAGAAGAATCAGGCCAGGGTGTAGGCCGTCTTCACCGTGGTGTAGAACTCCTGAGCATAGCGGCCTTGCTCACGCGGGCCGTAGCTTGAGCCCTTGCGACCGCCGAACGGCACGTGGTAGTCCACGCCTGCCGTGGGCAGGTTGACCATCACCATGCCGGCCTGGCTGTGGCGCTTGAAGTGGGTGGCATATTTGAGGCTGGTAGTAGCAATGCCGGCAGACAGACCAAATTCCGTGTCATTGGCCACGGCCAGCGCTTCCTCATAGCCGCTGACGCGGATCACGCTGGCCACGGGGCCAAAGACTTCCTCGCGGTTGATGCGCATCCCGGCTTGGGTGTCCACCAGCAGCGCCGGCTGCATGAAGAAGCCCTGTTGGCCGCTGCCGGTATGGCAGGCCACGCGGCCACCGCCCGAAGCCAGCACCGCACCTTCGGCCTTGGCGATTTCCACATAGCTCAGGTCCTGCTCCAGCTGGGCCTGGCTGACCACGGGGCCGATGTCGGTGCCGGCGGCGCGGGCGTCACCAACCTTGATTTTGGCCATGCGAGCCTGCAGGGCTTCGACAAAGGCCGGATAGATCTTGTCCGTCACGATCAGGCGGCTGGACGCCGTGCAGCGCTGGCCGGTGGAGTAAAAGCAGCTTTGCGCCGACAGCTCCACGGCCTGATTCAGGTCGGCGTCATCCAGCACCACTTGCGGGTTCTTGCCGCCCATCTCCAGCTGCACTTTTTTGCCCGAGGCGACGCAAGCTGCCGCAATGCCACGGCCCACGCCGACCGAGCCGGTAAAGCTGATGGCGGCAATGCCAGGGTGTTGCACCAGGGCTTCGCCAATCACGCGGCCACGGCCCATGACCAGGTTGAACACCCCGGCCGGAATGCCGCTGCGCTGAATGATGTCGGCCAAAGCCCAGGCGCTGCCGGGCACCAGATCGGCGGGCTTCAGGACCACGCAGTTGCCAAAAGCCAGGGCCGGAGCGATCTTCCAGGCGGGGATGGCGATGGGGAAGTTCCAGGGCGTGATCAGGCCGACCACACCGATGGCTTCGCGGGTGATCTCCACACCGATGCCGGGGCGCACCGAAGGCAGAGTCTCGCCAGACAAACGCAGGCATTCACCGGCAAAGAACTTGAAGATCTGGCCGGCACGGGCCACTTCGCCAATGCCTTCCGCGCGGGTCTTGCCTTCCTCGCGGGCCAACAGGTCGCCCAGCTCTTCATTGCGTGCCAGGATCTCGCTGCCGATCTTGTCCAGCGCGTCGGAACGCGCCTGGATGCCTGACACGCTCCAGGTGGGAAAGGCGGCCGTGGCAGCGGCCACGGCGGCTTCCACATCCGAGGCATCGCCCTGGGCGTATTCACCGATCACATCGGACAGATCGCTGGGGTTGGTATTGGGGGCGTAGCTTTTGCCTTCGACCCATTGGCCGTTGATCAGGTTGTCGTAGCGGGACATGGAGTACTCCGTAAGAAAAAGGGGGCGCCAAAGCGCGTGATTCAGATCAGTGCAGGGATCTAGCCACCGGCGCGCTCCAGGCCAGAGACGCCGGGCAAGGGCCGCCCCGCAGCGCTGGCGTCGTCCCCCTGGGGGGAAGGCACGCAGCGCCACAGGGGGGAGGCATCACCTCACCATGCAAGGGCGCTTGTTGTCGAACTTCCAGTCGGGGATCAGGTACTGCATGGCGATGGCGTCATCACGCGCACCCAGGCCGTGTTCCAGGTACAGGGCATTGGCGCGCTGCAGCGCGGCGCGGTCCACGGTCACGCCCAGACCCGGCGTTTTAGGCACTTCCACAAAGCCACCCTTGATCTGCAGCGGGTTCTGGGTCAGATACTGGCCGTCTTGCCAGATCCAGTGCGTATCGATAGCCGTGACCTTGCCGGGGACGGCAGCCGCCACATGGGTGAACATGGCCAGCGAGATGTCGAAGTGGTTGTTGGAGTGGGAACCCCAGGTCAGTCCCCAGTCGCGGCAGGTCTGACCCACGCGCACGGAGCCGGCCATGGTCCAGAAATGCGGGTCGGCCAGGGGGATGTCCACGGACTGCAGCGACAGCGCATGCACCATCTGTCGCCAGTCGGTGGCGACCATATTGGTAGCCGTGGGCAGGCCGGTGGCGCGACGGAATTCCGCCATGACTTCGCGGCCCGAGAAACCGTTTTCGGCACCGCAGGGGTCTTCGGCATAGGCCAGCACACCGTGCATGTCGCGCATCAGGCGGATGGCATCCCTGAGCAGCCAGCCACCATTGGGGTCTAACGTGACACGCGCCTCGGGAAAGCGCTTGGCCAGTGCTGTGACAGCTTCGACTTCCTGCTCGCCAGCCAGCACACCGCCCTTGAGCTTGAAGTCGTTAAAGCCGTAGCGCGCATAAGCGGCCTCGGCCTGGCGCACGATGGCTTCGGGCGTCATGGCCGTCATATGGCGCACCTGGGTCCAGTCGTCATGGCCCAGCTTGTCTTCGCCCGGCTTGACGTAGTCCAGGCCGGTCTTCTCGCTGGGGCCAACGAAGAACAGATAGCCCAGCATTTCCACACGGTCGCGCTGCTGGCCTTCGCCCAGCAACGCCGCCACGGGCACGCCCAGATGCTGACCCAGCAGATCGAGCAATGCAGATTCGATGGCCGTGACCGCGTGCACGCCGATACGCAGATCGAAGGTCTGCAGGCCGCGACCGCCGGTGTCGCGACCTTCCAGCGACTTTTGAACCTCTTGCAACAGCTGCAGGTGCTGGCCGATGGAGCGGCCGATCAGCACCTGTTTGCTGTCCTCCAGCGCCAGGCGTATGCCTTCACCACCCGGAACCTCGCCCACCCCGGTGCGACCAGCGCTGTCATGCACCAGCACGATGTTGCGCGTGAAGTAAGGCGCATGCGCGCCGCTGAGGTTCATGAGCATGCCGTCGCGGCCGGCGACGGGGATGACTTCAATCTCGGTGATGGTCGGGGTAGAGGACATGGAGGTCTCTTCAGAGGTCTTGGAGAAAAAGGACTATGCGACGCTGGCGGCGGTCTGCTGCGCGGCTGACCACGGCACCTCGGCCACGGGCTCACCCGTTGCGATGAACTGCGCCAGATTGCGCAGCACGAGGTCGGCCATGGCGCGGCGAGTTTCATGCGTACCGCTGGCGATATGCGGGGCCAGCACCACGTTGTCCAGCGCCAGCAGGTCGGGGTGGGGGTGGGGCTCGTCTTCGAACACATCCAGGCCTGCACCGGCGATACGCTGCTGCTTGAGGGCCTGAGCCAGAGCGGCTTCGTCGACCACGCTGCCACGCGCCACATTGATCAGAAAGCCTTGCGGGCCCAGCGCACCCAGCACTTCGGTACTGACAAGGTGCTGTGTGCCCACGCCGCCAGCCGCGGTGATGACCAGAAAATCGGACCAGCGCGCCAGCTCCAGCAACGAGGGCAGATAGTGGTGGGGCGAGCCTTCGACAGGGCGGCGGTTGTGATAGGCCACTTCCATGTCAAAGCCCGAGGCACGGCGCGCCACGGTCGAGCCAATGCGGCCCATGCCGAAGATGCCCAGACGCTTGCCGCTGGTCCGCGTGCGGATACCAAAGCGACTGCGCGCCCAGTCACCACGGCGCACAAAACGGTCCGCTTCACTGAGGCCACGCGCTGCATCCAGCAGCAGTGCAAAGGCCAGATCGGCCACACAGTCATCGAGCACGCCGGGCGTGTAGCCCACGCGAGCCCCCCGACGCATCAGCGACTCCCGGTCTAAAGAATCAAAGCCCACGCCAAAGCTGCTCACAAAACGCAACTTGGGCAAAGCATCAACGACATGTGCCGGCAGGCCCATGCCAGCGGAAGTGACCAGATACTCGAATTGCGAGCCATGCTCGGCCAAAAAGCGCGCGGGGTCGGGCTGCTCGGAAAGAATGCTCACCTCATAGGCCTGCGCCAGTTCGGCATCAAGCTGGGGGAGTGGCATCTTGCCGTATTGGAGTACGCGTGGTCGGGAGGTCGCCATGCCGGAAATCCTTGTTATTGGGGTATCGACTTAAGCAGCTCTGCACGGCAAAGCTGCGGGAAGCGGCGCAATGCCGCTGCCCATTTTTATCTCAATCGGCAGTGATCTTGCGGGTCTGTATCAGCTGCTTCCAGCGCTCGTTCTCCTTGACCTGAAAGCGGGTGAAATCCTCTGGTGTGTTGCCGACGATCTCCAGCCCCTGCTCCAAAAAGCGCTTGCGGATATCGGGCTGCTGCAACGCTGCGATGGCCGCTTTGGCCAGCTTGGCCTTCACGTCGACGGGCAGACCTTTGGGGGCCGCCATGCCTTGCCAGGAATACACCTCGGCCCCTTTGACACCAGCCTCGGCCAATGTGGGGACATCAGGCAGCACGGGCGAACGCTGTGTGCCGGTCACGGCGATGGCGTGCAGCTTGCCGCTGCGCAGATGCGACAGCACGGCGTTCACGTTCTGAAAGGAAAAATCCACCTGCCCGCCAAGCAGGTCGGTGATGGCCGGCGCTCCGCCCTTATAGGGAACATGCACGGCTTCGGTGCCGGTCTGCTGCCAGAACAGCTCTGCCGACAGATGGTCCGAGGAACCATTGCCAGAGCTGGCAAAGCTGACTTTGCCGGGGTTGGCCTTGAGCGTGGCAATGACCTCGGCGACGGTACGTGCCTTTTGCGCCGCACTGGCCACAAGCACATTAGGGGCCTGCACGGGGATGGTGATGTAGTCGAAGTCCTTGGTCGCGTCATACGGAATGTTTTTGACCAGATGGGGGGTGACCACGAACGGCCCCAGCGAGGCGACAAGCAAGGTATAGCCATCGGCCGAGGCGCGCTTGACGGCAGCGGCGCCGATGGTGCCTGTGGCACCGGGGCGGTTCTCCACCACGAAAGACTTGCCCAGCTGCTCACCCATGCTCAGAGCCAAGGCGCGCGCCACGGTGTCGGTGGAGCCACCGGCCGGGAAGGGAACGATGACGTTGACGGGCTTGTCGGGAAAGCTGCCGGATGCTTGGGCCACAAACGCGAGCGTGGCACCCAATGCGATCAGTATTTTCTTCATGTGCTTGTCTCCTTGGAGGGGCGAAGCCCTCCAGGCCCCGCCACGAACCGCTTTTATTTTTTATTGCGGGCCCAGTTTGTCGATCAGGGCTTTGAGCTCTTCCATTTCGTGGGGCTTGAGCTCAGACAGCGGGGCGCGCACGGGGCCCGCGTCATGACCTACGAGCTTGGCTCCGGCCTTGATGATGCTGACGCCGTAACCTTCCGTGCGGTTGCGGATGTTCAGGTAGGGCATGAAGAACTCTTTGAGCAGCTTGTGCTGTGTCGCCTGATCGTCGGTGCGCACGGCTTCATAGAACTGCATCGCCGTCTTGGGAATGAAGTTGAAGACGGCAGAGGAGTACACCGGCGTTCCCAGCGCCTTGTAGGCAGCGGCATAGACTTCTGCGGTGGGCAGGCCGCCCAGATACGAGAAGCGATCACCCATCTTCATGAAGATGGAGGACATGGTTTCGATGTTGCCCACACCGTCCTTGAAGCCCACGAGGTTGGGACAACGGTCAGCCAGAATGGCCAGCGATTCCGGCGTGAACTTGGAGCGATCGCGGTTGTAGACAATGACGCCGAAGTCCACGCTCTTGCACACCTGTTCCACATGCGCGATCAGACCTTCCTGACCTGCTTCTGTCAGGTAATGCGGCAAAAGCAGCACACCATGGGCACCCAGTCGTTCGGCTTCCTGCGCATGAGCGATGGCCGTGCGGGTGGGTCCGCCTGCACCGGCAATGATGGGAACCTTGCCGCGGCAGGTGTCGACGGCGGTCTTGATGATCTGGCCGTATTCCTCACCGTGAAGCGAAAAGTACTCGCCTGTGCCGCCTGCCGCGAACAACGCAGTTGCGCCGTAGGGGGCCAGCCATTCAAGGCGTGCCGCATAGCCCTTGGCATTGAAGTTGCCGTTGGCATCAAAGTCCGTCACCGGAAAGGACAGCAAGCCTGAGCTCATCACTTCTTTGAGGTACTGGGGAGACATGGTCATTCCTTAAAAAGAGGAGAAAAGAAGATCGGCGCAGCTCAGTCCAGCTGCAACTTGGCGGTTTGAACCACCGTGCGCCAGCGAGCACGCTCGGCGTTGAAGAACTTGTCGGTTTCGGTGGGTGTCATCGTGATGACCTCGGCCCCCTGCGCGACTAGGCGCGCTCGGACCTCGGGCGAGCGGATAGCACCCAGCAGCACTTGATGCACGCGCTGCACCACGGCTTCAGGCGTCTGGGCTGGCAGCACAACGCCTTGCCAGGTTCCAGAGGCGAAGCCCTGGGCACCCTGCTCGGCCAGCGTGGGCACATCCGCAATCAGCGGCATGCGCGTGTTCTTGGAAATACCCAGCAGCTTGAGCTTGCCGCTTTGCACGTGGGGATAGGTGGCCAGCATGCCGTTCATCAGCACCTGGGTCTGGCCTGCCACGGTGTCTTGCACCGACTGCACGCCCCCCTTGTAAGGGACATACACCCACTTGGCACCGGTGATGCGGGCCAGCTCCACCCCGGCCAGATGGGGGGCGCTACCTGAAGCCGTCACGGCAAAGTTCAGATCCTGCTTCTTGGACAGCTCCACCAGCTCCTTCAGATTGCTGGCCTGAACCGATGGGTGAACCACCAGCATATGCGGCGAGTAAGCCAGCATGGCCGCGCCGCGCAGCGCTTTGGAGGGGTCAAAGCTGAGCTTGGTATAGATCGAGGGCGAGATGGCCAGCGCTCCCAGATCGCACAGCAGCCAGGTATAGCCGTCGGCAGGCGCACGGGCGACAAATTCAGCGCCCAGATTGCCATTGGCCCCGGGCTTGTTGTCGATCACCACGGTCTGCTTGAGCTCCTGCGAAATCAGCTGCCCGATGGAGCGGGCAATGATGTCTGAGCTGCCCCCGGGTGGATAAGGAACAACCAGGCGAATCGGCTTGGAAGGCCAGGCTTCAGCTGCGAGCAAATGAGGGGAAAACAGGCTGGTGGCGGCAAGCGCCAGCGCGGAACACAGAAATCGGGAGCGGCAAAGCATGATGAGATTGTCTCCTGGTTGTTGTATGTCATCATACAACTAGAGATCTCCAAACCTACCGTCTTTTTTGCTAGGGGTAAACGCGGGTGCTAGTGGTTTTAGCTTGCGGCGCCCAGTTCGGGCTGCTGGCTCAGACGTTGCGCCAGGCGCAGGCGCTCGCGCGAATTGGTCAGGTGAATGCGCATGGCGGCACGCGCAGAGTCTGCGTCCTGACGCTCGATGGCGGCATAGATCTCTTCATGTTCGCGATTGACGCGGCGCAGGTAGTCGGGGTCGCGGGCCGGTGTATGGATGGAGGTGATGCGGTTGCGCGGAATAAGCAACGTGCCGAAATGCTGGAGGATTTCCTGGAAGTAGCGGTTGCCCGTGGCCTGCGCAATGCACAGATGAAAGGCCAGGTCGTGACTGACGGTCTCGTTACCGAGGGCAAAGTTGTGTTCGAAGGCTTGCAGTGCCTCGCGCATGGCCTGCAGATGCGCGGTTTGGCGGCGTTGTGCAGCCAGGCCGGCGGCCTCCGTCTCCAGACTGATACGCAGCTCCAGCACGGCCAGCACATCCACTGATTCACTGAGCTCATGGGCATTGAGTACCGGACTCTGGCGTACCGGCGCTGGCAGCACAAAAGTGCCTATCCCGTGCCGTGTTTCCACCAAGCCGCTGGCTTGCAGCTTGGACAGGGCTTCGCGCACCACGGTGCGGCTGACATCGTAGCTGCGTACTAGCTCGGATTCGGTGGGCAGCTTGTCGCCTTCATTGAGCAGGCCTTGCCGAATCTTTTGCTCGAACTCTTCAGACAACAGATTGGCAAGGCTGCGACTGCCTCGGCTGGTCTTGATGCGCAACGCAGACCCCTCGGTCGGCAATAAAAATGCAGTGGATTGGGGTAATTCCGATGTCTGGGTGCTCATGGCTCTGATGATAATAGTTTTTAGTTGTACGACAACATACCACAAGACCTCTTTACTCAAGCTCCGTGACTTCACCCTGCCACCTTGATTTCACCACTGTAGCTACCCGTCCAAAATGAGCACCTCTCACGCGATCCGTCACATCCGCATCACGCCTATTGCGTTCCGCGATCCGCCGCTGCTCAATGCGGCCGGCATCCACGAACCCTGGGCGCTGCGCTCCATCATCGAGATCGAGACGGCTTCGGGCCTGGTCGGCATCAACGAAAGCTATGGCGATCAGCCCATGCTGGAGGCCTTGGCCAAGGTAGCGCCGGCACTGGTCGGGCTGTCGCCGTGGGCGCTCAACGAAATGGAAGCCCGCGTTGCGGCCCTGGTGACGCCGCCAAAGCTGACCGCCTCGGAGTTTCTGGGCCAGCAGGTATCGTTGGCACCGGGCACCCATGTATCCAAGACCGTGGCCAAAGTGGTCAGTGCCTTCGAGGTGGCCATGCTGGATCTGCAAGGCCAGATGGCCCAGGCTCCCATCGTTGACTTGCTGGGCGGTGCCGCGCGTGACCGTGTGCCCTATTCAGCCTATCTGTTCTACAAGTACGCCCAGCATATAGAGAAGCCTTATGCGCCCGATGCCTGGGGCGAAGCTTTGACACCGCCCCAGCTGGTGGCCCAGGCCAGACGCATGATTGACCAGTACGGTTTTCAGAGCATCAAGCTCAAGGCCGGTACTCTGGATCCCGAGCAGGAGGCCGCAGGCATTCTGGCCCTGGCCGAGGCCTTTCCGGGCCTGCCGCTGCGCATAGACCCCAATGGCAACTGGACGGTGGCGACCAGCCTCAAGATCGTGCAACAGCTGCAGGGCGTGCTCGAGTATTACGAGGACCCGGCCCCCGGTCTGGACGGCATGGCCGCCGTGGCACGCGAATGCGATGTGCCGCTGGCCACGAATATGGTGGTGACGGACTTTGCCGAGTTCCGCCGCAATGCCGACATGGGTTGCCCCGTGAAGATCGTGCTCAGCGACCACCACTACTGGGGCGGCCTGCGTGCCACGCAGCGCCTTTCCACGCTGTGCCGCACCTTCGATCTGGGCCTGTCCATGCACAGCAACTCGCATCTGGGCGTGAGCCTGGTGGCCATGACCCATTTATGCGCCAGCGTGCCCCTGCTGACCTATGCCTGCGACACCCACTACCCCTGGCAGGACGAGGAGGTCATCGAGGGCGGCCGTCTGCAGTTCGAGCAGGGCAGCCTGCGCGTGCCCACCACGCCAGGCCTGGGCGTGACCCTGGACCGTGAAGCGCTGGCCCGTCTGCACGACAACTATCTGCGCTGCGGCATCCGCAATCGCGACGATCTGGGCCAGATGCGCAAGTACGACCCGGAATTCACCGGCAAGCAGCCGCGTTTTTGAATTCCAGCCCCTGGACAAAAAAGACCACCCAAAGCCAACATCCAGCCCAAACCGAGCTGGTTCAATCGCGCCCCCATTTTCACAGCGCAAAAAGACGCTTTTCAACCGGAGACAACCACCATGCATCGCCGTACCCTGCTTCAATCCACCCTCGCCGCCAGCTCCCTGCTGATGGGCGCATCCCTTGTCGCCGCCCCTGCCCTGGCACAGGGCAACTGGCCCACGGGCAAGCCCATCACCTATCTGGTGCCGTTCCCCCCAGGCGGCAATACTGACACCCTGGCACGCGTGATCGCGCAGCCGCTGAGCAAGGCCCTAGGCACGCCCGTGGTCATCGAAAACAAGGGCGGTGCCGGCGGCAGCGTGGGCTCGGCCCTGGCGGCACGCGCACCTGCCGATGGTTACACCATTCTGGGCGGCACCATCAGCTCGCATGCCATCAATGTGAGCCTGTATTCCAAGCTCGATTACGACCCCGTCAAATCCTTCACACCCGTCGCCATGCTGGGCTCCGGGCCGCTGGTGCTGGTGGTGCCCGCTTCCAGCCCTTACAAGAACCTGGCCGACGTGCTGGCCGGCAGCAAGGCCAAGGCGGCTGCCGGTGGCCTGACCTCGGCATCGCCAGGCAATGGCACCTCCAACCATATGGCGCTGGAGCTGCTGGGCTACCAAACGGGTGTGAAGTTCACGCATGTGCCTTACAAGGGCAGCGGTCCGGCCGTGCAGGATGTGATCGGCGGCCAGGTGGACATGATGTTCGACACCGCCTTGGTCGTCGGCCCGCATGTGCAGTCCGGCAAGCTGCGCCCCATCGCCGTGACCAGCTCCAAACGTCTGGAGTCCTTGCCCGATGTGCCGACCATTGCCGAAGCGGGCGAGAAGGGATTTGACATGGGCTCCTGGCAGGCAGTCTTCGCCCCCGCAGGCACGCCCAAGCCCATCGTGGACCGCCTGCATGCCGAGATCCTGAAGATCGTTGCCACCCCCGAAGTCCAGGCCCGCCTCAAGAACTTCGGCATGCTGCCTTCCAGCATGACGCCAGCCGAGCTGGCCGACTACCAGAAGGCCGAAGTGGCCAAATGGGCCAAGGTGATCAAGGCCGCGGGAATTAAAGCGGAATAAAGTAAAGCACCCCCTGAGCCGCTTCGCGAAGGAAGGGGGCGACACCTTCGCGGCGGGACGGCCCTTGCTCGGTGTCCCTCGCTTTGAGACGCGCCAGTTGCGTGGACCGCGCCAAGCAGGCTGCGAAATAGAAAACTGAGATGAAATTGCCATGAGTACCCCTGCCCCACTTTCCATCCGCATGCATGCTGCCGACAACGTGGCCATCATTGCCAACGACGGCGGCCTGCCGGCGGGCACCGTGCTGCCAAGCGGCCTGGTGCTGGTTGACAAGGTGCCGCAGGCGCACAAGGTGGCGCTGGAAGACATCCCCGAGGGCGGTGCCATACGCCGCTACAACGTGGTCATAGGCTATGCGCTGCAGCCGATTGCGGCTGGCAGCTGGGTGCATGAGCGATTGCTGCAGATGCCCGAAGCACGTTCGCTGGAGGGCCTGCCGATTGCCACCGTCAAGCCGCCGGTTCTGGAACCCCTGCAAGGCTATACCTTCGAGGGCTATCGCAATGCCGATGGCACGGTGGGCACGCGTAACATCCTGGCCATCACCACCACGGTGCAATGCGTGGCCGGGGTGCTGGATTTTGCGGTGAGCCGCATCAAGGCCGAACTGCTGCCGCGCTATCCGAACGTCGATGACGTGGTCGGCCTGGAGCACAGCTATGGCTGCGGCGTGGCCATCGATGCCGTGGGTGCCGAAATACCGCAGCGCACGCTGCGCAACATCAGCCACAACCCGAACTTCGGCGGCGAGGTGATGGTGGTCAGCCTGGGCTGCGAAAAGCTGCAGCCCGAGCGCCTGCTGCCGCCGGGCAGTTTTCCCATCGTCGATTCGCGTGAGCCTGCGCTGGATGTGGTGTTCCTGCAGGACGAATCTCATGTGGGCTTTATGTCAATGATCGACTCCATCATGGGACGCGCCAAAGTCCATCTTGAGCGGCTCAATGCGCGCCGCCGCGAAACCGTGCCCGCCAGCGCCCTGATCGTGGGCGTGCAATGCGGCGGCAGCGACGCCTTCAGCGGCGTCACGGCCAATCCGGCCGTGGGCTTTTGCACCGACCTGCTGGTGCGCGCCGGCGCCACCGTGATGTTCAGCGAAGTGACCGAGGTGCGCGACGGCATAGACCAGCTGACCTCTCGCGCATCCAGCCCCGAAGTGGCCGAGGCCATGATTGCGGAAATGGCCTGGTACGACACCTACCTCGACAAAGGCAAGGTAGACCGCAGCGCCAACACCACACCGGGCAATAAAAAAGGCGGCCTGTCCAATATCGTCGAGAAGGCCATGGGCTCCATCATCAAGAGCGGTACCGCCCCCATTACGGGCGTGCTGTCGCCGGGGCAGCGGCTGGCGGATCGCGGCATTGAGCGCGGTCTGATTTACGCGGCCACGCCGGCCAGCGATTTCATCTGCGGCACGCTGCAGCTGGCGGCCGGCATGAATCTGCATGTCTTCACCACGGGCCGCGGCACGCCTTACGGCCTGGCCCAGGTGCCGGTGATCAAGGTGGCCACGCGCAGCGATCTGGCGCGGCGCTGGCATGACTTGATGGATGTGAACGCCGGGCGCATTGCCGACGGCCAGGCCACGATAGAGGACATAGGCTGGGAAATGTTCCAGCTGATGCTGGACGTGGCCAGCGGCAGAAAAAAAACCTGGGCCGAACAGTGGAAGCTGCACAACGCCCTGGTGCTTTTCAACCCGGCCCCGGTGACCTGAAACCGTCACGCGAATCATGCTTCTGAATTGGTAGCGCATTGCGCAATTGCTGCCTGGGCTACAAGCCAAAATCATCCCAAAACGCTGCCGAGGCAGCGTTTTTTCTGCTTTAGCGAGCGATCAGGCCTGCATGGAGCCTGTCTGCAGATAGCGCTGGTGCCAGGCATAAGCTTCATGGAGCAGATGCGGCGTGTGCTTGCCCGGTGCGTCGCGCAGCGAACGCTCCAGGTAGTCGGCCATGGCTTCCTTGTAGTCCGGGTGCACGCATTTCTCGATGATCAGGCGCGCCCGCTGCACAGGGGCCAGACCGCGCAGATCGGCCAGCCCTTGCTCGGTCACCACAATCTGTACATCGTGCTCGGTGTGGTCCACATGCGAGACCATGGGTACGATGCAACTGATCTTGCCGCCCTTGGCCGTCGATGGCGTCATGAAGATGGACAGATAGGCATTGCGCGCAAAGTCACCGCTGCCGCCAATGCCGTTCATGATGGACGAGCCCATGATGTGCGTGCTGTTCACGTTGCCGTACATATCGGCTTCGATCAGCGCGTTCATCGAGATCAAACCCATGCGGCGAATCAGCTCAGGGTGGTTCGAAATCTCCTGCGGGCGCAGCATGATGCGCTGGCGGTAGAACTCGATGTTGGCCAGAAAACGCTCCATGGCAGCCGGGCTCAGTGCCAGCGAGGTGGTGGATGCGGTATCGAGCTTGCCGGATTCCAGCATGTCCAGCATGCCGTCCTGCAACACCTCGGTATAGGCGTTCAGGTGATCGAACGGGCCGTTATTGAGGCCGGCCAGCACGGCGTTGGCGATATTGCCCACACCCGATTGCAAGGGCAGCAGCTCGGGTGGCAAACGGCCGATTTTCACCTCATGCTGCAGGAAATCGATGATGTTCTCGGCAATGCGCTGAGAATCCACATCGGGCGCAGTAAACGCCGCCAGCTTGTCGCGTTGAGCCGTGGGCACGACGGCAATCACTTTGCTCAGATCGCAGTGCAGATACGGGTCGCCAATGCGGTCAAACGGATGCTCCATAGGGATGGGCTTGCGCTTGGGCGGCACGGCCGCGCCGTAATAGATGTCGTGCATGCCCTCCAGCTCGGCGGGCTGGGCGCTGTTGACTTCCAGAATGATCTTGTCGGCCTGCTCCAGCCAGGTCTTGTTGTTGCCCACCGAGGTCGACGGAATCAGCCGGCCGTCGGGCAGGATGCCGGCCACTTCGATCACCGCCACATCGAGATGACCGAGGAAGCCAAACCACACGTACTGCGCCACATGGGACAGATGAATGTCCACGTACTGCATGCGGCCGTCATTGATTTCTTTGCGCACCGTGGGATCGGACTGGTAGGGCAGGCGGCGCTCGATGCCGTGCACCTTGGCCAGTGCGCCGTCCAGCTCGGCCGAGGTCGATGCTCCCGTCCACAGGCTGATACGGAAATTGTCGCCGTTGGCGTTCTGCTGCTCGATGCGGCGCGCCAGCGCCTGGGGCACAGATTTGGGGGCACCGGCGGGGGTAAAGCCGCTCATGCCAAGCGTCATCCCGGATTGAATCAGGCTGGCCGCTTCATCCGCGGTCATGATACGTTCACGCAGCGCAGGGCAAAGAACGCGATCCGCTGGGGAGGCTTGGGTGAATGTGGTGTGCATGGAGGTGTGTCTCATCGCCTCGGCCATTGCTAGGGGCTTTTTTGTTGCTAATGGGTTGCAATTTGATAAATGCAGACCCGGATTGAACTACATCCCATGGCTTTGCGCCAGCGTAGGCGACTAGCGTAAACACCGATGCGTTTTTAGCAAAAAATCGAATGCAAATTTTTTGATTGCAAAAAATGTGAGCACACTCCTCAATAAGAAAAAGAACCGCAGCCCAAAAAGGTATTAACTACTTCCCACATCACTCTCCTTGCATTGAAAGCACGGAATGCAAAAAAATGCATCCATGTGCCCCAGCAGACATAGGCTGACACAGGTCTGCACTCTAGACACCCAGAATTCATCCCATGGCTTATGAAATCTCCGGCAGAAAGCACTGGCTGAAACGCCTGACCCATGCACTGCAGCCACTGATCGACTCCGTACAGCTCTGGCTGCAGGCCGATGGTCTGCGCATGAGCGCTGCCATGTCGTTCTACGGCATGCTCAGTCTGGCTCCCCTACTACTGGCCGTAGTCGGCCTGCTGGGCTGGTGGATGGACCGCAGCTATGTAGAAAGCACACTCATCAGTCAGGTGCAAAACGTGGTCGGTGAGCGGGCGGCCCAGGTTATCAAGGGCGCGCTCTCCAGCGCCCAGAACTCCAGTCAGGGCTCGCTGGCCTCCATCCTTGGGCTGGTGATGATGCTCTCGGGCGCCACCGGCGTATTTGTGGAGCTGCAGGCCTCGCTGGACAAGCTCTGGTCCATGGGCGAAGAACCCCGTCCGCAAAATAACCGGCCATGGTGGGGCATGGCTATCTCGCGCCTGTGGGGACTGAGCTATGTGGTGGGTCTAGGCTTTTTGCTGCTGGTGTCCATGGTGCTGTCTACCGCCATTCAGATGATCACCAAATGGGCCAGCGATGAACTGCAGTTCATCCCGCTAGGCCCGGTAATGGGGCTGATCAACGAAAGCCTTTCGTTTGGCATTGCCGTGCTGCTGTTCTGGGGACTGATGCGCATGGGCACGGGCATCAAGCCTGCCACCCGGTACCTGCTGCTGGGCTCGCTGATGGGCGCAGCCCTGTTCACCATCACCAAGCAGGCGCTGGCCTGGTACCTGTCCACCGCCGCCGTGGTCTCGGCCTATGGCGCGGCGGGCTCTCTGGTGGTGGTGCTGATGTGGTTTTACGTCACCTCGGCCATCCTGCTGTTCTCAGCCGCCACGGCCAAGGCCTGCAACAAGGCCCGCGTGAAGATCAGCATGCCGTTCGCTCCACGCCGCAGGTCAGGGCAGGCTCCACTCATGGATGTGAGCAATCTGCCGGACAACGCCGGGGAGAATATATAAATCAGCCACCAACTCTTATGCTGATTGGGACATGTGCTATCAAGTTATGCAAATAACTCGCCAACAAAAAGGCCTGCAGATGCAGGCCTTTTGCTTGGGGAAAGCAGAACTTACTTTTCCACAAACGCACGCTCAACGACGAAGTCGCCGGGCGTAGTGGTATTGCCTTCCTTGAAGCCGCGGTGCTCCAGCAGCTCCTTGAGTTCGGCCAGCATGGCAGGGCTGCCGCAGAGCATGACGCGATCGGTCTCGGGGTTCAGATCGGGCAGACCCAGGTTTTGCGGGAAGGTGCCGTTGTTGATCTGGGTGGAAATACGGCCTTGATTGCGGAAAGGCTCACGTGTCACCGTCGGGTAGTAATGCAGCTTGCCCTTGACGATATCGCCGAGGAATTCGTGCTCGGGCAGTTCCTTTTCGAACAGCTCCTGATAAGCCAACTCTTCGACCTGGCGCACACCGTGCACCACGACCACGTTGTCAAAACGCTCGTAGGTTTCAGGGTCGCGGGCCACGGCCAGCCAGGGTGCCAGTCCGGTGCCGGTGCCAATCAGGTACAGGTTCTTGCCGGGCAGCAGATAGTCGATGAGCAGCGTACCTGTGGGCTTCTTGCCCACGATGACTGTGTCACCTACCTGGATGTTTTGCAGCTTGGAGGTCAGAGGGCCTTCAGGCACCTTGATCGACAAGAACTCCAGATGCTCTTCGTAGTTAGGGCTGGCAATGGAGTAAGCGCGCAGCAGGTTTTTACCATCGACCTTCAGACCAATCATGGTGAAGTGGCCGTTGGAGAAGCGCAGCGATGTGTCGCGGGTTGTCGTGAAGGAGAAAAGACGGTCGGTCCAGTGGTGAACCGACAGCACGCGTTCTTCGAGAAAAGCACTCATGGTCGTCTACACAAAAATATGAATTCGGGACAAACAATGCCCGCTGTTGCTGGGATGCCCGGCAGGTATGCCATGAAGACATGCGGTGGCGAACGCTGCGTGCGGAGTGAACTGCATAGCAACTGCGGCTGCCGATTGCCAAGCGGGACAAGGCCTATATTGTCGGATAAATGGCGGCGAGCAGGTACATTGCGCTTCAATGTCTTGATACTGATTAGTGATAAGGAGAATGACGATGCGGTTTCTTATGACTTTACGTTTTAGCGCAGTGGCTCCCGCTCTGGCATTGGCCGCCGTGCCCGTGTGGGCCCAGGGGGTCATCAAGATCGGGGAAATCAACAGCTACAAGGCCCAGCCCGCGTTTCTGGAACCCTACAAAAAAGGCATGGAGCTGGCCGTGGAGCAGGTCAACGCGGCAGGCGGAGTGGGCGGCAAAAAGCTGCAGCTGATCGTACGTGATGACAACGCCACGCCCGGCGATGCCGTGCGGGCCGCCGAGGAGCTGTACACCCGCGAGAAGATTGACGTGCTGACTGGCAGCTTTCTCTCGCACGTGGGTCTGGCGCTGACGGATTACGCCAAGCAGAAGAAACGCTTCTTTCTTGCCTCGGAGCCACTGACGGACAAAATCGTCTGGGCCGACGGCAACCACTACACCTACCGCCTGCGCGGCTCCACCTATATGCAGACCGCCATGCTGGTGGAGGAGGCGCTCAAGCTCAAGAAAAAGCGCTGGGCCATCGTCTACCCCAACTACGAATACGGCCAGTCGGCCATCGCCACCTTCAAGGCACTGATGAAGGCCAAGCAGCCCGATATCGAGTTTGTCGCCGAACAAGCCCCTGCGCTGGGCAAGATTGATGCCGGTTCCGTGGTTCAGGCCTTGGCCGACGCCAAGCCAGACGCCATCTTCAACGTGCTGTTTGCCACCGATCTGGGCAAGTTTGTGCGCGAGGGCAATACGCGCGGTCTGTTCAAGGGCCGCGAGGTGGTGGGCCTGCTGACGGCCGAGCCCGAGTATCTGGACCCGCTCAAGAAAGAAGCACCGCTGGGCTGGACCGTGACGGGCTACCCCTGGTACTCGATCAAGACCCCCGAGCACGCCGCATTTCTGAAAGCCTATCAGGCCAAGTACAAGGACTACCCGCGTCTGGGCACCGTGGTGGGCTACAACGCCATCCAGTCGATTGCGGCAGGCCTGCGCAAGACCGGCGGTGATGCAGATACCGAAAAACTGATTGCCGCCTTCAAGGGACTGGAAGTCTCCACTCCCTTCGGCCCCATCACCTATCGTGCGCAAGACAACCAGTCCACCATGGGCGCCTACATCGGCAAAACCGCCTATGACGAAAAGCTCAAGCGCGGTGTGCTGGTCAGCTACCGCTATGCCGACGGCAAAAACTACCAGCCCAGTGATGAAGAAGTGAAGAAGCTGCGCCCCGCAGCGGCGAACTGATTACGCTTGGGCGAAAATACCGGGCCACCTGCAATCATGCAGGTGGCTTTTTTCATCTCTGAAATCACGATGTCGAGCTTCAGGAGCTACGCAGCATGAGTGCATCCGGCCTGTTGGCCCAATTGTTGAATGGTCTGGCCAGCGCATCGTCACTGTTCTTGGTGTCTGTGGGTTTGTCGCTGATTTTTGGCGTCACCCGCACCATCAACTTTGCCCACGGCTCGTTCTACATGCTGGGCGCCTTCATCGCGTACAGCAGCGTGGATGTGCTCTCGCCCCATATCGGCTTCTGGCCCTCGCTGGTGCTGGCCCCGCTGGCCTGCGCCCTGCTGGGTGCGCTCACCGAAATGCTGTTGTTGCGTCGCATCTATCCAGCGCCTGAGCTGTTCCAGCTGCTGGCCACGTTTGCGCTGGTACTGGTCATCAAAGATGCATCGCTGTGGCTGTGGGGGCCTGAAGAGCTGTTCGGCCCGCGTGCCCAGGGCATGGAAGGCTCCGTGGAAATTCTGGGCCGCCAGTTCCCGACCTACGATCTGTTTTTGATAGCGGTTGGCCCTTGCGTATTGCTGGGTCTGACCCTTTTACTCAACAAAACCCGCTTTGGCACGCTGGTGCGCGCCGCCACGCAAGACCGCGAAATGGTGGGTGCTTTAGGCGTCAATCAGGCGTGGTTGTTTACCGCCGTGTTTGCGCTGGGCACGCTGCTGGCAGGCCTTGCGGGTGCGCTGCAACTGCCGCGCGAGCCCGCCAGTTTGGAGATGGACATGACCACCATTGGCGCGGCCTTTGTGATCGTGGTGGTGGGCGGCATGGGCAGCATTCCCGGTGCCTTCATCGCCGCGCTGCTGGTGGCTGAACTCAAAGCGGTGTGCATCTGGCTGGGTGTGCAGGAGATTGCAGGGGTTGAAATTTCGTTTTCCAAACTCACGCTGGTGGTGGAGTTTCTCGTCATGGCCGTGGTGCTGATCTGGCGGCCCTGGGGTCTGCTGGGCAAGCCACAAGCACTGGCCCGCAGCAGCGGACAGCCCGAACAACCGCTGCGCCCCACCGGCCGTGGTGCCAGCGCCGCATGGCTGGCCCTGCTGGCTGCGCTGGTGCTGCTGCCTTTGGCTTCGAGTGAAGGCGGCAGCTACACCACTGTGCTGCTGACCGACATCTTTGTCGCCGCACTGTTTGCGGCCAGCCTGCACTTCATCCTCGGCCCCGGCGGCATGCACTCGTTTGGTCATGCGGCCTACTTTGGCCTGGGCGCTTACGGCGCGGCACTGCTGGTGCGCCAGCTCAACTTGCCCATGGAAGCCGCGCTGCTGCTGGGTCCGCTGGTGGCCGCTGCCGGTGCCCTGCTCTACGGCTGGTTCTGCGTGAGACTGTCGGGCGTGTACCTGACCATGCTGACGCTGGCCTTTGCCCAGATCAGCTGGGCCATCGTCTTTCAGTGGGACAACTTCACGGGCGGCAGCAATGGCGTGACAGGTGTATGGCCCCCTGAATGGGCATCGCAAGGCCCAGCGTTTTACTGGCTGGCTCTGGGCGTGTGCGCAATCGGTCTGTACCTGCTGCGCCGCATCTTGTTCTCGCCGCTGGGCTACGCCTTGCGCGCCACGCGCGATTCAGCGCTGCGCGCAGACGCCATTGGCATCGACGTGCGCCGCGTGCAATGGACGGCGTTTGTCCTCTCCGGCCTGTTTGCCGGCTTGGCGGGTGCGCTGTTCGCCTTCAGCAAGGGCGGCGTGGCACCGGATTCCCTGTCCGTCACCAAATCGGTGGATGGCCTGGTCATGGTGCTGCTGGGCGGCGTGCAGACGCTGGCTGGCCCCGTGGTGGGCGCAGCGGCCTTTACCTGGCTGCACGACACCGTGGCGCGCAACACCGAATACTGGCGCGCGCTGATGGGCGTGATCATGCTGGTGCTGGTGCTGCTGGCACCGCAGGGGATTGCCGGTTATGCGCAGGCACTGTGGGCGCGAATGGCCCTGAAAAACAAAGCAGAGGCCCTACCATGAGCCTGCTGCAAATCCGGAACATCAGCAAAGCCTTTGGCGGCGTGAAAGCCGTGCAAAACGTCTCGTTCAGCCTGCAAGCAGGTGAGTTGCTGGCGCTCATCGGCCCCAACGGCGCGGGCAAGAGCACCACGTTCAACATGGTGGGCGGACAACTTGCGCCCGACAACGGCGCGGTGCTGCTCAACGGCCAGTCCATCACCGGCTTGCCACCACGCACCATCTGGCGCTGCGGGGTGGGCCGTACCTTCCAGATTGCGCAGACGTTTGCCTCGCTCACTGTCGCAGAAAACGTGCAGATGGCGCTGCTTTCAGCAGACCGAAAAATCTTCAGCTGGTGGCCCCGCGCGGCCAATCACCGCCGCACTGAGGCGCTGGCCCTGCTGGAGCAAGTGGGTATGACGCCGCAGGCCGACCGCCCTTGCAGTGCGCTGGCATACGGCGATGTGAAGCGGGTGGAACTGGCCATGGCGCTGGCCCCTGCACCCCAGTTGCTGCTGATGGACGAGCCCACCGCCGGCATGGCTCCCGGCGAGCGCGTCGCCCTGATGCAGCTGGCCCGCCGCATTGCACGAGAGCGCCAGATGGGCGTACTGTTTACCGAGCACAGCATGGACGTGGTGTTCGGCCAGGCCGACCGCGTAGCCGTGCTGGTGCGTGGCCAATTGCTGGCGGAAGGCACGCCGCAGCAGATTCGCGCCGATGAACGGGTACAGCAAGCCTATCTGGGCACTGGTCTCGTCCTGGAGAAGCAAAAGTGAATCAAAACCATAGCACCAAGCACTTGATAGACATAGGTCAAATCCATAAATTGCTTGAAATGCATAACCTGAATGCCTGGTATGGTGCCGCCCATATCCTGCACGGCGTGAGCCTGAATGTGGGCCGTGGCGAAGTCGTGGCCCTGATGGGCCGTAACGGCGCGGGCAAATCCACCACACTCAAAAGCATTGCCGCACTGGTGCCGCGCCGCGAAGGGCAGATGGACTTCATGGGCAAGTCCATCGCTCAAAAAGCCTCGCACCAGATTGCCCAGCGCGGTTTGGGCTACGTGCCCGAAGACCGCCGCATTTTTACCGAGCTGACGGTGCTGGAGAACCTCGAAGTCGGCCGCCAGAAGCAGCGCCAATGGCCTGATGGAACTGCCGTGCCGCACTGGACGCCCGAGAAGCTGTTCACGCTTTTTCCCAATCTGGGTGAAATGCCGGATCGCCTTGGCGGCCGCATGAGCGGGGGCGAGCAGCAAATGCTCAGCGTGGCCCGCACACTGATGGGGCAACCCTATCTGGTGCTGCTCGATGAGCCCTCTGAAGGCGTGGCCCCGTTGATCGTCGAGCAAATGGCCCGCACCATTCTGGAATTGAAGGCGCAAGGCATTGGCATCCTGCTCAGCGAGCAAAACCTGCCGTTCGCCGAAGTGGTGGCAGACCGCGCCTATGTGCTGGAGAAGGGGCAGATCGTGCATCACGCGCCAATGGCCGAGCTGGCGGGTAATACCACTGTGCGCCAGCAGTATCTGGGTATTTAAAAAATTGAGAGAGAAGCGCTGATGAGTGGCCTGCAAATTGTGTACGTCTTAACCAACCCAGCCATGCCGGGGCTTGTCAAAATTGGAAGAACCACCCTAGAAGAAGTCGATGGCCGGATGAAACAGCTCTTTAGCACTGGAGTTCCCGTGCCATTTGACTGTGCTTTTGCCTGTCGCGTCCCCAATTCAGTCGAAGTCGAAAAAGCGCTACATCACGCCTTCGGAAATGTTCGCATCAACACCAACCGGGAGTTCTTCCGCATCGAGGCGGATCGCGTCATCTCCATCCTCAAATTGCTGCATGTGGAAGATGCCACGCAAGAAGTTGAAAGCGTCATTGAAGCCGACGCGACAAAAGCAGATTTGCAAGCTGCCGAAAGCATGAAAAAGCGCCGCCCACGCATGGACTTCACGGAGCTTCAGATCCCCATTGGCAGCGTTCTCATTCATAAAAATGGCGATGCACAGGTGACTGTTCAGGGTGCCAAAACAGTGGTCCACGAAGGGATTGAATGTTCCCTGACATCAGCCACACGCAAGGTGCACGGCCTTCCTGAAAACTACCCTCTACAGCCGTCGCCTTTCTGGTCTTTCAACGATAAGACCGTGCAGGAAATTTATGAAGACTGGTATGCAGAGCTAGAGGCAGAATAAGCCAGCCTACTCCACCACCACCGGGCAGAACTCTGGCGGCGCACCAAAGTAGGCACGTGGTGATGGGGGCTGGGCACCATCAATGTCCTGCACACTGTACTGGCTGGCCAACTCTGAGGTGTAGAACACGCCGCCAGAGCGCTTGCTCAGGCAATCTGCATCGCCATGCAGGGCCAGCACCACGCGGCCAATGAATTGCGGCGTTTCGGCCGTGTCAAAGCTGTCGCCGTATTTGTCGGGCTCTGCCGCGCACACCCGCTCTGAGCGCTCGGTTTTGACGAGGCCGGGCCACAGCGCCACCACGCTGACGCCCTCGGGCTTGAAGTCGTAGGCCATGTCAAAAGTCATCTTGTCCGCCCCGGCCTTGCCTGCGCCGTAAGCCGGGCCATGCATATAGCAGCGACTGCCTGCGGAAGAGATATGGATCACCAGACCCCGCGCCGCAATCAGCAAGTCTGCGGCGTAATGGCAGGCCACATAGCTGGAGCGCAGGCCCACGTCGAGCAAAGATGTCATGGCCAGCGGCTTTTTCCAGAACGGGCCGGCTTCGGTCAGCTGATCGGGAATGGCAATAGCGCTGTTGACCAGAATGTCCAGCCGACCATGCTCGCGGCGCACGCGCTCGAACAGGGCTGCGACCTGCGCATCGTCGCCATGGTCACAGGCCACGGCAATGCCGGTGCCGCCTGCGGCCGTCACATCAGCCGCCGTCTGGCCCACGGTGCCAGGCAGGGGCGAGTCGCCCTCTTTCACGCTGCGCCCCGTCACATACACCGTTGCGCCCGCTGCGCCCAGCGCCAGCGCCACACCGCGGCCTACGCCACGGCTGGCCCCCGTCACCACGCAGATCAATGCCTTGCTCATCTCATGTCTCCGTCTTGTTATGGATAGCATGAATCTGGGTCAAGCCATGGCTGCTGGCTACGTCTGTACAGACTAGAGTTAACTCACAGTCAAAATCAGGTGTTGAGCAATGCAATCAAGCGCAGGTAGCTACATTCTTTGAAGTGATTGATGCCATTCCTGAGCCAGCGTCTGCACCAGTTCTGCGGCAGGCATGGCTCGCACCAGCGGAGCGCCCTGACCCGCCCAGTGCGCGGCGTAATCGCTGCTGCTTTGCACACTTGCCGCCTGATGCAGCGCCTTACCCGCGTCATAAACCATGGGGTAGGCCGGCAAGGGCTGAGCATACTCGCGGCCCAGTTGGTGCAGGCGGTTGAACATGCCGCGCGCTGAACGTCCCGAAATGGCGGCCGTAATCGCGGTGTGATGGGCATCCGGCCCCTGCAACTGCGAGCGATACGCGGGGCTGGCGGCGGACTCCGGGCACAAAATAAAGGCCGTGCCCATTTGCACGGCGCAAGCACCCAGCTCCAGCGCGGCGGCAATGCCAGCGCCATTCATGATGCCGCCCGCAGCCACCACGGGCAGACAGCATTCGCGCGCCAGAATCTGCACCAGCGCGAAAGTACCCATCAGCCGGTCATCCTCAGGCACAAAGCTGCCACGATGGCCGCCCGCCTCCATACCCTGCGCCACGATGACATCCACGCCAGCCTGCTCGATCTGGCGTGCTTCATCCAGACGGGTCGCGCAGGCCAGCGTGATGATGCCTGCAGCGCGCAGCGCGTCGATAAATTGCTGCTCAGGCAGGCCAAAGTGAAAGCTGACCACCGCAGGCTTCTGGGCCAGCACCATGGCTTGCAGCGGTGCATTGCCCACGGCAGAGTTGTAGATGCGGCGCAGGCCCGCAGGCTGGGGCGCACCCAGGCGTGCAAACTCTGGTGCCAGATAGTCAAGCCATGCGGCTTCGCGCTGCACGTCTGAGGCAGCGGTCTGGTGGCAGAACAGATTCACGTTGAACGGGCCGCTGGTCAGCGCCTGTGTCTGCGCAATATGCTGCTGCGCCTGCTCAACGCCATAAGCGCCAATTCCGACCGATCCCAATGCGCCAGCATTGCTGACAGCAGCGGCCAGTTGCGGTGTGGAAGTGCCCGCCATGGGGGCCTGAATAATGGGATGCTGCAGACCCAGACGGGTCATCCATGTTGCGGTATTTTTCATTGCATTGCTCATCAAAAGTCAAACCGTTTCGCTGCGTGCAAGACGGCTGCAGGCCACCAGCAGCGCGCCCAGCGCCAGCGCCGTGCAGCCCAGTACAAACAGGCTGCGGTAGCTGCCGGTCTGCGCGTAGATAAAGGCCATCAGATAACCGGCCGTGGCCTGCAGCAGCGCAAAGGCTGCCGTGGCATAGCCCCACATTTTTTTGTGCTGCGCAGGGCCGATCAATTGCATGAGATAGCCCGAGGTGATGGCCGCCATACCCGGCGACAGCGCCCCCACCAGAAAGCCCGACACGGCATGCTCAGCAAAGCCCACCCAGACCAGCGGCATACCAATGGCCACGGCCTTGATGGCGTAAGCGCCGGTAGTCGTGCCCCACCAGCCCCAGCGCGTGGCGCAGTAGGCAGCACATAACGGCCCTGCCGTGGCACCCAGCCCGAAAAACGCCCACTGCGTGGATGCGTAGCCCGCGCCCAGATGCAGCTCACGGTCCAGATAGTCCACCCAGAACACGGTGTGCGGCACAAAGCCAAAGGCATCGCAGGTATAGGCGAGGAAGACCAGAATGACCGCCGCACTCCATAGCGACCGAGCGGGCACAGCCGCGGTAGCAGTAGCAGTGGGCGTAATGGCGACGGGTGCATGGGGATGAATCTGGCGCGCCGCGCGCCAGCCAGACCACAGGGCCACGGCGCACAGCGCGGTCAGCGCCCACCACACGGCACTCAGGCTGCTGCGCGCAAACATGGGCACCAGCGTCGCGGCCAGCAACGCCCCCACGCCGATGCCGCAAAACATCAGCGGCCCCAGAGTGGCTCGTCGCTGGGGAGCGGCGGCTGACATGGCGACCGACGGGCCCAGCACCATGAGCGCTGCGCCTGCAATGCCGGAGATCAAACGCCAGACAAAGAACAGCGCCATGGGCTGGGGAAAGCTACACGCGGCAAAGCTCAGCATCACGGCAACCCAGCAAACCACCAGCACGCGTAGAGCGCCCATGCGCTCTGCCAGTGGCGCGGCGGCCAATGCACCTATCAAGTAGCCCAACAGATTGGCTGCACCCAGATAAGCCACCTGCTCGCCGCTGAACCAGCCGGCATGCACCATTTGCGGCATCAACGCCGTATAGGCAAAGCGTGCCAGCCCCACACCGCTGAGCGTGGCCATGAAGCCGGTGAGTAAAAGAGGAATTTCTTCACGCTGAATCACAAACTCAATCCTGTAGAAATGGACGGCAAGCGTCAAATGCCAATCGTTAACGCAGCAGCCACATCATCATGCCCAATGATTCAGTGGATGTTCTCAGAGCCTAGTTCTGCATCAAGGCTCGGCGGTATTGCAAGGCCTCGGCCACATGCGCCTGCGTGATCGCGTCTGACCCCGCCAGATCCGCAATGGTTCGCGCTACTTTCAAGGCCCGGTGCGTGCCGCGTGCCGACCAGCCCAGCTTCTCGGCGGCTTTGTGGGCGAACGCCAGCGCTTGCGGCTCCAGCTGCAAATGCGCATCCAGCTGAGCGCCATGCAACTGGTGGTTGGGCGAGCCCTGGCGCTGCAACGCCTTTTCACGCGCCGCGCTGACGCGTTGCTGAACCTCCGTGCTGCTCTCTCCCTCAGGCGCAGCCAGCAGCTCTTGGGGCGGCAGAGCCGCGACTTCTACATGCAGATCGATGCGATCGAGCAGCGGTCCGCTGATACGCGCCTGGTAGCGCGAGACCTGATCGGGCGTGCAGCGGCAGGCACGCACACGTGAGCCCCAATAACCGCAGGGGCAAGGGTTCATGGCCGCGACCAGCTGAAAGCGTGCGGGGAATTCCGCCCGCTGCGCCGCTCGTACCACGGTGATGTGCCCGGTTTCCAGCGGCTCTCTCAAGGCCTCCAAAGCGCTTCTGGCGAATTCAGGCAGCTCATCCAGAAACAGCGCCCCGCAATGGGCATAAGAGATCTCGCCCGGCTTAGGGGGAGAGCCACCGCCGACCAACGCCACAGCGCTGGCTGTGTGATGGGGTGAGGCAAAGGGTCGCTGCCGCCATCGCTCTGGCGTAAAGCGGCCGCTGAGGCTGGCAATGGCAGCGGCTTCCAGCGCTTCTTCGTCGGTCATGGCGGGCAGCAAGGCGGCAAAGCGCTGAGCCAGCATGGATTTTCCGGAGCCCGGCGGGCCGATCATCAGGACCCCATGAGCGCCAGCTGCTGCAATTTCAAGAGCACGCTTGGCCTGCATCTGGCCGCGCACTTCGCGCAGGTCCAATGCTGACGGAGCAGCCACCGCAGGTCTGGGCTGCACCTGCTGCCAGCCACCCGATGCCTCTTCGTCGGCCTGGGGTGGCGGCGCATCGTGGGCCATGAACTGCTTGACCACATCCAGCAAATGCCGGGCGCTGAAGACTTCAATAGCAGGAACAAACGCCGCTTCCTGCGCACTTTCGGGCGGCAGCACCAGCCGCACGTTGTGCTGCTGGCGTTGCAGAGCCAGCGCTGTCGCCAGCGCGCCGCGTACCGGGCGCAGGGCACCGGTCAAAGACAGCTCGCCGGCAAACTCATAGTCGACGAGCTTGGCCGCTTCAATCTGCCCGCTGGCGGCCAGAATGCCCAGCGCAATCGGCAAGTCAAACCGGCCGGAGTCTTTGGGCAAGTCCGCCGGAGCAAGGTTGACGGTGATTCTTTTGTTGTTGGGAAATTCCAGCCCTGCATTCACGATGGCAGCGCGCACGCGCTCCCGGGCTTCTTTGACTTCGATGTCCGCCAAACCCACCAGCGTGAACGACGGCAAGCCGTTGGCCAGATGGACTTCAACCGTAACACTCGGTGCCTGCAAACCCAGCAGGGCACGACTTTGAACCAGAGCCAGACCCATAGGCACCTCGTTGATGGAGCGCGATGCACCAGTATCGCCAAGCCGTGGCAAGGGCGCCAGAGATTGCGGTCATGGCCTGCAGGACACTTCTCACCTGAATTGCACCAGAACAGTGCAGCCACAGAGGCTTACGTTAAGAAACATTGGTGCTAAAAATTTAAGCAGCTCCAATTTGGTGCATGACATCGGCATAGGCATCAAGAGCCACGACCCTCTTAAATTGATAGCTTCAATCGCCTGTCGGTATTGCGAAAACAGCGTAAATCATCTGAATTTTCAGCACTGACTCAAGACTTGGCACGGTCCATGCTTTGAAAGATTGTCTAAAAGAATTTTCAAACCGGAGGAACCCTGAATGCCTAGTCCCGCTGCTCGCCGTTTCAAGACTTTCGCCAAGACTGCCGCCCTGGCCTGCGCCGTGATCTCCCCCCTGTGGGCCCATGCGCAACTCACCGCCAACGTGGCGCTGACGACCAACTACAAGTTCCGTGGCCAGGATCAGGACTCCAGCCGCAACAAGGCCGTCAAGCCCGCGCTGCAAGGTGGTTTTGACTACGCGTTTGGCGACAGCGGCTTCTATGTCGGCAACTGGAACTCCTCCGTGGACTGGCTGCCCGGCAACTCGCTGGAAACCGATTTCTACGGTGGCTACAAGTTCAAGGCCGCCGATGTGGACTGGGACGTGGGCGCGCTGACCTATGTGTACTCGGGCAACGCCAACGGCAACACCACGGAACTCTACGGCTCCGGCACCTACGGTCCATTCACGGCCAAGTACTCGCACACCGTGTCCAAGGACTATTTCGGCTGGGCGGGTGCCAAGGCTGGCTCGGGCCTGAAGGGTCGCAACAGCGGTTATTTGCAGTTCTCCTACAGCCAGGAAGTCATGCCCAAGGTAACACTGAAAGCTGCAGTTGGTTACACGCATTTCTCCAGCGATATCAAAGACCTGGGTGTACCCAACTATGTGGATTACAGCGTCGGCGGTGCCTATGACCTGGGCGACGGTTTCACCGCAGCAGCCGCAGTGGCTGGCGCCAACAAGAAAGCCTACTTTGGCGATGTAAACAAGGCGCGTCTGATTTTGACGCTCTCCAAGACTTTTTAATTTTTCAGGAGTCCGTCATGAAAATGGTGACTGCCATCATCAAACCCTTCAAGCTCGACGAAGTGCGTGAAGCTCTTTCCCAAATCGGTGTGCAAGGCATCACCGTGACCGAAGTCAAAGGCTTTGGTCGCCAGAAGGGCCACACCGAGCTGTACCGCGGCGCGGAGTATGTCGTGGACTTTCTGCCCAAGCTGAAGATTGAAGCCGCGATTGCCGACGACATGGTGGACGCAGCCATCGAGGCCATTGAAGGCGCAGCCCGCACCGGCAAGATCGGTGACGGCAAGATTTTTGTTCAGGCGCTGGAGCAATCAATCCGCATCCGCACAGGAGAAACCGGCGACTCGGCCCTGTAAAGGCCACCGCCGCTCTGGAACCCGTTTTAGAAAGATTGCCATGACCAAAAAACTTTTAAGTGCAGGCCTTGGATTAGGTCTGCTGGCAGCCGGTGCAACTGGTTTTGCACAGGAAGCTGCAACTGCTGCCACCGCCGCCGCCCCTGCGGTCGCTGCGGCAGTCGAAGCGGTGCCGACCCTGAGCGCAGGCGACACCGCCTGGATGCTGACCTCGACCATGCTGGTGATATTGATGGTCATCCCCGGCCTGGCGCTGTTCTACGGCGGTCTGGTGCGCAGCAAGAACATGTTGTCTGTGCTGGCACAGGTGTTTGTGATCTTCTCGCTGATCACCGTGCTGTGGGCCATCTACGGCTACTCGCTGGCCTTTGGTGGCGAAGGCAAGTTCTTCGCCAACTTCGACAAGCTGTTTCTCATGGGCATCACGCCTGACACGCTGTCGTCCATGCTCAAGACCATTCCCGAGTATGTGTTCGTGGCCTTCCAGTCCACCTTCGCCGCCATCACCGTGGCGCTGATCGTGGGAGCCTTTGCCGAGCGCATCAAGTTCGCGGCCGTGATCATCTTCTCCGTGCTGTGGTTCACCTTCAGCTACATCCCCATGGCACACATGGTGTGGGGCGGTGGTTTGCTGGGTGCCGATGGCGCGCTGGACTTTGCCGGTGGCACCGTGGTGCACATCAACGCCGCTGTCGCCGGTCTGGTCGGTGCCTACATGCTGGGCAAGCGCATTGGCTTTGGAAAAGAAGCCCTGCCACCCCACAGCCTGACGCTGACCATGGTGGGTGCATCCCTGCTGTGGGTGGGCTGGTTCGGCTTCAACGCCGGCTCTGCCGGTGCCGCCAACGGCATTGCGGGTCTGGCCTTCATCAACACCATTCTGGCCACTGGCGCAGCCGCCATTGCCTGGATTACCGCTGAAGCGCTGCACCGCGGCAAGGCTTCAATGCTGGGTGCGGCCTCGGGTGCGGTGGCGGGTCTGGTGACGATCACGCCTGCCGCTGGCTTTGTCGGCCCCATGGGCTCGATCGTCATGGGCATCATCGCCGGCCCTCTGTGCCTGTGGGGTGTTTCGGGTCTGAAGCGCCTGCTGAAGGTGGACGATGTCTGCGACGTCTTCGGCGTGCACGGAGTGGGCGGGATTCTGGGTGCCATCCTGACCGGCGTGTTCTGCGCCAAGGGTCTGGGCGGTATCGAACCCGAAGGCTACAACATGGCACACCAAGTGTGGGTGCAGGTCGAGAGCGTGCTGGTGACCATCGTTTGGTCGGGTGTTGTCTCCTTCGTCGCCTACAAGATTGCAGATCTGACAGTGGGCCTGCGTGTCTCCGAAGAGTCGGAACGCCAGGGTCTGGACATCACCTCGCATGGAGAAGTCGCCTATACACGTTAACCCCCAGAGGCGCTAGCCGCTTCTTTCCACTGGTTCAGTTTCATTACGTTGCCCCGCAGTGCAAGCTGCGGGGCTTTTTTATTCACACCTGCTTTTCAAAAAAATCAAAAGCGATGCATCGCTGACAAGCAGGGAGCCCAGCTACCATGCAAGCCATGGATTCAGCCACCCGCCCCATCAAAGACATCAGCGACCGCATACGCGCCGCTGCCAGTGACAAGACCCCTCTGCGCATCTGCGGTGGCGGCAGCAAAGACTTCTATGGCCTGCGCCTGCAAGGCGAGCCACTTTCTACACACACACTCAACGGCATCGTCAGTTACGAGCCCAGCGAGCTGGTCGCCACCGCTCTGGCCGGCACACCGCTGGCTGAGCTGGAGGCCCTGCTGGCAGCCCAAGGCCAGTGTCTGGCCTTTGAGCCACCGCACTTTGGCGCAGCCAGCACTGTGGGCGGCATGGTGGCCGCAGGCCTGTCCGGTCCATCACGCGCCAATGTGGGAGCGGTGCGAGACTTTGTGCTGGGGCTGGAGATGATCAACGGCCAGGGCGAAGTACTGCGCTATGGCGGCCAGGTCATGAAGAACGTCGCGGGCTACGACGTATCCCGCCTCATGGCAGGCAGCTGGGGCACGCTGGGGGTGATGACCGAGGTCAGCCTCAAAGTGCTGCCCGTGGCACCGGCCGAAGCCACACTGCGCTTTGACAGCTGCAGCCAGCAGCAGGCGCTGGACTGGCTCAACCACTGGGGCGGCCAGCCCCTTCCGCTGAACGCCAGCAATTGGCTGGAGGAAGATGGCAAAGGCACGCTGTACCTGCGCCTGCGCGGTGCGCGTGCTGCCGTACAGGCCGCCATCTTGCGCCTGGGCGGCGAGCGGCTGGACAGCGATACCGTGGCCGCAGACTGGAGCGCTAGCCGCGACCTGAGCCTGCCATGGTTTCAGCAGCGCGCTGCCGAGCATTGTCTGTGGCGTTTGTCGGTCCCCGCGACCACCGCGCCGCTGCAGTTGCCGCCCGAGGCCAAAGGCCCGTTCATCGACTGGCATGGCGCGCAGCGCTGGGTGCAGGCACCGCGTTCGTCCGCGGGGGCATTGCAGCAACTAGCCCATGCAGCAGGCGGTTCTGCTTCGCTTTTAAGAGCTGAAAGCACAAATCAGATAAGCGCTACAAGCGATTTTGATGCCCACGCACAAAGAAGTGCGGCAGGCCGCACATCGGCCCTGCTGCATGCCCGGCTCAAGCAGGCATTTGACCCGGCGGGCATTCTCAACGTGGGCCGACTGTCGGCGAATTGGTAAGAACAGGAGTCAACCCATGCAAACCAATCTCGCCCCCGAATACCGCGCCACACCCGAAGGGCTGGAGGCCGAAGCCATTTTGCGCAAATGCGTGCACTGCGGCTTTTGCACTGCCACCTGCCCCACCTATCAGACGCTAGGTGATGAACTGGATGGACCGCGCGGCCGCATCTACCTCATCAAGCAGGTGCTGGAAGGCCAGACCCCCACGCGCTCCACACAGCAGCACCTGGATCGCTGCCTGACTTGCCGCAACTGCGAATCCACCTGCCCCAGCGGTGTGCAGTACGGCCATCTGGTCGATATTGGCCGCAAGATTGTGGATGAGCAGGTGCCGCGCCCTGCGGGCGAAAAACTGCAACGCTGGCTGCTCAAGGAAGGCATGACGTCGCCTCTGTTCGCTCCCGCCTTGAAAGCAGGCCGGGCTGTAAAGGGCCTGCTACCGGCATCGCTGGCTGAGAAAATTCCCGCAGCGCAGGAGACCGGTGTCTGGCCCATCCGTGAACATGCCCGCAAGGTACTGCTGCTGGCGGGTTGCGTGCAGCCCGCGATGATGCCGCGCATCAACTACGCCACGGCCCGCGTGCTGGATGCGGCCGGCGTACAGACCGTGATTGCGGGCAACGCCGGTTGCTGCGGCGCGGTGAAGTTTCACCTCAACGACCAGGAAGGCGGCAAGGCGCAGATGCGCGCCAATATCGATGCCTGGTGGCCGCTGGTGGAAAGTGGTGCTGTCGAGGCCATTGTGATGAATGCCTCGGGCTGTGGCGCCACCGTCAAGGAATACGGCCATCTGCTCAGGCACGATGCCCAGTACGCGGACAAGGCAGCACGCATCAGCACGCTGACCCGCGACCTGAGCGAGCTGCTGCCGCAAATGCTGCCCGGGCTGGTCAGCCAGCTCAAGGGCCAGATCAGCACACCCAGCGCCCCTGTGGCCTATCACGCGCCCTGCACACTGCAACACGGTCAGAAGCTGCGCGGCGGCGTGGAAGGTGCTTTGCGCGAGTTAGGCTTTGACGTGCGCGTGGCGCGTACCGAATCCCACCTGTGCTGCGGCTCGGCAGGGACTTATTCGGTGCTGCAACCCGAAATCTCCCACCAGCTGCGCGACCGCAAGATTGCCGCACTGGATGAGCCTTTTGCGCCCACTAAACCCGCCGCCATCCTGTCTGCCAACATGGGCTGCATCGTGCACCTGCAAAACGGCACCGAGGTACCTGTGATGCACTGGGTAGAGCTGCTCGACCAGTCACTGACGAGTCGCTGAGAGAACACCCCGACACCCCCGCTTGCCACTGCAGTTTGCAATGCTGGCATGATTAGGGGTTTTTCTCCCTCAAGCCCACGGGCTTTGCCATGACTGAAATCGTGTCTGAACCACAAGCCCCACAGGCAACCCCGCAGAATAACCCGCAGGACCAGCAAGCTGCTTCGCGCTCGCGCCGTGGCGGCCAGGGCCGCCAGCCCAATCAGGCTGGCCAGCAAGCTGCCCGCCCGCAAAACCCTTTGCTGGAGCAGTTAGCCAAATGGCACCCTGCCCTGTTTGGCGAGCAACTCGTGCCCTTCAAGCGCGGCATTTTTGAAGACCTGCTGGCCGCTCACCCCGAGCTGGAAAAAGAGGCGCTGAAGGCCGCACTGCAGCAGCACACACGCTCCGGCCGCTATCTGGCAGCCATGGCCAGCGGCCAGCAGCGCCATGACCTGAACGGTCAGCCTGTGGAAGCCACTCTGCCAGAGCATGTGCACCATGCGCTGATTGAAGTCTTCCGCCGCCGCCAGCAACGCACGCCCGAAGACCTGACGCCCAAGCTGCGCAACCGCATCGTCATCGCCTATGAAGCCTCTGGCCTCACTCGCGAAGAGTATGCCGAGCGCGTGCAAGGCCGTGACGAAAAGACCAATGCACTGGTTGCCGATGCACTGGCCGAAGCCGATGCCCGCGCCGCCAAGGATGAGGCGCTGCTGCGCTCCTTCCAGCTCAGCGGCCAGACTTCGGAGCAGGAATTTGCCGAGATGTACGGCATGAATCCACGTCAAGTGACCCAGCAGCTGGAGCGCGCCCGTCGCCGCAACGCCAGCAAGGCTTGATGTAGCCTGAGCAGATGAATAGCCTGCGTTGTTGAGCGATCTCGACGCAGGCCATCGATATGACGGTGTCATAGACTCTGCGAATTGACGCCGAATCACGGGTGTCTTGATTCGTGATTTTCCAGCTCTTCATGATGCCAACAGATCGCATTTATTTTCAGGCCAACCCATGGCCTGAAGGCCATCCCATCGCCGAGTTCGCATGGACGGCCAAGGTCGTAGACGGTGAGGTCTGGTTCGATCTGCACCTGAAATCTGCCGACTATTACGCAGAACGAGACATCGACTACGAAGATGAAGAAACCCAGGCGCTGAGCGACTGGGAAAGTCCCGCAGCTTGGAACAACTATCACGCTTGCACCCTGTCATCGACCTTCTGGGGCAACAAGGGTTTTCGCATCTGCCGCATAGAGCAGTACAAGCCCGAGTTTCTCGATGGGCTGGAAGTGCTGGTGGATACCCACCCGGAAACCATCGAGGACTGGGATGAACTGGCTTTTCACATCTACCTGCTGGGCCATGATGCCGTCGCCCAGCACAAGATTCGCTTTGAACGCATTCAAGGCAGCCAGCAATTCAGGATCGTCTGGACCGGAGCAATTGCTGCAGCCTACGTTGGGCAGTATGAATTCAAACACGCTTTTTCTGCCTCGATTTCCTCTGCACAATTCCCGGAGCTAGCGGGCAACTCGCAGTCAGCGCCATAGTCAACACCCCAGAATCCCTTGGGCAACGGAATCGACCCGTTGCCAGAAGATCTCCGGCTCTCATCAGGAACCTCACAGCACATTGCTGTGCGCAGCCCTTATGCTTTTTTGCTGACTTTGCGCGAATTGCCTCGCCCAACAGGAGAAAAAAATGTGGCTGGGTTTATCGCTGTTTTACGTGGGTGCGGTGCTGTTTCTCAACGGCCTGTGGATGCTGGGCAAGATTGCCGACAAGGAAATCTGGGTCATCAACATCTTCACGGGCGTGGTCTCGCTATGCATAGGGTTGGCCAGCATTTTCGGGCCGGCCGCCGATGCCACATCGGTCAAGAACGGCGCGCTGACCCTGCTGTTCGCCTTTACCTATCTCTGGGTCGCCTTCAATCGCTTCAGCGGCGCGGATGGTCGTGGCCTGGGCTGGTTCAGCCTGTTCATCGCCATTACCGCCATTCCTGTGGCGCTGGACACTCTGACAAGCGCCCAAACGGGGCTTGACTGGTGGATGGGCATCAACTGGAGCGCATGGGCCGTGCTCTGGGGCTTGTTCTTTGTGCTGCTGGCACTCAAGAAAAATATTGAGCGCCCCACCGGCTGGCTGTGTATTGTGCAGGGCGTGCTGACGGGGTGGCTGCCCGGCTATCTGATCCTTGCCGAAAAACTGATTTAACCCCCTGAGGCGCTTGGCGCCTTCCCCCTCTCTCTTCGGGAGGAGACAAGATCCTCGCTGCGGGGCAGCCCTTGCTCGGTGTCTCTGGTGCGAGTTAAGCGGATTTTTTAGAGGCTCTGCCCCATGCCGCCAGCAGAGCGGCGCCCATGATGAGCGCGCCGCCTGCCAGCGTGCGTGCCGAGAGCGTCTCGTGGGCGATGAGCACCGAAGAAACGCTGGCAAACACCACCTCGCTCAGCATGACCACCGAAGTCACGCCAGACGGCAGATGGGCCGCACCAAACTGCAGTGCCCAGTTGCCCAGCACCAGCAAGACGGCCAGACCCAGTGCCACCGCTAACCAGTGGACATCAAAGGCTGGGAAGCCGGGCACCATGCCCGCGCTGCTGGCCGCCAGCGCCGTGACCAGCCCCATGCTCATGCAACCTGCAAACATGGCCAGCATGCGAGCCTGCGCCGGAATGCTCTGAAAACGGCGCAGCAGCACATTGGTCAGCGCAAACATGAAGCCGCCAAACACGGCTAACGCATCGGCCAGCGACAGGCCTGCAAACAACCCGCTCAATGACGCATCGGCAGGCAAGAGCACCAGCACCACGCCGCTAAAGGCCAGCAGCAGTCGCAGCAAGGCCATGGGTGTCGGGCGCTCGCCCAGCAGCTTCCAGGCCAGCAACACCGCCCATGCGGGCATGAGATAGAACAGCAGGATGACGCGCACCACGTCACCCACGGTCACGGCCCAGTTGAAGGCCACGTTGTTCAGACCAGAACTGGCTGCCAGAAGCAGCAACACCGGGTACTGCCAGGCCAGCTTGAGCGCGCCGGGGCGCAGCGTGATCAGGCCAAGCAGCACCAGCGCATACATGAATGCCGTGGCCCACAGCGGGTGCAGACCCGCATCGTGCATGAGGCGAAACGGCCACCATGACAGCCCCCAGATGAAGGCATTGAGCAGCAGGGCGACGATGGGTAGTGGACTATGCATAAAAAATGCTTCTAACGCTTATATATAAAGCGCTAGAAGCTATCAATTTTGATTCAATGCAGCCGCATGGCTGCGGATTTCAGTGGCAGTCGCGGCGGGCGACTTCCAGCAGTTTTTCCAGCTCGGCGGGGTGTTTTTTGCGGTTATTCAAGTGCCACAGACCAATCAGCACCATGGTGCCCGCCACCAGCAAGCCGAACACGGTAATGGCACCAAATGCCGACAGTCCCATCTTGGTGGACAGGCTGTAGAAGCCGCCCATGGCCAGAATGGCCAGTTGCTCGTTGAAGTTCTGCACCGCAATCGAGCGACCCGCACCCATGAGGTTGTGGCCGCGGTGCTGCAGCAGCGCGTTCATGGGCACCACCAGAAAGCCGCCCAGCCCCCCTAGCAGGATGAGGAAAGGCACGGCCACCCAGAGGTTGTCGATGTAAATCATGCTGACCACGAGCACGCCCATGAGCACGCCCATGGGAATGACGCGCGTGGCGTTATCCAGTCGCATGCGCATGGAAGCCAGTACCGCCCCCACAGCCGTACCAATTGCGACCACGCCCACCAGTGCCGATGCCTGCGTGGTGCTGTAACCCAGTGCCGCTGCGCCCCAGGCCAGCACGATGTAGCGCAGATTGCCCGAAGCGCCCCAGAACAGGGTGGTGGTGGACAGCGAGATCTGGCCCAGCTTGTCCGACCACAGGCGCTTGCTGCAGATCCAGAAGTCAGGCAGCAGGCCCATCAAATTGCCAAGCAGGCTCTTGTTCGGGTCTTCACGCAGCGGGCGCATTGTCACGCCGGTCAGCGGGATATGCAGATTGAACCAGGCCGCCACCGCATAGATCAGGATCAGCACGGCAATTGCGGCTTCGGCAGGCGTATCCACGCCGGTGTCTAAATACGGGAAGTCAAAGTTCAGCAGGTGGTGAGAGATGGTCGGCCCGACCAGCTGCCCTCCCACCAGCACGCCCAGAATGATGGAGGTGATGGTCAGCCCCTCAATCCAGCCATTGGCCTTGACCAACTGGGAAGCCGGCAGCAGCTCCGTCAGGATGCCGTATTTGGCCGGCGAATAAGCCGCCGCACCCAGCCCGATGACCGCATAGGCAATCAGGGGGTGATGACCAAAGAGCATCATCAGACAGCCGACCACCTTGATGGCGTTGCTGATGAGCATGACCCGGCCCTTGGGCAATGCGTCGGCAAATGCGCCGACGAAAGGCGCCAGAACCACATAGAACAGGGCGAACATGGGCACCAGGGCAGCACGCTGCCATTCAGGAGCACCATTGGCACGCAACAGCTCAACAGCGGTCACAAACAAGGCGTTGTCTGCCAGCGAGCTGAAAAACTGCGCCGACATGATGGTGTAGAAACCGCGCTTCATGAATTAGCTGTAACTGGCACCGGCTGGACCGATGCCGAGTAAATAAGAGACCCTGTGGCAAGTGACTGGCGGTTATATCACGCAGGCTTGGGCTGACAGTGCCAGAATCCCATAGGTCTGATTGAGAAAAACCATGCCCCGTCCCATTATTGCCACCATCCATCCTGAAGCCGTTCGCCACAATCTGGAGCGGGTTCAGCAAGCTGTCCCCGATGCCAAATTGTGGTCTGTGATCAAAGCCAACGCTTATGGCCACGGTATCGAGAACGTATTCGAGGGCCTGCGGGCGACGGATGGCTTTGCCATGCTGGACCTTGATGAGGCCCAGCGCGTGCGCAATCTGGGCTGGCGCGGCCCTATTTTGCTGCTGGAAGGCGTGTTCGAGCCGCGTGATCTTGAGCTGTGCTCGCGTCTGGGCCTGTGGCATGCCGTGCACTGCGACGAGCAGATCGACTGGCTGGCCGCGCACAAGACCCAGATCGGTCACCGCGTCTTCCTCAAGCTGAACAGCGGCATGAACCGGCTGGGCTTTACACCCGAGCGTTTTCGTGCGGCATATGCCCGCCTGAACGCGCTGACTCAAGTCGATGAAATTTCCTTCATGACCCACTTTAGCGACGCCGATGCGGACCATGGTGTGGATCATCAGTTGCAGGTCTTCCACGCAACTACGCTGGACCTGCCCGGCGAGCGCAGCATCAGCAACAGCGCCGCCACCTTGCTGCACGGCGACGAGGGCGATGTGCGCTGCGACTGGGTTCGCCCCGGCATCGTGCTCTACGGCAGCTCGCCCGACTTCCCTACCCATGATGCGGCGCACTGGGGGCTTGAGCCGACCATGACGCTGTCATCCAGAATCATCGCCACACAGGAGCTGCATGCGGGCGATACCGTGGGCTACGGCTCGCGCTTTGAATGCACAGAGCCCCTGCGCCTTGGCGTGGTGGCTTGCGGCTATGCAGATGGCTACCCCCGCGTTTGCCCCACAGGCACGCCGGTGCTGGTGGATGGCGTGCGCACCCGCACACTGGGCCGTGTCAGCATGGACATGCTGGCCGTGGACCTAACCCCCGTGCCCAAAGCCAGGATAGGCAGCGAAGTCACGCTGTGGGGCCGGGCCAGCAATGGCACCGTGCTGCCCATTGACGAGGTGGCCGCTGCCGCCGGTACGCTCGCCTATGAGCTGATGTGCGCCGTTGCCCCGCGTGTACCCAAGGTGGTGGAAGGCGCGGGCAAATAAGCCCGCCCCATCCCCGCAAAAAGCCGCTGCAATCACAGCGGCTTTTTATTTAGAAGGCGTGCGACATGCCTACGCCAAAGGACGTCTTAGAAGCCTTGTGCTCAGGCCTCTGGTGTCCGAGGTTGGCGTACAAGATGGTGCGTTTGGACAAGGCATAGTCCGCCCCCAGCGAATAAAACAAATGGGTGTCGTCATTGAGCTTCTGGCGGCCCACGCCGGCCTTGAGCGTGGTCTGCACATCCAGCTTGTGCGTGGCACCCGCGGACATCACGCGTGATCGTCCCTGATTCTGCGCCCTGCGGCTGTCGTCATAAGAAGTCATCAAGGTCGTATCACCCCAGCGATATTTAGCGGCAACAAACGAGGCACGATCGCCACTGCCATTGCGATCAAACGCCAGCATTCCCGCCAGCGGGCCCTGCGCATACTCCAGCGATACGGCATAAGGCTTGCCGCCGCCTGGGCCTTGCGTGCGCTCTGGCGAGCCACTCAGGTGCAGCGTAAAGCCGCCAAGGGTGGGCGAGTCGTAGAAGATGCCGTTGCTGGTACGGCCAAACTCCGGCGCGCCGTTGTTGCTGACGCGATCGGTAGGCACGTAATAAAACCACTGGTACCAAGCCGACGAAGCAACGCGGTTCATGTGACCCCAGGGATCAAACTTCCAGTCATGCGCCCACAGGGCCGACAGAGCGCGGCCCATGCGCACATGGCCCCAGCCACCCTTGAGGCCCACCGTCGATTCACCATGCCAGAACGGCTTTTGCCCGCTGCCTTCGCTCTGGCCCGAATCCAGCTCCAGCCGGTGGCTGAGGCGAAACGTGGTCTTGAGCCCGCCGCCCAGGTCTTCCTCGCCCGAAAACGTCACGTGGCTGCGCTGAATCGTGCCCAGCTGGGCCGTGCCACTAAAGTCGCGGTACATGCCAAGGTCCAGAAAACCGCTGATCTGCACTTTGGAGTCCTGCGCCAGCGCACTGCCCAGCGGCGCAGCCAGCAGACACAGGGCGGCCAGACGGGTAGACGTATTCATGAGAAATTCCTTTGGGGGATTGCTTGTTTTTTCAGGCAAGGCTGCGCCCTGCAGACCTCACATCTGCATCAGGGCACGCCGCAACGCCGCTGGTGCCATCAAGCAGCAGCGAACGTTTTTTAAATAGAAAAGGCTTCTAGCGCTTATTCATCAGGCGCTAGCAGCTATCAAATTTGATAGATCAGGCCTGTGCCTGCGCAGTTTTTAGGCCTTTGAGGCCCAGCTTGCGCATCAGCGTGGTGTCGGCTTCCACATCGGGGTTGCCGGTGACGAGCAACTTGTCACCATAAAAGATGGAATTGGCACCCGCCATAAAGCACAGGGTCTGCACCGCCTCGCCCAGTTGCTGACGGCCTGCAGAAAGGCGCACGCGCGCCTTGGGCATGGTGATGCGGGCCACGGCAATCACGCGCACAAAGTCGAGTGGGTCCACCGGGTCGCTGTCTGCCAGCGGCGTGCCGGGCACGGGCACCAGGCTGTTGATGGGCACGGACTCGGGGTAAGGCTCCATATTCGCCAGCTGGGCGATCAGGCCTGCGCGGTGCACTTCTGTCTCGCCCATGCCGATGATGCCGCCGCAGCACACGCTGATGCCCGCGCCGCGCACCGCTGCCAGCGTATCCAGACGGTCCTGGTACTGGCGGGTGCTGACAACGTCCTTGTAGTACTCAGGCGCGGTGTCGAGGTTGTGGTTGTAGTAGTCCAGCCCCGCATCACGCAAGGACTCGGCCTGATGTGGCTGCAGCATGCCCAGCGTGGCGCAGGTCTGCATGCCCAGCCCCTTTACGGCGCCAATCAGCTCGTTCATCTTTTCGATGTCGCGGTCCTTGGGCGCACGCCAGGCGGCCCCCATGCAAAAACGCGTGGCGCCCGCATCCTGCGCGGCCTTGGCGGCGCGGGTGACTTCCTCCACGCTCATCAGCTTTTCCGCCTTCACTCCCGTATCAAACTCCGCAGACTGGGGGCAGTAGCCACAGTTCTCGGGGCAGCCGCCGGTCTTCACCGACAGCAGCGTAGCCAGCTCAATCTCGCCCGCAGGCCAGTGTTCACGGTGCACGGTCTGGGCCTGGTGCAGCAGATCCATAAAGGGCATGTCCAGCAGTTGCTGCACCGCCTCCACGGGCCAGCGCTGCGGCTCTGGCAGGGCATTGCCCTTGGCGGGCGCATGCCAGTGCATGGTCTGGGCGGAGGCTGCTGCGGCTCGCACCTCGCCGGCATGCACAGGGGTATCGGACTCGTTATAGGACATGGCTGTCTCTCCTCAATCGGGGGAATACAGCGCATTCTGGTCAAAAAAATCAATGTCTTACAGAGGCTACATGCAAATAGTCGCAGCATCCGACGTTGCCGAAAGATGCATCATCTTTGCAGGCAAGTTGCGCAAACTTAGAAGCCGATTCAACATTTTTCAGAGCAACCGCCGATAACTTGCAGCAATTGCAACGCTTGTGCTGCCAACTCTCAGCATTCAAAGCTCGCACCCATTCAAAAATCACCGACAAAGAGCGACGATGGCGACAAAAAATCGCGTTTTCAACGGTTTTTTCCGTTCAGAAAGCAAAAAAGGGCACGCAAATCGTTGCGTGCCCCTTCAAAAAAGGCAGATTCGACCCAGAAACTGGCCGATTTAATCCCTACAAAAGCTGCGGGCCATTCATGGGGGCTCCAAGTCGCCGCAGGCAGCGGACTTGGGGACGCTGAACGACCTCAGAACGCGTGCGCCATGCCCACGCCAAACGAAGTCCCCGAGTCCACACCGTACTCATAGCTCTTGCGGCCAATGCTGGCATACAGCGTGCTGCGCTTGGAAAGTGCGTAGTCTGCCCCCAGTGAATAAAAGTGGTTGGTCTGCTCCTGCATGGTCTGGCGGCCATAGCCGGCCTTCAACGTGGTAGCACCCACCTGGTAAGTCGCCCCCAGCGTCACCGCCTTGGCAGACAGCGCGGTCTGAGCCACGCGCGAGTAGTCCCAGGCGGCCATGACGGCGGCTGCGCCAAAGCGGTACTTGGCCGCCGCAAATGTGTCCCTGTCGCCGCTGCCATTGCGCTCAAAGGCCAGCATGCCGCTCAGGCTGTCCGAGTCATAGTTGAGCGACGCCGAGTAGCCACGGCCTTCGCGACGCAAGGTCAGCGGTGCCTCGGTGCGCTCCGGCGAGGCGCTCAGGTGCAGAGTGAAGCCGCCGAAGGTCGGCGAGTCGTAGAAGAGGCCGTTGGCCATGCGCCCATATTCGGCCGCGCCGTTGTTGCTGTAACGGTCGGTAGGCGTGAGGTAGTGCCACTGATACCAGGCAGGAGAGGAGATGCGATTGAAGTTGGCCCAGGGGTCAAACTTCCAGTCCTGGGACCACATGGCCGACAGGGCGCGCCCCATGCGCAGATGGCCAAAGCCGCCTTGCAGTCCGACCGTGGATTCGTCATGCCAGAAAGGCTTGCTGCCTTGGTCTTCCATGCGCCCGGTGTCAATATCAAAGCGCGCGCTCAGGCGGAACGTGGCCTTGAGGCCGCCGCCCAGATCTTCCCAGCCGGCAATGGCCAGATTGCTGCGCTGAATCGTGCCAGCCTGAGCCGTACCGTCAAAGCCGCGATAAATGCCGACATCAACTAGGCCGTTGATGCTGACATGGGATTGTGCTGCAGCGGGCAGCGGGGACAGGAGAGCAGTGAGACAACCGAGAGACAGCCAATGACGATGACGCATGCGGCAGGGTTTCCTTTTCAAGAACAAATGACTTCGTACCATGGCACTCAGACCACGGAGAAAGCAGGTTGAGAGGACAGGAGGCAAGCTCCAAATGACGGCGGCTGCAGTTGCAGCCGGAATTTTGATGCGCGAGAACCATGAAGGCTACGCGATGAAATCCAAGGCCTACCCAACGGATGGGCAGGCTTGAAATTATGAAAGACGGGTCTGACGCGAGTCCAGCCCGCCGTCAGCAGCCGTTCAGTTGCTGTGCCTGCGCAACAGTGCAGGCGTCAGAGCCGAGCATCGGACTGCAGGCGTGACAAGGGCTCCAAAAAACGCACCTTGTCGCTATCGAGCAAGGTCATGACCATGCTGTCGCCCGCAATCAGCCCATTCCATTGCTGGTTGCTGCCGCCGTTACAGCCGTAGGTGATGAGCGAACCCACATTGTTGGTCAGATGACCGGTATTCAAGTCCATGCAACGATTTCCGCGTGCAATGCGCTTGGCAACACTGATATCCCAGACTTGGCTGTCCTTGGTGATGTCACAGGCCTGAAGCTTGATAGCGTTGCTGCCGCCTTGATCCGTCAGACACAGACCCAGATCAGCGCGACTGCGAATGCTGCCACGACCGTCGAGAATCCACTGTTCGTTGGTATCGCCGCTGCACAGGCTCTTACCCGCCACTTGCACATTCGCGCCCACTTTCTGGATGCAGTTGCCGTTGGGCATGAGCATGGACTGAGCGGTCGGAATCAAAGGCTTGCTTTCCAGCCCCAGCTTCTGAATGAGGGCCAGCAAGGCCTGTTGGGCTGATGACTGATCCAGCTGGTCGGCGTAGACGCCAATCCAGCGATTCAGGCGCTGCGCATTCTGTTTTTGCTGGGTGTAGCGCTCAAACTGCTGGTAGGCGCCGGCCCCAAGCTCACGCGCGTACTCGGCATAGCTGTCATACAGAAGCTGGTCGGAGCTGCTGAGTGTCAGCACTTTCTTATCCGCCAGTGCCAGCAAAGCCTTCTCCAGCTCAGGCAGCTCCACCTTGCGAATCGCTGTGTAGCCAGCTTGCTTGCCTACCGTTACCGGAGGCGCCATGGCCGGCAGATTCTGCGCAATCGGCAGCGAGTAGAGCAAGGTGGGAGCGGCAGCGCCGGTCTGGCAGGACAGCTTGGCCTCCGTTGGCTGATCACTCTGCGCAAAATTGACATGCAGCTTGTTGACAAGGCCGGTTTGCATGCGCTCGCCTGCCACGGCAATGCGTTGCGGGCTACGGCTGGCAAAGCTCACGTCCAGCCAGCATTGGCGCGCTCCCGACCGGGAAACAGACTGCTCCGGAAAATTGAAGACATTGCCCCAGTTGCTGCGCGCTGCGGGATAGATCAGCGCTTTATCGGTCTCGGGGTCATACCCTCCCAGCAAGGTGATGACCGGCACACCTTGTAGCAAAGGCGCGAGAAACTTGCCGCTGGCGCTGTTGTACCAAACCGTCGGCTGATCCGTCGGCCGATTCGCTGGCACCTCCGGAGCGAAGGACTCCATGGCTCGGGTGCTGGCGTTCCACTTGGTGTAACCCGTGACAGAGCCCGGGGTCAGAACCGGCTTGTCCAGACTGGGCTGAATCTTGGTCTGGGTGCTAAAGCCCGTGTAGTGGGTGTAATCGGACAGCGCACTCGCATAGTGGCCGCCCGACATAGCATCCGAGGCAAAGCTATAGGTATTCTCAAACACCGGCATGCCCCATAAGCCCGCATCCTTGGCTCTGCTCCAGTGCAGATTGGCGCGCATGCGCTTGCGGTAGCCGATATAGCCCCATCCGCTGTCATGGTGGTGACCAGACCAGAAATGATTGCCATCCTTTTCGCCGGGAAAGTGGCCCAGGCCGTAGTGATGGCCGATCTCATGGCTGAACTCATTGCCCTTGGTGTCGTACAAGGTGAGTATGCCGTTGCCGCCGCTGAGCCCGTGGCCCTGCACACCGTTCGCATACAGGCCACGCGCATGGTGGGCCACCGCGCTTTGGAAGACCTGGGGCTGATGTTGCGATTCCATGCCTGAGCTGGTCACACCAAAGTTGGCCAGGTTGATGCCGGTGCTGAAGGTGGACTTGGCGGTGTTCTCGCGCATATCCCCGCGATAGAGGTCTCCATTCGCCGCGCTGGCGGTGTCGTAAATGACCCCGTTGGCCACCATGACCTGGCTCAGTCGCATGGTCTCGTAATAGGCCGCCGTCAATTTGGCCAAGGGCACGGTCTGGAAGTAGTCCGTCGCAGCCTTGGCTGGTTGATTGAGAAACCAGTGACCTTCGGCATTTGATGGCGGATCGGTCAACATTCCCAGTTCAATACTGTGCACCACCAGCTCCGCCGGTGCTGCGAACTCGATGGCATTCGCCGTCAGCGTACCGGTGCGGCCTTGAGCATCGCTGACGCGCAACTCCAGACCCGGCTTGACCCAGTCCCAGGGCAGTACCGCAGACCAGGCGCGGCGTGAATACACATAGTCGGGGCGGCCATCGCTGTTGTTGTAGTCCGAGCGGAATATCTCGTTGGGATGACGCATTTTCAGCGTACCCACGCTGAGTCCGCTCACGCTAACCGAGACCGCAAGCTCTTCCACATCCTTCAATGCAAGATCTGGCGTGACCAGCAGCAAGGCCTCGCGCTCGCTGGTCAGCGTGGGCATGTGCTTGGCGGTATTGCCGCTTGGATCCACCGTATGGCTCTGGGCAAACTGCACCATGGCTGGCAAGCTGCCTCCCAGGTCGTTTCTGACGGGACGGACTTGACCGGTCTTGTCGCGGTCGTAAAAGCCCAAGGCGTTGAGCGAGGCGTATTTTCCGCCTAAGGGCTCTGGATAAGGGTCGACCACGACAGGGGGAAGAGCACCGTCACCATTGTCACCGCCGCTGCTTCCGCCGCTGTCACCGCCCTCTGCAGGTGGAATCACAGCTGGGGGAATACTGGGCAAACCGCCATTGTCAACTGGCGGTTGTGAAACCAAGTTTCCATTCTCTCCTCCTCCGCATCCGGCCAAAACCGTCATGACCACGCCTAGCAAAGCCGCATTAAATCGGTGTTGCATGAGATCCCTCTTCTTATAAAGCCGGGGATTCTAGGAAGCGCTTTTATTTCAAAATCTGAAAAATCAGGTGTTATTTGAAAATCCATGTAACAAAGTTACAGATAGATACTTTTGCTCGGTGTCGATTAAAAACAAGAGCAATCTTTTCCTGAGTTACTTGATGAAAATCACTGCAAGCGCCTGGAAATACCGCTGCGATTTCGATCAGGGTGCAGGTCAGGCAGGAGCTGCCATGCGCGAGCTTGTCCAGATGCGATTCATCTCGCTGCAAAACGGCTGGGCACAGGGGGCCAGCCCTTGATACTGGCAACCTTCCGTCATGCACAAATGCGAGCGGTGCTCACTATTGCGGCGCGGCATGGGCAATGCATTGGCTGCCTGCGCGGCCGCCATCATCAGCCAAGGGTCTGACTTGTTTTGCAGCAGTTGCTGCACCTCTTGCGCCAGCGCGGGGGCAGGCATGGCCAGCGGCAGACCAGCCAGCTGAGCCGGTGTCGATTGCGCTGCGGCGGCGCTGATAGGTTGCAGCTCCAGCCAGAGCAGCGCGCTGGTAGCAAGCCCTGAGGTCGCACCTGCAGCAGGCCCTTGCGGCTGCAAGACCAGCGCCAGCGGGCCACTGGAGAGTGCAGACAGCTCAGCCACCGGCAAGCGCATGGGAGCCATGCCTTGCGCAGGGCTGGCAGAAGGTGAAAGAGAGGGAGAAGGCGCAGCGCCCCCCACAGCCTGCGCCCATGCGGCAGGCACTTGCAGCGTCAGCGAAAAGCCGCGCTCGCCTTGCGGGGTGACCAGCGTGCCTTGCTGCACCAGCCAGTTTTGCAGCAGTGGCAGGCGCGGGGCAGTTGTGGCGTCTGCAGGGCTGCGGCCCGCTTGCTCCAGTGCGGCGGCCGCCGTGGGCGACAGTGCTGCCGCCGTTTGCAAGGCCGAGCTGGGTGGGATGACGCTGGGCGAAGTCGAACCTGATTGCGCTGAGGCCGCCTGAACCAGCGCCTGCATCAACGCCACAGAGCCCTGCTGCCCGGCCAGCAATTGCAAGGGCTGAGTCTGGCCTTGCACCGTGACCTGAATCTGCGCCAGCAGGTTTTGCAAAAACTGTTGCGTGGCCGCAGGCAGACCCTGCGTGGGCCATGTGGCCGCAGGTGCGCCGGGACTGCCTTGAATTTGCAGGGCCAGCTGGGCAATCAAATGCTCAAAGGCTTGCAGCTTGAGGTTTTGCAAGGTCTGCGCTGACCATTGCACGCTGCTCGTCACAGGTGCTGCGGGCGTGGGCTGCACCTGCCCCGCAGCGGGCAAAGCGGCAGCAGGAACCGCCGCCAGCGCGCCCGCAGCGACCTGGGCCTGCCCCGTAGGGACAGAAACCGGCAATACGGGGGTGATGGGGCGCAGGGGCTCAGTCATGGCAGTCCGGAGTCAATCGCAAAACAGGGATTGCGCCATTGTGCCGCCCTGCCAATCGGCTAAATCGACTATCAAAAACAGAGCTTCAAGCGCTTGATGCATAAGCGCTTGAGCCTTGTTTGGCTTGAAATCAGGCTTCAGCCGGATAGAAGAGCTTGCGCGTGGTGGTGCTCTGCACCGCCTGGGCAATAGCGCCAATGTGGTCAGGCGTAGTGCCGCAGCAGCCGCCCACGATGTTGACCAGACCTTCGGCCGCGAACTCATGCACCAGGCGGCTGGTGATCTCGGGCGTCTCGTCAAAGCCGGTGTCGCTCATGGGGTTGGGCAGGCCGGCATTGGGGTAGCAGCTGATGAAGGTATCAGGCGCGGCCTTGGCCAGCTCTTGCACATAGGGGCGCATCAGCGTGGCACCCAAAGCGCAGTTCAGGCCAATCGACAGGGGGTTGGCATGGCGCACGCTGTGCCAGAAGGCGGTCACGGTCTGGCCGCTCAAAATACGGCCCGAGGCATCAGTGACCGTGCCGCTGATCATGATGGGCAGCAGCTGGCCGGTTTGCTCAAACGCTTCATCCACCGCGAACAGCGCGGCCTTGGCGTTCAGGGTATCGAAAATCGTCTCGACCAGAATCACGTCAGCGCCACCTTCGATCAGTGCCAGCGTCTGCTCCAGATAGGCTTTGCGCAGCGATTCAAACGTGACATTGCGCGCCGCAGGGTCGTTCACATCGGGGCTGATGGATGCGGTCTTGGGCGTGGGGCCCAGAGCACCCGCCACATAGCGCTTGTGATCCGGCGTGCTGTACTTGTCGCAAGCCGCGCGGGCCAGCTGGGCGCTTTTCAGGTTCATCTCATAGGCCAGATCGGCCATGTGATAGTCATCCTGCGCAATCGTGGTCGCACCAAAGGTGTTGGTCTCGATCAGATCGGCGCCCGCGGCCAGATATTTTTCATGGATGTCGCTGATCACATCGGGACGAGTAATCGACAGCAGCTCGTTGTTGCCCTTGACGTCGTAGGCAAAGTCCGTGAAGCGGTCGCCCGCACCATCGGCACCGGCATAGCCTTGGCCACGGTACTGGGCCTCGCCCAGCTTGAAACGCTGAATCATGGTGCCCATGGCACCGTCCAGAATGACAAGTCGCTTGGCAAGCGTGGCGGGCAGGTCCTGGGCTCGGGTGTAGGCGGGGGTGGTGTGCAGCTGGCTCATAGACCGCCATTGTAGGAAAGCTGGCAGGGTCTGCAGGCCGGCCGGGCATTGCCGGCCGGGCATCGCCTATGCAGATGGATACCCTGCCGGCCAGCGAGACTCAGAGCGCGCGCTTGGCCATGCGAAAGGTCAAGTTCCAGCGCTCGCTGCCCAGCAGGTGATGCAACCCTTCCTTGAGCGGGCTGACGCCATGAAACACCAGCCGCGTAGGCCCGCCCCACACCAGCACATCACCATGGGTCAGAACCAGACGCTTGACGGGGTTCTGACGCGCCAATCCGCCCCAGAGAAAGGTGCAGGGCAGGCCCAGTGAAACGGAGACGATAGGGGCCGCAAAGTCCGCCTCATCCTGATCGCGGTGCAAGCCCATGCGGGTGCCTGGCTGGTAGCGGTTGATCAGGCAGGCATCCGGCGCAAAGCCGGGATAACCGGCAGAAGCAGCGGCGGCCACAGCCTGTTCATGCAGAAAAACGGGAATGGCAGGCCAAGGCTTGTCAGTCAGAGGATCGACGGCGCTGTAGCGGTAGCCGTTGACATCCGATATCCAGCCCCAGTCACCGGCATTGGTAATCGCCACCGACATGGATTTACCGCCAGGCACCTGCATGACCCTGAATGCGGCATGCGCCTGCAAGGCCTGGACAGCCCCCATCCAGCGAAGCTCTGAAGCGGCCGCAAAGCCGCGCAGCAGCACAGCGCCCTTATCGATGATTTCGGGCGGCTGGGCTTCGGTCTCGAACAACGGCAGGCTCATGGCTACATCATCGCCCAAGGCATAGTGGCAACAATGAAACTGCAGGCTTAGGCGGCGCGGTCCTGGCTTTGCGCAAACGCCAGCACGGCCTGCAGCAGGCGCTGCATGGTGGGCTGAATGCGCGCGGCTGTTTCAGGCAGGTAGTCGAAAGGCATCTGCTCCTGCATATAGCTGGACTGCGTCATCTCCAGCTGCACGGCGTGGAAGCCCTGCTCAGGCTGACCATAGTGGCGCGTGATGTAGCCGCCCTTGAAGCGGCCGTTGAGCACGCTGGTGTGGCCGGGTGACTGCTGCGCAATGTCCAGTAGCTCCTGGGCCAGTGCCGCATCGCAACTCTTTCCGTCAGCTGTACCCAAATTCATATCTGGCAGCTTGCCTTCAAAAAAGCGTGGCAGTACCGAGCGAATGCTGTGCGCATCCCACAGCATGGCCACGCCATGCAGGCGTTTGATGCGGTCCAGCTCGGCGCGCAACTGCGCGTGGTAGGGCTGCCAGTACAGCTCGCGGCGGCGCGCGATCTCTGCATCATCAGGCTCGCCCGCCTTGCTGGCATAGAGCGGCTTGCTATCAAAACCATCTACAGGACACAGCCCCGTCACGCTCTGGCCGGGGTAGAGACTGGCTTCGTCTAGCGAGCGGTTCAGGTCGATCACATAGCGCGAATGCGTGGCAACGAGGATGGAAGCACCCAGCGCCTTGGCAAAGTCGTAGAGCGCTGGCATATGCCAGTCGGTGTCATGCACTTCGCGCCCCTCGGGCGTGAGCTTGGCCGCAATGTCACCGGGCACATGGGTACCGGCATGCGGCATGGAGACCAGCAGCGGCGCATGGCCCTGGTGAAAGAGAAAAGAAGGCATAGGTGCACTCATCACAGCTCGAACACCTTGCCGGGGTTCATCAACCCCAGTGGGTCCAGCGCCCGCTTGATGGCTCGCATTGCGGCCATTTCGGCAGGGCTGCGGCTGTTGCTCAGGTACGGTTTTTTGTGCAAACCAATGCCATGCTCGGCCGAGACACTGCCCTTGAACTCGCCCACCAGCCGGTACAGCTCGGCCTCTACGGCATCGCACTCGCCATTCACAGTGGCACCATCCACAGACACATGCAGATTGCCGTCGCCCACATGGCCGAAGTACAGCGAATGCTTTTGCGGCCAGCGCGCCGTGAATGCGGCTTCACAGGCATCAGCAAAACGGCCAATATCGGCCTGCGGCAGGCTGACGTCGAAGTTGATGGCCGGATGCATATGGTTGTTGAGCTCAGCCGGGGCTTCGCGCAGCTTCCACAGCTGCTGGGCCTGCGCCACAGACTGGGCGACGATGGCGTCCAGCACCTCGCCCGCCTCCATGGCTTCTTCCAGCACTTGCTGGATATCGTCCTGCAGCTGCGCCTCGTCCTTGCCATCCACATTGATCAGCGCCAGCATGGGGTGGCGCTCAGCAAACGGGGCCGAGAGTTTGAGCCAGGAAAGTGAGGCCTGTACAAAGCTGTCCCACATCAGCTCATACGCCGCCACGCTATTGCCAAAGTGCGATTGCATGCGCCCCAACACAGCCAGCGCGGTGTCGAAGTCAGGCATGGCGACCAGCGTGGTGGCCGTGGCCTTGGGCGCGGGGCGCAGGCGCAGCAAAACGCGGGTAATGATGCCCAGCGTGCCTTCAGCACCGATAAAGAACTGCTTGAGGTCGTAGCCCGTGTTGTTCTTGATCATGGGGCGCAACATGGGCAGCACCGATCCATCGGCCAGCACGACCTCCAGCCCCAGTACCTGCTCGCGCATCATGCCGTGCTGCAGCACGCCGTTACCACCGGCATTCGTAGAGACATTGCCGCCAATCTGACAGCTGCCACGCGCCCCCAAATCCACGCCAAACACCATGCCTGCCGCCACCGCCGCTTCTTGCACGGCCTGCAGCGTCACCCCAGCCTGCACCTGCATCAGCCCCGTCTGGGAGTTGATGTCTTCAATGCTGTTCATGCGGTCAAGCGACAGTGCCACTGTCCCCTGTGTGGGTGTGGCAGCGCCAGCCAGCCCGGTCATGCCGCCTTGCGGCACCACCGCCACCTTGTGCGCCGAACACAGGCGTAGCGCCGCGCTGATTTCCTCAGTGGTGCGCGGGCGCACCAGCGCCAGCGGCTGCTGGGGCGGCGTGCCGCTCCAGTCTGTCTGGTAGCGCTCCGGCACATCGGCGCCGCGCAGCACCACGTCGGCACCGAGGGTGGAAATCAGTTCTTGAATCAATTGTTCTTGGGACATCAGCAACCTTTCACGCCGCCGCGCTGCGCCTTGATCGGCGGGCCATGGCCTGAGTATTCGCGGGGAGCGTGTTGACACGAGGGGGATGTCTCGATTGTGCGCGGTAGACACAGGCCTCACGCACTGGGAAATACTTAATCCCTGATCTGCTGCAACTTTGCACCCCTATAGCAACAGACCCGAATTTGCTGGTGTAATCCAACCCATGGTCACACACTCTTCCATGTCGCTGCACGGGAAAATTCTCACCGAGATTGAGCAAAACATTCTCAGTGGCCGCTGGCCGCCCGGCTACCGTATCCCCTCTGAGATGGAGCTGACAGTTCACTACGAATGCTCACGCATGACGGTGAGCAAGGCACTGAACAAGCTGGTTCAGGCCGGCCTGCTGGAGCGCAAGCGCAAAGCGGGCAGCTTTGTCACCCGCCCGCACACCAGTTCGGCCGTGCTGGAAATTCCCGATCTGCGCCAGGTGGTGCTGGGCATGGGACTGGAGTACTCCAGCCAGTTGCTCAGCCGCAAGCAGCGGCGAAGCACGCGCGATGACATGGAAGCCATGCGCATGGACAAGCCAGGCCCTATCGTCCATGTGCTGTGCCTGCACATGGCGGGGCAACGGCACTTTTGCATAGAAGACCGCCTGATCAACCTTGAATCTGTACCCGACGCCGAGCACGAATCATTTACCGAGCACAGCCCCAGCTCGTGGATGGTAAACCATGTGCCGTGGAGCTCGGCCGAGCACCGCATCCGCGCCGAAGCGGCGAGCGAGGAAAATGCCACCCGGCTGGCGATTGCCCCCGGCTTCCCCTGCTTGGTGATTGACCGCCGCACCTGGACGGGCCAGTTGCCCATCACCTTTGTGCGCCTGACCTACCCGGCCGACCTGTACGAGCTGGATGCGCATTTCTCACCTTCCACCATCGCCCCGGCGACCTGATTGCGCATAACCCGGCTTGTGCGCCACGCCAGAGTGCGGCGCACAATAGAGCATATTTTTGACGCTTGTTGTTAGTGAATAAATGGGCATATAGCCCTTATTCAACAAGCGTTATCAGCTACAAATTCAAGAGTACCCGGTGTCTTCCGCGCAATCCATTCTGCGAGCCGTTTTTGGCTACGAGCAATTCCGAGGCCCCCAGCAGGCCATCGTCTCGCATGTCATCAACGGCGGCGATGCACTGGTGCTCATGCCCACGGGCGGCGGCAAGTCGCTGTGCTATCAGGTGCCAGCCATTGCACGCCAGCAACTGGGCCATGGGGTGACCATCGTGGTGTCGCCGCTGATTGCGCTGATGCACGATCAGGTCGGTGCGCTGCACGAGGCAGGCATCAGCGCCGCCTTTCTGAATTCCACCCTCAGCTACGACGAAACACAGGAAGTAGAGCTGCGCCTGCAGAGCGGCGACATCACCCTGCTGTACGTCGCGCCAGAGCGGTTGAACACGCCGCGCTTCCTGGGCCTGCTGGATGATCTGCTGGCGCAAGGCAAACTGTCCCTGTTTGCGATCGATGAGGCGCATTGCGTAAGCCAGTGGGGCCACGACTTCCGCCCCGAATACCGCGCCCTCACGGTGCTGCACCAGCGCTTTGCCAGCGTACCGCGCATTGCGCTGACGGCCACGGCGGATGCGCTGACGCGCGCCGACATCATCGAACGCCTGCAGTTGGAAGCCGCACAGCACTTCATCAGCAGCTTTGACCGGCCCAATATCCGCTACAAGATTGCCGAGAAAAAAGACGTCACCAACCAGTTGCTGCGTTTCATTGAACGCGAGCATGAGGGCGAAGCAGGCGTGGTCTATTGCCAGTCGCGCAAGCGCGTGGAAGAGTTGGCGCAGACGCTGGCGCAAAGCGGCATCAACGCTCTGCCCTATCACGCCGGTCTGCCGCAGGAAATGCGCCAGAACCATCAAGACCGCTTTTTGCGCGAAGAAGGTGTGGTGATGTGCGCCACCATTGCCTTTGGCATGGGCATCAACAAGCCCGATGTGCGCTTTGTGGCCCATGTGGACATGCCCAAGAACATCGAAGGCTACTACCAGGAAACCGGCCGCGCGGGCCGCGATGGCCTGCCTGCCGATGCGTGGATGGCCTATGGCCTCAGCGATGTGGTCAACCAGCGCCGCATGATTGACGAGAGCCCGGCAGAAGAGCAGTTCAAGCAAGTCATGCGCGGCAAGCTGGATGCGCTGCTGGGCTTGGCCGAGGCCACAGACTGCCGCCGCATACGCCTTCTGGCCTATTTTGGCGAGCGATATGGGCAGGAACCCAGTCTGGACGGCAAGCCGCTGCAGGCCGTGGGCCGCACCCATTGCGGCAACTGCGACAACTGTCTGGAGCCGCCTGCGCTCTGGGATGGTACGGACGCTGCGCGCAAGCTGCTGTCCACCATTTTCCGCGTGCATGAAGCCAGCGGCCTGACTTATGGCGCTGGCCACATCATGGATGTGCTGCGCGGTAAAGAAACCGACAAGGTGGCCCAGTTCAGCCACGAGAAAGTCTCCACCTTCGGTATTGGCAAGGATTACTCAGAGCCACAGCTGCGAGCCGTGATGCGCCAGTTGCTGGCGACAGGCGCACTGGGCCTGCACAAGGTGGTGAGCGAAAACAGCGGCCATGTGTTTGACACCCTGTGCCTGGCCGCAGGCTCCCGCGCTGTGCTCAAGGGCGAGGTGCAGGTGCAGTTGCGCGAAGCCGTTGCCGCATCACGCAGCAAAAAACCAAGCAAGAAGTCTGCTGCCAATGCAGCCGCCATCAACCTGGGGCCAGATGCGCAAGTGCGCTTCATCAACCTCAAGGCCTGGCGCGCCGAGGTGGCCAAGTCGCACAATCTGCCGGCCTATGTGATCTTCCACGATGCCACGCTGGCATCGATTGCCGAACTCAACCCCCAGTCGCTGCAGGAGCTGCAAGGGGTGAGTGGCATGGGTGCCAAAAAGCTGGATGCGTATGGAGCCGAGGTACTGCGCGTGGTGGCTCTGGGCTAAGCCACGGCACTGGTATCAGCGCCAGCGCTATCCAAGTTGTGCCGACTTGGACATCTCCACAATTCCCACACAAATGCTCGACAGCCCGGAAATATTGCAGCCTCACACTGCAGCCGCATACCGTTTACCGGATTCCTTTTTGCGGAGCATTTTCTGCTGTGATCAATACTGCCCAATTGCTGGCTGACGAAGCCAAATACTGCTCGTTTGGCGACACCGTCCACTACGTCAATCCCCCGAAGATTTTCACAGGCTGCGATGGCAGCTATATGTACGACGACTCAGGCACCGCCTACCTCGATCTGCAGATGTGGTATTCGGCCGTCAACTTCGGCTACAAGAACAAGCGTCTTGAGCAAAAGATGATCGAGCAGCTGCAAGAGCTGCCCCAGGTGGCAAGTCAGTACCTGCACCCGACCAAGATTGAACTGGCCAAGTTCATCGCCGAAGACGCCAAGAGCAAATGGGGCAATGACGGCCGCGTGCACTTCAACGTGGGCGGCGCACAAGCCATTGAAGACTCGTTGAAAGTGGTGCGCAATGCCACCGGCGGCAAGAGTCTGATGTTTGCCTTTGAAGGTGGCTACCACGGCCGTACGCTGGGTGCTTCTTCCATCACCTCCAGCTACCGCTATCGCCGCCGCTTCGGCCACTTCAGCGATCGCGCTCAATTCATCCCCTTCCCCTACCCCTTCCGTCGTCCCAAGGGCATGACCGCTGAGGAGTATGCAGATTCGATCGTGCGTGAATTTGCCCGCAAGTTCGAGAACGAATATCACGCGGTCTGGGACCCCAAGACCAACCAGTGCGAATACGCAGCCTTCTACATTGAGCCCATTCAGGGCACCGGTGGCTACGTCATTCCTCCTGCCAATTTCTTCACCGGTCTGAAAAAGGTGCTGGATGACCACGGCGTGCTGCTGGTGGTCGACGAAATCCAGATGGGCTTCTGGCGTACGGGCAAGCTGTGGTCTGTGGAAAACTTCGGCATCAAGCCCGACGTGCTGGTGTTCGCCAAGGCACTGACCAACGGTCTGAACGCACTGTCCGGCCTGTGGGCCCGTGAAGAGTTGATCAACCCCACCGTGTTCCCACCGGGATCCACCCACTCCACCTTCGCCTCCAACCCTCTGGGCACGGCTCTGGGTCTGGAAGTGATGCGCATGACGCACGAAATGGACTTCGGTCGCCAGGTGTGCGAATCAGGTGCCTATTTCCTCGAAGGCTTGAAAGAGCTGCAAAAGCGCCACAAGGAAATCGGCGATGTGGACGGCATGGGCCTGGCACTGCGCGCCGAAATCTGCACCGAAGACGGCTTCACGCCCAACAAGGCGCTGCTGGACAAAATGGTGGACATCGGCCTTGAAGGTGGTCTGGAATACCAAGGCCAGAAGCGCGGCCTAGTGCTGGACGTGGGCGGCTACTACAAGAACGTGATTACCTTCGCGCCTTCGCTGATGATTTCTCGCCCCGAAATCGACGAAGCCATGGCACTGCTGGATCAGTTGCTGACCAAGGCGAAAAAGGGCTAATCCACTGAGCGGCTTGGCCTCCCCCTCTCTCGCTTGGCATTCGCCACGCGGGAGGGACAACGCTTTCGCTGCGAGGCGGCTCTTGCCTTGCCTGTCTGGTTCGGGGCATGCCTGCTGCGCTGGCATGATGGAATTTTCAACACAGTAATGAGCGCGATGGCATCGCAAAGTTTGCGCAACCAGCTGGAGCCTGACGGACTGCTGCAGCAATTTACCCAGCACCCCCCCGAAGGATTCACGCTGCTGAACCACGGTCCGGCGCCCGCGTTCACCGCACCATTTGACTTGCTGACCACCGCAGATGACGCGCTCAAGGCGCGTCTTTTGTCGTTACCGGGCGGCCCATGGCTGCATTCAAAGCTCACGCTGCAAACCGACTTTATCGGCACCACGGTCAGCGAGTATGCGCTGCTGCCTCAAGGCGTTACGGCAAGCACACTGGCGCAGCAATTACGCGCCATGGCCGGCCGCACTCTGCTGACCATCGTCAAGGATTTGCCGCAGACATCATCGCTGCTTTCTGAAAACGAAAACCGCTTCTCCAGAGAAGTCGCTCAAGCGCTTTCCAAGCAAGGTTTTATTGCGCTGGAAGGGCAGGCGCTGGCTTATGTGCCCATCACTTTTGCCAGTCTTAATGCGTATCTGGCGGGCCTTTCCAAAAACCGCAGAAGCAGTCTCAAGCGCAAACTCAAAAGCCGCGATCGGCTGACCATAGAACGTATTCCCACCGGCGCGGCATTTGCTGATGAGGCACGTGTGGATACCTACTACACGCTGTTTGATGCCGTGTATATGCAAAGCGAAATTCACTTCGACAAGCTCACGCGCGCTTTCTTTGCCGACCTGCTTCGCGATGGAGGCAACGGCGGCATTGTCTTTGAATACCGCGCTCTTGAAAGTGGTGCCTTGCTGGGCTGGAATCTATGCTTTGAACATGGCGGCAAACTGATCGACAAATATATTGGCATGTCCTACCCGGCAGCCCGTGAAGCCAATCTCTATTTTGTAAGCTGGATGGTCAATCTCGAATATGCACTGCAACGCGGCCTCAGCCACTATGTGGCGGGCTGGACCGACCCCGAGGTCAAGGCCCAGCTAGGTGCCAGCTTCACCATGACGCAGCACCTGGTCTTCATCCGCAACCCTGTGCTGCGAGCCTTGGGAAGACGTTTTTCCAAGCTGTTTGAAAACGATAGCCAATGGGGCCCAAAAGCATGATGCCACTCCCCCCACCCGTTGTGCTGGACGTCGATGGATCGGTCGGCCCGCTCAGTCATGAACGGCGCCTGCCGCTGACCGGCTGGCAAGAGCTCGTGCGCTTTGGCTGCGGCCTGCGCAGCTTCAAACGCTTTACTGCCGCCATGCACGACAAGCTCCCTCCCTTGCATGGCACGGTACTCATGGGCAGCGGTGACTTTCACCACCTGAGCTGGCCGCTGATTGAGCGCTGTATTGCGCAGCAAGGTTTCACGCCCAAGAACCCGCTGCGCGTACTGGTGCTGGACAACCATCCAGACAATATGCGTTTCCCCTGGGGCGTGCATTGCGGCTCCTGGGTGCGGCGCGTGGCCATGCACCCAGCGGTATCGCAAGTGCATGTGGCGGGCATCACCTCGCAGGACATTGGTTCCAGTCACGCCTGGGAAAACTACCTGCGTCCACTACGGGCTGGCAAGCTCACTTACTGGAGCTGTGGCGTTAACACCAGCTGGGCGAAAAAAATCGGTGCCAGCAAGGCATTTCGCAGTTTTTCAAGCATCGCCGAGCTGGTACAGGCACTGTCACTCCAAATGAGCGAATGGCCGCAGGACACCTATCTGAGCATTGACAAAGACGTCTTCGCAGCCGAGGTGGTGCGCACCAACTGGGATCAGGGCCAGATGCTTGAAAAACAGGCCATGGACCTGGTCGATGCACTGCGCGGGCAGATCATCGGAAGTGATATTACCGGCGATGTATCGTCATGGCACTATTCCACGTGGTGGAAGCGCCTGATGAGCGCAGGCGACGGTCAGGACACGCAGATTGATGTCGAGACGCTGGCTGCCTGGCAGGCTGGACAGCATGGTTTGAATCAACGGCTGGTGCAGCGGATTGCAGCCAGCAGCACAAGTTAGAGCGCTTCACCGATACCTTTCAACGCCTCGCTCAAGGAGCTGACATGCTGGACCGGTTGACCGAAAAATTGCTGCGACATGCATTTGAACCCTTGGTCAAAACGGGACGGCTTGAAGTCACTCTTCCATCCGGAAAGGCACTGCTCTTTGGCGACGATGGCCAGCCTCGGGCCGGCATACGCTTTACCGACCAACGCGCCATCTTTGCACTGCTGCGCGACCCCGACCTGAACTTTGGCGAGATGTTCATGCAGGAGCGCCTGCTGGTCGAAAAGGGAAGCGTGTACGACGTGCTGGAGTTGCTTCTGCGCCATGCACAGCATGCCCCGGTCAGCGCCACCGTACGCATGCTGGATGCCTGGCGCATGAAGCTGCGGCCCCTGCTGCAGAACAATCTGCGCAGCAAGTCTCGCACCAATGTGGCCCATCACTACGATCTGGACGACCGCCTGTACCAGCTGTTTCTGGATAGCGAACGTCAGTATTCTTGTGCCTATTTTGAGCAGGGCGATGAAGATCTTGAAACCGCCCAGCTCGCCAAGAAACGACATATCGCCGCCAAGCTGCTGATTGAGCCAGGCCAGCGCGTGCTGGACATAGGCTGCGGCTGGGGCGGCCTCTCGCGCTATCTGGCCGAGGTGGCCGGGGCGGCGCATGTCACCGGAATTACGCTATCCACCGAGCAGCTTGCGGGTGCCAAGCACAAGGCATCTCAATCCACTCACGCCGAGAAACTGGAGTACCGGCTGGAGGATTACCGCGACATGAATCGCGAAGAACATGGTTCGTTCGACCGCATTGTTTCGGTGGGCATGTTCGAGCATGTAGGGACCGGGTTCCACGACGCCTTTTTCCGCAAGTGCCACGAACTGCTTAGCGATGATGGCGTCATGCTGCTGCACTTCATCGGCAACAGCGATGTGCCGGATTTCAATAATCCGTGGATTGAGCGCTACATCTTTCCGGGCGGCCATATTCCGTCCATGTCGGAGTTCACGCCAGCTATCGAGCGCTCGGGCCTGGTGATCTGCGACATAGAGGTTCTGCGCCTGCACTATGCCCAGACGCTGCGCTTGTGGCGCGAGCGTTTCATGGCCCGCAGGGCACAGGCTGCAGCGCTTTATGACGAGCGTTTTTGCCGTATGTGGGAGTTTTATCTGTCCATGTCAGAGTCGGCATTCCGCTATCAGGACATTGCCATTTTTCAGGTCCAGCTGAGCCGCAGACAAGAGGCTGTGCCACTGACGCGCGATTACATGCACAAGCGCGAAGACGCCCTCAGGCACCTGGAAGCAGCGCAGAGCATGGCAGCTCCCAAAATGGCGGGCGCTGCAAAAATCAAAGCGAATAGCGCTTGAAATATCTTGATTTCAAAGCGTTTCTTATCTGTACTTTAGCTTTATCAGGTGCAAGCAGCTATTGTTTTTAATGAGCCTCAGCCCTGCGTGGCAGCCTGAATATTCGCCAGCACACGCGCAAAGCGCACATCATCCAGCCACGGGCTGTTGCTGATGGCCAGCAAGCGTTGCGCCCAGTCTCTCGCCCGGCTTACATCATCACGGCGCGCGGCATCCAGTACATGGTCGTAGCACCCATAGTCGGGCAGCACATGGACAAAGGGCAGAGACAGCCCGCTGCCATCCCCCCAATGGGCTTGCAGCGCGGCATCTCTGGCTTTCTGACTGGGCAGACGCAGCAAGATCACCGGCCACACGCCTTGCGAATCTGCGGCGATATCGTCCAGCACCTCCAGCCCGCAAGCGCGTAGCTGGGCCACGCGTGCTTTGGCTTGCTCAGCGGTCTGCTGCTGAAAAGCGCTCAGGCGCCGCAAAGCTTTTGAGCCGACGGCCTGCCGCCAAGCCCCCAGGCGGTGCTGCGGAATGAAGTCATCAAAATCATCCCCCGCGGCCTCCACCCAGTTGCCGCGAGACAAGGCTTGCTCCAGTGGCTTGCCATAAGCCATGCGCAGACCTGCCGGGCGATAGAGCGCGGCATAGCCCAGCAGCTCAACGCTGCGGCGCAGCTCCCACCAAAGATTGAATTTCGTATCTGCACCCACGGCACTCAGCACGTCGCGCAACACGGCATCACGCGTGATGAGCACGCCGCCTTCAAACGTGCTCAGGCCCTTGCCCACGGCCAGGCTGAAAAAACCCACATCGCCCTTGAGCGCAACAGACATCCCATTGCTGCGTGCACCCAAGGCTTGCGCAGCATCTTCAATCACATAGGCACCCACATCGCGGGCGCATTGCAACGCGGCATCCACATCGGCCACACGACCACAAAGATGCGTGGACAGCACGGCCAGCGTCTTGCTGCTGCAAAGCAGGTGCAGGCAAGCTGCATCCATATCCAGCGCATCCACCCGCAGATCGCACAGACGCAGCTGCAGCCCGCATTGCGCAATGGCCAGTGCCACCAATGGGCAGGTGTAGGCGGGTGCAATGACTTCGTTGCGCTCTGGCCTGAGCCGCTTGAGGCTGCGCAAAGCCACCATCAGCGCCGAGGTGCCAGAGCACTCGAGCTGCACGCGGTGCACGCCCAGCCATGTGGCCAGTTGCTCTGCAAAATCACCCGCGCCCCAGGGCAGCAGATCAGCCCATTGCAGCGGCAAGCCTGCCGTAGGAGGAACCGTGATTTCGCGCATCTCAGCTCGTCTGCTCTGCCGCCTCAGGGGTCTCGCTCACGGCCAGACACATGATGCCCGCCACGATGAACAGACAGCCGATGATTTGCGACCAGCCAATGGGCTCGTTGAACAGCCAGTACGAAAGTGCCAGCACCGAGATAATCTCAAGATGCGAAGCGGCAAAAGCGGGCCCGATGGGAGCGTGTTTGAGCAGGCTCATCCAGGTAAAAAAGGCACCGATATAGCCGACAAAGGCACCATAAATCCAGGGCTGACCAAACACGCGAACCAGCCATGCGGGGGAGAACTCCAGCGGCAAGGCGGACTCTCCGGCCATCTTGAAACTCAGCTGCGCCAGCGTGTCAAATGCCATGAGCACCAGAAAGCCAATGATGTAGAAACGCTTCATCTCAATGCAGTCCCACTATGGCCACACCGATGGAGACCAGCACAATGCCCACAACCCGCATGGGAGCGAGTTTTTCGCGGAACAGAACCCGGCCCAGAATCATGATGGCGACGATGTTGATGGAGCCCAGCAACACCCCATCCGACAGTGGCACCAGCGACAAAAACGCCAGCCAGACCACAAACTCAGCCACATAGCAGGCAATGCCTACCCACAACCAGGGGCGGGCCAGCATGAAGCGCCAGCGCTCCATGCCATCGCGCGCACCCGGCTCACTGGCTGCGGCCTTGAAGGCGAGTTGACCGCCGCTGTCTACCAACACATTAAGCACCCACAGCGTCACCACCAACGGCGAGAGATCACTGCCCATTCACACCCCTGGCAGGCGCTGCGGCATGGGCAATGCGCTCTATGAATTCGTTCAGCTTGGCGATCACGGTGCGTCGCTCACGATCGATGGTGATCATGTGATAACAGTTGTCCAGCAGCACCAATTCCACATGCGAGTTCACGGCAATTCGCTCAATGTCATGGGCATTGCTGACCGAGGAAATATCGTCTTCCCTGGCGTGCAGAACCAGACAGGGCGAACGCATCTGCGGCAGGTTTTTCATCACATGGGCCGACAGTGCACGCAGCTCGATCACACTCCACCACGGGTTTCCGGGCAGGCCAGCGGCAGAACTGTCGCCACTGTTCATCTGCTCCACAATGCGGGCGCGCAGAGCTTCGTCCTTGATGCCGTAAGGCGGTGCTTCCATGAATACGCTGTTGCGGCCAATACCCAGCAGACGGAACAGCGGCAGCAAGAATGCAAGCCGCGTGTATGAAGGAATGCTCCAGCCGTCATAGCGAAAGGTGGTCGACAACGCGCCCACACCCGCTACCTTGTCCGGGTGTTTTTGCGCGGCTGCCAGCGACAGCAGCGAACCCATGGACAGCCCCGCAACCACGACATGATCGACATGCCTGCCAAAGCGCAGCAGGCCAGACTCCACACTGCGCAGCCAGTCCGTCCAGCGCGATGCCACGAGGTCTTCCATCGCTGCGCAGTGGCCCGCCAGTTGCACGCCGTAGATGGTGAAGCCTTGTTTGTTCAAGCCCTTCCCCAGTAATCGCATCTCGGCAGGAGTTCCCGTCAGGCCATGAATCAGCAGCACGCCAATGCGCGCATTCGGGCCTTCGCCGGGCATGACGAACTCATTCGGCGTCAGGCAAACCTCCTGCAAAGAGCTTTGCTGCGCCTGAATCAGACCATCGGCAGCACTCATGCCACTTGCTCCATACCGAAAACAACTTGCTCGAGCAGTTGAGTCGCCTGACCAAAATGCTCAAATCGCGCATGGGCAATGCCATTGCTCTCGCAATAGGCGATGAGCTTGTACTTGGCCAGCACAAAGTCGGCCTTGCCAGAGACGCAAAAATCTGAGGTGCTGTCGCCGATATAGAGCACGCGACCATGGTCGGCCTGTTGCTCTGCCAGGCGTTCGCACTTGCAGTTGCCACTGGCGCGTGCGCAATGATTGCTGGCCCAGGGAGAGTCAAGGCGCCAGCTGCGCTCGCCGGTTTGCACCAGATGGTTGGCAATGACTTCCAGATCACCCAGACCATTGCGTTCGAGCACATGACGAATGGCATAGTCGATGCCGTCACTGACGACCTGAACCTTGATGCCCAGCGCTTTGGCTTCTTGCACAAAGCGAATGAAGTGCCCGTCAATCTCAATCGTATCCAGGTGGGTCTGCAGCTCGGCCTCGCTCATGTCCAGCAAGGCGACCTGACCTTTCATGCATTCGCGTGAGCCGATGTCGCCACGCTCCCAGGCGTCTTCCAGTTCCTGCCAGCCCGGCTTGCCAAAGCGGTTGAGCAAGGTGTCCGTCACATCCAGCAGGCTGATGGTGCCGTCAAAATCGCTTTGCACCATCCAGCCCGTCAAAGCTGTGCCATTGGATGAAGGAAGAATTTGAATTCGCTTATTCATGGAAGCTGACCCTCACGTTCTGACCTACTTTGGCATTGACAGGCGGCTGGTCAAACACCAGCACAGATTCGACCACTCGTACCGGGCCGCGCTGGGTGTCATCCTGCAGGCGCGCCGGGCCGTAGACAGGGCTGACTCGCAACACCGTGGCCGATGGAAATTCAAACTTGTTTGCACCGCCGTCGCCATCCACGGCCACTTGGGCCTTCATGCCCTCACGAATAGCAGCCACAAAGCTCTCGTTGACTTCAGCACGCACGATCAGCGGGCGCTGGGGTAGCAGCACCGCCACAGGGCTGCCGCTTTGCAGCATGCTGCCGGCGTGTGCCGTCAAGCGGATGACGGTGGCGGCCTCCGGTGCACGCAACTCGTGGCGCTGTTGCAAGGCTCGCAGCTGCTCGACCTTGTGTTTGGCCACGGATGCTTCGGCGGCGGCAATATCCACTTCAGCCTGCGCATCGCGCAGAGACTGGGCGGCTTCATCCACATTCTGTAAATCGGCCGCACCTTGCTTGGCTGCAGCCTGCCAGCGCGTCAGCGTTGTCTTGAGTGCCGGCAAACGCTCTTGCCTGGCCTTGAGCTTGGTTTGCGCCAGTTGCTGCTCCGATTCGGCGACGGCCAGATCGGCGCGGGCGGCATCATCGGCCAAGCGCAGCAAGACCTGGCCCTTTTGCACGCTCTGGCCTTCCTTGATCAGTAACTGCTGGACCACGCCAGCGGCAGGTGATGCGAGGTCCAGCAAACCGCCCTCCACATCAATCTTGCCGCGGGCAACGGCGACCTGACTTTGCGGCCTGGCCTGCGCAGCAGCAACAGAAGCGGGCGATGCAGAATCCTGCGCTGGCGAGCACCCACCCAGCAACAGCAGAGCCGCCGCAAGCAGCGGCACACCCGAACTGAGGCTGAAACACAATGGGCTACGGTTCATGAATTATTCCTTGATGGGGCTGTTCTGGCGCCAGTCGCTGCGGATAGCGCCGTCTTCCATGCCCAGCACACGATCGGCGTGGCGCACCAGCCGTGGGTCATGACTGACGCACAGCACCGTCGTGCCATGGCTGCGGGCCGCACGGTGTAGCAGATCAATGACACGCTGGCCACTTTCCGCATCCAGTGCGCTAGTGGGCTCATCGGCAAACAAAAGCTGGGGCTGCTTGGCAATGGCTCTGGCAATCGCAACGCGCTGCTTTTCACCACCGGAGAGTTGCGCGGGACGCATATGACTGCGGTGCGACAAGCCAACTTCATCCAACGCATCCTTGGCGCGGCGCAGTGTCTCTCCGTTCTTGAGACCCATATAGCCCAGAGGCAGCTGAACCTGCTCCAGCGCTGTCAGTGCGGGGAACAGATTGAAGCCCTGAAAGACAAAGCCGGTATGGCGCAGGCGAAATTTTTCCAGTGCGCCAATGCTCATCTTTGCCAAGTCCTGCCCCAGCGCCATGGCACGGCCACCATCCGGCTTTTGCAAACCGGACATGAGCGACAGCAAGGTGCTCTTGCCACAACCTGATGGACCCGAAATCAGGCTCAGCTCACCGGGTTGAAGACTGACAGAAAGCCCTTGCAGGACATGCACCTGAACGATGCCGGAGACAAATGATTTTTCAAGACTCACGGCCTCAAGACTGGGAGCAGCCGTATTCGCCGCAGGCGGGGTATGGAGTCGTTCGTTCGTCATGACGTGCATGCTTGCACCCTCAACGCAGCAAGGTGGCCGGGTCGGCACGCAACAAGCTGCGCATCGCGCCCAAACCGGACAGCAGGGACAGCACCGCGATCAGAATGGCGCAGGCAAGCACCGCCGCCATATTGAGCGCCACCGGCACACGATAGGTTGCGGCAACGCTCAGCAGCACAACGCTGGTCAAGGCCGCCAGCACAAAGCCCAGACCGCCGATCCAGCAGGCCTGCTCGACCACCACACGGCCCAGCGATGCACGGCTGACGCCCAGTGCATTAAGCACAGCATATTCACGTGCTGAACCGGCAACCACGGCCTTCAGCGACTGGCTGGTCACAATTGCACCCACCAGACACACGATGACGGCCATAAAGAGCACGCCAGCGCCAGCACCGGTGTCCAGCATCCAGTAGCGCTGCGAGCGCCTGGCAAAGGCGTCGGCAGTCCACACCTCATAAGGGCCAAAGCTGCTGCCGGTTTCACTCAAGCGCCGCTGAGCCTCTTGCGGTTTGGCGCCCGGTTTGAGGCGGGCCACAAAATAGGTGCTGCCGTTTACCGCGGTAGTTTCTGCAATCTCGCGTGCCGTGCTGAGCGAAGCCAGAACGTTGACACCGCCCAGTCCACGCAGGCCATCGACGGCCGCCACAATCTTCACCGCATGGTTGTTGATCCAGGCAACGCTGCCTTCTTGCGCACCCAATGTGCCCAGATCAGCGCGATCCACAATCACGGCACCCGGCTCGCGCAGCAGCTGACGCTGCCAGGAAGTAAGCACCTTGGTGAACATCATGGATTGATCCATCGCGCTGATGCCCGACAAATAGACTGAAACGCCACCGCCTGCAGCGCCTTGTGCGCGGGTGCGAGCGCGCCAATCGCCATCGACCCAGACATAAGGCTCCACAGCCTCCACTTCAGGATCCATGCGCAAGCGCATTTCCACATCACTACCAATGTTGCGGCCGAAGTTGACACTCTGCGTGCCCGGATAGCCAACCCATAGGTCGGCCGATGAGGCCGTCACATAAACCGCAGCTGAGCCAAAAATCCCCAGCACCAGCGCGGCCTGCATGGCCAGCAGAACGCCTGAAAATCCCACGGCAAACACCGATGGGACAAAGCGCCGCCATTCATGAATCAGCGTCTTGCGTGCCAGCGCAATCAAGGCTTCACCTCGGCAGTCTGAATAACGACGGGATCCAGTGGCGCCGCACCCACGGCTTTGTAAAGTGCGACATAAGCCAGTGCCTCGGCAGCCTTGGCCGTTGCCATCTCGCTTTGCAACTGCAAGCTGGCACGTGCATTTTCCGCACCGGCCAGATCACTGGACAGGCCCAGTTGCTGACGCACCGCCTGCGCTTTATCACGCGATTGGTGAATTTGCTGAGCAGCGAGCAATGATTGCTGTCGCTGCTGCTGGGCAGCCACTGCAGCTAACGAGCCTTCCGCCTCAGCGATGCCAATGAGTACAGCCTGACGATAGGCCTTGATGCTGGACTGCAGCGCCAGCTCCTTGCCATCGGCTACCGCACGGCGGCGGCTCCAGTCAAACAGCGGAATATCAATCTGCGGGCCCAGCATGGGGATGGAGTCCGAAGTCGAGCGGTGATTGCGGGTGATGTTGAATGAGTACAGCAGCGAACCCGTCAGCATCAGGCGCGGGTAAAGAGCGGCGCGGGCCACACCCACTTCGGCAGCGGCCTGCTCTACAGCGGCTTCAGCACTTTGAATATCAGGACGTTTGCGCAGCAAATCGGCTGGCAGCACCTCTAAGGCCTGCAAAGTGGGCAACGCTGCATCAGCCTTGGACTGCAACCATTGCAACTCAGGGCGATCTCGCCCCAGCAGGGCTGCCAATGCATGGGCTGCGCGCTTCTGGCTTTCGTTCAACAAAGCCAGCTGCGCCTCCTGGGTGCGCAGCTGCAATTGCTGCAGCTCCAGTGTCTGGGTATCCGTCAGGCGTTGATCACGGCGAATTTCTAGCAGCTGCAGTTGCCGTTGTGCTTGTTGCAACTGCTTTTTCGCCAGATTGCGTTGAATCTGGGCCAGTCTGATGTCGAGATAGCGATGAACCACATCCGCCACCAAGGCCACCCGCGCTGCGTGCAACTGCGCAGCAGCATCCAGCACGCTCGCCGAGCCGGAGCGGCGCGCGGCTTCTGCGTCACCAAACAGACCCAAGTCCCAGCTCACATCAATGCTGGCATGGAAATAGGTATCAACTGCCGCGATGTCCTGAAGCGTGCGCGCACCAACAGCAACGGCAGGCAAGAATGCCGAGCCCGCCGTATCCGCCAGCAGACGCTGCTGACGCAGCCGCAAAACGGCCTGGGCGACATCGAGATTCTGGGCCAACGCCTCATCGACCAGCGCATTCAACGCCGGATCATTCCAGCCCCGCCACCATTGCGCCAGCTCGGAATTGCTCGCTCTTTGGGCAGATGCTTGCTGCCATTGCGCTGGCGCACCCGAATCCAGTCGCACCTCAATAGGCGCAGCGCACCCTGCCAGCAATGACATGGCGCACAGGCACAGACTACCGAAACGAAGGCGCGAAGCCTGAAGGGGAGATTTCACAGCGCTGTTAGGTCAAGCTATGGGTTCTCATCCAGAAAACCCGTGGAAGGCAGAAACAACTATCCATTTCGCCATTGAACGGTAAGAAGTTTTCGCCTGATTGCAGGATTTATGGAGGAATTATGGAGATGAGTCTGCAATTTCTTCTTGCAGCCACTGCAGCCCATAATGGGTGGATAACACGTTTCAGTGGGTCCGCTAGATGCATGACTTTTCTGCACACAAAACCATGACAAGCTTTTCTCAGCCCACTTCGACACCTCTGGTTCTCGTCGTCGAGGATGAGCCCAATATCGCCGGTGTACTCAGCGCTTATCTGGAACGCGACGGTCTGCGCATTCGCATGGCGCATGACGGGGAAGAAGCGCTGCAGAGCTTTCGCCAGTTGCGCCCCGATCTGGTGCTGCTCGACATCCACCTGCCCAAGGTCGATGGCGTGGATGTGCTGAAGATGATCCGCAGCGACGGCGATGTGCCGGTCATCATGGTCACCGCACTGGCTGACGATGTGGACAAGCTGCTGGCACTGCGCATGGGAGCGGACGACTATGTGGTCAAGCCCTTCAACCCCCCCGAAGTCGTAGCACGCGTGCGTGCCGTGCTGCGCCGTACACAGGCCAAGCCAGCACCGGTGGCAGCCCCCATCCGTGTCGGCCCCATCGAGATCGATGTAGAAGCCCACAGCGCTGCTGTTTATGACGATCAAGGCAATCCGGTTTCGCTGTCACTCACACTCACAGAGTTTCGCCTTCTGGCCTGTCTGGCCGCCCAGCCACGCCGCTGCTTTTCACGCTCTTACCTGATTGAAAATTGCCTGCCTGAAAGCGATGCGCTGGAGCGCGTCATCGACTCTCACCTCTCCAAGCTCCGGCGCAAGCTGCAACTGGCTGGCCAGGACGGCCTGATCGAAACCGTTCGCGGCATTGGTTACCGTTTATGGCCCTGGGACTGAACCGCATCTGGGTTCGCTTTGGCCTGTGGATCACTGCTGCGGTCCTGTTGGCCATTGCCTCTCTGGCCATTGGCGTGTTGGCGTTTTCTGAGCTGCAGTACCGCGAGTTCTACCGCCACCTGCCAAGCCCCATCAAGGTCGAGCTGGAAACACTGAAGTCTCACGACCTGGAAGACAGCCCCAGAGCCTTACAAATCTATTCTGAATATTGGGAAGGCGACCGCCTTTTTGGAGAAAAATGGTCTCTGGTGATCGGTCTTGCGGTGAGCCTGCCCTTCGGCATGGCCATGGGATTCTGGATTTCGCGCCGCATCACCAGCCCACTCGCCTCCATGGTTGAAGTGGCCACCCATGTGAAGCGCGGCGAACTGGGCTACCGCGCAGTCAAAGGCAATGCCCATGGTGAGATGGCAGAGATGATCGACGCCTTCAATGGCATGGTCGATTCGCTGGAGTCATTTGAAGCGGAGCGGCTGGCCACGACAGCATCTATCTCCCACGAACTACGCACCCCGCTGACCGTTCTGCAGGCAAGACTGCATGCCATCTGCGATGGTGTGATCGACACCAGCCAACCTGAGATGAAAGTGCTGCTGGCCCAGGTCGAGCATCTAGGCCGCCTGGTGGGCGATCTGCACACGCTCTCCATGGCCGGTGCAGGGCAGCTGTCCCTGCGCAAAGAGCGCGTTGACCTGGCAACGCTGGTGGGAGAGGTGGTGGAAGAGCTGCACCCGCAGCTGCAAAAGTTCGACATGGCTTTGTCACTGGACCTTCCCATGCAGGAGGGCAACGGCAGCACGGACATTCGCGCCGATGCAGACCGGCTGCGCCAGATCACCAGCAACCTGATCGGCAATGTGCTGCGCCATGCCAGCAACGGCCACTGGCTGGGCATTCAGGTGCACGCCGAATCTGATCAACAAGGCCAGCACTGGGTCACACTCAGCGTCAGCGATGCCGGGCCTGGCCTTGACTCGGACCTTCAGGCCCACCCCTTCCAGCGCTTTGCGCAGGCCCCGGGAAAGCGCCGCAGAGAGGGTTCGGGACTGGGCCTGTCCATCGTCAAGGCCTTGGTCACCTCGCAAGGGGGCAATGTCAGTGCCGGCATATCAGATCGTGGCGGAGCGCGTTTTACGGTGCGCTTTCCTCGCCTTTGAACGCATCCTCATCACTCAGCATGGGGTAGAGCTTGGCCATGATCTGCTGCAAGCTTTGCTGCAACAGATCATGCGTGGCGTGCTGTACTTCAATCGCTGTTTCGGCTCTCGTTTCTGTCGTCGGTTCAGCCCCTGCTTCATCACGCACCAGCGTCCAGATTGCCGCCCATTGTTCAGCCTGTGACTGAACCACGGCCTGCGTCAGATCGCTCCACTGCTGCGGCGCTGCCGGGCTGGTGTAGCGACCACGGCCACGGCCAAAATGCGAGATCAGCAGGTACTTGAGCAGCACCTGACTGACCGTGGCATTCAGGTAGTCCACCGAGAGCTGAAAACTCTGCTTTTCCTGATCGAACATCTTGTTCGCACCCCATGCAGCACCACCAAAAGTGATGGCACCGACCAGCGCGCCCACCAAGGCACCGGCACCCAGCGTCAAGCCACCGGCCATCAAGTCAGCCCCCAAGCCTGTGGCTGCGCCTGCCGTCAGCGCACCCCACAGGCTAGCGGCCTGCGCATCTACGGGCGTATTGATCTTCAGCTGGCTACGTAGCTGCTCCTGTATCTGACTCGCGGCTTGGCCGTCAAGCTGATGAATCTCAAGCAGGCGCTGAGTGGCCTGCACATCGGCCTGACGCAGACTCTGCATCAAGCGCTGCACCGCCGCTTTGGCGGACGCGCTCAAGCGGTCTTCATCCGCAGCCGTCTTTCCCAGTTTGCTGGTGAGCTGACCCAGGCTCTGCCAGGCACGCTCCAGCAGCTTCCCTTGTTCAGGCTCCAGTTGTTCATGCAAGCGGGCCGCAGCCAGCAATTGCGCTGCCATGACCTCAAGGCTGGCCTGCTCGCGCTGTTGCTGCTGCAGGGCACGCTGATCCAGCAAGCGCTGATAGGCAGCCTGTTTGGCCTGCGGCAACAGTGGTGCGATGCTCTGCATCATCTTGCGCTCATGCCACCAGCTGCGCGTAAAGGCATCCAGTACCAAAACATCGCGCACCACGGTCTGAAAGCTTTGCGTCGCCTTCTGCCATCGCTGCAAATCGCGCAGCGTCTGCGCTTGCGTGGTGTCACTGCCAACCTGATTGAGCAGCACGATGACCGGCTTGTTCAGCCAAGCCAGAATATTCATCTCGGCGCTCCAGTAACCTGCATCCGCAGGGTCTTCTGCCGCATTGACGAGGTACAGCATCACATCCGCATGATCGCGCGCTGCGAGCAATGCGCGCTGGCTCAGATAAAACGGTTTGTCACTCCAGCGATCCCAGACATTGCTGAGGAACCAGCCCAGCGGATTACCTTGCTGCCGCAGGCGTTCGTACAGCCTGACCGAATCACCAAACCCCGGCGTGTCCCACAGCCAGAGTTCATCGTTTTGCTGCGTTTTCTGTAGCAGGTAGCGCCTGGATTGGCTGGTCACATGGGCTGCATCAGCAATCTCACCCACATCGTCCGCCATCAGGGTTCGCGTCAGCGTGGTTTTGCCGATATTGGTGTGCGAAAGCAGGCACCACTGAATGCTGTTGTCTCCCAGAACCAAAACATTGCCGTCAGTCATCTCAAACTCCTGCAGCAGGCACCAGGGTGGCATTCAGGCCAGCGCTGCGTACAAATTCTTTCCACAGCTGCTCCCGCTCTTGCACCCGCGCCGGGGCACCCGTGTTGCGGGCGCGAAAGTCTGCAGCCCACAGCCAGACATCGGTCTGTGGCCCCCAGAGGTTGAGCACCTGCGCCAGCAGGGCACCGTGAATTTCCACCTCAGGCGTGGCTGCCAAGTTCAGCAACAGCACTTGCTGAGCATGACCATTCGATGAATTAGACGCATTCGGCAAAGGCGATCCATAAGCCAACGGGGGCATCACTGTGAGCTGAGCACCCGCGCCATAGTTTTGTGCGACATGGCTGCGCAAAGCAGCCTCTCGCTCAGGCGTGATATCCAGGCTATAGGGCTGTACTTGCAAGGCGGTGGCACGACCCGCCCAGTCGCGCTGCAGCTTCTGAAAATAGGGCTGCTGCAGCGGCAGGGCCAGATGCTGGTTCAGCCACCAGACCTTGATGCCCTGCCACAGCGCCAGCACAAGGCGCGGCGCAATCACCATCAGGCCCAGCAGCAGACTGTAGAGCTGCACCCAGAGCTGGCCTACCGTGGGGTACTCCAGAAACTGCATAAAACCTGCAGGTACTGCAGGTACACCACTGGGCGCCCAGCCTTGCAGCGCCGTGACTTCAGCCAGAGTCCAAGGCTCCGTACCAAGCAGGTGCTGCAGGGGGGCAAACAGAATATTCAGGCAGGTCTGCACTGCGGAGGGTGAGAGAAACGTACTTTCCCAGCCCACCTGGTAGGCGTTGGTCAGCCCTGTCAGCCACAGCGAAGACAGCGCGCCCAGCGCCAACATGGCCGCGCCCAGATGGATGGTCAAAGCCCATTGCGCATGGCGTGGTCGTTGATTGATCTGCCACCAGTTACGCTCAAAATTCAGCACCATTTTTCGCAGCCCTGTCCCGCGCGAAACACTCCACTTTCTGGCTTGCAATTTCTGCAGCCAGCCACTGGGCACTGCCGTAACCTGCCCGGTCTGGCCCTGCACGGGTTCAAGCGGCATCACCACCATTTTTTTGCGCTGGATAAGGCTGCGCCCCCAGTTCACCACCAGCAGTACATACACCAGCACATTCCACAGAACAATGCCAATTAACGACGGCGAAAGCAGGTCCACTCGATGCGGATCCGTAATCGCATGGCCCGCAAAGCCCAGTGCAAACGCGCCCAGCAAAACGGCCACCACCATCCAGCGCGACACACCGGCCCCCTGCAGTGCCACTGCGCGGATATCGGCAGGCAGCTGCGCTGCTGCAATCACGCGTTTGGCACGCTCATGTAAAAAACGCTCAAAGGCGGCGCGTCCACTGCCTTTGGCATTGCCTTGGGCGTGCAGGCATTCCTGCGTGATAGCGGCGCAACGCTCTGGCGTGGGCAGCGCTTCGTGCGGAGCTGCAGTTTCCAGAGCGTGGGCAAAAACAATGTCGCGGGCAGAGCTGGCTTTCATGTCTCTATTGTGTTTCAGCCAAAGACATTGGTTCCAAAAATATCAAAACAATAGCTGTAAGTGCTTTTCCATCAAAGGCTACGGACCTATTTCACTGGGACCCCATTCGGGCTTGCCTGCACGTGCGTTTGGCCCACTGTGTGCTATGAATGCTGCTTTGCTGCAAAACACACAAGGAGACAAGCCATGACTCTCAATCCACAGGCCATGCCTGATGCCAACGGTTTCTTCGGCCCTTATGGCGGCCAGCTGGTGCCGCCCGATCTGAAGAAATGCATGGATGAAATTTCTGCCGCCTACGAAGAGATCGTCAAGCGCAAAGATTTTCAGGATGAGCTGGCCTCGCTGTTTGCCGACTATGTGGGCCGTCCCAGCCCCATTTTTCACGCCAGGCGCCTGTCCGATCAACTGGGCGGCGCACAGATCCATCTCAAGCGTGAAGACCTGAACCACACCGGCGCGCACAAGATCAATCACTGCCTGGGCGAGGCGCTGCTGGCCAAGTTCATGGGCAAGAAAAAAGTGATCGCCGAAACCGGTGCCGGACAGCATGGCGTAGCCCTTGCCACGGCCTGCGCGCTGGTGGGCATTCCCTGCGAGATTCACATGGGCCAGGTGGATATCGAAAAAGAGCACCCCAACGTCACAAAGATGCGCATTCTGGGCTGCACTCTGGTGCCTGTGACGCGCGGTGCAGCAACGCTCAAGGAAGCGGTGGACAGCGCCTTTGAGGTCTATCTGCAAGACCCAGTCAACACCATCTACGCCATTGGCTCCGTGGTCGGCCCCCACCCTTTTCCCATGATGGTGCGGGATTTCCAGTCCATCGTCGGGCGCGAAGCTCGCGAGCAGTTCCAGCACAAACATGGAAAGCTGCCCGAGCATGTGGCTGCCTGTGTGGGCGGCGGCAGCAATGCCATGGGCATCTTCACTGCCTTTCTCAAGGATGAGGCCGTGCATCTGGTCGGCGTAGAGCCTGCCGGCGAAGGTGTGGACAAACCCGGCCGCCATGCGGCCACGCTCTCGGTGGGCAAGCCGGGTGCCCTTCACGGCATGAAATGCTATGTGCTGGAAAACGCGGACGGCACGCCCGCCGCCGTGCACAGCATTGCCTCGGGTCTGGACTATCCAGGCGTAGGGCCACAGCACAGCTACCTCAAAGACATTGGCCGCGTGGATTACCAGTCGGTGAACGACCAAGAATGCCTGGATGCGTTCATGACGCTGTCGCGTGTGGAAGGCATTATCCCGGCGCTGGAAAGTGCACACGCCGTGGCCTGGGCCATACGCGAAGCCCCCAAGCTGGGCAAGGACCAGCACATCCTCGTCAACCTGTCAGGCCGCGGCGACAAGGACGCCGATTACGTGGCAAAAAAACTGGGGCTGTAAGCCGCAGCAAAGACCAGAGGTGCCTGCCATTGCGCATCTCTGGCCCATGCGTCACATCACTGACACAGCGCCTAGTGAGCATCACGTTCACCATCCCGTCTCTTCAAGCCATCTACTTATGCATGCCTCTCACTTCCTGTTTCGCCTGTCTTCACTGAGTACCGCTGCGTTACTGGCCCTGACACTCAGCGCATGCGGCGGTGGGGATAACGGCCCCACGCTGGAAATCATTCCCAAATACCTTACGCTGGACGGAAAACCACCCCAGGTGATTGCGCACCGTGGCTACTCCGGCCTGTATCCAGAACAGACACGCATGGCCTATGAAAAGGCTGCCGATGCCGGTGCCGACATGCTGGAGCTGGACATGCACCTCACTCGGGACTGCCAGCTGGTGGCGCGCCACAACGCCTGGCTGAGCGACAGCACCAATGTGAAGGAGGTGGCCAAAACCAATGACGCAGTGGCAGCCCTCAAGCGCACCGCGCCCGGCGTGCTGGTGAGTGTGAAGTACCCGCCTACCGTCGCCAACGGTCCCGCCAAGTATCTGAGTGACCAGATCGACCTCAATGACCCGCGCTCGGTGCTCAAGCCCTTGGTCGTCGATGGTGAAGACCATACGGGCGACTGGTCCGTCAGCGACTTCTCACTGCACGAGCTCAAGACCTTGCTGGCCGGCAAGATTCTGGACAACGCCAAAGACAGGCCCACGGACCTGAATGGCAAGCTGCCCCTGATCAGCGCGCAGGATGTGCTGGATATCGCCGCCGCCAAGAGCAAAGAACTCAAGCGCACGATTCCCGTTTACGCAGAGACCAAAAACCCTTACTGGAACAACCAGCAAGCCATTGCCAATGGCTGCGGATTGCCTGGTTCGCACCCTCTGGAAGACGCGGTGATGGCTCTGCTTGAGAAGAACCAGCTCAACAGCCAGAGTGCACCCATCTATATCCAGAGCTTTGACCCGGAAAGCCTCAAATATCTGCGCAAGGCCGGCATGAAGGCCAAGGGTGTGCAGCTGGTGGATGGCAACGACATCAACTTCCAGGACGGCTCCATGGTCTACATCACCAATGATGAATGGACCTTCATCAGCGGCCGCCCCTACAGCTGGACATTGGCAGGTGACGCCCGCACCTTTGGCGCCATGCTGACCACACCCGGCCTGGCCGAGATCAAGACCTATGCCGATGGCATTGGCCCCTGGAAGCCCCAGGTGCTGGCGCACTCTGTAGTGCCATACCTGACCGGTGCAGGCCTCAAGGACGTTAATACGCTGAAAGACACTGGCCTGATTGCCAATGCGCACAAGGCGGGGCTGGTGGTCCACAGCTTTACCTTCCGTGATGAAGCCGCGCGCCTGGCAGGCATTTACAAGGGCGATCCGGTGCAGGAGTTCCTCGCCTACTTCCGTCTCGGCATTGATGGTGTCTTCACCGACTTCACCGCCACAGGCGTCAAAGCGCGTGACGCTTATGAAAAAGAGCTGAGAAAGTAAGCCGGTATTCCTGGGTACTTTATTCCGGCACTCTTGCGCGGTGCATCAAGCACTGCACCCCACACCCAAGACACCTCGGTGCCTTGGGTTTTTTTTGCGCCGGCCTCACCACACCCGGCATTGCATCCCGTTTTTCGGCCTGCACTTTCTCAGCGCAACCCGCCAACATAGCGCGGTGCGCTGCGCGGCAGTATCTGCGGCTCTTCCGCCAGAGCGGGTGCAGAGGCACTTGCCACTACAGAAGCAGTAGAGGAACTTGATGTGCCACCACGCCTCAACGTGCTCGGACTGCTCCAGCTGCCCTGCAATCGCTCGGCCAGTCTGGCCAATTCCTCGTCTGCTTTTTCATGGGCATGCGCCAACGCGAAATCTGCCATGGCCTGCGCATAGAGCTGGTTGCCAGCCATCCATTCGGTATCTGTCACTCTCCCCGTCTTGCGGCGCAAAACCACATGCAGATGGGCGGCTATTGCCAGCCTTTCGCTGTCCTCCATACAAGCACCTCCTGACTTTTGACTCAAGCAAAGCGCGCGTACAGCTGTTTCAATGCTGACGCTCCAGATGCAGGCTGATGTCCAGCCCTTCCATTTCCTGTACAGAATCCACCCGCAGTGGCATGACCAGGCGAATCAAAAACAACAAGACGGCCGTGCCCACTGCGCTGTAGGCGGCTACGGCCAATACAGCGACCAGCTGATTGAGAACCGTGGGACTGGTGCCTGCGATCACCGGATCAGCGAACACGGCGGTCAGCACCGACCCGGCGATACCGCCCACACCATGCACACCAAACACGTCCAGCGAATCATCGGCACCCAGACGGCGCTTGAGCCAGGTCGCGCCCCAAAAGCAGACCACCCCGGCCATCAATCCCATCAAGGCTGCGCTGCCTACCTGCACAAAACCTGCAGCCGGCGTAATCGCTACCAGGCCGCCAATCAGGCCCGACAGCAGCCCCAGCAATGTGGGGGCTCCTCGCACCACCCACTCCATCAGCATCCATGCCAGGCCACCTGCAGCGGCTGCCACCAGAGTGACCACAAAAGCCAGTGCCGCACGCCCATCGGCAGAAAGGGCAGAGCCCGCGTTAAACCCAAACCAGCCAAACAGCAGCAAAGCGGTACCAATGGCTGTCCAGCCCAGGCTATGCGGCTCAAACGCCTCGGTTCCATAACCACGCCTGCGCCCCAGCATGGTGGCGCAGACCAAGGCCGCCACACCCGCATTCACATGCACCACAGCGCCCCCTGCAAAATCGAGTGCACCAAGTTGGTTCAACCAGCCGCCCCCCTCCCACACCCAGTGGGCGACAGGGGCATAGACCGCCACACTCCACAGCGCCGCAAATACCAGCAACGTGGCAAAACGCATACGCTCCACCACTGCACCCACAATCAGGCAGGTGGTGATGATGGCAAAGGCAGCCTGAAACAGCGCATAGGCCGCCTCTGGCAAATGCGGTGCCAGGTGACTGACGGAGAGCATGCTGCGCTTGCCGTCGTAATGCAGCGACGAGAACCAGGCACGGCTCAAATTGCCCAGCCAAGGAGAGTCTGCAGTGAAAGCCAGCGAGTATCCCAATGCGAACCAGGTCAGCGTCACGATGCAGGCTACGGCAAAGACCGCTGCCAGGGTGTTGACCACATTCTTGCGGCGCACCAGCCCTGCGTAGAAAAGAGCAATCCCTGGCAGCGTCATTAACAGCACCAGGGCTGCAGAAATCATCACCCACGCGGTGTCTGCCTTGTCGATGGCAGAAAACGGCACCATTTGCATGCACTCCCCCCTCGGTCAGTAATTTTGACAGGAGGTAAGCAGTTTTTGTGCCAAAGAATAACGAGCCCACACTGTCGCAGGCCCGGTTCTTGCATTCATTTGTCTGGCTGATGACGGCAGGCACGATTCGCGTGCTGCGCCTGTCACTTACAGATTCCACTGTCTGAGGAGACTTTTATGAATCGCAACGACGTTACCGAGAAAATCATTGCCGCCAAAGTGAATCAAGGCCTGAAGTGGGAGGATATTGCCAAGGCCGTAGGCCTGAGCAAGGAGTGGGTCACCGCAGGCTGTCTGGGCCAAATGACGTTCAATGCCGCGCAGGCGGCCACGCTGGCAGGCATTTTTTCGCTCACCGAGGAAGAGGCCCGATGGCTCCAGGTCGTACCTTACAAGGGCTCCTTACCGACCGCCGTACCCACCGATCCATTGATTTATCGCTGGTACGAAATCGTCAGCGTTTACGGCAGCACCATCAAGGAACTGATTCACGAAGAGTTCGGCGACGGCATCATGAGCGCCATCGATTTCAGCATGGACATACAGCGCGAACCTCATGCCAATGGCGACCGCGTGCAAGTGCTGCTTTCAGGCAAATTCTTGCCCTACAAATCCTATTAAGCGGCTATAGCGCAGCGCCACGGCTTTGAGGTGGAATGACTACAGGGGCAAACAAAAAGGCCGTGCATGCACGGCCTTTGAAAGAAGCCAATGTGGCCTTAGCCCAGATTGGGCGCCAAGAAGCGGCGCAGTTCCTCAATATCCATGCCGCGACGCTCGGCCATATCGGCCAGCTGGTCTTCACCAATCTGGCCCACGTTGAAGTACACCGCTTCAGGGTTACCGATGTAGAAGCCGCTCACGCTCGATGCAGGGTTCATCGCTAGACTCTCGGTCAGCGTCATTCCGATGTCATCTGCCTGTAGCGCCTTGAACAGATCGATCTTGGCTGTGTGGTCAGGACAGGCGGGGTAGCCGGGGGCCGGGCGAATACCCTTGTACTGCTCTTTGATGAGTTCCTCATTGCTGAGGGTTTCATCTTCGGCGTAGCCCCACAAATCCTTGCGCACGCGCTGGTGCAGGCATTCGGCAAAGGCTTCGGCCAGGCGGTCAGCCAGGGCCTTGAACATGATGCCGCTGTAGTCGTCCAGTGCGGCTTCAAATTCCTTGTCCTTCTTCTCGGCACCAATGCCTGCGGTCACGGCAAACATGCCGGCGTAGTCTTTGATGCCTGATTCCTTGGTGGCGACAAAATCGCTCAGGCAACGGCTGGGACGCATCACACCGTCCACCATCTGCTTTTCGGTTTGCTGGCGCATGCCGTACCAGGTCATCAGCACTTCGCTACGCGTCTCGTCGGTGTAGAACTCAATGTCGTCACCCACGCGGTTGGCGGGGAACAAGCCCATCACGCCATTGGCCTGCAGCCACCGGCCTTCGATGATTTTCTTGAGCATGGCCTTGGCATCGGCCTGCACATTGCGCGCTTGCTCGCCGACGATTTCATCGTCGAGGATGGCAGGGTAAGAGCCCGCCAGATCCCAGGTCTGGAAGAACGGGCCCCAGTCGATGTACTGGGCAATCTCGGCCAGGTCAAAGTTCTTGAACACGCGGCGGCCCATGGTGCGTGGTGCCACGGGTGCGTGGTTGACCACGGTGGCATTGGCGCGGATTTGCGCCAGCGTCCACAGCGGTGTTTTCTTTTTGTTGGCGTGCTGGGTGCGCACCTTGTCATAGTCGTTCGTCAGATCGTCCAGGTAGGCTTTCTTGCCTTCGCCCAGCAGGCTTTGCGCCACGCTGACCGAGCGTGATGCATCAGGCACGTAGATTACGGGGCCTTCGTACTTGGGCGCAATCTTCACGGCGGTGTGCACGCGCGAGCAGGTCGCGCCACCAATCAGCAGCGGAATCTTCTTGATGCGGAAGTAGTCGTCCTTGTGCATCTCACCAGCCACGTACTGCATCTCTTCCAGGCTGGGGGTGATCAGGCCCGACAAACCGATGATGTCCGCGCCCTCGGCCTTGGCACGCGCCAGAATCTCGTGGCAGGGCACCATCACACCCATGTTGATGACTTCGAAATTGTTGCACTGCAGGACCACGGTGACGATGTTCTTGCCGATGTCATGCACATCGCCCTTGACGGTGGCGATCACGATCTTGCCTCGGCTGGTCACGTCCATGCCCGCCGCTTCCTGCTGACGCTTTTCTTCCTCGATGTAGGGCACCAGGTGGGCCACGGCCTGCTTCATCACACGGGCGGATTTGACCACCTGCGGCAGGAACATCTTGCCCGCGCCAAACAGATCGCCGACCACGTTCATGCCGTCCATCAGCGGGCCTTCAATCACGTGCAGCGGGCGACCGCCGCCTTGCACCACGAGCTGCTGATACGCCTCTTCCGTGTCTTCGGTGATGAAGTCGGTAATGCCATGCACCAGGGCGTGCGACAGGCGCTCGCCTACTGTCTTTGGAGCATCAGGCGTGCCGCGCCATTCCAGCTTCTTGCTCTCGTCCTTGGCACCACTCTTGGCGCTGTCCGCCACTTCAACCAGGCGTTCACCGGCGTCGGGGCGGCGGTTCAGCACCACGTCTTCCACGCGCTCGCGCAGCGTGGGCTCGAGGTCGTCGTACACACCCACCATGCCGGCGTTGACGATGCCCATGTCCATGCCCGCAGCAATCGCGTGGTACAGGAATACGGTGTGGATAGCCTCGCGCACCGGGTCGTTGCCACGGAAGGAGAAGGACACGTTGGACACGCCACCGCTCACCTTGGCACCCGGCAGGTTTTGCTTGATCCAGCGGGTGGCTTCGATGAAGTCCACGCCGTAGTTGTTGTGCTCTTCAATGCCCGTTGCGACCGCAAAAATGTTCGGATCGAAAATGATGTCCTCGGGCGGGAAGCCCACTTCGTCCACCAGGATGCGATAAGCACGCTCGCAAATTTCGATCTTGCGGGCAAAAGTATCGGCCTGGCCTTTTTCGTCAAACGCCATCACCACGGCAGCGGCGCCGTAGCGCTTCACCAGCTTGGCGTGCTTCTTGAACTCGTCAACACCTTCTTTCATGGAGATGGAGTTGACGATGCCCTTGCCCTGGATGCAGCGCAAACCGGCTTCAATCACTTCCCATTTGGAGCTGTCCACCATGATGGGCACGCGGGCGATATCCGGCTCGGAGGCAATCAGGTTCAGAAAACGCACCATGGCGGCCTTGCTGTCCAGCATGGCCTCGTCCATGTTCACGTCAATGACCTGGGCCCCGTTTTCCACCTGCTGACGGGCAACCGCAAGCGCTTCTTCGTACTGCTCGTTCAGGATCAGGCGCGCAAAGGCTTTGGAGCCGGTGACATTGGTGCGCTCGCCCACGTTGACGAACAGCGTGTCCTCGCCGATGAAAACGGGCTCCAGGCCCGACAGGCGCATGGGGGGCACGGAAGAAACAGCAGTAGCGGGAACAGCAGCAGACATCAGCTCACCTGTGAGAAAACCAGAAACAGAATCGAAAACAGGTGAGCGCCGTTGCACATACGGGCAGATCGCATGCAGGATCTGCGGCCCCGAGCCTGACAGGTCATGCATGAAGATGACAAGCTGCAGCGCTCCTCGGGACGAAGCCCGTCATTCTAAGGCGAGGCGCTTAATCGTGGCTCCAAAGCAGCTTGCTTCGCCTTGTCTTGTCACGCGCTGCTATAACAGATGTGAGCATTTGCCCCTGAAAAAATCAGCAGCGCATAAGGTGATTTCGTCAACCACGAATGCAGGCATCTCATTTCAAGCATATTTCGGGTATGGTGCGCGCCCGCATGCGACGCGCACGACGTTCCAACTGGCACCGACGACTGCATTCGCAGCCCACTGTCGCCATGACGGAACAAGTACCGGCACCCCGATTTTTGAGGCCTTGGCACCATCACCTTCAGGTGGGGCTGACCATCGTACTCACCCACGCACAGACGTTTGCGCCCGCCGCTCAGGCAGCTCACCCAGTCACCGCGTGAAATTCTCTGGAGATTTTTATGAACGTGACCTTCGGCGCGTACTACACACTCATCATGGCCGTGCTGGTCTTGCTGCTTGGCAAGCTCATGACACGGCACATCCGCTTTCTGCGTGACTTCAACATCCCGGAGCCCGTCTCTGGCGGCCTGCTGGTGGCGGCTTCCATCTTTGCCCTGCATCAGATCACGGGCCTGTCGCTGAGCTTTGAGGGCAGCCTGCAGTCGGCCTTCATGCTGGTGTTTTTCTCGTCTATTGGCCTGAGCGCCAACTTCAGCAAACTGCGTGAAGGTGGCTCAGGCTTGTTCATCTTCCTGGGCGTAATTGTTGTCTTCATCACGGTGCAGAACATCGTAGGCGTGGGTCTGGCATCGCTACTGGGGCTTGATCCGTTGATTGGTCTGGTCGCTGGCTCCATCACGCTGGTAGGCGGTCATGGCACCGCCGGCGCATGGGGCTCGGTACTTGAAAGCCAATACGGTCTGACCGGAGCCACCACGCTGGGTATTGCCTGCGCCACCTTTGGTCTGGTCATTGGCGGCCTGCTGGGCGGCCCGCTGGCCAAGCGCCTCATCACCCGCAACCAGCTGGCCCAGCCACTGACCGAGTCCGAGCAGCTGCGCGATGCCTCCCCCACGGTGAGCGAAGGCAGCGAGGTTGCCAATTTCGAATCCCCCAGCAACGCACCGCGCCTAATTACGGCGGATGCCGCCGTGGAAACGCTGGCCCTGTTTGCCGCCTGCCTGGCCTTTGCCGAATTTATGACTAACCTGACCAAGGGAACGGCCGTTCAACTGCCCACCTTTGTCTGGGCACTGGGCGGTGGCGTGGTCATCCGCAACGCGCTGGACTATGTGTTCGGCTTCAAGGTCTTTGACCGCGCCATCGACGTGTTCGGCAACGCCGCCCTGTCCATCTATCTGGCCATTGCACTGCTCTCACTCAAGCTGTGGGAGCTGACCGATCTGGCTGGCCCGCTGATGATTATTCTGGCCGCGCAAACCGTCGTCATGGCGCTGTATGCGGTCTTCGTGACCTTCCGCGTCATGGGCAAAAATTACGACGCGGCCGTGCTGGCCGCCGGCCACTGCGGCTTTGGCATGGGTGCTACACCCACGGCCGTGGCCAATATGCAGGCCATTACCAACCAGTACGGCCCATCGCACAAGGCCTTCCTGATCGTGCCGCTGGTCGGCGCGTTCTTTATCGACATCATCAACGCCTTCCTGCTGCAGGGCATGCTCAGCCTGCTGCGCTGATAGCCCTGGGCTTCACCCACAAAAAAAAGCGTGTTCCCGCAGACCGGGAACACGCTTTTTTGATAGCTGCTTGCGGTTGATGGACAAGCGCTAGAAGCCGATTGAATACAAATTTATTGTGTCAGTGCCTGTGCTGATGCGGGCAGACCAAACAGGCGGTCAAACGCCCAGTTGAATGCAAAGGTGTAAACCATGAAGAACACCAGCAGGCCGGCTTCCATCACCGCAGCTTCCCACAGCGTAATGTTGAACCACCAGGCCATCAGCGGAATCAGCATGGCGGCAATACCGCCCTCAAAACCGATGGCATGCACCACGCGGCGCAGCACGGACCGGCCCTTGACAGTCTGGCGCGCTTCCCACTTTTCAAACAGGTGGTTGAAACTCAGGTTCCAGCAGATCGCAATCACCGATGCGGCCACGGCCATGATGCCGGAGTCACTGGCCTTCTGGCCTATGGCAATAAAGATCAGGCTGGAGACGGCGATGGCAATCGCCTCGTACAGGGACACATAGATGATGCGGCGCTTGGCGCCTTGCAGGCCGGTGGCCTTGCGGGGCGCAGCCGAAGAAGAATGAACAGTGTGAGCGGCAGAAGAAGAAGCGGATGCCATCGCGGAGGCTTGTTGAGACATGGACTGCAGTGTATGTTCTGAAAACTGAAGATAAAAGTCATCTCCTTTCAATTTTTCTGACAGATACCGCCATGCCATTCGCCGCCGATCAGGTTCCTCTGTTTCTTGCCGTGCTTGATGAAGGCTCGTTTTCCGCCGCTGCCCGCAGGCTGGGCCGCGTGCCATCCGCCATCAGCATGGCCATTGCCCAGTTGGAGGCCGAGCTGGATCTGCAGCTGTTTGAACGCCGTAGCCGCGAGCCTGTGCCCACCGCCGCCGCCCGCGCACTGGAGCCACAGGCCCGCCTGCTGGCCGAGCAATTGCAGCTGCTGAACTGGCAGGCACAAGCCCTGCATGCGGGGCTGGAGGAGCGGCTGACGCTGGCCATTGCACCAGAGCTACTGGCCACGCATTGGAGCGAGCCTCTGAACCAGTTGGTGCAGGAATTTCCGGCCCTTGCTATCGAGGTGCTGGCCGCCCCGCAGACCGATGCGCTGGAGCTGCTGCACGCAGGCCGCGCCCATTTGGCACTGGTGTTTGAGCGCCCGGCCATGGATGGCCGCGAGGGCTTTCAGGAAATGGGACGCGAGACGCTGGTGGCCGTGATGTCACCCCAATTCGCACCCTGGCAGCAGGCACTGGCCGAGCATGGCCCACAGGCTCGCCTGTCGGTAGAGCAATTGGCGGCCACGCGGCAGGTTCTGGTCGCCAGCCGCGATCCGCAGCAAACCGACCCACGCTTTGTATTTGCCCGTCAGCTGTGGCGCACAGACAGCCACCAAGCGGCGCTGTCACTCATCGGTGCAGGCATGGCATGGGGCTGGCTGCCCAAGGGGCTGATAGAGGCGCACATCAGCGCCGGTGCGCTGATGGAAATACCAGTACAGAACCTCAGCAACGGTACGACCTTGTTTGTAGACTGGGTCTGGTCCAAAGAACGCACACAAGGCCTTGCCGCGCGGCGTTTTGTGCAGCTGCTGCGCGAACGCGAAGCAGGGAAAGACTGACATGGACAGAACCGGTTTACACGCAAAAATGGCTTTAGCACTGAATATTGAAGCGCTTTCCGCTATATATTTCATAGCGCCACTCTTACTGAACATTCGCACTGAACAGGAGTTTTTTGTATGCCCCGTCAGCCCGCCAAGCCCAGCCTGCCCTTTCCGACCAGTGAATCTGTAGACGCAGCCAAGACCGCCACACCTGCAGCGCCAGCCGTCAAAAAACCGGCTGCTAAACCAGCCGCTCAATCAGCCCGCAAAGCGCCGCCCAAGCCCGCAGCAAAAGTTCCGACAAAAGCTTCGGCAGCAACGCCGGTCGTAGCACCAACGGCACACAGCGTCTATCCGTTCGAGATTCAGAACAAGACGCTGCGCAAGCTCTGGCAGCAATGGCAACCGGGCGAGCCGCGCGACAGTCGCATCGCGGCAGAGCTCCCACCTGCACCTGTCAATCTGCAAAAGTTTGACCCCGCTGCCAAACCTTTTTCAGCCAATAAAGGCAAGCAGCACGACAAGGACACTGCAGCTCAACTGGCCACGGAGCTGGACGGTCTGCAGAACATTTTCTATGCCGACCGCAGCTTCAAACTGCTGGTCATTTTGCAAGGCATGGACGCAGCAGGTAAGGATGGCACGCTGCGTGGCGTGTTCGGCCAGATGACGCCGCTGGGCGTGCGCACCGTGGGCTGGAAAGCACCGACCGAGGTGGAAAAGGCGCACGACTATTTGTGGCGCATTCACCAGCAAATGCCGGGTGCGGGGGAGGTGGTGGTCTTCAACCGCAGCCAGTACGAGGATGTGCTGGTGCCCGTGGTCAATGGCTTCATCACGCCCGAGCAGCAGGTGCAGCGCTACGCCCAGATCAACGACTTTGAACGCATGCTCAGCGAGACAGGGACCATCGTGCTCAAGTTCATGCTGCACATCAGCAAAGACGAACAGCGCCAGCGCCTGCAGGAGCGCCTGGATGATCCGTGCAAGCACTGGAAGTTTGATGAAAACGATCTGAAAGTGCGAGCCCAGTGGGATGACTACCAGCAGGCCTACGAGCAGTTGCTGGCCGCCACGCACACACCCTGGGCGCCATGGACCATCGTGCCCGCCGATTCAAAGACGCACCGCAACCTGATGATTGCTACCATGCTGCGCGAGGTGCTGGGCAACCTGGATCTGAAGTACCCGCCCGGTGCGCCTGCAATGGACAAGATCAAGGTGAAGTAAGCGCAGCAGGACAATTGCTCTCAAAACAAAAGCGGCTAGCGCATGCTGTTGATGGGTTTCAGATTTAAATGGATCTGAAACCCATATTCAACAGGCGCTAGCTGCTCTTTTTTAAGATCAGAACTGCCAGCCCAGTTGGCCCAGACCTTCAAACTGCATCTCAAAACGGTCACCTGCGCTGAGCGGCATGCAGCCGCACCAGGTTCCCGTCGTCACCACCGTGCCAGCGGGCACGCTGCCGTGTTCACGCGCCACATGCTGCAGCCAGTCCAGCAGCAGCCAGGCGGGGTCGCCCAGACTGTGCGTGCCGGTAAAGTGCTGCGGCGCGCCACCATTCACGCTCACGGTGCACAGCTGCTTGGCCCAGTCACGCCCGGTGATGGTGGATGCAGGCAGCCACTCGCCCAGCGCTAAACCGCCATGACACTGGCCGTCTGCCAGCAAGGCCAGTGCCGGGGCTTTGAGACCATCGCGCCAGCGCACGTCTACCCATTCCACAGCGACGGTCACGCCATCCACCAGCGCCAGCGCACTGTCGTAATCAAGTGCTGCGGCCTGCTCGGCACTGATGTCCTGACCAACGCGCAGAGCGATTTCTGCCTCGGCACCGCGCACGTTGAAAACGGCTTGTGGCACGGGTGCCAGCGCCACGCCTTGGTGAATGCCGTTCTCGGGCAGTGGCACATGCAGCAGCGCAGCAGCGCGGCTGGGGCCGCCGGACTTCCAATAGAGCGGAGCACGGTCAGCAGGCCACCAACCCAAAGTGCGGGCCAGTGCACTTTGCACGGCGCGGGCATCAGACTCATCAGCCAGCAGCGGTGCCACATCAGCGCCCAGCGCCTGCGGCGTGCCCAGCTTGCGCGACCACCACAGCGCATCGGCCGCCGCGTAGCTGTCTTCAGGCAAATCGGGCCACAGCGTGGCCCAGTCGGGCAGCACGTCTTCTTGCGCCTGCAATTCAGGCGCAAGCCCGATAGGCGGGGTGTTGGCAAATGGCGCGGGGCCGTTCCAGCCGCTATGGCTATCTTGGTTTTCAGACATGGGGAGATGATGGCAAATTTCGTATTTCCATGTCGCAAATCCAGCACTTTGTAATGAAGATTCTGACCTTTGACGTGGTTATGCACAAAACGCATAGAGCAGTTCGCATCAAGCCTTGGACAGAAAAACCCGCCACGCGCACACTTGAAGTCCCAGATAGCAAGGACTTACAAAGTACTTGCTCACATTCAGTCAACTAGGCATTCACCATGCAAGCCAAAGACTCTTCCGCGCCCTTCTCGGCGCATGCTCTGCCCTCTTACCTCAACTCCGACCATATCGGCCCCTGGGGTAACTACCTTCAGCAGGTAGATCGGGTCACCCCCTATCTCGGTTCGCTGGCCCGCTGGGTGGAAACACTCAAGCGCCCCAAGCGCATCCTGATCGTGGACGTGCCCATCGAAATGGACAACGGCACCATCGCCCACTTTGAAGGCTATCGCGTACAGCACAACCTGAGCCGCGGCCCCGGCAAGGGCGGCGTGCGCTTTCACCAGGATGTGACGCTGTCGGAAGTGATGGCGCTGTCCGCCTGGATGAGCATCAAGAACGCTGCGGTCAACGTCCCTTACGGTGGTGCCAAGGGCGGTATCCGTGTGGATCCGCGCACTTTGTCCAAGGGTGAGCTGGAGCGCCTGACACGCCGCTACACCAGCGAAATCGGCCTGCTGATTGGCCCATCCAAGGACATTCCGGCCCCTGACGTGAACACCAACGGCCAGATCATGGCCTGGATGATGGACACCTATTCCATGAACACCGGCGCGACGGCAACGGGCGTGGTCACAGGCAAGCCCGTGGACTTGGGCGGCTCGCTGGGCCGTGTGGAAGCCACGGGCCGTGGCGTGTTTACCGTGGGTATTGAAGCAGCCAAGCTCAGCGGCCTGACCATTCAGGGCGCACGCGTGGCCGTGCAAGGCTTTGGCAATGTGGGCGGTACCGCCGGCAAGCTGTTTGCCGAGGCGGGTGCCAAGCTCGTGGCCGTGCAAGATCACACCGGCAGCATCTACAACGCTGCAGGCTTTGATGTGAATGCACTGCTGGAGCATGTGCAGAAGAACGGCGGCGTCGGCGGTTTCAGCGGTGGCGAAAGCATCGACAACCAGGCCTTCTGGGGTGTGGATTGTGAGATCCTGATCCCTGCAGCACTGGAAAGCCAGATCACCAAGGACAACGCAGACCAGATCAAGGCCAAGCTGGTGATCGAAGGCGCCAACGGCCCCACCACTCCCGAGGCCGACGACATCCTGACTGGCAAGGGCGTACTGGTGCTGCCCGACGTCATTGCCAACGCCGGCGGCGTGACCGTGAGCTACTTTGAGTGGGTGCAGGATTTCTCCAGCTTCTTCTGGAGCGAGGACGAGATCAACGCCCGACTGGTGCGCATCATGCAAGAAGCCTTTGCCGGCGTCTGGGCCGTGGCGCAGGAAAACAAGGTGTCGCTGCGCACCGCCACCTTCATCGTGGCCTGCAAGCGCATCCTTCACGCCCGTGAAATGCGCGGACTGTATCCGTAACTCCCCCTGAGGCGCTTTGCGCCTTCCCCCTCTCTCGCTTCGCGGGAGGGGGATGACGGCCTCGCTGCGGGGCGGTCCTTGCTTACGGTCACTTGCTTAAACCCGCTGATTTAAAGCGGCAACGAAAAAAGCCTTCTGTTTCCAGAAGGCTTTTTTGATGGTTGCGCGAGAAGGATTTGAACCTCCGACCTTTGGGTTATGAGCCCAACGAGCTACCAGACTGCTCCATCGCGCGGTAATTTGTTAGCAACACAGTGTGTGTCGATGAGTGAATTGTAGCGCGAATACTGGCCTCATGCGAAGAAGTTATAAAAATCTTCTTCTTTCATGGTTATTTGCTCTTAAATTTGTCGCCCGTTTATCAGTGCAGGCTGGCAATTGGAGCACAAGGCTATCGGTATAGTTGCCGCCCATGGCCAAAGAGAAAACCACTTTCACCTGCAATGCCTGCGGCGGCACCAGCCCGCGCTGGTTGGGCAAATGCCCCAGCTGCAGTGCCTGGAACACGCTGATCGAGACCGTGGCCGAGTCCGCATCGGGTGGCAAGAACCGACTGAGCCAGCCACAGGGCTACGCTGGTCTGGCGAATGCCCAACCGGTCACCCCGCTGTCGGCCATCGAAGCACAAGACGTTGCCCGCACCCCCAGCGGCATTGAGGAGCTGGACCGCGTGCTGGGCGGTGGCGTGGTCGAAGGTGGCGTGGTCTTGATTGGCGGAGATCCTGGGATAGGTAAGTCCACACTTCTCTTGCAAGCCATGGATGCTTTGCACCGCATTGGCCTGCCCACGCTGTATGTGACAGGCGAGGAAAGCGGTGCCCAGGTGGCTTTGCGCTCGCGCCGCTTGGGGCTGGATAACAGCCAGGTCAATGTGCTGGCCGAGATTCAGCTGGAAAAGATTCTGGCGACGGTAGAAGCCACCCAGCCCGCCGTGGTGGTGATCGACTCGATTCAGACCGTGTATTCGGACCAGCTCTCGTCCGCCCCCGGCTCTGTGGCCCAGGTACGCGAATGTGCAGCGCACCTGACGCGTGCGGCCAAGACCACGGGTATCACCATCATTCTGGTGGGCCACGTGACCAAGGACGGCGCGCTTGCCGGCCCCCGCGTGCTGGAGCACATGGTGGACACGGTGCTGTACTTTGAGGGCGACACACACAGCAACTTCCGCCTGGTGCGCGCCATCAAGAACCGCTTTGGCGCCGTCAACGAGATTGGCGTCTTCGCCATGACGGAAAAAGGCCTCAAGGGCGTGACCAATCCCAGCGCTATCTTTTTAAGCCAGCACAGCGAGCCCGTGCCCGGCAGCTGCGTGATGGTGACGCTGGAGGGCACACGCCCACTGCTGGTAGAAATTCAGGCCCTGGTCGACCAAGGCGGCCCGCAGGCCCGCAGGCTGTCTGTGGGCTTGGATAAAGACCGATTGGCCATGCTGCTGGCCGTACTGAACCGCCATGCGGGCGTGGCCTGCGCCGATCAGGATGTGTTCGTCAATGCCGTGGGCGGTGTTCGCATTAACGAGCCTGCCGCTGACCTAGCTGTGATGCTAGCAATCACTTCAAGTCTGCGCGGCAAGGCCTTGCCCAAAGGGTTCATCGCCTTTGGCGAAGTCGGTCTGGCTGGCGAAGTCCGCCCCGCTCCACGTGGGCAGGAGCGCTTAAAGGAGGCTGCAAAGTTAGGATTCACTGTCGCCCTTGTTCCCAAGGCCAATACTCCCAAGAAGCCCATCCCCGGCTTGACCCTTCATGCCGTAGAGCGCGTAGACGAAGCCATGAACATCGTGCGGGGCATTGGTTGATATTATTTTGATAGCTGCTTGCGCTTGTATTTCATACAAATCAAGACATAAATGACTTGAAATGCTTCATTCAATAGCGCTAACAGCTATTGTTTTTGATGACTCTTTGAATTGAGCGGGTCGCACGGGCATACGCACTGTCCGCAAGCGCCGGTCCGCCCTCTCGTAAGACAATAAGCCCATGAATTTGCGCAATATTTTGGTTCCCATTGGCCTGGTCGTGCTGATGATCGCGGCCTATCGGTCCGCCAGCTGGCCCGGCGTTGCGGCCGTGGCCGGCGGCATCATCATGTGGGGGCTGCTGCACTTCACGCGCCTGATGTCCATCATGAAGAAGGCCTCAAACCGCCCCATTGGCTATGTGGGCAGCGCCGTGATGCTCAACGTCAAGCTCAGGCCCAAGGTGGCGCTGGTACATGTGATTGCCATGACGCGTTCGCTGGGCCTGCGTCTGTCTGAAGAAGGCCAGTCGCCTGAGATCTATCGCTGGACCGATGGCACCAACTCATCCGTGACCTGCGAATTTGTAAACGGTCGCCTGATGAAGTGGGAGCTGCAGCGCCCTCAGCAAACGGATGATGCAGCCCTGAGCGCACCTGATACAAGCACCCAGACGCCGACGTAAGCCACCCTCTAGAATGGTTGCTTAGCAGACAAGCGCCACCCGCTCAAACCGCGGTGGCGACCACTGACAACCCATTAGAGGATGGTTATATGAGCCCTGTTGCTCCCTCGATGTCCGACCGCGACGGCAAGATCTGGATGGATGGCCAGTTGGTGGACTGGCGCGATGCCAAAATTCATGTGCTGACCCATACATTGCACTACGGCTGCGGTGCCTTTGAAGGCGTGCGCGCCTATGAGACGGAGCAGGACACGGCCATCTTCCGCCTTGAAGATCACACCAAGCGACTGTTCAACAGCGCCAAGATTCTGCGCATGCAGATTCCATTCACCCATGAACAGGTGAATCAGGCGCAGGTCGATGTGGTCAAGGCCAACGCGCTGAAATCCTGCTATCTGCGCCCTCTGACCTGGATTGGCGACCGCAAGCTGGGCGTCAGCCCCAAGGGCAATACCATTCACCTGATGGTCGCCGCCTGGGCCTGGGGCGCCTATCTGGGCGAGGAAGGCATGCAGCGCGGCATCCGCACCAAAATTTCCAGCTACACCCGCCACCATGTGAACATCACCATGAGCCAGGCCAAGGCGGTGAGCAACTACACCAACTCCATTCTGGCCAACACCGAGGCCCTAGACGACGGCTACGACGAAGCCATCCTGCTGGATGCATCTGGCTTTGTGTCCGAAGGCTCGGGCGAGAACATCTTTGTGATCAAGGATGGCGTGGTCTACACCCCCGACCTGTCGGCCGGCGCGCTCAACGGCATCACCCGCAACACCGTTCTGCACATCTGCAAGGATCTGGGTCTGGAAGTGGTACAAAAGCGCATCACCCGCGACGAGCTGTATATCTCGGACGAGTTGTTCTTCACCGGTACCGCCGCCGAAGTGACGCCCATCCGCGAGGTGGATCGCATCCAGATCGGTGCCGGCCAGCGCGGCCCGATTACCGAAAAAATCCAAACCGCCTACTTTGACATCGTCAACGGCCGCAACCCCCAATACGCACACTGGCTCACCAAGGTGTGACAATCGCTATCCCTGAGTGGCGTCGCCAGTGTCAGGGATAGGCATCATTGAAAATCACGAGAAAGATACGAGAAATGACCACGAACGCCGTCGTCGAACTGGCCGCCAAAGACCTGAACGCCCAAGGAGGCGTGTTCTGCCCCAGCCCCAAAGCCGACATGAAGCTGTGGAACAGCCACCCCAAGGTCTATCTGGATGTCGCCAAGACCGGCGAAGCCAAGTGCCCCTACTGCGGCACCGTGTACCGCCTGAAGGCGGGCGAAGTGTTTGCGGGCGGGCATTGAAGCACACCCGTGCTGAACAATAAATGCCGCGTCAAGCGGCATTTCCTTTTGGCGCATTGCGAGGAACACCCTTGTCCACTCACACAGAACAACGTCCCACACTAACCATAGGCGTACTGGCACTCAATGAGGCTCACAGAATCCGAGCCTGCCTGGAAAGTGCCAAGTTTGCAGATCAACTAATAGTTGTAGATAGCGGCAGTTCCGATAGCACTGTGGAAATCGCACGTCATTGTGGAGCGGAGACTTTTATTTACCCAGACTGGCAAGGCTTTGCCATACAGCGAAATCGTCTGCTTCAACACGCCACTGGTGACTACATATTCTTCCTCGATGCCGATGAAATCATCGGCCCTGAATTTCAGCAAGAACTGCAAGCCATTGTTTCGAGCAATCAGCAGGCTGTATGGAAGATTCGCTGGCGTATGGTGGCTTTTGGTCATGAACTGAAGTATCTGCGTTCAACATCTTTGGTTGAACGCCTCTTTGTTCGTCGCACCGTGCGCGAATTCAAGGGAATCGTGCATGAAGAAGCTAAGTTGACTGACTCCAAAATGCAGCGTAAGAAAATTTCGGCGCCCTTGCTTCATCATTCGAGAGAGACCGTACTCGATAGCCTCCAAAAATTGACCCAGTACTCCATGCTGGGTGCGGCTAAACGTGCAGGGAAAAAAGGTGGCGTAATTCGCGGCCTAGCATCGGGCTCTTCAATGTTTATTCGCCTGTATTTTTTCCATTTAGGCTTTCTCTGCGGGGGGGCTGGCTTCCTATACTGTCTATTCGTCGCACTAGAGGCATTCTTCAGATATGCAGCTCTGGGATATGACAAAAACTACCCTACAGATCTCAAAAGAAGCTGATGCTCAAGAAAACTAGTGTTTTTGTAGAAATACAAAAGCACCAAGTTCCCTACCTGAAGCAGAACTAGTTTGCTATTCAACGCAAATTCTTCTAACAGCAGCACTTAATTACAAACCATGAATTTGCACACGCAAGTCACGCGACCACCAAGCAAGCTTGCCTTGGCCCTTCCCTATGCACTGGATGCCGCCTGCTTTGCATTCTTCGCCCTAAGCCTTTGCGTACCGTCCGGTTACTCCTACGGGTCCACAGCTCTCGCACTTTTCACACTGTTTGGCTGCTTTGCCGTTCGATCAAAAAAGCCCACACAACGGGATACTCTGGTTCTCGTTGGGATGCTTGTGACCATGGGCTTGCTATGGAGCCTGTCATTGGATCGCTGGCTCTCAGCGGCAGGTTGGGGCTATGGCGCGAAATATGGCTTGGCTACTCTCAGCCTCTGGTATCTGAGCAAAACGGGAGTCCGGCTGTCCGCAATCGTCTGGGGTATCGCTTTGGGCTCTGCGGGCGCTCTCGCGATTGCTGCTTATCAAGCAGGCGTCTTAAAGATGCCAAGAGTTTCCGGATTTACGAATGCCATCCAATATGGTGGCATTGCCATGTATCTGGGGTTTGCCACTTTGGCGCTGGCCCTGCTGGGCGGCCGGAGCAAGCGTCAAACAATGGCCTTGGGTCTGCTGGGAGCATGCGGTATTTACGCATCTTTTCTTTCAGATTCCCGAGGTTCCTGGGTTGTCATCCCATTGCTGGTTGCCGCCATCTGGTTGATGACTTGGCTCAATGGCTATAAGCGCCTGGCCAGCCTGGCAGCAGGATGCATGCTCCTTCTTGGCTTGATCGTGGCGGTGCCAGCCTACCAAAAGCTCGAGCAACGCAGCAGCGAAGCAACACGAGAGATTTCGCAATACCTACAAGATCCTCAAAAATATGCAGTCACTTCCGTCGGCCAGCGACTGGAGCAATGGCGACTTGCCATCCATTTGATCGAACAGCGCCCTCTAACAGGCTGGGGCCTGGCTGGCTACCCGGCTGCCAAGCAGCAAATGGTGGATCAAGGCCTCGCTCACCCCTCGGTGATGGAGTATGGGCATGCGCACAATGAGATTCTGGATATGTGGGTCAAACGCGGGCTACTGGGTCTGATCTTGCTGCTGTTGTTTTATGCGGTACCCGCAGCCATCTTCTGGCCTACAAAAAGCCGCATAGCACGTGTCAATGCTGAACAGCGCTCAAAGCTGCTGGCCCTGCGAGCTGCTGCAACGCTGCTGCCACTGGCCTACTTTGGATTTGGCTGGACCCAGGTCTTCTTCGCACACAACAGTGGCAATATGTTCTATATCTTTAGTCTGGCTGTGCTCTGGGGTGGTATTTGCAGACTTGAATCCCAAGCCGCCCCCGCACCTCAGTCTTGACTCTTGCTGGGTAAGCCGAAGGCCAGCGCGCCCAAAGCTCCCTGGCCCAGTGCGAACACGCCATAAAGCAGTCCCACACCCACAGCCAGAACGGCAGACACCCCGAACGGAGCCAGAGCCGCCACAGCGGCGGCTTCGCGGGTGCCCCAGCCGCCCACACTGACCGGCAAAGCAGCCATCAAAAATACGGGGGCAATTGCAAAGGTCCACACGGCTAGCGGCAACTGAACACCCAGGGCAATAGCACCACAAGCCAGAGCAGCCGCAGACAAGAGTTGCACCACCGCTGATGACGCGGCCTGTATTAACAGCTGGTGCACAAAGTCAGGACTGCTCGCTGCCACGCGAATAGGATCCAGCCAAGTGCCAGGCAGCTTGAGCCAGCCACGGCGCACCCCCCTTAACAGCACGCAAGGCAACAATACCCATAGCACAGTGATTGCCAGCAGCGAGGCGCCGAATAAGCTCTCGTTCATGTGCACCCATGGTGCCAAGGCGGGGGCGCAAGCGAATGCGCCCAGACCGCCAATAGCGCAAAGCATCCACAAGCCACTGACGCGATCCAGAATGACGGATAGATTGCTCGCCGCCTTGGTCTGCCCCGTTTTCTGAAGTGCGATTGCACGATAGACATCACCACCGACCACAGCGCCGGGCAGCAGCACATTCAAGCCAACCGCCTGAAAATACCAGCGCATGCCAGATGCCGCACTCATCTCTGCCCCAAGCCACTGCGCCATCGCACGCCAACGCCAGGCCGATGCAGCATTAGAAGCGATAGCAACCACAAAGCCCGCCAGCAGCCACCATGGATTGGCTTGTTGCAGCTGCGCAAAAAGTTGTCGGGGATTGGCCAAGTAAATAACGGCCACCAGCAAAGCCATGCCCATCAGAGCACGGACCAGCGCTTTACGCGTCTTGCTCACAATGCAACAGATTGTGCTTTGGTCGTTCTCTCATCGGGGGAGTGCTTAACTACGCCGTAGTCCTTGGCGTAGTACTGCAAGCCGCTACCAGACTCGTAATAAATACGTGTCAGCAGCTCACCAATCAGGCCAGCGGCGATGAACTGCATACCCATCAACACCAGCATAACCCCCGCCATTAGCAGAGGGCGCCCGCCAATGGATTCGCCCATGAGCTTTTGCACCAGCAGCCACAGCAGAATTAAAACGCCGGGTGTGGCCATCCACAAACCCATGCCGCCAAAGGCGTGCAGAGGGCGCTGACGGAAGCGCATAAAAAAAACGATAAAGATCAGGTCCAGAATCACGCGGAAGGTGCGGTCAATCCCGTACTTGGACACCCCATGAGTGCGTGCATGGTGGCGCACAGGCACTTCGGCAATACGAGCACCGGCATCGCGGGCCAAAGAGGGGATGAAGCGGTGCATCTCGCCATACAGGCGAATGCGGTCAATGATCTCGCGGCGATAAGCTTTGAGAGCACAACCGTAATCATGCAACTGCACATTGGTGAGCTTGGAGATCAGGCGATTGGCCAGCACCGATGGCAAGCGACGTGACAACGCCTTATCTTGGCGGTTCTTGCGCCAGCCTGAAATCATGTCCAGATCAGGTTCATTTTCCAGACGCTCCAGCAGCAGCGGAATATCGCCGGGCTCGTTCTGTAAATCCGCATCCAGCGTCACCACATAGCGGCCACGCACACGATCAAAGCCTGCTTGCAAGGCGCTGGACTGCCCATAGTTGCGCACCAGACACACGGCTCGCACCCAAGGGTTCTGCTCAGCCAGCTCGCGCAGACGCTTGGCACTACCGTCAGTTGACCCATCATCCACCGCGATCAGTTCATAGCTCAGCGGCTGGGTGCGCATAGCCTCGTCAATGCGGGCCACCAGATCGGGCAGATTATCGAACTCGTTATAAATAGGTACAACGATGGAAACTTCAGGACTTGAATCGTGCACGGACGTCATGCTTAATGATTTTTAATAACAGTCACCTATACTAACTGAATACCCTAGGTGCCATTTGCGCCAAGCACATTGTTTGGCCTGCAAAGCCCATCGCAAACGCGAGTGCTCACACTCCATCATTTGCTCACCTGCAAAAATCAATGGCATCAAGCTATACCCCCTCTTTTTCCACAGACTGGCAGCAAACTCTTTATTCCAAACCATGGATATGGCTCGCGCTTCTGGTCTGCGCTCATATCGTGTCGCGCATCACCATTTCTGCGGGCATGAAATGGGACGAGTCTGAACAAATTCTCTGGGCCCAGCACCTGCAACTGGGCTACGGCCCCCAGCCACCGCTCTATACATGGATGCAGTGGGCTATCTGTCAGCTCTTAGGCCCCTCGGTTTTGGCTCTGGCTTCACTCAAGCACTCGCTGATTGCACTGACCTACTGCCTGGCATGGCTGGCAGGCCGACAAATCCTCAATGACAAAGGCGCATGGTGGGTTGCAGCAGGCCTGCTGCTGATGCCCCCCTTCGGCTGGGATTCCCTACGTGACCAAACTCACACCGTAATGGTCACGGCCATGACCATGGGCCTGTGGTTTGCCGTACTGCGTCAAGTACAAAAACCGCAAGCTATCAATTTTGTATTGATTGGCCTGTTCTGCGGGTTGGGCATGCTCTCCAAATACAGCTACGCCATGTTGATCGGCGCCTTGTTTTTGGCATCGATGACGGTGGCGCAGGTTCGCTCGGCCATCTTTGCCAAAGGTTGGTGGCTGGCACCGCTGGTGGGGGCACTGATCTTTGCACCCCATGCCTCGTGGCTAGCTTCGCACTGGGGAATGGCAACGACCGAGACTGTACAGAAAATGTCCATCTCGACCGAGGCATCGCACCTCAACGGTCTGGGCAATCTGCTCAAGGCCTTGCTCTCTACCCTCGGCCTGTGGCTGATTGCCGTATTAGCCAGCTATCGCTCCAAGCTCTGGACCCCTGCACCTCAAACGACTGCCTTAGTGCCTTCACGCATCTGGGTCAAACCGCTGTTGCAGCGCTATCTGCTCATCGTTGCCGTTTGCCTGTTGGCCATGGTGATCGTGGCTGATGTCACCGACTTCAAACAACGCTGGATGCTGCCACTGACCGCCATCGTCCCTATGGCTCTGTATGTCTGGCGACCTGCTTTGCTGGAACAAGGTGTGGGGCGCATGTTCACCATCTTCGTCATTGTCTTTGCGCTGATCTTTCTGGCTATGGCCACCTTGCGCCCCTGGCAAGGCGGCCGCAAGAATGATCCTGATGAGCTAAACCACCCTGTCAAGGAGCTGGCACAGCAGTTGCGCGGCGCGGGCTACACCGGCAATGGCGTGATCGTTGGATCTGACCACATGATCGCTGCCATGCTGCATTCGCAATTCCCTCAAAGCTATGCACTTGGCTGCTCGGAGGGCGCACAGCTGCAGCAATGCCTATCTCAAGCCAAGGCTGACGCTGCTGGCGGACTACTTCTGATTACCCGCGCCGACAAGCCGGTTCCCAGCTGGTGGGATGGCATCTTCACCACGCAGGCTAAAGCCACCCCGCAAGTGCTGACCATTCCTTTCGAGAAAATGCCAGCCAGCGCAACACCTGCGCAGTATCAATATCTTTGGATCGCCCCATGAATCCCGTTCTGATCACCGGCTGTGCCGGCTTTATCGGCATGCATTGCACCAAGCGACTGCTTGAACAAGGCGTGCCCGTGGTTGGTATCGACAACCTCAACAACTACTACGATGTGGCGCTCAAGCACGCCCGCCTGGATGAGCTGCGCCCCCATGCCAACTTCCGGTTTGTAGAGCTGGATGTTGCTGATCGCCAAGGCATGGCCGACCTGTTTACACAAGTCGCCCCCAGCAAGGTTCTACACCTGGCTGCACAAGCTGGCGTACGCTACTCCATCGACCAGCCTGACGACTACACAGACTCCAATCTGCTGGGCTTTGGCAATATCTTGCAAGGCTGCCGCAAACACAAGGTGGCACACCTGGTCTACGCCAGCAGTTCCAGCGTCTATGGCGGCAACACGAAGATGCCGTTTGCCGAAAGCGATGCAGTAGATCACCCCATCAGCTACTACGCAGCCACCAAGAAGGCCAATGAGCTGATGGCTCACACCTATTCGCACCTGTACGGAACGCCCACCACAGGCCTGCGCTTTTTCACGGTCTATGGACCTTGGGGCCGCCCTGACATGGCTTTGTTCAAGTTCACCAAGGCCATACTGGCGGGCGAGATCATTGATGTCTACGGTGACGGAAAGTTGGTGCGCGACTTCACCTATATCGACGACATCGTCGAAGGCATCATGCGTGTTCTGGACAAGCCTGCCACTGCGGATGCCAGCTATGACAGCCAGCGCCCCAACCCCGGCACCAGCACTGCGCCCTATCGCATCTTCAATATTGGCAACAACTCACCCACCGTGCTGATGGACTACATCGCCGCACTGGAGGGTGCCCTGCAAACCACCGCCCGCAAGCAAATGCTGCCTATTCAGCCCGGCGATATGCACAGCACATCAGCTGACACCCGCGCCCTGCAGGCCTGGGTTGGCTTCTCGCCGGCCATGCCCGTCACCACCGGCGTGCAGCGTTTTGTGGACTGGTACCGCTCTTTTTATCGCGTATGAAAGTTACTGTTTTTGGTACCGGCTATGTCGGTCTCGTACAAGGCGCAGTCCTGGCCGATGTCGGTCACCAGGTTCTGTGCGTGGATGTGGATGAGAAAAAAATCGCGGCCCTCAAGGCCGGACAGATTCCCATTCATGAACCGGGTCTGGATGCCCTCGTCATCAACAACCAGCAGCTGGGTCGCCTTCAGTTCACCACCAACGCCGCAGAAGGCGTAGCACACAGCGAGCTGATCTTTCTGGCTGTAGGCACTCCGCCCGATGAAGACGGCAGCGCCGACCTCCAATATGTGCTGGCCGTGGCCCGCACCATTGCCCAGCACATGGATGGCCCGCGCATCGTCATCAACAAATCAACCGTGCCCGTAGGTACGGCCGATAAGGTCACCGCCGTCATCGCTGAAGGACTTGCGCAGCGCAATGTGCCCTACACGTTTGATGTGGTTTCCAACCCCGAATTCCTCAAGGAAGGGGCTGCGGTGGGAGACTGCCAGCGCCCGGACCGCATCATTATTGGCACCAGCAACCCCGCATCTGAAGCCAAGCTGCGCGAGCTGTATGCGCCCTTCAACCGCAATCACGACAAGATCGTGATGATGGATGTGAAGAGTGCCGAACTGACCAAGTACGCAGCCAATGCCATGCTGGCGACCAAGATCAGTTTCATGAACGAGATCGCCAATCTGGCCGAACGACTGGGAGCCAACATAGAAGCCGTGCGCCGCGGCATTGGCAGCGATCCGCGCATCGGCTATCACTTCATTTACCCCGGCGTGGGCTATGGCGGAAGCTGCTTTCCAAAGGATGTAAAAGCACTCATCCACACTGCCAAGGAAGTGGAGTTCGAGCCCCTGGTGCTCAACGCTGTAGAAGACCGCAACCACGCCCAGCGCAATGTGCTGTTTGAGCGTATCAGCACGTTCTACAACGGTGACCTCAAGGGAAAGACCATTGCCGTCTGGGGCTTGGCCTTCAAACCCAACACCGACGACATGCGCGAAGCGCCCAGCCGCGTCTTGCTGGAGTCGCTGTGGGCCGCAGGAGCCAAGGTCCAGGCTTATGACCCCGTGGCCATGAAGGAGGCACACCGCATTTACAGTGAACGCGCCGATCTGCAACTGGTCGACAACCCACTCGCCGCCGTACAGGGTGCAGACTGTCTGACCATCGTGACTGAATGGCAGATCTTCCGCACACCAGACTTCAGCCTGCTGGCGCAGACGCTGGCTGACAAGATGATCTTTGATGGCCGCAACCTGTTTGAGCCCTCTCTGCCAGCCGGCCATGGTCTGGGCTATGTCTCCATTGGCCGCCCCATGCAGCTGCCGCGCTGAGAGCCTCCCGTAAAAAGCCCCACAGGCCAAAACCTGTGGGGCTTTTTACGGGGCATCCACTCAAACCAGCGGTAGCGCGATCACAAAGCTTGCGCCCTTGCCGCCGTCTTTTCGGTCTTCACAGCGAACAGTGCCTCCGTGGCGCTCTGCAATCGAGCGCACCAGCGACAGACCCAGACCCACGCCTCCAGATCGCTCGCTGGCACCAGGCAAACGGTAAAACTTCTCGAAGATACGCTCACGCTGCGCCTCGGGTACGCCAGGACCGTGATCTGCAACACAAATCAGCGCCATATTGCCTTGTTTGGAGAGCGACAGCGTGATCTCACCTGCGCTGTAACGACGAGCGTTTTCCAGCAGGTTGCGCACTGCGCGGCGCAGCAGTTTGGCAATGCCTTGCACTTCCAGCGGACCGTCGGCTTGCATGTCCAGATCCGCATCGATGCGCGCGCACTCTTCGGCGCAAAGGCCGATCAAATCGACGCACTCCACCGTCCCCACATCCACCTCACTGGAGTCCAGTCGACTGGCCAGCAAGATCTCATCGACCAGTTGATCCAGCTCGGTGATATTGCGCTGAATTTCGACCTTGGCACGAGCGCTGGCCGGGTCATTGCCCATGAATTCCAGCCCCATGCGGATACGCGTCAGCGGCGAGCGCAGCTCGTGCGAGGCGTTGGCCAGCAAGGATTTGTGCGATGTCATCAAGGTTTCGATGCGCTCGGCCGCCGCGTTGAATTGGTGGGCCAGGTCAGCCACTTCATCATGGCCGTGCTCGGGCACGCGCACCGATAGATCACCCTCGCCAAAACGCTTCACGCCGCGCTGTAGGTTTTCAAGTCGCTTGAGCAAGCGGCGAATGATGGGGAACACGCCCACGATCACGGCAACACCCACCAGCCCCAGCATCCACAAAAAGCCAAAGGGCGGACGCAACCAGAACGCGACAGCACCATCACGCGGTGGCGGGCGGCCGTCGCGCCACTCACGTGGGGCCATCCACAGCTCATAAGTTTGCCCATCTTTGGCGGCGATCTCAAAGCGCACACCATCTACTGGCGAGCCGGAAATGCGGTTACCACGCCCCTCAATCAGCACATCACCATCAGGGCCACGCACCGCCATTTCACGCGATGGTGCCGCCGCACTGTTCTGCACGCGCTGCTCTTCGGCGATATTCCAGGCCCATGCCACGCACAGCGTCAACACGGCCACGCCGATCACAACGGCCAGCCAGATGCGCAGGTACAGACGCTGAGAGAAAACATGCAGCAGCTTCATTGGGACATTTCCATCATCACGGGCACCGACAATCAATCCTGCTGTTTAGCGAAGACATAGCCCACACCGCGCACCGTCAAAATGCGTTTGGGGGCCTTGGGGTCCGCTTCAATCGCGGCACGAATGCGCCCCATGTGCACGTCGATAGAGCGGTCAAAAGCCTCCAGCTCGCGGCCGCGCACGGCTTCCATGATTTGGTCGCGCGTCAGCACGCGGCCTGCGCGTTCGGCCAGTGCGACCAGCAAGTCGAACTGGTAGGAGGTGAGATCGGCCACCTGCTCACCGACTGAAACGGTGCGTGCATCGCGGTCAATTTCAAGGCCGCCAAAACGCATGACAGCCGTCGATGGAGCAGCCTGATTTTCACTGCCTTTGCGGCGCAAGATGGCGCGAATACGGGCCAGCAGCTCGCGCGGTTCAAAGGGTTTGGGGAGGTAGTCATCAGCGCCAAGCTCCAGGCCGATGATGCGGTCCATGGGGTCGCCCTTGGCGGTCAGCATCAGTACGGGAACCTGAGCGGCTGCGCCGGGCATGGAACGGATACGGCGGCAGACTTCGAGGCCGTCCATGTCAGGCAGCATCAGGTCCAGAATCACCAGATCCGGCTGTTCCGCCGATCCGCCATCTGCGGGCTGCAGCTGGTCCAGACCGCTTTTGCCGTCGGCCTTATGGGTCACTTCCAGGCCGTTATTGCCCAGATAGTCGCTCACCATTTGCGCCAGGCGAACGTCGTCCTCAATCATCAGAAGTTGGTGCGTGCTCATAGGGGGCAGTGTAGTCATGCTCGCGCCTTAATTTTTCTTCAAGGCCCCATGCTGCAACACGCAGGTGATCTGCTCTTGTCTGGCGCGTAAAGTTGGGTAAACCGCCCTCTTTCCACAAAAACAATAGCTACCAGCGCTTATCCATCAAGCGCCAGACCCCATTTTTACCTTGGATGCCAGATAGATCAGCAGCAGCACAGGGAAGCCCATCAGTGCCGTGGTGTGGAAGAACGCCTCGTAACCAAAAGCATCTACAAAAACGCCGGAGTAGCCAGCCAGCCACTTGGGCGCCAACAGCATCATGGAGCTGAACAGCGCGTATTGCGTGGCCGAGTACTGCACATTGGTCAGACCCGAGAGATAGGCAATGAAGGCCGCCGAGGCAATACCACCCGCCAGATTGTCGGCACTGACCACCCAGACCAGTGCCGATACATCGTGGCCACGTGTGGCCAGCCAGGCAAAGAGCAGGTTGGTTCCAGCTGACAGAACCGCTCCCAGCATCAGAACGCGCATTACGCCCCAGCGCACGGCCATGGTGCCGCCTACAAAGCCACCCACCAGCGTCATGATGACGCCGAACACCTTGGTCACAGCGGCCACTTCTTCCTTGGTGTACCCCATGTCCACATAGAAGGGGTTGGCCATGATTCCCATGACCACGTCACTCACACGATACAGGCCAATCAGCGCCAGCAGCAGCAGCGCCTGCCAGCGGTAGCGGCCAATAAAGTCAGAAAACGGTGCAATCAGCGCACCTTGAATCCATTCCGATGCGTTGCGCGCAGGGGCCATGGGGCGGGCCTCAGGCTCTGGCGAGAGCAGCACCGTAATCATGCCCACCAGCATGCTGGCCGCCATGGCCGTATAGGCCACATGCCAGGCCTGCACCACATAGCCCTGCGCATCGCCCTGCACCCTTGAGGCGACCCACAGCACACCCGCACCGGCCCAGATCATGGCCAGGCGATAGCCGGTCTGGTAGGTGGCGGCCAGCGCGGCCTGATCGTCCACCTTGGCAGATTCGATGCGGTAGGCATCAAGGGCAATGTCTTGCGTGGCCGAACCAAAAGCCACCAGCAATGCGCAGATCACCAGCGGCTGTAAAGCCTGCTTGGGGTCCATGAAAGACATGCCCAGCAGTCCCGCAACAATCAGCAGCTGCGAAAACAGCAGCCAGCTGCGACGCCGGCCCAGAAGTCTTGTCGCGACCGGCAGGGGCAGCCTGTCCACCAGTGGTGACCAGACCCACTTGAAGGCATAAGCCAGCCCCACCCAGCTCAAAAAACCAATCGTGCTACGGTCAATACCGGCCTCGCGCAGCCAGAAGCTCAACGTGCCCAACACCAGCAGCAGCGGCAGCCCCGCCGAGAAGCCCAGAGCCAGCATTCGCAAGCTGGTGGGCTGGGCATAGACCTTGAGAGCCTGGCCCCAGCTGCGCTTGGGCTCCGGCGTTGCCGCAGGGGTGATATGGGAGAGCTTGCTGCTTGTGTTGGTCGACTCGGTCATGGTCTGATTCTTTAAGGCTGCGGGCATTATCGGTTGCCTGCGCGCAGAGGCCGACGCTACCATCTGCGTGCCTGCCCCCTCTTCTGTAAGCAAGTTCTACCTATGAGCCGTAACACCGCATCCCTGCGAACTGTGCTTGATCAAGCGCAGGCCTCGGTGCGCAGCTATCACGGCGAGCATCAGGCCCATGCCCACGGCTATGCGCAGATTCTGTTTGCGCTGCAAGGGCGCATGGAGCTGGAGGTCGGCGGCAGGCCCAGCTTTGTCGACAGCGCCTGCGGCATGGTCATCCCTGCGGGCACCGACCACGGCTATCTGGCGCAGCCGCAAACGCAGGTGCTGGTGATTGATGCCCCCATGGCGCAGGGGCTGGATAAGCTGCGCCGCTTTGCAGTGCCGCCGCCGCTGCGCTATCCCCAGTCCAGCCTGTCTGCAGCTGCGCAAATGGCACTGGTGCTGCAAGCTCCCACGCTGCTGCAACGCCGCGGACTGGACTTGCTGTGGTTGCAATACCAGGTCCAGGCCACATTGCATGAAAACTGGCCCACTGCGCGACTGGCGGCCTTGATGCATTTGAGCGTGGCCCAGTTCCATGCCCGCTTTGTAGAACTGGCAGGCCACACGCCGCAAAACTGGCTGCGCGGCCTGCGCCTTGATGCGGCGGTGCAGCAACTCAAACAAGGCGCTGCGCTGGAGGCCACGGCGCTGCGCTGCGGCTATGCATCGGCCAGCGCACTGGCCTATGCCCTGCGGCGCGAACGTGGCGTGACGTCTCGCCAGCTGCGTGAGCAGCGCTGACTCAGCAACCCATCACCACAAGCGTTCCTCGATAGTTGCCACGCTTGCTGCAGCGCATGATGGCGCTCTCATGTCCTCTTCCTCCACTCGTTCCCTCCCCTCCGCCACCGCCTCATTAGGGCCTGTGGGCCTGGTGCTGGCCGCCGCCATGCTCTGGGGCACCACGGGCACGGCACAGCACTTTGCACCGGCACAGCTCTCGCCCTATTGGGTCGGGGGGCTGCGCATGGTCATGGCAGTGCTGTTTTTTATCGCTCTGGCTTGGGTGATGGACAGAGGCCACCGGTCATTACCGATTCGCTGGGGTCGCCTGGTGTTTTGCGGGCTGTGCATGGCGATCTACAACCTGAGCTTTTTTGCAGGCATCAAAGCCAGCGGTGTGGCGCTGGGAACGGCTCTGGCCATTGGCAGCGGCCCCATCTGGGCCGGACTGATGCAGGCTGTCGTGCAAAAGCGCATGCCCAGCCCGCAGTGGTGGCTGGGAACCGGCATAGGCGTAGGCGGCGGCATTGTCATGGCGCTGGCCACGGCGGACAGGCAACACCTGCCATGGGTAGGCATGGCACTATGCCTGCTGGCGGGGCTTTCTTATGCGGCCTATGCACTGGTCAATCAGGCGCTGGTCATGCAGGCGCGTGTGGCCACAGTCAACGCCTGGGTGTTCGGTTGCGCCGCGCTGTTGTCACTGCCATTTGCCTCATGGCTGGGGGGTCCGCTACAAGTCAGCCCCAGCGGCTGGGCCGTCGTTATCTATTTGGGCATCGTGGCGACAGGCGTGGCCTATCTGCTGTTCTCAATAGGTTTACGCGGCATGTCTGCAGCCACTGGCGTGGCGCTCAGCAAGGCAGAACCCATTACGGCCTTTGCGCTGTCGCTGCTGATCGTGGGTGAGCGACCTGCATGGTGGTCGGTGCTCGGCCTGCTGGGCGTGATTGGCGGCCTGTGGCTGGTGGTACAGGCGGAGAGAAGGTCTGCAGAAGCCGTCTGACCCTTGGTCTGCTATGGCTCGCATAGACTTGGCGCTTATGCACGCAACCATTTCCCTACTGTGCCAGTACGCCACTCGCCACTCCTTGCTGGTGGCCCTTGCCTGCACCCCGCTGATGCACGCGCCTGCGCAGGCCCAGGTCGATGTAGGCAAGGCATCGGTGATGCGCCAGCTGGTTCCGGCGGAAACGCTTGAAAACTCGGCCACGCAGCAGTACCAGGAATTGCTGCAGCAAGCCAAGGCCAAAGGGGCACTCGCAGACGGCAACAACGCCCAGTTGCAGCGCATTCGCGCCATTGCACAGCGCCTCATCCCCTACGCGGCACAATGGAACCCGCGCGCCAGCCAATGGAAGTGGGAGGTCAACCTCATCGCCAGCAAGCAGATCAACGCCTTTTGCATGCCCGGCGGCAAGATTGCCTTCTACACCGGCATCATCGACCAGCTCAGACTGACGGACGATGAAATCGCCATGATCATGGGCCATGAAATGGCACATGCGCTGCGCGAGCATTCGCGCGAGCAACTGGCCAAAAATCAGGCCACCAGCATCGGCATATCACTGGGTGCGCAGTTGCTGGGTCTGGGCGATATTGGCAGCACGGCAGCGCGCCTTGGCGGGCAGTTACTCAGCCTCAAGTTCAGCCGCAACGATGAAAGCGATGCAGACCTGGTGGGCCTTGAGCTGGCCGCCCGCGCGGGCTACAACCCGCAGGCCGCTGTGAGCCTATGGCGCAAGATGGGTGAAGCCACGGGCGAAGGCGGCATAGGCTTTCTCTCCACCCACCCCACGGGCCCCAGCCGCATTCGCCAGCTCGAAGGCAATGTGCCGCGCGTCATGGGCCTGTACGAGCAGGCGCGCAAACGCTAAGCGCAGCACTGAAAACCCGCTCTCGCCTGTCCACGCAGTCGCTCTATAGTGGTTTGTTGCCACCGGAGGTTCTGCATGCAAGCCCTGGATACCCATGACGTTTTCAATCAGGTTGATGAGCTGACCGGCATCAACCTGCTTCAGTCCGATGTGGCCTTGCAAGAAGCGCTGCAACGCCAGCAGGCGCAGGTCTTTACGCCAGCACTCGACCGCTTTGCGCAGCAGCTTGGCCAGAAGGCCAATTGGGAGCATGCCGAGCTGGCCAACCGCCACACGCCGGAGCTGCAACGCTTTGATGCACGCGGGCGCGTGCAGGATTCCGTGGAATTCCACCCCAGCTGGCACAGCCTGATGGCGTTGTACCGCGAACAAGGCCTGATCTCGCTGCCGTTTGAGCGCTCGGATAAAGGCCGCTGGAGCGCATGGGCCGCGGGCTTTTATCTGCATGGGCAGGTTGAGCAAGGCACGCTATGCCCGGCAACCATGACCACGGCGGCTATTCCCTTGCTGCAAAAAGAGCCGCAGCTCTGGAGCCAGTTGCAGGCCCAGCTCTACAGCCACGAATACGATGCCCGCGATGTACCGCTGAGCCAGAAAAAATCCATCTGGATAGGCATGGGCATGACAGAAAAACAGGGCGGCTCTGACGTGCGCGCCAACACCACGGTGGCCCGCCCCATTCATGACGGCGGGCGGGGTGGCGAATATCTGCTGCGCGGCCACAAATGGTTCTTCTCAGCCCCCATGTGCGATGCGCATTTGGTTGTGGCGCGCATGGCTGCGCCCAATGGAGAGTTAGGCGGCCACGCCTGCTTTTTTGTGCCGCGCTGGCGGCCTGATGGCAGCAAGAACCCGGTGCGCATACAGCGCCTCAAAGACAAGGTGGGCAACCGCAGCAACTCCAGCTCCGAGGTGGAGCTGCAGGACGCCTGGGGCATTCTCATGGGTGAGGAAGGCAGGGGGATTCCCACCATCATCGAGATGGCCAGCTACACACGGCTGAACTGCGTGCTGGGCAGCGCGGCCATTTTTCGCACCGCTGTAGTCCAGTCAATTGCCTATGCGCGCCAGCGCTCGGCCTTCGGAAAAATCCTCTCAGATCAACCTCTGATGCGCTGTGTGCTTGCGGACTTAGCTCTCGAAAGCGAAGCATCGATGCAACTAGGAATGCATCTGGCGCAGGCCTATGAACGCGAGGCCGAAGGCGACCTGCTGGCCCGTGCCTGGAAACGCATCATGACCCCAGCCGCCAAGTTCTGGATCTGCAAACGCTCAGTCGAAATCACGGGCGAAGCCATGGAGGTTTTTGGCGGCAACGGCTATGTGCAGGAAAGCATTGTGTCGCGCCTGTTTCGCGAAGCGCCGGTCAACTCCATCTGGGAAGGGTCGGGCAATGTGATGTGCCTGGATGTGCTGCGCGCCATGGGCCGCGAGCCCGAAGCCACTCGTCTGCTGCTGCAGGACCTCATTAACATGGCAGCAGGGGAGCCCACGCTGACGCGGCTGGCTCAGTCGCTGGCCCAGCGCCTGTCTGCCGAGCCAGATGCGCTGGAACCGCAGGCTCGCAGACTGGTGCAAGACCTGGCTCTGCTGGCTCAGGCCTGCCTGCTGCGACAACATGCGCCGGCCTACATGGCTACTGGCTTTATCCACACCCGCCTGGGCGAGCAAAGCGGGGCCATGGTGGTTGGGGCCTTCAACCCGGCAGCCATCGATCTCTCGGCGATATTGCAACGCGCGCTGCCCGCCTGAAACGCGTCACGGCACCACCAGAGACTTCAGCTGTTTAAAGCTTTGCTGCAGGCTCTTACCGCTGGTATCGAGCAGATGGTCGGCCTTGGAGTAAAAGGCCGCGCGGCCCTGCAGAATACGGCGCAAATCGTCCATGGCCTCAGGATTGGCAGCCATGGGCCGCGTGTCGCCCTGCTCCACCACACGGCTCATGTGTTCCTCGGGCTGGGCCTGCAACCACACGGTGGTGCAGTGGCTGAGCAATTCGTTGAAGGTCGCAGGGTCTGACACGATGCCGCCCGGCGTGGCGATCACCACATCGCTGTAAATCTGCACCGCTTCTTCCAGCGCACGACGCTCATAGCGTCGATAAGCACCGGCCCCATAGAGGTCATAAATCTCGCGCACGCTGCAGCCGGCGACGCGCTCAATTTCCTGGTTCAGCTCCAGAAATGGCACGTTCAGCTGTTCGGCCAACATGCGGCCCAGCGTGGACTTGCCCGCACCGCGCAAACCGATCAATGCAATGCGGGTGCCGCGATGCGGATCACCGCTGGGTGCCGTACCCAGAATCTCGCCCGCAGCCAGTCGCACGCGCTGCAAATCGGCTTCGCTGCGGCCTTCCAGCAGCTCACGCAGCAGCAGCCATTCAGCGCTGGAGGTGGTTACATCGCCCAGTAACTCGGCCATGCTGCAGCGCAGTGCCTGTGCAATTTGCTGCAGCACCAGGATGGAGACATTGCCCGTGCCGTATTCAAGATTGGCCAGATGGCGCTCCGACACCTCGGCGGCAGATGCCAATCCACGGCGTGTCAAACCACGGCTGGCGCGCAGATTGCGCACCCGCTCACCCAGCGCCTGCAGCAGCGCATTCTTGCCTGCTTCACCCTCTTGCATATCCAGTTCTGGTGCCGTCACTAACTGATCCATAAAGCTCCTCAGAGGGGGTGAATGATAAACAGTCGGGGTTAACGCCATACATGCAATATATTGCTTGACACTGGATTGTCTCGTATTTATCTTTTGAATGCACGCACAATATTGCATGTTTCATCGAAGATTAGATGCAGCTCAAAGCCGCACTTCAGGAGACACTTATGTCCGCCCTCACGATCCGTACATTTGCCACCAATGAGGTCAGCCAATGACCGAGCTACTTGCCAACCATATTGCCGGGCGCTGGCAAGTCGGCAGTGGCCCGGGCAGCCGCTTGATGGACCCGGTTCTGGGCACCGAGCTGGTTCGCGTCGATGCCTCCGGACTTGATCTGCACGCGGCCTTTGCCTTTGCCCGTGACACCGGCGGCCAGGCTCTGCGGGCCATGAGCTATGCCCAGCGCGCCCAGTTGCTGGCGGAGATTGCCGCCGTGCTGCAAGCCCACCGCGATGCGTATTACGAAATTTCCACCGCCAACAGCGGCACGGTGAAGAACGATACCGCCGTGGATGTGGATGGCGGAATCTACACCTTGAGCCAATACGCCAAGTGGGGCGCAACGCTAGGCAATGTCAAGCATCTGAGCGATGGCGCAGCCGTGGCACTGGCCAAAGAGGCCGCGTTTCAGTCCCTGCATATCCAAGTGCCCACGCGCGGCGTGGCACTGTTTATCAACGCCTTCAATTTTCCCGGCTGGGGACTGTGGGAAAAAGCAGCGCCGGCCCTGCTCTCGGGCGTGCCTATCATCATCAAGCCCGCCACGGCAACGGCCTGGCTCACACAGCGCATGGTCAGGGATGTGATCGACGCGGGTGTTCTGCCACCGGGTGCGCTGTCTATCATCTGCGGCAGCGCTGCCGGGTTGATGGATCAGCTGCAGCCCATGGATGTGCTGTCTTTCACCGGCTCAGCCGACACCGCAGCCACCATTCGCAGCCACCACGCCATCACCCGTCATTCAGTGCGCTGCAATATCGAAGCCGACAGCGTGAACAGCGCACTGCTGCTGCCCGGCCACGCCGCCAGCAGCGAAGCCGTGACTCTGCTGGCGCGTGAAGTGGCCCGTGAAATGACCATCAAATCAGGCCAGAAATGCACGGCCATACGGCGCATTCTGGTGCCGCAAAATCTGTATGACGAGGTGGCTCAGGCCATCGCCGCGCAGCTTGCCAAAGTCACCGTTGGCAACCCGCACAATGACGCCGTACGCATGGGATCGCTCGTCAGCCGTGCGCAGTACGACAGCGTGCAGCAAGGGCTGAACCAGTTGCTGACCCACACCACCGCGCTGTATGACGGCAGAGCCAAGGCACTGGTCGATGCCGACCCTGGGATTGCCGCCTGCGCTCAGCCGGTGCTGCTGGGCACGCAAGACCCCGACGGCAGCGCGCTGGTGCATGAGATGGAAGTTTTTGGCCCTGTGGCCACGCTCATTCCCTACCGCGACCTGGAGCACGCTCTGGCACTTGCACATCGGGGTCAGGGTTCGCTGGTCTGTTCGATCTATGGCGATGACAGCGACGCATTGGCCGCTGCGGCCAGCGATCTGGCCGCCAGCCACGGCCGCGTACATGTGGTCACGCCGGACGTCGCCAAGCTGCATACGGGCCATGGCAATGTCATGCCCCAGTCCCTGCATGGCGGGCCGGGCCGTGCAGGTGGCGGTGCCGAGCTGGGCGGCTTGCGGGCACTGGATTTTTACCACCGCAAAAGCGCCATGCAGGCCGCACCCTGCGTGCTGCAGGCACTGGGTGCAACGACGGGAGTCTGACCATGACTGATTTCAGCCAGCCCTTCAATTTCGCCCAGCACCTGTTCAATCTCAATCAGGACCGGGCTGACAAGATTGCCTACACCGATGACCAAGGCACGCTCAGCTATGCGCAGCTGCAGGAACAAGCCCGCCGCATTGCCCATGGCCTGCTGGCCGCAGGCATTCACCGCGAAGAGCGCGTGCTGCTGGTCATGCACGATATGCGCGAATGGGTCATCTCGTTTTTAGGAGCTATGTACGCAGGCGTGGTGCCGGTTGCGGTCAATACCTTGCTCACCTCTGCCGACTATGCCTACATGCTCGAGCATTGCCGCGCACAGGCCATCCTGACCAACGGCGCACTGGTTCCCGCAGTGCAGCAGGCACTCAACCAAGCGCAACACGAAGTCAACCACATCTGGGTCGCCAGACCTGAAGAAGCGCCGCAGGGTCTGCCCCCCGCCTTCGAGCCCATGCAGCCCTGGCTGGCCCAGCAGACGGCACTGCCACAGGCCGCCAGAACCATGGGAGACGACCCCGGTTTCTGGCTGTATTCATCGGGCTCCACCGGAAAACCCAAGGGCGCAGTTCACACCCACGCCAACCCGTACTGGACGGCCGAGCTGTATGGAAAACCGGTACTGGGATTGCACGAAAACGATGTCTGTTTCTCTGCCGCCAAGCTCTACTTTGCCTACGGTCTTGGCAACGCCCTGACCTTTCCTTTGAGTGTGGGCGCCAGCGTAGTTCTGATGGCCGAACGCCCCACGCCAGAAGCCGTTTTCGCGCGCTGGACGCAGCATCAGCCCACGGTATTTTTCGGAGCGCCTACGGGCTTTGCGGGCATGCTGGCTCACCCCGCCTTGCCCGGGCGCGAGCAGGTCAGCCTGCGCATGTGCTCGTCGGCTGGCGAAGCCCTGCCGGCGGAGATTGCCCAGCGCTTCAAGAACCACTTCGGTGCCGATATCGTGGACGGCATTGGCTCCACCGAGATGCTGCATATCTTCCTCTCCAACCGGCCTGACGACATACGCTACGGCAGCACCGGCAAGCCGGTTCCCGGCTATGCGGTAGAGCTGCGCGGTGAAGACGGAAAGCCCGTTGCCGATGGTGAGATTGGCGATCTTTTCATCAAAGGCCCCAGCGCCGCACTGATGTATTGGGCCAACCGCGACAAGACGCGCGACACCTTTCAGGGCGCATGGCTCAAAAGCGGTGACAAATATGTGCGCGACGCCGATGGCTACTACACCTACGCGGGCCGCAGCGACGACATGCTCAAGGTCAGCGGCATCTATGTCTCGCCCTTCGAGGTCGAATCCACGCTGCAGCTGCACCCCGCCGTGCTGGAGGCTGCCGTCATCGGTGTGACCGATGCCCAAGGCTTGACCAAGACCAAATCCTATGTGGTGTGCAAACCCGGTCACAGCACCAGCGAGGCCGAACTCAAGGCATTCGTCAAAGACCGGTTGGCGGCCTACAAATACCCACGCTTTATCGAGTTTGTCGACGAACTCCCCAAGACTGCGACCGGAAAAATTCAACGCTTTCGCTTGCGTGAATTGGAGCCAAAACCGCACTAAACCCTTGCCCAACAAGCGAATAAAGCTATGAAAACAGGAATGTACCGACTAGGGCAAGCGCTGGTTTTGCTTTAAACCTAAAGTTGTTAGAGTGCGCACGTGCATGCGTTCGAGCAAGCCACCCGCCAGTCAGAACCGGTGATTCAAGAGTACCCAGGCATTCGTCAATCAACCAGCAGGAGACAAGCATGAGCAAGCAATGGGCAACATGGAGCAAAGCCACAGCCATCGCACTGGCGGCCGCCGCAAGCTGCGGCAGTGTCATGGCACAGGAAAAGATCAAAGTCGGCTTCATGCTGCCCTTCAGTGGCACTTATGCAGCACTGGGCGTAGCGATTGAAAACGGCTTTCGCATGCAGGTGGCCGAACAAGGCGGAAAACTGGGTGGACGCGAAATCGAATACTTCAAGGTCGATGACGAATCCGACCCCGCCAAGGCCACGGACAACGTCAACCGCCTCATCAAACGCGACAAGGTCGATGTGATTGTCGGCACCGTGCACTCGGGCGTAGCCATGGCCATGGCAAAGGCCGCCAAGGAAAGCGGCACCGTACTCATCGTGCCCAATGCGGGCGCCGATGCCGTCACCGGTCCCATGTGCGCGCCCAATATCTTCCGCAGCTCTTTCAGCAACTGGCAGACCGCATACCCCATGGGTGTGGTGGCAGCCAAAGAGGGCAAGAAAAACGCCATGACCATCACCTGGAAATACGCCGCCGGTGAGGAAGCGGTTGCAGGCATGAAGGAGGGTTTTGAGAAGAATGGCGGCAAGGTCAGCAAGCAGCTGACGCTGCCCTTCCCCAACGTCGAATTCCAGGCTCTGCTGACCGAAATTGCAGCGGCCAAACCCGATGCCGTGTTCTCCTTCTTCGCCGGTGCCGGCGCGGTGAAATTCGTCAAGGACTATCACGCCTCCGGCTTGTCCAAGACCATCCCGCTCTACGGCCCAGGCTTTCTGACCGACGGCACGCTGGAAGCCCAGGGCGAGGCCGCACAAGGCATGCTGACCACGCTGCACTATGCGGACGAGCTGGGCACGCCGCGCGACAAGACCTTCCGCACCAACTATGCCAAGAACTACAAGCTGCAGCCCGACGTGTATGCCGTGCAAGGCTATGACGCAGCGCAGATGCTGGCCGTGGGTCTGAAGGCTGCCGGCGGCGACATCACCAAAAAGGATGTCTTCCGCACCGCCATCGAAAAAGCCACGATTGCCAGCCCCCGCGGGGACTTCACGCTGAGCAAGGCACACAACCCCGTTCAGGACATCTATCTGCGCAAGGTGGATGGCAAGGAGAACAAGAAGATCAGCATTGCCATCAAGGGACTGGCGGACCCTGCACGCGGCTGCCGCATGTAAGACCAATACATGGCCCGTGAAACCGGGCCATGTGCGCTTTAACCGACTTCCTCCAGGACAAGGATTGCCGTGGATCTCGCCACCTTTTTGGTGCAGTGCCTGAACTCGATTCAGTACGGGCTGCTGCTGTTTCTGCTGGCCTCAGGCCTGACCTTGATCTTCGGCATCATGGGCGTGATCAATCTCGCCCATGGCAGCTTCTACATGATTGGCGCCTATGTGGCGTTTGCGCTGTCACCCTATCTGGGCCAGCATTTCATCACCATGCTGCTGGTGGGCGTGCTCATCACCGTGGTGCTGGGCTACGCGCTGGAATGGGCGTTTTTCAGCTTTCTCTACGAGCGCGACCACCTGCAGCAGGTACTGATGACCTATGGCCTGATTCTGGTGTTTGAAGGCCTGCGCGCCATCCTTGTGGGCAACGATGTGCATGGCGTGGAAAAGCCCGCGTGGCTGGCTGGAAGCTTTCCGCTGATGGGCATGATGCAGTACCCCTGGTACAACGTTTTCGCTGCACTGGCCTGCCTGATTGTGGCGCTGCTGATGTACTACACCGTCAACCGCACACGGCTGGGCATGATGATTCGCGCCGGTGCCAGCAACCGCGACATGGTGCGTGGTCTGGGCATCAATATCAAGCGCCTGTACCGCATCGTTTTCGCCGTGGGCGTCGCGCTGGCTGCTCTGGCCGGAATGATTGCCGCGCCCATGAGCTCGGTCTATCCCAACATGGGCTCCAGCGTGCTCATCATCTGCTTTGTGGTCGTCGTGATCGGCGGCATCGGCTCCATTACCGGCGCGCTGATTGCCTCGCTGCTGGTGGGCTTTGTCGACACCTTCGGCAAGGTATTTTTTCAGGAACTCAGCGGCATGAGCATCTATCTGCTGATGGCCGTCATCCTCGTCTGGCGACCCGAAGGTCTTCTGGGTAAACGGAGCTGAACATGAGCAACCCGCTACCCCACACCAACCAGGCCTACGCAGAAGCGCCTGCCGTCACCAGCCAGAGCCGCCCTATTCGCGCCAAAAGCGTGTGGGTGGGGGTTGTGCTGCCACTGGCCTGCGCCGTGCTGCTGGCGGCCGCTCAGCCCTTCTGGTCGGCCTATCTGTCTGATCTGGTCGTCAAGATCATGATCCTGTCCATCTTCGCGCTAAGCCTGCATATTCTGGTGGGCGGCGCGGGGCTGGTGAGTCTGGGCCATGCGGCCTACTTTGGCCTGGGTGCCTATGCAGCCGTGAAGGCTGCGGGGCCAGATGGCAGCAACTTTCTCGTCATGCTGAGCGCCGCTGTTGGCGCATCAGGGCTGTATGCGCTGGTGGTCGGCGCTTTAAGTCTGCGCACCAAGGGCGTGTACTTCATCATGGTCACGCTGGCCTTTGCACAGCTGGCCTTTTTTGTGGTGCATGACGTGGGCTACTTTGGCGGCAGCGACGGCATCTACCTCATGCAGCGTCCGGCCATTGGCGCGCTGGACATGGAAAGCAGCAGCACACAGTATTTCGTCGTGCTGGCCGCGCTGGTGCTGGTCTACGCCTTCATCGCCATGCTGCGCCACTCGCGCTTTGGTCATGCGTTGTCCGGCATTCGCGTCAACGAGCAGCGCATGCGCGCCGCCGGTTTTGCGACCTACGGCTACAAGCTTGCGGGCTTTGTAATTGCGGGTGCTCTGGCTGGACTGGCAGGCTTTCTGCTGGCTGCACGCGACGCCGTGGTCAACCCAGAACTGCTGGCCTGGCATCACTCGGGCGAGGTACTGCTGATGCTGATTCTGGGCGGCGTTGGCTCGCTGCGCGGCGCGGTACTGGGCACTATGACCTTTGTGCTGCTCAAGGAGCTGCTGAGCACGCACGCCATCATGGGCAATGCGGCCGACCACTGGCAGCTGACGCTGGGCATCGCCATCATCGTGCTCGTCGCCTTGCTGCCCAAAGGGCTCGTTGGCATCAACGATAAATGGCAAAAAAAGCCTGCAGCGCAGACAAGTAAAGCGCAAGCAGCTACCAATCAAGGAGCAAACAATGAGTGACGCTCCCCAACTTTCCGTGCGCGGCCTGACGCGGCGATTTGGTGGTCTGGTGGCCGTCAATGAGGTGAATCTGGATCTGCATCAGGGCGAGGTCCATGCCGTCATCGGCACCAACGGCGCGGGCAAATCCACGCTGATCAATATGCTCTCGGGCGAGATAGCGGTTAGCAGCGGCAGCATTGCGCTGGAAGGCCATGATGTCACCCGCATGCCCCAGCCCCTGCGCGCCAAGGCGGGCATTGGCCGCAGCTACCAGCGCACCACCATCTTCCCGGAATTCACGGTACTGGAAAACTGCCGCCTGACCGCACAGGCGCAGGCCCAACCACGTCCTTGGCGCATCTGGGAGTCTGCCCAGCATTGCGCCGCCAGCATGGAGCGCGCGCAGTCGGCCCTTGTGCGTGCAGGTCTGGCGCAACATGCCGAGCGCATTGCAGGCAGCCTGAGTCATGGAGCCAAGCGCCAATTAGAAGTCGCCATGTGCCTTGCCACTGCACCGCGAGTGCTGCTGCTGGATGAGCCGCTGGCCGGCATGGGTGCAGAAGAAACCGAGCGCATGCTGGTGCTGCTGCAGGAGCTGAAGCAAGCCCATGCCGTGCTGCTGGTGGAGCACGATATGGATGCCGTATTTCGCATCGCAGATCGCATCACGGTCATGGTTAATGGCAGCGTCGTGGCGACCGGTACCCCAGACCAGATCCGCACAGACCCCGTGGTACGCACGGCCTATCTGGGAGAGGAAGAACATGCTTGAAGCCGTGGCAGAAATCAGCTCCGCAATGCAGACCGAAAAAGCACTGTTCAGCCTACAGGATGTGCACAGTTTTTATGGCGACAGCCATATCCTGCACGGCGTCTCTCTGGCGCTGCCGCAAGGCAAGGCCGTAGGCCTGCTGGGGCGTAACGGCATGGGCAAGACCACCCTGATTCGCACCCTGATGGGCTATGTACCCGCCCGCTCTGGCCGGGTATTTGCAGATGGTAAGGAAGTGACGAATTTCGCCCCTGAAAAAATGGCCAAACTGGGCATTGGCTATGTGCCCGAAGGGCGCGGCGTGTTCCCCAATCTCTCCGTCAAGGAGAACCTGCTGATGAGCGCCAGAGCCGGGCTGGATGGCCAGAGAAACTGGACGTACGAGCGCGTGCTGGAAACCTTTCCGCGCCTCAAGGAACGGCTGTCCAACGGCGGCGATCAGCTATCAGGCGGCGAGCAGCAGATGGTGTCGATTGGTCGAGCGCTGATGACCAATCCGCGCCTGATGATTCTGGATGAAGCCACCGAAGGTCTGGCCCCACTGGTGGTCGCCGAAATCTGGCGCGTGATTGCCGAAATTCGCGCCACCGGCATCTCCACCTTGATCGTGGACCGCGACTATAAAAAAGTACTGGCCCACACCGATTACGCGGCGGTGATGGAGAAAGGAAAGCTGGCCTTGCAAGCCCCTTCTGCACAATTGCAGCAGCAGCCTGAGCCGCTTTCAAGCCTGCTGGGCGTATAAAGCAAAAGGGCCGTATGGCCCTTTATTCATAAGCGCAAGCAGCTCACTTTTTTGCTTTACTCCGCTTAGGCCACACCGCCCAGCGATGCGGCATCCAGGCGTGCATTTTTCGCCACTTCTGGCGGCAAAATCGCCATGGTCAGACTACAGCTGCAGGTCAGCTTGCCGTCTTCATCGCGCAGCTCTATGCCCCAGACATGGGTGGTGCGGCCCAGATGTGTGGGCCGCGCTGTGGCGGTGATCCAGCTGCCCTTGCGGCCTGCGCGTACATGGTTGGCCGAGACGTTGAGGCCCACACAGCGATAACCCTCAGGAATGCTGCAGGCCGCAGCCAGCGAACCCAGGGTTTCAGCCAGCACCACGCTGACGCCGCCGTGCAAGATGCCATAAGGTTGGCAGGTGCGCTCATCCACATGAATACGGGCGCAGACATAGTCGTCACCGTACTCGGTGAACTCAATGCCCAGGTGGGAAATTGCCGTGTTGGCACTGCCTGCGTTCAGTGCTTTGAGATCAAGCTCTCGGGTCCAGATCGCCATACCAGTCCTTGTTGTGCATGAAAAAAGGGCACTCTTTGCAGAGTGCCCTTCGATGCTACGGACTTGGTGCCGCAGAAGCTAGCACCAAGCGGACTAGGTAGCGATCACGCGCGCATGTCGCCCTTGTCCATGAAGCGCTGATGCCAGCTCAGGGCTTCGGTCAGGATGTGCGGCGTGTGCTGCGCGCCCTGCTGGCGCGAGCGGTCAAAGTAGTCCTGCAGCTGGTCGCGGTAGTCGGGGTGAACGCATTGGTCGATGATGACTTGCGCACGCTGCTTGGGCGAGAGGCCGCGCAGGTCGGCCAGGCCTTGCTCGGTGACGATGATCTGCGTGTCGTGCTCGGTGTGGTCCACGTGCGAGCACATGGGCACGATGCAGCTGATCTTGCCGTCCTTGGCCACGGAAGGCGTGACAAAGAAGGACAGGTAACCGTTGCGCGCAAAGTCGCCCGAGCCGCCGATGCCGTTCATCATGCCGGTGCCCATCACATGGGTGGAGTTGATGTTGCCGTAGATGTCGGCCTCGATCATCGAGTTCATGGCGATGATGCCCAGACGGCGCACCAGCTCCGGGTGATTCGAGATTTCCTGCGGACGCAGGATGATGCGCTCGCGATAAAAGTCGATTTTGTCCTCGAAGTCCTTGTAGGCCGCCGCAGACAGTGAGATGGAGGTGGCCGAGGCCTTGCTCATCTTGCCGGCGCGCAGCAGGTCCAGCATGCCATCCTGCAACACTTCGGTGAAACCCAGCAGATTCTCGAACGGGCTGTGCTGCAGACCGGCCAGCACGGCGTTGGCCACATTGCCCACGCCCGACTGGATGGGCAGCATTTCCTTGGGCAGGCGACCCATCTTCATCTCGTGCGCGAGGAAGTCGATGATGTAGCCGGCAATCTTGTTGGAGTTTTCGTCCGGTGTGGCAAACACGTTGTCGCGGTCACCCTTGTGGGTTTCCACCACGGCGATCACCTTGGCAGGGTCAACCTTTAGATAAGGCTCGCCAATACGGTCGTCGGCATGCGTCATGTTGATGGGCATGCGACGCGGCGGAATGGCCGTGCCGTAGTAGATGTCGTGCATGCCTTCCATCTTGGCGGGCGGCTTGGTGTTGACTTCCAGAATCACCTTGTCGGCGATCTCGAGCCAGGTCTTGTTGTTGCCCACTGCTGTGGAGGGAATCAGCAGACCATCGGCCGTCACACCCAGCACTTCGATCACGGCGATGCTCATATGGCCCAGAAAGCCAAACCATGCATGCTGTGCCACGTGGGACAGATGCATGTCAATGAAGTCAATCTCACCCGCATTCACAGCCTTGCGGGCAATAGGGTCGGTGTTGAAGGGCAGGCGCTGGCCCAGTGCATGGGCCTCAGCCATCACACCGTCGCACTCGGCGGCGGTAGATGCACCCGTCCAGACATTGATCTTGTAGGGCTTGCCTTGGGCATGCTCGGCCTTGGCACGGGCCGCGATGGCCTGGGGCAATGCCTTGGGGTAGCCGGCTCCGGTAAAGCCGCTCATGCCGACATTGACGCCATGCGGGATCATGGCGGCAGCCTCTTCGGCCGTCATGACGCGCGAGAGGAATTCTGGGTAACGTACGCGATCTGCGATGGTCATTGTTTGCTCCAAGCTCAGAGACTCCGCCCGAACATGCGAGCCTGAGCAGCGCGGACTTTGCTGTTCTTGTGGCCCATGCTCGATGCCTGGTCGGCACCTCTAAAAAAAACCGCCCGGGTAGGGCGGCGTATCTCCAGAGATAAATGTTACCAGCGCGGAACATCATTACCGGGGTTCGCCTCAAAGGCCCCGCGCTGTTGTCAGGGGAATGTCCCTGAGTTACATGTTGGCGCTTACTTATTTTGTACCTTAGTTTCAGATGGGCGATCGCCCATCGCCAGCAGCGCATACATGATGATGGCACCAAAGGTGGCGCAGCCGATGCCCCCCAGTGCAAATTCACCGAACTTCAGCGTGAATTCGCCCGTGCCCAGAATCAGGGTGATAGCAGCCACGATCAGATTCTTGATGTCGGAGAAATCCACCTTGTTGTCCACCCAGATCTTGGCACCAGCAATGGCGATCAGGCCAAACACGACGATGGACACACCGCCCATTACGGGCAGAGGAATGGCCTGAATCAGCGCGCCGAACTTGGGCGAGAAGCCCAGCAGCACGGCCAGCAAGGCCGCCACAAAGAACACGGCGGTGGAGTAAATGCGGGTAGCCGCCATCACACCAATGTTTTCAGCATAGGTGGTCACGCCTGTGCCGCCGGCCGCGCCGGAGACCATGGTCGCCACGCCATCACCGATGAAGGCACGGCCCATGTACTGGTCCAGGTTTTTGCCGGTCATGGCCGTCACGGCCTTGATGTGGCCCAGGTTCTCTGCCACCAGAATGATGACCACTGGCACGATCAGCAGCATGGCGTTGGTGCTGAACACCGGTGCGTGGAAGGAGGGAATGCCAAACCATGCCGCATTGGCCACGCCGCTCAGATCCACCGGCTTGCCCCAGCCCAGCATATTGGTGAAGACTGCGTAGAGCACGCTGGCCACCAGCAGGCCGATCAGAATCAGCAGTCGCTGCAGCATGCCGCGTGTGAACACCGCCACCAACGCCACGGACAGAAAGGTCAGTGCCTGCATCCACGACTCGAAGTTGTTGGATGCCATGTTCTTGATGGGGATGCCAGCCAAATTCAGGCCAATCACCGCCACCACTGCGCCGGTCACCACCGGGGGCATAAAGCGCTCAATCCAGCCCGTGCCAATGGCCTGCACCAGCACGCCCACCAGCATATAGACCAGACCGCAGGCAATGATGCCGCCCAGCGCCACGCCAATATTGGCATTGGCACCGTGGCTGGCCACATAGCCGGTGGCGACATTGACCACACCAATAAAGGCAAAGGACGAGCCCAGATAGCTGGGCACCTTGCCGCCGGTGATGATGAAGAAGATCAGCGTGCCGATACCGCTCATCAGCACCGCCAGATTCGGATCAAAGCCCATCAGGATGGGCGCCAGCACGGTGGAGCCAAACATGGCGATCACGTGCTGAATCCCCATCAAGCCGGTTTGCGCCCAGGGCAGCCGCTCATCGGGGCCGATAACGCCGCCGTCCTGCAAAACATCGGACGACTTCGGCGTCCATTCAAACATTCCCATCCCATCTCTCCTTGGAGGTCAAAACGGAGCAGATTATGGCAAGCCATGCTTGTCCAATGGGAGCGTGCAACCACTGGTAACGGCCAGTGGCAGTTTCTGGCGCAGGCAGACAGCCAGCATGTTCAGAGGAGCGCTATTAAATCAATAGCTTCCAGCGCTAGCTAATCGCTAATTTCAGATAGAAATCCATTTGAAACCATCGCTTAAAAAGGGCTGCAAGCTATCGAAAAATCGCCTACTGTTGCAGCGCGCGGGCGATACGGTCGCGTTTGACCGTGGTTTTGGGCACCTTGAACGGGAACCACATGCGCACGTCTTCTTCCAGACCAATGCCGTGCATGTAGTTGTAGATGGCTTTTTTGAGCGCGTTGCCCAAGGCATCATGGTCCACGCCGGTGGGGTCGATGAAGGGGCGGTCGTTTTTGGCAAAGTCACCGGGCGGCAGCGGAGGCAGCTCAATGCCATATTCCTCGGGGTTCAGCCCTACAGGCGAATGTACGGTGCAGGTAAAGCGGTGAAAGAATCCGCTTTGAATACAGCCGTTGAGGAACAACTGGCGCACGTACTCCAGCGCATCCACCGTGTCTTGCACGGTCTGCGTGGGAAAGCCATACATCAGATAGGCGTGAACCAGAATGCCGGCGTCCGCAAACGCCTTGGTCACACGCGCCACCTGATCAACGGTCACACCTTTTTTCATCAGCTGAAGCAGACGGTCAGAAGCGACCTCCAGCCCGCCGGAGATGGCGATGCAGCCGCTGTCCGCCATCAGTTCGGCCAGCTCGGGGGTAAAGGTTTTCTCAAACCGCACATTGCCCCACCAGCTGATGCCGGCGTTGCGCGCAATCAGCTCGGTCGACAAGGCCTTGAGCGCCTTGGGCGGCGCGGCTTCGTCGACAAAGTGAAAGCCGGTCTGGCCGGTTTCAGCCACGATGGCTTGAATGCGATCGGCCAGCACCTCGGCGCTGGCACCTTCATAGCGGCCGATGTAGTCAAGGCTGACGTCGCAGAAGCTGCACTTTTTCCAGTAACAACCGTGGGCCACGGTGAGCTTGTTCCAGCGCCCGTCGCTCCACAGGCGGTGCATGGGGTTGAGCATGTCCAGCAGCGACAGGTATTTGTCCAGCGGCAGGCCATCCCAGGTCGGCGTGCCCACCTCGGCGAAGGCAATGTCGGCCTCCATCATGTTGACGTACTTCACCGCACCATCGTCGCCCCGCACAAAGGTGCGCACCAGACGCGATTGGCCGCGCTCGCCCTGCAAGTGCTCCAGTAGCGCTAGCAAGGGGCGCTCGCCCGCGTCCAGCGTCACAAAGTCGAAGTAATCGAACACGCGTGGCTCGGCCAGCTGGCGCAGCTCGGTATTGACAAAGCCGCCACCCAGCACGGTGGTGATGTGCGGGTGATTGGCTTTGATCGTCTGCGCAATGCGAAACGCCGCGTAGGCCGAGCCGGGAAACGGCACGGACAGCAGCACCACCGTGGGCGCATGGCGCTCAATGGCGGCCAACGTCAGCGCGCTCAGCATGTCGTCCACCAGATTGGGCGGAGCGGCCAGAGCGTTCGCCAGCGGATCGAAAGTAGGCTGGCTGCCCGCCAGCGATTCGGCATAGCGCACGAACTCGAAGCGCTCGTCCACCGCGTCACGCAGCACATCGGCCAGATCGTTCAGATACAGCGTGGCCAGGTGCTTGGCCTTGTCGGTCAGGCCTAAAGCGCCAAAGGCCCAGCCCAGCGGGTCGCCGCCCTCTTCGTCCTCATACACATCCAGCGTGGCAAAGCGCGGACCTTCAGGCAGGTAGTGGCGCCCGGCAATGCGGTGGGCCAGCGTGCTGTCGCGCCCCTGTAAAAAGGCAATCGCCGGGGCTATGGTGGCCAGATAACGGTCCTGCTGCGCCACAAAGGACTGCACCGCAGGTGTGTGCTTTTTGTCGGGCAGGGTCTTGATGCACTCGGCCACGGCACGCAGGCCCTCGGGCGAGAGCAATTGCAGCACCAGCGCCAGCGCCAAGTCTTCTTGCACAGCCGCAATGCCGCGCGAGCGCAGAAAGCCCGTGAGGTAGGCGGTGGACGGGTAAGGGGTGTTGAGCTGCGTCATCGGCGGGATGACGGCCAGCACGCGGGTGGGCAAGGCGGACATGGGGTGCGGGTCGTCGGCAAGCGCCGTTGACGGAGAAGACAGGCCTCGATTATCGGTTTGACCGCGCATCCGTGCTGCACAGGTGACATCTGACGGGGCCACCACCAATGACGAGCGCAGGCGGCTGCGCTAGTCTGGCCCCATGTCTTCCGCACCCCAACACCCCGCCCCCTTCGTGCCGCAAATCCGGCTGTATCAGAACTGGCTGCGTGAAACGCGCGGCCTGAGCTTTGCCGACTATGACGCGCTGTGGCGCTGGTCCACCAGCGATCTCGACGCTTTCTGGCAAAGCATCTGGGATTACTTCGAGCTGCAATCCCCCACGCCGCACAGCGCGGTGCTGGAGCGCAATGTCATGCCGGGCGCCCGCTGGTTTCCGGGCGCGCAGATCAATTACGTGCGTCAGGTGCTGCGCCATGTGCAGCCCGCCCATGCGGCGGGCATGCCCGCCGTCATCAGCCGCAACGAGCAAGGCCTCAAGCGCGAGCTGAGCTGGCCTCAATTGCAGCAGCAAGTGGCCGCGCTGGCCTTGCACCTGCGCGCGCAAGGCGTGGGCAAAGGCGACCGGGTCGCAGCCTACCTGCCCAATATTCCCGAAGCCATGATCGCTTTTCTGGCTTGTGCCAGCCTGGGCGCGGTGTGGAGCATCTGCGCACCGGATATGGGCACCCACGCCGTCCTCGACCGTTTCAAGCAGATTGAACCCAAGGTGCTGATTGCCGTGGATGGCGTGCATTACGCAGGCAAGGACATCGGCCGCCGCGAAGTGTTGCAAGAGCTGCGCGCTGGCCTGCCCAGCGTGCAGCATGTGGTGCTGGTGCCCAATCTGAATACATCAATAAAGATAGCTGACACCGCAGATTACACCAGCGTTACAAGCCAAAATAATGCTGAGACTGCGGCCTTCGAGCCCGAATGGCTGCCGTTTGACCACCCGCTGTGGATTGTGTACTCCAGCGGCACAACCGGTCTGCCCAAGCCCATTGTTCACGGCCACGGCGGCATGGTGATGGTGGCCTTGCAACTCAAGGCCTTGCACAACGATATCGGCTGCAGCTACGAGCCCAACAGCTGGGGCGAGCGCTACCACTGGTACAGCTCCACGGGCTGGGTGATGTGGAATGCACAGGTCAGCGGCCTGCTGGGCGGTACCACCTGCGTGATCTTTGACGGCAGCCCCGGCGGTAGCAAGGAAAAGCCCGACTGGAGCGTGCTGTGGCGCTTTGCGGCCGAAACGGGTGTGACCAGCTTTGGCTCGGGCGCGGCCTTTTATGCCAATTGCATGAAAGCTGGGGTTGAGCTTGCCGCCTGTGGAGATCTATCGCACATACGCGGACTGGGCAGTACGGGCTCACCGCTGTCGGCCGAGGTGCAGCAATGGGGCTCGGAGCAGTTTGCCAAGCTCGGTCATCCCGACATCTGGTGGAACAATCTTTCGGGCGGCACCGACTTTGCGGGCGCCTTCATCGGCGGCAACCGCGACCTGCCGCTGGTACCCGGCATCATGCAATGCCGCCAACTCGGCGCAGCCGTCGAAGCCTGGAACGAGCAAGGCCAGCCTGTGATGGATGAGGTCGGCGAGCTGGTCTGCACCCAGCCCATTCCCTCCATGCCGCTGTATCTCTGGGGCGATACCGACGGCAAGCGCTATCTGAGCAGCTACTTTGAGATGTACCCCGCAGGCCATGGCCGCCAGCCCGGCGGCGGTGACGGTGCGGCCGTCATGGGCCCGGTCTGGCGCCATGGCGACTGGATCAAGCTGCAGACGGAAGGCGGCTGCATCATCTACGGCCGCAGCGATGCCACCATCAACCGCCACGGCCTGCGCATGGGTACCAGCGAGATCTACAGCGCCGTCGAGGCCATTCCCGAGGTTCTGGACAGCATGGTCGTCGATCTGGAATATCTGGGCAAAGACAGCTATATGCCGCTGTTTGTGGCTCTGCGCCCTGGCGTGGCGCTGGATGACACCCTGCGCGGGCGCATCAACGCTGCTATCCGCTCCGCCCTGTCACCGCGCTTTGTGCCCGACGATATCTTTGCCGTGGCCGAGATACCGCGCACCCTGAGCGGCAAAAAGCAGGAATTACCCATTAAAAAACTGCTGCTGGGCCAGCCGCTGGCCAAGGTGGTCAACAAAGACGCCATGGCCAACCCTGGCTGCCTGGGTTGGTACGAGGCTTTTGCCAGAGAGCATCTGGCCAAAGCCGAAACCGCGGTTTAACGGCCGGTGAACTGCGGCTGGCGCTTCTCGCGCCATGCCGCACCGCCTTCCTGCAGGTCAACCGATTCAATCGTGGCCTGCACCGCCCCATCAATCCCAGCCTTGTCATGCACCCCACGCGCAATGGCGTTGAGGTGCTTTTTCATGCCCAGCAGCGCCAGCGGGGCCATTCCAGCCAGCGTGGTCTGCAACTGGCTCACGCGCGCGCTGATATCGGGGCCGTCCACCAGATCCGTCAGAAAACCGCAGTCCTTCATGGCCTGCGCATTCAGCTTCTCGGCAGTCAGGAACAGGCGCTTGGCCGTATCCACACCCAGACGGGTCACATAGCGCTCCAGCCCCGAGAGGTAGAAATGCAGGCCCAGCCGCGCGGCGGGCATGAACATCTGACTACTGGAGCCGCCCACGCGAAAGTCGCAGGCCAGCGCCATATCCGTGGCACCGCCAAACACGCCGCCCTGAATGGCTGCAATGGTGACGGGGCGGCAGTTTTCGATGGCATCCACCATTTCGCCGAAGGAGCTGCCCTCGTTCTGGCTGTTGGCGATCTCGCCAATGTCATAGCCGCTGCAGAAATGCTTTCCCACGCCCTGCAGCGTGAGCACCAGTACGGCGGGGTTGGCATTGACCTCATCCAACTGGCGACGCAGCGTGATCAGGTCTTCGGGCATCAGTTTGTTGGCCACTTCGGGACGGCGCAAGGTGATGCTGGCACAGGTGCCCTGAATCAATAACTCTGGAGACATGACTGTATTTTCATCCAGACTCGCGCAACGTCAGGCATCTGGGCTGCATCAAGTGTTGCAGTGCAAACACTCGGTGACCATATTTTTTGCCAGTACACAGGTACACTTTGACGTCTTCATAGAGCACCTTGTGTGCGCTGATCTCATCCATGTCTGTTGAATCGACCGGCGCCGTGCGCCCCAGCTTTGACCTCAAAAGTGCTCAACTACCAGTGCTGTCGGTGGTGCTGCGCGGCACCGACATGCAGGCACTGGTTCAGGACCTGAAGCAGCGCCTCGCCGATGACCCCGACTTTTTCGACAACGACCCCGTGCTCATCGACCTCAGCCAGGTCAACGACGCCGAGGAAGAAATCGACTTTCCGGCGCTGATCGACGCCCTGCGCGCCCACCGCACCATGCCCGTGGCCGTGCGCGGCGGCAATGAAGCGCAGATGGCCGCCGCCAATGCACTGGGACTGACGGCCGCCCCCGACGTCATGCCCACGCGCAGGGTCGAGCCGGAAATTCACGAAGTCATCCGCGAGGTCGAGGTGCCGGCACCACGGGCCGATGCCGTGATTGTGGACAAGCCACTGCGTTCCGGTCAGCGGGTCTATGCCAAGGGAACTGACATTGTGGTTCTGGACATCGTCAGCTATGGTGCTGAGGTGATTGCCGACGGCAACGTCCACGTTTACGCACCGCTACGCGGTCGCGCCGTGGCGGGAGCCAGCGGCAATACCAATGCCAGAATTTTTAGCACTTGCATGGAGGCACAACTGCTGTCTATTGCAGGTATCTATCGCACAATTGAAACCGATCTCCCCAAAGAAGTCGCCGGCAAGCCTGCCAAGGTGCGTCTGGAGGGGGAAAAAATCATTATCGAGCCGGTGTGAGAGACACACCGGTCGCCCAATCAACCTGCTCTATTTGTCTTTAAGGAATCGTGCAAACATGGCCAAAATCGTCGTCGTGACTTCTGGCAAAGGCGGTGTCGGTAAGACCACTACCAGCGCCAGCTTCGCATCCGGCCTCGCATTGCGCGGCCACAAGACCGCAGTGATTGACTTTGACGTGGGTCTGCGTAACCTCGATCTGATCATGGGCTGCGAACGCCGCGTGGTCTATGACCTGATCAATGTCATTCAGGGTGAAGCCAACCTGCATCAGGCCCTGATCAAGGACAAGCAGTGCGACAACCTGTTCGTGCTGGCTGCGTCGCAGACGCGCGACAAGGAAGCTCTCACGCAAGAAGGCGTGAAGAAGGTGCTGGACGATCTGTCCGCCATGGACTTCGACTTCATCATCTGCGACTCGCCCGCCGGCATTGAAAGCGGCGCGCTAATGGCCATGCACTACGCCGATGAGGCGCTGGTGGTGACCAACCCCGAAGTCTCGTCCGTGCGCGACTCTGACCGCATTCTGGGCATGCTCAGCTCCAAGACCGAGCGCGCGTCCAAGGGAGAGAGCATCAAGGAGCACCTGCTGATCACCCGCTACAACCCCAACCGGGTGGAAGACGGTCAGATGCTGTCGCTGGAAGACATTCAGGACATTCTGCGCATCGAGCTGATTGGCGTGATTCCTGAATCTGAAACCGTGCTGCAAGCCTCGAACCAGGGCATTCCCGCCGTGCACATGCAGGGCACGGATGTGGCCGAGGCCTATCAGGACGTGGTTTCCCGCTTTCTGGGCGAAGAAAAGCCCATGCGCTTTACGGAAGCGGTCAAGCCTGGTTTCTTCAAGCGCATGTTTGGTGGGAGGTAAGCCTCATGTCCATGTTGTCGTTTCTGCTCGGAGAAAAGAAAAAGTCCGCGTCGGTCGCCAAGGAGCGCTTGCAGATCATTCTGGCGCGCGAACGTGTGGGCGGCGGTGAAAGCAGCCGTCCTGACTATCTGCCCGCTCTGCAAAAAGAGCTGATGGCCGTGATTTCAAAGTATGTGGATATCAATCCCAATGACATCAAGGTGCAACTGGAACGCCAGGAAAATCTGGAAGTGCTTGAAGTGAAGATCGAGCTACCGGAAACCAGGGTCACCCCCTGAGGCGCTTCACGCCTTCCCCCTCTCTCAATACCTCGTGTCGAGAGAGAGGGGGACGACACCTTCGCTGCGGGGCGGCCTTTGCTCGGTGTCCTCACTTAGGTTGTTCGTCAGTCGGATCATTTATTCATAGCTGTCCGCGCTTGATGGATAAAGGAATGGGCCTGAAAAGGCCCATTTTTTATTCCCGCACCGGTTCTCTCATGGTCACCAGCTCTTCGGCCACCGTGGGATGAATGCCAATCGTCGCGTCAAACTGCTGCTTGGTCGCGCCGCATTGCAGCGCCACGGCAAAGCCCTGCATCAGCTCGCCCGCCCCCTCACCCACCATGTGCACGCCGCGCACGCGCTGGTCGGCCTTGGAAACGATGAGTTTGAGAAAGACGTTCTCAGGCTCGGCCCCCATGCGGTTGGTCAGCGGCCTGAAGCTGGACTGGAAAATCTGCACCGATCCAAAGCGCTCACGAGCCACTTCCTCCGACAGGCCCACGGTGCCAATTTGCGGATGCGAGAACACCGCCGTAGGCACCAGCTCGTAATCAGGCGCGCTCTTGCCACCCTGACCAAACAGGTGATGGGCCACCACCGTGCCCTCGGCCAGTGCCACCGGGGTCAGCGCCATGCGGTCCACCACATCGCCCACGGCGTGAATGGACGGAACGTTGGTGGTGAAGTGCGAATCCACCTCCACCGCGCCCTTGTGGTTGCGGTGCACGCCAGCCGCCTCAAGGCCCAGACCTTCCGTATAAGGCACGCGGCCCGTGGCGTACATCACGCAGTCCACCACCAGATGCTCGCCGCTCTTCAGCTGCAGGTGCAGGCCGTCTTCCTGCTTGTCGATGGACTGAATCTCTTCATCCCAGCGGAAGTTCACGCCCTGCAGCGCCATCTCTTGCGCCAGATGCAGGCCCAGATCGGCATCAAAGCCCCGCAGCAATTGACGGTGGCGGTGAATCAAGGTGGTCTGCGCGCCCAGCCCGTTGAAGATGGAAGCGAACTCAACCGCGATATAGCCGCCACCCACCACCACCACGCGCTGCGGCATCTGTTTGAGGTGAAATGCCTCGTTAGAGCTGATGGCATGCTCCACACCCGGTATCGCAGGCAGACGCGGTGTGCCGCCTGTGGCGATCAGAATGTGATGAGCGCTGATAGTCTGGCCGTTCACCAGCACGCTGTGAGTGCCTGAAAGCACCGCATGGCCGCGCACAACGGTGATACCAGCACCCGTCAGCATGCGGTCGTAAATGCCGTTCAGGCGCTCAATTTCGCGGTCTTTGTTGGCAATCAGCGTGGGCCAGTCAAACTGGGGCTGTGCCAGCTGCCAGCCAAAGCCCTTGGCCTCAGCCGCCAGCTGACTGAAATGCGCGGCGTAGCTGAGCAGCTTTTTAGGGATGCAGCCCACATTGACGCAGGTGCCGCCCAGCTGGGCCGCTTCGACCACCGCCACGCGGGCCCCCAGCCCTGCCGCCATGCGGCTGGCGCGCACGCCACCCGAGCCGCCGCCAATCACCAGAAAGTCGTAATCAAAGTCTTGTTGCTGCATGTTCTGCCTCGCTTGATTGAATCCTCAACGCCGTTGCACTCTGCGTTGAACTCTACAAGACAAGATTGCAGCAGGTCGCTTAACCCTGCGTTAAAACGGTTTGTCACCGATAACCGTGGCCCGGTGCATGCGGCGCACGGCGGGAAAGTAGTCCTGAACCGCGTAATGCTGGGTGGAACGGTTGTCCCACATGGCGATGGTGTTGGGCTGCCAGCGCAGGCGCATCTGGTACTCCAGAATGGCGGGCTGGCGCAGCAAATACTCCATCAGGTCATGCTGCTGGGCGTGAATCTCATTGGCCGAACGAAAGCCGCTGAAGTCCGATGTGAAATTGGCAAAGTGGGTGACGAAGGTTTCGTTCACATACAAAATTTTCTTGCCACTTTCCGGGTGGGTACGTACCACCGGGTGCACCACGGGCGGGTATTTGCCGCGCGCCAGCGCCTGCTCTTCAGGCGACATGCGCGCACCGAACGAGGGCAGGATGTCATGCACGGCAAACAGCCCGGAAATCTGCTGTTTGCGCGTTTCGGGCAGCTTTTCGTAAGCCGCTTCCATATTGACCCATACCGTATCGCCGCCCACCTCGGGGCATTCCACACAGCGCAACACCGATGCCGTAGAAGGCGTCTCGCGCCACGATACATCGGTGTGATAGACGTTCTCGGTCCCCGGAGTCTTGTTGTTGCCACCCAGCAGAACCAGCTCAGGATGCTCTGGGTGCTGCGGCAGCACGGGGTGATGCTCCAGATCGCCAAAGCAGCGGGCAAACGCCACATGCTGGGCTGGCGTGATGTTCTGATCGCGAAAGACAAGTACCTTGTGTGCCACCAGCGCCTGACGCAACTCCTGCGCCTGCGGGTCGCTCAGGGGCTGGCGCAGATCAATGCCGGAAATCTCCACGCCAATGGCGGGGGAGATGCGCTTGAACTCAATACTCGCCTGGCTGGCAACATTCACACGAGCCTGTGTATGGCTGATGCTGTCTTCGCAATCGATCATGACGTCTCTCCAAAGCGTTGCAAGTTAGCCTGCGGTCTGCAGGCATACGAGGCAATCTAGAGCGAGCGGAAGAGATCGGTATCGTTCAAGCCGACTAGGTAGCGCGCCTAGTCAGTCGCAGGCTTACTTCTGGATGCCGTGGCTGTGCATATGACCCGCGTGATAGAGCAGCGGGGTGCGGTCGGCATGGTGCTCGCAGCGATCGACCTCGCCGATAAAGAGCAGGTGATCGCCCTCTTCATGCTGGCGCAGATTGCGGCATTCAAAAACAGCGGTGCAGCCTTCCAGTAGGGGCACGCCATGTTCGGAGTCATGGTGGGCGGTATGGAGAAAGCGGTCTACACCCTTGCGTGCAAACAGCTCGGCCAACGGCTTTTGCGCGGCAGACAGCACGTGAATGGCGTAATGCGTGCTGTGGCGAAACACGGGCAGCGAATTGGCATGCTGGCCCAGGCTCCAAAGCACCAGCGCCGGTGCCAGCGACACGGCATTGAAAGAGCTGACGGTGGTTCCCACCGCATGACCCTCTGCACTGCGCGCCGTGATGATGGTCACGCCAGTGGCGAATTGCCCCAGCGCATCGCGAAATTCGCGCTGCGAGAAAGGCAAGGCCGAACGCAAGACGGAGGTAGGCAAGGCAGAGTTCACGAAATTAGCAGCACAAAACGGCGACCACAAAGGCGCGCCACAGTTCAATTTCAGCAGAGCCAAAGGCAGCTGCAGGGCGTTACCAATTATCAACTTGAACCCCACCGGTCACAAACCATAAGGGCTTGCAGGCATGTCCATCAAATTTAATAGCTGTCTGCGCTTTATTGACAATGGCTAGAGGCCAGAAACCTTTAAAAACCTGCTTGGGATGCCAGCAGGCTCTGCCCTGCCTGCTCCAGCAGCCAGCCGTTGACTTTGGCCTTGGTACAGCGCTGCAGCTGCATCAGCAGCGCATGTTCAGGCCAGGGCAAGGCGTGGCGGGCACATAGGTCCTGCTGCATGCGCGCCAGCAAGGCCGCGGCCATTTCAGCATCGGCCAAGGCACGGTGAGCGCGACCTGTGCTGGGCAGCTGCAGATAGCGCGCCAGGTTGCCCAGACTATGGCTGGGTGCCTGCTGGTAGATGCGGCGCGACAGCAGCACCGTGCAGGCGAAGGGCTGGGTTGCGGGCTCGCCCGCCAGCTCCAGCTCGGCCTGCCAGAACTTGCTGTCAAACGCGGCGTTGTGCGCCACCATGGGTGCGCTGCCCACAAAACGGGCTGCATCGCACATCACCTCGGCGGCAGGCGGCGCAGTGCGCAGCATCTCGTTGGTAATGCCTGTCAGATCCGTGATGAAGGGCGACACCCATGCCCCGGTTTGCATCAGACTCTGGAAGCGATCGACCACGCGGCCCTGCTCCAGCAGCACGATGGCGACTTCGGTCGCACGCGCACCCTGGGTGGGCGTCATGCCCGTGGTTTCAAAGTCGATGACGGCAATCGCAGAACTCATGCCTGCATTGTGCCGTGCGGGCAGCAGGGCTGAGTCAGTCCGTGCCCAGCTCGTCTTCGCCGGGCAGGCCAAGGCTTTGCACCACATGCTCGAGTGCGCCAAACAGCTGAACCCTGTTCTGAGCGCCCAGAAGCGCCTCAATCTCGGAATTAATCGCTTCAAACTCCGGCAGGGTGCCGACCACCAGCGCCTGACCTTCAGGCGTCAGTCCAAACTCCGAGCCACGCAAATCCGCCACATGGCGGCCACGCTTGATGAGCTCGCGGCCTTCCAGCGTTTTGAGCAGGCGCGACAGGCTAGGCATGCTGATGAAGGTCAGCTGAGACAGCTGCATGGGTCGCAGGCGTTCATCGGTTGCGTGCAGAACGCGCAACACCCGCCATTGCTGCTCGGTCAGCCCGCGTGCGCGCAGGGCTGGCCGAAAGCGCACGATGACGGCCTCTCGCGCCTTGAGCAAGGCCATGGGCAGGGAGTGCGCCAAAGAGCGCGAGGATGGAGTGGCTGAGATGGTGTCGTGCACAGTCATGACATGGGCTGTTAGCTGGCCCGATTGTATGTAAGAGCCCCGCTCAGCGATAGCGTCAATCTGGGCAAAAGTGTCAGTCAGACATGCAGAACCAGTGCCTCCTGCGCAGCGTTCGTGGGCTTTGCCCCCCAGAAACCAAAATCCAGCGCAGGCTGCTCTCCACTCATCAAGGCAGCCATGGCTTTGCCAGAGCCGTCCAGCCCAGCGTGCCGTGGCCAGCGTTCACCCAGATGCCTTCCGCCTGCGTAGCACCAATGCAGGGGATGTTAGTGGGCGTGGCGGGACGCAGGCCGCACCACAACTGCGGATCGCCCCCTTCTTCGGGCAGACGTGTGTCGCAGACACCAGGCATCAGCTCTTCTACCCGCTTGAGCAGCATCTCGCAGCGCGCACGCGCCGTAGGCGTGTCCAGTCGCATGTCAAAGCCGCCCAGCTCGATGGTGCCGGCCACGCGCAGCTGATTGCCCAGCCGGCTCATGGCGACCTTGCGGCTGTCGTCTATGGTGGAAACAACAGGCGCTTTTTCGGGCTGCAGCAGCGCCAGTGTGGCGCTATAGCCCTTGCCGGGGTAGATGGGCACCTTTACGCCCAGCGGGTTGAGCAGCTGCGGTGTGTAAGCGCCGCAGGCCACCACCACCGCATCGGCGCTCAGGGTGCGCTCTGCCTGCGTGTCATTGGTGCGAATCTGCACCCCGACCGGCTGGCCTTTGCGCGCGGCCTGCAGGCCCAGAATCTGCTGGCCGTAGAGGAATTCAACACCTGCTTTCTCGCACATATTGGCCAGCTTTTCGGTGAAGACGCGGGCGTCGCCCGACTCATCGGTTTCGGTAAACGTGCCGCCCGCAATCTGCGCGGCATACGGGGTGAAGGCGGGCTCGATTTTGAGCAGTTCATTGCGGCTGACCAGTCGGCGCTGCACGCCGTATTGGCGCATCAGCTCCACGCCTGCAGCAGCCTCATCAAACGCCTGCTGACTGCTATAAAAATGGGCAATGCCGCGCTCCAGCCGTTCAAAGGTGATGCCGGTTTTTCTGACCATGTCTTTGAGCGCCACATGGCTGTACGCCCCCAGCGCCACAATCTGCTGCACATTGCGCGCAAACGCCTTGTCATTGCACTGGGCAAGAAATTGCAGACACCAGCGCCATTGCGCGGGGTCCAGCTGCGGCCTGAACAGCAGCGGCGCTTCTTTGTCAAACATCCATTTCAGTGCCTTCCACGGTGCCTGCCGATTGGCCCATGGCTCGCAGTAGCTGACCGAGATCTGGCCCCCATTGGCATAGCTGGTCTCCAGCGCCGGCCCGCTTTGACGGTCGACCACAGTGACTTGATGACCGCGCTCGCGCAGATGCCAGGCGGTACTGATGCCGATGATGCCGGCGCCAAGGACGATGATGTTCATGAGGCCAGTGTCTGCACTCTTGCGGGCGATCAAAAGCACCATTAAATTTTCAGCAGTTTCATCAGTTTGACTAATGGAGTTGCTGCATGACCTCCTGGGACCCCGCTGCGCTGGAATGTCTGGCGGCCATCGTCGAAGAAGGTGGCTTTGAGCGTGCCGCGCAAAAGCTGCACATAACCCAGTCCGCGGTGTCCCAGCGCCTGCGCGCGCTGGAGTCGCAAGTGGGCTCGGTACTGGTAGAGCGCACACGCCCCGTCAAGCCCACCAGCGCGGGGCGGCTGCTGCTCAAACATGCCAAGCAGCTTCGCTTGCTGCGCGCCGATCTGGCGCATGAGCTGCAGGAGCTGGCACCGCAGACCGGGCAGAGTCTGGCGGGCGAGATTGTCTCCATCGCCATCAATGCCGACAGCATTGCCACCTGGGCCATGACGGCGCTGGATGAACTGGTGCGCAGCGGCCTGCCGCTGGAGGTGGTGGTGGACGATCAGGACTTCACACAAGAGCTGCTGCGATCAGGCCAGGTCATGGGCTGCGTGACCACGCTCAGTCAAGCCCTGCGCGGCTGCACGATGCAGCCACTGGGGGCTATGCGCTATGTGGCCGTAGCATCGACGGACTTCGCCAATGAGAAGCTGCCGCAGGGGCTGACGCGCAAAAACTTCAACCAGCAGCCCTATCTCTCCTTCAACCGCAAAGACGATATGCAGGCCGAGTTTGTAGCGCGATGCCTGGGCCTGCGCAACGTGTCGCTGCAGCATCAGATCTTGCTGCCCAGCTGCGAGGCGCAGGTGCGCGCCGTGCGTGCCGGCTGGGGTGTGGCGGTGCTGCCAGAGCTGCTGGTACAGCCCGCGTTGCAGGCCGGTGATCTGGTCAATGCCGCCCCCGGCCACGCACTGGCCATTGCGCTGTACTGGCATTGCTGGAATCTGGAGTCGCGCGTGCTGGCGCGTGTCAGCCAGGCGCTGCTGCACAAGGCGCAGCAGTTGCTTCAAGTGGCGTAAAACCCCTCTGAATCGCGCAAGAAAAAAGGCCGTGCTTTGCAGCGCGGCCTTGGAAGAATTGATTCAAACGAAGGTGCTTTGGTTTTTGTAGCTGTGAGCGCTCGAAGATCCTTGATTCAAAGCTGATTTCTGCCTGAGATACACGTAAATCAGGCGCTAGCAGCTATGAGTTTTAGCGAATCAGCAGTACAGGGATGGTGCAGCCAGCCAGCACTTGCGAGCTGACCGAGCCCATGACCAGACGACCCAGAGCGCCGTGGCCGTGCGTGCCCATGGCGATGAGGTCGAACTTTCCGTCCTGCGCTGCATGGATGATGGTGTCAGCAATCGGGCCCACCTTGCTGATGGTTTGCGCCTGCACGCCATGTGCCTTCAGGAATTCCTGCACGGGCTGCAAAATTTTGGTGGATTCTTCGTCGTAATACTCATCAACCACCTCCTTACCCAGCGCAGCGCGAGCGCGGGCGGGCAGCAGCGGCTGCACAGTAATGACCGTGTACTCCTGGCCTGCACCCAGCATCTCCTGATGCGAAGTCAGATAGGCCAGCATTTTCTGGGTGTAGGTACTTCCGTCCACAGCGAGCAAGATCTTCATACCAATTTCTCCTTATTGATGCCCCAAGACTAAAGGCTTGCGGTCGCCCTCATCTTGACTTGGCTCAAGTCAATTGTCGATGCCGGTAAAAAGCCATCCTGCTCGCCCTTGCGGGCATAACCGAGCGGGTTGGCGACGACCCGGCACTGCCAGTCGCTGCCGTCACTGCGCTTCCCCTTGGCGATGTAATCGCTGGCGCAATGCAGGTGACCATGCAGCCACAGCTGGGCATAGGGCAGATAGTCATCCATCACGTTACAAAAACCGGCCGTCCCGGGTACCAGACCGTAGCGCGGATCGGCGCTGCGCAGGCTGGGCGCAAAGTGCGTCACGGCCACCGTGGGGCCGTCAAAAGTCTGCTGCAGCGCGGCGCGCAACCAGTCCTGGCACAGCAAGCTTTCATCGCGCATGGGAGCGGCCAGAAAGGGCTCGCCCTGACGGGTTCCACCCGTCTTGCGCAGGTAAAAGTTGGCCGCGCGAAACGCCTTCTCGCGCAGTTTGTGCAAGCGGGTGATGTCGGTCACGCCTTCGTTCATGGCCATGGCATCAAAGTCGCTCCACAGCGTGGTGCCGATGAAGCGTACACCGTCCATCACCACGGTTTCACGGTCCAGCCAGATCAGGCCCAGCTTTTCACAGGTACGCTGCAGGCGCTGGCGGGCTTCGTCAAAGTCCTGCATGTCGTATTCGTGATTGCCGGGCACAAACAGCACGGGCGTGGGCCAGCCCGCGTACTGCGGCAGAGGCGAAAAGCGCTCCAGCCCAAAATGCTCACCATCCAGCTGGGAACTGCTCTGGTAGGAACCAATATCGCCGGCCAGCACCAGCACATCAGCGCCCGCAGCCGGTTCGGCCACAAATTGGGGGTGGACTTCAAGGTGCAAGTCTGACAGCAGCTGGATCTTCATATGACTAGTTTAGTAGTCTGTTGAGGTCAGATCGCAGATCGCGCTGCAACTCTCAACAAATCCGAATCAACCGTGCTGGGTCACCTGCGCAGATCCGTTGGCAAAAGTGATTTCGGCCGCACGCGACAGGGTTTTCAGCAGCCAGTCATAGGCCTGCGGGTGCGGGCCGCGGCGGCGCCACAGGGCATCCACATGCACAGCCGTCACATCAAACGGCAGATCGCGCAACACCAACTCATCGCCCATGCCTGTGACTGGCACAAAGTGGCGGGGAAGGATGGTCAACAGGTCTGAATTGGCCACCACACGTGCCGCCGTGAAGAACTGATTGACGGTCAGCACCACTTCACGCGTGCGCCCCAGCGAAGCCAGCGCTTCATCAATAAAGCCAAAAGAGCGACCTGAGAAGCTGACCAGCATGTGGCACGCGGCGCAGTAGTTATCGAGCGTGAGCGGTACATGCTCCAGCGGGTGACCCTTGCGCATCACACACAGGTACTCGCCTTCATACAGGCGGCGGCTGTCAAACGCCACCAGCCCGCCCGCCTGAGCGCGGGCCGTCAGATCGGCCAGCACGGCGGGAAAGTAGCCCACAGCCATGTCGGCCTCTCCAGCGTCCAGCAAAGGTCTTGGGTCGCGTGTGATCAGCGGCAAAAGCCGTATGCCTATGCCAGCCGCTTCGCGCTCAAGAATCGGATACAGCGGCGGTATCAGCGTGGCGGCCGTCGCATCGGCCATCGCAATGACAAAGGTGGTGTTCGCCGTCTCGGGGTTGAACTCATCAGGGGCCAGTGCCCCTTCAAGGTGCTGCAGCGCCTCGCGAATCACCGGCCACAGCGCCTGCGCGCGCGGCGTGGGCTCCACGCCCTGCCCCTGGCGCACCAGCAGCTCGTCCCCCAGCACCTCACGCAGGCGGCGCATGGCGTTGCTGACGGCCGGCTGGGTAATGCTGAGCTTGTGCGCAGCGCGCGTCAGGCTGCGCTCGGACATGACTTCATCAAAGACACGCAGCAGGTTGAGGTCGAGTGATCGAAAGTTCAAGGACATGGTCTGCTTAATTCATCACCACCGTGAATGCTACAGATTCAAAATATAAATTTGAACACATATAGGGTAATCCCTATAGTTACACCTATTCCCCGGGCATGTCGCCAAAAGCGTGGGTCAAAGGGTTAACTGCCATGAGCAATTTCATTTACAACTCCTACTGTGTCGAGCATCCTGGTGTGGTGCGTCTTTATCAAACTGAGGAAGAGCGCCTGGCCGCCGCCGCAGCACCTGCGCGCCGCCGTGTGGAATATCCGCGCCAGCCTCTGCTGAGCTATCTGATTGCAGGCTCCGCTGTTTTGGCCGTGGTGCTCGCCCACTGGCTGGAAACCACCGAGCTGCAAGGCAATATTCCCATGCTGACCGCCTGGATGGTTGTCTGGACCATGGCTTTCGCCAGCGTCGCCCTGTTTTCCACACCCGCCCGTCGTGCCATCCGTGCCGTACGCTCGGCCTATCGTGCCTGGATCAACAGCCGCCAGCAAGCAGCGACCGATGAACGCGTCTGGAACGCCGCTCTGCAAGACGCTCGCCTGATGGCGGATCTGGCCCGCGCCATGGATCGCCAGAGCCGCTAAGCGCTCAGTCACTCTCTCGCAAAAAGCCGCTGCCCACAAGGCAGCGGCTTTTTTCATGCGCGAATGGATTTCAAGTCAAATCTGGATCAAGCTCTTATGGGATAAGCGCAAGCAGCTATCAAAACAAAGATCCCATCGACTAAAAAGCCCTGCAGCCAATGGCTTGCAGGGCTTTGTTTTAAGCCGTTACCGGCTTAAGCGGACAAACGCTCTTCCAGCTTTGCCTTGGTATCCAGCATGGCCTTGGGCAGGTTGTAGGCCAGCTTGTCGAAATGCTCGCCATGCAACTTCATTTCTTCGGCCCAGGCAGCCTTGTCGATATTGGTCACGCTGTCGAACTGGGCTGCGTCAAAGTCCAGACCGGTCCAGTTGATTTCGGCGTACTGAGGAGCAATGCCGAAAGCAGTTGGCTGACCTTCGGCCTGGCCTTCCAGGCGGTCAATCATCCACTTCAGCACGCGCATGTTTTCGCCGTAGCCGGGCCAGACGAACTTGCCGTCGGCGTTCTTGCGGAACCAGTTGGTCGTGAAGATCTTGGGCAGAGCCGCTCCCTGGCCTTCAATCTTGGCACCCAGATCCAGCCAGTGCTGGAAATAGTCGCTCATGTTGTAGCCAGCAAAAGGCAGCATGGCGAAGGGATCGCGACGCACCACGCCTTGCGCGCCAAAGGCGGCAGCGGTGGTTTCAGAGCCCATGGTTGCAGCCATGTACACGCCTTCGGTCCAGTCAAGCGCTTCGGTGACCAGAGGCACGGTGGTCGAGCGGCGGCCACCAAAAATGATGGCGTCGATCTTCACGCCCTTTTGGTCGTCCCAAGCTTCGTCCAGCGCGGGGTTGTTGATGGCAGCCACGGTGAAGCGGGCATTGGGGTGAGCGGCCTTGGCGCCGGTTTCCTTGGCGATCTGGGGCGTCCAGTCCTTGCCTTGCCAGTCGATCAGGTGATCGGGCAGCTTGCCTTGGTCCTTTTCCATGCCTTCCCACCACACATCGCCGTCATCGGTCAGCGCCACGTTGGTGAAGATCACGTTCTTGTCCAAGCTCAACATGCAGTTGGGGTTGGTCAGCATATTGGTGCCGGGAGCCACGCCGAAGTAACCGGCTTCGGGGTTGATGGCACGCAGCGAGCCGTCGGCCTGAGGCTTGATCCAGGCGATGTCGTCGCCAATGGTGGTGACCTTCCAGCCATCGAAGGCCTTGGGCGGTACCAGCATAGAGAAGTTGGTCTTGCCGCAAGCCGAGGGGAAGGCGGCAGCCACGTGGTACTTCTTACCTTCAGGATTCGTCACGCCCAGGATGAGCATGTGCTCGGCCAACCAGCCCTGGTCGCGGCCCATGGTCGAGGCAATACGCAGTGCAAAGCACTTCTTGCCCAGCAGCGCATTGCCGCCGTAGCCAGAACCATAGGACCAGATTTCGCGGGTTTCGGGGTAGTGAACGATGTACTTGGTCTTGCTGCAAGGCCAGGTGGTTTCGTCTTTCTCGCCAGCGGCCAAGGGGGCGCCAATGGTGTGCACGCAGGGCACGAACTCGCCGTCGGTCCCGATCACGTCATACACGGCCTTGCCCATGCGGGTCATGATCTTCATGTTGACGGCCACATAGGGGCTGTCAGACAGCTCGATACCGACATGGGCAATGTCCGAACCCAGCGGGCCCATGGAGAAAGGCACCACGTACATGGTGCGACCGGCCATGCAACCGTCGAACAAGGGGTTCAGCGTGGCACGCATGTCCGCAGGTTCCATCCAGTTGTTGGTGGGACCGGCATCTTCCTTCTTGGCGGAGCAGATGTAGGTGCGGTCTTCCACGCGGGCCACGTCCGAAGGATCGGTCCAGGCCAGGAAAGAGCCGGGGCGCTTGGCCAGGGGCTTGAAGGTACCTGCGTCCACCAGCTGCTGGCACAGAGCGTCGTATTCGGCTTGCGAGCCGTCGCACCAGTGAATCTGGGCGGGCTTGCACAGCAAAGCCATCTCGGCCACCCAGGCGATAAGCTTGGGGTTCTTGACGTATTCAGGAGCCTGAATGTTCAGGCTTTGCACAGCGGCGTTCATGGGGAAGTCCTTCAATTAAAAAACCAGTTTTTCAAAGAAGCAGTCCTGTGGACTGTGGCGACTGCGTCTTTGAAAAAAGGCTTTTGAAGGCGTCTCGCTGACTTTCCTAGCACTTACTGAATGCTTGTCAGTAGCTGAAATCCGTCTGAAATAGTCAAAACTGCCTTGTTTTATAAGACAGCGGGAGATCGATTTTAGGGAGAGGTCATCGATTTGTCATCAACTCACTGGCAATAACTATGCATTTTGAGCATCAAAATATGCGCACATGTATCCATCCATGATCTGTGCAGCCATAAAAAAACCCCGCCATGCGGGGTTCTGTACTGGAAGGTTTGGATGGCTAGGCCATGTTCACGGCGATGAAGGCCAGCAGAAACATCATCACGGCGCCAGCGGCGGGAATGATGATAGGGATATAGGGCACCACGGCTTCCGCCGCATCCAGTGGTTCGTGGTTCACTGCGGAATCATCTGACATGTGATCAATGCTCCTCCTGAAGCTGGCGTTGAAACAAGCAATATCTGCGTCCATTCTAGGCACAGCCCTTGGGGCCATGCTCAGGGAAAGCCATAGCCGCACAAGCGCCGTGGAGGCTGATACGAGCGACTTCGCCCACATTCCGGGGACATCCGCAAGGGCGAACAGCACTGCTTCGATGTCGGCCATGTACAGATAGATGCGCACTGCGATACATAGGAATATGCTGAATCCGTGGATGATTCGATGCCCAGCGCGGGCAGTTCAACGCCAGCTTGCGGCACCGAACTCCATAGCCGAAAGGATGGTCGATATGCTGACTGCATCTTTTTTGTTCTGGCCAGCTGCCCTGCTGCTGCTGATCGCCCTGCTGTCTGTCTCAATCCGGATTTTCCGTGAATACGAGCGCGGCGTGGTCTTTACGCTGGGGCGCTTCTGGAAGGTCAAGGGGCCGGGGCTGATCTTCATCATTCCCGCCGTTCAGCAGGTGGTGCGGGTGGATCTGCGCACCGTGGTGCTGGAGGTTCCGGCGCAGGATGTGATCTCGCGCGACAACGTCTCGGTCAAGGTCAATGCCGTGATTTATCTACGCGTGGTGGATGCCGAAAAAGCGGTCATCCAGGTGGTCAACTATCTGGAGGCCACCAGCCAGTTGGCGCAGACCATGCTGCGCTCCGTGCTGGGCAAGCACCTGCTCGACGAGATGCTGGCGGAGCGCGAATCGCTGAACCAGGACATTCAGCAGGCGCTCGACGCGCAAACCGACACCTGGGGCATCAAGGTCTCCAACGTCGAAATCAAACAGGTCGATCTGACCGAATCCATGATCCGGGCCATTGCGCGCCAGGCCGAGGCTGAGCGCGAACGCCGCGCCAAGGTGATCCATGCCGAGGGCGAGTTGCAGGCCTCGGAAAAACTCTCGCAGGCGGCGAAGGTTCTGGCCCAGGAACCTCAGGCCATTCTGCTGCGCTATCTGGAGACACTGACCGTGATCGGTGCGGACAAGAACACGACCGTGGTGTTCCCCTTGCCCATGGATCTGCTGACGCCACTGCTCAAGAGAGTCGCTCCCCTGCAAGCCTGAATGGCAGCGGCCAGACTCACGTCAGGGCCGCCTCCATGCCTGCGGCCCGCAGCGCCTGCAGCACCTGCTCCACATGGGGCTGGTTACGGGTCTGGAGAACAAATTCAATCTCCACGTTCTGCGCGGCCAGCATGGTAAAGGCACGCTGATGGTGCACCTCTTCGATATTGGCACCCGCACCGGCCACGGTGGCCGTGATCTGGGCCAGCACGCCGGGAATGTCACGGGCGCTAACGCGGATGCGTGCCAGACGGCCAGAGCGCACCATGCCACGCTCGATGATGGCGGCCAGCAGCAGCGGGTCGATATTGCCGCCCGACAGCACTAGTCCAATTTTTTTGCCTTTGAAGCGATCAGGATGACGTAGCAAAGCCGCAAGGCCCGCCGCGCCCGCACCTTCGACCAGCGTTTTTTCAATCTCCAGCAGCATGAGCACGGCCTGCTCGATATCGCCCTCATCCACCAGCAGCAGATCGTCGACACAGCGCTGCACCACCTCCTGGGTGATCACGCCGGGCTGCGTCACGGCAATGCCTTCGGCAATCGTCGATGTACCCATGGGCAGGTCGCTGTGGCGCAGCACGTTAAACATGGAGGGAAAGCGCTGTGTCTGCACGCCCACAATTTCAATCCCGGGCTTGATGGCCTTGGCCGCCGTGGCAATGCCGGCAATCAGTCCGCCGCCGCCAATGGCCACCACCAGCGTGTCCAGATCAGGCTGGGCCTTCAAGATCTCCAGTGCCAGCGTGCCCTGGCCTGCGGCAATGGCCTCATCGTCATAAGGATGGACAAAGGTCAGTTGCTGCGCCTGTGCCAGCTCATAGGCATGGGCGCGGGCCTCGGCCAGCGTGTCGCCATGCAGCACCACCTCGGCGCCAAAACCCCGTGTGCGCTCCACCTTCACGCCCGGCGTAAAGCGCGGCATGACGATGACGGCACGCAAGCCCAGTCGCTGTGCGTGATAGGCCACGCCCTGGGCGTGATTGCCAGCGCTCATCGCGACCACGCCATGGGCGCGCTCGGCATCGGTCAGCATGAGCAGCTTGTTGAGCGCACCGCGCTCTTTGAAGGATGCAGTGAACTGCAGGTTCTCGAACTTGAGATAGACCTGCGCACCCGTAATCTGCGAGAGCGTGCGTGATTCCACGCAAGGGGTTTGAAGGACTGCGCCGTTCAGGCGCTGGGCGGCGGCTTGGATATCTGCATAGGTCAGCATGGTGAAGCCATTGTGCAAGCAGCGCATCACCCATCGCATGTACTGGGTTCAATCATTTTTCCGCCATGCGTCGAACCACTCATTTATTGATAGCTGTTAGCGATTTATTAGCAAGCACTAGGGGCCAAAAACACTTGAAATTCTGTTTGGGGGCGGGGAGATGTACCGCGCTAAGGATTTCCCTTAGAAATCGCAAAACATGCAACATAGTGCCTAAATGCGCGTGCAATTCTGGATTGAATCTGCATAATTGTGCCAACACCGATTCAACAACTGCACTATCTTTCATCTCAGCAGGAGCCGAGCATGCAGCAGCAACCCGTCGTCGATTACCGCACCGAGCCCAGCCAGTACCGGCATTGGTCGTTTGAAGTGGAAGGCAACATGGCCCGGCTCAAGCTGGACATTGCCGAAGACGGCGGCATACGCCCCGGCTACAAGCTCAAGCTCAACAGCTATGACTTGGGCGTGGATGTGGAGCTGCACGACGCGCTCAACCGCATCCGCTTCGAGCAACCGCAGGTGCGCACCGTCATCGTCACCAGCGGCAAAGATCGCATCTTCTGCTCAGGCGCCAACATCTTCATGCTGGGTGTCTCATCCCACGCATGGAAGGTGAACTTCTGCAAGTTCACCAACGAGACGCGCAACGGCATGGAAGACAGCTCCAAGCATGACGGGCTCAAGTTCCTTGCCGCCGTCAACGGCGCCTGCGCCGGGGGCGGTTATGAGCTGGCTCTAGCCTGCGATGACATCGTGCTGATCGACGACCGCTCCTCTTCCGTATCGCTGCCCGAAGTGCCGCTGCTGGGCGTGCTTCCCGGCACTGGCGGGCTGACCCGTGTGACCGACAAGCGCCATGTACGCCATGACCTCGCCGACATCTTCTGCACCAGCGTAGAAGGCGTGCGCGGACAGCGCGCGGTGGACTGGCGACTGGTGGACGCAATCGCCAAGCCCGCGCAGTTTGCAGAAACCGTGAACCAGCGCGCAGCGACTTTGAGTGAACAAAGCTCCCGCCCCGCATCTGGCAAAGGAATACAGCTCACAAAACTGCAGCGACAAGAGTCTGCTGACGCACTGAACTACACCCATGTCAGCGTGCAGATTGACCGCAGCAAGCGCAGCGCTACCCTCACCATCAAAGCACCCCAGGGGGCGCAGCCCAGCAGCATTGAAGCGATTGAAAACGCAGGTGCCACATGGTGGCCGCTGGCCATGGGCCGCGAGCTGGATGACGCCATCCTGCACCTGCGCACCAACGAGCTGGATGTGGGCACCTGGATTCTCAAAACCCAAGGCGATGCCGCCACCGTGCTGGCCACAGACCAGATCCTGATCGCTCACAAAGACCACTGGCTGGTGCAGCAAACGCTGGGCCTGCTGCGCCGCACCTTTGCGCGCCTCGATGTCTCGTCACGCTCGCTGTTTGCACTGATTGAACCCGGCTCCTGCTTTGCCGGCATGCTGGCCGAGCTGGCCTTCTGCGCCGACCGTGCCTATATGCTGGTGCTGCCCGATGATGCAGAGCGTGAACCCGTCATTCAGCTTGACGCATTCAACTTTGGCTTGCTGCCGCTGGTCAATGACCAGAGCCGTTTGCAACGCCGCTTTTACGAAGAATCGGCTCCGCTTGAAGCGGCTCTGGCTGCCGCCGGAAAAGCGCTCAACGGCGATGCGGCACAGCAGCTAGGCCTGGTGACCGCATCGCTGGACGATATCGATTGGGAAGACGAAATTCGCATCGCCATGGAAGAGCGTGCCGCCATGTCACCCGATGCCCTCACCGGCCTTGAAGCCAACCTGCGCTTTGCCAGCCGCGAGAACATGGCCACACGCATTTTTGGCCGCCTTTCCGCATGGCAGAACTGGATCTTCAACCGCCCCAATGCCGTGGGTGAGAAAGGTGCTTTGAAGTTGTACGGAACAGGCCAGAAAGCCGGCTTCGACTTCAATCGCGTTTGATCAGCAAAGCATTCAGGAGACACCCCATGAGCAGCATCGACTACAGCCAGAAGATTCCCAACAACGTGGACCTCAGCAGCGACCGCACCTTGCAACGCGCGCTGGAAAGCTGGCAGCCCAATTTCATCAAATGGTGGGACGATGTGGGCCCCGAAGGATCAACCAATCACGATGTGTATCTACGCACCGCCGTCAGCGTTGATCCACAAGGCTGGGCGCAGTTTGGTCACGTGAAAATGCGCGACTATCGCTGGGGCATTTTTCTCAACCCCGCCGATGAAAATCGCAACGTCCATTTCGGTGATCACAAGGGTGAAAAAGTCTGGCAAGACGTTCCCGGCGAGCACCGTGCCAACCTGCGCCGCATCATCGTCACCCAGGGCGATACCGAGCCTGCATCGGTGGAGCAGCAACGTCATCTGGGCCTGACCGCACCATCGCTGTATGACCTGCGAAACCTGTTCCAGGTCAACGTGGAAGAAGGCCGCCATCTGTGGGCCATGGTCTACCTGCTGCACAAGCATTTTGGCCGTGATGGACGCGAAGAAGCCGAGGCGCTGCTGGAGCGCCAAAGCGGCGACGAAAACAATCCGCGCATTCTGGGTGCCTTCAATGAAAAAACACCGGACTGGCTGGCGTTTTTCATGTTTACTTACTTCACCGATAGAGACGGAAAATTCCAGCTCGCGGCTCTGACGGAAAGCGCCTTTGACCCACTGGCACGTACCACCAAATTCATGCTGACCGAAGAGGCCCATCACATGTTTGTGGGCGAGTCCGGCGTGTCGCGCGTGTTGGCTCGCACCTGCCAGGTGATGAACGAACTCAAGACCGACGATGTGAACAAGCTGCGCAATGCAGGCGTCATTGATCTGCCCACAATTCAGCGCTATTTGAACTTTCACTACAGCGTGACGATTGACCTGTTTGGCGCAGACCAGTCGAGCAATGCCGCAACCTTCTACAGCTCGGGTTTGAAGGGCCGCTATGAAGAAGGAAAACGCGAAGACGACCACAAGCTGCACGACCAGAATTACAAGGTTCTGGAGGTGGTGGACGGCAAGCTGCAGGAGAAAGAAGTCCCCATGCTCAACGCCTTGAACGAGGTGCTGCGCGATGACTACATCAAGGACAGCAATGCGGGTGTGGGCCGCTGGAACAAGGTGATGGAAAAGGCCGGAATCGACTTCCGCCTGACGGTTCCGCACAAAGCCTTTAACCGCCAGATTGGTGCTCTGGCTGGCGTGCGCATCAGCCCTGACGGCCGCCCGGTGAACGAGCAGGAATGGCAGGTCAAAAAAGACGAATGGCTGGCCACCAATGACGACCGAAACTATGTGTCATCGCTGATGAAACAATGCCTGGAACCCGGCAAGTTTGCAGGCTGGATCGCACCGCCCGTCATGGGCATCAATCGCCAGCCGGTGGACTTTGATTACGTCAGGTTTAACTAAGCTCTGGATCGCGCCAGTTTTACGCCATGTCAGGAGAAGAAGATGAGCACCACACTGGTTGAGAACGGCATCCTGAAACAGCACCTGATTGACCCGGAAATCTGCATTCGCTGCAACACCTGCGAGGCGACCTGCCCGGTAGGCGCCATCACGCATGACGACACCAACTACGTCGTCATGGCCGACAAGTGCAATGGCTGCATGGACTGCATTTCGCCCTGCCCCACAGGCTCCATCGACAACTGGCGCTTGGTGCCCGTCAGCAAGCCCTATCGCGTGCAAGAGCAACTGGGTTGGGAGAGCCTTCCCGCCGAGCTTTCAGGCGATGCACTGGCTGCAGCACAAGGTGGCGAGAATGCGGCCGAGGTACATGATTTAAGCCAGGCACAGGCCGTAATTGCCGCAGCGGCTGGCCTTGCCGCCAGCGGTGCAAACAGTGTCGACAGCGATGCATTTCGCGCAGCCAGTTACGGGGCCACCTCACCCCCCTGGTCTGCAGCCCATGCCTACACCAATCTGCACGGACCCAAGGCTCCGGTGACGGCCACCGTGGTCGGCAATCTCAACTGCACAGAAGCGGGTTTTGACAACGAGACGCACCACATCGTGCTGGACTTTGGCGCCATGCCTTTTCCTGTGCTTGAAGGCCAGTCTCTGGGCATTATTCCGCCTGGTGTGGATGCCAGCGGCAAGCCGCATGTGGCACGCCAGTACTCGATTGCCAGTGCGCGCAATGGCGAGCGCCCCGGTTACAACAATCTGGCGCTGACGGTCAAACGCGTGGTTGAAGATCACCAGGGCGTAGCGGTGCGCGGCGTGGCCAGCAACTATCTGTGTGACTTGCAGGTGGGTGACAAGGTGCAGGTCATAGGTCCGTTTGGCAGCAGCTTTCTGATGCCCAATCATCCGCGCTCGCACATCGTGATGATATGCACCGGAACCGGCAGTGCGCCCATGCGGGCCATGACAGAGTGGCGTCGCCGACTGCGCAAGAGCGGCAAGTTTGAAGGCGGAAAATTGCTGCTGTTTTTTGGCGCACGCACGCCGCAGGAATTGCCGTATTTCGGCCCGTTGCAAAGCCTGCCCAAGGACTTCATCGACAGCAATTTCGCCTTCTCACGCATCGCAGGTCAACCCAAGCGCTATGTGCAGGACGCCATGAGCGAACGCACCGCCGACCTGATGGAGCTGCTACGCGATGACAACACGCACATCTATGTCTGCGGCCTCAAAAGCATGGAAGAAGGCGTGGTGCTGGCCCTGCGTGATGTGGCGCAGCAAGCAGGCCTTGGCTGGGAGGAGCTGGGCACAAAACTCAAGCGCGAAGGACGCCTGCACCTCGAAACCTACTGAATGATTTGCTCTTAAAACAGAAGCTGCTTGCGCTCTTCATTCATTGGTTTCAGGCAATAAATACATTGAAACCAATGAATAACGAGCGCAAGCAGCTTCGAATTAAATAGCAGTCAATTATTCAGATTCGGCCTGGCTCTTGGCCAGGCGCTCGCTCTTCCAGTACACATCGTCGCCACCGTCCACACGGTTCAGCACACGGGCCAGAACAAACAGCAAGTCAGACAAGCGATTCAGATACTGGCGCGGTGCGGGGCGCATGGCTTCTGCCTGCTCCAGCGCCACCACATGGCGCTCTGCGCGGCGGGCTACCGTGCGGCAGATATGGGCTTGCGATGCTGCGCGTGTGCCAGCGGGCAAGATGAACTCCAGCAGGCGCGGCAGGTTGGCGTTGTAGTGGGCCAGCGCGTTATCAAGCTGCAAAAGCGCATCGTCCTTGAGCAGCTCGTAGCCGGGCATGGACAGCTCGCCTCCCAGATTGAACAGCTGGTGCTGTACCTCAACCAGCAGGTCGCGCACATCCTGAGGCAGGCTCTCGCACAGAAGCAGACCGATATGAGAGTTCAGCTCGTCCACATCGCCCATGGCGTGCGGGCGGCCGCTGTTCTTCGATACGCGGGTGTTGTCACCCAGGCCGGTGGTTCCATCGTCGCCAGTGCGAGTGGCGATTTGCGAGAGGCGGTTGCCCATAAGTCGTCCTTTTGAATCAATGCGGTGCAGGCCTTGATTGTGCTTGACCGATGGAACACCCTCGCCTCAAGCATGCCAATCAACTCGCCAACTCTGCTTTCGGCAAGGGAAACTCGGCACCGCTATAACTCAGCTCGATGAGGTGCTGACCACTCACCAGCTTATGCGCCCATTCCTCAACGATGGCCCGCTGTTTGGCTGCAACACGCGCTCCCATTTCCAGCCTTACCAGCTCCGGCTCTTCCAGCCCAAACGCCCGGTAGCCGCCCAGTGGCAGCACCCCGATCTCATAATCCTGAATCGCACGAAACAAGGCCTCGCCCGAGTCGCAAATGGCCGAGGCGACAAACACCTCAGGATCACGCTCTACCCAGTCGAGCACATTGCCAATCTGCGCTGCGCCATGCTCGCGGCAGGCCTGCGTGACACCGGGGCGACCGCCGTCGATCATGGCAAACACAATGTCCAGATCCGTCTGCTCAATCATCTGCGAGACGCAGGTTTTCGCCCAACCAGGCCGATGCTGATGACCGCAGAACAGCGTGGCCAGATCGCCATGGAAACCCGCGCTTCTGAGGCCATCTGCGTAAGCCGCACGGCCACGCAAGCCGGGTGGCACTTTTTCACCGGAAAAGTGCCCTACGCTGCCCGTTTGGCTCCACTGGCTGGCCAGCACTCCGGCCAAAAAAGCGGACTGCTCCTGCAAGACCTCATAGCGCGCCACATTGGTGGCGCTCCAGCTGCCCTGGGTGACCACAAAAGCTTGGGCGGGCCAACGCTCGGCCAGTATCTGCACAGGGCCATCGCCCTGACCGCCGTGGGCCAGAATCAGGTCGAAGCTGGCACCGCCCAGCACGCTCATTTCCTCGGCCCGTTGCTGTGCGGATTGGCCAGCCACCCACAACACATCGACTTCATACCCTGCAAGCCTGGACTTGCGCACCCCCTGCAGGCCGGATTCATTGAAACTGCCCTGTCCTTCAGGCCCGAAAAGCACCACGGCGTAGCGCGGTTTTCGAGGAGAAGTTTGCTTTTTATTGGTCATCGATTTTTCTCATTTCTAAAGTCGAGCACCGGTTTTTTTGGCAATCCCTGCCCATGCCTGATGCTGTTCAGCAATCAATTTGCTGAAGGCGGATGCTTCCATGTCGCGCATCACAAAACCCTGTGTTTCAAGCGACTGCGCAAAGTCGGCGCGGGCGCTGATCTGCCGCACGGCGGTGGCGATTTTTTCGCCCAGTGCCTTGGGCAATCCAGCAGGGGCCGATATGCCGACAAAGTTTTCCGACACCAGCTGCGCCAGCCCCAGCTCGGCCACACTGGGCACGGCGGGAGCTTGCGCAACACGGCGTGGCGAGGTCAAGGCCAGCAGCTTGAGCCGCCCCTGCTTTTGCAGCGCGATGTTCTGAGGCAACGCATCAATTGCGATCTTGATATGGCCACTGAGCAGATCAGCGCGCATGGGACCGGCACCGCGATAGGGCACATGTTCCATGGACAGCTTGAGTGTCTGTGCAAACTGCTCACCCACCAGATGCCCAACCGAGGCCGCGCCACCACTGCCAAAGGCCACGGGGGCTGGCTGCTCCTTGATCCAGCTCACCAGCTCCCTCAAGGTATTGGCAGGCACCGATGGATGGACGGCGAACACCGTGGGCACGGCCCCGATATAAGCCAGGTGTTCAAAGCTGCGCACGGGATCGTAACCGGGACTTTGCAGCAACGAAGGGGCAATCGACAGCGCCGCCGAGTTGGAGACCAGCAGCGTGTAGCCGTCATTGGCACTGTGCGCCACGATCTGCGCCCCGATGGAGGAGCCGGCTCCGGGCTTGTTTTCAATGACGATGCTCTGCCCCAGCTTCTCGGAAAGAAGCGGTGCCAGAACGCGCGCCACGATATCGCTGGAACCACCGGGTGGAAAGGTCACAACCAGCTTGATAGGCCGCGTGGGCCAGGGCTGCGTCTGTACCGCTCGAGCAGACATGGCACCGCCAAAAACGCATGCCGCCGACGCACTGGCAAGCCCTTGTATGAAAGATCTGCGACCTGTATCGCGCATAGCTCCGCCCTCCGAACTGCTTGTAGTTTGAAGCGAGCTCTGCAGCGCACGCCATAAGGCTTCCCAATATAGGCATGTGCCCCTCAAACGCTAAACAGTCATTTCTCATTAGCTAGGGCAAAACTTATCTATGAGCCAACAGCCACCCGCTTAGGCCATCGCGTAAACGCACTACCAGCCAGTCCCGACAGGCATGCAGATCGGCACTTGCGCAGACTTGAGCACACTCTTTCTAGTACGCAATACGTACAACGCCCGCGCAGCTCCAGTGGTATTCTTTTTCTCCTCTGGAGACCCTGATGAACGCACCTCTTGCCCCTACCGCGCTGCAGCCTGAATTTGTACAGCGCCCGATTCCTGAAGAATTTCTGCAAGCCCTGTCCACACACTTTGGCGGCCAGTGCTCTACCGCTCTGGCGGTACGCGAGCAGCATGGCCGCGATGAAGGCTCGATTGCCGCGCCACCACCGGCTGCCGTGGTGTTTGCCGAGTCCACCAAGGACGTACAAGACGCCGTCAAGCTCTGCGAGCAATACAACGTGCCCGTGATTGCCTATGGTGCTGGTTCGTCGCTGGAAGGCCATTTGCTGGCCGTGCAAGGCGGCATCACCATCGATGTGAGTCGCATGAAGCAGGTGCTTTCGGTCAACACCGAAGACCTGACAATTACGGTGCAGCCCGGCATCACGCGCAAGGCGCTCAACGATGCGATCAAAGACACGGGCTTCTTCTTCCCCATTGATCCTGGTGCTGATGCATCGATTGGCGGCATGACCTCCACCCGCGCCAGCGGCACCAATGCCGTGCGCTACGGAACCATGCGCGAGAACGTGCTGGCTCTCGAGGTGGTAACGGCCCATGGCGACATCATTCGCACCGGCAACCGCGCCAAGAAAAGCGCCGCAGGCTACGACCTGACGCGCTTGATGGTGGGCAGCGAAGGCACGCTGGGCATCTTCACCGAGATCACGCTGCGCATCTATCCGCTGCCTGAAGCGGTGAGCTCGGCCATCTGCTCTTTTGCCAGCATCGAGAACGCGGTACACACCGTGATTCAGACCATTCAGATGGGCATTCCCATCGCTCGCGTGGAGCTGGTGGATGTGAATTCCGTGCGCATGGTCAATGCCTACAGCAAGCTGGATCTGCGTGAAGAGCCCATGCTGCTGATGGAGTTCCACGGCTCGCCCACGGGCGTGAAAGAGCAAGCGGAAATGGTGCAGGACATTGCCAATGAATTTGGTGGCAATGCCTTTGAATGGGCCGAACGTCCCGAAGACCGCACGCGCCTGTTTACGGCGCGTCACAACGCCTACTTTGCCGCCGTGTCCAGCGTCCCCGGCTGCCGCTGCATCACCACCGATGCCTGCGTTCCCATCAGCCGTCTGGCCGATGCACTGCTGGAGTGCGTGACCGAGGCTGATGCCAGCGGCATTCCCTACTTCCTGGTGGGCCACGTGGGCGATGGCAACTTCCACTTCGGCTATCTGATCGATCCCGATAACGATGTCCAGCGCCAGCAGGGCGAGCAGCTCAACCACCAACTGGTCGCGCGCGCCATTGCGCTGGGCGGCACCTGCACGGGCGAGCACGGCATTGGCATCCACAAGCAGGATTTTTTGCTTGAAGAAGCCGGTGCGGGCGCGGTGCAGATGATGCGTGCCATCAAGCAGGCACTCGACCCCAAGAACATTCTCAACCCCGGCAAGATTTTTCAGCTTCAGTAAGCAGAGCGAACTGCGCTTTCTGGACAAGCGCAAACCATGAAAAATGGCCTGCATTTGCAGGCCATTTTTCATTGCGAAAGCGAGCTTACTTGCCGACCTTGAGCTGGCCGCCACGGCCCAGGCCGCCCTTGACTTCCTGCGCCTTGTAGTTGCTCAGAGAGATCACCATGTTGTTGTACGCATCCATGAAAGCGGCCACGGTCGCCTTGCCTTCAGGCGAGCGCGAGAAGCCGCCCAGACCCGCCACGGCACCGCCGCCAAACGCACCCATGGCCGCACCAAAGTTGGTGGCCGTGGCATTGCCTTCAGAAATCGAGATCTGCACACCGGAGCGGATGTCGAACATGCTCAGCGTCACCACCGAAGCCTTGCTCTGCATGGCACCGCCCACCAGCGAGCCCACGCTGCCGAACAAGCCGCCGACACCAGCCATCAACTGGCCTGTGGCATCGTTGTCGATGATGATGGATGGCTCCATGTAGTAGTCGGCAGCCACGCGCTGGCCTTTTTGCTGGCGCGAACCGGCACGGAACTCACCGGAGTTGCGCTGCTTGTCGGTAATGGCGGACATCTTGCTTTCCGTGCGGTTGTTGCCGACGGAGGTGATCACAAAGCAGTTGGACTGCTGCACGGCCAGACGGATCAGCGGCTCAATGGTCGTGATCTTGGTCGCAGCGCCAAAGCTGGCGTACCACTCCTTGCCGCGGCCATCATCCACCGCCAGCGTGCCCAAAGGTGCATCGCAACGTTCCAGCGATGGGTTGGCATTCACGCTGGTTGCGCCGCCCGCAGCACCGGTTGCCGCTGTGGGCGCTGTGCCGGTCGAAATGGTGCCGCCACCAGGAGTCACACAGCCCCCCAGTGCCAGTGCGGATGCGATGGCTGCCAGACGCAGCGTTGTCTTCTTGGACATAGAAATGCTTTCTTATGCAAATAAAAAATGCCGACGCGCTCAAAGCACATCAGCGGTAATACCAACCCGACGAACCCCACACCATGTAGTAGGGCGCGCCCACATACCAGCTGTTCCAGGACTTGCGTTCGTCCTCGATGGCTTGATAGCGTGCGTGAGCATTCTGTTTGGCGGCCTGTGCCTGAGGTAGCAGACGCTTGGCTTCCTTGAAGCCCTTGGCCGCAGCGCGCGACAGCCAGGCCTCGGCTTCGGCGGGGTCTGGCCCCATCTCCTCAAACCCCAGCAGATAGAGACGTCCCAGCGCAAACTGGGCAGCGCCATGGCCCGCATCACCAGCTTTGCGCATCCATTCAATTGCCTGATAGCTGTTGCGCTCCACACCATCGCCGCGCAGATAGCGCAGACCCAGGTCATAGGCGGCACGGGGATCGGCTTCGGCTTTTTGCACCAAAGCAGCCAGGCGGCGCTCGGCTTCGGGATTGACGGGCTCGCCACGGAAAGTCGCCACATTGCGCGGCAGCTCCGAGCAGTTATTGCCTTCACACAGGCGTACGGTGGGCGAAGCAGGTGCTAACTGCTCCTGCGGTGTCTGTACCGCGCATGCCGTCAATGCAAGAGCCACCAAGGAAAAAGTGGGGGCAAGCAGGCGCATGGATGTCTCCTTTGGATTTTTGGCTGCAGAAAGCCGAAAAGTATACATAAGCAAAAATCGGTAATTTTTACGACAAATTGACAGCATGCATACCCCACCCCGGAGGGGTATCTCGCACAAAATGCAAATGTTCGAGATGGCCTTCGCCCGCACGCCAAGGTCTATGCAAACATTGACGGCAGATACACATAAAAACTCATGGTCAAAAGATGGTTTTCTCTGGCGTGGCCTCTACCCGCGCTGCTCACGTGGTTGCTGGCCTGGATGCTTTTTGCTGGCCTGGCGCGTGTGTTTCCCTGGTGGCTGGCCCTGTTGCTCGCCTGCGGCATCAGCACCGCAGCCAGTCTCTGGGGACTCAACTGGTGGCGCAGACTCATCATTGCAGCGGGGTTTCCGCTATCTTTCTTGGTGCTCAGTGCCAGTCAATTGCCCGCCTGGGGCTGGCTGCTGCCGCTGGGCCTGCTGCTGCTGATCTATCCGCTCAACGCCTGGCGTGACGCGCCGGTCTTTCCCACGCCCGCACGGGCCCTGCAGGGGCTGGCAGCAGTGGTGAAGCTGCCGCAGCAAGCGCTGGTGCTGGATGCAGGCTGCGGAATGGGAGATGGCCTGCGTGCACTGCGCAGCGAGCTGCCAGATGCGCGCCTGCAAGGTCTTGAATGGAGCTGGCCGTTAACGCTGGCCTGCGCTCTGCGCTGCCCCTGGGCGCGCGTGCGGCGCGGCGATATCTGGCTGGCGGACTGGAGCGGCTACAAATTAGTCTATCTGTTCCAGCGGCCCGAAAGCATGGGCCGCGCAGCCGTCAAGGCGGCGACCGAGATGCAGCCCGGCAGCTGGCTGGTCAGCCTGGACTTCAAGCTGCCGGGAGTGGAGGCTACGGCCTGCCTCGAAGGCAACAGCCGCCACAAGGTGTGGATCTACGCCATGCCGCTGGATGGCGCAGAGCGCGGCTGACACGGTCTTACTTCGCGCCGCCGCTGGCCTTGCTCACGTACAGGGCCACTGCGGCAATGTCGGCTTCGCTCATGGTTGCCTTGAAAGAAGGCATGGCACCAATGCCATCCTTCAGCGCGCGGGCCACACGGGCGGCATCGGGCTGTAGCTCGTCCAGCACGGGGCCGATAGCGCCTTCGGCACCAGCATCCTTCAGGGTGTGACACACGGCGCAGGCAGGAACGGAAGCCGTCATAAACAGCTCTTTGCCGCGCGCCATCTGGGCCGCTTGATCGGCATGTGCCGCTGTGCCTGCCAAGGCAGTCAACATCAGGGCAGCGAGGGTGTAGGTCGTCTTCATCATTGTTTTTGGGAAATGCATTTCATCGGTGGCTGAATCCATGCCCGGCGCCACAGATAGCGGCCAGGCATGACGGTTACAGACGCGGCGATCAGGCCACAGTGACGGTCACTGCGTGATCGGCCCAGCTGGTGTTGTTGTAGCCGCTCTGGTTTTCACCACGCGTTTCGGGTTGCACATTGCCCTTGACGTCAGTCGCGCGGCTGGCCAGCTGGTAAGTGCCCTTGGGCAGCTGTGCCTGCAGCACAAACTGACGCCATGCGAACTTGCCCATATCGGGGCCCACCAGACGGGCCTGCTTCCAGGTCTTGCCGCCGTCGATAGAGACTTCAACACCCTTGACGGCGTTCATGCCACCAAAGGCAACCCCCTGAATCTGCACCGTGCCAGCGGCCGGGTTGCCGTCTTCAGGAATGGGGCTGTTGATCCACGACTTGACGCTCATCTCCTGCACCGAAGGCTGGCTAGGGTCGCCCTTGCTGCCGGGGGGCGAGATGCGGTAACCGTGCGACATGATGTGCGCTTCGCTTTCCTTGGCCGTGAAAGCCAGCTGCTTGATGTACTTGATATTGTTCACGCCGGTGTAGCCGGGCACGATCAGGCGCAGCGGGCCACCGTGGGCCAGCGACACGGGCTCGCCATTCATCTCCCAGGCCAGCAGCGCATCTTCCAGAGCAGCCAGGGGAACGGAGCGCTCTACGATCACGCTCTTGGGGTCCAGACCTGCAGGCAGCACTTCGCCGCCGGTGCCGGTCATGTAGACCATGCCATCGGCCACGCCGCCCAGGGCCTTCACCACATCACGCACGGGCACACCACTCCAGACCACGCAGCCTGCAGCGCCCACGGTCCACTGTGTGCCGCTGGGCTTGCTGGGGAAAAAGGCGCGGCCATTGCCCGAGCATTGCAGCACCATGGTCACCGTCTCCAGACCCATGGTCTTGAGCTCACGCACCGTCAGTTGCCTGGGCTTCTTGACGCCATCAATCTGCACGGGCCATGCATCGCGGTCAGCCACGATGGACTCAGGCGGTGTGGGCAGGTTGTTGCGCACATACAGCTGGTTGGTCGGCGTAACCACGCTGGAGCCAAACGCGCTGCGCTTGGTCTCGATGGTGGTGGAGCTGTGCACGATCACAGCGTCTGCATTTTTGAAGCTGGCATAGCCGGGCAAAGGCTTGGCGGCAGGCGCTGCGGCTTGTGCCATGGCCTGGCTCTGGAAGCTGGCCAGACCAGCTGCGGCCAAAGCGCTGGCGCTACCAGCGAGCAGGTGGCGGCGCGGCAGAGATGTGGGTTGTTGCATGGTGTCTCCTCGGTGCTTATGGTTAAGAGTGGGGCGAATGAATACGGCTCAGCTATCGGCCTGTCCCAGCGCGCGCGATGCCACGGCCAGCGCCTGCTTTTTCTGGGCAATCAGCACCAGCGGTCGGCCCTCGCGCGAGCGCACTACCTGCCAGTAGGTGTTGGCCCACCAGCCCTGCCCGTCGGCAAGCTGCGGGGGTTGCTCAAAGGCCAGTACGGTGACGATGCCGCCTTTTTCAAAGAAGGTCGTCAGGTGGTACGCCCGGCTGCCATCGATATCGCAGGGGCGCATCAGCTGGGTGTAGCCGGGCAGCTTCTGGTCTGCAGGCCAGTCCATGTGTCTGGCGATCTCGGCCTCTGGGATGAACTGGCCGCGCAGCGTGCGCTCGTAGTACTCATGCTCAATGGCCGAGCGCACCATCTCCGGCGGGCGCATGGCAAACACGCCACCAGTGACAGTCCCCCCCACCAGCAGCGCCGCAAGCATGCGCTTCACGCCGCTGTGCGAGTACCACGGGGTGTGGCGCAGCAGGTGCGCAGGGGCCTCACCGGGCTCGAAGGCCAGCGCCAGCTCGGCTCGGGCACGCAGGTCAAAGGCGGAGTCGTCGGGACGATCTTGGTGTTTCATGGTGTGCGCTTTCTCAGCGGAATCACGCTGGCCGCAGCGGAGGCGGAAGAAGAATCGTCATGGCGGGGAACGGCAGCGCGCGCAGGCTCTTGCAGCGCGGCTTTGAGCGCATCACGCGCCCTTGCCAGACGCGAGAGCACGGTACCTGGGGCAATATCCAGCGCCTCGGCCATCAGCGCCGTGGGCATGTCGTCAAAGTAGTAAAGCACCAGCACTTCACGGTGAATGGGAGCGATGCGAGACAAGGCCTTGACCACGTCCAGCTGCGCATCCAGCGCATCGTGGTGGTTGACGCTTTCTTCGTTCGACTCATCCAGCGGCTGGGCCCTCAGTTGCGCAGGATCAAAGTGGCGAAAGGCGTGGCGACGCATGATCTGGAACAACCAGGCACGGGCCATGCTCTGGTCACGCAGCTGGTGCCTGAAGCGCCATGCGCTGGTGAAGCAGTCCTGCACCACGTCTTCGGCCGTGGCGCGCGAGCCCGTCAGCGCCCAGGCGCTGCGCAGCAAAAAGCGGTAATGCTCGCGTACCCACTGGTTGTAGCGCGACTCGGCGGAGAAGATCATGGTGCTAATGAGCGCACGGCCGCCGCTTTCATTCCATGCCGCTGCAAATATTTTTGAGCTGCGGCACAGGAATTCATCTCAAAAAGACTTCCAGCCCAGCTCTATCAAGCGCAAGCAGCTATAACTTTTGCGTATGCATGCCAAAGAACTGGGCAGGCGGCATACCCACCGTGCGGCGCACCATCGCGCTGAAGGCGCTGGGGCTGTAGTCCAGCTCGGCCGCGATGCGCTGAATCGGCCAGTTGCGCGCCGCCAGACTCACGGCATGGGCCAGCACCACCTGTTGACGCCACTGGGTAAAACTGCACTCCAGCTGCTGACGGAACAGACGCGCCACGGTGCGCGGACTGGCTCCTGTATCACGTGCCCAGTCTTCCAGCGTCTCAAAGCGCGTGGGGTCTTCCAGCACGGCCTCGCACAGCAGGCGCAGGCGCTTGTCCTGCGGCAGGTTCACGCCCAGTTGCACGGCGCTGGCGCGGCGCAGTTCATCGAGCAGCAGCTCGCTCAAATGGTGCTCGCGCGCCTTGTCCTGCTCAGACAGGTTCAGGCTGTCATCGGGCACCGTGGGCAGCTCGCGCACCACGGCGCGCAGCAGCTCTGAGGCATTGAGCACCCGGCATTGCCGCCAGGCGGTTTCTTCCTCCGGCCCCACATCCGGGCCGCAGCGGCCATGGGTCTGGAAAAAGTACAGGGTGCGCAGATCGGCGCTTTCCACCATGGTCACCGCATGCTCTATGCCAGGCGGCACCCATAGCGCACGTGATGGCGGCACGATGTATGTGCCTTGCGCCACCGTGAGCCGGATGGTGCCTGTGGTGGAGATGGCCAGTTGCCCCCAGGGGTGGCGATGCGGCTTGACCTGGGTGTCCGCCTCCAGCCAGCGGCATTTGGCACGCACCGGGCGTTCTGCCGTTGGCACATAGAGATGCGGTGTCAGCGTCTCCACATAGGCGGTGGCTTTGCCCGCACGCAGCGGCTCGGGTGCTTGAAGGCTGGTCATCATGGTTGGCTTACCTGCGATAGCAATTGGCAGACTATCGCATACAAGACGCAAGCCTTCTACCTAAGATGCGACACATGACCCGCCCTGCCTCGACAACACCTCAAAACCAGGCGCCAGAGACGCTGCGCAGCGATGCGCGCACGATTGGCCTCATCGGCCTTGCTCACGGCTCCTCGCACTTCTTTCACCTGCTGCTGCCACCGCTGTTCCCATGGCTGATCAAGGATTTTGGCTATAGCTATTCAGAACTCAGCGTGCTGGTCTCGCTGTTCTTCATTGTCTCGGGCACCGGGCAGGCGCTGGCCGGCTTTGCGGTAGACCGCTTTGGCGCGCGCCCCATTCTGTTTGCCGCGCTGGGCAGTTTCACGGTCGCGGGTCTGATCGCCAGCACGGCACAGGGCTATGCCATGCTGCTGGCCGCGTCGTTCTTTGCGGGTCTGGGCAACGCGCCCTTCCACCCGGTGGACTTCACCATTCTGAACAAGCGCGTATCGCAGCAGCGCATCGGCCATGCCTTCTCGGTACACGGGCTGTCGGGCAATATCGGCTGGGCACTGGCACCGCTGTTCATGGCGGGCATCACCACCGCCACAGGCTCCTGGCGCACGGCCTGCTTCTGCGGTGCCATGTGGGCACTGGTGGTGCTGGTCATCATGGTGATCAACCGCGATGCACTGGATGACCGCGCTGACGCCATCAAAACCGCAGACAAGCCCGCCGCCGCCGTTGCGGCCCCGCAAGAGCACCCCATGGCCTTCATGAAGCTGCCATCGGTGTGGCTGTGCTTCTCCTTCTTCTTCTGGAGCACCTGCGCGCTCAGCGCCATCCAGACCTTTGCCAGCCCCGCCATGCAGTCCATGTACGGCCTGCCGCTGTCGGTCACAGCACTGATCGTCACCGGTTACATGCTCTGCGGCGCAGCCGGCATGGTGGTTGGCGGCTTTCTGGTGGGCCGCGTGAAGCGACTGGAGACGGTGATCTCGGTCTGCATGCTGGGCTCAGGCCTGCTGCTGTTCATCGTCGGCACGGGCTGGCTGCCCGCCATGGTGGCCGTGGTGGTCGCATCGCTGGCGGGTCTGGGCACCGGCCTTGCAGGCCCATCACGAGACATGCTCATCAAGCGCGCAGCGCCCCCCGGTGCGACAGGCCGCGTCTATGGCACGGTGTATTCGGGTCTGGATCTGGGCTTCTGTCTGGCCGCCCCGGTGTTTGGCTACATGCTTGACCATCAAATGACCAACGCCGTGTTCTACGGCTCGGCCATTGCGCTGATGCTGTCCGTGGTCTCAGCCGTCATCGTGGGTGATGGCATCAGCAAAAAAAGCAAGGCCGCTCTGGCACCCGCAGCCTGATTGACCGGTCCGGTGCATCCCACAAGCCCTGTACGCGAACGCTGCAGGGCTTTTTTGCACCCGTCCTGCCTAGCGTATATCCCAGTACGCAACTTCTCAAAACACGCTAATCGGCTGCTAAGCTGATTCGCACTATTCATAGACCTCAGGAGACTTTTCATGCCCTCTTCCCCCTTGCTGCGCACCCTGCCTCTGGCGCTTGTACTGGCCTTTGGTGCAGCCCACGCCGCACCTCAGGCCGAGCTACTGGAGCAGGCCAAAAAAGAGCAGCAACCCTATCTGGATACGCTGCGTGATCTGGTGCACATCGAGTCTGGCAGCAAGGATGTGGAAGGCGTGAAAAAGATTGCTGAATACATCGCCGGCAAGCTGCGCGCACAGGGAGCCAAGGCCGAGGTGATCGAGCCCACCGACATCTACCGACTGGATGACACACCCGAGAAAGTCGGCCCCATGGTGCACGCCGAATTCAAGGGCAAGGGCACCAGCCGCATCATGCTGATTGCGCACATGGACACGGTCTATCTGCCCGGCATGCTCAAAGACCAGCCGTTTCGCGTTGACGGCGACAAGGCCTACGGCCTGGGCATTGCCGACGACAAACAAGGCGTGGCGCTGATCATGCATATCGCCCCGCTGCTCAAGAAACTGGGCATAGACAACTACGGCACGCTGACCGTGCTGATCAACGGCGATGAAGAAATCAGCTCGCCCGGCGCACGCAACACCATCACGCGACTGGGTGCTGAACAAGATGCCGTGTTCAGCTTTGAAGGCGGCGGCACCGACGGCAGCCTGCGTCTGGCCACCAGCGGCATTGGCTCGGCCTATCTGAAGGTGATTGGCAAGGCGTCGCACGCAGGTGCCAAGCCCGAAGACGGCGTGAATTCTCTTTACGAAATCTCGCACCAGATCCTGCAGATGAAGGACCTGTCCAAGCCCGAACAAGGGCTCAAGCTGAACTGGACCGTCTCCAAAGCCGGCACCAATCGCAATGTGGTCCCCGCAGAAGCCACCGCTCAGGCCGATGCCCGCGCACTGCGCGTCGAAGACTTTGGCGCGCTGGAAAAGGCCATGCGCGAGAAGATCAGCCACAAGCTGCTGCCCGCCAGCAAGGTGGAGCTGAAGTTTGAAGTGCGCCGCCCACCGCTGGAGGCCAATGCCGTCGCGCTCAAGCTGGCCAAGCACGCACAAGGCATTTACGACAAGGAACTGCAGCTGCCCATGAAGGTCATGGACAAGGCCACCGGCGGCGGCACAGATGCAGCCTTTGCCGCACTCAAGGCCAAGGGCGGTGTGATTGAAGGCTTTGGCCTGTCAGGTTACGGCGCGCACTCCAACGATGCCGAATATGTGCAGATCAGCACCATCGCCCCTCGTCTGTATCTCGCAGCGCGCATGATTCAGGACCTGTCGCAAGGCCAGATCAAGTGAGTCTTTTTTGATAGCAATCAGTGCTTGATTTGTATTGATTTCAAGCCTAAAGCGATCTCAAAATCCTAAGGAGCTTGCACTGCAAGCTCCTTTTTTATGGGCGGGCGCAATGCACAGTGGCTGAAAACTGCCGCGCTCTGATTCCTGCGCCCCAGGCCGAGTGTCAGTCGCCTCATTACCGCTTCTGTCACCTAGCCAACAGACTGCAGCCCGGCGAGTCTCTACATTCAAGGCATCAATGATGAAAGAGAGCCGCCATGACATCCGCACCCAGCCTGAACATCCCCAGCGTGCAGCATCTGGTCAGCCCCGAGGAGTGGCAACTGCGCGTGGACCTCGCGGCCTGTTACCGGCTGGTGGCGCTGTATGGCTGGAGCGATCTGGTCTTCACCCATATCAGCGCCAGGCTGCCGGGACCTGAGCACCACTTTCTCATCAACCCCTACGGGCTGATGTTTGATGAGATCACGGCCTCATCACTCATCAAGGTGGACCTGGACTGCAACAAACTCATGGACTCGCCCTTCCCCGTAAACCCTGCGGGCTTCGTCATTCACAGCGCCGTGCATGAGGCGCGGGCCGATGCGCAATACGTGATTCACACCCACACGCGTGCCGGCGTAGCCGTCGCGGCGCAGAAAAATGGTCTGCTGCCTATCAGCCAGCAAAGCACGTTTGTGCTGGGCTCGCTGGCCTATCACGGCTATGAAGGCGTGGCCTTCCGCGAGGAGGAAAAGCCCAGGCTGGTCGCAGACATGGGCATGGCCAATTTCCTCATGCTGCGCAACCACGGCTTGCTGGTCTGCGGCAGCACGATTGCCGATGCATTTCTCTCGATGTACGTGTTTGAATCCGCCTGCCAGATTCAAATTGCGGCCCAGTCTGGTGGTGGTGAACTGACGCAGGTTCATCCACCAATCATTGAAGGTGTGGCCCATGCGATGAAAGTCCAAACCGGTGGGCTGGGCGGCCAGTTTGCGTGGCCTGCCCTGCTGCGCAAACTCCATAAGATGGACCCCGGCTACAGCTGTTAAGACGCAGCTGCTGAATGCAAAAAGAGCATCCGTGAGGATGCTCTTTTTTTATTTTTTAAGCCCCAGTCAGACTTCGCCGCGCAGCTTTTCGATAATGCCGTTCAGCTCTTCCAGCGAGCCAAATTGAATGGCAATTTCGCCCATTTCATGCAGCTTGCCCTGGCGGCGCACGGTCTTCTTGATGCGCACTTCCACATCGGCAGTCAGCAGGTCAGACAGCTCTTCTTCGATGCGTTTTACGTCGCGTGATTTGCCGTCTTTCTTGACCTTCTGGCGCGTGAGATTGAACTCGGCAGAGATCTTTTTTACCAGCGATTCCGCCTCGCGCACCGACATTTTCTTGGCGGCAATCTGGTTGCCCGCCGTGATCTGCGTGGCGCGGTCCAGCGCCAGCAGCGCACGGGCGTGGCCCATGTCGATATCACCCGCCATCAACATGGTCTGCACGGGTTCTGCCAGATTCAGCAAGCGCAGCAGGTTGGTGGCAGCACTGCGCGAGCGGCCCACAGCCTGTGCAGTTTGCTCATGGGTCAGGCCAAACTCCTTGACTAGGCGAGCCAGGCCTTGCGCCTCTTCCAGCGGGTTCAGGTCTTCGCGCTGAATGTTCTCGATCAACGCCATGGCAGCGGCGGCTTCATCGGGCACCTCGCGCACCAGCACCGGCACCTCGCTCAGACCCGCGATATGTGCGGCACGGAAACGGCGCTCACCGGCAATGATTTCGTACTTGCCCGAATGTTCGCCCTTGTCGAGCTGGCGCACCAGAATGGGCTGCATGATGCCCTGTACCTTGATGCTTTCGGCCAGTTCATACAGCGCACCCTCGTCCATGCGCGTGCGCGGCTGGTACTGGCCGGCTACCATCACATTGAGCGCCAGCGTGCTGGGCAAATTAGCTGCAGCAGTACTGGAAGTCGTCGTTGCTTCTTTTTCGCTGACCTTGGGGCCCAGCAGGGCTTCCAGACCACGTCCCAGGCCCTTGGGTTTCTTAGTCACCATTGCTGAAATCTTTCCTTAAAGGGTCTTGAGCAGCGCAAGGCCGTCATCCCAGAGTCCTAATCCGCTGGCGGTGTTGATATGGCCCGCAGCACCTGCATTCACAAAGCGGCTGCCCCAGCCATCGGCCATGGCCTGCGCACGCGCCAGAGAGCAATTCGGGTCGTTCTCGCTACCCACCAGTATCGACGGGAAGGGCAACTTGTGCAGCAGCACGGGTGACCAGCTTGGCAACGCGCCGCGCAGGCTTTCCAGTTCCGTATCGACGGGGGCTACCAGCAAAGCGCCGCGCACCTTGGTCTTCGCGACCTGAGAATGCGCCGCCCACCATTCCACCAAGATGCAGCCCAGGCTGTGTGCAACCAGGGTTACAGGACCCGGGGCATCGAGCACGGTCTCTTGCAGGCGAATGCTCCAGTCACCGCGCAGTGGGTGCTGCCAGTTGTGCTGCTCCAGCCTTTGATAGCCGAACTGCTGCTGCCACAGGCTTTGCCAGTGGCCTGCGTCCGAGTTCTGCCAGCCGGGCAGTAGCCAGACATCCTGCGGATTCAATGCTTCAGATGTCATAGCTGCAAGCGCTTGATTGGTATGGGGTTGAAAGCTGTTTCACGTGAAACATCACTTCTTCTTGATGCGATGCACCATTTCTTCCGCAAACTCGACAAAGGCCTTGCTGCCCTTGGCCGATGCATCGAACACCACGCCGGGCAGGCCGTAGCTGGGTGCTTCGGCCAGGCGCACATTGCGCGGAATCACGGTGTCGAACACCTTGTCGCCAAAGTGTTCCTTGAGCTGGTCACTGACCTGCTGCTGCAGCGTGGTGCGCGGGTCGAACATCACGCGCAGCAGGCCGATGATCTCCAGATCAGGATTCATATTGGCATGCACCTGCTTGATGGTGTTGACCAGATCAGTCAGGCCTTCCAGCGCAAAGTATTCACACTGCATGGGCACGATTACGCCATGGGCAGAGCACAGCCCGTTCAAGGTCAGCATGGACAGCGAAGGCGGGCAGTCGATCAAAACAAAGTCGTAATCGGCGTTCACGCTTTGCAGCGCGGTCCTGAGGCGGTCGTTGCGGCGCTCCAGCGACACCAGTTCAATCTCGGCACCCGATAGCTCGCGGTTGGCGCCCAGCACGTCATAGCCCACCTGCTCGGATCGGATCGCCACTTCCTTGATGCTGGCGTTTTCCAGCAGCACGTCATAAACCGTCAGCTCCAGTGCGCGCTTGTCCACGCCTGACCCCATAGTGGCATTGCCCTGCGGGTCCAGGTCAATCAACAGCACACGCTGGCCGACTTTGGCCAAGCCAGCGGCAAGATTGACCGTGGTGGTGGTCTTGCCCACTCCACCCTTTTGATTGGCAACGCAGAAAATTTTGGCCATTGAACTTCTCTTTTTAGTTGGCGGCCAGCTTGAGGCCAAAACCGATCAGAAACACTCCGGCTGTTTTTTCCAGCCACTTCACCACCGCAGGGTTGGCTCGCAAACGCTCTGCCAGCACCTTCGTCAGCGTCACCACGATGATGCTGTAAATCAACGTAATCACTGCAACCGTGGCAGCCATCACGCCAAAGGTGACGACACCCTGATGCTTTGTGGGGTCCACAAACATGGGAAAAAATGCCATGTAGAACACGATGGCCTTGGGGTTCATCAAGGTGATCAGCGCACCCTGGCGAAAATACTGGCGCGGCTGAATATCAATAGCCGGCGTATCACCGGGCTTGGCCGTCAGCAGCTTGTAGCCTAGCCAGGCCAAATAAGCTGCCCCTACCCATTGCACCGCATTGAACGCCGCAGGATAGGCCGCCAGCACTGCCGCCACACCGGCAACGGCCAGCCACATCAACACCTGATCGGCCGCCATCACACCCAGACAGCATGCGATACCGCCCCGCCATCCGCCCTTGCCTGTGGAGGTAATCAACGCCAGATTACCGGGTCCTGGTATCAGCAAGAAAACGGTGACGGCCGCAGCAAAAGCGCCGTAATCAGAGATGCCAAACATTCAAACCCTGCGCGATGGAAAACAGCAAGTTTATGCGAGGGCCATCACTAACGCATCTGCATTGCACATAGGTTGCTTGCTTCAGTGTGTAAAAAACCATTTTGCGGCCGCCTGTCTGCGACTGACACGCTATCGCCCCAGATCAGGGACGCCGAGCAAAGGCCGCTCGGCGGCGAAGAAATCACCTCCCTCTCAGGGACAAGCGGCACAGCCGCTCGGGGCGGTTACTTGATTTTCATCCAGATCACGCAGCGCTCGACATCCAAGCCAGGAACTTGCAAAGGTTCCACGTGAAACACCTGCACGTCGGCAGGCAGGGCTGCAATCTCTTCATCGGGGTGTTTGGCCTTCATGGCAAACCAGATGCCGCCGTCGGCCAGTGCCTTGCGCGACCAGGTGGTGAAGTCCACCAGAGATGCAAACGCGCGGCAGCTAATGACAGGGTACTGGGTCTTGAGGTTTTCCACTCGGTCATGAATGCCGTGCAGATTGGGCAAGCGCAGCGATGCCGCCACTTGCTGAATGAAGGCCGCTTTCTTGCCCACTGTGTCCACACAGTTCACATTGATCTGCGGGCAGCAGATGGCAAATACCACGCCGGGTAAGCCACCGCCCGAACCAACGTCCAGCAAAGGCAGTCGTTTGCCCTCTTCTACCGGCAGCGTATTCACATGGCGCAGCAGAGCGGGGACAGCAGCCAGACTGTCGAGCAAATGATGCGTCAGCATTTCCTGCGGGTCACGCACCGAGGTCAGGTTGTAGACCTTGTTCCACTTCTGCAGCAGATCCATGAAGGACATGAGCAGATCAACCTGTGCCGGAGCCAGCTCCAGCTTCAGCGCCTGAATGCCTTGTTCGAGTTGGGTACGCAATGCTTGGCTCATGCCGATGCCTCTTCATTCTGTGCCGCAAAGCCCTTGAAGCCGCCTTTTTTGAGGTGGACCAGGAGCAGCGAGATGGCCGCAGGTGTCACTCCGGACATGCGGGATGCCTGTCCCAGTGTTTCAGGGCGATGTTTTTGCAGTGTCTGACGGACTTCAAAAGACAGGGCTGAGACCGACATGTAGTCAAAGTCCGCAGGCAGGCGCAGACGCTCAAAATGCGCAGCACGCTCCACCTCATCTTTTTGGCGATCGATATAGCCGGAGTACTTGGCCGCAATCTCCACCTGCTCAATGACCGAAGCACTCAACTCACCCAGCGCTTCAGGCTGTACAGAGGCAGTTGCGAACTTGCCTTCGTTCATGCTGGCGAGCTTTTCGTAATCGACACCGGGGCGACGCAGCAGATCAAACAGGTTGTATTCGCGCTCCATGGCCTTACCCAGCACGCGCTCAGCCTCTTCGGCCGAGACCACGCGGGGGTTCACCCAGGTGGACTTGAGGCGCTCTGTTTCACGTGAAACAGCATCGCGCTTGCGGCTGAAGGAGTCCCAGCGCGCGTCGTCGACCAGACCCATCTGACGGCCAACTTCGGTCAAACGCATATCGGCATTGTCTTCGCGCAGTTGCAGACGGAACTCTGCGCGGCTGGTGAACATGCGGTAGGGCTCGTTCACCCCCTTGGTAATCAGGTCATCGACCAGAACACCCAGATAGGCTTCATCACGCCCGGGCATCCATGGACCTTCACCACGACATTGCAGCGCGGCGTTCAGCCCGGCAAACAAACCTTGTGCTGCTGCCTCTTCATAGCCAGTCGTGCCATTGATCTGGCCCGCAAAAAACAGGCCCTGAATCTGCTTGGTCTCAAAGCTGCTCTTGAGCGAGCGAGGGTCAAAGTAGTCGTACTCGATGGCGTAACCAGGTCGCAAGATGTGCGCGTTCTCCATGCCCTTCATGCTGCGCACCAGTTCGTACTGAATGTCGAATGGCAGGCTGGTGGAGATGCCGTTGGGATAGAACTCGTTGGTAGTCAGTCCTTCGGGTTCCAGAAAAATCTGGTGGCTTTCCTTGTCGGCAAAGCGGTTGATTTTGTCTTCCACGCTAGGGCAGTAGCGTGGGCCCACGCCCTCGATCTTGCCGGTGAACATGGGGCTGCGATCAAAGCCGCTGCGAATGATCTCGTGGGTGCGTGCATTGGTATGCGTGATCCAGCAGGACATCTGTTTGGGATGCATGGCGCGGTTGCCCATGAAGCTGAACACGGGCACTTCACCCTCGTTCACACCTCCGGGCATGCCGTCACCTGGTTGCTCGTCACACTGGCTGAAGTCGATGGAGCGACCATCAATGCGAGGAGGCGTGCCGGTCTTGAGGCGGCCCTGGGGCAGCTTCAGCTCCTTCAAGCGAGCAGACAGTGACACTGCGGGAGGATCACCAGCACGACCAGCCGCGTAATTGTTCAGACCCACGTGAATCTTGCCGTCAAGGAAAGTCCCAGCCGTCAGCACCACGGTGCGGCTGCGGAACTTGAGGCCTACCTGAGTCACGGCACCGACTACACGGTCACCCTCAACCATCAGGTCATCAACGGCCTGCTGAAACAGCCAGAGATTAGGCTGGTTCTCCAGAATCTCGCGAATGGCTGCCTTATACAAAATACGGTCAGCCTGAGCACGTGTGGCACGTACAGCGGGACCTTTGGAGCTGTTCAGGATACGGAACTGAATACCGCCCTTGTCAGTGGCCAGTGCCATGGCACCGCCCAGCGCATCAACCTCTTTGACCAGATGACCCTTGCCAATACCGCCGATGCTGGGGTTGCAGCTCATCTGCCCCAGGGTTTCGATATTGTGGGTCAGCAGCAATGTTTTGCTGCCCATACGCGCAGCGGCCAGCGCAGCCTCGGTGCCGGCATGGCCGCCACCGACCACGATCACATCAAATTCCTGTGGGTACAACATGTTCTTGCTCCGGGGCCTCGCCCGGCCCTTGCCCCTGCACGAAGCAACCATGCCTCGGCTCTCATGGCAGGCAGACAGGTGTTCACCTCATGTTCTGCCCTGCGGGGAACCCGCAATTTTCCCACCATTGACGCAACAATGCCTAGGCAAGGGTTGAGGCAGGTGTTTCACGTGAAACCTGGCGTTTGCCCTGAGAGGCATATTTTTGAAGGAAAAATGCGCTTGCCCTGTGCTGCAATGACAGCATGAACATCCTCATTTTTGCGGGAAGTACCCGCCAGGAATCGTACAACCGCAAGCTGGCCAAGGCGGCGGCGGCCATTGCAGAGCAGCAAGGTGCACAAGCTACCTTGCTGGAACTTGCGGACTTCGATATTCCGCTCTACAACGCTGATCTTGAAGCGCGCGGCACACCTGCCGATGTCATCCGGCTCAAGCAGGCCATGCACAGCCATGCGGCCTGGATTATCTGCAGCCCTGAGTACAACGGCAGCTATCCTGCTCTGCTTAAAAATGCCATCGACTGGGCGTCCAGCCCCGTGAAGGGCGATGCCCTGTGGTCTGACGGCACTCTGCCCTTTCGCAACAAAGTAGTGGGCATGGCCAGTGCTTCGCCTGGAGGCATGGGTGGACTGCGCGCCCAGTCACACCTCGCCCCATTGCTATTGAATCTGCAGTGCTGGGTTACACCGCGCTGCCATGCCGTGGCGCATGCTGCTGATGCATTTGATATGCAAAACCAACTGCAGCGCAGCCAAGATCAACAGGCCATGCAGGCCTTGGTGGAGCAAGTTCTATGGGCAGCACGACGGTTTCAATAAGGGCAAACTGATAATCGCGGAACACTTTTTACCCAATCAATGGGTTTCATCCTCTACGATCACGCCATATCAGCCTCTATCAAGATTGACCGTGTCTATACCCTCCGCACTTCACGCATTTCTGTACTGCAGTGTTTTCGATCCGACCCAGTCTGCTGAGTGCGTGGGCGACATCGTTCGCACTTCGCGGGAAAAGAACCAGCATTTAGGACTGACCGGCATTCTGATTTTCGATGGTTCCCGTTTTTGCCAGTACCTGGAAGGCCCGGCACAAGAACTGAATGATGTACTGACCAGCATCAAAAAAGATCAGCGACACAAGGATGTAAAGCTACAGCTGCACGGCCCCATGCATGGAGAGCGCAAATTCAAAGGCTGGTCCATCGCATATGCCGAAGTGGATGAGGAAATATCTCTGGCGCAGATGTCCACAGCCAATGGCAACGACGCCTTGCTTTACCTGAACGATCTCTTGCCCAGTCTGGATCTTTGTTGACCCACCTGGAGACGGATCACTGTCAGCCTCTTGCATGTCGCTCAAGCGTATCCGGTTTAGCATGGCGGCTTGTCTTTTCAACTGAACGAAAGCCACTCACCATGAAGCTTTACTACAGCCCCGGCGCCTGCTCAATGTCTCCGCACATCGTGCTGCATGAAGCAGGCCTGCAGCATGAGACCGTGATGGTCAGCACCAAGAGCCACAAGCTCCAGGATGGCACTGACTACTACAGCATCAATCCTCTGGGCTATGTGCCCTTTCTGGTGCTGGATAACGGAGACACCTTGCACGAAGGTCCCGCTATCGTGCAGTACCTTGCGGATCTGGTCCCCGAAAAGAACCTAGCACCCGCCAATGGCACCATGGCGCGCTACCACTTGCAGGAGTGGCTGAACCTCATCAGCACCGAGGTGCACAAGGCTTTCAGCCCGCTCTTCAATCCGACAACTCCTGAAGACTTCAAGCCCACAGTGCGTGCCAATGTGCTCACGCGCCTGAACTGGATCAATGAGCAACTGGCCAACAAATCCTTTCTGATGGGTGACCAGTTCACCGTGGCCGATGCCTATCTGTTTACCGTGACAGGCTGGGCCCAATTTGTGGGTCTGGACATCTCCAGCCTCAAGCATCTTGCCGCCTACCGCGAGAGCATTCTGGCCCGCCCATCGGTACAGGCAGCCATGAAGGCCGAAGGCCTGATCAAGTAAGTTTTCTGCATCTGTTCACAAAAAAGCTCGATTATTTCTCGGGCTTTTTTCATCTGGAGCCTTGCATGCCCTCTTTGTTTGATCCGATTGAAGCCGGTAGCCTGCGCCTGCCCAACCGCATTGCCATGGCGCCACTGACGCGTAACCGGGCGCCCCAGGCGGTGCCCACACAAGCAATGCAGACCTACTACGCACAGCGCGCCTCGGCAGGTCTGCTGATCAGCGAAGGCACGGCCATCAGTGCACAGGCTCAGGGCTACTCTGACGTTCCCGGCCTCTATGGTGAGGAGCAGTTGCAGGCCTGGAAAAAAGTGACCCAGGCTGTACATGCAAAAGGCGGTCGCATCGTCACTCAGCTCTGGCATGTCGGCCGTATTTCTCACACGACACTACAGCCCGGCAACCACGCGCCTGTTGCGCCATCGGCCTTGACTGCCCAGTCCAAGACCTATGTGATCGATCCAAAGACTGGAGAGGGTCACTTCCTCCCCACCTCTGCACCGCGCGCACTTCGGTCTGAAGAGCTGCCAGGCATCGTCCACAGCTTCACCGTTGCTGCCGTTGAGGCCGTTCAATCAGCCGGTTTTGATGGTGTGGAGCTGCATGCCGCTAATGGCTATCTGCTCGATCAATTCCTCAAGACCAGCACCAATCACCGTACCGACGATTACGGCGGCAGCATCGAAAACCGCTGCCGTCTGGTGAGCGAATGCATGCTCTCTGTGGCCGATGCCATTGGCGGCGGCAAGGTGGGTATACGTATCTCGCCAGTCACCCCGGCCAACGACATTACGGACGAAAACCCGCAAGCGCTTTTTGAGTATCTGATGCGCGTGCTGGCGCCACTGGGCCTGTCTTATATCCACGTAATTGAAGGCTCGACCGGTGGCCCGCGCGAGCTGGTGGACAGGCCGTTTGACTACCACGCACTCAAGCAGGCCTACCGCACCGCAGGTGGCAAGGGCGCGTGGATGGTCAACAACGGCTATGACCGCCAGATGGCAGTGAAAGCCGTTGAAAGCGGCTATGCCGACGTTGTGGCCTTTGGCAAAGCCTTTATCTCCAACCCTGATCTGGTGCACCGACTGCAGGCCAATCTGCCGCTCAACGCGTGGGACAGCAAACGCTTTTATGGCGGTGGCGAAGACGGCTATACCGACTACCCGTCAGTCGCCCATTCATAGTCAAAACCGCTTCCAGCGCATTCGCTGATTGCGCGAACAGCTACTGAATTGAAAGCAAAAAAGCCCGGTGCATTCCTGCAACCGGGCTTTTTTATTGCCGCCGTGCGGCCCCAGGGCAAGCTGGGGGCCTTTTTATGGGCGTGATTTAACGCCTATGCATGCTCCAGCAACGGTGACTTTTGCTTAGGCAAGGCAGCCTTTCCGACCGACGTAACTGCCGGAGGTGGACTCCGGCGCGGCCCTGGACCGGCACGCATCGCAGCATGAACAGAACCACCCGCCAGTTGAAACTGGCTGACCAGTTGCGCCAGTCTTGCCGCCTGCTCGCGCAGCGAGCAGGCGGCGGCGGCAGACTCTTCCACCAACGCAGCGTTTTGCTGCGTCATGCGATCAATATCGCCCACGGCCTGATTCACCTGGCTAATGCCCAGCGACTGCTCGCTGGACGCCGCAGTGATCTCGCCAATGATGTCGCCCACGCGCTTGGCGCTGTCCACCGTGTCCTGCATGGCCTTGCCCGCGCTCTCCACCTGGCGCGCGCCCACATCCACGCTTTGCACGCTGGTGTTGATCAGCGTCTTGATTTCATTGGCCGCTTCGGCCGAGCGCTTGGCCAGACTACGCACCTCCGATGCCACCACGGCAAAACCGCGGCCTTGCTCGCCTGCGCGAGCGGCTTCTACCGCCGCATTCAGCGCCAGAATATTGGTCTGGAAGGCGATGGAATCAATCAGCCCGATGATGTCGCCAATCTTGCGGCTGGAGCCTGAAATCTCCTGCATGCTGTTCACGGCCTGACTCACGATCTGACCGCCTTGCACGGCGGTGGACGATGCCGAAGAAGCCAGCTGATTGGCCAGTTGCGACGACGATGCCGTCTGCTGCACCGTAGCCGTCAACTGGGCCAGAGAAGCCACGGTTTCCTGCAGGTTGCTGGCCGTCTGCTCGGTTCTGGCCGACAGGTCCTGGTTGCCCGTCGCAATCTCTTGACTGGCCGTGGCAATGTTGCCGCTGGCGTCGCGCACCTGGGCTACCGTGCTGCTCAGCGATTGCTGCATTTCATCCAGCGCCTGCTGCAAATCCGTCAGCTCATCCTTGCCGCTGACATGCGCCTTGCGCGAGAGATCTCCGCCGGCAATCGTCAAGGCCATCTGGCGGGCGCTTTCCAGCGGCTGGCAGATGGACAGCATGTTCAGCAAGGTCAGCGGAATCACCACCACCAGCGCCAGCACCACTGCAGCGATAAACAGCCAGCGTGTCTGCTCAGAAACCTTGCTCTCAGCCGCAGCCAGCGCATCTGACTGCTGACGCAGCAAGCTGTCGAGCTGAGCCAGCAGCTTGTCGGCCTCGGCCATTTCGGCCAGCGCCTTGCCGCTCATACGGTTGGCCGTTGTGGCCGAGTCATAGCCACCGGCCTCCAGCTGGCGTGCCACCGGTTCAAACAGCTTGCGGTAGTTGTCGATGCGCTCAGTGATGCTCTTGGCCAGCAGCGCATCTTCTGCGCTCTGGTCCGTCATAAACTTGCCCAGCGTGGCCTTGGATTGGTCGATGAACTTGCTCCACTGCTGATTGGCCTTGATCACCTCCTCAGGCCTCTCATACTGGATGACCATGTCTTTTTCACTGACGCGAATACCGCCCAGCTCTATGCGCAATTGCGCCATATGGCCTGATTTTGCAAAGACATTGTTCCGAAAATCCTGGCTCATATCCTGAATGCGCGACATGCCAAGCATGCCCGCGCCTCCCAGCAATCCCAGCAAGACCATCACCACACCAATGGCGCCCAGCATGCGTGTGCGGATGGTGAAGCCCCGCATCATTTCCAACAGACTCATGAATCCCTCTCGACTTTGAACGACCGGCATCTTTTACACCAGAATGAGCAATTGTTTCAAATTGTCAGCAAACAAAAAGCCATGACCAAAGCGCCTGCACCATGGCGATCTGCAATATGACAAGTTCTTATCGGCACGCTTTGCGGCTTATCAAGCCTGCCTGTGTTCATATTTTGAAAAGCGCTTGACCTTGTCATGATGTTAGGGTTGACCATTCAAGCCATAGAGTCCACCAGCCCGGTGGCTCACCCATGAAGGAGCTGATCCATGCAACAAGTTTTTGAAGTTCAAGGCATGACCTGTGGCCACTGCGAACGCGCTGTCACCCATGCCATTCAAGGCGTTAACGCCCAGGCCCAGATCAAGATCGACCGTTCCGCCAACCGCGTTGAGGTGGACAGCAGCGCCAGCCGCGATGCACTGCAAGCCGCCATTGCCGAAGAAGGCTACAAGGTCGCCTGAGCCAGCTCTCGCACCACAGCGCCAGCGCCTCATACAAGTCATCAAAGGGCCGCTGGCGCGTTTTTCCAGGGAACACCATGCCTAGCCAACCATCAACACAAAAAATCGCTCAGAACTGGCCTGTTGTCATCGGCGAAGCCGCGCGCCGCGCCGGGGTGTCGCCGCGCATGGTGCGCCACTACGAGTCACTGGGCCTGCTGGCACCCGTTCACCGCACAGACAGCGGTTATCGCCAGTACACCGAGGCCGATGTGCACGCGCTGCGCTTTATCCGCCGCGGGCGTGATCTGGGCTTTTCCATGGATGAGATCGCCACTCTGCTCGGCCTGTGGCAAAACCAGGACCGTGCCAGCAGTCAGGTCAAGACCATTGCGCAAAAGCACATTGCCGCGCTGGCCGAGCGCATCGCCGCCATGCAATCCATGCAGCGCACGTTGCAGACACTGGTGCATTGCTGCCATGGCGATGACCGGCCCGACTGCCCCATCCTCGACGATTTGGCCAGCGCCGACACCGATCTGTCACCGACTCATCACGAGCCCATTGCCCCCACGCCAAAGCGCCGCAACAAGGCTGCGGCCTGAGAAAAAGTCCCCGAAAACGCCTGGTCCGGGTTTCACGTGAAACCCGCCTTATTTTTCGACGGTAGTCGTCAACTATGAGACATGTTGCAGCGCAACATTTATTGCAAAATAGGCGATGAAATGGATGTGAACACTCTCATTCACTTCAAGACCATTCACGCATAGGCCAATAACCATTGCTCTCGCAATGGAGGAGACAAACAACATGAGCACCCGAGACATCTTCGTCGTCAGCGCAGCGCGCACAGCCATCGGTACTTTTGGCGGTGGCCTCAAGGACGTTCCCAATGCACAAATGGCCACCACCGTGGTCAAAGCCGCGATTGAGCGCGCGGGCATTGCGGCCGACACCGTCGGCCACGTCGTCATGGGCAACGTCATCCCCACTGAAACCCGCGACGCCTACCTGTCCCGCGTGGCCGCTGTGGATGCTGGCTGCCCCATCGAAACGCCCGCCTACAACGTCAACCGCCTGTGCGGCTCAGGTCTGCAGGCCATCGTTTCAGCGGCGCAATCCATTGCACTGGGCGACTGCGAAGTGGCGATTGGTGCCGGCTCCGAGTCCATGAGCCGCGGCCCCTATTTCGACATGGCTTCGCGCTGGGGCGCACGCATGGGCGACGCCAAGAGCATTGACTACATGCTGGGCATCCTGCACGACCCATGGCAAAAAATGCACATGGGCATCACCGCTGAAAACGTGGCCGAGCGCTACAACATCAGCCGCACCATGCAGGATGAACTGGCCGTGCTCAGCCAGCAGCGCGCCGCTGCCGCCATTGAAGCCGGTCGCTTCAAGGAACAGATCGTTCCCATCGAAATCGCCACCCGCAAGGGCGTGGTGCTGTTTGACACCGACGAGCATGTGCGCGCCGCCACCACGCTGGAGACCCTCTCCGGCATGAAGCCCGCGTTCAAGAAGGAAGGCGGCACCGTGACCGCCGGCAATGCCTCCGGCATCAATGACGGCGCTGCCGCCGTGCTGATGATGAGCGAGCAGGCGCTGAAGTCCTCGGGTGCCAAGCCTCTGGCCCGTCTGGTCGGCTACTCCCACGCCGGTGTAGAGCCTGCATACATGGGTATTGGCCCCGTGCCCGCCACACAAAAGGTGCTGGCCCGCACCGGCCTGAAGATCCAGGACATGGACGTCATCGAAGCGAACGAAGCCTTCGCCGCCCAAGCCTGTGCCGTGATTCAGGAGCTGGGAATGGACCCCGCCAAGGTCAACCCCAACGGCTCTGGCATCTCGCTGGGTCACCCTGTGGGTGCAACCGGAGCCATCATCGCCACCAAGGCCATTTACGAGCTGCACCGCACCGGTGGCCGCTACGCGCTGGTGACCATGTGCATCGGCGGCGGCCAAGGCATTGCAGCGATTTTTGAGCGCGTGTAATCACTGTTTCAACCGCCTTAAGCGACCCACAAAAAAGGCCTGCCAGATTACTCTGGCAGGCCTTTTTGCATTTTTTGATAGCTTCTTGCGCTTGTTATTTCAATGTTTCAGCATCAAAACATTTTCAAACCCTTGTTTAGAAGGCGCAAGCAGCTATACCTTCAATAGCATTAGAACGGTGCTTCTTCGGGTGCGGTATCCGCAGGTGCCGCAGCCGGACCGGTCACCGTGCCTTGGCTACGGCCTTGGGCCAGTCGCACGGGCAAGGTTTCAGCAGGCGTGGCGCGCAAAGAAGCCGGCAGCCCCTCGCCCAGACCGGTACGGCCTTCACCGCCCAACGCCTCGATCAGATCAGGAATCAGGCGTGACAGCTCGCCTGTGGCAATGGTCACATCGGTATCAAAACCGCCATCGTCTTGCGACTGGCCATCCATCACCGCATCCAGCAGCGCAATTTTCTTGATCTGCAGGCCTTCGGTCAGCACAAAGCTCACGCGGTCGTCCCAGGTCATGGCCAGCTTGGTGGGCATCTTGCCGTGCTCGATGTGCTGGCGCACCTCGTCAATATCCAGCGGGTGGCGTGCGTAGCGCACCACGGCCTTGGATTCGTCGGCAGCCTTCAGCTCACATTCGCGGTCCACCGCAAAGCCTGCGGGCGGCTCCTGCGTCATCAGCCAGTGGGCCATGGCGGCCTGCGGGCTGGTCTGTGTATCCACCAGCGCCAGCGCAAAACCGGGCAGACCTTCGACCAGCAGCGTCACGATTTCATCGGCACGGCCTTGCGCACTGGTATCGAGCACCAGCGTACGCGCCTGCGGGTCAATCCAGACCCACATGGCACCTTGCTTGGTAAAGGCCATGGGTAATAGGTCCAGCTTGGCCTCGTCCTTCAGGTCCTTTTTCTCTTTCTTGCCCGGCTTGCGGCCTTCCGTCGCCTCAATGTGCGCAGCCTTTTCGTTAACCCTGCGGTTGAGCACGCTGGCGGGCAGCATCTTCGACTCGCTCATGAAGCGCATCACCCATTGCCCGGCCACCGATTCGGCCAACGGGCCATGCTGCTCGCCACGCGGCGGCATCCAGCCGACCGAGCGTTCCTGCGTCGCGCCACACTCGGTAAACACCGTCTTTTGCAGCGCATCTTCCAGCACCTGCAGATCGCCCTGCCAGCTTTCGGCAATGCGATAAACAATCATGTTCTTGAACATCAAAAACCTTTGCTAAACCTTCAATCGTCGTGAGATCCCGCAGCGGAGTCTCACGGAAAAAAATCAGCTGCCAAAGCAGCCCATGCATGCATTGTTGCGCAGTCAGAGCCACCTAATCTTCTCAATACTTTACAGAGCGGCTGCAAAACCTCACGCGACAGAAACATCAGAGCCCCACACTTCATTCATCCGCTGCCGAATGCCTTTCAAGACGCAGACCGAGCGGCCACTTCTTCCACTTCAACTGAAAAGGAATATGACATGACCCGCTTTCGCCAAACCATCACCGGCGCCGCTGTTGCCACGGCCCTGCTCGCTTCTTTGAGCCTGCCCAGCTTCGCACAGACTGCAGCCCCTGCAGAGCAGCCAGCAGCAACCCAAAAAGCCCCTGAGCACCATAAGCATCACCATGATCAAAAGCGCGGTGGTGATCGCATGGAGCACATGAAAAAACGCATGGAAAAGCTCAAGACCGACCTGAAGCTAACCCCTGCTCAGGCAGGTGCCTGGACAACCTATACCGAGGCCATGAAGCCCGGTGAGCGCCCTGCCCGCGGCGACCGTGACGCATTTGCCAAGCTGACCACACCCCAGCGCATCGACAAGATGCGTGAAATGCGCGCCAAGCGTGATGCGGAAATGGACCGCCGTGCCGACGCCACCAAGGCCTTCTACGGTCAGCTCGATGCAGAGCAGAAAAAAACCTTTGACGCGGCCTCGCTGCGCATGCATCACCAGCGCGGTGAGCACCATCATGGCCACCATGGCGGCAAACCCGGTCAGGAACGCCCTTCAGCGCCTGCTCCCGCCGCCAAGTAAGCCAAGCTGACTGCAACCAACAAGCCCCCGGTCGTCATGACCGGGGGCTTTTTCTTTTTGCACGATATCCATTGGCTGACTACAAGCGCAATTGCTTGCCGACAGAACCTTTATTCACAAAGATCTAGATTCATTTCCACGGAGCGTAAGAAATTCAGACCCTTCAGCAGATCTGTAACGCCCCATAGTCCGACCACAGGGAGGATCTTCGCCATGAAAAAGCTGCAGATAGCAAGAACATTTGTCATGTTGCTGGCTCCAGTGTTGCCCAGTCTTCCAGCCCTTGCACAGTCTGTGCAGAACCCTGCCACAGGCGTATACCTGCAATACGGCAGCGCAGAACATGGCACAGACAGCTGGTCCGGCGGCGTCATGCTCCCCTGGAACTGGAGCTACGCACTGGGCTCGGGCAAGCTGACAGGCTACTGGGATCTCTCAGTCAGCCGCTGGTCGGCTGATTACCAAGGCGGAAATCGTTCGACCTGGGTTCTGGGAGCACAACCCACACTGCGCTGGCACCCCGCACAAGGCCAATCGCCCTGGTTTCTGCAAGCAGGGCTAGGTGTGAGCTATGCCACCAACCACCGCTACATCACAGACCACAAAGAGTTCTCAACGCGCTACAACTTTGCAAGCCACTTGGGGGTCGGTTACCTGTTTGGAGAGCAGCGGAAAAATGAAATCAGCCTGCGGCTGGAGCACCATTCCAATGCAGGCATCAAGGAACCCAACCCAGGCACTAACTTTCTCCAGCTCCGATATGCGCGGTACTTCTAGGCAGCCAGACAACTGCAACTAGGCAAAGCCACCTAGGGGTGGCTTTTTCATGTCTGCCATCAGGCCGACCTACCTGTGTATAAACATGGTGATAAAAGCCAAGAAATTTTCATGTTTTCCACAGAAATTCCCAGTTTGAAAAAGTTATTCCCAAATCAAGGACAGCAGGAGTTGACCTTCGGCCACAAACTTAAACAAACTTTAAGTAATTGATTTTTAATGTTATTTTTAACTTATCCACAATTAAGTGAGGTACTTACTATTACTACTAAGTAAAAATATAAGACTAGCAATAACAACTAAAGCCAAAGTTTGCACAGCATACATGCACGCATTGAATAAAAAAATGGGTTGCTCAGATGGTTGAGAAGGGCCTCGGGATACTTCACATCTTTCAAACCTGATGTGTTCAAGATCCGCTTTTTTAGTTATTCACTATAAAAAACATAGCTAATAACGCCTGTATTTGCTTGATCAGCAGAGGTTTTCTTATTTATTCATGAAATATGAATTTCTGTGGATAACGACATATCAACTTCGAGGTTGTCCACAGAAATTTCGAAAACTTGCAAGTTATTCATGAATGGAGGACAGCAGCAGCAATCACCTGTCTCCATGTTTATCAGTACCAAAGATGGTTGATTTTTATCAACTTTTGATAGTTATCAACAGGAATATGGCATCTTTACTACTACCACTAAATATTTATAAAAACTCTAAAGAACAACTAAAGCTAAACCCAAGATTCCGCAATGTGTGCAGGTTTGAACCTCCGTCAATCAGGTGTCTCAAAGCCTCTCTACAGAGGGAGATAGCCGGAAAAAAGGGCTTTAGAAAAATTGACGCGTCAGAGCTCAAAAATTTGGCGTAAGATGCGCAGCCTCAACGTCAAGAGTTGGGGATAAAGTTCTATATCCAGGCTTTGGGAAAGATGGTTATCCACAGAATGTTATGAACAGCTGGGGGTAACCATTCCATGAAGCCACACTGCCCATTGCAGGCAGGCGATAGCAATGCATTCAAAAAAATTCAATGGTCTTTACACCATTGTTTTCAAACGATTTTTCTGAAAATGCCTTTAGTTGCTCGTCAGCAGCCCTGTTTACCGTTACAGGTCAAAAGCAAAGAAGTGGCGGATGGCAGCGTCGCGCGAAGCCGTACTCATTGCGAAGTGATGCTGATTCATCGTGACTGATGAACATCCGCGGTTAATCACAGCGCAAGCGCTGAGCGACTGGTGCAAGAGCACAACGAACGGAGTACTGGAAAGCCGGGAGACTGAAGTCATTGATCCTCCAGCAACTCCAGTCCCTCAAGTGTTAGAAAAATTACAAAAGCCTTTTGGCGCAAAAAGGCTTGTGCTCATGCCGTTATCAGGCATGAAAAAGGTGGCTGGCACAGCAGGCTAAGAGGCTGAAAAACACCAAAAAAATGGCGCGAAGAAGCCTGAAAAGTCTCTTCGCCAATTTCCTCAGGCCGCCTGAACGGGTCTGCGTTGCAGGGCGAATGGTGGCAGGCTTTTGATGAGCAATTGGCCATAGCTGGTGCTTGTCAGGCGGCGGTCATAGCAGTACACATGGGCCTGGTCTTCTTCTGTTCGAATGGCGCGTCCTACCCACTGTGCCAAACGAATGGCCGTAGCAGGCACTACCAGTTCGTTGAAGGGATTACGGCCGCTGCTGCGCAGCCATTCAGCTCTTGCTTCACCCACCGGGTCGTCGGGTGGGGAAAAAGGCAGCTTGGTGATGAATAGCGACTCGCACAGCGCACCGGGCAGATCCAGCCCTTCACCAAAAGATTGCATGCCGAAAATGATGGATGGCTCGCCCATTTCCACGGCTTCGCGGTGGCGGGCCAGCAATGTCTGGCGGGGCAGGGCGGTTTGCACCAGTACCTGGTTGCGCATGCTGGTGGATAGCGCATCCACCGCCTGCCGCATTTGCTCTCGGGATGTGAACAAGACCAGCGCACCGGCCTGTATACGGCTCAGATCGTTCAGCAAGGCTTCGACCATTTCCTCGGTAAAGCGAGCCGCCTCACGCGGGTCTGCGGCCGTTTCCCGGGCTACTAGCGTGCCCTGGCGGCCATAGTCGAAGGGGCTGGGGACTTCCAGCGTAGTGACTGATGGGTCATTGACCAAGCCAGCCTCACGCAAAAAGAAGTCGAAATGGCCGCAACTGGCCAGCGTGGCAGAGGTGAGTACCGCACCTCTGACCTGCGACCACAAATGCCGGCGCAGGGTGGAGCCCGGCTGAATGGGGCTGGCGTGAGCCTTGACGGCAATGAATTCCCCGTCCATCTCCAACGTGAACCACTTGGCGTTGGGTACCGCCGTGCTTTCGCCGTCCGGCCCGCTGTGCTGCAAAAGCAATTGCGTGGTGTTGGAGATGGCTTCCAGTCGCGGTGCCAGTGCCCCGACCTGCGCATAAATGGTGGACAGGCGCTGTGCTTCCTCGGGCTTGTCCTTGATTTCTGCACGCAGCGCTTTGGAAACCGCACGCAAAGCATCCAGAAAGCCATCGGCATGGTGAGCAATAAGGCCCAGAGGCTCTAAAAGGGCCTCAGGCAGCATTCCGCGGGTCGCCCTTACCCTGGCTGGCCCATAGCTGTCTTTTTGCGATTTAAGGGCCTCTCCGTACTGCTCCATGACGAGTCTGGCCAGCTCCTGCATCTGCAGGCGCAGCTGACCTGCATGCTTGGGCACATCGGCCAACTCTTCCACTTCCGCGACCTGGTTCACGCGCAGCGCGCGGCTGGCCAGTTTGTCGATCCAGGTCAGGCGACTCAGGTCCATCTCGCCCGCAAATCGATCCAGAGCGGTGGAGGGCAGGTGGTGTGCCTCATCAAGGATCAGCAGACAGTTATCCAGATCCGGAAGCAGCTTGGAGCCGAGTGAGGAAAGCAGCAAATCATGATTGGCCACAATGACTTGCGCGGCCACCAGGTCCTTGCGGCGCTCGTAATAAACGCAGTTGCTGAAAGCAGGGCAGTGCTTGCCCGTGCAAGACGATGACTCGGCTGCCACGGGACTCCATGCCTCGGCCTCTGGCGGCGTTTCTAGCGAGTCGCGGTCGCCGCTCCATGCCTCGGTTGCCAGCGCATCCGCCATGGATTTGTAGAACTGCATGCGGGCTTGCAGCTCGTGCTGAGGCCGATGGATCTTGGTCTGGGCCTTTTCGTCGCCAAACAGATCGTCCATTTCCTCATCCTGCGCTTCGCCCGTGCTGGCAAGCCGCTCTAGCTTGAGTTTGCAGACAAAACGGCCACGCCCCTTGGCCAGCGCGAATTTGAAGGGCTGATCGAGCTTGGCGGCCAGCGCCGGCAAATCCTTGTTTACCAGCTGCTCCTGCAGTGCCACCGTTGCCGTGGATATCAGCACACGCGTGCCACGCGACAACGCCATGCGGATGGCTGGGATGCTGTAGGCCAGCGACTTTCCAACGCCCGTACCAGCCTGAACCACGGCAATCGCCCTGCGGGGTTCTGGATCGTCTTCATCGACTTTTCCGAGCTGGGCTTCGCTCAGCGTTTTTGCGATTTGAGCCGCCATTTTTCGCTGTCCTTCACGGCTGCGAAATCCTGGCATGGCTCCAACGACGGCATCAAAGGAATTCAGGGCCTCTTCAGCCCACTTTTTTTCGTGCATTTCAGCGCTTTTCGAGACGCATAGGCACTGTGCTTTAGCGTTTTATAAGTATTCGTACAGAGATATGTATTAAATAAGATTGAATTTCTTATGCAATACAGCATACAAATCGATGATTTCTGTATGTTCTACAGATGTATCTCAGACGTGTATGTGAGCAATCTTTTCCACCACTTACGGAGGACTTGTTCATTGTAATTGTGGATTGTCTGAAGCGTAGTTTTCAAGAAACTTATCCACAGAAACGACGCTAATAGAACCTGTTTGTATCCTGGATATAACTTTGTAGCTATTGCTGTTGATAAGTTTGTTAAATTTTTATGAATAAATAGATTTTTCTAGAATTTGAAAATTCTCTTGAAGAGTGAAAAATGAACAGTTTTCAAGTGCTGTGGTTAAGGTTGTTCACGCTTATTGTGGCTCTGTAAGACGGAAGAACATGTAATTTATCCACAGCTATGAAGCGCGTTATTTCATACGTTTTATCCCAGTTAGTTTTCCTTCTGTCGCTGCTCAAAACATGATCTGTATGCCAGATCTGCCTTTTGTGTTGATTTCCTGAAAAACAGAGGCATGGGTCTTCAATTTATCCACCGAATGGATAAGTCATTTGCTCTGTTTTTAATAGTAGATATCCAAGGCTATAGAAGGGATTGATAGCACTTTTCCTGAAAAAAGAGTTGAGCCAGCTATCGATCTGATCTGACAGTATCTAGATACTTTTAGTACTCATGTATGAGAAATAACATGAGAAAACAGGCGGAATGCCTGTTTTTTAGGCGAATCAGGCATGTGTACCTTGTTTTGATGAAAAAACAGGCAAATCAGTGCTGTTACGTGCTCAGCGTTGACGGAGGGTTCTGCTCTGCGTGAGGAGCGCCTGGACTGGATTGCTGCGACTGCCTCTCTCTTACCAAACCGTAATGCGTGCGTCACCCAAGAGGCTTGCCGCTGTTCCTAGCATGGCGCCATCACTGGAAGAGAAGCGGTGCTGAAGCTCTTCACTTCCCAGCCATCGAAAAAGGGTGAACGATGAACAAGAGCCTTGTGGGACTGCCGGCAGCGGCGCATTTACCAACCAAGACAGTGGCAAAGCTGTCAGTGGCGGCTGTGGTCGTTGCTGTGGCTGGCTTGCTCAGCGGATGCGACGCCTCGAAAGCGACAGAGGGCGCGCACAACACTGCGACGGCCCTGCCCAAAGGCTTTTTGCAGGTCAAGCCTGAGTCCGTGAAGATGCTGGAGATTGCAGCGGTGACAGACCCTCAAGGCTTGCAAATGGCCTGGGCTCCTGCGCATGTGGCGTTTGTGGAAGATCGTGTGGCATCGGCTTCTGTACCCATCTCGGCACGCGTGGTCACCGTCAACGCGCATGTGGGCGATATGGTCAAGGCCGGTGACTTGCTGGCCACGCTGGTCAGCCCCGATGCTCTGCGTACCCGCTATGACGTGGCAGCAGCCAAGACCGCCCACGATGTGGCAGTGGTTGAAGCCCAGCGTCAGCAAAACATGGTGAACAAAGGCGTGGGCGTTGAAGTCGATCTGCGCGCTGCTCAGGCCAAGCTGCGTGAAACAACGCAAGAGCTGGGTCGTGCGCAAGGCACCGCTGCGCTGCTGGGCTCTGGCGGTGGCGATCGCATTGAACTGCGTGCTCCGCGTGCAGGCATCGTCGCCGAGCGCAAGGCCGTGGTGGGTAATGCGGCTGACCCAGGTGCTGCACTGTTCATGATTGGTGACCCGCGGGCCATGAATGTGGTGGCCGAGGTGTTTGAATCGGACTTGCCCGGCATTCGCCTGGGTAGCGCTGTTCAGGTTGAAGTACCGCAACTGGCCAAGCCCATCAAGGGGGTGGTGCGCCATCTGGGTGCAACACTGGATAAAGAATCGCGCCGTGCAGCAGTGGTGGTGGAGCTGAGCGAGCAGAACCCCGTGCTGCGCCCTGGCATGCAGGCCAAGGTGGGTGTGCAGCTTTCCAACCTGCAAGAGATGCTGATCCCCGTGAGCGCCGTGCTTATCAAGGATGAAAGTCTTAGCGTGGTCTATGTGCAGCACGAGAACAACCAGTTCGAGGCGCGCAAGGTGACTCTGGGGCGTCCATCGCGCGGCATGGTGCCGGTGATCTCTGGCCTCAAGGTGGGTGAAAAAATTGTGGTGCGTGGTGGTCTGCTGCTTGACGGCGCAGCCAGCCAGCTTCTGTAGTCCTGGCAGGAGTCTTAACCATGCTGCGTTCGTTTATTTCATTCGTCGTTCATCGACGTCTGGTGGCGCTGAGCGTCACCCTCGCCATCGCCATCTATGGCGTGTACGCCTATCTGCAGACCGCCATCGAGGCCTACCCCGATGTGACCAATGTGCAGGTGGGTGTGATTACCCAGGCACCGGGGCTTGCCCCCGAAGAAGTAGAGCGCCAGATCACGCAGCCGCTGGAGCGGGAGTTGAACGGCACGCCGGGGCTGACGGCACTGCGATCGGAGAGCTATTTCGGCCTCTCCATGATCAACCTTGTCTTTGATGACAATGCCAATAGCTTTAACTCGCGTGCCGAGGTTTCCCAGCGTTTGCCACAGGCCAATTTGCCTAATGGTGTAACGCCAGAAATGGCGCCTGACTACACGCCGTTGGGCAAGGTTTTTTACTACCGCTTGCAAAGCGACAAACACACGCTGGCGCAGCTTCGCACCGAGCAAGAATGGCATGTAGTGCGCGTGCTCAAGCAAGTGCAGGGCGTGGCTGATGTGGTGAGTATTGGTGGCTTCGTCAAAGAATTCCACGTGGAAGTAGACCCTGAAAAACTCTACAGCCTGGGTCTGAGCCTGGATGATGTGAGCGACGCGCTTTCCAAGTCCAACCGCAACGTGGGTGGTGGTCTGATGCGCCGTGGCGAGCAGTCCTTCATCATTCGCGGCATTGGTTTGTTGCGCACTCCACAAGAGATTCAGGATGTGGTGGTTGCCATGCGTGGCAAGGCTCCTGTGACGATTGGTGATGTGGCGCGTGTAGTGCAGTCGCACACACCACGTCAGGGCTCTGTGGGCATGGATGATCAGAACGATGTGGTGCAGGGCATTGTGCTGCTCAAGCGCGGAGCCAACCCCTCCATCGTGCTCGATGACATTCACGCCAAGGTGGAAGAACTCAATAGTGGTGGCCTGCCTGAAGGCATGAAGATGGTCACGAACTATGACCGCTCTGACCTGGTGGGCCACACCCTTAAAACTGTGCAGCACAATTTGCTGTTTGGTGCCACGCTGATCGTGGCTGTGCTGTGGCTCTTCTTACGCAGCCTGCGTGGCTCTCTGATCGTGGCGACGGTGATTCCTTTGTCGTTGCTGGTCGCCTTTATCGGCCTGCATGCGCTGGGCATGCCGGCTAATCTGATTTCGATGGGCGCGATCGACTTCGGCATCATGGTGGATGGAGCGGTGGTGCTGGCGGAAAACATACTTCGCAATGCGCGGCTGCGAAAACCGCAGACGGCGAATGATATGCGCCACATCATTGTGGACTCGGCCGTTGCCGTGGCCAAGCCCACGTTGTTTGCCATGGCGATCGTGATTGCTGCGCTGATCCCAGTGTTCTCGCTGCAAAGCATTGAAGGTCGTATCTTCCGTCCGCTGGCCATGACCTACAGCTTTGCGCTGCTGGGTGCGCTGGTGTTTGCCATGGGGCTGGTGCCAGCGTTGTGCGCGCTGCTGCTCAAGCCCAAGCATGTGATGGTGGAAGAACCCAAGATCTTTGACCGTGCGCACCACGGTTATCAGCACTGGATTGGCCGCATTCTGAGCACCGCCAAAAGCCGCACCGCAGTGATCGCCGTGTTTGTGAGCGTGCTGGTGGTGGCTGGCTTTTCTGCCAAATGGCTGGGCACCGAATTTTTGCCTGAGCTGGATGAAGGCGATGCCTATGTGCTGGTGCAAATGCCTGCTTCCATCTCTCTGGAAAAAGGCCAGGAAGTGCTGCGCGATGTACGCCTGCGTCTCAAGGTCTTCCCTGAAGTTCTCACAGTGACCACAGAGCAGGGGCGACCTGAATCTGGCACCGATAACGAGACGCTCAACCTTGCCAAGGTGCTGGTACGCCTCAAGCCGCATGGCGAATGGCGCAAGGGCTTGAACAAGCCCGCGCTGATCGAGGAAATGCGTGCAACGCTGGGTGAAATTCCGGGGGTGGCCTTTAACTTTGCGCAGCCGATCCGTGACAGCGTGGAAGAGTCCACATCGGGTGCGCGTGGTCAGGTGGTTCTCAAGCTGTTTGGCCCTGATATTCCGACGCTGCGCGGCATTCTTCAGCAGACCAAGGGTCTGGTGAAGGGCATTGATGGCGTGGTCGATCTGGACCTGTACCGCGATGCCCCCGCACCACAGGTACATGTGGAGTTTGATCGCCAGGCCCTGGCTCGGCAGGGCATCGCCATGGAAGACGCCCAGAAGACGCTGGAAGTTGCTTTGGCAGGCAATGTCGCAACCACCTTGTGGGAAGGCGAATACCCGGTTCCTGTGCGCGTGCGTCTGCCCTATGTGGATCGCATGGATGAAGAGCGCATTCGCAATATCGCCATACCTTTGCCGGATGGTGGCTCTGTCCCTCTGGGCTCGGTTGGAACGGTCAGCATGAAGATCGGTAACTCCTCCATTTTTCGCGAAGGTAATGCGCGCTACATGGCGCTCAAATTTAACGTGGAAGGGCGCGATATCGGCTCGGTGGTGAAAGACACGCTGTCCACCTTCAAGCAGAACGTAAAGCTGCCCGAAGGCTATATCGCTCAGTGGGGTGGTGAATGGGAAAACCAACAACGCGCTGCTGCACGCCTGAAGGTGGTGATTCCTCTGTCACTGATTGTGGTCTATGCACTGCTGTTTGGTGCGTTGGGTCAGGCCCGCAGTGCCAGCATCATTTTGCTATGTGCTCCGTTTGCCATGGTCGGCGGTATTGCGGCCCTGCATATGGCGAGTATCGAGCTGTCCATCAGTGCGGCTATCGGCTTTATTGCACTGCTGGGGCAGGTGGCTCTGGCGGGCTTGCTGGTGGTCTCTGCGGTAGAAGATTTACGCCGTCAGGGCATGCCTTTGATGCAGGCGCTCATCGAAGGCACGGCAGAGCGCATGCGTTCCATCATTCTGGTGGCATTGCTGGCGCTGCTCGGTTTGCTGCCCATGGCGCTTTCTACTGGCGTGGGTAGCGAAACGCAGCGCCCCTTTGCCTCGGTCATCGTTGGCGGCATGGTTGTGCTGCCATTGGTGGCACTGGTGCTGCTGCCTGTGTTGTATGCCTGGCTGGGTCCCAAAAACATGATGACGCAGGAAGAACGTGATGAAGGCGCTCAAAATGACTAAGTGGCACTCTCTTGCAATGGCCGCCGCCTTGTGCTGCGGCGCTTTTAGCGGCACCAGTCATGCCGCCGATGCGGCTGTAACGCCGACCTTGAGTGCCGCCTCGGAGCGCATCGCCGGGCAAGTGGCGGCTCCAGCACAGCCCGTGACCTTGCAGGAATATCTGCGCATCGTGGTGCAAAACCAGCCCGCGCTCGCAGCAGATCGCATGCAGCTGGATTTGGCCAAGGCCGACAGCAAAACGGCAGCAACTTTTTCCAACCCGGTCGCCCATTACTCCAACAAGCGCGGGGAAAAGGAATGGGGGGTGGAGCAGGCCATTCCCATTTTCGGCCAGCGTGGCATGCGCATTGAGAACGCGCGACTCGGTGAGCAGGCCGCTGCTGCGAATTCGGATGTCGCAGTGGCAACGACGCTCAGCGATGCTGCGCACGCGTTTAACGAGCTTCTGGTGGCCCAGCAGCGCTATCAAGTCTGGCTGGCAGCCCGTGATGAACTGGATAAGGCGGGTTTCATCGTCAAAGGCCAGATTGAGGCCGGCACACGCAGTCGTTATGACGGTGCACGCCTGAACCTGCAGCAAGCCCAGATGAGCATGCAAGTCAGCAAGGCGCAGGCCGCCTTGCGTGATGCTGCAGCGCGCGTAGCCAGCATTGCCGCCTTACCTCAGTGGAAGGTGCGTGTGGAAGGCAGCTTGCAAGCGACAGATCTGCGCAAAGCGCCCGCATATGACCAGCTCTGGAGCACTGCGCAAACCCAGTTGCCCAGCCTGCGCGCCAGTCAGGCAGAGCTGGACCGTGCGCGCCAGAAAATCAAACTGGAACAGCGCGAGGCATTGCCCACGCCATCCTTTGGTCTTTCCCGCATCCGCAACAGCGTAGATGGCAGTTTTAATCAGGTCGGGGTGAGCGTTGAAATACCACTGTTCGACCGTCGCCAAGGCCCTATCGAGCGAGCCAAGGTAGAAGCCGATCAGGCCGAGTTGCGCCGCGATGCCGCCGTGCTTGCTGCCCAGTCAGAACTGCAACGCGCGCTGCAGCAGCTGTCGCTGCGCCGCACAGCGGTGCGCGACTATGAAAAAGAAGGCCTGGCCCAGATCGCCCCGTTGCACCAGATGGCGCAAGACGCTTACAAACTGGGCAAGGGCACGATTCTGGAGTTAATCGACGCGCTGGGCTCCATTAACGAGCACAGGCTTGAGCACCTTGAGCTGGTCAAGGACATGCTGGATGCCGAGTGGGAAGTGCGTCTGGCCAGCGGTGATCTGCCCCAGGTTCAGCCCTGAGAGTGAGCCTGAGATGGCGCAAATTCCGGCCCTACCTCCTGCGGCTGCTGCGCTGTCTGATGTTTTATCCAATGCAGAGGGAGAGTCCACGGCTTATAGTGTTCATCCCCCAACGGCAGACCGATATCGCATGTACCGCTACCTCATCATCGAAGACGATGCGCTCAACGCGCGTTACATCGCTGAAGGGCTGCGCCAGCAAGGTGCACATGTCAACGTCTGCGGTGATGGCGTGCAAGGTATTGCACAGGCGGTGGGCGAGAACTGGGACGTCATCATCCTCGACCGCATGCTGCCCAATGGCTTTGACGGACTGCAGATTTTGCAGACGCTGCGCTCCATGGGAAAACAGACGCCAGTGCTTGTCCTGAGCGCGCTGTCTGCTACAGATGAGAGAGTGCGCGGCCTGCGTGCCGGCTGCGATGACTATCTGACTAAGCCCTTTGCCTTCTCCGAGCTGTCGGCCCGGCTTGAAGCGCTGGTGCGCCGTGCACAGATCCCCGCCCCTACACGCGAGATGTATCTGGCTGACCTGCGCGTCAACCTCATCTCGCGCAGCGCTGAACGTGCAGGGCAGCCGCTTTCGCTGCAACCGCGTGAATTTCGTTTGCTGGCATTTCTCATGCAGCACGCGCACCAGATTGTCACGCGCACCATGTTGCTGGAATCGGTCTGGGACTACCGTTTTGACCCGCAAACCAATGTGATCGATGTTCACATCAGCCGCCTGCGTGCCAAGGTGGATAAAGGTTTTCCAACACCGCTGATCCACACCGTGCGCGGCGTGGGTTACAGCCTCTCGGATCATCCACAAGACCTGCCTGAGGTGATTTGATGCGAGGCTCCAGACCCTGGAGTTCGCTGGCCTTCAGGCTGGCTCTCAGCTATGGCGGGCTCATGGTGCTGACCATGGTCATCGTGCTTTCTGTTTTCTATGTGCAGACCGTGGGCGTGGTGCGCGTACGGCTCGACAAGCAGGCCGAAAACCATGTGCGCAGATTGATGGAGCACTCCGCGAAATACGGCCCCGGAGCGCTTGAAAACGAGATTCTGCAGACCATCCGTGATGGCGTGAACACCGACACGGAAATCCTCATTCTCATGGACCGCGATGGTGAACCCATCGTCAGCAATGCCGAGGTTTTTCCACACCGAAAACTTACGACCATGGGTGTGCGCGAGCTGACTGTCAAGCGCGGTGGGAGGCTGGTCGTCGGGCGTGTTGCCGTGGCCGAAATGCCCAATGGAAACTTGCTGGCCGCTGGCAGCGACATGCAGCTACAGCGCGATATGGAAGAGCTGTTTGGCCAGGCCAGTTTGCTGGCCGCCATTGCCGCTTGCGTTATGGCCCTGATTGGTGCCATCGTCTTCAGGCGCGTGGTGGATGAGCGCGCTGCCGCCATTCGCAGCACCATGTCGCGCGTGGCGGCTGGTGATTTACGTCAACGCATTCCGGTTGATCAGCGCGGCGATGAATTTACGTTGCTTAACCGCGATATCAACGCCATGCTCGATCGCCTGGAGCAGCTGATGGAAGGTATACGCCATGTCTCAAACAGCATTGCGCACAATCTCAGAACACCGCTCACACGCATTCTTCTGCGCCTTCGCAATGCACAGCAGGCCAGCCCTGAAATGCAGTCCGCTACGCTGGCGCTTGTCGCCGAAGAAGTGGCCGAACTGGGTGTGGTTTTTGAAAAACTTTTGCAGATCGCAGAGGTCGAAAGCGGTGCCAGCCGCAAGCGCTTTGCCCCTGTGGATTTGCAGGCCTTGCTGGTCGATGTGGTGGACTTTTATGAACCGCTGGTGGAAGACGCAGGTGGTGCACTGAGACTGGATGTACAGGCTGGTGTACAGGCCCTTGGTGATGGAGACTTGATCGCCAGCGCAGTTTCCAATCTCGTCGATAACGCTATTAAATACGGAGCGTCAGCCGGAGATATTCATGGTGCTGATGTGCTGTTGCGAGCAGGACCGGCCCAGGATAGCGGCAGCGACGGTGCCTGGGGCGTAGAGATCACCGTGCAGGACCGCGGGCCCGGTGCCGACCCTCAGACCCTGGAGCACATGACCACGCGTTTTTACCGCGCCGAATCAGATAGGCAGGGCTATGGTCTTGGTCTTGCAAGCGTGCTGGCCATCGTTCAGCTGCATGGTGGCAAGCTCAGTTTTCACAACAGCCATCCGGGCATGATGGCGCGTATCTGGCTGCCTGCGGTGATGGATGTATGAGCATCTATAGCGTTGATTAAATCTGCGAAAGAGCCTTGTTGCCATAAGCACAGAACCCGGGTTTGGGGCCTTTTTTGGGGTGCAATCTGCAGGTTTCCGGGCGCTTGTCATAAACCGTGCAACGGCGTGTTTTTTTGTCCAGAAAATTGCAGTCCCCACCCGCCCGGCGAGCCATGGTGAAGATCTCGTGCTTAGGGTTGAAGTGGTCAATCAAGCGCATTTTCATCAGGCGCTTGGCAATCAGTTTGGGCTCAATGTTCTCGACCTCAAACGGGTCCACCAGCTCAAGGCGCACCAGATCAGGCAGGCGCACTTCCAGCGGCATGGTGCAGCAGTTGGCGGCACAGCTGTCGCACATGCCCGCCTTGTACTGGCTCCAGGTTTCGAGTCGATCTACATCGACGATTCGGATGGAGGATTTCATGATTTCTCTCAGCAACAAAAAAGCGCCCAACAGCAGTTTGGCGCTTGATCGCATGGTATTCCTGTAGCGGATTACAAAGAATAAGATTTTATATTATTAAAAATCAAAGGTTTACGATTTTTCTGGATGAGCGAGAGGGTATGAGAGGGGGCGTAAGTTGAGATCCTCCCGTACCCCAAAGTTTCCCCTCTGCTTATGCTTCGCACCCAAGTTGCATCGCCCATGACGTGGGCGATCAAGAAAAATTCAAAAAACTGGGCTTTAAAGACGACTCAAGTTTGGTCAGCTTGGTGCCGGTGAATCGACCCGTCTTCTATAGACCGCTTTAGACGGCTGATCTGAGTCATTCAGGCTTCAGTTGCCCGAGCGGCAGAAATCGCCAACACCAGCCTTTGACCTCCGTCTCTCCTGAATGGCCACTTTCCTTTTGGAATTGGCCGCTCGATTGCGCGGTTCACCGCAACAGGCCATAAGGATCGTTTTTGCGCGCCGCGACGAGTTTATGTCGGCCCTGAGCCGCCATTCAGCTCAAAGTTCTAAGCCGTCTCAGCTGTGCTGCAAGCCCTTTTCGCGTTCTTTTCATGCTAATTTAGGCTGCATGGCCTGAGGCTTGGATTGGTCTAAATTACATTTGAAATCGATGAGACCTCCGATATCTATTGTTCTAGCCTGTGGTGTCATGGCTGCAATCTGTGCCAGCGTTGGTTGGATTGGCATCACTGAGCATCAACTCACAACCGGGGGGAAGCTTGGTGTTTCCACATCTTATGGGTTGAGCGCAGTCGTGAGTGGTTGGTTGTTCATTGCGGCTGCATTGGGCTTTGTCGGAATTTTGGCGTCGCGTTCGGGCTTTAGAAACCTCATCTGGCTTGGCTTGTCAGTTATCTATTTTTCATTTCTAGCAATCTTCTACTTTCCAGCCTACGTACCTTGGCTCTAGTCCGCCGCTCAAACCAATCGGCGTATGGCGGGCTGCTTACCTTTTCCATTGAGCGACCGCTTTGACTCGCAACTACCGGCAGCTCCTGGCCGGCCGCGCTCATTAGACTTGCATCAGCCAACTGCTCAAAGGCAGCTATTGGCGGCGAGTACGAATTGGTTCTGCCCGCTAAAAGCAGTCGTTAGGTGGCTACCCGCTCAGGAGAGCCCAAACAGGGTAGCTAGAACCACTTTAATTTGTGGAGTGATTGAATCTCATGGCGACATTCAAAACAGCCAGCACCGAGGCCGTCACGATGTTGGCATCCTTACCCACACCAAACTTGGAACCCGGAAGCCCCGGACACGCGGCTTCCACGATCGCCAGCGCACAGGCATCTGCTCCCGAGCCCAAGCTTCGCTCCTCATAGCTATCGATACGCAATGGCAGATTCAGTGCGGCGACTGTCGCAGCAATCGGGCCATTGCCTGTGCCAACGCGGGTCTGCAACTGCCCTTCGGACCCCATCCATTGCAGTTCAATGCCTTGCCCCTGCGCATCATCAAACAAGCGATATCCGACATATCGGGCGTTGTTCACCGTCTTGTCCGGGTGTAAATAAGTGGCTTCAAACAGATCCCAGATCTGTTGGCTCGACAACTCCGTTTCGCTGCCATCTGCCATGGCTTGAACAATGGCACTGAATTCGACTTGCATGCGCCTGGGCATCACGATTCCGTAGTCCCGCTGGAGCAGGTAGGAGATCCCGCCTTTGCCCGACTGGCTATTGACGCGGACAATGCTGTCGTAGGTGCGTCCCAGATCTTTGGGGTCCACCGGCAGATACGGCACACGCCACAATGCATCCGGTTTTTGCGCGGCGAAACCTTTGGCAATCGCATCCTGGTGTGAGCCGGAGAATGCGGTAAACACCAGATCTCCGACATAGGGGTGGCGTGGGTGAATCGGCAAAGCCGTGCACTCCTCCGCGATGCGTGCAACGGCTGCGATGTCTGAAAAATCCAGGGCTGGATCGACTCCTTGGGTGTAGAGGTTCAAGGCCAGCGTCACCACATCCAGGTTGCCGCTGCGCTCCCCATTGCCGAACAAGCAGCCTTCTACACGTTGAGCACCCGCGAGCAGTGCTTGCTCAGCGCAGGCGATGCCTGTGCCACGGTCGTTGTGGGGATGGACAGACAGGACAATATGTTCACGCCTCGCCAAACGGCGATCCATCCATTCGATCTGGTCAGCAAAGACATTGGGGGTAGAAACCTCCACCGTGGTGGGCAGGTTGATGATCATGGGCCGCTTGGGGCCTGCATCCCAGGCAGCGATGGCGGCGTTGCACACTTGCAGAGACACCTCCAGCTCCGCCATACAGAATGTCTCCGGCGAGTACTGCAGCACCCATTCGGTCTCTGGATGGCCTTGCGTCAGACGTTTAAGTAACTGGATATGGTGCTCTACCAACGCGATGATCTGGGGCACTGACATGCCAAAGACGACCTCACGGAACGCAGGCGCAATCGCGTTATACAGATGCACGATCACCCGCCGGGCTCCGGCGACGCTTTGCACGGTGGTGGTGATCAGGTCCTCGCGCAACTGAGTGATCACCATGGGCGTCACATCATCGGGGATCAAGTGCGCGTCTATCAGATGGTGCACGATCTCAAAATCGGTTTGCGAGGCGGACGGAAAGCCCACTTCAATTTCCTTGAAACCAATGCGCACCAGCTCCTGGAACAAACGCAACTTGCGCTCGCGGTTCATGGGTTCGAACAATGCCTGATTGCCGTCACGCAAGTCGGTGGACAGCCAGGCGGGTGCTTGTGTCAGGGTGCGCGAAGGCCATTGGCGATCAGGCAAATCGACCACGGGAAATGCACGGTATTTTTGGGAAGGGTGAGCCAGCATGGAGACCTCAATATCGGGAATGGGGCTGCTGGCTTCCCTGCTCCAAGGAGCTGGCTAAGGTCGGGGTCTGGGGAAACCAGCGTGGGACCATTCGCAAGCGCATGCGTACGGACCCCGACCAGATGTCAGGGCTAGCAGGCATAGCGATAGCGTGTGCGAGAGGTTCACGGGAAAAGACTTGTGGGAAGCAATGCCAGGACTTTAGACTGCCACCCAAGAGGGATCTATCAATAAATTCCCATTTTCTTGATCAATTTGGACATTCATTCCATGGGATTTGCTTCGCCGGAACGTGGCGGCCACGCACTCGATCTACGCCACGCACAAATATCAGACTTGCCGGTGACGGGCGTGGTGGAACGCTACCCTGCCGCCCATGTCGTTCCACCACACAGCCATTCGCGCGGGCATTTGATTTATGCATCGACCGGGGTCCTGCTGGTGAAGGCCTCAACGGGACAGTGGCTAGTGCCACCGACGACGGCGGTCTGGCTGTGCCCGTCAGTGCAACATCAGCTCACAGCCGTGACGGCGGTCACGGCACACGGCATCTTTGTTGCTGAGTGCTATACCGCTCAACTGGCGCGAAATGATTGCGTGGTGCATGTATCGCCCTTGATGCGTGAACTCATCACCGCCTTGGTAAAGGTGCCTCATCAGCCACCGTTTCAAGCGCGCGATGTCCTTTTAGGTCAATTGCTGATTGAAGAGTTGACAACGGTGGCGGATTTGCCGTTTCACCTGCCTTGGCCTAACGATGGGTTGATGGGCAAGATTTGTGAAAGCCTGATGCGTGACCCTGCGCAGGTCAGCAACGCTGAAGTGGTCGCGCAAGACCATGCGATCACCTCCAAGACGTTGCATCGCCGCTTTCTGAAAAGTACAGGCATGAACTTTGGCAAGTGGCGCCAAAAAATGCGCTTGCTGAAATCCATCGAGATGCTGCTGCAGGGAATGCCAATCACCTCTGTCGCTTTGGAAAGCGGCTATGAAAGCCATAGCGCTTACTCGGTGGCATTCAAGAAGACCTTTGGCTGCCCTCCATCTGAGTTCCTGGCATCGGCTGCAGGCACCAGAGAAGTTGAAGAAGGCTATATCCGCTAAGTGGGTCTATGCCTGTTCGTGAGCCGTGATAGCGGACCTTCCACTGCAGTTGACTGCCACTGTCGACTGTTCACCTAAAACCCGTCCTTGGGCAACCGCCAGCACCGGCGCATGCAAGCTGCGGTGGGTCTTGTCCAATTTACAAAGCAGTTGAATTTTTTTACGCAAGATTTACAATACCCGGAAATCGAATAAAGAATTATTCGCATTTATATTTGCTGGTAGCCCCCATACGGCGTCGCCGTTCTAGCCACAGCGTTATTGGTTCTTCGGCTGTTGATGATTCCTAGCCCGAAGAGAAAACCTCGTTTTTCATTGAAACGCTCATGCTAGAACGCTCTTGTTGCCCCGCAGGTGGGGCTTTGCCATTTCGTCTCCACGCTACATCCTTGGCAGTCAGTATGGTCTGTCTGCTGCCTTGCATTGCTCATGCGCAGCAGGATGTCGCGCCCACACTTTCGGAAGTGACGGTTCAGGAGAAGGCAATCCCCAATGTTTACGGGGAGTCCAGTGACTCCTATGTGGCCGGTGGGGTTGAAGTAGGCAAGACAGCCCAGTCTTTGAAAGAGGTTCCGCAGTCAGTGACAGTGGTGACTCGTCAGCGCATGGACGATCAGGCCATGCGTACGCTGGATGATGTGATGAACTACACCACCGGGGTCACTCGCGAAGAGAGCTGGCTGGATACGACCTATCTTTCCCGTGGCATGAGCATCACCAATTTCCGATTTGATGGCGGAGCGGCCAGCTCAAGCCGTTCTGGGAGTCGCAGCCTGGACATGGCGCAATTCGATAGCGTCAGTGTGCTGCGCGGGGCTGATGGTCTGTTTGGTGCGGGTGAAGCGGGTGGGGTTCTGAACTTCACCTACAAAAGACCACAGGCCAAACGTCAGACGCAAGTGATGCTTTCCGGTGGAACGATGAGCAACTATCGCGCCGAGATCGACACCACGGGGTCATTGAACGCAAGCGGAACCCTGCGTGGTCGGTTTGTTGCCGTGAACCATGACCGCAAGGAAATGGCTGAACCATCCAAGCTCAAACGGCAGATGCTGTATGGCGCGATGGAGCTCGATTTGACCTCCAGCACAGTCGCGACGCTTGGTGCTAGCTATCAAAAAGATAGAAACACGGGCTTCAATGCGAGTCTTCCTCGGTATGCCGACGGCACCGATATTGGCTTTCCGCGCAATACCAACTTTGGTGCCCCTTGGAACTGGATTAATCGCGAAAACACCACTGTCTTTGCCAAGCTGGAGCACCAGCTCAGCAACGACTGGCTGCTCAAGACCCAGCTGAGACACACCCGCTTCAATGAGGGGGTGAATGGTGCGGAGATTGAAAGTTCGCCAGACCCCATCACGCTGGAGGGCGCCGATTGGTGGATCCATCAGGCCAAGTCCCGCGAGCGTGAAACCAGCTTCGATATCAACTTGCAAGGTGGCTTTGATGCGTTTGGCCAGCGGCACGATGTCATTCTGGGCTTCGATCAGCATCGAGCCAGCAATTCCTATCGAAGCCTGTGGCCGCGAGTGGGTCCTGCTGACGTCTTTAATCGCGTTCCACCGGCGGACCCTGGCTATCCGCTCGGTGACTGGACCAGCGGATCACATACCAAAACGCAAAAAAGCGGCTTCTATGGATCTGTACGTTTGCGCCCAGTAGAGCGCTGGGCTGTTGTGCTTGGCGGGCGCTATGTGCTTCAGGATCGCAATACACAGCATGACATGAACGGAGCGCTCACCGCGAACAGTCGCGAGTCCAATGTTTTTGTGCCCTATATGGGTTTGGTGCATGAGCTGACCAAGTCGACCAATCTGTACTTCAGCACGGCGGAAATTTATCAGTCTCAAGCAGGAAAGTTTTCGGCTCCCTTGCCAGGAACACCGCTGGATCCGGTTCGTGGACGCACCTACGAGCTGGGCATCAAGAGTGAGTTGACTCCCAATTTGATTGCCAGTGCAGCCTTGTTTCGTACCGATAAAAAAGGCGAAGCAGTGTATGACCCAGCCTATCCCCAGACTGACTGGCGTGGTGGCTGCTGCTACTTCCGCGATGGTTTCAAGTTGAGCCAAGGTATTGACCTGGAGATGACGGGTCGAATCACTCCCAACCTGCAGCTGGCGGTGGGCTATACCTACAACAGCAACGAAGATCGACGTAAAGACAGCGCTCAGTTCAGCACGGTGACTCCCCGTCATCTGCTCAAGGCCTGGGCGGACTACCGCATGAGTGGTGCCTTGCGTGGCTGGAGCGTTGGTGGTGGCGTTGTGGCGCAAAGCTCAAATTACCGGGCTTCAGGGATTAGCGCTTACAACCCATCGACAGGTCGCTATGACGGAGCCTGGACGCCCTACAACTTCACATCTCCGGGCTATGCCGTTTGGTCGGCTCGCGTGGCTTATGCCTTCAACAAGGATTGGAGCGTTGCCATGAATGTGGGCAATTTGTTTGACAAAACCTACTACAGCACGGTTGGCTATGCGGGCTATGGCAACTTCTACGGTGAAAAGCGCTCGGTGACTTTGTCCCTCAAGGGCCGTTTTTGAAGAGGCGTAGCAATGTCGCAAACTGATGCATCGCATTCTGCCTGGGGAGTGGGGGGGGCGCGTAGCTGCAGCGGTGCTGGGGGGCTATGCCATCTCAAGCGCCTGGGTCGTCCTGTGTGGCGCCATGAGTCAAGCGCGTGTTGAGGCGGTTGTGGGAGCCATGCAGTCCAGTTGGCTGTGGTATGTCGCAGCCGTGATTTGGGCATTCTCGCCGGCCTCACCGCGACGGATATGGATCGTGCTGAGCATTCTGATATTGGTAATGCTCGCGGGCGCCGTCGCCTTGTTGTACCTGAAGGGGCTGTGATGGCGCAGTCAAAGAATGAATTTGGGGCCGGCAAAGGCAGTTTTCGTCAGGCGCAGGCTTGGCTGCATACCTGGTGTGGCTTGTGGTTCTCCTGGCTTCTGTATGCCGTTTTCCTGACGGGGACTCTGGCCGTATTCGAGGAACCGATCACCCATTGGATGACCCCGGAGCATCATGCACATGAGCAAGCCGAGGCGCTGTCCGCAGGCTCGGCGCAAGAAGTGGAGTCTTCTCTGAGCCAGCGGCTGCAGTGGGGCATGGCCTATATGAAGCGGCAGCACCCGGGTGCGGGGATGTGGGAGCTTTGGCCTGCAGATGTCCAAGGGGGAGGAGATTTACGCGTCTACTGGTTTGATGCCAATGGGCAGTACGCTGCGGTGCAACTCGATCCGAAGTCTGGCAATGCCGTGGACGCCGCTGATGCTCCGAAGGTGCGTCAGACCGAGGGTGGCCATCATTTTGTGGATTTCCATTACCAGCTTCATGCGGGTCAGGTCGGTCTCTGGATTGTCGGCATCGCCGCGCTTGCCATGTTTGTAGCGCTGGTCAGCGGAGTGATCACCCATAGACGGATCTTCAAGGACTTCTTCACCTTTCGCTCCAGCAAAGGGCAGAGAAGCTGGCTGGACATGCACAACGCCGTGGCGGTGCTGACTCTGCCTTTCCAGTTCATGATCGCCTACACAGGCATCGCCATATCTTGCTCGACCTTCATGCCTGCAGGTATTGCCGCCTACTATGGCAGCAGTGCCGAAGCCCTCAAGTCGTTTCAAGTGGCGCTGAATGAACCGGGCAAGCCACAGCGCTCGGGGCAGCCCATGCCAGTGCCGGATCTGGAACCCTTGGTGCTGCGCGGGCAAGAGCTGATCGGACAACCGGTGCGTGCGGTGGTGATTGATTACCCTGGAGATGCGGCTGCACGCGTTGGCGTTTATGGATGGAATGCCGCCGACGATCTGAACAAGCGCCTCAGTTCCACCAGTGGCATGGCCATGTTCTCGGCTGCCACCGGAGAGCTGCAGCAGTTGCGCCTGCCCGGAGATGTGAGTGGCGGTGCGGCTTCACTCACGCAATCGGTGATAGGTGGGCTGCATATGGCCACTTATGGCGGTTTTCCGCTGAAGTGGGTTTACTTCGTTTGTGGCCTGGCTGGCAGCGCCATGATGGCGACCGGGGCGATCCTCTTCATGGTCAAGCGGCGCAGCAAGCACCAGGGGGAGTTTGGTGCCAGCACCTCGACGGTCTACCGGATGATTGAGGCTGTGAATGTGGCCGCCATTGTGGGGCTGGGCATCGCTTGCGTGGGCTTCCTGTGGGCTAATCGTTTGCTCCCCATCGAGCTTTCACAACGCTCCAGATGGGAGCTGGTGGCATTTTTTGCGCTCTGGATTCTGGCACTTCTGCATGCGTTATTGAGGTCGCCGCCCATAGCATGGCGTGACCAGATGACGGCCTTGGCTGTGCTGTGTCTTCTGCTGCCTGTGCTGAACTTCCTGACCACTGGAGATCACCTTGTTGCATACCTTCTCGAGGGGGACTGGGAAAGCGCAGGAGTCGAGCTTTTTGCCATTGTGGTCGGGGTGGCGGCTGTGGCTGCCTTGGCCTGGATGCGCAGGCCGAAGGCTGTGCGAAAAAAAATGCCTCGTGAAGTGTCGAAAGACTTGTCTGCGGTGGTGGACGCAGATGCCGCAAAGCAAGGGAGCCTCTCATGACGTTGTGGCAATCATCTTTGCAGGCTCTGGCTCTTTCACTGGGAGGAATGACGGCGCTGGCCTTTGCCATGGACCGTCATTACGCGCAATTGAAACCACTGGACGAGGTACCTGCAGCACATCGCATGGCGCTGCGTGTGCTGGGCGGGCTGCTTTTATTGGCCGTCTGGCTACCGGCCATTCGCAGTTGGAGTGCAACGGTTAGTACTGCGCTCGTGCTGGGTTTCTGGAGTCTGGGAGCGCTCGCGACAGTCGCAGGGCTCTCCTGGTCGGCTCGGAATTTTGCGGTGGTTGCTGCCGTGATGGCGCTGCTGGGCGCAGTCAGTTGCCTCTGGTGACGGCCACCTCTGCGCCTGTTTGGCTTTGGATCTTCAATCGCTCCAACCCATGCCCTGCGCATGCGTTTCAGCAGCGACTGCGAATTGTTTTCTGGAAAGTGCGATGTTCATGACGGTGGGAAAACTCAAACGCTGGGGCGGCCTCGGGCTGCTGCTGGTCTGTGCTGCAGGCGTTGCCCTGTGGTGGGGAAGTCGGTCACGGATTGAGTACCAAAGTGCTTCGGTGCAGCGCGGTGATGTGGAATCCACCGTCACGGCCATTGGCACTTTGCAGCCCCTAACTTATGTGGATGTAGGAGCACAGGTTTCAGGGCAGATTACCCGCTTGTTGGTGAGCCCGGGAGCCAGAGTCGAAAAGGGTGCATTGCTGGTGGAGATTGATCCCAGTGTCCAGCGCGCCACCGTGGATGCGGGAAGAGCATCGTTGGCAAGCTTGCGAGCCCAGATTGCAGAGCAGCAGGCGCAGCTGAAACTGGCCCGCCAGCAATTGCAGCGACAGCAGCAGATGGCAGCCGAAGAAGCCACAAGGCAGGAGGACGTGCAGATTGCCGAGGCCCAGGTGGCAGGGGCGGCGGCGCGCATTGACCATCTCAAGGCGCAGATGCAGCAAACGCAGGCCAGCCTCAAAGCGGACGAAGCCCGTCTGGGCTATACCCGCATCTATGCGCCGATGTCCGGCACGGTGGTCTCTGTGGAGGCGCGTGAAGGGCAGACCTTGAATGCCACCTACCAGACACCCAATATTTTGCGTATTGCCGATCTGGCAGCCATGACGGTCTGGACCGATGTATCGGAAGCCGATGTGAGACGCGTGACTGCGGACATGCCGGTCTACTTCACCACCCTGGGGAGTGCGGGTCAGGAACAGGCCCGGCGCTGGAACGGCAAGGTCAGGCAGGTACTGCCTGCGCCTCCGGCCAGCGTTGCACCCGCTGCAGGCAATTCGGCGACACCCGCGGCAGCCACCAAGGCTGTGACCTATACGGCATTGTTTGACGTGGATAACAAGGATGCGGAGTTGCTGCCGCAGATGACGGCCCAGGTGGTCTTTGTGACCGGTAGTGCACAGCAGGCCTTGACGGTTCCATTGACCGCGCTGCAGTCTCAGAAGGGCCAGCAGTCGCAGAGTGTTCGGGTGCTGACATCCAAACAGCAACCAGAGCTGCGAAGCGTGAAGCTGGGGGTGCGAAGCCGCCATGAGGTTCAGGTGCTCGATGGTGTGGCCGAGGGTGAGCGTGTCATCGTCGGTGAAACCATGATCCCTGGCGGTCTGCGGTGGCTGCAATGGTGAGTGCGATGGAGCCGGTTGCGCTGATTTCGCTGCGTGGCATTCGCAAGCACTATGGCGGAGTGGGTGATCAGCCGTCTGTGACTGTGTTGCACGGCATCGATCTGGATATTCGCGCCGGCGAGTATGTGGCCGTAGTCGGCAGCTCAGGTTCGGGTAAATCCACTTTGATGAATATCCTGGGTTGCCTTGATAAGGCAAGCGAAGGTTGCTATCAATTTCAAGGGCAGGACGTGTCCACGCTGGACTCGGATGCCTTGGCCTGGTTGCGTCGTGAAGCCTTCGGTTTCGTGTTTCAGGGCTACCACCTGATTTCCAGCGAAAGCGCTTCGGAGAATGTGCAGATGCCGGCGATTTACGCAGGCCTGCCCAAGGAGCAGCGGGTGCACAGAGCTCAGCTCCTACTTGAGCGTCTGGGGCTGGGATCACGCCTGAGCAATCGACCCAATCAGCTTTCGGGCGGGCAGCAGCAGCGTGTGTCCATTGCGCGAGCGTTGATGAATGGTGGCCACATCATCCTGGCCGATGAACCGACAGGGGCTCTTGACTCGCATAGCGGCGCCGAGGTGATGGCCTTGCTGCGCGAGCTGGCCGATGCGGGGCACACCATCATTGTGATTACGCATGATCGCGAAGTTGCCGCCCAGGCAAGACGTGTCATCGAAATCAGCGACGGACGTATCGTCAACGACAGTGCTCCTGATGGCAATCACGCCCGTGGCGAGGTTCCGCCGTTGACCTCGAAGCGCAACACCGTAACGTCGGCAATTTCGTGGGTGGCTGAAATTTCCGAAGCTGCACGCAGTGCCTGGCGTGGTATGCGCATGAACCGGGTACGCACCAGCCTGACTTTGCTGGGCATCGTGATCGGTGTGGCTTCGGTGATCGTCATGCTGGCCATTGGTGAAGGCGCACGGCGCAAAGTGGTTGAGCAGATGGGCACCATGGGAACGGCCATTCTGTACATGGGGAGCAAACCACCGGCCAGCGGTGGACCTGCGGGCCAGATCACCGAAGACGATCTGGCCGCCATGCGGGAGTTGCCAGCGATACGCAGAGTGATGCCTGTCATCGGAGACCCTGTCACGGTGCGCTATGGCAAGGCCGACAAACAGCTCTATGTGTTTGCAGCCAGCCAGGAAATGCCGCTGGTTCACCACTGGAGTGTGGCCCAAGGCCGTTACTTCAGCGATGTGGAGGATCGCGATCTGGCTCCGCTGGTGGTGATCGGTCACAAGGCGTACCAGCATTTTTTTCCGGAGGTGGCCAACCCCTTGGGTCTGCAGCTGATCATCGGTAACTCGGCGTTCGAAGTCATCGGTGTCATGAGCGAGCGTGGAGCTGACTCTGGCGCCCAGGACTATGACGACATGGTCTTCATTCCCTATCAGTCGGGGCGCGCAAGAGTCTATCAAGCGCAGACACAGCCCGACTATGTGGTTGTGGAGGCCAGCTCCTCTGAGCTGGTCCATGAAGCCGAGCAATCAATCCGCAGCCTCCTGCTCGCGCGGCATGGGGGGCGGGAAGACTTCGGCATCGGCAATGCAGCCGCTCGTATTCAGGCCGAAGCCGCAACGCGCCAGAGCATGGCCGTGATGCTGGGGCTGATTGCGGCAGTTTCACTGGTGGTCGGCGGCATCGGAGTCATGAACGTGATGCTGATGACGGTGCGCGAGCGGACCAGGGAGATCGGCATTCGCATGGCGGTGGGGGCTCGGCAACGTGACATCCTGCGTCAGTTCCTGACGGAAGCCAGTATGGTGACCATTGTGGGTGGGGGTGTCGGCCTGCTTGCAGGGCTGGGCATAGGAATGGCGCTTCTTGTCTCGGGCGTTCCCGTGATTTTTTCGGTGAAAGCCATGCTGGGGGCATTTGCCTGTGCGGTGCTTACCGGTCTGGTTTTTGGCTTCATGCCGGCCAGAACGGCAGCGCGCCTGGAGCCCGTGCGCGCATTGGCGGGAGAGTAGGCATGTACAAATGGAACGCAGCTCTGGCGGCTCTTGCCCTGGCTGGATGCGCGACAACGCAATCCAGTGACGAGGCCCGGAGAATGTCTCTCGATATCCCGCATGCCTGGGACCAGGAGCAAGGTACAGCGCGCGAGGAAGTCAGCACCCGCTGGTGGCACAGTTTTGGCAGTCCGGAGCTTAGTGCGCTGGTTGAACAGGCCAGAGCTCAAAGTCTGGATGTGGCGGCTGCCGTAGCGAGAGTGCAGCAGGCGGATGCCCGAGCCGCTTATGCACGTGCAGGCCTGGTGCCGGAAGTGAATGCAGATTTCGGGGGCACAAGATCTGCCGCACTGGACAGTCAGACGGAAAGAAATGTCAGCACTTGGCGGGTGGGTCTGTCGAGCAGCTACGAGCTGGATTTCTGGGGGCGTCAGCGTGCTTTGAAGGACGCCGCGGAGTCCAGCAGGCAGGCCAGCGTGTTTGACCAGGAGACCGTGCGCCTGACGGTCACCGCCTCGGTCGCCCAGGCCTGGCTCCAGTGTGTGGGCCTGCGTGAGCGCGTCGCGATTGCACAGCTCAACTTTGAAGTTTCCGAGCGGCTGTTGAAGCTGGTGGAGTCCCGAGCCCGTTATGGTGCCGCAACCCCCGTGGAACTCGCTCAGCAGCGCGGTCAGGTTGCCGCACAGCAGCGTGTTGTGGCGTTGCTGCGCAAACAGCTAGCGGATGCACATGCGGTGTTGGCCCTACTGTCGGGCCAATGGACTATGGATCTGGTGAGTGAGACCAGCTTGTCGAATCTGGCGATTCCAAGCATTCGCGAGGGTACGCCAGCGGACCTGATGACACACAGGCCGGACGTGGCGAAAGCGGAGGCTCAACTGCTCGCAGCCAATGCCAATCTTGCCGTAGCCAGAGCAGCCATGCTGCCGCGCGTGACGCTGACCGCAGGCTTGGGTTCCGAGAGCGAAAAGCTCCGCAATCTGCTGGAGAATCCTTTGTCTTCTCTGGCTGCAGGGATTCTGGCTCCGATTTTCGATGCCGGGCGGCTGGCTTCGAACCGGAGCCTGGCTGCAGCGCAAAAGCAGGAACTGGTGGTCGGCTACCGCAAAGCCATTTTGCAGGCCTTCAATGACGTTCAAGTTGCATTGAATGCGGTTGATGGCAGCGAAAAGCAGGCGGTGGTTCAGGCGCAGGAAGTGGCTCAGGCACAGAAGGCTCTTTCGCTGGCGGAAAGTCGATACAAGGCCGGTGCGGACAATCTGCAGACCCTGCTGGATGTGCAGCGTGTGGCCTATCAGAGTCGAGACCTGGCCGTTCAGATACGCCAGGAGCGCCTCCAGGCGAGCATCGCACTTTACAGAGCCCTGGGAGGAGGCTGGAGACAAGCGCCGCAAGGACCTGAGGGTTGAAGAATGTAAGCGTGATGCAGCGCTTGAGGGCATCAGGACTGCGTCCCACCGTGGCCAGAATTGGCGTGCTGCAAGTCCTGCTGAGCGCTGCTCCCCATGCTCTCAGCAGAGATGAGATCTATCGTCAGCTATACCTTCGGGGGACTCCTGTCAGTGTCGGAACCGTCATGCAGGTTGTGACTCAGCTAAGCAAGTTGGGTGTTGTCTTTCACAACGGTATCAAAGGACGCGAGTCTGGTTATCTGATTTCGAGTTGAGCGAATAAGCAAGGGCTCGTCGTTGTCTCAGGCAAAGAGTCGCATCCAGTCAGATTGCAATGCGAGAAATTGAAGTGATGGAAATCGCTGCAAAGCCGATTCAGGTATGGAATGCTGTACTCACAGAAATGAGGCCAAGGCCTGATTTTTCCCGCGCTTCAATTACATGAGCGGTAGTGCTTTTGATGAGATACAAAGTACGTCCCAACCATGAGAAGAGACAATAAAAAAGGCCACCGTTTGGTGGCCTTTTTTATGCATGTGGACTTCATAGAGCCGAGCTCTCAAAAAGTATCTTTTGATCAATGTCTCAATGGATGCTTCTCAAAATCTCAGCTTATGGGGCCTACCTTTAGACGTCGATATTGCCTGCGCGCAAGGCGTTGTCTTCGATGAAATTACGGCGGGGTTCCACTTCGTCGCCCATGAGCATGGTGAAGACACGGTCGGCTTCGATAGCGTCGCCGATCTTGACTTGCAGCAGGCTGCGGACGTTGGGGTCCATGGTGGTTTCCCACAACTGGGCGGGGTTCATTTCACCCAGACCCTTGTAGCGCTGGCGGCCGGTGGTGCGCTCGGCTTCGGCAATCAGCCAGGTCATGGCCTGGCGGAAGTCGCCCACCTTTTCCATCTTGGCTTTTTCACCTTCGCCGCGGTGCACCTTGGCGCCTTCGTTGAGCAGGCCGTTGAAGTGCTGAGCCTCGGCTGACAGGGCGGCGTAGTCATTGCTGCGCACAAATTCCTGCGTGAGGATGGAGCTCTTGATATTGCCGTGGTGGTGGCGGCTGATGCGCAGAATGGGGTGCTCGCTGTTGGGGTCGATCTCGGCCGTCACATCGGCGGGCACGCCGGTGGTGGTGAGTTCGCGCAGCTTGGTTTCCAGAATGGGGGCGCAGATCTGGGCTTCCTCGATGGTGTCGAGCTTGATTTGCACGCCATCGGCAATGGCGCGCAGGGCTTCGGCATCCATGAAGTTGGACAGTCGCTCAATCACGGTTTCAGCGGCCAGATGCATGTCGGCCAGCTTGGCCAGCTCTTCACCTTCGATGGTCCGGGTATTGGCTCCACCTGTCGTCACGCTGGCGTTGTTCAGCGCAATTTTGAGCAGGTATTTGTTGAGGGCCGGGCCGTCCTTCAAATACAGCTCTTCCTTGCCGTTCTTGACTTTGTACAGCGGTGGCTGGGCAATGTAGATGTGGCCGCGCTCGACCAGGTCGGGCATCTGGCGATAGAAGAAGGTCAGCAGCAGGGTACGGATGTGGGCACCGTCAACGTCCGCGTCGGTCATGATGATGATGCGGTGGTAGCGCAGCTTGTCGACGTTGTAGTCGTCGCTGCTGCTCTTGCCCGAGTCTTCGCTGACCTTGCCGATGCCAGTGCCCAGAGCCGTAATCAGGGTGATGATTTCGTTGCTGGACAGCAGCTTTTCGTAGCGGGCTTTTTCCACGTTCAGGATCTTGCCGCGCAGGGGCAGGATGGCCTGGAACTTGCGGTCACGGCCTTGCTTGGCAGAGCCGCCGGCGGAGTCTCCCTCGACGATGTAGATTTCGCACAGCGATGGGTCTTTTTCCTGGCAATCGGCCAGTTTGCCGGGCAGGCCCATGCCATCGAGCACGCCCTTGCGGCGTGTCATTTCACGGGCCTTGCGGGCGGCTTCACGAGCGCGGGCCGCATCCACAATCTTGTTGCAGAGAATCTTGGCGTCGTTGGGCTTTTCTTCGAGGAATTCAGCCAGCAGCTTGCCGACGATGTCTTCCACGGGTGCACGCACTTCGGAGCTGACCAGCTTGTCCTTGGTCTGGCTGGAGAACTTGGGCTCGGGCACCTTCACGCTGAGCACGCAGCACAGGCCTTCGCGCATGTCGTCGCCGGTGACTTCGACTTTGGCCTTCTTGGCCAGTTCGTTATCGGCGATGTACTTGCCGATGACGCGGGTCATGGCGGCGCGCAGGCCGGTCAGGTGGGTGCCGCCATCACGTTGGGGAATGTTGTTGGTGAAGCACAGCACTTGCTCGGCATAGCTGTCGTTCCACTGCATGGCGACTTCCACACCGATTTCGGTGCCAGGAATGCCGCCGTATGTCTCTGCGGGGCGTGTGCCTTCGGCATGGAAGGTTGTGGGGTGCAGCACCTTCTTGGTGCCGTTGATGAATTCCACAAAGCCTTGCACGCCACCGGCACCGGAGAAGTCGTCTTCCTTGCCGTCGCGCTCGTCCTTGAGGCGAATGCGCACGCCGTTGTTCAGGAAGGAAAGTTCGCGCAGGCGCTTGGCCAGAATTTCGTAGCGGAACTCGAAGTTCTCTTTAAAAATTTCCTGGTCGGGCAGGAAGTGCACCTTGGTGCCGCGCTTGTCGGACGCGCCCACTTCGCGCATGGGCGAGACTTCCACGCCGTCCACGACTTCAATCAGGCGGTTTTGCACAAAACCACGAGAGAAGTCGATTTCGTGGCGCACGCCGTCGCGGCTCACGGTGAGCTTGAGCCAGATGGACAGTGCATTCACGCAGGACACGCCCACGCCGTGCAGGCCGCCCGAGACCTTGTAGCTGTTCTGATTGAACTTGCCGCCCGCGTGCAGCTCGGTCAGCGCAATTTCAGCGGCAGAGCGCTTGGGCTCATGCTTGTCGTCCATCTTCACGCGGGTGGGAATGCCACGGCCGTTGTCGATGACGGAAAGCGAACCATCGGCGTGGATGGTGACCAGAATGTCGTCGCAGTAGCCAGCCAGGGCTTCGTCGATGGAGTTGTCCACGACCTCAAAGACCAGGTGGTGCAGACCGGTGCCGTCCGAGGTGTCACCGATGTACATGCCGGGGCGCTTGCGCACGGCTTCCAGGCCTTCCAGGATCTGGATTGAGCCTTCGCCATAGCCGCCTGCATCTGCGGCGGTCTGGGTATCTGGCTTGTTGTCTTCGGTCATGAAATTACCTTGCTGCTACAAAGTCAGAAGCTGCTGGCGCCTGACTTGCATAACTTTCAAATGAATACTTGCCTGAAAACCATATTTGAGCAGCGGTAGCTGCTCATGTTTTTCAGGCAATGGAAGGGGCTGGCGGCGTTCGGTCTGCTTAGATGCGCATGGGCATCACGACGTACTTGAAGCTTTCGTTCTCAGGGATGGAGACCAGCGCGGAGCTGTTGCCATCCTGCAGATCGATCTTGACCATGTCCTGGCTCATATTGGTGAGCACGTCGATCAGATAGGTCACATTGAAGCCGATCTCGATGGTGTCGCCACCGTAGTCGATATCGAGTTCATCCATCGCCTCTTCCTGCTCGGCGTTATTGGATGCGACGCGCAGCGTGCCGGGCTCCACCGACAGGCGCACGCCCTTGAACTTGTCGCTGGTCATGATGGCCGTGCGCTGCAGCGATGCCAGCAGCGGTGCGCGGCCCAGAGTCACGCTGTTCGTATGGTTGCGCGGAATGACACGGTTGTAGTCGGGGAACTTGCCCTCGACTAATTTTGTGACGAACTCCATGCCGCCAAAGGTGAACTTGGCCTGGTTGCTAGCGAACTGCATCTCGATGACGGGCTGGTTGTCACCGCTGGCATCCGACAGCAGGCGTTGCAGTTCCAGCACGGTCTTGCGCGGCAGAATCACTTCCTGCTTGATGGGCACTTCCACGTCCAGCGTGGCGCTGGCCCAGGCCAGGCGGTGGCCGTCGGTGGCGACCAGGCTCAGTGTGTTGCCTTCGGCCACAAACAGAATGCCGTTCAGGTAGTAGCGAATGTCCTGCACCGCCATGGAGAAGGACACCTGACCCAGCAAGTCCTTCAGCACCTTTTGCGGCACGCTGAAAGCGGGGCCAAAGGCCGCCGATTCCTGCACCAGCGGGAAGTCTTCGGCGGGCAGGGTCTGCAGCGTAAAGCGGCTCTTGCCGCCCTTCAGAATCATCTTGGCTTGCTGCGTCTCCAGGCTCACGGTCTGGTCGCCGGGCATGGTCTTCAGAATGTCGATCAGCTTGCGGGCACCAATGGTAGTGGTGAAGTCGCCAGCGTCGCCGCCCAGCTCGGCGGTGGTGCGGATCTGGATTTCCAGATCGCTGGTCGTCAGTTGCAGTGCGTTGCCGGTCTTCTTGATCAGCACATTGGCCAGAATAGGCAGCGTGTGGCGGCGTTCGACAATGCCGGCCACCGATTGCAGGACCGCGAGAACTTTGTCTTGTGTGGCTTTCAGGACGATCATGTCAACCTCAGTGAATTAAGTGCGCATTTGTTTTGACGCGGCGGCGTCCGCAGGGCGGAGCGGACGCTCCCTCATGCCGCGTGAATTCCCCATTTTGCCGTGTGTGAGCGACATCCATGGGGGAGTTTTCATCAACCCTTGAGCGTTTGCTCCAGCACATGCAATTGCTGGTTCAGCTCGGTATTGGTCTGGCGCTCGCCTGCGATCTTGCGTACCGCGTGCAGCACCGTCGTGTGGTCGCGGCCGCCAAACAGCTCGCCAATCTCGGGTAGGCTCTTTTGCGTCAGCTCCTTGGCCAGGTACATGGCAATCTGGCGCGGGCGGGCAATGCTGGCCGGACGCTTCTTGCTGTACATGTCGGCGACCTTGATCTTGTAGTAATCAGCCACCGTTTTCTGGATGTTTTCCACAGAAATCTGGCGGTTCTGAATACTGAGCAGATCGCGCAGCGCCTCGCGGGCCAGCTGAATCGACACTTCCTTCTGATTGAAGCGCGAATAAGCCAGAATTTTGCGCAGCGCGCCTTCCAGCTCGCGCACGTTGGAGCGCACGTTCTTGGCCACAAAGAAGGCGACTTCTTCGGGCATGTCGGCGTTCTCGGCGCGGGCCTTGTTGATCAGAATTGCCACGCGCATTTCCAGCTCTGGCGGCTCGATGGCCACCGTCAAGCCGGAGTCGAAGCGCGAAACCAGACGCTCGTGAATATTGGCCAACCCCTTGGGGTAGGTGTCCGACGTCATCACGATGTGGCTCTTTTTGGCCAGCAGGGCTTCAAAGGCGTTGAAGAATTCTTCTTGCGTGCGGTCTTTGTTGGCGAAGAACTGCACATCGTCGATCAGCAGCAGATCGAGCGAGTGGTAACGCTCTTTGAACTCATCAAAGGTGCGGCGCTGGTAGGCCTTGACCACATCCGACACAAATTGCTCTGCGTGGATATAGAGAATCTTGGCGTCTGGCTTGTCCTTGAGCAACTGGTTACCCACAGCGTGCACCAAGTGAGTCTTACCCAGACCCACGCCGCCATAAATGAACAGCGGGTTGTACAGATGACCGGGCGAGCCTGCCACGTGCATGGCAGCCGAGCGCGCCATGCGGTTGGCCGTACCTTCCACCAGTGTCTCGAAGGTGAGAGCCGGGTTCAGGCGCGTACGGAAAACCGGGGCGCTGGCTTCTTCATTCGTCACCGTGGGCACGGACACATGGTGCGCCTGAGGTGCCGACTGTTGTGAAGATGAAGGAGGGCGCACATAAGTGCGCACAACGCTTTCTCGCTGAGCGAGTGCTAACTCAAGAGTGACGGGCTGGCCGTACAGCGACTCCAGCATGGCCGAGATGCGGCCTGCGTACTGGGCGCGGATCCAGTCCAGCTTGAAGCGATTGGCCACATAGACGGTGACCTTGGAAAAATCTTCTGCAACTAGAGCGGTAAGCGGCTTGATCCAGGTGTTGAATTGCTGCTCGGGCATTTCTTGGCCCAGTTGCTCCACGCAGACCTGCCACAGGGCCTGGCCTGCATCATTGGTTGGTTCCTCTGTCATTGTCAAAAGTCTAATTGTGGATAGGAGGAACAGTTGCGGGGCTTGTATTGTAGCTTTTGCGGAAGTTATCCACAAAATATCAGAAGGCTATCCCCGGCTCCGGTGCGTGATAGGCTGCACATCCTAATAGATTGGCAGTCCGCTGTTTGTAAAGAATCTCTGACGTGCCAGCGCGCAGGCCGTAATGACCCGCGAGTCCATGGCGATTTCAAAGGTCATTGCATCAAAGGCCCAACACTGTGATAATCGCAGGTTTCCCTGAATGTGTTCAGGGTGATATGAGCCGGGCGCCAATTTTTGTGCGCGCGCGCCCAGTGGCTTTTGCGCTGCGGCGAGTGCTTTGTACCGTTTATTTCCTGCAAGCCTGATGACATGCTCGACATGTGAAAAAATATCGGACTTGACGGTGAGAGTGTGCGGCGCAAAACCTGGATGGTCGGGCGCAGATATAGCGCCTTGCCGACGCAAATACTGAACCTTCTCAAGGAACCAACATGAAACGTACTTACCAACCTTCCAAGATTCGCCGCGCCCGTACCCACGGTTTCCTGGTCCGTATGAAGACCAAGGGTGGTCGTGCCGTGATCAATGCACGTCGCGCCAAGGGCCGCAAGCGTCTGGCCGTCTAAGGCCAGAGTTGGTTAGCGGTCTGCACCTTCGCTGCGCTGAAGGCCTCTGAATGGAGGTTCTCTTATGCAAAGGCTGAAAACGCGTCCGCAATTCCAGGCCACCATGTCCGCGGGCACGATTGCCCGCACGCCTTATTTCGCCTTGCACCGTCTGGAGCTGGTGGCTGAGGTGGCGGAGATGGTTGCCAACCCCAAGACAGGGCCCGGATCGAATGATCCGCAGGCCCTGTTTGGCATGGGTGCCGTACGAGGACAGGCTTGGCTGGGCGCCATGGTGCCCAAGCGCTGGGCGAAACGCTCGGTCACGCGCCATACCATCAAGCGCCAGATTTATGCGGTGGCCACGGATTACGAGGCGGCTTTGTTGCGTGCTTCCTACGTGGTACGCCTGCGTTCGGGGTTTGACCGTAAGCAATTCGTCAGTGCAACCTCGGAGCTGCTCAGTGCAGCTGTCCGTCAGGAGTTGCAGCAGCTTTTTGCCTCGGCCGCACGCCGCCTGACGCAACCGTGCCCAGCGACTGAGGGTGAGGCAGGCTTTAAGAAAATAAAGCCTCAGGCCCTTGGTGATCAATCGCAAGCAGCTACTGATTTGATAGTAAATCAGGCGGAGCACCAACCATGATGCAGCGATTGCTCATGGCCTTGGTGCGTGGCTACAGGCTGCTGCTCAGCCCCTGGCTGGGCTCGGCCTGCCGCTTTGAGCCGACTTGCTCGGCTTATTCCCTTCAAGCGCTCGAGCAACACGGCGCTGCTGTAGGCTCTTATCTGACACTGTGCCGTCTGGCACGTTGTCATCCGTGGTGTGACGGAGGGCATGATCCCGTGCCACAGCAAAAGCCCAGGCTGTTTTCCTTTCTGGATAACGCTTCGGACTCTTCCGCGACCACCCAACCTTCCTCACCTAAGAAGTCTTCATGAACGATATTCGCCGCACCATACTGTGGGTGATATTTGGCTTTTCCATGGTTTTGCTCTGGGACAAGTGGCAAATCCATAACGGCAAAAAGCCCACCTTCTTCCCTTCGCCGCAAACCGTCAGTGCGCCTGCGGCGGATGACGTCAAGCCCGCTGATGTGAGCGTGCCTCAGGCGGCAGCGACTGGCTCTGCCGGTGATGTGCCTGGCACAGCCCCGGCTGCTGGCGCTGCGGCTCAGCCTGCTGCACCCGCCACGCCACGTCAGAACGTGACCGTGGTCAGCGATGTGATGAGCCTGACCTTCGACAGCGAAGGCGGCACCATCAAGCATTCCGAGCTGCTCAAGTACTCCGACACCGTGGATGAGAAAAAGCTCATGCAGGTGTTTGAAGAGAACGCCAAGCGCGTGTACATGGGTCAGACGGGTCTGATCGGTGGCAATTTCCCCACCCACAAGACGCCGATGACCGTGATGCCCGGCGCACGTGAACTCAAGGACGGCCAAGACAGCGTGCAAGTGCGCTTCGAGTCCGCCGACATGGGTGGCGTGAAGCTGATCAAGACCTTCACTCTCAAGCGCGGCTCTTACGCTGTGGATGTGCAGCACGATGTGGTCAACACCGGCACTGCGGCGGTGAACCCCCAGCTGTACATGCAGCTGGTGCGTGATGGCAACAAGCCTGAGCACGAGTCCACCTTCTACTCCACCTTCACGGGCCCAGCGGTTTACACCGAAGCCAAGAAGTACCACAAGGTTGAGTTCAAGGACATTGAAAGCGGCAAGGCTGAGGTCGATAAGTCCTCCACCACCGGCTATGTGGCCATGGTGCAGCACTACTTCGCCAGCGCCTGGCTGCTGGCCGATGGCACGCAGCGCGACAACTTCGTGCGCAAGGTGGGCGACAACCTGTACGCCGTGGGCATGATCACGCCCGTGGGTACGGTGGAACCCGGCCAGACCAAGAGCGTGAATTCGCGCCTGTTCTCCGGCCCTCAGATCGAGCCCATGCTGGAAAAGCTGTCGCCCGGTCTGGAGCTGGTCAAGGACTATGGCTGGCTGACGATTCTGGCCAAGCCTCTGTACTGGTTGCTGTCCGAGCTGCATAGCTTCCTCAACAACTGGGGCTGGTCTATCGTGGCACTGGTGGTGCTGCTGAAGATCGCTTTCTACTGGTTGAACGCCAAGGCTTACTCGTCGATGGCCAAGATGAAGGCCATCAACCCCAAGATTCAGGAAATGCGCGAGCGCCTGAAGGACAAGCCTCAGCAGATGCAGCAGGAGATGATGCGCATCTACCGCGAGGAGAAGGTCAACCCCATGGGTGGTTGCTTCCCTATCATCATTCAGATGCCTGTTTTCATGGCTTTGTACTGGGTGTTGCAGTCCAGCGTTGAAATTCGCAACGCACCGTGGATTGGCTGGATTCACGACTTGTCGATGCCCGACCCGTTCTTCATTCTGCCGCTGCTGATGATGCTGTCCTCGCTGCTGCAGACCGCGCTGAATCCCGCGCCTCCAGACCCCATGCAGGCCAAGATGATGTGGATCATGCCGCTGATGTTCAGCGTGATGTTCTTCTTCTTCCCCGCCGGTCTGGTGCTGTACTGGCTGACGAACAACATCTTGTCGATCGCCCAGCAGTGGATCATCAACAAGCGCATGGGCGTACCACCTCAGTTCAACCTGCCAAAGTTTGGCAAGGCTGCTGAAGGCAAGTAAGCCGACCGCTGAAACAAAAAACCGCCATCCTTTCGGGTGGCGGTTTTTTTATGGGCGTTTGATGTGAGAAAGAGAGCGCTTATTTGCCGATGCAGAAGCTGGAGAAAATCACTCCCAGCAAATCATCAGAGCTGAACTCGCCGGTAATCGAGTTCAGCGAAATCTGGGCCAGGCGCAGCTCCTCGGCCAGTAAATCCAGATGAGCAGCCTGTGCGGCCAGTTGTTCATCAGCCATTTCCAGGTGAGCTTCTACGGCCTGCAGCGCTTCCACATGGCGGGCGCGGGCCAGATACAGACCTTCGGGGGCAGATTGCCAGCCTGCAACTTCCAGCAGGCGCTTACGCAAAGCGTCCAGGCCATCGCCTGTGCGGGCAGACAGAGCAATCTGGCCCGAATCCGAAGCCAGCTGGGCCGTGTGGCGGGCCTGCACATCAGCCTGCGCCATATCGGTCTTGTTCCAGACATGGATAACGGGCACCAGAGCGGACAGCTTTTGCTGCAGGGTGGCGGAAATCTCAGTATCGGCGGCGGCATAGTCAGCCTGTTCCACGCGGGTCAGGTCATGGAGGAAAAGCACGGCATCGGCAGCTGTAATTTCGTCCCAGGCACGGGCAATGCCAATGCGTTCCACCTCGTCGTCGCTGCTTCGCAGACCTGCGGTATCGATCACATGCAGGGGCACTCCCTCAATCTGAATGGTTTGCTGCACCTTGTCGCGCGTGGTGCCCGCAATAGGGGTGACGATGGCCAGCTCTGCTCCGGCCAGGGCATTGAGCAGCGAGCTTTTGCCCGCATTGGGCTGGCCGGCAATCACCACTTTGATACCTTCGCGCAGCAATGCACCCTGATGGGCGCGGGCCAGCACGGCAGCCACTTGGGCGCGCAGGCGTTCGAGTTGGCCAAAGGCATCGGCTTTTTGCAGAAAGTCGATTTCTTCTTCGGGGAAGTCCAGTGTGGCCTCCACCAACATGCGCAGATGCACCAGGGCATCGCGTAGCACATGAATTTCTTGTGAGAAAGCGCCTGACAGCGAGCGGCTGGCGCTGCGCGCAGCGGCTTCGGTACTGGCGTCGATCAGATCGGCAATGGCTTCGGCCTGGGCCAGATCAATCTTGTCGTTGAGAAAAGCACGCTCGGTAAATTCACCGGGCTGGGCCAGACGCAGGCCGTTCAGCACGGTCTTTCCATCGGCGTCAGCAGCCTGCGCAGCCTCAAGACAGCGTGCCAGCAGCAATTGCAGCACCACTGGGCCACCGTGGGCCTGCAGCTCCAGCACGTCTTCGCCGGTATAGCTGTGCGGGCCAGGGAAGTAGATGGCCAAACCGTGATCGATGGGTGAACCGGCTGCATCTCTGATGGGCAGGTAGGTCGCCTCACGCGGCTTCAGGTCCTTGCCGCACAGCGTCCGCACCAATGCTCCAATGCCTTTGCCGGAGACCCGCACAATGCCCACGGCTCCACGCCCAGGGGCAGTGGCAATGGCGGCAATCGGGTCGTTGTGGCGGGGCAGCATGGGCGGGAGCTTTCAGAGGTGCAAGGGAAATAAAGGCCAGCAAGGATCATATCCCTGCAAGTCATGCATTATTTGCATAATGCTATGATTTCGTTTGCATTGTTATTGAACAGTCATGGCTGTTTGACCTTAAAAGCCGAGCTGCAACCCCTCTTTTTTTGATAGCGCTCGGCCTACAATCCAAAATCCGATTTCATCGTCCGCAAGAGCACAGGGGCCGGGTTGTGCGCCCATAGAGAGTCCTTACTGCGGATGACTTACTTTGCGAGCTGGAGACCGCTGATGTCCGAAACCAAGCCCATTACCTCGATTGATAAACGTGCTCTGCTGCGTCAGGCCGCATTGGAGTATCACGAGTTCCCCAAGCCCGGCAAAGTGGCCATCACGGCGACCAAGCCCATGGCCAATCAGCATGATCTGGCGCTGGCATACTCGCCCGGCGTGGCTGCACCCTGCGAGGAAATCGTCAAAGACCCGGCTGCAGCCTACAAGTACACCAGTCGCGGCAATCTGGTCGGCGTGATCTCTAACGGCACGGCGGTGCTGGGTCTGGGCGACATTGGCGCTCTGGCATCCAAGCCAGTGATGGAAGGCAAGGGCGTTCTGTTCAAGAAGTTCGCCGGTGTCGACGTGTTCGACATCGAAATCGATGAAAAAGACCCGCAGAAGCTGGTTGAAGTCATCGCCGCGCTGGAGCCTACCTTTGGCGCCATCAACCTCGAAGACATCAAGGCACCCGAGTGCTTCTATGTCGAGCGCGAGCTGCGCAAGCGCATGAATATTCCCGTCTTCCACGACGACCAGCACGGTACAGCCATCACCGTGGCGGCTGCCATGGTCAACGCGCTGAAGGTGGCGGGCAAGAAGATCGAAGAGATCAAGCTGGTGTCTTCGGGCGCTGGCGCTGCGGCTCTGGCTTGCCTGAACCTGCTGCTGGAAGTGGGCCTGAAGCGCGAAAACGTGTTTGTGACCGACATCGCTGGCGTGGTCTACGAAGGCCGCACCGAGCTGATGGATCCGGACAAGGCGCTGTTTGCCCAGAAGACCGAGCTGCGTACGCTGGGTGAAGTGATTGAAGGCGCTGACGCCTTCCTGGGTCTGTCGGCTGGCAATGTGCTCAAGCAGGACATGGTCAAGAAGATGGCGGCCAAGCCCATCATTTTTGCGCTGGCCAACCCCAACCCCGAAATCACACCCGAAGATGTGAAGGCCGTGCGTGACGATGCCATCATCGCCACCGGCCGTACGGACTACCCTAACCAGGTTAACAACGTCCTGTGCTTCCCCTACATCTTCCGCGGCGCGCTCGATTGCGGTGCGACCACCATCACCACCTCGATGGAAATCGCCTGCGTGTATGCCATCGCTGACTTGGCCCAGGCCGAGCAGTCCGAAGAAGTGGCCGCCGCCTATGTGGGTGAAGCCCTGAGCTTCGGGCCTGAGTACCTGATTCCCAAGCCTTTCGATCCGCGCCTGATGCTGATCGTGGCTCCTGCCGTGGCCAAGGCTGCAGCAGAAGCCGGTGTGGCCAAGCGCCCCATCGAGGACATGGACGCTTACCGCGAGCACCTGAAGACCTTTGTCTATGCCTCCGGAACCATGATGAAGCCCATTGTCATGGCCGCCAAGAAAGCCGCCAAGAAGCGCGTGGCCTATGCGGAAGGCGAAGAAGAGCGCATCCTGCGCGCCGCGCAAATCGTGGTGGACGAGCGCATTGCCCGCCCCACACTGATTGGTCGCCCCAGCATCATTGCCCAGCGCATCGAGAAGTTCGGCCTGCGCCTGAAGGAAGGTCAGGACTACGACGTGGTCAACGTCGAGCATGACGAGCGCTACCGTGACTTCTGGAAGACCTACCACCGCATGACGGAGCGCAAGGGCATCACTGAGCCCATCGCCAAGATCGAAATGCGCCGCCGCCTGACGCTGATCGGCTCCATGCTGCTGCACAAGGGTGAGGTCGACGGCCTGATCTGCGGCACCTGGAACAACACCAATGTGCACCTGAACTACATCGATCAGGTCATCGGCAAGCGCAGCGGCGTGACCACCTATGCCTGCATGAACGGTCTGCTGCTGCCCGAGCGCCAGGTCTTCCTGGTGGACACGCATGTCAACTACGACCCCTCTGCCGAGCAACTGGCCGAGATCACCATCATGGCTGCCGAGGAAATGATGCGCTTCGGCATCAAGCCCAAGGCTGCGCTGCTGAGCCACTCCAATTTTGGCTCCAGCAACCAGCCCAGCGCTGTGAAGATGCGCCAGACCCTGGAGCTGCTGCGCGAGCAGGCTCCTTGGCTGGAAGTCGATGGAGAAATGCACGGCGACGTGGCGCTGGACGGCAAGTCCCGCGCCAAGCTCATGCCCAACAGCACGCTGCTGGGGGATGCCAACCTGCTGGTGCTGCCCAATATTGATGCAGCCAACATCAGCTACAACCTGCTCAAGCAGGCGGCGGGCGGCGGCATTGCGGTTGGCCCGGTCCTGCTGGGTGCCGCTCAGCCGGTGCACGTGCTGACCCCCAGCACTACCGTGCGCCGCATTGTGAACATGACAGCGCTGACCGTCGCAGATGCGAATGTGAGCCGCTAAGCGTTCTCAACAAAAAAGCCCGCAGCACTTAAAGGTGCTGCGGGCTTTTTTCATCGGGGCTTGGTTTACCAGGTGCGGCTGACACCGGTATCAATGGTGCCAAACACCTCTACGCCGCTGGCGCTTCCAGAGCTGCTGGAAGAGCTAGGCATGGTGCCCGAGCAGGCGCTGAGCGCCATCGCTGCAACGGTTGCAGCCAGAGTGAGCCATTTGCGCATAGTGCATCTCCTTGCCCGCAAGCAGCGCGGGCCATGCTTCATGGTAGCGCTTGGTGGATGCCCGCTGGTGAGTGGCGGTTATGCATAAAAAATGCCTATAGCGCTTGAATATAAAGCGCTTGCAGCTATGCTTTTTGATTATTCGGACAGATAAAGATCGGCCAACCGTTCCCGGGCCGTGCGGTCCACACCGAGGGCCTGGGTCAGATAGCTGTCCAGGCTGTCGTACTGGTTGCGAACGGTATCGACCGACGCCATCAAATAGGACGGTTGCACGCGCCACAGAGCATCCAGCGCCTCTTCCGATATCTGGCCCAGCATGGAGGCTGGGGGGCGGCGAAAAAGCTGGTTGGTCAGCAGGTAGTCATCCATGATCTGCTCCTCGTCCACGCCCAGGGCGGTGAGCAGCAGGGCGGCGGCCCAGCCGGTACGGTCCTTGCCGGCGGTGCAGTGAAAGACCAGTGGCTCATCGTTGCTCTGCAGCAGAGTGAAAAACTCGGCAAAGCGCTGACCATAGACATTCACAAAGCTGCGGTAGGTGTCATGCATCAGCTCCACGGTGTCGCCTGCCGTCAGGTCCTGGCCTTTTTCAAGCATGGATTGGGCGCGCTGCACGACGGTGGGTTCCACGATCAGCGCATGGCGGCTGAGCTGTGGCCAGTTGTAGGCCAGATGTGCGCTTTCTCCCAGGCCCCGGAAGTCTGCGCTGCGACTCACGCCCAGGGTTTTGAGCTGGTCCAGGTCATCTTGCGTCAGATGGGCCAGATGGGCCGAGCGATACAACTTGCGCCACTGCAGGTGGCGACCATCCTTGCCCTGGTAGCCGCCCAGGTCGCGGAAGTTGGATGCGCCCTCCAGGGCAATGGGGCGGCTGAAGTGGGGGGCTTGCGCTTCGAGGCCGGTGGCCATGATCAGGTCATCGTTTGCATTCATATCAATGCTTATAGCGGATTGCCGCAGAAAAGGCATGTCTTCGGCGTTACCGGCGATGCCAAGCCACAAAAAAGTGCTGCAGGGCTTGTCACCAGTGCTTTCTTGGGCGGATCAGAGGCCCTCGGAATCAACCGTCAAAACCTCGGTTCATATTTTGGGAGTTCTGGCTGCCATCAAGCTGCGCAAGGGGTGGTATCAGTCGATCAGTGTTGGGCAGAGCACCGAGGATGACTACGAGGTCTCGCAGATGGAGGCCGCCAGAAATATGGTCTGGAGATTGGGCTGCAGCCGCTGGTATTTGAATACTCAGGGGATTCTTGCCACCTGGCCCTGGAGTTGTGCGCATTTCGCCGGGACATGATCCATAAAAAACACCCCGTGCCGCGATAGGCGTACGGGGTGTTTTGCGGGGGGCAGCGGTGATCAGCTCACGTGCTTGCCCACGATACCGGCCAGCTCAAACATATTGACCTGATCCTTGCCAAACACGGGCTTGAGCTTGGCATCGGCATTGATGACACGCTTGTCCTTGGCGTCTTGCAGGCTGTTGGCCTTGATGTAGTCCCACAGCTTTTTGATGACCTCGGGGCGCGAAGTGGCTGCGTCGCCAATCACGGCGGCCAGGTCGGCGCTGGGCTGCAGCGTGGCGCTGACGGTGCGGGGTTTTTTGACCGCAGGGGTCTTGGCTGCTGCCGTTTTTGTAGCGGCTTTTGTCGCGACCTTCTTGGCTGCAGCGCCCGTCTTCTTTGCGGTCGCAGCTGTTGTTTTGGTAGCCGCTGCACCAGCCGTCTTGCGTGCGGGGTACTTGCTCTCGCGCTGCTCGAACTCGAAGTTCACCTTGCCCGCAGCACCATCCCAGGCCAGGAAAGCCTTGAAGTTGCGGCGTGTGCGGTTGGAGACAAACTTCTCAAGCAGATCGGTCTTTCCGGTCTGCAGCAGCTTGGTCATCTGTTCGCGCTCAATGGGCTGTTGCAGGATGATCTGGCCGCTCTTGAAGTCGCAGCTAGGCGTGGCCTGATCCAGCGTAGGCACGGCTTTGGAGCAGACGTAGTTGGCGCCATGCTCAAACACGGGCGATCCGCACTTGGGGCAGGGGCCCAAGGACTGCTGGCTGGCAAAGTCCACGATCTCGCCGGTGTCCTCGGAGTCCTTGTCGTCGCCGAAGTCGAACTCCAGCTTGTAGTTCTTGGCTTCTTCGTCGTGCACGATGGCCACTTCGGCCGTGAAGGGCCAGCCCGCCTTGGAGCGGAAGCCTTCCAGCGGGCCAATGCGGCGGTCGCGCAGCAGTTGCTCAGCCTCGGCTGTTTCAAACGTACGGCCAGCGGGCGACTTGGTGAACGAGAAGCCGCAGCCCTCGCTGGCACCTGTTGCACCCGTGCAGGCGTAGCGGCGGTAGTTTTCCTTGACCACTCCGCCGCAGTTGGGGCAGGGCGTGGCCAGCGTGGCGTAGTCGCCGGGAATGGTGTCGCGGTCGTATTCCTTGGCCTTTTTGACCAGTTTCTCGGTCATGGCCTTGATCTGCTGCATGAAGGCTTCACGCGACAGCTCGCCCTTTTCCATCTGCGACAGCTTGTATTCCCACTCGCCAGTCAGGTCGGCGCGGCACAGCTCTTCCACTTCCAGTCCGCGCAGCAGTGTCATCAGCTGGAAGGCCTTGGCCGTGGGGATCATCTCGCGGCCTTCGCGCAGCATGTACTTTTCAGTAATCAGGCCTTCGATGATGGACGCGCGCGTGGCTGGCGTGCCCAGGCCCTTTTCCTGCATGGCGCTGCGCAGCTCTTCGTCGTCGATCTGCTTGCCGGCGCTTTCCATGGCTCCCAGCAGAGTCGCTTCAGAGTAGCGGGCGGGGGGCTTGGTCTTCAGGGCCTTCACATCGGCGTGGTCGGTGCGGGGCTGCTCGCCCGGTTGCACGGCAACCAGCGGCTGGCCCTTGTCGCCTTCCTTGGCGTCTTCCACTTCTGCAGCGGCTTCCTTGCCGTAAATGGCCAGCCAGCCCGGCTTGACTAGCACTTTGCCTTCGGTCTTGAAGGAGTGCTGCTCCACCTTGCTGATTCGCGTGGTGACCTGGTACTCAGCGCTGGGGAAGAACACGGCCATGAAGCGGCGCACCACCAGGTCGTACAGCTTTTGCTCGGCCTCGGACAGGCCGCTAGGCGCCTGCAGCGTGGGGATGATGGCAAAGTGATCCGACACCTTGCTGTTGTCAAACACGCGCTTGGTGGGGCGGATGTAGTTGTCGTTGATGGCCTGCTGGGCAAACGGGGCCAGATGGCGCATGCCGCTGGTAGCCAGCATGTCGAAGGTCTGCTTGGCGACCGGCAGATAGTCTTCAGGCAGTGCGCGCGAATCGGTACGCGGGTAGGTCAGCGCCTTGTGGCGCTCGTACAGGCTCTGGGCCAGTGCGAGAGTCGTCTTGGCAGAGAAGCCGAACTTGCCGTTGGCCTCGCGCTGCAGGCTGGTCAGGTCAAACAGCAGGGGCGAGGCTTGCGATGTGGGCTTGCTCTCTTCTGTCACGGTGGCGGGCTTGCCCTGCACGGCGGCGGAGATGGCATCGGCCTCGGCCTTGTTCCACAGGCGGTCGGCACGGCTTTCGGCGTCGTCGCTCTTCTTCCACTGCGGGTTGAACCACTTGCCCAGGTAGGAGCCGGCCTGCGCGTTGAACGTGCCGTGCACTTCCCAGTAGTCGCGGCTGACGAACTTGCGGATTTTTTCTTCGCGCTCCACCACCAGCGACAGGGTTGGCGTCTGCACGCGACCCACGGTGGTCAGGAAGAAGCCGCCGTCACGCGAGTTGAAGGCCGTCATGGCTCTGGTGCCATTGATGCCCACCAGCCAGTCGGCTTCAGAGCGGCTGCGCGCGGCGCTGGCCAGGCCCTGCATCTGTGCATCGCTGCGCAGGTTGTTGAAGCCGTCCCGAATGGCTTGAGGCGTCATCGACTGCAACCACAGACGCTGCACGGGCTTGCCCAGGCCGCCCTTGGCGCCACCGGCGTACTGCTCGATCAGGCGGAAGATCAGCTCCCCTTCGCGGCCCGCGTCACAGGCGTTGATGAGCTGGGTGACGTCTTTGCGCTTGGCCTGCTTGACCACGGCGTTCAGGCGGGTCTTGGTCTTGTCCACGGGCTTCAAGTCAAAGCGCGGGGGGATGACCGGCAGGTTGGCAAAACTCCATTTGCCGCGCTTGACGTCAAATTCCTCGGGCGCCTGAATCTCAACCAAGTGGCCGACCGCGCTGGTCACCACATAGTTGTCGGATTCGAAATAGTCATCGTGTTTCTCGAACTTGCCTGCCACAGGGGTCAGCGCACGGACGATGTCCTGTGCAACAGAAGGCTTTTCTGCAATCACCAGGGTTTTATTCATTGTGTGTTCTCGTCGTCATTAACCACCTGAGTCTGAACATGTGCTCAGGCTCATACAATTCGCTTCTCACGCGCGCGTACGCGCACATGTGTGCATATTCAAAGTATCAGAGAAAACATGCCCCGCACATCCTTGGCACCATCAACAGGCCGCCGTATACAGGCCAGACGCTCCGGCGTGCACGGCAAAGGCGTTTTCGCCGTGCAGGATATTGCGGAGGGCGAAACCATTATTGAGTATGTGGGAGAGGTCATTGACTGGCAGCAAGCCCAGGACCGTCACCCGCATGACCCCAGCCAGCCCAATCACACCTTTTATTTTCAGGTGGACGATGAGCGTGTGATTGACGCCACGCACAAGGGCAATTCCGCACGCTGGATCAACCACAGCTGCGCACCCAACTGCTATACCGACGAGATCGATGGCCGTGTCTACATCGTGGCGCTGCGCAATATTGCGGCGGGCGAGGAGCTGAACTACGACTACGGCCTGATGGTGGAAGAGCGTTACACCGCCAAGCTCAAGGCCGAATACGCCTGCTATTGCGGTGCTGCCGAATGTCGGGGCACCATGCTGGCACCCAAGCGGGGCTGGAGACCGCCGATGCCAGGGGATAAATAAACACCCCTTGAGCCGCTTTGCGGCTTCCCCCTCTCTGCTTCGCGGAGGGGGACGACAGCTTCGCTGCGCGGCGGCGCTTGCTCGCTGTCCCTGATTTCAGGGTGCGCCGGTTTTGGAGTGCGCTGATGGTTTTTAGATTTGGATAAAAAGAAATGACTCAGCCGATTCACTGGAATGCCGAAGCTTTGTGGGAAGCGATTGCGCCGCAGCTGCCGGGCTTTACGGTCGAGGTGCTGCCCAGCATCGATTCCTCCAACACCGAACTCATGCGCCGTGCGCGCGATGGGCTGACGGACCCGGTACTCCTGATTGCAGAGCAGCAAACGCAAGGCCGTGGGCGGCTGGGGCGCAATTGGGTCAGTGGTGTGGGCGATTCGCTGATGTTCTCTCTGGGTCTGCCGCTGGCACCCAAGGACTGGTCCGGCCTGTCGCTGGCTGTGGGCGTGAGCGTGGCCGAGAGTCTGCAGCCCCGTCTGCCCGCTGCAGGGCGTGGGCCCAAGATTGGCATCAAATGGCCTAACGATCTGTGGCTGGAGGGCGACCGCAAGCTGGCTGGCATTCTGATTGAGACCGCCAGTTTTGTCGGCACCCACCAGCACGACATGAGCGCGCCGCGCTATGTGGTGATTGGCATTGGCATTAACGTGCGCCCACGCCCCGGTGACGGCATGCGCACGGCTCCGGCCTGCTTGCAGGAGCTGGATATGGCGCTGGACGCTCCTACGGCACTGGCCTGCATACTGCCGGCGCTGGTGGCCGAGGTCCAGGCCTTTGCGCAGCATGGCTTTGCGCCCTTGCTGCCGCGTTTTTCCCAGCGCGACCTGCTGGCGGGCCGAGAGGTGAATCTGAGCGACGGCACCCGCGGCATGGCCGAAGGCGTGGCGGCGGATGGCGGCTTCATGGTGCGCACAGCCACGGGCCTGCAGGCGGTGACCAGTTCTGAAATCAGCGTGCGCCCGGCTAGCAGCCCGCTGCAGGCTTGAATGGATCACCTCCTGAGCCGCTTCGCGTCTTCCTCCTCTCTCTACGCGCTGCGCGCTATGGGAGGCGGACACAGCCTTTGCTGCGGGGCGGCCCTTGCTCGGCTGCCCGCGAGCTGCTGTCGCCTATGGATAACTGATGTGAGAAATTTATGCTGAGAATCATTTTCTTGCTGCTGCTGCTGGGTAACGCGGGCTACTACATGTGGAGCCACGGCTATCTGGCCAGCATGGGGCTGGCGCCGGAAGTGCAGTCCGAGCCGCAGCGTGCGCAAGAGCAGATCAAGCCCGATGCGCTGGTGCTGCCAAAGCAGGATGCCCCGCAGGACAAGAGCAGCGAGCCTGCCGAATCTGCACCGCAAGAAGCCCAGCCGCCTGTGGTGGACGACAGCGCACCCGCCCCCAAGCCAGAGCCTGAGCAAGAAGCCAAACCCGAGGCCAAAGACGCCGGGGCAGAAGCGGCTGCTTTAGCGGCCAAGGAGGCGAAGCAAGCCAAAGAGGCTAAAGAAGCGAAAGAGCTGAAAGAAGCCAAGGCCGTGAAGGAGCCCGAGACCTGCTATCAGGCCGGCAATATTGAAGAAAGTCAGGCCGACAGCATTCGCCGTGCGCTGGCCAGCAAAGCCAAGGGCGACTGGGAGCTGGTGCCCAGCCACCAGAACGGCCGCTGGATGGTCTACATGGGCAAGTTCCCCGATGCCGAGTTTCTGGACCGCAAGCGCGGTGAACTGCGCCTGATGAACATCGACTTTGACCGCGCAGGCGGCAATCTGGAGCCCGGCCTGTCGCTGGGCCGCTTCTCCACAGAAGAAGCCGCACAGCGCCAGTTGGCCACGTTTGCGCGCCAGGGCGTGCGCACCGCGCGTGTGGTGCAGGAGCGCCCCGAGGTGACCACCTATGCGTTGCGCCTGCCCAAGGCCACAGCCAGCTTCAGGAACGATGTGGCGCTGCTGGTGAGCAAGAATCTGCTGCCCAGAGCGTTGCAGGCTTGCTCAAAGTAATTTTTGATAGCTGTCAGCGCAAAAAAAGGCCTGCAGATGCAGGCCTTTTTGTTGTCAAAAGCACTTGCGACAAGCGCAAGCCGCTCCTGTTTTTAATCCATCTGAATATTCGAGGCTGCAGCCAGCTTCTTCATCTTGGTCACTTCGCTGGCGATCTGCTTGGTGAAGTCCGAGCTCGATGTGCCCGAGGGGTACAGGCCTTGATCAGCCATGCGCTGCTTGACGGCGGGGTCTTTGAGTGCAGCAATGATGGCCTTTTGCACGCGATCCACTTGCGCGGCGGGCGTGTTCTTGGGGGCCACCAGACCGAACCAGGATGGTTCGTTCAGGTCAGGGTGACCGGCTTGTGCATAGGTCTGTACATCGGGCAGCACATCCAGACGCTCATGCCAGGACACGGCCAGCGCACGCACCTTGCCCGACTTGATGTGAGGCAGAGAAGAGTTCACCTGGTCGAAATACACGGGCACTTGGCCGCCCAGCACGTCGTTGATGGCCGGGGCGGAACCACGGTAGGGGATGTGGTGCATCTCGGTGCCCGTGCTCTTGAGGAACTGAGCGCCCCACATATGGCCGATGGTGCCGTTGCCAGGCGTGGCATAGGACACCTTGCCGGGGTTGGCCTTCAGGTAGGCCACGAACTCGGCAAAGGTCTTGACGGGGATGAGCTTGGGGTTGATCACCAGTACGCCGGGTGCCTTAACGATCTCGGTCACACCGACGAAATCTTTGATCGCGTCGTAGGGCAGCTTCTTGAACACGGCAGGGTTCACGCCATGGGTGGACAGGGTGGCGATGCCGAAGGTCACGCCATCGGTGGTGCGGGCCACTTCGGCCATGCCGATGGAGCCGCCGGCTCCGGCCTTGTTTTCAATCACCACGGGCTGGCCGCCCAGCAGCTTGATCAGCACGTCCTGCATGTTGCGGGGCACCATGTCGGTAGGGCCACCGGCAGGGAAGGGCACGACGATGCGCAGTGGGCGTGATGCCTCCTGCGCCATGCTCAGGCCGGAGAAAGAAGAGGCGATGGCTGCAGCGGTGGCGGAGCAGATGAAATGGCGACGTTGCATGAAAAATGTTCCCAGGATCCGGTGATTCCAAATTGATTACATCCGAAGAGCGCTAGCGCTGACTCACGGTACAACCTATAGTGAAATTCATTCTAGGGTAACTGTTTAGTTACGGAATACGCAATTTCCGCTATGCAGGTCATTGCAAATTGAGCGCATAAAGGGCCGCTCAGCGCTGCCCAGGCATGGCCTTGAAGCGCACGGTAAACAGCGCACCCGGCGGTGTGTGGCCGGGTCTGGTGTCTTGCAGCAGCACCTGCGCACCATGCTGGCGTGCGATTTCCATGACGATGGGCAGCCCCAGTCCTGAGCCATCGGCTTCGGTGCCCAGCGCCCGGTAAAAGGGCTGAAAAATCAGTTCGCGCTCTGACTGCGGCACGCCAGGGCCGCTGTCCTCCACCTGCAGCAGCAGCACCTGACCAAAGTGATCGGCCTGCACGCGCACGGTGACCATGCCGGGGTGTTCGCTGCTCGATGGCGTGTAATTGATGGCGTTGTCCACCAGGTTGCGCACCAGCTCTGTCAGCAGCGTGGCATTGCCATTGAGCCAGACGCCGGGCGTGCTGGCGCTGGCACCCTCGTAGCCCAGGTCAATATGCTTGTCCATGGCGCGCGGCAGGCAGTCCTGAAAAACATCGGTGACGATGCGCACCAGATTGCAGCCCTGCATGGCGGGCACGGCGCTCTCGGCCCGCGCCAGTGCCAGCAGCTGGTTGACGGTGTGGGTGGCGCGCATGCTGGAACGCCCGATCTGTGCCAGCGAACGCTTCAGATCCTCGGTATTCGTGCCCTCGCGCTGGGCCAGATCCGCCTGCATGCGCAGACCTGCCAGCGGGGTTTTGAGCTGGTGCGCTGCATCGGCCAGAAAGCGCTTTTGCGTGACGATGGAGCCATCGAGCCGCTGCAGCAAATCGTTGACCGAATCGACCAGCGGCACCACCTCCAGCGGCACATCCTTGTGGTTGATGGGCGAGAGGTCTTCGGGCTTGCGGGCTCTGATGCGCTCCTCCAGCCGGTGCAGCGGCTTGATGCCCCGCGCCAGCGCCAGCCAGACCAGCAGGGCGGCCAACGGCAGGATGACGAACTGCGGCAGCATCACGCCCTTGATGATTTCCGTGGCCAGCACGCTGCGCTTTTCACGCGTTTCGGCGACTTGCACCAGCGCGCTGGGCTCGCCCGGCAGGGGCATGCGCACCCAGATATAGGCCACACGCAGGTCTATGCCCTTGTATTCTTCGTCGCGCAGCAGCACGGTGCCGGTGGGCGGCTCTTCCTCCGTGACGGGCGGGCGGGGCAGGTCGCGCTCGCCCGCCAGATATTCATTCTTGGTGCCGCGGACCTGAAAGAACACGGTGTCCGACTCATCGGCGCGCAAAATCTCGCTGGCCGACTGCGGCAGGTTGAACTGTACCTTGCCGCGCTGCACGATGACCAGCTGGGCCAGCGCTTGCGCGTTGTACTCCAGCGCACGGTCGAACGGCTTGTTGGCCAGGCCCTGCGCCACCAGCCAGGTCAGCGCCAGACTGACGGGCCACAGCAGCAGCAGGGGCGTGAGCATCCAGTCGAGGATCTCGCCAAAGAGGGAGCGCTGCTCACGCTGAAAGATCTTCAAGTCGGCTGCTCGGTAGTTTTAAGCATTTTGGCCTCTAGCCCTTTCTGAATAAGCGCTAGCAGCTATGAATTGATGAGTCTGTTCAGTTAGGGATTTTTTCCAGACAGTAGCCCAGACCGCGTACGGTGGCGATGCGAATCGGCCCCTTCTCGATCTTCTTGCGCAGGCGGTGGATATAGACCTCGATGGCGTTGTTGCTCACCTCTTCGCCCCATTCGCACAGGCGCTCCACCAGCTGGTCCTTGCTGACCAGACGGCCCGCGCGCTGCAGCAGCACCTCCAGCAGGCCCAGCTCGCGCGCCGACAGCTCGATCATCTTGCCGTCGATAGTGGCCACGCGGCCGGTCTGGTCATAGACCAGCGGGCCATGCTTGATGGTGGAGCTGGCGCCGCCCATGCCGCGCCGTGTCAGAGCCCGCACACGCGCTTCCAGCTCGGACAACGCAAACGGCTTGGCCATGTAATCGTCGGCGCCATAGTCCAGGCCCTGTACCCGTTCCTCAATGGAGTCGGCGGCTGTCAGAATCAGCACCGGCAATGCATCACCGCGCCCGCGCAGCCGCCTGAGAACCTCCAGCCCATGCACCTTGGGCAGGCCCAGGTCCAGAATCAGCAAATCGAATTCGCTGCTGGTCAGCAAGGCGGTATCGGCCTCGCTGCCATTGGCTACATGGCTGACCACGGCACCCGAGCTGCGCAGCGTGCGCAGCAATCCATCGGCCAGCACCTGGTCGTCTTCGGCAATCAGTATGCGCATCTCTGTCTCCTGCTGTTATCTGTGCTGGTTGCACTTTTGCAGCCATTGTAGAGACGGGCTCTGCTTGCTTTGCGGAATTTTCGACAGCTGCCAGCGGGCGTCAGTAACCGTCGGCATAAGCCTCCAGCCCCAGCGCCACAACGGTCGCGACATCATCTCCCACGGCTTCGCGAAATTCGGTTTCAGCCTGGGTGACAGCGGCATGAAAGGCGTGCAACCAGGCCAGACCGGCCTCGGTAAAACGCACACGCTTGGCGCGCGCATCGTGCGGGTCGATGTCGCGCGTGACCAGGCCCCAGGCCTCGCATTGCAGAACCAGATCGGCCATGGCCTGCTTGGTCATGCCGGCCTTCTCGGCCAGATCCGTAATGCGGTCACCCGCCAGTGACAGATGCCGCGTGATGTGGACATGGGCTGCCCCTACCTTGTCGCGCGCAGCGAGGTTGGAGAGCGCCAGCGGCACTTCCACATCGCGGGCCATGAGTTGCAGCACGCGCGCATCGAAGCGGCGCATGGCGTGGCCCAGCAGACGGCCCAGATGAGTTTGCCGCCAGACGTCTTGAGGAGGGGTAACTGGGGAAATTTCGCTCATGAATAATAGTAAGGCAAACTGACTAAATATTTGAACACAAGGCCAGTACAAGCCCATAAACTACTGTTCAAGCATCCAGCCTGAATGCAAAAACAGCTTGAATCACAGACAGTCACCCAACTTATCCGGAGCCTGAAATGAACGCCATCGCCAAGACCAACGACGCCAACAGCGAAAAATCCAAAGCGCTGGCAGCGGCCCTCGCCCAGATTGAAAAGCAGTTTGGCAAAGGCACCATCATGAAGCTGGGTGAAGGCGAAGCCATTCAGGACATTCAGGTGGTTTCCACCGGATCGCTGGGTCTGGACATCGCTCTGGGCGTAGGTGGCCTGCCCCGTGGCCGTGTGATTGAAATCTACGGCCCTGAATCCTCGGGCAAGACCACGCTGACGCTGCAGGTCATTGCCGAAATGCAAAAGCAGGCTGGCACCTGTGCCTTTATTGATGCCGAGCACGCCCTGGACACCGGTTACGCCCAGAAGCTGGGTGTGAACCTCAACGATCTGCTGATCAGCCAGCCGGACACGGGTGAGCAGGCGCTGGAAATTTGCGACAGCCTGGTGCGCTCTGGTGCTGTGGATCTGATCGTCATTGACTCGGTCGCTGCGCTGACTCCCAAGGCTGAAATCGAAGGCGAAATGGGTGACTCCCTGCCCGGCCTGCAAGCCCGTTTGATGAGCCAGGCACTGCGCAAGCTGACTGCCACCATCAAGAAGACCAACTGCATGGTCATCTTCATCAACCAGATTCGCATGAAGATCGGTGTGATGTTTGGCTCGCCAGAAACCACCACCGGCGGTAACGCGCTGAAGTTCTACGCCTCTGTGCGTCTGGACATTCGCCGCACCGGCAGCATCAAAAAGGGTGACGAGGTCATCGGCAACGAAACCAAGGTCAAGGTCGTGAAGAACAAGGTTTCGCCTCCCTTCAAGACCGCTGAGTTCGACATTCTGTTCGGCGAAGGTATCAGCCGCGAAGGCGAAATTCTGGACATGGGCGTGACGGCCAAGATTCTGGACAAGAGCGGCGCCTGGTACGCCTACAACGGCGAAAAAATCGGCCAAGGCCGTGACAACTCGCGTGAATTCCTGCGTGAAAATCCCGCACTGGCCTTTGAAATTGAAAACAAGGTGCGCGACGGTCTGGGCATTGCCCCGCTGCCTGGTGCTGCGGGCGAAGAAGCGGCCAAGCCTGCCAAGGGCAAGAAGGCTGACAAGAATGCAGCCGTGGATGAAGACGGCGTGATCAGCTGATCCCCTGAAGCGCGGCGCGTCGTCCCTCGCTCTAAGCGCTGCGCGCAACGAGAGGGGGACGACAGCTCCGCTGGGGGCGTCTCTTGCTAGCTGTCCCTCGCCTGGGTCGCGCCAGTTTTGAAAAGTTTGCCATCTTTGCGCAGGTATCCCCTGCGCTTTTTTGTTGTGGAGATGTGTTCATGAGCTTTGCCAGGCTCTCGCTCAAAGGTCGCGCCTTGAAGCTGCTCAGCCAGCGCGAGCATTCGCGGCTGGAATTGCAGCGCAAGCTGGCACCACATGTGGAAGAGGGTGACGATCTGCGCGCCACTCTGGATGAGCTGGAAACGCGCGGCTTCATCAGCGAGCAGCGGGTGGTGGACTCCGTCATTCACAGCAAGGCCAGCCGTTTTGGCACGGCGCGGCTGGTGCAGGAGTTGCGCAGCAAAGGCCTGGACGATGAAATGGTGCGCAACGCCAGCGAGCAGTTGCGCGACACCGAGCTGGAGCGCGCCCGCGAGCTGTGGTGCAAGCGCTTTGGCACACCGCCTGCCGATATCAAGGAAAAAGCCAAACAACTGCGCTTTATGGCGTCGCGAGGCTTTTCCTCAGGCGTGGCTTCGCGGGTTTTGCGAGAGGCACCATACTCAGACTTCGACGAAGGTGATGCCGCTGATTGATTCAGCCACCCATTTGACTTTGTGATGCAAAGGACCCCCCGCATGCCCACTGCCGCCTCGAATACAGACTCCCCATCCGCCCTGCGCGTTGGCCTGAGTGCCGGTAAATCCCTGCTGGGCGGCTTGCTGCTCGGCCTGGCTTTGGCCCTCGTGCTGGGCTGCACCACGACCGCGTTCTACTTCACGCGGCTGAACGGGCCGGGCATGCCCGCAGCGGCCCATGCGGGTGGCGCGGGGGCCTTTATTACCCTGCTGTTTTCACCGTCGCTGGTAGTGGCCTTGCTGCTGGTGTTCATCATTCCGGCCTATGTCTTTGTCGGCCTGCAGATCGGGCGGGCTCGCGCCACGGGCAAGCTGGTAGCGCGTTACGGCCAGGGCCTGTCGCAGCGGCTGGCCGAGATGCTGGCGCAGCGCGTGGAATCAATGCCCAGCGCACACAAGGCCATGCACAAAACGGCCGACCTGCTGACCATGAGCGCTGCCATGGAGCACCTGAAACCGTGGATTGGCGACGGCCGAGCCGTGCAGTGGGTGGTGCGCACCGTGCTCAACCGCCTGCCGCTGTCTGACTTGATGGACGAATGGGGCCAGACCCGTGCCGAGTGGGGCACCGAGGCCAGCAAGGGCGACCCGGCGCTGCGCGCTTTTCTGAGCGACAAGGTGCACGGATTGCTGGAAGACATGGCCGAGCCATCGTGGACGTTGCTGTGGGTTCTGATGGGCGTGCATGTCGTGGTGCTGGGCGTAGGCATCTGGCTGACGGCGTAGCTGTTGCATCAGAGTTGCTCCTGATTGGGTAGCTGCTAGCGGCATTCCATCAAGCGCTTGATGCCTTTTTGATGCCCAGGTCTTTCTTATTGACTGCGCGTCGCCCACCAGCAGATCAACGACCCCAGCGTCACCAGCGCCACGCCTTGCCAGAAGCTCCAGCCCGGCAGCACTTGCAGCAGCAAACTGGCCATCAAGGCCGACAGCACGGGCGTGAAATACGAGGCGGCCGCCAGCACGGCCAGCTTGCCGTGCTGAATACCGTGTTCCCAGCAGCTATAGCCCAGCGCCGTCAGCGCGCCGGCCATGAACAGCTGCGCACCAGCCGTCCATGACCATTGCATGGCGGGTGCAGCATCCAGCCTGAACCATTGCAGCCACAAGACCAAGGCCGTGCCGGTTACAAACAAGCCCACGGCGTTAAAGCCTGCGCCATAGCGGCGTGCCAGCAGCGAATAGGTGGGCCAGAGCAGGGCGGCGGCAAAGGCCATGCCGTAGGCCAGCGGGTTGCCTTGCACATGAGTCCACAGCGTGGGCAGGCTGAAGTGGTCGCCACCCAGCACCCGGGCCAGACCCCACAGACAAATCAGCAGGCCGGGCCACAGCCACCAACGCGCTAATTGCTGGCGACAGAGCACGGCCAGCGCGATGGTGAGGCTGGGCCAGAGGTAGTTGATCACGCCGATTTCCATGGCCTGACTGCGATCATGAGCCAGCCCCACGGCGACGGACAGGCAGATTTCATAAATCACAAACAGTGCGCCGCAGCCCCAGAGATAAACCGGGTGCATCTCGCGCCAGCGGGCCACTTCACGCCAGCCTTTGCGCCCGCGCGCCACGGCAATGCAGAGGGCGGCTGTGGTGTAGAGCGCTGCGGCACCGCCCACTGCGCCCAGTGGCTCGGCCACGGCGCGCATCAGGCCTATGGTGCAGCTCCAGCAGAGCACGGCCAGCAGGCCGATCAGCGTGGCTTTGTCTGTGGTGTCAGTCTGGGTCATGCCTGCGTGCTCCAGAGCTCACTCCTGAATGCATAGCTGCTTGCGCTTATATTGACTTGATTTCGTGCCATTTTTTACATAAATATAGCCATCAATGTGCGCTGGCTGCTCTGGTTTCAGAAAGCAAAGCGTAGACGAAAAAAACGGCCCATGCGGGCCGTTCTTTTACTGCGGTGGGTCGCTTACAGGCCCAGCATGATCTGCAAGTTCTGCACAGCAGCGCCGCTGGCACCCTTGCCCAGATTGTCCAGACGCGCAATCAGCACGGCTTGGCGGTATTGCTCATTGGCAAACACGCGCAGCTCCAGCTTGTTGGTATTGGCCAGGGTGTCAGCGGCCAGCTTGTTGTCGTCTGTCGGGGGCAGCACGCTGACCCAGTTGGCGGGCGTGTTGGTGGCGGCGTAGTGGCTGGCCAGTGCGTCGTGCAGGTCGGCCGCTTTGGGCGCGCCGGGCAGCAGGTCGAGGTGCAGCGGCAGTTGCACCAGCATGCCTTGGGCAAAGTTGCTCACGGCGGGGATGAACACGGGGCGGCGTGTCATGCCGGTGTAGTGCAGGATTTCGGGGATGTGCTTGTGCGACAGGCCCAGTGCATAAGCCTCGTAAGGCGCAGCGTTGCCAGCCTCATAGGCTTCGATCATGGGACGGCCACCGCCGGAGTAGCCTGACACGGAAGGCAGGCTGACAGGGAAGTCCGCAGGAATCAGGCCCGCAGCCACCAGCGGTGCCAGCAGGGCGATGGCACCTGTGGCGTAGCAGCCGGGGTTGGAGACGCGGGTGGCGGTTTTCACCGCGTCGAGCTGGCCTGCGCGCAGTTCGGGGAAGCCGTAGACCCAGTCGGGGGCCGTGCGGTGGGCGGTCGATGCATCAATGATCTTGATGGCGCGGCCGGTCTCTGAGGTGATGGAGTCCACCATGACGGCGGTTTCGCGGGCTGCATCGTCGTGCAGGCACAGAATGACCAGATCGACACCGGCAATCAGGGCGCGTTTGGCGGCAGGGTCTTTGCGCAGTGCGGGGTCGATACTGACCAGCTCTACACCTGCGAAATCCACCAGACGATCACGGATTTGCAGACCTGTGGTCCCTGCTTCACCGTCGATAAAGACTTTTGCCATTGCATTTTCTCCTGCACCGGCGCGCGCATTTGATTGTTTTCATGCCGCTGCCTGCGGCACCATTGCCGCTTTCCGGCGTCGATTGTCCTTGAATCTGAGGTGGGATGCGCGTTGCCTGTGTTTTAGGCAAATCACCCACAAATGGCCTAGTTCATGCTGTGACTATTGTCGGTTGTCAGCACATTGCCAGCCTGCCCGCCACGAGTGGTCCAAGGCCCTTCACTTTTATATAAGACATAAGAAAGTTGCGGGAAGAAAAAATATCGTGTAGAGATGATTTTTTCAACGAATTCAATACATTGCAGCAATTTCGTGAACGCGACAAAGATGCGCGAAATTGTGGATTCTGCGCATATTGAGGGGTCGTTTTGCGCGGTGCAGCATGGTACATTCCTCCTCGCCATGTCATAAGAACCCGATGGCCAGGCTCTACAGAGTCTGTGACAAGCGGGTATTTCCCCTCAGTTCAGAGAGACAAAGTCATGAAGATTCATGAATACCAAGGCAAGGAAATCTTGCGCCATTTTGGTGTGCCCGTTCCCCGTGGCATTCCTGCGTTCACAGTGCAAGAGGCTGTTGAAGCAGCCCAGAAGCTGGGTGGCCCCGTGTGGGTCGTGAAGGCCCAGATTCACGCGGGTGGCCGCGGCAAGGGTGGTGGTGTGAAGGTTGCCAAGACCATCGACGACGTGCAGAAGCTGTCTGAGCAGATTCTGGGCATGCAGCTGGTGACGCACCAGACTGGCCCAGAAGGCCAGAAGGTTCGCCGCCTGTACATCGAAGATGGCGCCGAAATCAAGAACGAACTGTATGTGTCGCTGGTGACCGACCGCGCGACACAGAAGGTAGCCCTGATCGCTTCGAGCGAAGGCGGCATGGACATCGAGGAAGTGGCTCACTCCACTCCCGAGAAGATCGTTACCGAAATGATCGACCCGCTGGCCGGCATCACCGAAGCGCAATCGCGCAAGGTGGCAGCAGCCATCGGTCTGGAAGGTGCTTCCATTGATCAGGCAGTAGACATCTTCGCCAAGATCTACAAGTGCTACATGGAAACCGACGCGTCGCTGGTGGAAATCAACCCCCTGAACTGCGACTCCAAGGGCAACCTGATGGCTCTGGATGCGAAGTTCAACTTCGACCCCAACGCGCTGTTCCGTCACCCCGATCTGGTGGCTCTGCGTGACCTGGACGAAGAAGACGCTGCTGAAATCGAAGCTTCCAAGTTCGATCTGGCCTACATCTCGCTGGACGGCAACATCGGTTGTCTGGTGAACGGCGCGGGCCTGGCCATGGCCACCATGGACACCATCAAGTTGTATGGCGGCGAGCCAGCCAACTTCCTGGACGTGGGCGGCGGCGCTACGGCCGAGAAGGTCACCGAAGCCTTCAAGATCATGCTCAAGAACCCTGAAGTCAAGGGCATCATGGTCAACATCTTCGGCGGCATCATGAAGTGCGACACCATTGCCAACGGCGTGGTCACAGCCTGCAAGGCCGTGAACCTGAGCGTGCCTCTGGTTGTGCGCATGAAGGGCACCAACGAACAGCTGGGCAAGCAAATTCTGGCGGACTCCGGTCTGCCCATCATTGCTGCCGACACCATGGCTGAAGCGGCTGAAAAAATCGTCGCTGCCGTTAAGTAATACGCCCCGGAGATACACACATGTCGATCTTTATCAATAAAGACACCAAAGTCATTACCCAGGGCATTACTGGCAAGACTGGTCAATTCCACACTGAAAAGTGCCAGGAATACGCGAACGGCAAGAACTGCTTCGTCGCCGGTGTGAACCCCAAGAAGGCTGGCGAAAAGATTTTCGACATCCCAATCTTTGGTTCCGTCAAAGACGCCGCCAAGGAAACTGGTGCCACCGTGTCCGTGATCTATGTGCCTCCCGCAGGTGCTGCTGCTGCCATCTGGGAAGCGGTTGAAGCCGATCTGGACCTGGCCATCTGCATTACCGAAGGCATCCCAGTGCGCGACATGCTGGAAGTGCGCAACAAAATGCGCGCCAAGGTGGCGGCTGGCGGCAAGGAAACTCTGCTGCTGGGCCCGAACTGCCCCGGACTGATTACGCCTGACGAAATCAAGATCGGCATCATGCCCGGTCACATCCACAAGAAGGGCCGCATCGGCGTGGTCTCGCGCTCCGGCACGTTGACTTACGAAGCCGTGGCTCAGCTGAGCGAACTGGGCATTGGCCAGTCGTCCGCAGTCGGTATTGGTGGCGACCCCATCAACGGCCTGAAGCACATCGACGTGATGCGCGCTTTCAACGACGATCCCGACACCGATGCCGTGATCATGATCGGTGAAATTGGTGGTCCCGATGAAGCTGAAGCCGCCATGTGGTGCAAGGCCAATATGAAGAAGCCAATCGTCGGTTTCATCGCTGGCGTGACGGCGCCTCCCGGCAAGCGCATGGGCCACGCAGGTGCCCTGATCTCCGGTGGCGCTGACACTGCAGATGCCAAGCTGGCTGTCATGGAAGAGTGCGGTTTCACCATCACTCGCAACCCATCCGAAATGGGTCGCCTGCTGCAAGGCCTGCTGAAGAAGTAAGCCCTGTGCAGAGTTCGTAATGCTGCGTTGAATTTACGCAGTATTACGAACTGGCAAAGTGGGCTCAGGCCCCTAAACTGCCTCCACTCTTAAAAGAAAGCGCCGCCTCAAGCGGCGCTTTCATATTCAAAACAGTGGAGTTACAAATGGAATTTCTCAATAGCGCCGATTTCTGGATCGGTCTGGTGAAGATCATCTGGATCAACATCATCCTCTCTGGCGACAACGCCGTCGTGATTGCGCTTGCCGCACGCTCACTCCCCCCTGAACAGCAGAAAAAAGCCATCATGTTTGGCTCTGGTGCCGCCGTGGTGCTGCGCATTGTGCTGACAGTGGTGGCCGCCAAGCTGCTGGAGCTTTCCTTCCTGCAGGTTATCGGCGGTGTGCTGCTGCTGTGGATCGGCTACCAGCTGCTGACGGGCGAAGAAGACGGCGACGGCGAATCCAAGGGCAATGGCTCGATGATGGTCGCCATTCGCACCATCCTGATCGCCGACCTGGTGATGAGCCTGGACAACGTGATCGCCGTGGCCGCCACTGCGCAGGGCAATATGGTTCTGCTGATCCTGGGCCTGGCCATTTCCATCCCGCTGGTGGTTTTTGGCTCCACGCTGATGATCAAGCTGATGGAACGCTTCCCCGTCATCATCACGCTGGGTGCAGCGCTGATCGGCTGGGTGGGCGGTGAAACCATCGTCAACGACAACCTGCTGCACGGCTACACCATGGCTCACCCCTGGCTGCATTACGTGGCGGCTGCCGCCGGTGCTGTGCTGGTGGTTGGTCTGGGCAAGTTCATGCAGGCCCGCGGAGCCAAGCAGGAAGCTGTGGCCTAAACACTGGCAGTTCGGAATGCAAACAAGCGCACTGTGGCAACGCAGTGCGCTTTTGTTTTGATAGCTTCTTGCGCTTGATGGGACTAGGTTAGAGGCTGATTTTGATCGTTGTTTGCTTTGACGACATGCTTTTGCCAAGGACTGAGGGCGGGTCTCGTCCCGCCATGCCGGCCTACTTTCTGCTGCCAGAAAGTAGGCAAAGAGCCGGCCCCTGCTGCCCACGACCCTCCGCTTCGCTGCGGGCGGCCTGCGTCGTCAACCTCTTGTGGTTGTACGGCAAAACTCGCTGCGCGCTTGCAGCGCTTCGCTCAAACACGTTGCCGTAAAAGTGATGACGATGCAGCTGCACTTTGCGGTGCAACTGCCAGCCCCAAGAACTTGCCGTCGCAGGCGTGGGCAAAAAGGCGATGCGGGAAGCAGATAGCTTCTTTTAAAAACTAATAGCTGCTACCGAGCGCTAGATAAGGACTAGAGGCCTATTTCGTCACGAATCTCTCAGGCCGTCCGCTCCCGCATCCACCCGTGTGTCAGCGCCTGTGGCACGCGGTTCAGGCTGCGGGCAACGCTGCCGCAGGACAGCGTTGCCTCGACATCTGACTTGCGGCAACGTGTTTGAACGGAGCGCCTTGGCGCGCAGTGAGTTTTGCCGCACCGCAGACTGAATGGCGTGACGCAGGTTTGCCCGTAGCGAAGTGAAACGTAGCGCAGGGACGCGGACAGTCGGGTTTGTGTTCTTTGCTTACTTTCTTGCACGAGTAAGAAAGTGAGTCGCCAGCCGGGGCGAGACCTGGCCTCTGTCGCTGGCGAAAAGGAGATGCGGTTTTGATAGCTTCTCACGCTTGATACATAAGCGAAAGAGCCGCAAAACACCTCAAGCCTTCTTGCTAGGCCACAGTACCGAAGCAATCGCCACCACCATCAGGCACACGGCCGTCCAGTCCTGCCAGTGCAGCACTTCGCCCAGCCACCAGGCACCGACAAAGACGCCCAGCACCGGAATCATCATCACGCTGAGCGTGGAGGCCACGGGCGGCAGGCTGCGCGCCAGGTAAAACCAGACGGCCTGGGCAAAGCCCAGCACCAGAACGCCATTAAAAGCGATAGCAGCCATCGCGGTCTGGTCGGGGGCGTGCCATTGTTTTCGCTCAAAGGTAAAGGCCAGTACGGTCAGCACCACGGTGGTGATGGCCACCATCCACAGCGACAGCGTCATCAGCGGCACGGGCGCTTCGGTACGGCGCAGCAGTTGCGTGCCCCAGGCCCAACCAGCCGCGGCAATCAGCATCAGCATCACGCCCAGGGGCTTGCTGCCTAAAGCGCCCACTTCATGCCACAGCAGTAGCAAAACGCCTAAAAAAGCAGCGCCCACGCCCGCCCAGGCACGCGGGCCGAGTTTGTCCTTGAAGAATAGGCTGCCGAAGACGGCCGAAAAGATGGGCATGGTGTAGCCCAGAATCGCCGCGCGACCGCTGGAGAGCGTGGGGATGGCGATGATGATCAGGCAGTGCCAGAGCACCATGTTGAAGAGGGTGAGCTTGGCCAGCTGTCCCCAGTAGCTGCGCGGAATGGTCAGGGGCAGACCTTTGCTGGCAACAAAGATGGCCAGAATTGGCAGGCCGATCCACATGCTGACCATGCGGAACGACAGCGGGGGAAAGTGCTGCACGCCCAGCTTCATCACGGGCCAGTTCAGGCCCCAGACGATGGTGAGAAGAACAAGAAGAATGAGCTGTTTGGGCGTGAACGAAGGCATGGGCTGGATTATCTCCCCCCGGAATGATCTTCTCCCCTTGAGCGACTGCGCCGCTTCTCCCTCACTCGCTTCGCGGGAGAGGACGACACCGCCGGTGCGCTGCGGCGCTTCCTCGGTGTCACTGAGTTGGTATGTGCGTCTGTTTTGCGGCTTGGCGCAAGACCTGCAGCGGGGCTTGGAAGAGGGGAGCAATTAAAATCTCCCTTTATGAATTTTCTCGACATGCTGCGCGACGCGTCCACGCGCAATGACTCCATGCTGTGCGTGGGTCTGGACCCTGAACCCAGCCGCTTTCCTGGCGCCATGAAGGGCGATGCGTCCAAGATTTACGACTTCTGTGCAGCCATCGTCGATGCCACTCACGATCTGGTGAATAGCTTCAAGCCCCAGATTGCCTACTTCGCCGCTCACCGCGCCGAAGATCAGCTGGAAAAGCTGATGGAACATATGCGCCGCGTGGCACCCCATGTGCCCGTGATTCTGGATGCCAAGCGTGGCGATATCGGCTCTACCGCCGAGCAGTACGCCAAAGAAGCCTTCGAGCGCTACGGTGCCGATGCCGTGACCCTGTCACCCTTCATGGGCTTTGACTCCATCACGCCCTACCTCAAGTACGAGGGCAAGGGTGCCTTCCTGCTGTGCCGCACCTCCAACCCCGGCGGGGATGATCTGCAGGCGCAGCACCTGGCTGACGTGCCCGGTAACCCTGCCATGTTTGAGCATGTGGCCAAGCTGGCCCAGGGCCCGTGGAACACCAACGGCCAGTTGGGTCTGGTGGTGGGCGCAACCCGTCCCAACGAGATTGAGCGCGTGCGCGCCGTGGCTCCCACGATGCCCTTGCTGATTCCCGGCGTGGGCGCACAGGGCGGCGATGCCGTGGCCACCGTCAAGGCAGCCCGGATTGGCGGCGGTCCCATCATCATCAACTCCTCGCGCGCGATTCTTTACGCGGGTCAGGGCGATGACTTTGCACAGGCCGCGCGCGAAGCCGCGATCGCCACCCGCGCCACGCTGCAGGCTGCAGCACGCGGCTAAGCCAGGATCGGATTCTGGCCATGCAAAGCAAATGGCTGGAAGACTTTCTGCTCCTTGCCCAGGAGCGCAGCTTTACCCGTGCGGCAGAGCTGCGCCATGTCACCCACCCCGCCTTTGGTCGGCGCATTCGTGCGCTTGAAGCCTGGGCAGGCACGGCGCTGATCGAGCCCGGCAGCGGGCCGGTACGCCTGACGCCTGCAGGCGAGGCTTTTAAAGACACGGCTGAGCAGTTGGTGCGCACGCTGGCCCAGTCCCATGACGAGCTGCAGGCCGTGGCGGGCCGCCAGGCCCACATCATTACCCTGGCCACGGGCCGCACGCTGGCGCGCACCATCGTTGCCGACTGGCTGGCGCGCTACAGCAGCGTGTTGCAAAGCGCGGAGATGCGCATCGTCACCCGTACGCTCGAGGAAACCGTGGTCATGCTGCAGCGTGGCGAGGTGAGTTTTTCCCTGCTCTATCACCACGCCGCCATTGCCGTGCGGCTCGATGGCCGCCAGTTCAGCCACTTGACGGTGGCCCACGACAAGCTGGTCCCCGTGGCCAAGGCCGATGCCCATGGCCGCCCGATACATGATCTGAGCCAGGCCGCACACCCGGGGGCACCGCCGGTTCCCTACCTGGCCTTTTCCCATCACATGGCGCTGGGGCGGTTGGTGGAAGACCACCTGACGCAGCACCCGCTGGCACCGCGCCTGCGTCGCTGCATTGACTGCGATTCGGCCGACGCTAATTACGAATACGTGCTCAAGGGCCTGGGCGTGGCCTGGATGCCCTGGTTCATGGTGCGCGGCGACTGTCAGGCAGGGCGGCTTGCGGTCGCCGGTGACAATAGTCTGGACGTGCACTTCGACATCCGTCTTTACCGGCCCAAACGCCACCTGGGCGTAGCGGCTGAGCAGTTCTGGGCAGATATCACCAAACCCTAGGTGGTTGCCGGGCAACTGTCTCGATTTAATGCGCAAGTGCTCACTTTTTTGGTGTACCGGGTGGTGTTTGGTAGCGGCTGAACACGGATTGCAATCGGGCCGTCGAGTGGAATAATGCTCTTGAATCTGCTGCGTGCTGAAATAGCACGGCTATGTGCCGGATCGGCACCAAATGTTTTTGCTGCTTTTCGCACAATCGACGTCATACAGATTTGGAATAGATCCATGCAAAACACAAACATGATGCGCCGTACTGCTTTGTCCGCAGCTTTCTTGATAGCCGCTACTGTGGGCCTGACCGGTACCGCCGCTGCGGCTGACAACTACCCCAGCCGCGCCATCACCATGGTGGTGGGCTACCCGGCAGGTGGCAGCACCGACCTGGTGGGCCGTTTTGTGGCCGATGGCCTGGCTTCGCGCCTGGGCCAGCCCGTGGTGGTCGAGAACCTGGGCGGCGCCGGTGGCGTTATCGGTGCGCAGAAAGTCTCCAAGGCTCCTGCCGACGGCTACACCATCCTGGTGGGCGCCAATAACGAGCTGGCCATTGCCAAGCTGATCAACAAGGCCGTGAAGTACAACATTGGCGATTTCACGCCCATCGGCATGGTCGGCTCGCAACCCATGGTGCTGGTGGCATCGCCCAAGGCCGGCGTGAAGAATGCCGCCGAGTTCACCGCCCTGGTCAGCAAGAACCCCGAGAAGTTCAGCTACGGCAGCTCCGGTGTGGGCACAGCCCTGCACCTGGCCGGTGAAATGATCAAGGAGCAGGGCAAGCTGCAGATGATGCATGTGCCCTACAAGGGTGTGGCACCGCTGACCACGGATCTGGTGGGCAACAACATCGAATTCGGCATGTTCGTGCTCTCCAGTGGCTTGCCCCAGATCAAGGCCGGCAAGGTCATCGCCCTGGGTACGACCGAAGCCAAGCGCTCGGCCATCACCCCTGATATTCCGGCCCTGTCCGAGCTGCCCCAGTACAAGAACGTGGACATCAATGTCTGGTTCGCCATGATGGCACCCAAGGGCTTACCCGCCCCGATCGCCGCCAAGCTCAAGAAGGCGCTGGACGAAACCCTGGCTTCGCCCGAGTTCCGCAAGAAGATGGAAGAAACCGGCAACGTGGTGGCCGATCCCAAGGTGGACGCTGGCAAGTACATCCATGCCGAAATTGCCAAGTACACCAAGATTGTTCAGTTCGCCAAAATCGAGAACTGATGGTTGGTGCGCTACACCCCTGTGAATAGTCAGGTGTAGCTACAAAAATCAAAGCGGCTTGCGCCGGTTGGTCATGCATTTCAGAGGGTTTTCTATCTGAAACTATTTCCAATCAAGCGCAAGCCGCTTTTCTTTTGAGAGGAGGGTTCTAGTCGGGCTGCTGGCAGCGATGGGGCGAGAGCCGCTCGGTCTGAACGCCTTGCCTTGCCAGCAAAGCGTCCACTGCCTCGCCTAGCAGCAAGTTGCGGGCCAGCAAGCTGTAGCCTGCGGCGCTCTGGATGCCGTAGCCGCCCTGCGCAGCCACCCAGAAGAAGCCCGCGACAGGCGTGGGCGATGCATCCCAGCCAATCACCAGTTCGCCATCTGCAACGAACGAGCGCAGCCCTGCCCAGGTGTGCGATGGGCGGCGAATTTGCAGCGTCGTGGCTTCTTCGATGTGATAAATGCCGGTGGCTATGTCCAGCTCCTCAGGCACCACATCGTGAGGGGCTACGGGGTCGGCATTGGCGGGCGAGCCCAGCAGTTGGCCTGCATCCGGCTTGATGTACCAGTTTTCATCGGCGCTGATGATGGCGGGCCAGTGCGTGGCGTCCATGCCTTGCGGGGCGGGGAAGGTGAAGGCGCTGCGGCGCTTGGGAACAATGCCGATGGGGGCCGCACCCGCCATGGCGGCCAGCACATCGGCCCATGCGCCAGCGGCGTTGATGAGGGTTTTGGCCTGAATGCTGCGGCCTTGTGGCAGGGAGATGTGCCAGAGGTCGTTGCTGCGGGTGATGCCTTGCACTTCCGCGTTGCACCACAGCTCGCCGCCGCGCTGGCGCAGGCCGCGAATGTAGCCCTGGTGCAGGCCGTGCACGTCAATGTCGCGTGCGCCGTTGTCCAGAAAACCGTCTACCAGCACTTCGGTGTTCAGCACGGGCACCAGCGCCTTGAGCTGCTCGGCGTTCAGGCGTCGGGTGCTGGGGGAGTGGATGGCGGCTTCGGCGTAGGCGGCATCGACCAATGACTTTTGTTCGGCCGTACCCACATAGAGCACACCGCGTGGCGAGAGGATGGGGGCTTCGGCAAAGCCAGAGGGCGGCGCATCGTAGAAGGCGCGGCTGGCGCGGGTCAGGGCCTGCACTTGGGTGGGGCCGTAATGCTCTTCAAACAGCGCGGCGGAGCGGCCGGTGGTGTGATAGCCGGGCTGGGATTCACGCTCCAGCACCAGCACGGAAGGGGGCGCGTCGTCGCCCGACTGAACCAGTTGCCAGGCAGTTGAGGTGCCGGCCATGCCGGCACCGACGATGACGAAATCCCAGACAGCATGAGGGGCTGGAGTTGGGTTAGCGAGGCTAGCGTGGGGAGAGCGGTTGGCGGTATCCATGACCTGCATGGTACTGTCTGCAAAACACCATGGAAGGCCCGCTTGTGATGACATGCTCACCATTTCGCCGTCTGAGGCTGGCAGCGCTGATGGGCTCCGGCCTGCTGGCGCTGGCCGCCAGTGCGCAAGGCACGGTTCCCCGGCAGGAGGTGCTGGCGACGGGTATTGCCAATGGCTGGGCCATTGCCCCGCTGCCCGACCAGCGCTTTGTGCTGAGCGAGCGGGCAGGCAAGCTCTGGCTGCTGGATGGCAAGGGCCAAAAGCAGTCTGAGTTGAGCGGCTTGCCACCCGTAGACTTTGGCGGGCAGGGCGGTTTGCTGGATGTGGTTGCGGACAGCCAGTTCGCCAGCAACCGCCGCATCTATTTTTGCTATGCCGAACCTGGCAGCGAAAAGGGCACGAACAGCACGGCGCTGGGGTCGGCCCGCATGGCCCGTGATGAGCGCAGTCTGGAAGACGTGAAAGTGCTGTTCAGCCAGCGCCCCAAGGTCAAAAGCAGCGCCCACTTTGGCTGCCGCATTGCCGAGGCGCGTGACGGCACGCTGTTCCTGAGTCTGGGCGACCGCTATTCGCGCCGCAACGATGCGCAGACGCTGGACAACCACCACGGCAAGCTCATCCGCATTGCCAAGGACGGCAGCGTGCCTGCAGACAACCCGTACGTGGCCCGCAAAGACGCTTTGCCAGAGATCTACAGTCGCGGTCACCGCAACAGCCAGGGCCTGACACTCGCCCCTGACGGCAAGCTGTGGTTGCATGAGCATGGCCCGCAGGGCGGCGATGAGATCAACCTGCCGCAGCCCGGCAAAAACTACGGCTGGCCGGTGATTACCTATGGCGAGGAATACGGCGGCGGCAAGATTGGTGAAAGCACGCAGAAGGTAGGGCTGGAGCAGCCGCTGCACTACTGGGTGCCCAGCATTGCACCGTCCGGCATGGCCTTTGTGAGCGGCGAGCGCTATGGCGCGGCCTGGAAGGGCAATCTGCTGATAGGCGCGCTCAAGGGGCGCCACCTTGCGCGGCTGGAGATCAAGGATGGTAAGGTGCTGGCCGAGCACAAGCTCTACGCCCAGACGGGTGACCGCATTCGGGATGTACGCCAGGGGGCAGATGGGCTTGTTTACCTGCTGACGGATGGCCCGGACGGCAAGCTGATTCGTCTGCAGCCCTAGGATTTATCAAATTTGATAGCTGCTAGAGCTTTATGCATCAGCGCTAGCAGCTATTTTTATTTCAATCAGCGTTTCTTGAGATAGGGCTTGAGGTAGCGCCCCGTTACGCTGGCGGGGTTGGCGGCCACTTCTTCAGGCGTGCCCACGGCGACGACCTTGCCGCCGCCCGAGCCGCCTTCGGGGCCCATGTCGATGAGCCAGTCGGCGGTCTTGATGACGTCAAGGTTGTGCTCGATGACGACGATGGTGTTACCCGCATCGCGCAACTGGTGCAGCACTTTCAAAAGCAGAGCAATGTCGGCAAAGTGCAGGCCGGTGGTGGGTTCATCGAGGATGTAGAGCGTGCGGCCCGTGTCGCGCTTGGAGAGTTCCTGCGCCAGCTTGACGCGTTGGGCCTCGCCGCCCGACAGCGTGGTCGCGCTCTGACCCAGACGGATGTAGGAGAGGCCCACATCCAGCAGCGTCTGCAGCTTGCGCGCGATGCTGGGAACGTCTTTGAAAAAGGCGTGGGCGTCTTCCACGGTCATCTCCAGAATCTGCGAGATGTTCTTGCCCTTCCACAGCACTTCCAGCGTTTCGCGGTTGTAGCGCTTGCCGTGACAGATGTCGCAGGGCACATAGACGTCGGGCAGAAAGTGCATTTCTACCTTCACCACGCCATCGCCCTGACAGGCCTCGCAGCGGCCGCCGGAGACGTTAAAGGAGAAGCGCCCCGGGCCATAGCCGCGCTCTTTGGCGGTGGTGGTTTCGGTCATCAGCTCACGAATCGGCGTGAACAGGCCGGTGTAGGTGGCGGGGTTGCTGCGCGGCGTGCGGCCGATGGGGGACTGGTCGACGTTGATGACCTTGTCGAAGTAGTCGATGCCGACAATGTCGTCATGCGCGGCGGGCTCGGTGCCTGCGCGGTGCACCTGGCGGGCGACTTCGGCGTACAGCGTGTCGTTGACCAGCGTGGACTTGCCCGAGCCCGAGACACCGGTCACGCAGGTCAGCAGGCCCACGGGGAAGTCCACCGTCACGTTCTTCAGGTTGTGGCCGCGTGCGCCTTCCACGCGCAGGGCTTGCAGGTCGCCGGCTGCTGCATCTTTGCGGGCACGCTTGTGCGCTGCCGTGGTGGGGAACTGCGATGTGTTTTTGGCGGCTTCTTCATCAGCCGTTTTGTTGACCACGGGCAGCCAGGGCGTGCGGTGCTTGGGCACGGGAATGCTTTGCGTGCCGTTCAGATAGCGGCCCGTGGGGGACTCGGGGTTGGCCTTGATGTCGTCATAGGTGCCCTGCGCCATGATGCGCCCGCCGTGCACGCCCGCGCCGGGGCCCATGTCGATGATCTGATCGGCGGCGCGCATCATGTCTTCGTCATGCTCGACCACGATCACGCTGTTGCCGATGTCACGCAGGTGCTCCAGCGTGGAGATCAGCTTGTCGTTGTCGCGCTGGTGCAGGCCGATGGAGGGCTCGTCCAGCACATACATCACGCCCGTCAGGCCAGAGCCGATTTGCGATGCCAGGCGAATGCGCTGGGCCTCGCCGCCCGAGAGGGTGTCGGCGCTGCGGTCAAGGCTCAGGTAGGACAGACCCACGTCGTTGAGGAACAGCAGGCGCGAGGCAATCTCGCGCACGATCTTGTCGGCAATCTCGGCCTTGGCACCCGTCATGCTCAGGTGCTTGAACCAGCCCAGCCCATCGGCCAGCGTGGCGTGGCTGACTTCATAGATGGCGCGGGCCTGATCGCCTTCGCCCACGCGCACAAAGCGTGCCTCGCGGCGCAGGCGTGTGCCTTCGCAGGCTGGGCATTTGCGGATGGTGCGCATCTTGGCCAGATCGTCGCGCACCACGGTGGATTCGGTTTCGCGAAAGCGGCGCTTGATGTTGGGGATGATGCCTTCAAAGGGGTGGCTCTTGATAAAGGCCTGGCCCTTGCGTTCGCCGCTCTCAAAAACATAGTTGAAGGCCATGGCCTCGTCGCCCGAACCCCAGAGGATGACGTTGCGTACGTTCTCGGGCAGCTCGTCAAACGGTGTTTCGGTGCTCACGCCGTAGTGCTTGGCCACGCTCTCCAGCATGGAGAAGTAGTAGTTGTTACGCTTGTCCCAGCCTTTGATGGCACCGCTGGCCAGGCTCAGCGTGGGGAAGGGCACGACGCGGTCTGGGTCAAAGTCTTCGCTGTTGCCCAGACCATCGCAGGCCTGGCAGGCACCCATGGGCGAGTTGAAGGAGAACAGGCGCGGCTCCAGCTCGGGCAGGGAGTAGTCGCATAGCGGGCAGGCGAACTTGGCGCTGAACAAATGCTCTTTGCCGTTGTCCATCTCCACCGCCAGAACGCGGCCACCGGCGTCGTTACCGCCAGCACGCAGGGCGGCTTCAAAGCTTTCGGCCAGACGCTGCTTGATGTCTTCACGGACTTTGACGCGGTCAATCACCACGTCGATGTTGTGGCGCTCGTTCTTTTCCAGCTTGGGCAGAGACTGGGCGTCGTAAATCTGCCCATCCACGCGAAAGCGCACATAGCCCTGTGCTTGCAGCTGCACAAACAGCTCGGCAAATTCGCCCTTCTTCTCGCGCGCCAGCGGGCCGAGGATCATGAGCTTGGTGTCTTCGGGCAGTTGCAGCACGCTGTCCACCATCTGGCTGATGGTCTGGGATTGCAGCGGCAGGTTGTGGTCGGGGCAAAACGGCGTGCCGGCGCGGGCAAACAGCAGGCGCAGGTAGTCGTTGATCTCGGTGACCGTGCCCACGGTGGAGCGCGGGTTGTGGCTGGTGGCCTTTTGCTCGATGGAGATGGCGGGCGACAGGCCCTCGATCAGATCGACATCGGGCTTATCAAGCCGGCCCAGAAACTGGCGCGCATAGGCCGAGAGGCTTTCCACATAGCGACGCTGGCCTTCTGCATACAAGGTGTCAAAGGCCAGACTAGACTTGCCCGAACCCGACAGACCGGTAATCACCACCAGCTGGTTGCGGGGGATGTCGAGGTCAATGTTCTTGAGGTTGTGCGTGCGTGCGCCGCGAATGGCGATACGTGTCTGCGCGAGCGAGCGGCCCAGGTACAGGCTGTCGTCGGTTTCGACGGTCTTGTGAGCAGGGGACGAATCAGGCTTCAGGGACACGGGCGCTCCAGGCGGGGAAAACTCTCCATGATAGTCAGACGAGCCTGCTCGTGACTAGAGGATTCAGGTTCACGGACAATCTACAGTTCTATTTCTTCTCTTTTGCTCAGCAGTGATTTAGTTAACGTGAGCATAAGACTCCGACTCTTGGCAAAATTTGAGCGTGAAAAAAATCAATACATCCCCTAGTGCGGGCACGCAGGGCGCGGAAAAATCCTCTACCACCATGACTTCTCTGGAGCGTCGCTCAAGCGGCGCGCTGGCGCTGATCTTTGCGTTGCGCATGCTGGGTCTGTTTCTGGTTCTGCCCGTCTTCATGCTGGAAGCGCGTAAATATCCCGGCGGCGATGACCCGGCCATGATCGGTCTGGCCATGGGCCTGTATGGGCTGACGCAGGCCCTGTTCCAGCTGCCCATCGGCCTGGCGTCAGACCGCTTTGGCCGCAAGCGCGTCATCGTGGCCGGTTTGCTGGTGTTTGCCGCGGGCAGCTTGATGGCCGCCATGGCCGATTCGCTCACCGGGCTGATGGTCGGTCGCGCCATTCAGGGCGCAGGTGCCGTCTCGGCTGCAGTGACCGCGCTGCTGGCTGACCTGACCCGCGACGGCGTGCGCACCAAGGCCATGGCCATGGTGGGCGGCAGCATCGGGCTGATGTTTGCGCTGGCGCTGGTGTTGGCCCCGCTGCTGAATGCATGGATTGGGCTGTCGGGCATTTTTGGCCTGACTTGCGCACTGGCCATGGCCGGTGTTGCCGTGGTGCTGTGGGTGGTACCCCCCGAGCCTGAGCAGCATGCCAATGCGCCCAAGGGCAAGTTCAGTGACTTGCTCGGCCACCGTGACTTGCTGCGCCTGAACTTTGGCGTTTTCATCCTACACACCGTGCAGATGTCCATGTGGGTGGCCGTGCCCGCCATGCTGGTGCAGTCCGGGCTGGTTAAAGAGCAGCACTGGCATATCTATCTGCCAGCGGTGCTGCTGTCTTTTGTGGCCATGGGCATGCTGTTCTCCATGGAGCGCAAGGGCAAGCTGCGCAAGGCTTTGCTGGGCGCCATCGGTCTGGTACTGCTGGTGCAGATTGGGCTGGGCATGCTGGCCGCCAGTGGAACCATTCCCACCATTTGGTGCATGGCGCTGTTGATGTTTCTGTTCTTCTGCGGCTTTAACGCGCTGGAGGCGACGCAGCCCAGCCTGGTCTCGCGCATGGCGCCTGCGCCGCTGCGTGGCGCGGCTCTGGGGGCTTACAACACGCTGCAGTCGCTGGGCTTGTTTGCGGGCGGCGCCATTGGCGGTGCAGTGGCCAAGTGGGCGGGTGTGCCGGGGCTGTTTGTCATGACTTCCATGCTCACGCTGCTGTGGTTGGTGATCAGCCTTCCGCTGCGCCCCGTGGGCCGCCACGGGTGATCCATCAGGCAGGGCGGGTATAGGGAAATCCCGCAATTGATGTGCCGCGCTTAGGGCAAAATGCGCACTTCATTGGCTTGGGACTCATCATCAATCGCCCGAGCCACTTTTTGAAAAGGCAAATTTATGGCATCCGTCAATAAAGTCATCATCGTTGGTAATCTGGGCCGCGACCCTGAAATGCGCAGCTTCCCCAGCGGCGACCAAGTGGCTAACGTCACCATCGCCACGACAGACCGCTGGCGCGACAAGAACACCGGCGAAAACCGCGAAGCCACAGAATGGCACCGCGTGACCTTCAATGGCCGCTTGGCTGAAATCGCCGGTCAATACCTGCGCAAGGGCAGTCAGGTCTATGTAGAAGGCAGCCTGCGTACCCGCAAGTGGACCGATCAGGCCACCGGCCAAGAGCGCTACGCCACAGAAATCCGCGCTGACACCATGCAGATGCTGAGCAGCCGCCAGGGCGGTGGACAGCCACAAGGTCAAGGCGGCTACGGCAATGACGACGGCTATGGCGAAAGCAGCTACGAAGCCCCTCGCCGCGCGGCCCCTGCCCCAGCTCCCACGCAACAGCAACGCTCTGCACCGGCACCCATGCAGCAGCGCCCTGCGCCTGCTCCCATGGCTCCTCCTCCCCAGCGCGCAGCGTCAGGCTTTGACGACATGGATGACGATATCCCGTTTTAAAAAGCTTCAGTATCTGCTGAATCACTGACAAGCAAGGCCCGCCATTCGTAAGAACGCGGGCCTTGTTGCATCTCGCTGCTGAAGCATGCCAATGCATGCAGGAAAACCGGCATGTTTTCTGCTTACAGAAGCCCCCGTTGAGAAAATCAATCAAAACCCCCGATCCCATCTAATTCGTGAAATAAGATGTGCCATGCGATAGCGTTTCACCAGCGTTACGATTGGTGACTTTGTGTGCAATCGCACTTACAGTGTGGACGATCCCAGCCAGTGCAGCCAAGAAGAGCTTGGCGTTTCCTCAGGAGCTTCGAGCATGCCAACTTTGGTCATCTCAATCGATGGTGCTGTTATCAAGGAAGTGCAGCTCACCAAGGAGCGCACGACCTTGGGTCGCCGTCCCTACAACGACATCGTGATCGAAAATCTGGCCGTCAGCGGCGAGCATGCCGTGATCATCCTCGCTGATGGCAAAGTCAGCATCGAAGACCTGCGCAGTACCAATGGCACTTATGTCAATGGCCGGGCCGTCCAGAAGCAGTCATTGCTCAATGGCGACCTGCTGGACATCGGCCGCTACAAAATTCGCTTCCTGGACACCGTGATTGCCGAGCCGAATACACCTGCTGCTGCCATCAAGAAAGTACTGGCCCATATTTCTGAAGAAGTGGATAGCGACTACGCCAAACTGGCTACGCCCTCGGGTTTTGGCGAAATTTCCAGTTTTGCCTCCACGATCCAAGGATCGCTCTCTGCGCTGCCCGAGCGCCATGCCATGATTCGCATGCTCAGCGGCAGCCTGCAGGGCAAAGAAGTCCCACTCTTCAAGGTTGTCACCACCCTGGGCAAGCCCGGCGTAGCCATCGCTTCAATCACCCAGAAACCGCATGGCTTTGTGCTGACCCAGCTGGAAGGTGAAAGCGAGTCACTCAAGCTCAATGGCCAGATCGTCGGCCCTCTTTCTGTTCCACTGCTCAATGGAGACACCGTAGAACTGGCCGGAAGCACCATGCGCTTTGTCGTGGAGTGAAAATCTTTGACATATGAGCTGACAAATTTGTCATCTTTGCAGTGAGTGACGCCAAAAATGTCCGCAGGTTTTTGTTGGATGTAGCCAAACGTGTCATTTTTTGATTGCTGCAGCAATTGAAAAAATTGGCGCGGTTATTGCTTGGTTGGAGGCACTTCACCAACCTAGGAGTTTTCTCATGAAGCGTTCTATCCAAAAGGGTTTTACCTTGATCGAACTGATGATCGTTGTCGCGATCATCGGTATTTTGGCTGCTGTGGCTCTGCCTGCTTATCAAGATTACACCAAGCGTTCGCATGTGTCGGAAGGTATGAGCTTGGCTAGCGGTGCAAAGACAGCGTTGACCGAGTATTACTCCTCTAAGGGCGAGTGGCCTGTTAATAATGCAGCGGCAGGAATTGCTAGCGCAGCTAGCATCAAGGGTAATGCTGTTCGTACAGTGACTGTCGATACAAGTAAAATTACTGTTGTATTCAATACAAAGGTTGAAGCGGGTAAGCAATTGGTCTTTAAGGGTTCTGCTGGCTCTACTGCAGGATCGGTTGAATGGTCTTGCAATGCAGGAGCCGGTACTAACATCAATACAAAATATTTGCCAGCAAGCTGCCGCTAATATAAATAGTATTTAATATAAAAAAGGGTGCTTGGCACCCTTTTTTATATTTGAAAATAATATTTTGTGGATTTTATATATTATCGTGTGATAAAAATGGAAATGATAAGTTTTTCGATTGGCTGTTTTTTTAAAAAAATATCGCGAGAATTATTTCCTTTTTTATTTATTGTCTCCATTGCAGGGCTGACTATTTTTTTATATAGATTCGGCTGGAGTGGGGGATGGCATTTTGATGACTGGCCCAACTTAGGCGGTTTGACCTACGTATTTTCTCAAGGTCAAATCGATGCAGAGGCTGTGCTGGAATTTGTTTTTTCAGGTGACGCTGGGCCGCTGGGCCGTCCTGTAGCCCTAGCTAGCTTTTTAATCGATGGGAGCGGCTGGCCTGCCCACCCTATTGAGATATTGCGCACCAACACTCTGTTGCATGCTATCAACGGACTGCTGTTGTGGGCGGTGCTATTTAACTTAGGGCACCTGCGCAACTGGCCTCAGACCAAGGCAGCCTGGTTGGCGGCGCTAGGCGCGGGTTTTTGGTTGCTGCTGCCGCTGTCGGCCTCGGGTGTGTTGATGGCGGTGCAGCGAATGACGGTGCTGTCTAGCAGCTTTATGTTGCTGGGTCTGTGGCTGTACTTGTTGGGTCGAGCCCATCTGGGAAAACCTAGTTTGCACGCCTGGCTGTGGATGGCGGGCGGCTTGGGTCTAGGCACACTGCTTGGGGTATTGACGAAAGAGCAAGCTGGCATCTTACCCCTGCTGGCGTGGGTGCTGGAGAGCTGCTGGCTGACGCCGCCTCAGTTCATCACTACCGCACAGCGTCGGAGTTGGCTTGGATTTAAGGTGCTGTTTTTCTATCTCCCGGCTGCAACCATTGGGGTTTATTTGTTGCACATCGTCTGGACTGCCGATTCAGCCTATGCCGTACGCGAATTCACTTTGAGCGAGCGGTTGTGGACTGAGGCTGTGGTTTTGTGGGACTACTTGCGGTTAGCCTTTGTGCCCCGTGCCATGGCATTTGGTCCGTTTCATGACGATTACCCCATCTTTACCGCAAGCAGCCTACCAGCCCTGGTTGCCGCAAGTGGGTGGCTGGGTGCTTGTATTCTGGCATTTGCGTTGCGCCGCAGTACGCGCCTGCCTTTGCTGGCGCTATTGTGGTTTGCCGTCACTCATCTAGTGGAGTCTAGCGTAGTGCCGCTGGAGCTGTATTTTGAGCATCGTAACTATCTAGCCTTAGCATTGCCCCTGTTTGCGTTGCTGGTGGCGATGTGGCATTGGGCAGAAAAACGGCACACAGAGCGGCTAGTGGCACTGGTATTGGGCAGCTATGGGGTGCTGCTGGCGGGAGTGCTGTTTCAAACCACTACGCTGTTTGGCGGCCAGCCCCTTGCCACAGCGCAGATATGGTACAGGCAGCACCCAGGCTCCATTCGGGCGGGGCAGTATCTGGGGCAGCATCAATCGCAAATGAATCAGATCGAAAGCGCATTGGAGGTACTTGATGCCACCGCACAACTGCGCCCCAATGCGGGCGCTTTGAGCTTGCAAGGGTTACAACTAGCGTGTGTTCTTGGTAAGCCTATGGCTGAACTGCAAGCACGGCGCGACCAAGTGTTGCGCGAGCTGCCGTTAGCGCCCCAGCGTTTTTCCATTGTTGACACGCTGGACAAACTGAAAACCCTATATATACAAAAGGACTGTGGTGGCTTTATCCAGCAAGACGACTTGCTGACCATTGCCCAAGCAGCGCTGAATAATCCACGTATTGCTGGGATTGCGCAAGAGCGCTCCAACCTACATGTGTTTATGGCCAGCTTATTCATTGATGCCAAACAGCTCGGCCCGACGATGGAGCATTTGCTCGCTGCGCTGCAAGCAGTACCCAGCCTGCAAAATTTGCAACTGACGGCGGTAGTTCTGAAAAGTGCCGGCATTGGCGATGAAATGGCAGAAATCCTGGAGCAGCACACCCCCCAATGGCCACGTAACCCGTGGCTGCGTCAGCGTATGCAAAAGGAATGGCAAGAGTTACAGACTCAGGTAAGGGCTTTGAAGTAATGGCCTTGTTAATCGCAATTTCATTCCAAACGATAAGAGTATTTGCCAGATGAGAGCCTGCAGCGATCAAAACAATATTTACTATCTCCCCGGGAGGCCGTTTTTGAACGGCCGCCCCCATTTCACGCGTTTGAAGTTTGCTAGCCGCGCTGCGCTGTGGCATTTGCTGTTATCGATGTGTGTTGGCTTGATTTCAGCAGTCTGTGTGTTTGGCTTGTTGTACCCACCGCCATTTCAGACCATGTTGGGCGTGGGAGAGGTGTTCTTTCTGCTGCTGGTTGTCGATGTGATCTGTGGTCCGCTTTTAACTTTGCTAATGACCAGTCCGGCTAAGTCACGCAGAGCGCAATGGCTGGACTTCGGCCTGATTGGTATGTTGCAAATGCTGGCGCTGCTGTACTGGTTACACGGTGTGTGGTATGCCCGCCCTGTTGTTATGGCTTTTGAAGTAGACCGACTGGTGGTGATCACCGCAAATGAGGTCCAATCGCAGGAGTTGTCTCTGGCTTCTGCGGGCATGCGCAAGCTACCTTGGTGGGGGTGTTACCCACGAATACCCGCGCTCCAAAAAACGGAGCTGAAGCCATGCAAAGAGTGGAACTAGGCTTAACAGGCATCTCCTTGGCCATGCGTCCAGGCTGGTGGCTGCCGTGGAAAACGGCGCAAGCCGCCATGGCTGAGCGCGCTAAACCCTTGACCACCTTGCTACAAAGGCGCTCTTACAGCATGGGGGCGCTGCAACTGGCCATTGCTAAAACAGGTTTAACGGTACAAGAGCTGTACTACCTACCTCTAACGAGTAGTAAAACGCAGGAATGGGTTGCTATGCTCGATGGGCGACAGCGTATGGTTTTTGCGCCGGTGGATGGATTTTGATTTTGCACAGGCATACTCGCTGCAATACCTTTTGTTACTGACTACTTCGTCATGAAAATTTCGATTGTTCTTCCTGCTAAAAATGAATCCGCCGCTATTGGTGCTACGGTGAAAAACATTCGCACTCAGTACCCGCAAGCAGAGATATTGGTCGTCAACGACGGCTCTACTGACGATACTGCTGTTGTTGCTGAACAGGCTGGCGCAATAGTCGTCCATCACCCTTACAGCAAAGGTAATGGCGCAGCGATCAAGACTGGCGCACGGGCGGCACAGGGAGATGTGATTGTGTTTATGGATGCCGACGGGCAGCACGACCCTTCTGATATTTCACGATTGCTGGAGGCTGTGAGCCAAGGTCATGACATGGTCGTAGGTGCGAGGCAAAAAGGCTCTCAAGCTAGCTTAGGGCGTGGCTTTGCAAATGGGTTATATAACCGTCTAGCGAGTTGGATGACGGGACATAAAGTAGAAGACTTGACTAGTGGTTTTCGTGCTGTGCATGCTGAAAAATTTGCAGAATTTCTTTACTTGTTGCCTAATGGTTTTTCATATCCCACAACAAGCACAATGGCGTTCTTCCGGGCAGGTTATTCTGTGGCTTATGTTCCTATCCATGCAGCTAAACGTATTGGGAAAAGCCATATTCGAATATTTCGCGATGGGACACGATTCTTACTCATTATATTCAAGGTGGGAACGCTCTTTTCGCCATTGAAGATTTTTGCACCGGTTGCTTTTCTGATGTTCTTGCTGGGCAGTGCTTGGTACGCTTGGACCTTTGCCTCGATGCATAAATTTACCAATATGAGTGCATTACTTTATACAGGTAGTGTAATTACTTTCATGATGGGTCTAATTTCTGAGCAGATTACGGCACTGATGTATAAAAATTCAGTATGAATATTGATCCTAATCTCGATGAAAAATAGAATGTGTTGGCGTCCTGGTGGCTTAGCTAGTCAAGGAGGGGTTGTATTTGGATGGATGCTTTTGCGTGCTGCAGTGCAGATTGCTACTCTTGTTGTACTGACCCGTCAACTTGGTGAGAATTTATATGGTCAATTTGTGGCAATAGTGGCTATAGCTTCTTTTATTGCTCCTTTCTCAGGGCTCGGCTTATCACATATTTTGTTGCGAAACGCAGCAAGAGATCCTGGAAATAATTATTATTTACAATTCGCATTGCGCTGGTGGGGGATTTCACTTCCTTTCTGTGTCTTTTTAACTATATCTATTGCGCTATGGATGCTTCCTTTTGTTGTATCTATTTATTTGTGGGTATTTTTTATAGCAACGGAATTAATATCTGTCTCCTTGACGGAAATATGCGCTAGATACTGGCAATCCCATCAAAGATCAAACATCTATGGTGCTATTAATGTGGGATTGCCGGGAGTTAGATTAATTTTCTTGTTGTTCTATGTTTTTTTATCAAAATATGTGAGTCTCTCAGACGTTCTTTGGGTATATGTGTTAAGTAATTTGGCATATGTTCTATTGTTATGGGTGAATTTACCACCAAGAGAGAAAATAATACAGAATTCAATGAATCCATATGAGGGATTGCCATTTAGTTTTTCGGCATTTTCTTTGAGGCTGCAAAATGAATTCAATAAGCCTGTTTTGGCTCAAGCGCAATTTGGTTTGACTGGATCCTATAACATAGCTCAACGTACAGTGGATATGGCTATTCTTCCATTGCTCGCTTTACAGGAGGCACTGTGGCCACGTTTGTATACGCAGTCCAACCCAATGCAGCAATTACGTCGAACAGGTACCACTTTAATTATTCTTGCAATAATTTTAGGTTTGATCTTGTGGGTAGTTGCACCAATGTTGCCGATTGTGTTTGGGGCGGGGTTTGCGGCTTCCGTTGACGTTTTACAGATGTTGGCTTGGTTACCCATGCTACAGGTGCTGCGCTCGTTGCTGAACTTTGATGCAATCCATCATAGTCGTACAAAAGAGATTGGTTGGGTATCTGTATTGGGTGGTGTTGTCAGTGTAATAGGCGTTACGATCTTTGTGCCCATGCATGGCATGACTGGGGCAGTATTTGTCAGCTACTTTGTAGAGGGCGTGATGCTGTTTTTTTTGCTGATAGGGGCTTTGCTCATGCGTCGTAAGTCTCCTCTATGGAAGTCCTGAATGTTTTTACCTATGGTCATTCGTAACTCAAAGTTACTACGCTTTCCATTATTGGCGGTAAGCCGGTTTTTGCTTTCGATCCTGAAGACTGGACCCAGGATACTGCGCAGAGCTGCCTATGATGCCATGCCTGTACCATATTTAGTAGCAGGAGATATAGAACATTTTGTTGTATCCACGACGGATAAGGTGATTGGCCGAAATTTATTTTTAGGCGGTGAATTTGATTTTCACAAATTTCAAACGACTTTAGCCATTATTCGCAGAGAAGGATTGCCAGATCCACAGCATTTGATAGATGTTGGTGCAAATATTGGGACTATCGTTATTCCTGCCCTGACACGAAAATTAGTGCAATCAGCTACAGCGATTGAGCCGCATCCAATGAACATTCGATTGTTGCGCACTAATTTAGCACTTAATGGGTTATATGATAATGTGAGTGTTTTATCGCATGCGGTTGGTGTGGAGTCTAAGACTACGTTATTCCTTCAAGAATCTTCAACGAATAGTGGCAATCACTCGATTGGAACTTCTGGTATATCTATACCCTCTACTCGTCTTGACGATATAGATTTTCCATTGAATAAAAATCTGCTTCTCTGGATGGATATTGAAGGTTATGAAGGACATGCTTTGCATGGTGCCTCAAAATTGTTGTCGACTGGCATTCCAGTGGTTTGTGAATATAATATTGAGTATTTGAAAAAATCTAAGGGCGTGGATTTTTTTCGCAAGGCACTGGAAGGACGGAGAATTTTTGATTTAAATGATGGGGTGTGTGGAAAAGAAATTTCGCTTGATAATTTATTTGAAATTTATTCGAAAAGACTAGGTTTCACAGATATTTTGGCTTTATAAGATAGGAATTTTCTGATGAAATTGATTTTTTTTGTCCCTAAGTTTTTTGCAGGAGGGGCGGAGCGTGTAGCTTTTTTGCTTGCATCTGCAATGCAGGAGAAGGGGCATGAAATTATTATTGCAACTCCATCGATCGACGGGGAGTTTTCTAAGAAATTCACAGAAAATTTTCATGTTGTTGACTTTGGAACTCGAAAGCCAATTAATTCTCTTGCTAGTCTTGGTCGACTTCTAAATAGCAGTAAACCTGATGCAATTATTTGCTTTGGTATATCAACAGGAATAGCGGCGGCACTATCAAATTTATTGTTTCGTTGGAGGGTTCCGGTTTTTATTCGTAACGAAAATAACCTTAATCTTGATTGGGGGCAAGCAAGTCCGGTTAATAGAGTAATAGGGCCATTGCTTTCTCGTTGGGCTGCACGGCGATCGCACATAATTGCTGTTTCATATTCTTTGGCTGATGCTACAGCTGCTTACTTAAGAATTGATCGATCTAGTGTCACAACTATAATCAATCCTGTTTTTGAAAATAATTTTGAATTTTATGAAGCTGAATCAAAAGAATTGCATCCTTGGCTTGCAGATGAATCAGTTCCGAGCTTCATTGCGATAGGACGTCTGGAAAAACAAAAGGGGTTTGATGTTCTTATTGATGCATTTGCGAGAGTGGCAAATGAATTCAACTCTAGATTGATAATTTTCGGAAGTGGTTCTTTGCGCTCGGAACTTCAAGAAAAAATTATTAGATTGAATTTAAGCCATTGTGTTGTGCTTTCTGGATATACAGCCAACTCAATAGCGCAAATGAAAGCGGCGCATGCATTTGTGCTTAGCTCAAGATTTGAAGGTTTTGGCTTGGTTATCGTTGAGGCTTTATGGGCCGGTACTCAAGTAATTTCTACCGATTGTAATTATGGCCCCTCCGAAGTATTGGAGGGTGGAAAGTATGGATATCTTGTACCAGTAGAAAATTGTGATGCACTGGCGAATGCTATGAAAAATAGCCTATCTTATCCTAAATCTATTAAATCTCCATCAGTAGAATGGTTTGAAAAATTTACAGGCGCCGAAGCTGCACAGCAACATATCGCCATGATAGAAAATTTACGTAAATAGTTTATTTGAATATTTTTGATATAGATCGTAGTGGTATCCAAGATTTATATCTCCATGATCGCAGACAAGCTCGGGCTAAAAGTACAGGGATCCGGAGCGTGCGCATCAATGTTGCAGAAAGTGGATTGGATGCCAATTTCTCCGCCAGTAACCAATGGGACCGAACCATATATTGTTCGTAAGCAGTGCTGGCATGGCCACTGCTAGCTAATCCATCATGGTGTAGGAAGCTGCGATCAAGCAGGACCAGCTGCTTTCCTTGTCTGCGCATGCGTGAGCACAACTCTACATCTTCTCCATACATAAAGAAGCTTTCATCAAACAATGGTTGGGTATTATCCGTCCGATGGACTAAGAGACAGCAGCCGCTTAAGTAAGCAAAACTACCCCAAAAAGGGCGTTTGGTGACTAACGCAAGCCAAGGCTGGTAGTACATCCATCCTTGTTCATGGCCATCCTGATTTAAACGCGGTGCAATCAAAGCGGGCGCGTTGGTTTGTGCGAGCTGTGCTTCTAAGGCTAAGCGTAAGCCTTTTTGCACTTTGGCATCGTTGTTGATTAACAATACTGGTCCGAAATAGCTGTGGTGTCCTAAAGCGGCTAGTGCAGCATTCATGCCTTTACCAAAGCCCAGATTTTGAGAATTTGGGATCAGTATTACACGAGGATTTTTCGCATAGTTTGAGTACAGGTCTTGAAAGCTAACTCCTGCATCTCCGGAGTTGTCCCAAACTAGTATCGGAGCCCAGTTATCCTTAAGTAGGCTATCAATACAAGCTATGGTGGTTTCAGATTTTTTGAAATGTATGGTGATAGCAGCTGTCACAGGGCTTCGTTTGAATTGGTCTGCGTACTGTGGTAGAGGTGCATGTACGCATCAACCATCGCTGTTTCTGAAAATTGCTCAAGAGCTCGCAATCGTCCAGCTTGAGCAAGGGTTGTATGTTGAGCTGTATTGGTTGCCATCGATCGAGCTGCACTGACAAATGCTTCTACATCATCAGGCTGGCATAACACTCCGGTTTTGCCATCTGCGACTACTTCACTCAAAGAAGCATTGCGAGCAGCTATGACGGGTAAACCGCAGGCCATGGCTTCTACTGCTACTAAGCCAAAGCCTTCGCTTCGAGAGGGAAACAAAAGTGCATCTGCACTTTGCATCACTGCTATTACTTTATCGATTGGTAATCGGCCAATGTCGATCATGTTTGGAGGCATGTGGGCTTTGTCCTTTTTTGCCAAAGGACCGCCGGTGTAGTGCAATAAAAAATTGCTCCCCAGTTTTCGCATGATAGGGGCGAGTAAGTCAACGCCTTTTAGAGGCTTCCAGCTTCCGACAAACAGTAGTCTGAAATGTTTGCTGAGCTGATGCTTATTAGGTCGAAACTGTTCCGTGTCTATGCCGTTGTAAATGGTGTGCATTGGTATGTCTAATAGACTGTGCCGTGTGCTATTAGCTACAAACCGGCTTACCGCCACAACTTGGTGAGCGCGACGTAGGATCCGGCGTTCGTTGGGTGCTATCCACCAGCGATGGTAGGCTGCTTGCAAGGAGTCTTTATAGGCGCAGGCATCTTTGTGATGAATAGCATGGTGAATTGTGGCGACGATAGGAAGACTGCGTGGGAGGAAGCGGGTATGCAGCCAAGTATTGACGTGCGCTACTGTGGCCCAAGAGGGCGCGCGAGGTATTGGCACTGTCAAGGGGGCATATTCGGCACGCAATGGAAGCCAAGTGATTTCTGCTCGGACCCCTCGTTTGCACAAATTTTCTACCAGACGTTGAGTAAAAACGTCGGAACCCGTACCTGTGCGTACAGTCGGAAACCAGATGGAAGGAGTTGTAGGGAGCATATCAATACTAAATATGTGAACGTGCACCTACTTTTAGGACATCTCCCAACTTCTGGCCCATGCTTGGCCAAGCAAACCGCAGAGCGAATTCCTTGGTACGTACTTGCCATTCGGTAGAGTCACCGGTCAATATATTTAATGTGGCTTTGGCAAGTGTTTGGTAGTTTCCTGCCGGAATTAGGTGTCCGGATTGTCCGTCCACAATAGCATCCACGATTCCCCCTGTGGAAAAAGCGACTGTGGGAAGACCATGAGCGGCGGCTTCAATGGCTACCATGCCAAATCCTTCAGGATCACCAAGGATTTCGCGTACCGGAAAAATATGTAAAGAAGCACTTTCGTAGGCGAGCGCTAGTTCTTGAGGGCTTGTAATCATGCCTAAAAAGCGCAAGTGGTGGCCGATTCCTGCTGCATCGGCTATAGATTGGATACTAGCGCGCGTCTGTGCACTGGCATGTAAAGAGTCTGATGGCGCTTCACCTACGATCATGAGTAGGGTGTTGGGCGCAGCCTTAACAATAGTCGGCAAGGAGTGCTGTACAAATTCACGTATGCCTTTACGTGTGGTAAGACGTCCTACAGACAGGAGTAGTTGGTTAGAGCCCAGTTGGTGGCGGTGTCTAAAATCTTTTATTAGCGCTTTATTTTGTGGGGCTGCAGGTAGCTCTACGCCAGGGTGAACGATGCTGATTCTCTCAGCAACTACGCCTAGGTCGCGTGCCAGGTTAGCTGTGGGCTCGCTGTTAACAATAACTCCATCCATTTGACGAATAGCGGGATACCAAAGCGCACGATAGATTGGGTGTTTAACCGCCGCATCTAAGCCATGCAAATAGACAAAAGTTCGTGCACTGCATGTTTGGGCGGCGAGCCATGCGGCTGGTGCAGTTAGGCCGCTGCCCGCCAATATGATGTCTGGTTGAAAGCTGCGGGCTGTTGCTACTGCTTTCCAGGCTGATGCTAGCAAAAATACAGGGAGAGGGCGAAGAGGTACTTCTGTCACTTCGACGTTATGAGGCCGAGTAGCTGCTGCTCCGTTGGGGCCAATGATATGCACCGTTGAGCGCTTGGATAGCTCATCCGCAATGTGCCAGTTCAACCGCTCCATGCCACCAATCAATGGTGGAAGGTTACGCGTGATGTGCAATATGCGCGTTTGTTTCATAGCAGCTTGTTACGCGGAAATTACGTTGGTGCGTTTTGGCATACACCCTCGGGTGTCAACAATTAGCATTGCATATGTTTGTAACAATTCGTAATCAAAGCCTTCGTGGTCTGTGGCGATGACGAGGCAGTCGTAATTAGCAATATTGGGCTTAGTAAGCTCTACGGATTTAAGATCAAAGTGGTAACCCCGCTTGAGAGGAAAGACCGGAACATGTGGGTCGCTATAGTCGATGTGCGCGCCTTTGCTTTGAAGTAAATCCATGATCTCTACGGCAGGCGATTCGCGGGTATCATCAATGTTCTTTTTGTACGCAAGGCCTAGTATGAGAATGCGGCTGCCTTTGACGGCTTTGCCTCGGTCGTTGAGAGCGTCAGCTACTTTTCCGACTACCCAGTGGGGCATGTAGTGGTTAATTTCTCCTGCTAGTTCAATGAACCTTGTATTGATGCCATATTCACGGGCTTTCCATGTTAGATAGTACGGGTCAATAGGGATACAGTGGCCGCCAAGGCCTGGACCTGGCTTATATGGTACGAAGCCGAAAGGTTTGGTAGCAGCGGCGTCAATCACTTCGTGGATGTTGATGCCCATCTTGTCAGCCACGATTTTCATTTCATTGACGAGACCAATGTTGACGCTGCGATGGATATTCTCTAGCAGTTTGGTCATTTCGGCAGCCTTGGTGCTACTTACAGGCACCATGGTCTGAATGGCTAGCCGATAAAGCGCCTGCCCTAGCTGTAGGCAGGTGTTTGTGGTTCCCCCAATGACTTTGGGAATGTCTTTGGTTCCGTAGTGTGGGTTACCCGGATCTTCGCGTTCTGGTGAAAAAACCAGCGCACAGTTTTTACCTGGAATCAAGTTACGTACGTGTAAGCGTGGAGCTAAAATTTCGTCAGTCGTTCCTGGCCATGTGGTGCTTTCAAGACTCATCAATTGGCCAGCGTGCATATAAGGGAGGGCAGCTTCGACGGTGTTGATAATAAAGCTCAGGTCTGGCTCACGGTGTGCATCAAGAGGGGTTGGTACGCAGATGATCAGAGCGTCAACATTTTCGGTCCGAGAAAAATCAGAAGTGGCAGTAAACCCTTGGGTTGCTGCCTTTTGAATGGTTTGCGGAGTGATGCGTTCAATATAGCTAGAACCAGAATTCAGCAGTTGAACTTTTGTTTGGTCAATATCGAAGCCAATAACCTTGATCCCTACTTCTGCAAATCTCAGTGCTAGAGGTAGCCCCACATAACCCAGTCCATAGATGCCAACGCAAACGCTTCGGTTGTGAATTCGTTCTTCAAGCTGCTGTAATTCTTGAGGGATGCTGTGCTTAATGGCGTTTTTCATTGTGGTTGAGGGGTAGAAAGAGGTGTTTGAGGATTCTCTGGCATCTGTGCTGATTGGTGCGTTGATTTGATTTGCCTTAGAGCAATGCTCGTGGTAGTTGCTGCTTTGATTTAGGCGTTATACAGCCCAGCTCCCCGACTTCCCCCCATGCTTCTCCAGCACCCGCAGGCCTTCCATCACCATCCCCTTATCCACTGCCTTGCACATATCGTAAATAGTCAATAAACCGACTTGCACGGCGGTCAGGGCTTCCATTTCTACGCCGGTTTGGCCCTTTAACTCCACGGTGGCGGTGCAGCGAATGGAGCTGGATTCGGGCTCCAGTTCAAACTCCACGGCCACGCGGGTCAGCGCCAGGGGGTGGCAGAGAGGGATGAGGTCGCTGGTTTTTTTGGCAGCCATGATGGCGGCGATGCGGGCGATGCCCAGCACGTCGCCTTTTTTAGCCGTACCGGCTTGCACAATGGCCAGAGTCTCGGGCTTCATGGTGATACGGCCTTCGGCCACTGCCACGCGGTGGGTGGCGGGCTTGGCGCCTACGTCCACCATATGGGCCTGGCCTTGGGCATCGAAGTGGGTGAGAGAGGACATGTGGACTTTCCTGTGGGGGCTGCTTGCAAGGGAGCAGCTCAAATATCTGGGGGGCGCGCACCACGGCATGCGGCTTTACCCCGCTGTAACAGGCCGTCATGTGGCGGTGCTAATCAATCAGGGCATCATAGTGGGGTGTTGAACGGCTGGCAGTTCAGAAACCTGAATGCTGGCAATGTCGTGATTGCCATGCCAATTTTGATGCAAAAATTGCCTAAAACCCATATCTTAAAAGCGCTGACAGCTTCTGTTTTGATAGCGATTCAGGGTGTGTCTCTGCTGATGTCTCCCGCACACGCTGCAGCTTTGCCGACGCTGGGCGATGGCGCTTCATCGCTGACCACGGGTGATGAGCGCCGGTTGGGTGATTCCATCGTCAAGGAACTGTACCGCGACCCGGACTATCTGGATGACCCGGTGCTGCAGGAGTATGTGGAGGGCATCTGGCTGCATTTGCAGGATGCGGCACGCAAGAATGGCGAGCTGTCGCCCGAGCTGGAGGAGCGCTTTGCCTGGACGCTGTTGCTGGGCAAGGATAGGCAGGTCAATGCCTTTGCGCTGCCCGGTGGCTATATGGGCGTGTATCTGGGACTGATCGGCGTGGTCAGTAGCCGGGATGAGCTGGCATCGGTCATCGCCCATGAAACCAGCCACATCACCCAGCGCCATATTGCCCGCATGATGGCGCAGCAGGGCAAGCAGACGCCTCTGATGCTGGCGTCCATGCTGCTGGGCGCTTTGGCGGCTACGCGCAGCCCGGATGCGGCCATGGCCATCATGATGGGCGGGCCGGCCGCCATGATGCAAAACCAGCTGAATTTCTCACGCGCCATGGAGAGCGAGGCTGACCGCATGGGCTATAGCCTGATGTCGCCCGCTGGCTTTGCACCCCAGGGTTTTGTGAGCATGTTTGGCAAGCTGCAGCAGGCCAGCCGTCTCAATGACAACGGCAGCTGGCCTTATCTGCGCAGCCACCCGCTGACGACACAGCGTATTGCGGACATGGATTCACGCATTCCACCCGGCAAGCGGGCTACTGAACCCGCGCCCACGCTGGAGCACGTGATGATGGCCGCGCGGGCGCGCGTGATCTCTAATCCCGGGGCAGAGGTGAGGCGGCAGTGGGCCACTCTGCCGCGCTCTGGCAGCTTTGCGGGATTGCCGCAGGCCGAGCAGGTCGCGCAGTTGTATGCCGCCACGCTCAGCGCTCTGTATCTGCGCGACTGGGTTATTGCGCGTGAGATGGTGCAGCGCCTGCTGACAGCGACTGCGGGCAATGCGCAGGCGAGTATTCAGGCCAAGTGGCTGAATGCCGAGCTGGAGTTCAAGGCCGACAATGCGCAGGCTGCATTGGCCGCCTTGCCTTTGCAGTCCAGCAAAGCCCCTCAAGCAGCACCCAAAGTTGCGGCCAGCGGCAATCTGACGGGCCCGAGTCTGGCGACTATTGATGTAATCGAGAGCGTGGCCCCGCGAAGACCTGAGCTGCTGCTCAAGGCGGATATTCTGCTGAAGCTCAATCAGGTCGGCCCGATTGCCAGCCCGTTGCAGACCTGGGTGACAGATCATCCGCGTGATGGCGGGGCATGGCAGATGCTGGCCCGCGTGTGGCGCAGTCAGGGGCAGGAGCTGCGTGCGCTGCGCGCCGAGGCCGAGGCACAGGTCGCGCATTACGACTATGCGGCAGCGGTGGATCGCTTCAAGGCCGCACAGGATCTGGCCCGCAAGGCTGGGGCCAAGGCCGATTACTTTGAAGCGTCCATCATCGACACACGTCTGCGTGCCGTGAATGAATTACTCAGAGAACAGCTGAGCGACAAGGCGATCAATAAGTAGGCCCAGCGCCGAGTAGATCAGCGCGCCCAGCATGGCCGCCCAGAAGCTGGTGACGTGAAACCCGCCCAGCATGCCTGAGGCCATCCAGAACATCAGGCCGTTAACCACCAGCAGGAACAGGCCCACGGTGATGATGGTCACGGGCAGCGTCAGGATGACCAGAATGGGGCGAATGATGGTGTTGAACAGGCCGATGACCAGCGCAGCAATCATGGCTGAGCCAAAGCTCTGCACCTGAACGCCACTGTAGACATAGGTGAGCCCGAGTAGGGCTGCAGCGCAAAGAAGCCATTTGACGAGGATTTTCATGCTGACCAGCATAGCAGCAGGCTGTTTCAGCGGGCTGTGCATGTCTTGAAACGGCATGAAAAAAGCCTTGCGAGGCTTTTGCCGCACAAGGCTTATATAGAGAGAGGCTAAAGCTCTTAAATCGAGAGCGAATCGTCGATGACGAAGCCCATCATGGCGGCAATGGCAGCCATGGTGCCAGGCAAATTCCAGCGGTTGCCTGTCGCAGCCTGTGTGCCTTGCTTGACTGGAGCGGCTTGCACCACTTCTTGCTTGGGGCGGCGTGCATCGATGATTTGTGCGGCACCGTGTTGCTGTTGCAGCTCGGCAACCAGCTCCGTCAGCGGGCCCTTGGCCAGCACAGGAGTGACTTTGCCACCGCCAGCGGACATCACGGGCATCAGGGCTGTAAACAGCTTGTCTGCCCATTTACCACGCCAGTTTTCGCGGGCGCGGTGGCTGACCCATTTGCTCACTCGATGGGTCATGCGCGGAGCACAGGCCACGAGCAACCAGTGGGAGGAAGCCGCCTGGCCAGACCCCGCAAGCGCCTCAAGCATTGGCTGGGCGTATGTGGCGTCATCCACGTAAACAATGATGGGGTTCAAAGTGCGTCCTAACTGGAACGAAGGTTGAAAGATGCAGCATATCTGCAGAGATATGCCGACTTGATGAGTTTGTGATCCGTGAAGATGCAGACAGTTCCGCAGAGCTTCACGAATTTTCAGGCGTTCGCTGAATTAGTGAGCAGCAGCTGCGGGGCGGCGGCTGGCAATGAACTTGCCCAGAGCCAGCACCAGCAGTGCGCCACCGATGTGGGCGGACCAGTACAGGGCTCTGGAGATATCAGCCAGGCCTTGTGCATCGGTCGTGCCCAGCTTGGGCATCCACAGCCACTTTTCAGTGTTCACGAAGACGGGATCGGTCACAAACATGCCGCCAGCAATCCAGCCCAGCAGCATGCCGCCGGCCACGATGATCATGGGGAAGCGCTCCATCAGCGTGATAACCAGCTGCGAGCCCCAGACGATGATGGGTACCGAGATCAGCAGACCCAGAACGATCAGCAGCATCTGGTGTTCGCCCGAGCTTTGTGCGGCGCCAGCAATGGCGATTACGTTGTCAACGGACATGACCAGGTCGGCAACGATGATGGTCTTGATGGCTGCAAACAGACGGTCGCTGCCTTCGATGTTGTCGTGACCTTCGTCATCAGGCGCAATCAGTTTGATACCGATCCAGATCAGCAGGATGGCACCCACAACCTTCAAGAACGGCAAGGCCAGCAGGACCATGGCAAAGGCGATCAGGATGATTCGCAGCACGATGGCGCCTGCGGTACCGTAGATGATGCCCTTGCGGCGTTGCTCGGGAGGCAGCTTGCGGCAGGCCAGAGCGATAACAACTGCGTTATCGCCGCCCAGCAAGATGTCGATGATGATGATCTGGCCCAGCGCGATCCAGAAGGGCGTGTGGGTTAGAAAGTCCAAGTCCATGTGTTGTTTTCCTCGTTGTCCAATGTATCGGAGCTAGTGTGGGGTAAACGCCCCACTTGCCACCGCTGCCAATTGACCGTTGCGACGTAAGTCAAGGAGCTATCCGGGCGAGGAAAAACCTGGCTCGGGGAGTCACTTTGATCGACCGTCACGGGTCCATCAAAGGTCTTGCTCAACTGCAGCATGACTGCAATCCGAATGGCCGGAAGCGTGAAGCTTCGTATTGACGACCAGTTCGCTGTCAGCACCCAATTGCGGTTCTGACTGAGCTACTCCCCTTCGAAGCATGGGATTTCAACACAGTGCGCAGGTGAAGGCAAGCTTCAAAACCCAGGTAGTTCACAGGTTTTATAAACTGAAGGGCTTTCGCAGCCATTGCTGTGGGCCATTTACTTGCTATCGCAACAGGAGCAACCTTGCAGGGGCAAGTCATGGGGCAGCGGCTTATGATTCCTGCGTCCAAGTGTTTTCCCTCCATGACTGCCATTCACATCACCGACATCGAAGCTGCCATCAACTACTGGCGAGGTCGTGCCCCATCACCCGATGGCGTGCTGCTGGCGCCCGAGGTACGTGCGCTGGCCGAAGTGTATGCGCTGATGATTCATGCGCGCGAGCATGAGGTGGCTGTGGAAGGCTTTCCGACCTATGCCATGGCGGCCTGGCTGGTCTGGTTTGACACCATGCCCGATACGCCTTGTATTGCCATCTGTTCCACCAGTCAGGGCGATGAAAAATGCAAGGGCTGCGGCCGCAGCTTTGACGAGGTGCAGTTCTGGACGGCGATGGAGCCTGCAGACAAGCGCGCCGTGTGGAGGCGCATCACGATCGAGGGTGATTCCTGGCGCTTTAACCGCTACGCCGAACGCGCCGCCGAGCGACGCGGCCAAAGCTTTTAGGCCGAGGCGTTTACTTCCAGCGCGTGGGCTCGACAAAAACAGTGCCCAGATTGCTGGACAGCGTGAGCTGGCCTTCCTGAATCGTGGCTTGCAGTTGCATGCTGCGCTCGGCCAGAGAACCCAGTTGCTGGGCGATTTCGGAGTCGATGTAGTGAATTTCGAGCTTGCTTTGGCGAGCCAGTTTGCCTTCCAGGCCTTTCCACCAGATGTGGGCGGCGTGGTTAAACGGGTAGACCAGCATGTGGTCGGACTTGTTGCAGGCCTTGGTGATAGGCTTTTCATCAGGTTGGCCAACTTCGATCCACAGGCGCTTCTGGCCGGTGTAGTCGGTGATGTGCACATCGGGATCGTCCGGGTCGGACAGGCCGATGCCAAAGCCCAGCGTGCCGTCGCCGTTGCACAGGTCTTGCAGCTTCCAGGCATTGAGCGCCAGGGCGACCAGGCGGACCATCATGCGGTCGTCGGTCTCGCTGGGGTGGCGGGCCAGCGTCATGTTGTGGTCGGCGTAGTAGCCGTGGTCAATGTCGGCAATCGACAGATTGACTTTGAAAATGGTGGACTTGATGGCCATGGCGGTGAGCAGTGCTGCCCGCAGGCAGTCCTTTAAAACTATTAAAAACAAGAGCTGCCAACGCCATTTAATCTTGGCTTTGGCAGCTCTTTTGTGCTGAAGCGCTTGTATATCAGGCGTTAGCAGCTATCTTTTTGCGACTTAAACGCGCTTGGCCAGCTCGGCAGCCTTGCCGATGTAGGAAGCAGGGGTCATGGCCAGCAGACGATCCTTGTCGGCCTGGGGAATTTCCAGACCGTTGATCAGGCGGTGCAGGTCTGCGGCCTGCACGGTCTTGCCACGGGTCACTTCCTTGAGTTTTTCGTAAGCGCCTTGCACGCCATAGCGGCGCATCACGGTCTGGATGGGCTCGGCCAGCACTTCCCAGGCGTGGTTCAGGTCGTCTTGCAGGCGCTCTTCGTTGAGTTCCAGCTTGTTCAGACCGGTCATCAGCGAGGCATAAGCCAGCGTGGTGTAGCCGAAGGCCACGCCGATGTTGCGCAGCACGGTGGAGTCGGTCAGGTCACGCTGCCAGCGCGAGATGGGCAGCTTCTCGGCCAGATGCTTGAGCATGGCGTTGGCCATGCCCAGATTGCCTTCGCAGTTCTCGAAGTCGATGGGGTTGACCTTGTGCGGCATAGTGGACGAACCGATTTCGCCAGCCTTCAGGCGCTGCTTGAAGAAGCCCAGGGACACATAGCCCCAGATGTCGCGCGACAGGTCGATCAGGATGGTGTTGGTGCGCGCCATGGCGTCAAACAGCTCGGCCATGTAGTCATGGGGCTCGATCTGGATGGAGTAGGGCTGGAAGTGAATCCCCAGACCCTTGGGTTCGGCGGCTTCCACCACATTCTTGCTGAAGCTTTCCCAGTCGAATTCGGGCCAGGCGGACAGGTGGGCGTTGTAGTTACCCACGGCGCCGTTCATCTTGCCCAGAATTTGCACGCCGGCGATGTTGGCAGCGGCCTTGCGCAGGCGCACCACCACGTTGGCGATTTCCTTGCCCACGGTGGTGGGGGAGGCAGTCTGACCGTGGGTGCGGCTCAGCATGGGCACGTCGGCGTAGAGGTGAGCCATCTCGCGCAGCTTGGCGATGATGCTTTCTACGGCGGGCAGCAGCACAGTGTCACGACCCACGCGGATTTGCAGGGCGTGGCTGGTGTTGTTGATGTCTTCGCTGGTGCAGGCAAAGTGCACAAATTCGGCAGACTTTTGCAGCTCGGCGCGGCCGTCGAATTGGGCCTTGATCCAGTATTCCACGGCCTTCACGTCGTGGTTGGTGGTCTTCTCGATGGCCTTGATGGCATCGGCATCGGCTTCGGAGAAGTTGGCAACCAGGCCGTGCAAATAGTCACGCGACTCGGCGGACAGAGGGGGGAATTCGGCAAAGCCGGCATCCGACAGGGCGATGAACCAGGTCACCTCCACCTGAACACGGCGGTGCATATAGCCGTATTCACTCATGATGGGACGCAGGGCGGACAGCTTGGCGGCGTAGCGGCCGTCCAGCGGAGAAATGGCGGTGAGGGAGGACAGGTTCATGGTGGTGCAATTGTAGGTGCGCGGCATCAGTCGCACGCGGTGCTGGGTTGCTCGGCTGCCATGACCTGGGTGCTGGTAACCGTGGTTTTCGGGTCCCGAGCCGCGCATGGGCTGCGCATAGAATTGAAACATCATCCGGCCCTGGGGGCCGGTCTTTTGTCACTGAACGGCCGCTATGAAACTGATAGGTTCCACCACCAGCCCTTATGTGCGCAAGGTGCGCGTCGTGCTGGCAGAAAAGAAGCTCGACTATCAATTTGTCGAAGAGAACCCCTGGGAGGTGGAGCTCTCGCCCGGCACGGGCAACCCGCTGGGCAAGGTGCCACGCCTAGTGATGGAGGGAACGGAGGCCATGTTTGACTCGCGCGTCATCGTGGAATATCTGGACACCCTCTCACCCGTGGGCAAGCTGATTCCGGGTTCGGGCCGTGAACGCGCCGAGGTCAAGACCTGGGAAGCGCTGGCTGACGGCATGCTGGATGCAGCCGTTCTGATGCGACTGGAGGCGACCTGGCCCGGTCGCACCGAGGAACAGCGCAGCCAGGCCTGGATGGACAGGCAGATGGACAAGGTGAAGGCGGCGCTCAAGGTCATGTCTCAGGGGCTGGGTGAAAAGCCGTTTTGCTGCGGCGGCACGCATTTGACGCTGGCCGATATCAGCGTCTGCTGCGCTTTAGCCTGGCTGGACTTCCGCTTTCCCGAGCTGGACTGGCGTGCCGATCATCCCAATCTGGATGCCTTGCTGACCAAACTCGCCGCAAAGCCCAGTTTTGTAAATACAGTGCCTCACTGAGCATTGAGGGCACACAAACAAAAAGGCCACTTGTCAGTGGCCTTTTTTGCTGCGGAATAAAAAAGCTGCGAAGCATCCCGAAACGAATTAAGAGAGGGAGGGAGGAGAAGCGCTCCGGGGATTCTCAATGGGAAGACCCAAGGGCTTCGCAACTGGAAATGGGTGTATGCAGACCTTTTAACTTCATTGCACTTGTCTATCAGATGGGACACTGTTGCAGAAGTTCCAGCCCTGGTGGGTTTCATTTTTGTAACAGTTTGGCGTTGACTGTAGGTTTTTTTTGATGAAATCTGCCAGCAAGCGAAAAAAAGCACTCACACACCATTAATCACCTTGCTTTCCTACGTGGGCTGCGTGGCAGCATCACCGCGAAAGATGGTATTCCAGAGCTTGAGCACCGCTTCGCGCTGGGGTTTGGCCAGCTCTGGCTCCAGCTGGCCGGATCGCTCGTCGAGCCGGGCTACGTGCTGCAAGCGGCGCAGCTCTCGGTAGGCCTTGGCGGCTTCATAGCCCACGGTTTTGGGCAGCAGGCCCGCATCTTCGGCGCGTTGCAGCAGGGCAATGTTGCCGACGTTGGCAATCAGCTCTGGGTGAGCGCCAGACTGTGACAACACCAGGTACTGCACGGAAAATTCCGCATCGACCATACCGCCGGGGCTGTGCTTAACATCAAACAGGCCGTCGCGCACCGGATGAGCGCTGCGCACGCGTTCGCGCATGGTTTCAATTTCGCTGCGCAAGGCGGCGGGGTCGCGTGGGGCGGTGATGACGGCCTCGCGTACGGCGTCAAAGCGCTGGTGCAGGTGCAGATCGGTAACGGGCTCGCCGGCGGGCGAGGGAAAATCCCGGCTGCCCAGCACAAAGCGGGCGCGGGTCATGGCCTGATGTTCCCAGGTCCAGGCGGTGTTGCTGCCGCGCTGCTGCTGGTAGTTGGCATAGGACTCGAAGCTGCTCACCAGCAGACCCGAGTTGCCGTTGGGGCGCAGGGCGGTGTCAATCTCGAACAGGTCACCTTCGCCGGTTTTGACGGTCAGCCAGTTGATGAGCTTGCGCACATAGGCAGCATAGACCTCGGGTGCGCGCTCATCGTCGTCGTCAAACACAAAGACGATGTCCAGATCGCTGCCGTAGCCCAGCTCTTTGCCGCCCAGCTTGCCGTATCCGACGATGCCAAAACGTGGTGTATCGCGGTGGCGGTTCTTAAGGCGAGCCCAGCACCACTGGGCTGTGATGCGCAGCACGCTGTCGGCCAGAGCGCTCATATCGTCAGCGACCTGCTCTACGGTGATGCGGCCTTCAATATCGCGTGCCAGGGTGCGAAAAACTTCCGCATGGTGGGCGCGGCGCAGCAGGTTGAGCAGGGTTTCGTCGTCATCTTCGCCCGTGGACTGTAGCGCGGCCAGGCGCATGCTGAGCTCGCGTTCGAAGTCGGCGGCCACAAAGCGCTCTTTCAAAATGGCGTCGCTGGCCAGCTCGTCAATCACACCGGGATGCTGCTGGAGGTAGCGCGCAGGCCAGCGTGCTGCACCCAAAAGGTGTAGCAATCTTTCGTGTACTGCTGGGCGCTCCAGCAATAAAGCCAGATAGCTTTCGCGGCGCAGCAAGGGCTCCAGCCATTGCATGAAACGCTTGGCGGCTTCTACGCTGGCCTGACCACTTTCCAGCCATTGCGCGGTGCGCTCTACGAGCCGGAACAGACGGGCGCGGGTTTCATCGCGCAGACCGTTGATGCGGGCGTTGTTGCGCCAGTCCGCTACCTGGTCGGCCAGCACCGGGGGCAGGGCTTCAATCAGCTCTTCAATGTCTCTGGGCGTGTTGGCGCTGGCGGCTGTTTTGGCGCTGCCGCAGTTGCCTTTGCTGCATTGCTGGGCATCGCCGCCGAGCAGGGTGTCGAATTCTTGGGCCACGAGCTCGCGGTGCTCGTCGAGCTGGTGCAAAAAGCCCCGAACATCGGCAAAGCCCAGCGTACGGGCAATCCACAGCAGATCATCGTCACGTGTGGGCAGCACATGGGTCTGCTGGTCGTCCAGGTATTGAATGCGGTGCTCTACCTGACGCAAAAATGTGTAGGCACGGGCCAGGGCGTCAGCGATTTCGCTGCTCATCAGGTTGGCGCGGTCCAGTCGCTGCAGTGCTTCGAGCGTGGGGCGGCAACGCAGTTCAGGGAACTGGCCGCCGCGTACCACCTGCAGCAGTTGCACGATGAACTCGATCTCGCGGATGCCGCCGCGTGACAGTTTCACGTCATTGGCGCGCTCTGGGTGACCGGCGCTGCGCTTGGCGGCATGGTCGCGAATCTGGCGATGCAGAATGCGCAGCGAATCAAACACCGCGTAGTCGAGGTAGCGGCGGAACACAAAGGGCAGAACCACGCTGCGCAGGGCTTGCACATTGGGCGTCTGAACATCGGCCAGCGGCGCGACGATGCGGCTTTTGAGCCAGGCAAAGCGCTCCCATTCACGCCCGTGAATTTGCAGATACTCCTCCAGCGATGCCAGAGAAACCGCCGGTGCACCCGAGTTGCCATTGGGCCGCAGGGCCAGGTCAACGCGGAAGACAAAGCCATGCTCGGTGATGTCGCCGATCAGGCCGTAGATGCCTTTGACGGCGCGGCCAAAGTATTCGTGGTTGGAGAGCACGCCCCGGCCATCGGGCTGACCAGCGGTTTCGCCATCGTGTTCGTAGACGTAGATCAGGTCGATGTCGCTGGACACATTGAGCTCGCGCGCGCCCAGCTTGCCCATGCCAATCACCCAGAACTGCACGGGTTGGCATGCGGGGCCTTGCGGTGCGCCGTGGCGTGCATCGAGTTCTGCACGCACCTGTTCGCATGCACGGTCTAAAGCCAGCTCAGCCAGCTCAGTGACTGCGCGGGTCACTACAGAAAGAGGAGCGCCCTGTTCGCAATCCAGAGCAATGATGCGATCCATCACCAGTTGGCGCAGCACGCGCAGAGCTGCCGGCAGATCCAGACCCCGTGATTGCAGGGTGGCCAGGGCCTGCTCCATCAGCGGGCGAACAGGTGCGCCGAGGGGCAAGGCGTCAAACCAGTTTTCGTAACGGCGGTGAAGGCGCTGGACAAAGCGCGAATACTGGGCCGGGGAAGAAACATTGAGGGCGTTTTCTGCCATGGTTTGCTCTGAGGACTGCATGCGGACCGTAAAAAATGGTGTCAGGCAGGCAGGTAATCAGCTCGGCAACGTATGGTTACCGTCACGTGCGCGGAGGCGCCGGTCATAATTCCTGCCATTCCTGGGCCACCGATGATCGAACCGAAACCACTCCCATCTCGCCAAATCCATAGGCTGGCCAGCGTGGCACGGTGGTCATTAGGACTGGTCCTGAGCCTGTGGCTTTTGCTGGCCACCGTGTGGGGGGTACTCCATTTCTGGATTGTGCCGCGAATCGGAGAGTGGCGTCCCGAGCTCGAAACCCTGGCCTCACGTACGCTGGGTGTACCGGTTTCCATTGGTTCTCTGAGCGCTTACAGCGCTGGACTGGTGCCCACTTTTGAGCTGGGCGATGTGGTCCTGCATGACCCTGCCAGTCAAAGTGAGGCCTTGCGTTTGCCCAAGGTGGTCGTGGCGGTGACTGCCCACTCGTTAATGACCCTTGGTGTTGAGCAGATTTATGTGGAAGGCCCGGATCTGACGGTGCGCCGCGCGGCGGACGGGCAGATTTTTGTGGCGGGTATTGCCGTGGCCTCAGATCCCAAGCGGGGCGCGGACTCTGACTGGATTTTTTCCCAGCCCGAAATCGCCATTCGCCACGGCAAGCTGCAGTGGGTGGATGAGATGCGCGGGGCGCCGCCATTGCAATTGCAGGATGTGGACTTGGTGATGCGCAACAAGCGCTGGAGCCATTCGCTGCGCCTTGATGCGACGCCGCCAGAGGACTGGGGCCAGCGTTTTACGGCCATGGGCAGCTTCAAGGAACCGCTGCTGTCGGTGCATGAAGGGCGGCTGGAGCGCTGGAGCGGTCAGGCCTATCTGGACTTCCCGCACATCGATATGTCGCAACTGGGTCAGTATCTGGACCCGCAAGACTGGAAGCTGCAGCAGGGCAATGGTTCTGTGCGCGCATGGGTCGATCTGAGCCATGGCCAGCCTGTGGGTGGGGTGGCGGATGTGGCGGTGCAGCAGCTGCAGCTGCAGTGGAAGGGCAAGCCCGAGCCGCTGGCGCTGCAGGCCTTGCAGGGGCGGTTACGCGCCAGGGATCAGAACGGCTATCAATTTTCAGTACAGGGCTTGAGGTTTACCGCGGATGACGGCCTGCACTGGCCCAAGGGTGACTTCAGTGTGAACTACACGCCTGCCGGGGCGGCAGAGCAGGGCGCTCAGGGTGAGCATGGCGATGTGCAGGCCGACGGTATTGATCTGGCCATTGCCGCACAGATGCTGCAGCGCCTGCCAGTGCCTGAAGCGGTGCAGACCCAGGCCAAGGCGCTGGCACCGGCCGGTCAGCTCAATGACCTCAAGCTCTCATGGCGCGGGCCGCTGCAGCAGCTGGCGCAGTACAAGGCCTCGGGCCAGTTTGCGCAGCTGGCTTTGCACGCGCAGGTGTCGCCAGATGGGCCGGACCAGCTGGGCATTCCGGGCTTCAGCGGTTTGAGCGGCAAGTTCACGCTGAACCAGGACAGTGGCGAGGCGACGCTGGCTAAAACGCCCGGTGCCGGGCAGGCCATGATGAGCTTTCCCGGGGTGTTTGAAGACCCCGATGTGCCCTTTGATCAGCTGGAGAGCACGGTGCGCTGGGAGATCAAGGACAAGGGCCAGACGATCAAGGTGCAGGTGCCCAGACTGCGCTTTGCCAATGAAGATACGGCGGGGCAGGCGCAGGCCAGCTGGCAGACAGGCGCAGGCACCAAAGAGCAGCCGCGTTTTCCGGGGCTGCTGGATTTGCAGGGGCAGCTGAGTCGTGGCAAGGGTGAGCGCATCTACCGTTACCTGCCTAAGGAGCTGGGCAGCGATGCGCTGCGTTATGTGCGCGAGGCTATTACTTCGGGCCAAGCCAGCGTGGTGAATTTCCGCGTCAAGGGCGAGCTGGAGCAGATACCGTTTGAAAAGACTGACAAGGGCGATTTTCACATCAGCGCTCAGGTGCATGACGTCAATTACCAGTTTGTGCCCAGCTACCTACTCAACCCCGGGGGGAAACCGTGGCCACCGCTGACCAAACTCTCGGGTGAGTTGGTGTTTGATCGCAACTCCATGCAAGTGCGCAAGGCCAAAGGCTTTCTTGGCAACACTCCCATCGTGGTGGATGAAGCGCAGGCCGGGGTGGCCGACTGGAACAAGACCGAAGTCGAGGTTAACGCCAAGGCCCATGGTGCTCTGGGTGATATGTTAAATGTGGTTCAAAGCTCAGCCCTGTCTGCGCTAACAGCTCATGTTTTAGATAGTAGTCGTGCCACGGGCAATGCCAGGCTCAACCTCAAGCTGCATCTGCCCACCCTGCATATGGAACGTAGCACGGTGCATGGCGAAGTCACGCTGGCGGGCAATACCTTGCAGCTCATGTCCGATGTCCCCGTGCTCAGTCAGGCGCGTGGCAGCGTGTTGTTCTCCGAGACAGGTTTTCAGCTTCAGGGTGTGCAGGCCAAGGCGCTGGGTGGCGATGTACGCATTGAGGGCGGCATGAAGCCCGCAGCGGATGCAGCAACGCCTCAGGTGCAGGTGCGTGTGGATGGCGTCGCCACGGCGCAGGGCCTGCGCGATGCCAAGGAGATGAGCGAGCTGTCAGCACTGGCGCAGCACCTGCAAGGCCAAGCGCGCTATGGCGTGCAGATCAAGGTTTTGCACAGCGTGCCTGAAATCAGCGTGCAATCTGACTTGCAAGGCATGGCCGTGCAACTGCCTGCGCCGCTGGGCAAACCTGCAGACAGCGCCCTGCCTTTGCGCGTTAACCGCATCGTGCCGCCCGTGGTCAAGCCGTTGACCGATCAGCTGAGCGTGCAATGGGGCAGCCACGCAGCGGCTCTTCTGGAGCGCGATATCAGCGGCGAGAAAACCCGTATCACTCGCGGTAGTCTGGAGCTGCTGGAGTCTGGCAAGGCGGAGGTCAGTCCGCCTCCATCGGGCATACGTGCCAATGTGCAGGTGCCGGTGCTTGACCTCGATGCCTGGAGCCGTCTGTTGCCCGAAGGCAAAGAACCCGTAGCCGGTACGGTGGCGAGCATGGAGGAAGAGGTTTGGCGTCAATTTGTGCCGCAGCAGCTGACGCTGAAGGCTCAGGAGGTCAGGCTCCACGGTCGCTCGCTGCACGATGCAACGCTGCAGCTCACCCATGCCAACAAGGTCTGGGTCAATCAGATTCAGGCGCGCGAGCTAGCGGGCCGTGTGGAGTACCGCGAGCCATCCACGCAGGAGCCGGGCGGGCTGGTTATCGCCAAGCTCTTGCGTCTGACGATTCCCGATGGGCCTGACGAGGGGCTGGATGCCGCTGCCACCCAGGTCAGCGATGTGCGTGAACTGCCTGCCCTACAGGTCAGTGTGGATGACTTTCAGCTGGGCAAGCGCTCGCTGGGCAGTCTGGATGTGGTGGCGCGCAACCACTGGCTTTCTATCGGGCCGGGGCTGCGCGAATGGCAGTTGTCGCGTTTCAATATCAACACCCCCGAAGCGACGCTGACAGCGCAGGGCTCATGGGGAACGCGCAGCAGCGACAAAAAACATCCTGGCCAGACTCAGCTGCAGTTCCAGCTCAACTTGCGTGATGTGGGCAAGTTGCTTAATCGCTTTGACATGCCCGGCGTGGTGGCCAACGGTCAGGGTGATTTGCAAGGAGAGATCAGCTGGACGGGATCGCCTGTGACTCCCGTGTTCAAAACCATGAGCGGTGCCTTGCATCTTGAGGTGCAGAAGGGCCAGTTTCTCAAGGCGGAACCGGGGCTGGCCAAGTTGCTGGGGGTGTTGAGCCTGCAAGCCCTGCCAAGGCGGCTGACACTGGACTTCCGCGATGTGTTTCGCAATGGTTTCTCGTTTGACTTCATGCGGGGCGACGTCGCCATTCAGCGCGGTATTGCCAAGACGAATAACATGCAGATGAAGGGTGTGAACGCTGCCGTGCTGATGGAAGGTTCAGCCGATATCGACAAGGAAACGCAGGACCTGCACGTGGTGGTGGTGCCCGAGATCAATGCCTTGACGGCCTCGCTGGTGGCCACGGCCATCAATCCGGTGGTGGGGCTGGGCAGCTTTTTGGCGCAGATGATTTTGCGCGGGCCGCTGATCGCTGCAACCACCAAGGAATTCCGCATTCACGGCAGCTGGGAAGACCCGCAAGTCACCGAGATGCCACGCCGCAGCGTGCCCAAGTCCAGCCCTGCAACAGAGCCTGCTGCCAGTGATGCAGGCAAGGAAGCTGCTTCCGCAACCTCACAGGAAAAACCATGAAAATTGCCGCCCTGCAAATGGTCTCTGGCCTGAATGTGGCCGCCAATCTGGCACAGGCGCGCAGCCTGATGCAGCAGGCCCAAGCTCTGGGCGCTGAGCTGGTGGTGCTACCCGAGTATTTTTGCGGCATGGGCGCCAGGGATACGGACAAGCTGGTCTACCGTGAAGCCTTTGCTCAGGGGCCAATTCAGGACTTCCTGGCACAGGCCGCCAAAGAACTTCAGCTATGGGTGGTGGCCGGCACGCTGCCGCTGGTGGCGGATGACGATCAGCATGTGCTCAATAGCAGTCTGGTCTATGCGCCCAGTGGTGAGTGCGTGGCGCGCTACGACAAGATTCATCTCTTCCAGTTCGACAACGGGCGAGAGCATTACACGGAGGCTGCCGTGGTGCAGGCCGGGCAGCAGCCCGTGGTCTGCGATATACAGGCCAAAAGTGGTGAGACCTGGCGTCTGGGCTTGAGTGTCTGCTATGACCTTCGCTTTCCTGAGCTGTACCGTGCTCTCAGTGCTCAGGGAGCTGATCTGCTGCTGGTGCCCAGCGCCTTTACCCACACCACGGGCCAGGCGCACTGGGAGGTACTGCTGCGCGCCCGCGCCATCGAGAACCTGGCCTATGTGCTGGCACCGGGCCAGGGCGGCGTGCATGAAAATGGCCGCAAAACCTGGGGTCATAGCCTGCTGATCGATCCTTGGGGTGAGGTGCAGGCGCTTCAGGCCAGCGGCCCTGGCGTGGTGCTGGGTGAACTAAGCCGTGACCGCCTGCTGCAAGTGAGACAACAATTACCGGCTTTGACCCATCGCGTGCTGTGACTGAATCGCTGAATTCCACTCTGGACGAACTGCCCGAGGACCACCCTGCCCATTGGCCCTGGCGACGCTGGCGCATGGCCTGGAAGCGCTGGTCGCTATGGACTTTGCTGGTGGCGCTGGTGGTCAGCATGCTGGTCACCATGGTGTGGCTGGCCGGGCGCTACGAAGCATCGCAGGTGCAGGAAAAGCTGGAGCGCGATACCGCCAATGCGGTGGGCGATATTCGCGCAGCACTGGGGCGTAACCTGCAGGATTTGCTGGCGCTGAACGCACACAGCAGCAACCATGCCGCATGGCGGGCGCGTGCGACTGATCTGCTGCAGCAGCGCCGCGACTTGATGCGCATTGAATGGCGCAGCGAGAGCATGGGCATGATTGAGCATGCCGAAACCCCTTATCGCACCTTGCTGCATGAAGAGGAAAGCCATGCGCTGGAACTGCACTCCAGCGAGGCGCTGATCTGCTCGCAGGCGCGGCGCGCCAATGGGCCTTCGTACTCTGCGAGCAAGTTTCAGCTGCTGGGCGAAGGGCTAGGCACCGAGACCATGCAGGTCTGCATGCCGCTGACGGAAAACGGTCATGTGGTCGGCTTTGTGCTGGGCACGTACAGCCTGCAGGGCATTCTGATGACGCAGGTCGCCAAGTCCTTGCCGCGCACTCAGGAGGTTTCATTTACCGAGCCGGATGGCACCCGCCTAGCCATGGTGGGCGCGGCATGGCGTGGCTCGCGCATGTTTACGGCCCAGCAACTGCTGGACTTGCCCGGCAACACGCTGGTGCTGCGCATGGACAGCTGGCATCACGCGCCCAGCGTATTTCCCAATGTGATGACGGCGCTGGTCACGGCCATGTCTATAGCGTTGATTTCGGTGGTGGTGGTGTTGGTGCGCGACAACCGCCGGCGCCTGCGCGCCGAGCGCGATCTGGGTGATGCGCTGGCGTTTCGCAAGGCCATGGAAGACTCCCTGGTCACAGGCATGCGGGCGCGTGATCTGCAGGGCCGCATCACCTATGTGAACCCAGCCTTTTGCAACATGGTGGGATTTACGGCCAAAGAATTGCTGGGGCTGAATGTGGCGCCTTACTGGCCGCCAGAGCTGGCGCAGGAGTATGTGAGTCGGCGCGATCAGCGGCTTGCCGGCTTGCTGCCCATCCCTCGTCAGGGGCATGAGAGCGTTTTCATGCGTAAGAACGGATCGCGCTTTCCGGTGCTGATTTTTGAGGCCCCCTTGATTACCGCTCAGGGCCTGCACACGGGCTGGATGAGTGCCTTCATCGACATCAGCGAGCAGCGCCGCATGGAAGAAATCTCGCGCGCCTCGCATGAACGTCTGCAGGCCACGGCCCGCCTGGCCACGGTGGGCGAGATGGCGTCCATGCTCAGCCATGAGCTGACACAACCGCTGGCCGCTATTTCCAGCTATGCCACCGGCTCGCTCAATATTCTGGCGCATGAGACTGCAGACCCGGGGGATGAACAGCTCAAGGACTTGCGCATGGCCATGGAGCGCATCAGCGTTCAGGCCGACCGTGCGGGCAAGGTCATCAAGAGCGTGCGCGACTTTGTGCGCCGGCGCGATAAATCCAGAGAGACGGTGCAGCCTATGGAACTGATTGATGCCGTCATGCCGCTGGTTTATCTGCAGGCGCACAAGCTGCATGTGACGGTTCAGCTGGAGCTGGAGCCCGAGCTGCCGGGCGTGCTCTGCGATGCCACCATGGTCGAGCAGGTGCTGCTCAATCTGGCGCGCAACGGCATGCAGGCCATGGATGTTCCGGGCCTGAAGGAACGTATTCTGACGCTGAGAGTCAGGCGCAGTTCTGAGGGGGATAACGGGCGTTGGGTAGAATTTTCCGTCATGGACCGTGGATCGGGTATTTCTGAAGAAGTCGCCGAGCTGCTGTTCACCCCCTTCTTCACCACCCGTTCGGAAGGCATGGGCCTGGGCCTGAGCCTGTGCCGAACGGTGGTTGAGCAACATGGCGGTCATCTTGATTACCGCCCGCACCTCCCACAGGGCACGGAGTTTGTCTTCACGCTTCCGACCCACTGGGAACCCACAGAAAACTAGGCCTCATGGAACCAGTAACCGACGCTACCGTCTATGTCGTGGATGACGATGCCGCTGTCCGAGAGGCATTGGCATGGCTGCTGCGTTCGCGCAGATTGCTCAGCGAGTGCTATCGCAATGCCGAGGAATTCGAGCAGGCCGTGCTGCAGACCAACCCCGTGAAGCGCCGCCCCGCCTGTCTGCTGCTCGACATGCGAATGACAGGCATGAGTGGCCTGTCCCTCTTCAACCGCATGCTGGAGCGCAACCAGATCGAGGCCATGCCCGTGATCTTTTTGACCGGTCATGCCGATGTGCCCACGGCGGTGGATACCGTCAAGCGCGGTGCGTTCGATTTTTGCGAAAAGCCGTTTTCAGACAATGCGCTGGTTGACCGTGTCGAGCAGGCGCTGGCGCTGTCCGCCGAGCATCTTGCTGTTTTGCAGGAGCGCGAGGCGGTGCGCAGCCGCCTGGGTGAGCTGACTGACCGTGAAAAAGACGTGATGAAGCTGGTGGTGGAAGGCGTGCCCAACAAACTGATTGCCGACCAGCTCGATATCAGCGTGCGCACTGTGGAAGTGCACCGGGCGCGTGTTTTTGACAAGATGCAGGTCAAGTCTGCTGTGGAGTTGGCTAACCTGCTGCGCCACGCCTGAAATACAGGCCTCAGAAATGAAAAAGCCCCGAACTTCGGGGCTTTTTTGCTGGGCCAAGGCCTGGCTTAGCGAGCGCGTTCGCCCACAAAAATTTCAACGCGGCGATTGCGCGAGCGGCCTTCGGTCGTGGAGTTGGATGCGACGGGTTGGCGCGATCCCATGCCCTGCACCTGAATGCGGGCACCGTTCACGCCGCGCGATGTCAGATAGTTGCGTGTGCTTTCAGCACGCTGCAGCGACAGAGGGTCGTTGATGGCGTCAGAGCCTGTGCTGTCGGTGTGACCGATGATGCGCACCTCTGCATTGGGGTTGTTGCGCAGGCCGTCGGCAAAGCGATCGAGGATGGGAGCAAAGTTGCGTCGGAGCGACCGGTGTCAAAGGAAATGTCGCTGGGGATGTCCAGCTTGAGCTGGTTGTCAGCGGTCTGAGTCACGCCCACGCCGGTGCCCTGGGTCGCGGCTTCCATTTCAGCCTTTTGCTTTTCCAGATTCTTGGACCAGATGTAGGAGCCCAGAGCGCCTACGCCCGCACCAATCAGTGCGCCAGAGCCTGCGTGGCCGCCAGCGATGGCACCGATGGCAGCGCCACCCAGTGCGCCTACGCCTGCGCCTGTGGCGGTGCGACGCGTGGTGTCCGACATGCCACCCGTGTTGGCACAGCCGGTGATCAACAATGCAGAGGCCAGAGCGGCCGTCACAGCCATTTGCTTGCGCATAGAAAACTCCTTAGTTGGGTGAGTGACCTTAAGCGGTCGTGCAAAAACCAGCACTGCTGGAATGCGGCAATGACGCTAGCGTACTGCCAAGAAGCCACAAAAAACGTAGGACGCCCGCTAGCGCATGGTTTCGGATGCAAAAGATTGTCACTGTCTGTGGGTGACATGGCGACTTTCCACAAGCGTACAGCGCCATGCGCTAATCTGGATTCGGCTTGTCCTGCCCCGAATTTTCAGGAGTTTTCGTGGGTGCTGTCGCCTCTTCTGATGAGAGTAACTCACCCTTTTTTCGACCCGAGAACATGGTCCACCACACAATAGCGGCCAGAATCGCCAACGCTAGCAGTGCTTCAAGCAAAATCAGACCCATGAATGTCCATCTCCTGCGCCATGCTTTACTGGCGCTGATTGTAGGAACCCTGGTGGCTTGCACCACCACCAAGCAGCAAAACGACCCGATGCCGGTGCCAGAGATGGCTCCGCACGGGGGGGCTGCGACTACGCCCAAGCCACCGTTTACTGCCAATGTACCCACTAAAAGCCGCTGGGTGCCAGTGGACTGGGGGGATTTGCCCGGTGTTCCGCAGGACTCGCTCAATGAAGCCTGGAATGCTTGGATCAAAAATTGCGAGCGCCCCAGCACCGTGTTTGCCGGCCTGTGCGGTGATGTGCGTCGCCTGAGCATTGCGTCAGAGGGTGAGCAGCGCAGCTGGATGATGAACACCCTGCAGCCCTTCCGTATTGAGGCGGGAACGGGTAGCCCCGACGGTATGCTGACTGCCTACTATGAGCCCGTGTTCGAGGCGCGCCGCGTGCAGGGCAATGGCTTCAATGTGCCGCTGTACCAGACGCCCCAAGGCTTTGGCAAGCGCAAGCCATGGTTCACACGCCAGCAGATCGACACCAATGCCGAAGCGCAGGCTGCGCTGGCAGGCCGAGTCATCGCATGGATGCGTGACCCGGTGGACATGCTGGTGTTGCACATTCAGGGCTCGGGCCGCCTGATGTTGACCGAAACCGATGGCCGCCAGCGCATGGTTCGCGTGGCCTATGCCGGCACCAACGACCAGCCTTACAAGAGCGTGGGCCGCTGGCTGCTGGACCAGAACCTGGTGCGCGATGCAACCTGGCCCGGTATCAGCGCCTGGATTGCGGCCAACCCCTCGCGAGTCAACGAGATGCTGTGGAGCAATCCGCGCTATGTCTTCTTCCGTGAAGAGGCGCTCAACGATTTTGATGCCCAGTTTGGCCCCAAGGGCGCGCAGGGCGTGGCGCTGACGCCCGGCCGATCGATTGCGGTGGACCGCAACAGCATCCCCTACGGCACGCCGGTGTGGCTGTCCACACCGGGCCCTACGGTGTCACTCAACCGCCTGGTGTTTGCGCAGGACACGGGCAGCGCCATTGTGGGCGCCGTGCGGGCTGATTACTTCATGGGCTGGGGTCCTGAGGCCGGCGACGTGGCGGGGCGTGTCAAACAACCGCTCAAGCTCTGGGCTTTCTGGCCCAAGAGTCTGGTGGGGTCAGCGCCGCATCTGCGTTAAGCACGGCACTCTAAAAAAGGAGCTGTCAGCGCCTGTTTGTCGATGATTTCACACACAGAAATGCCTGAAGTCATTGATTGATAAGCGCTGATAGCTCCTTTTTTGCTTGCCCATTCAAATCGAATCGGTGAAATAACGGCGCACCACCGGTGGTTCCTTGCCCTTGTGGAAGCTCAGCTTGCGGTCGCGCAGTGCCACATCGTCGGCCGTCACGCGCTCAAAGCGGCGCAGATGTTCGGTCCAGGATTCATCCGTGATCTGCTCGATGAAGCGATCAGGGTGGCTCATGCTGTGCAGCAAGTTCCACGACAGCGCGCCCTGACGCAAGCGGCTGCGGCGGCTGTGCTGCATGAGCTTTCTGAAAGCATCGGCGCGGGTGGGTTCCACCAGATATTCGATGGTCACCACCACGCGGCCGGCTTCCGGTGGGGTATCGGTGGTGGGCGGGGTGAAGGCCTTGGAGGGGCTGAGATCTTCCTCCATGTTGCGGTCGGGGTTCAGGCGCTGCACGATCAGCAGTGCTATCAGCCCGCTGATGGCGGCAATGGCCATGCTGGCCTGCACCGAGCCGAGGCTGGCGATCTTGCCCCACAGCGCTGCACCGATGGCCGTGCTGCCCATGATGGACATTTGATAGATCGACATGCCGCGCGCGCGCACCCAGTTGGGCAGCGCCATCTGGGCCGCGACGCCCAGCGTATTGGCCGTGGCCAGCAAGGCCAGACCGGACAGCAGCATGCCCAGAATGGCGATGGAGATATGGGGGGCGAAGGCCACAATCAGCGTGGCCAGGCTCTGCGTGCTCACCCCGGCCAGCACCATGCGCTCATTGGATAGCAGCTGGCGGATGCGCGGCAGCAGCATGGCGCCCAGAATGGCCCCCGCGCCCATGGAGGCCAGCAGTACCGTGAAGGTGCCTGCACTGCCGCTGCTGGCCGTGCCGTGGTCCAGGCGCTGGGCCGTCAGCGGCAACAGGGCCATGATGGCCGCCGCCAGCAAAAAATAGCAGATGGTGCGCAGCAGCACGGCATGCATGCGTGGCGACTCCTTGACAAACTGCAGGCCCACACGCATGGCGGAGCCTAGGTGTTCACGGCCCAGCGGGTTTGCGGGCTGCTGGCGCTTCCAGCGCAGCAGCACAAAGCCGGAGATGATGGACAGCACCGCATTGAGCACAAACACCCAGGCGCTGCCCAGGCTGGCGATGAGAGCACCAGCCACCAGCGGGCCGATGATGCGCGAGGCGTTCATGGCCACGCCGTTGAGTGCCATGGCAAACGGCAGATGGTGCTTGGGCATCAGCTCGGGGATCAGCGCCGAGAACACCGGCCAGCGCATGGCCAGGCCGATGCCATTGGCAAACACCAGAGCCAGCAGCAGATAGGGCGTGAGATAGCCCGAGAGCACGACCAGACATAGCAGCAGGGCCACGGCCGCCACCCAGAACTGGGTGACGATGAAATAGCGGCGCCGGTCCAGAATGTCGGCCAGCGCGCCGCTGGGCAGTGCCAGCAGCAGCACCGGCAAGGTGGAGGCGGACTGCACCAGCGCCACCAGCACTGGCGAGGTGGTCAGCGAGGTCATCAGCCAGGCCGCTGCCACATCGTTCATCCACATGCAGATGTTGGCGGCCATCCAGATCATCCACAGCATGCGGAAGGTGGGAGTGGCCAGCGGGGCCCAGACGCCGGGTGCAGCGGCAGGCGCGGAGCTGGCGGAAGGCATGGCCGATGGATCTTCCAGCAGCTTGCCTGCAGGGGTTTGGCCCGGTTCGGAAATGGGAGCTTGCGGAGCGCGTTCTAGGGATTCATCGTGGGCCATGAGGCCGATTCTGTCGCAGGAACTTGATGTGACAAATACGTAGTCCCCCGGCTGACCAAACACGGAGTGAATTGCGGTTGGCGCAGTGTGACTGCTCCTTTTGCTATCAAATAATGAGCTTTGAGCGCTTCTTTAGAAATACTTTCAAAGCGAATTCATGCTGGAATGCAGACAAATCACGCGGTACATGCTTCCATTTGTGATGCAGACCTGATGCATGCAGCCGCGCGGGCTTATGTGTGCGTCAAGGTATTGGGCAGCGGTAGGGCGCTGCTGGACTTCACCTCGCCCAGCGAAAAAATCGTGTGCACGTCTTTGACGTTGGGCAGGTGCAGCAGCACGTTGCGCACAAAGCCGGAAAAGCTCTCCAGATCGCGGGCCACGACTTGTAGCTCGAAGGTGCCTGCGCCGCTGATGTAGTGGCAGCTGGTGACCTCGGGCAGCAGGCGAATGGCTTCCTCCATGCGCAGCGTGATGTCCGCCGTGTTCTGCGCGGCATCCACGCGCACAAAGGCCAGCACGCCCAGGCCCAGTTTGTGGCGGTCCAGCGTGGCGTGATAGCCGGTGATGTAGCCCGACTCTTCCAGTGCGCGCACGCGTCGCCAGCAAGGTGCGGCGGACAGGCCCACGCGCTGGGCGAGCTCGGCATTGGTCAGGCGCCCATCCATTTGCAGCTCATTCAGGATGGCCCAGTCGAAACGATCCAGTTGGTTCATTTTTCATAATTTACAGCAAGATTCTTTCAAAAACTAGGTTAATCCCGGCAATAAAAAGAAAGCTCTATTCAGGCCGTTTTCCTTAAACTTTGGAAAAACAACTGGCGTTCGCTGCATATGGCGCAGTAATGCCGAAAGCAATATGCTGCTCTGGTGGCCACCAGCCGCCAGGGAAGCAACCCCACATGGAGACAAGCCATGAATGCCCCTTTGCCCGATGAAGTCCGTCGTGCCCTGGAGTCTGTGACTCTGGACGACAAATACTCCCTAGACCGTGGCCGCGCCTTTATGAGTGGCGTGCAGGCACTGGTCAGGCTACCCATGCTGCAGCGGCTGCGTGATGCGCAGGCGGGGCTCAATACCGCGGGTTTTATCAGCGGCTATCGGGGATCTCCACTGGGTACCTACGATCAGTCGCTGTGGGCCGCCAAAAAGCACATGGAGGCCAATCACATCGTCTTTCAGCCTGGTGTGAATGAGGAACTGGGCGCTACCGCCGTCTGGGGTACGCAGCAGTTGGACCTCTACCCCGAAACCAAGAAGTTCGACGGCGTCTTTGGCATCTGGTACGGCAAGGGACCGGGCGTGGACCGCTGCTCCGACGTGTTCAAGCACGCCAATATGGCTGGCACGGCCCAACATGGCGGCGTGATCGCGATTGCGGGTGATGACCACATCAGCAAATCATCCACCGCCGCGCACCAGAGCGACCACATTTTCAAGGCCTGCGGCACACCGGTGTTCTTTCCCAGCAATGTGCAGGATATTCTGGACATGGGCCTGCATGCCTTTGCCATGAGCCGCTTTTCGGGCCTGTGGTCGGGCATGAAGACGATTCAGGAGGTGGTGGAGTCTTCGTCCTCCGTGCTGGTGGATCCGGATCGCGTCAACATCGTGCTGCCCGAAGACTTTCAGATGCCGCCCGGTGGCCTGCATATCCGCTGGCCCGATCCGCCGCTGGAGCAGGAAGCGCGGCTGATGAACTACAAGTGGTACGCAGCCCTGGCCTATGTGCGCGCCAACAAACTCAACCACAACGTGATTGAAGGGCCGAACGATCGCTTTGGCATCATCGCCAGCGGCAAGGCCTATAACGACACGCGTCAGGCGCTGGCCGATCTGGGGCTGGACGAGGACACCTGCCACCAGTTGGGCATTCGCCTGCACAAGGTCAACGTGGTCTGGCCGCTGGAAGCCACCATCACCCGCGACTTTGCACGCGGCCTGCAGGAGATTCTGGTCGTCGAGGAAAAGCGCCAGGTCATCGAGTACCAGGTCAAGGAAGAGCTCTATAACTGGCGCGACGATGTACGCCCCAATGTGGTGGGCAAGTTCAGCGACGACCACGGCGGTGAATGGTCGCTGCCCAACCCCAGCACCGACTGGCTGCTGCGTCCCAATGCCGATCTGACACCGGCCCTCATCGCCAGAGCGATTGCGGCCCGTCTCAAAAAGCTGGGAGTGCCCGGCCATGTGGAAGTGCGCATGCAGCAGCGTCTGGCCGTGCTTGATGCCCGCGAAACCGCGCTGAAGGCGGCCAAGGAGGCCTCTACTGGCGACCGCACGCCCTGGTTCTGCAGCGGCTGCCCGCACAATACCAGCACCCGCGTGCCCGAAGGCTCCCGTGCCGTGGCCGGCATCGGCTGCCACTACATGACGACCTGGATGCCGGACCGTCGCACCAGCACCTTCACGCAAATGGGCGGTGAGGGGGTGACCTGGGTGGGCCAGGCCCCATTTACCAACGAGCCCCATGTGTTTGCCAACCTGGGCGACGGCACCTACTTCCACAGCGGCCTGCTGGCCATTCGCCAGAGCATTGCGGCGGGCACCAACATCACCTACAAGGTGCTCTATAACGACGCTGTCGCCATGACAGGCGGCCAGCGTGTGGGTGAGCGGCCCGAAGGGCATTCGGTGCTGCAGATCATGAACAGCCTGCTCTCCGAAGGCGTGAAAAAGCTGGTCATCGTCACTGACGAGCCACAGAAGTACGACGGCGTGAAGCTGGGTGAGGGCGTGACCGTGCACCACCGCGATGAGCTGGACGCGATTCAGCGCCAGTTCCGTGAACTTCAGGGCTGTACAGCCATCATTTACGACCAGACCTGCGCCACGGAAAAGCGCCGCCGCCGCAAACGCGGCACGCTGGCCACGCCCGATAAGACCGTGGTCATCAACGAGCTGGTCTGCGAGGGCTGTGGCGACTGCTCGGTGCAGTCCAACTGCCTGTCGGTGGAGCCGGTGGAGACCGAATTCGGTCGCAAGCGCCGCATCAACCAGAACAGCTGCAACAAGGATTACTCCTGCGTCAACGGTTTTTGCCCCAGCTTTGTGACGGTGGAGGGCGGTACGCTCAAAAAGCCTAAAAAAGAGAAGAAGGGCAGCCTGGAAGCCCTGCCCAACATCCCCGAGCCCGTTTTGCCCGTGGCCGAGCAGGCCTGGTGCATTGTGGTGGCGGGCGTGGGCGGCACGGGCGTCATCACCATCGGCTCGTTGCTGGGCATGGCCGCGCACCTGGAGGGCAAGGGCGTGATCACGCAGGATGCGGCCGGGCTGGCGCAAAAGGGCGGCTCCACCTGGAGCCATATCCAGATTGCCAACCGCGCCGATGCCATCTACACCACCAAGGTGGATATTGCCAAGGCGGATCTGGTCATTGGCTGCGACCCCATCGTGGCGGCTACGCCCACCACCTTGTCCGTCATGCAGCCGGGCCGCACCTATGTGGCGCTCAACAGCCATGCGGCACCCACGGCCACGTTTGTAGGCAACCCTGACTGGCAATCGCCTGCAGCGCGCTGCGCCACGGCGCTGGCTGATGCAGTGGGCTATGACGCCTTAGGCAGCTTTGATGCCGAAAAAGCTGCTTCGGCCTTGCTGGGCGACAGTATTTATGCCAACCCCATGATGCTGGGCTATGCCTGGCAAAAGGGCAAAGTGCCGCTGACCAATGCATCACTGATGCGCGCCATGGAGCTCAACGGCGTGCAAGTCACCCGCAATCAGGAGGCTTTTGAATGGGGCCGCCGCTGCGCCCATGATTTGGAGGCCGTGCGTGCGCTGTATCAGGCGACGCAGGTGATTCAGTTCGTAAAAAAGCCATCGCTGGCTGAAATGTTGGAAAAGCGTGTGGAATTTCTCACGGCTTACCAGAATGCGGCCTACGCTCAGCAGTACCGTGACTTTGTGGGCAAGGTGCACGCGACGGAGGAGTCTCTGGGGGGCGGAACGCGTCTGACTCAGGTCGTCGCGCGTTACCTCTTCAAGCTCATGGCGTACAAGGATGAGTACGAAGTGGCGCGTCTGCACACCGATCCAGCCTTCAACGAGAAGATCAGCGCAATGTTCGAGGGCGACTTCAAGGTGGTGCACCACCTTGCGCCCCCTGGCCTGGCCAAGAAGGACGAGCAGGGACACCTGAAGAAAAAGTCCTACGGGCCGTGGATGCACAAGGCCATGGGCTTGCTGGCGGGCATGAAGGGCCTGCGGGGCACGGCGTTTGATCCGTTTGGCCGCACAGAGGAGCGCCGTACTGAGCGCGCCCTGATTGGGGAGTACCGCGACTGCATCGACACTTTGCTGAGCGGCTTGACGGCTGAAAAGCTGGCACTGGCCGTCGAGATCGCATCGATTCCCGAAGACATTCGCGGCTACGGCCATGTGAAGGAGCGCCATCTGGCCGCCGCTCGCACCAAGTGGCAGGCGCTGATGGCGCGCTGGGATGGGGCGCCGGAGGTGGTTGCTGCGCCTGCCAAGCTGGCGGCAGTGAACTAATTGCGTTAAGGTGCATCACAACAAGGCCGGGGTAACCCGGCCTTTGTGTTCATGGCTATGGCTGTGGTGCTGCGTTGGGGCTATCTGATTTGATAGCTGTTAGCGTCTGTATTGACTGATATTCAAATATAAAACAGTCAGAAAACAATACAGGTAAGGTACTTGCAGCTATGTTTTTTGCAGGCTTTGTTGATGTGGGCAGGGAGGCCTCATCGCATCAGGGAATGCCTGTGCTATCCAGCGGCCTATGCCAATCGTGGGTGCAAGCTAGCCGAATACAATGTTCTATTGACCCGGTCAAGTCGTGCAACTGCGCGCTTGGCGGGACCTGTTACTGACAAATTCACTCTTTCGGAGTCTTTTCCGTGTTCATTTCTTCTGCTTTCGCCCAGACCGCTCCTGCCGCCGCTGCTGAAGGCGGCTTCATGGGTTCGCTCACCGGCATGCTGCCTCTGGTGCTGATGTTCGTGGTGCTGTACTTCGTGATGATTCGTCCCCAGATGAAGCGCCAGAAAGAGCACCGCGCCATGATTGACGCACTGGCCAAGGGCGACGACGTGGCAACCGCTGGTGGCATCATCGGCACCGTGACTCGCATGGCCGAGCAGTTCATCTACATCCAGATCGCTTCCGGCGTGGAAATCCAGATTCAGCGCTCTGCCGTGACGCAAGTGCTGCCTAAGGGCTCTGCCAAGTAAGCTGGTCTGTTCAAGACCCGCCGAGACCGCCATTGACGTTGCTGCCTTGCACATCGTCTCGAACGCAGATCATTGACCTGCCCGGCGGATCCGGTGTTTCTCATCAGGGGTGCGGCGCTCGACCAGAGTGTGCGCACCCGTTGTGCGTTGCTGTAAAACAAAGAGCGCGATCATGAACCGTTACCCGGTCTGGAAGTACGCGATCCTCGTGATCGCGCTGCTGGTGGGGGTGATCTACACCCTGCCCAATTTCTTTGGTGAAGCGCCTGCTGTGCAGGTGTCCTCGGCCAAATCCACTGTGAAGGTGGATCACGCGGTGCTGCAAAAGGTGGAGTCCGCCCTGAACGCGGCCAGCGTCAAGCCGGATTCGCTGTCGCTGGAAGGCACTTCGCTGCGCGCCCGTTTCAATACGCCCGACGAGCAGCTCAAGGCCAAGGACGTGATCCAGAAGGCGCTGATTACCGACCCTTCGGACCCCATGTATATCGTGGCGCTGAACCTAGTGTCGCGCTCGCCTGACTGGTTGACAGCCATTGGAGCCAGACCTATGTATCTGGGTCTGGACTTGCGCGGTGGCGTGCACTTTATGCTTCAGGTGGACATGGCGGCGGCCCTGACCAAGAAGGCCGAGAGCTATGCAGGCGATCTGCGCTCTTCCATGCGCGACAAGAACATCCGTCACGGCGGCGTGAACCGTGATGGCAACAGCGTCACCATCCGCGCGCGTGATGAAGCCACTCTGGCCGCTGCACGCAACCTGATAACTGACCAATTTCCTGATCTGACCACCACTTCGGCACCTGACGGCACTGGCTTCAAGCTGGTGGCTACCATCAAGCCCGAAGCCTTGCGCAAGGTGCAGGAGCAAGCGCTCAAGCAGAACATTGTGACGCTGCACAACCGTATCAACGAGCTGGGCGTTGCCGAGCCGGTGATTCAGCAGCAAGGCCTGGACCGCATCGTGGTGCAGCTGCCTGGCGTGCAGGACACAGCCAAGGCCAAGGACATTCTGGGCCGTACCGCCACGCTGGAAGTGCGCATGGTGGACGAGTCCTCCGAAGCGCGTGCGGCTGAAATGGGCTCTGGCCCCGTGCCTTTTGGCGCTGAAAAGTATCTGGATCGCAATGGTCAGGCCATCATCGTGCAAAAGCAGGTGACGCTGACCGGCGAGAACCTGACCGACGCCCAGCCTGGCTTTGACAGCCAGACCCAGGAGCCCACCGTCAATCTGACGCTGGATGCCAAGGGCTCGCGCATCTTCAAGGACGTGACCCGCGAGAACGTGGGCAAGCGCATGGCCATCATCTTGTTCGAAAAGGGCAAGGGTGAGGTGGTGACGGCTCCCGTGATCCGTGGCGAAATTGGTGGTGGTCGTGTGCAGATCTCCGGTCGCATGACGACTCAGGAAGCCAATGACACCTCGCTGTTGCTGCGCGCCGGCTCGCTGGCTGCGCCTATGGAGATCATTGAGGAATACACCATCGGTCCAACGCTGGGTGCTGACAACATCAGCCGCGGTATTCACTCCGTGGTCTGGGGCATGGTGGCGATTGCTGCTTTCATGTGCGTCTACTACATGCTGTTCGGCGTGTTCTCTACGGTCGCCCTGTCGGTGAACGTGCTGCTGCTGCTGGCTATCTTGTCCATGCTGCAAGCCACGCTGACTCTGCCCGGCATTGCCGCCATGGCTCTGGCGCTGGGTGTGGCGATTGACTCGAACGTGCTGATTAACGAGCGTATTCGTGAAGAACTGCGTGCTGGTGCTTCACCTCAAGCAGCTATTCACGCAGGTTACGAGAACGCCTGGCACACCATTCTGGATTCGAACGTGACCACGCTGATCGCCGGTCTGGCTCTGCTGGCCTTTGGCTCGGGTGTGGTGCGTGGCTTTGCCGTGGTGCACTGCATCGGCATTTTGACCAGCATGTTCTCGGCCGTGTTCTTCTCGCGTGGCCTGGTGAACCTCTGGTATGGCGGCAAGAAAAAGCTCAAGAGCATTTCCATTGGCCAGGTCTGGAAGCCTGCCGAGGGTGACGGACACCGATCCGTGGCCAACCGTAGCAGCAACAACTAAGGAGGAAGATCATGGAATTCTTCCGCATCAAAAAAGACATCCCGTTCATGAAGTACGCGTTGTTGCTCAACGCGGTCTCCTTCGTCACTTTTGCGCTGGCCGTCTTTTTCCTGTTTTCTCGCGGGCTGCACCTGTCGGTGGAATTCACGGGCGGTACGGTCATGGAAGTGGCTTATAGCCAGCCTGCCGAGATTGGCAAGGTTCGCGAAACCATCTCCAAGCTGGGTTACCAGGACGTGATCGTGCAGAACTTTGGCACGTCTAAGGATGTGATGATCCGCCTGCCCGTTCAGAAGGATGTGACCACTGCCCAGCAAAGCGAGCAAGTGCTTACAGCTCTGAAGGCACAGGACGCTGAAGTGACGCTGCGCCGCACCGAGTTTGTCGGCCCTCAGGTGGGCGATGAGCTGATGCACAGTGGCCTGATGGCGCTGGGCATGGTGATTCTGGGCATCATTATTTATTTGGCATTCCGCTTCGAGTGGAAGTTCGGTGTGGCGGCCATCATCGCCAACTTGCATGATGTGATCATCATCCTGGGCTTTTTCGCCTTCTTCCAGTGGGAGTTCTCGCTCTCGGTGCTGGCGGGCGTGCTGGCGGTGCTGGGCTACTCGGTCAATGAGTCAGTGGTTATTTTCGACCGGATTCGCGAAGCCTTCCGCAAGTTCCGCAAGCTCAATACGCACGAGGTTATCGATCACGCCATTACCTCGACCATGAGCCGTACCATCATTACCCACGCTTCCACCGAAGCCATGGTGCTGTCGATGTTCTTCTTTGGTGGCCCCAGCCTGCATTACTTTGCGCTGGCCCTGACGATCGGCATCTTGTTTGGTATCTATTCCTCGGTGTTCGTGGCGGCGGCCATTGCCATGTGGCTGGGTGTCAAGCGCGAGGATCTGATCAAGACTTCTGGCAAGCCTGCGTCGCAAGACCCCAACGACCCCAACTCTGGAGCGGTGGTCTAACGGCTTTTAAGGGGTGGCGGGGGCGCACAAGTGCCTACGCCGACTTACACTTAGGTAATGACTCTCTCGCAGTCTTCTCACAACGCGCCTGCGGCCCAGCAACAGCTGGGCTGGCAGGCGCGCTTGCGTTGGGTTCATGGCATTTGCCAGGGCCTGCCTAAAGTCGCTCAGCAACTGGATGAGTTTCTCTCTAATCAGAGCAGCTCGGTCGCTGTGCAAAAAGAAATGCAGGAGTGGCGCGAGGCCTGGCAGAACTTTCAGCTCAAGAAAGATGTCTGGGCTCAAGCCAGCGTAAATGCTCTGCAGCAGGCGGCGCGCAAGCCGCCTCTGGGTAGCGGCGAGAGTGTGACTTCGACTTCCGCACCGCTGACATTTGAGCTGCTCAGCGACGATGTCGTTGAAAACAAAATTTTGGCATCCCGCATTACTCTGGCCATGGGGGAGACGCTGCAGCCTGGTTTTGACGCCATGCGCTTGCGCATGCAGGCGCTGGAAGACCATGAGCTGCCTCCTCAGGACATGTTTCGCGCCGAGAGTATCTGTCTGCATCTGGTCGAACAATGGATGGCCTGTGGGCTGGAGCGCAAGCATCTGCTGCAGGTTCTGGAGCCTTTGCAAAACGGCTTGGCTCCGTTGATGGAGTCTGAATACAACATCCTGCACAAGCTGCTGGATGCCAAAGGCGTGAGCAAGGCGACGGATGCGCCTTTGCGGGTGCGACGCACCGAAAGCGGAGTATCCACGGGCGCCATGAATCTGGGGGCTGGTGCTAACAGCGGTGCTAACAGCGGTGCTAATAGTGGCTATGGCAGCACGGCTGAAGCGGGGTGGGCGCATTCGGCGATTCATCAGTACATGCCTGTCGGCATGGGTGCTGGAATGCAGGGTGGTATGGGAGTGCAATTGCCTCCTGGTGCCAGTGCGGGGTTGGGCATGCTGGCCCGTGCGCGCCACCGTGCACTGGATGCCATGAACCAGTTGCGACAGGTTTTGAGTCAGCCTTCTGTGGGGATCTCGGGCCTGATGCCGGGGGGGGCTGCGATGCCGCCCATGCCACCTGCATCGGCGGCATTGGTCCAGGCGCTGCAGGAGCAGCAGCACATGATGTTGACCCAGTTCAACACCCAGTACCCGATGATGGCAGGCACCGCAATGGTCATGCCCGCGATGGATTACAGCCCGGCTGCGATTGGCCAGTTGGTCAATCAGGTACGCGAGCGCTCGGCTGACTGGAAGGAAAAGGCCGGGACCAAGGGCGAAAAAGCCACCATCGAAGTGGTGGCGCTGATGTTCCAGAGCATTATCTCGGAAGACCGCCTGCCGCCCTCGATCCGTGTCTGGTTTGCGCGCCTGCAGGTGCCTGTGCTGCGCGTGGCGCTGGCAGAGCCGCAATTCTTTAGCGACTTGAATCACCCGGCGCGAAAGCTGATTGACCGCATGGGTTCCTGCGTCATGGGCTTTGATGCGAGCAGCATCAGCGGTAATGCGCTGGAGATTGAGATTCGCCGTGTGGTGCAGGTGATCGAACAATACCCGGAAACCGGGCAAAAAGTTTTTGCGCTAGTGCTGCGCGAGTTTGAGGAGTTTCTCACCAAGCATCTGACGAAAAACCAGACCACCTCCAAGATCACCAGCGTGGCGCAGCAAGTTGAGCAAAAGGAGACGCTGGCTGTTCAGTACACCATCGAGTTGCGCAACATGCTCAACGATATGCCGGTGCGCGAAGAGGTACGTGACTTCCTCTTCAAGTCTTGGGCCGATGTGCTGGCCATGGCTACGGTGCGCTATGGTGCTAAAGATGCGCGAGCCATGCGCTTCAAGCAGGCCGCGAGCGAGCTGGTCTGGTCTGCCAGCGCCAAACCATCGCGCCAGGAGCGATCCCGCGTTATTCAGGGCCTGCCGACCTTGCTGCAGACTTTGCGTGAAGGGCTGGAGCTGGTGAACGTGATGGGTGATGAGCAAGCGATTGCTATCAAGGTGTTGACCGATACGCTGGCCCAGGCCTTCATGTCCAAGACCGCCGCGATTCCTGTGGAGCGTATCGACGCGATGGCCAAGCGTCTTTCGGAGCTGGAAAAATACATCAGCGACGATGGCAAGCTGGACGATATGGCTTTGTCCATTGAAAGCATCGAGCTGATGCTGGGCGTGGATACGGCAGGGCTGCATGTCATTTCCAATACCGACACGCCCGTGGAGCCTGCCATGCTGGAGTGGGCCAAGACGCTGGAAAGTGGTCGCTGGTTCACGCTGGATCACAACGGTGCGCGTGTTCAGGTTCAGTATGTCTGGCATAGCCGTCGCAAGCAGCTGCATCTGTTTGCATCGCTGGATGGCCACTGCTATTTGCTGCAGGCGCAGCGTATGGCTACCTATCTACAGGCCGGGCTGCTGACGGTGCATGACGAGGAAGCGTTGACTGTGCGTGCAACACGCGATGCGTTGCAGAAAATACAGGCCAACCCGGAACGGTTGGCTTAACCCTCTGAGGCAATTTGCGCAAAGGGAGGGCAGCAGACTCGGTGCCGTGCGGACCTTCCTCGCAGTCTCTGTTGGGGTGTACCAGCTTTTAGGTTCTGCGATTAACTATGAGCAATGCGCTGAAACAGACCGCCGGGTAGGCGTGCGACCATTCCGTCTAGTTCTAGCTCCATCAACTGTGCTTGCAAGTGGGCGGCATCCCAGCCGGTGCGGGCCATCAGCGTGTCCAGCGGCATGGGGTCATGGCCCAGTGCTTGCAGGAGCTCAGGCTCTTGTTCTGAAACTTTTGTTTTGATAGCTGCTTGCGCTTGAGGGATGGGCGATGCAGGCATGTTTATGCCTTGAAGTTCGTCCAGAATATCTGCGGCTGTTTCCACCAGCTTTGCGCCTTGGCGCAGCAGCGCGTGACAGCCCTTGGCTTGAGGGGCATGAATGGAGCCTGGAATGGCGAATACCTCGCGGCCTTGCTCACTAGCCAACCGGGCCGTAATCAGCGAGCCAGATTGAAGCGCCGCTTCCACCACCAGCGTACCTTGCGACAGGCCGGAGATGATGCGGTTGCGCTGCGGAAAATGTCGGGGCAGTGGCTCGCTGCCCAGTGGATATTCACTGATCACCAGCCCGTGCAGCGCAATCTGTTGTGCAAGGGCGGTATGAGCGCGTGGATAGACTTGATCCAGCCCTGTACCCACCACGGCAATCGTGCTGGGCGCTTTGCTGGTTTTGCTTTGGAGTGCTCCTTCATGCGCCGCAGCATCAATACCGCGGGCCAGGCCTGAAACGATGCACAGCCCTTGCTCAGCCAGCGCTTGCGCCATGTCGCGTGCGTTGATGATGCCCTGCGCAGAAGGGTTACGGCTGCCCACCATGGCCAGAGTGGCAGGGTAGGGAAACCAGGGAGCGCCTGAGTTCAGCAGCGCCTCAGGCCCTTGCACAAATAGCAGCAAAGGTGGGTCTTCTGTCTGCAGCAGGCTGTCCGGGTATTGCGAGTGACCCAGATAAGTCAGTGCATGCTGGGTGCCCGTCGCTGGCGTGGTCAGCCAGCGGGCAAGGGTCTCGCAATGCCGGTTCCAGTCTGGAGGCAACTGCGCCAAGGCTTTGATCTGGGCCTGTGTGCTGCACTCAGCCCAGGCTGGCAGGGGCAATTGCCAGATTTCTTCAGCACCACCGGCCTTGGCCAGCAGTTTGCGAGCTGTGATGCGTCCAATGCCGGGCGTCAGCAGCAGGCGCAGCCATGCCAGCGTTTCTGCATCGGGCGGGACATGGTGCGCATCGTTGTGAAGTGACTGCGCCATGCTTGCTCTCCGGCTTAGTTCTGCGGCGACTGCAGGCCGTCACCGATGTTGACGGGGCGCTGAGCCGTGGTGATGAGGGCGTAGGAGACGCGATCAAAGACCTTGAAGACCATGGCATAGCCGTTTTGCTCGTCAGGCAGCCTCACGGTGTCACGGGTAGCGCTGGTCTTGTCCACGATGACATTGCCCTTGCTGATGAGTTCAAGCACCGTACCAATGTCCATGCCGTTCTGTGCGCCCTTGTTGATGGCGATCACCTGGTTCTGGGCGGCGTTGACACCCACCGAGTCGCTGTAGATGGACACCACGGCCGCCTTGACGGCAGTGCGGGGTGCATGGGGAACGTAGCTCAGGTATTGCTGCTCGGGGGCGGGCAGCAGGCGGTCACCAGCGCGGATCTCGTTCTTGGAGCGGGTGATGTCCACCGTGCCGGGTGTGCTTTGCGCGGGCTGGCCTTCGGGTGTTTCGATCAGCGTCTCGCCACGCACCACGGCCGCATTGCCCAGATACTTGGCTTCATAGCCTAGAATTTCGCCGTTGATAGGGTCCTTGAGCGGTGTTGCCTCGCGGAAGAGGCGGTAACTCAAAGGTTGACCCTTGGCGGTGCTTACCAGTGCGCCGCCGGAGTTGCGGACATAGGCGCGGTCACCTTTGGCCATCAGCACGCGCTTGTCCATGGTGGCAATGATGCGTGGGGCTTGCGACAGCGTCAGGCTGTCCACCACCAGTGGCTCCGCCAGGAAGGGCTCGATCAGGTGTGGGGGCAGCGTAGGCAGGGCCAGGTCGTTGAGCGACGATTCTCGCGCTTGCGGAGACAGGCGTACTACGCCGGAGTCTCCGTTGGGTGCTGTTGAGGACAGGCGGGCATAGCCGTTACTGCGCACCAGATACAGCACCTGACCGGGGAAGATCAGGTGAGGGTTGGAAATGCTGGAAAGGTTCATGCCCCACAGATCGGGCCAGCGCCATGGCTGACGCAGATACATGCCTGAAATACCCCACAGCGTGTCGCCGCGCTTGACGGTGTATTGCGCGGGCGCATTGGGTGCCAATTCTGTCTCGGGGATGCCTTGCTGAGCGACTTGCTGGGCTGTTGAGCGTTGAGTGGCGGTCACTGGGTAGCTTTGAGCGTGGACCGTAGTCAGGGCTGCAAGCAAGCTGGCCCCAATACTCAAGGCGCGTGCAGTGGCAAATGCGGTCATGAAATTCCTTCTTGCGGGATTCGTTTACTGCAGCGTCCCTCGCGTCGCCGCACCGTGGTCGATCTTGGCATAACCGACCCTACAAGTCTTACAAATGTGACGAAATTCTCGACGCAAGGCCTCGATAGATCAATGTTTATTGGGGTTGAGTCCAGCGTTTAGCGTCAAAAGTTGGGACAATAACGACAGATTTATCGAGATACCATGGCCATTCTTCCCATTCTTTGCTACCCCGATCCCCGTCTTCACAAGGTTGCCCAGCCCGTGGCGCAGGTGGATGAGCGCATCCAGACGCTGGTCAAAGACATGCTTGAGACCATGTATGACGCCCATGGCATTGGCCTGGCCGCCACGCAGATCGACGCACATGTACGCGTGGTCGTGATCGATGTGTCTGAAGAGCGCAATGAGCCCATGACGCTGATCAATCCCGAGATTCTCTGGGCCAGCGAAGAAAAGCAGCTGGGTGAAGAAGGTTGCCTGTCCGTGCCTGGTATTTATGACGGCGTGGAGCGGTCCACCTCCGTCAAAGTGCGCGCCCTCGACGAAAACGGTAAAAGCCGCGAGATTGAGGCCGAAGGCATGCTGGCCATCTGCATTCAGCACGAGATGGACCACCTGATGGGCAAGGTCTTTGTTGAATATCTCTCGCCCCTCAAGCGCAACCGCATCAAGACCAAGCTGGTCAAGGCTCAAAAGCAAGCCCTCAAAGACTGATTGGAGCCCTCATGCCCCTGCCCCGTCTCAGAATTCTGTTGACTGCCAGTTTGCTGGCCTTGGGGCTGGCGGGTTGCATGGTGCCTCAGTGGCAAAAGCCCGGCATGCCGCAGGCAGAGGTTGAAAAAGGCATGGGCAAGCCCACGGTGGTTGTGCCTTTGCCGGATGGCGGCCAGCGACTGGTCTACAGCCAGCAACCGGCGGGGCAGCAGGTCTACCATATGGACTTTGACGCCCAGCAGCGCTTGGTGCGCGTTGAGCAGGTTCTGGATACGGCTCACTTTTTCGCATTGCGCAACGGCGTAGATACCCAAGATGCGGTGTACCGCGAGTTTGGCCCACCCGCCAAAGTCGAGAGGGTCTACAGCTTCAAAGGTGACATCTGGACTTACCGTTTCCTGGACAATACCTTTGCTCGGCGTGCCCATGTGCACATAGACCCGCAAGGTGTGGTGCAGAAGGTCATGTTCACCGATGAGAGCATGTACATCAGAGAACCGAGCCGGTAATCACGCCCTCATGCACTGCGCGACTTCCTTTCTCTTTGGAAAATGGATCACGCCATTGCCGTGAGGCAGCTCTTGCCTGGCGTTTTTGATGTGAGCTTCTCGCCGAGATATACGGAAAGCATATGAAAGTCATTTTTGCGGGCACGCCCGAGTTTGCGCGCGTGGCCTTGGAGCGTTTGCTGGCTGCAGGTTTTGAAGTACCACTGATCTTGACCCAGCCCGATCGTCCCGCAGGCCGGGGAATGAAGCTGCAGGCGTCTCCCGTCAAGCAGTGCGCGCTGGAGCACGGCATTGCCGTTGCCCAGCCTATGAGCCTGCGCCTGGATGGCAAGTACCCCGAAGAAGCCGCTGCCGCGAAGGCCGCAATTGTTGCCGCCAGCGCGGATGTGATGGTGGTGGCTGCCTATGGCCTGATCCTGCCGCAATGGGTGCTCGACACGCCGCGTCTGGGCTGCCTGAACATCCACGCTTCCCTGCTGCCGCGCTGGCGCGGTGCTGCTCCTATTCACCGCGCAATTGAAGCGGGCGATGCCGAGACCGGCGTCACCATCATGCAGATGGATGCGGGCCTGGATACCGGTGATATGTGCGTGATCGAGCGCCTGCCCATCGCTGCTGACGACACCACGGCCAGCCTGCACGACAAGCTGGCCGAACTCGGTGGTCGCCTGATTGTGGAAGCGCTGGAGCTGGCCGCCTGCGGTGGCCTCGATCGCATGTCCCAGCCCGTCGAAGGCGTGACTTACGCTCACAAAATTGAAAAGGCCGAGAGCCTGATTGACTGGAGCGAAAGCGCCGAAGTCATCGCTCGCCGCCTGCGCGCCTTCAACCCCTTCCCCGGTGGCGCAACCAGTCTGGGCAGCGAAGCGATCAAGGTCTGGGGTGCTGTGGCCGAAGAGGGTTCAGGCGCTGCTGGCACCGTGCTGTCGGCCGATGCGCAAGGCGTGCGCGTGGCCTGTGGCAGCGGCGTTCTCAATATGCAGCTGCTGCAGCGTGCGGGCGGCAAGCGTCTGGCTGCTGGCGATTTTCTGCATGGCTTTGACCTGCCTGTGGGCGCGGTGCTGGGCGAGGGCTCCGAAAAGGTATGACGGACAGGGCACTCACGCTGAGCCAGCGTGCGAAATCGATCGTCAAAGACCCCTTCTTCTGGCTGGGTGCCAAAGAGATGAGCGGCACGGCGCTGGGCATTGCGGCCTGGGGTCTGGTCACCGGCGTGGCCATGGTCAAAAGCGGCTTGTCTGTGCCCCTGGCGCTGTTGATGGGCTTTACCGCCTATGCAGGCAGCGCCCAACTGGCCGTTCTGCCCCTGATTGCCGTGGGCGCGCCGCTGTGGGTGGTCTGGTTCACGGCAATCTGCGTGAACCTGCGCTTTGTGATTTTGTCGAGCATGTGGCGAAGCTATTTCTCGCACCTGAGCCTGCGCCATCGTTTGACGGCGGCCTACTTCAGCGGCGACGTGATTTTTGTGAACTTCATGCGCCGCTACCCCGATGCCAAACCGCAGCCAGAGCAATTGCCCTACTTCTGGGGCGCCGCAGTGACCAACTGGGTGGCCTGGCAGATTCCATCGACGCTGGGTATTTTTCTGGCCGATCAGATTCCGCTGTCCTGGGGGCTGGGCTTTGCGGGCGTGCTGGCGCTGCTGGGCGTGCTGTTGTCCATGCTCAATGATCGCGCGACCTGGGTGGCCTCTGTTGTGGCCTGCACGGCGGCGGTGGCGGCGTTTGCCTTGCCGCTCAAGCTCAATATTCTGGTGGCGATTGCGGCTGCCGTTGCGGCGGGCCTGATGACTGAGCAGCTGCAAAAGCAGGCCAGCCAACTGCCTGCAGTCAGGGACAAGGAGAGCCAGTCATGATGAGCAGCTTCTGGATCGTCATTGCCTGCATTGGCCTGGCCATCATCACCTTGGTGACGCGCGCCTTCTTCATGATTCCCGAGCAGGAAGTCCCCCTGCCCAACTGGCTCAAGCGCGGCCTCAAGTACGCACCGCTGGCGGCCCTTGCGGCCGTGATTGCGCCCGAGATTGTGATGAGCAACGGCCAGCTCATCAGCAGCTTTGCCGACGCGCGGCTGCCCGCATTGGCTGCTGCAGTGGTGTACTTTTTTTACAAGCGCAGCATTCTGGGGACCATCGCTTTGGGCATGGTGATCTATCTGCCGCTGCACATCGGATGGGGTTGGTAGCCCCATCGCTAGATATACAGGAGCTGAGTGCTCCTGTTTTCTTATGAGTTGCAGGTAAACAGCCTGAAACCCAGTTACCACGAGCGGGTGATGCTCCTTTTTTTGAGTCGAGTAAGCGGGTAAACGCATGCACTTAACAGGTCGAACACCCTAAAATACCGGCAGATTTTTCGTTTTCCAACCTTTTTATGGGCGACTTTCGGGTCGCTTTTTTGCTGCATGAATATCATCCGTTTCTCCGATCTGTGCGCCCAAGGCAAAGTCCAGGGTCAACGTGTTTTCATTCGTGCCGACCTGAACGTTCCCCTGAACGACGCCGGTGAAATCACCGAAGACACCCGCGTGCGTGCCTCGGTGCCGGCGATTGAAATGGCGCTGAAGGCCGGAGCCGCCGTGATGGTGACCAGCCACCTGGGCCGCCCCACCGAAGGTGAATTCAAGCCAGCAGACTCGCTGGCTCCCGTGGCCAAGCGCCTGTCCGAGCTGCTGGGGCGTGATGTGCCTCTGGTCGCCAACTGGGTGGACGGTGTGCAAGTGGCTGCAGGCCAGGTCGTGCTGCTGGAAAACTGCCGCGTGAATGTGGGTGAGAAGAAGAACAAGCCCGAACTGGCCCAGAAGATGGCCAAGCTGTGCGACATCTTCGTGAACGACGCCTTTGGCACCGCACACCGTGCTGAAGGCACGACTTACGGCATCGCCGAGTACGCCCCCATCGCCTGTGCCGGTCCACTGCTGTCCGCCGAGATTGATGCCATTACCAAGGCGCTGGCTGCGCCTGCTCGCCCCCTGGCCGCCATCGTGGCGGGCTCCAAGGTCTCGACCAAGCTGACAATCCTCAAGTCGCTGGCCGACAAGGTCGATCAGCTGATTGTGGGCGGCGGTATTGCCAACACCTTTATGCTGGCTGCTGGCCTGAAGATCGGCAAATCTCTGGCGGAAGCCGATCTGGTGGCTGATGCCAAGGCCGTGATCGACGCCATGGCGGCACGCGGCGCTGACGTGCCCGTGCCTACCGATGTGGTGACTGCCAAGACTTTTGCTGCGGATGCACCCGCCACGGTGAAGAAGGCCACTGAAGTTGAAGACGACGACATGATTCTGGACATCGGCCCAGAAACTGCCGCCAAGCTGGCCGAGCAGTTGAAGAAGGCTGGCACCATCGTCTGGAACGGCCCTGTGGGCGTGTTCGAGTTCGACCAGTTTGCTGGTGGCACCAAGGCCATCGCCACGGCTGTGGCTGAGTCCAGTGCCTTCAGCATTGCGGGCGGTGGCGATACTCTGGCAGCCATTGCCAAGTACAACATCGAAGACAAGGTGGGCTATATCTCCACCGGCGGCGGCGCGTTCCTCGAAGTGCTGGAGGGCAAGACGCTGCCCGCCTTCGAAATTCTGCAAAAGCGTGCGAACGGTTGATTTGCGGCTGAATTTTTAGTGAAAAGCAGCATCCGCCTTTATAGGTAGAGTGCTGATGGCTATCAAAAAAGGATCGACTTATCGATCCTTTTTTGCTGTTGCTCATGCCAATGCAAACACTTTGAGTCAGTTAAAGAAACTCCACCTCATAAGCGATTGGTGGGATTGCCAGAGTCACTTAGCATTCACTCGGCGTTAATGGTGTGCCATGGCACAATGAATTTGTTCTATCCATGAGTGGCCATGTTGCTGATCAAGAGTTGCCTTCTCTGATTACATGCGGCGGTCGCGATCTAACCATTGCCTATGTCTGCTTCAACATCTAAAGACTTGTCGGCGCTGATTCAGGCGATGACAACTTCAGTTGCCACTGATACCGCGCAAAGCATGCTCACGGCTGCTCAGTGGGAGTTGCTGGTACCGTATCTGCAGCCGATCACGCTTGCAGCCAGTGAAGTGTTGTTTGCCGAAGGTGCGCTGGATCGCAACCTTTACATGGTGGAATACGGCTCGTTAAGCGTCCACTACCAGGATGCCAAGGAAAGAATTCGCCTCGCGCTGGTCGGGCCCGGCTCTATCGTGGGCGAAGGCGCATTCTTTGCCCACCGTCCGCGCCGTGCTACGGTTCAGGCCGCAGCACCCAGCCGTCTGTGGTGCCTGACAGCCATGCGTTTTACAGAGCTGGCCAATCGTCAGCCCGTTCTAGGCCTGGCACTGGTCACCATGGCAGGCCAGGTGCTGGCCCGCCGTGCCGGTGATAGCCGACGTCGGGTTGCCAGTACTTGATGGGTCGAAAATTAGCGTTTGCTCTGGATTTTGTGCTTGATCTATGTCGGACACAGGCTAATATTTCAGCAAATTTCGCAAGCTGTCTCTGGCCTGGGGGCAGAATGTGTCTTGTTGTAACCTTAGCTTAAACGAGTGTGCTCATGTCCCTGTTTCGATGGTTTTCTCGCGGGTCTCGCCAAGATGGTGGCACGCAAGCGCCTCGCCACGAGGATGAGTCCGGCGCACGCCAGACGCAGCGCAGAGAGCGCTCTGCAAGGCGAGAGCAGTTGTATGTCATCGTGCGTGAAGCCATGGTGCGGGTCGGCATTCTCTCCGCAGGCTACAAATTCAAGGTGCTTTCGCTCGACAGCAGCGGGCAGCGCTTTGTGGTCATGGTTGATCTGGCTCCGGCCTATGCGGCAGATGCCTCGCAGCAAAGAAGCATTGAAGCGCTGATCGCCGAACTGGCCAGAACCCGCATGGAGGCGGGCGTTCATGCCGTGTACTGGCGGGTTAACGGACAGATTCAGGCCGCACCGGTGCCGAATTTTGCCGTGCCGCTGGGTGCCCCTGTGGCAGCACCCGTACCTGCGCAGAGACAAGTGCCCGTTGCCGCTGCACAACCCGCGTTTGCCGGCCGTGCTTTTGAGCCCATTGATTCGCTGGAAATGGACGCCTTCAAGCAAGCCGTGGCGCAGTCGGGTACGACGCTTGCCGGTATGCACACATCGCGCCGGGCACCCTTGCTGGGCCCGGGTTCCGGGCATGAAGAGGGTGGCGAATTCGCCGTTTCTGGTCTCGGCTCTCTGGGCGTGACGCAATACGGAGAGTTGCGCTAAGTCCCTGGCGCTTGCGTCCAGGCTCAGTGCCCGGCGAAATCGACTAGTGTGAATAAGGGCAAACCACTGTCCTTGAGGTGTTTGGAACCGCCTAGTTCTGGCAGGTCCACAATGGCAGCGCCTTCCACCACGGTAGCCCCCAATTTTTCCAGCAACTTCTTGCCGGCCATCATGGTGCCACCAGTGGCAATCAGGTCGTCAATCAGCAGCACACGCTGGCCGGGTTTGACGGCATCGGTGTGCAACTCCACCGTGGCACTGCCGTATTCCAGCTCATAGGTTTCTTCCACCGTAGTAAAGGGCAGCTTGCCTTTCTTGCGGATGGGGATGAAGCCCACATTCAGCTCGTGCGCAATCACCGCTCCCAGAATGAAGCCTCTGGCATCCAGACCTGCGACGACATCGGGGCGCAGCGCTGGGTCCATATAGCGCTGGACAAAGGCGTCTGTCAGCACGCGGAAGACCTTGGGGTCCTGCAGCAAAGGCGTGATGTCGCGAAATTGCACGCCCGGAGCCGGCCAGTCCGGCACGGTACGGATGTGGTCACGCAGAAAGTCGTTGACGTTGGTAGAAGTTTGCATGGCACGATCTCAGGGGTTCGGAACGGAGCCCAGTGTATGGGCTCAGGCCCAAAATGCAGGTAAAAGGGATGTTGTCCACAGGCTGGTCGGTGCGGGCTGGCTAAAATCCAACTATGAATTCTGATGCTGCTCATTCGCGACTGATCGACGCACCGCGTGCCCTGAACCTGGCCCGTGAGGCTCTGGATATTGAAGCGGATGCCTTGCGCGCCATGTCCGCTCGCCTCAACGGCGCATTCACGGAGGTTGTGCAGCGTGTGCTGCAACTCCCGGGCCGTGTGGTGGTCATGGGTATGGGTAAAAGCGGGCATGTGGGCCGCAAGATCGCCGCGACCTTGGCATCGACAGGTACGCCTTCCTTCTTTGTGCACCCTGCGGAAGCAAGCCATGGCGATCTGGGTATGTTGACGGCCGATGATCTAGTGCTGGCACTGTCGAACAGTGGTGAGACGGATGAGCTGACAGGCGTTTTGCCTGCCATCAAGCGCATGGGCGTGCCACTGGTTGCTGTCACTGGCGGCCTGCAATCCACATTGGCTAAGCACGCCGACTGGGTGTTGGACACCCGTGTCGACAAAGAAGCCTGCCCGTTGAATCTGGCTCCGACTGCCAGCACTACATCGCAACTGGCTATGGGCGACGCACTGGCTGTAGCTCTGCTGGATGCACGAGGCTTTGGCGCCGAAGACTTTGCCCGCTCGCATCCCGGCGGCGCGCTGGGCCGTCGTCTGCTGACTCATGTGCGAGATGTGATGCGACACGGGGCAGATGTGCCTCAGGTTGCACAAGACGTCAGTACCGTAGCGCTGATGCGTGAAATGAGCGCCAAGGGGCTTGGCTGCTCTGCAGTCGTCAATGCTGGGGGCGAGCTGCTTGGCATTTTCACGGACGGTGATTTACGTCGCTGTGTTGAGGCGGGCATCGACCTGCGCACCCAGACTGCGCAAGATGTGATGCATGCCAATCCTTTGACCATCAAGCCTGACCTGCTGGCCGTTGCTGCCGCTCGCATGATGGAAGAGAGCGGTGTAACGGCCGTGCTTGTCACGGATGAGCGCAAACAACTGCAGGGCGTGGTGCATATTCGCGACTTGATGCGTGCCAAGGTGATTTGATGAACCGACCAGCTCTGACCCCCAGCCAGCAATGGGACCCGCAACTGTTGCTTAAGGCGCAAGAGGTTCGTGTCGTCTTCTTTGATGTGGATGGCGTGCTAACCGATGGCGGCTTGTATTTTTCTGGCGAAGGCGAGGTGCTCAAGCGCTTTCATACGCTGGATGGTCATGGCCTGAAAATGCTGCAAAAGGCGGGCATCACGCCTGCTGTGGTGACGGGACGCGACTCCGCACCGCTGCGTTTACGCTTGAAGCAGCTGGGCATCGAACATGCGCGCTTTGGCACTGAGGACAAAGTCCCGGCCGCTGAGGCCATTCTGGCCGAGCTGGGTCTGCAATGGGATCAGGCGGCGGCCATGGGTGACGACTGGCCTGATCTTCCCGTCATGCGACGCAGTCGTTTTGCCTGTGCTCCGGCCAATGCACACGACGAGGCTCTGCATATTGCGGACTGGGTCAGCAGCCGGCGCGGTGGAGATGGCGCGGTGCGGCAGTTTTGCGATCTGTTGCTGGCGGCTAATGGTGCTTACGCAGGTCTGCTAGCGGGGTATGGCTCATGATTGCGAATTGGCGTCGTGTGGGCGATAAGGCATCGATGTACTTGCCGGTGCTCATCATGGGCTTGCTGGCGCTAGGCACCTGGTGGCTGGTGCGCAACGCTCCTAAGCCCATTGCAGTCGGCACTGAGAGGGTGCTGCAGCATGACCCGGACTATTTCTTGAAGGACTTTGTCATCAAGAATTTCGAAGCGTCAGGGCGCCTCAAAAGTCGTTTGAGTGGTACAGCGGGCGAGCACTTTCCGGACACCGATACGCTGGAAATTGACGATGCGCGCATGCTGAGCTTTACGCCGGATGGTCGTAAAACCGTAGGTCGTTCCAATCGTGCCTTGAGCAACGGCGATGGTTCGGAAATTCAAATGTTTGGTCAGGCCGTCATCACGCGCGAGCCCATGGCTGCACGCGCCAGCCAAAAGGCATTGCCTGCCATGCAGCTTGAAAGTGAGTTCCTGCAAATTTGGCCCAATGAAGAACGCGTCAGCACTAACAAGCCTGTGGTCATGACCCGTGGCACCGATAAATTTACGGGTGACAGTATGCAGTACCACCACCTTGATCAGATCTTGCAGATGCAGGGCCGTGTCAAGGGGGTGATTGAGCCTGGCAAGGCCAAGTAACAATGACAAAGCCGGGGCTGGTCTACATCACGGGTGCCTCCAGCGGCATTGGTCAGGCACTGGCTCAGCATTACTATCAGCGCGGCTGGTCATTGGCCTTGGTGGCCAGGCGCACTCAGGTCATTGAGCAATGGGCGCAATCCGTAGGCATGGATGAACAGCGCTATGCAGTTTATGAGGCGGATGTATCGCTAATCGACAGCGCTTGTCATGCGGGGCAGGCATGTCTGGAGCGGCAAGGCCTGCCCGACATCGTGATTGCCAATGCAGGGATCAGCTGGGGCGTGGACACCTCACTGCGCGAAGACCTTGATGTCATGCAGCAGGTGCTCGCTTGCAACACCATGGGATTAGCAGCCAGCTTTCAGCCATTTATTACACCCATGGTCGTGCGAGGTTCTGGGCGCTTGGTGGGGATATGCAGCGTGGCAGGTATTCGTGGCTTACCCGGGCATGCAGCATATTCAGCGAGTAAGGCAGCGGCTATTTCCTACTGCGAAAGTTTGCGTGTAGAACTGCAGAAAACAGGGGTGTCCGTAACCAGTTTGTTGCCTGGTTATATCGATACTCCTTTGACGCAAAATAATCCCTATCCCATGCATTTTTTACTCACTTCACCAGAGTTTGCGAGGCGTGCCTGTCGCGTGATTGAGCGCAAGGCGCGATATGTTGTGATCCCCTGGCAGATGGGTATTGCAGGGCGGGTGATGCGGATGCTTCCTGCATGGATCTGGGACAAGGTGACGCAGGGAAAAACGAGAAAACCCCGTTATCTGAAAAAGGATTGAGATTAATGCATTAGCGATATTTGACTATACATTTCAAATATCAAGAGCATTAAAAAGGCACTTAACTGTGCCTTTTTTATTCGCGATGAGATACGAAATTTATTCGCCGCGGTTATCACCACCGCCATAGCCGCCGCGACCACCATGACGTGGGCCTGAGCCGTAAGGGCTGCGGAATCCGCCATCGCTGCGGCCACCGTAACCACCGCCACCTTCGCCACCACCACCACGGTTGTAGCCACCTTCACTACGACCTCCTCCATAGCCACCGCCACCACCGTAGCCACCTTCACGGTTGCCACCGCCAAAGCCGCCTTCATTGCGGAAGCCGCCGCCAAAGCCGCCGGTACGAGGAGGGCGGGGCTCCATGGGGCGTGCTTCGTTGACCACGAGGCTGCGACCGCCCAGTGGCTGACCATTCATGCCCTGAATGGCTGCTTGTGCCTCGGCATCATTTCCCATTTCGACAAAGCCAAAGCCTTTGGAGCGGCCGGTGTCGCGTTCCATCATGACGCGTGCGCTGGTGACTGAGCCAAATTGACCGAATGCCTGCTCCAGATCATTGTCGCGCACACCATATGGAAGGTTGCCGACATAAAGCTTATTGCCCATTAATAACTCCTAGCTCCTCAATGCCTTTAATTTGCGATCGACTTCAGGACGTCGGCTGCAAGAAAACACGCACAAAATCCTAAATACCTATACGCTTGCGACTGGGAAAACCCAGTGTGTCGAATTATGGGGGAGGTTAATGGGAAAAATAAATGCTCGAAAACCGCTTTAATAACGTTTAGCAACAAAAAAAGGATCCGAAGATCCTTTTTTATTATGGGCGATAACTAATTAATAGCTATTGCGACGGCCGTAACCGCCGCCATCGCCACGGCCACCGCCGAAGCCGCCACCGCCTTCACGGCCGCCACCGAAGCCGCCGCCGAAGCCGCCGGAACGGGGAGGACGTGGCTCCATGGGACGTGCTTCGTTCACAACGAGGTCACGGCCACCGTGGTTTTGACCGTGCAGGCCTTGGATAGCAGCTTGTGCTTCAGCATCGCTGCTCATTTCGACAAAGCCGAAACCCTTGGAACGGCCGGTGTCGCGCTCCATCATGACCTTGGCGCTGTTCACAGCACCGAATTCGCTGAAGGCTTGCTCCAGGTCTTGGTCGCGGAAAGAATAAGGCAGATTGCCGACGTAAAGCTTGTTGCCCATGATGGACTCCTGAAAAAACTTGAAAACGCGATGGAGCCCTAGGGAGTCAACCAGCGATGACAACGGTAGAGACGCTAACGCACTCGCCCCCATCTAGAAACATGATCTCTAAACAAAGACTTGAGCATTATGAGTCATCAGCGATACCGCCGTATTCTGAAAGCTTGAAATTTCGTGTTGGTAACAACATTGCAGGGGCGGGAATTACCCTAAAAGACACAAATTTGAATATCTATATGCGATGTTGCCTTACAAAACTAAACAGCTAGAATGACGCCTTACTGTCTTTGGGGAGTAGGCCGTTCGGCAACCACATGCCGGATGTATGCGTCAACAGACTTGGATCTTCGCGATCTATGGCGCATGCGGCACCATGAGCAATTCAGGGTGTGATTGGCCGAGACCATTGATTACGTACCGAGCAAACCTATGGACAAATAGGCCGGAGTCGGTGCGTGGTCAATGCGTTATCAGCCTACTCCGGCCGTTCCCACATCATGGAAGCTTTTCTCGTATCTACCTCTATCGTCGCTTTGGCCGAGATGGGGGATAAGACCCAACTCCTGTCATTGGTTCTGGCGGCCAAGTTCCGCAAGCCCTTGCCGATTGTTGCGGGCATTTTTGTGGCGACAGTCGTCAATCATGCGCTGGCAGGCGCGGTCGGCAACTGGATCACCACGGTGCTTGGCCCCGATATGCTGCGCTGGATTCTGGGTGTTTCCTTCATCCTGATGGCGGGCTGGATGCTGATCCCCGACAAGCTCGACGATGACGACACTGGCAATGACGCGGGCCGCTGGGGCGTGTTTGGCACTACGCTGCTGCTGTTCTTTATCGCCGAGATGGGGGACAAAACGCAGCTGGCCACAGTAGGTCTGGCTGCCAAATACCCGCTGTCTTATTACTGGGTGGTGCTTGGCACCACGCTGGGCATGATGCTGGCGAATGCGCCAGTGGTGTGGTTTGGCGACAAGATTACCAAGAAGCTGCCCATCAAGACCATTCACCGGGTATGTGCCGTGATCTTCCTGGTGCTGGGTGTTGCGGCACTCCTGACCAAAGTGTGAGGCTGCTAAAAGTATAGCTGCCTGCGTATGACTCTCAAAGGCTGGGCTGTTGTCACAGTGCAGCTTGTGAGTTCGCCGTAGTGGATGCAGTACACTGCCCTTTCACGCGCCGATTTGCCAAAGCTTGCGGGCGCTTTATAAATCCAGCTAAAGACCCGTCCGCGAAGTGAAAGTACACCGACCCGGCCTCGTTTTTAGCGATGCCGGGTTTTTCGTATGTCCTTCATCGCCACACCGCAATCCATGCACTTTGACGAGGCGCTGCCCTTGCAAAGTGGTGGCTCCATTGCCCATTACGACCTCGCTTTCGAGACCTATGGCCAGCTCAATGCCGACAAGAGCAACGCCATCGTGGTCTGTCATGCGCTCAATGCCTCCCACCATGTCGCAGGCAGCTACGAAGGCCAGCCCAAGAGCGAGGGCTGGTGGGACAACATGATCGGCCCGGGCAAGGCGGTTGATACCAATCAATTCTTTGTCATTGGCATCAACAACCTGGGTTCCTGCTTTGGCTCCACGGGTCCGATGCACATCAATCCGGTCACGGACAAGCCTTACGGAGCGGACTTCCCTGTGGTCACGGTGGAAGACTGGGTGGATGCGCAGGCGCGTCTGCTTGACCGTCTGGGCATTCACAAGCTGGCCGCTGTGCTGGGCGGCAGTCTGGGCGGCATGCAGGCGCTTTCATGGTCGCTGCGCTACCCCGAGCGGATGGGCCATGCCGTGGTGGTGGCCAGTGCGCCCAACCTGAATGCCGAGAACATTGCCTTCAACGAAGTGGCGCGCCGCGCCATCGTGACGGACCCAGACTTCAACGGCGGCCACTTCTACGAGCATGGCGTGGTGCCCGCACGCGGCCTGCGCATTGCGCGAATGATTGGCCACATTACCTATCTGAGCGATGACGTGATGAACCAGAAGTTCGGTCGTCAGCTGCGTGATGGCCTTCAGCTGAAGTACAGCACGCAGGATGTGGAATTTCAGATCGAGAGCTATCTGCGCTATCAGGGCGAGAAGTTCAGCGGCTACTTTGATGCCAACACCTATCTGCTCATCACCCGCGCTCTCGACTACTTCGATCCGGCTCGCAATCACGGCGGCAATTTGACGCAGGCGCTGGCCGTGGCCGAGGCCAAGTTCTTGCTGGTGAGCTTTACGACGGACTGGCGTTTTGCCCCGGCGCGCAGTCGCGAGATCGTCAAATCGCTGCTGGAGAACAACCGCGATGTGAGCTACGCCGAGATCGATGCACCCCATGGACATGATGCGTTTTTGCTTGATGACCCTCGCTACATGAGCGTGATGCGCTCCTATTTTGAGGGCATCGCCCAGGAACTGAAAACCGCCAACCGCGCAGGAAAACTCCAAGGAGAGGCCGCATGACCGAGCTGACCACCATGAAAGCCATTGCCGAGCTGGTTCCCAAGGGCGCACGCGTGCTGGACTTAGGCTGCGGCGACGGTGCCCTGCTGGAGCATCTGGTGCGCGAGCGTGGCTGTACAGGCTACGGCGTGGAGCTGGACGATGCCAATGTGCTGGCCTGCACCCGCCGTGGCGTGAACGTGCTGCAGCTCAATCTGGAAGACGGCCTGGCCATCTTTGGCGACAACAGCTTTGATGTGGTGCTGCAGATCGACACGCTGCAGCACCTGCGCAATGCCGAGACCATGCTGCGTGAGACCGCCCGGATCGGCAAGCAAGGCGTGGTGGCCTTTCCCAACTTTGCGCACTGGCAAAACCGCCTGTCGGTGCTGCGCGGGCGCATGCCGGTCACGCGTCGCTTGCCTTATCAGTGGTACGACACGCCCAATATCCGCGTGGGCACGTACAAAGACTTTGAGGTGTTGGCCACCAAGAACCGCCTGCGCATTCGTGACTCTTTTGGCCTGCAGAACGGGCAAGTCGTGCGCAGTCTGCCCAACCTGCTGGCGACGACGGCGGTGTTCCATATTGAGCATGGCTGATGGTTGCTCTTTAAACAATAGCTGTCTGCGTATGGTGAATGGGGAACTTGGAGTAAAAACCCAATAAAACGCATGTTTGAAAAGCGCTAGCAGCTACGCCATTTAAAGATGACGGTTGTTCTCATGCACGCTTGGTGCGCACATTGAAAAAAATTGTAAGTGGCTGACTCATAATCAATCATTCCCTTTTTTGATATGAATCAACGCACGGACCGCTCTGGTCTGCGCGCATTGCCATGCGTTTTAGTTCCCGTCTGATTTTTTGCTCGGCTGCTCCTGCAGCCTTGTTTGTTTTTGCCCTGCTCAGCAGTCAATGGGGGCTCACGCGCACTCAGTCTGACTTCAATGATTACCTGAAGAACAACCAGGCCGTGGTGGCGCAACTGCAGGAGCTGTATGCGCAAGGCCTGCAGTCCGGCCAAGCGCTGCGCAATATCGTGATGGACCCGTCGGACAAGCAGGCCGTGCAGAACCTGGGCAACGCCCGTCAGGCCTATGACGCTGCCTATGACGACCTGCGTCAACGTGTGCAAGGTACGGTCATGGAAGCGACCGTCAAGGACATGCAGGCCTTGCGCCAGGCGCAATCCGAAGCGCAGGACAAGATCGTGACTCTGGCCGCCGAGGACTACGACACCGCCGCCGCAGCGCTGAAGGCGGAGGAAACACCCGCCTGGCGCAAGCTGCGCGAAGCCGTGTTGCAGGAACTCAAGGCGGCCCGTGATGCAGCCGAAACCTCGCACCAGGAAACCCGTAGCCGTGCCCAGCGCATGCAGCTGTGGTCCGGCCTGCTGGCCTTGCTGGCCGTGGTTATCTCGGCCGCGCTGTTGTGGGTGATGGTGCGCACCTTGCGCAGCGAACTGGGCGGTGATCCGGCGGATGCCCGCCAAGCACTGCGCCGTGTGGCGGATGGAGACCTCCGCAACACCGGTCACAACATGGCGGCCCACGGCCTGATGGCCGACCTGCAAACCATGCGCGCTTCGCTGCGCGAGTTGGTGCAGCGTGTGCAGGGTGCATCGGTACAGATGCACCATGCTTCCAGCGAGATTGCACAGGGCAATGCCGACTTGTCGGCCCGCACCGAAAGCCAGGCCAGTGCGCTGGAAGAAACAGCGGCCAGCATGGAGCAGCTCAACGCCACCGTGCGCCAGAACGCGGACAGCGCCCAGACGGCCAATCAGCTGGCGCAAAACGCATCGCAGGTGGCTCAGCAAGGCGGCGCCGTGGTGGCCCGTGTGGTGGAAACCATGCAGGACATCAACGCCAGCAGCGCGCGCATTGCCGACATCATTGGCGTGATTGATGCCATCGCCTTTCAGACCAATATTCTGGCGCTCAACGCTGCGGTGGAAGCCGCGCGTGCCGGTGAGCAAGGCCGTGGCTTTGCCGTGGTGGCGACCGAGGTACGGGCACTGGCCAAGCGCAGTGCGGATGCGGCCAAGGAGATCAAGCAGCTCATCACCGCCAGCGTGGAACGCGTGGAAGGCGGTAGTGCGCTGGCCGATCAGGCCGGCAGCACCATGGGCGAGATTGTTCACGCCATTCGCCGCGTCACCGACATCATGGGTGAGATCAGCGCCGCGAGTCACGAGCAAAGCGCGGGCGTGGCCCAGGTCGGCGAAGCCGTGATGCAAATGGATCAGGCCACCCAGCAAAACGCTGCGCTGGTGGAAGAAAGCGCCGCAGCTGCCGAAGGTCTGCGTCAACAGGCCGAGGGCTTGCTGCAAGCGGTGTCGCGCTTTCAGCTGGAGCGGGGCGCTGCGGCGCTGCGTTAACCCTGCAAGCCATGCCAATGCCTGCGGTGCAACCACCGGCATTGGCGCACAATCTGGGGCATGGCGCGGGCCTGTCATGGCTCGCCGCCCCGTCATTGAAGGAGCCGACCATGAACGCACGCACTCCCGCCAATCTGCTACAGCCGCAAGCTGCACTGCAGCACATCACCCAGCAGTGGGATCAGAGCATCCTGCCCGAGCTGACGAACTACATCACCATCCCCGCCAAGTCGCCCATGTTTGCGCCCGACTGGGAGCAGCAAGGCCATATTGCCACCGTGCTGCGCAATGCCGCTACCTGGGTGGAGGCACAGAAAGTCGCTGGCCTGAAACTGGAAGTGATTCAACAGCCCGGCCGCACGCCGCTCATCTTTTTTGAGGTGGAGGGCACGGCGCCAAAAGCATCGACCAGCCCCACGGTGCTGATGTACGGCCATCTGGACAAGCAACCCGAATTTGAAGGCTGGCGCAGCGATCTGGGCCCGTGGACGCCCAAGTATGAAGACGGCAAGCTCTATGGCCGTGGCGGTGCAGATGATGGCTATGCCGTCTATGCCAGCGTGGCCGCGATTCAGGAGCTCAAGCGCCAGAATGTGCCCCATCCACGCATCGTTGGCATCATCGAAACCTGCGAGGAAAGCGGCTCGGCCGATCTGCTGCCCTATGTGGATGCACTGCGTCCGCGTCTGGGTGATGTGGGTCTGGTGATCTGCCTCGACAGCGGCGCTGGCAACTATGACCAATTGTGGCTGACCACCAGCCTGCGCGGCATGGCCAGCGGCACGCTGAAGGTGCAGATCTTGAGCGAAGGCGTGCACTCGGGCGATGCCTCGGGCGTGGTGCCATCGTCCTTTCGCATCATGCGCCAGGTGCTGGATCGTCTCGAAGACAGCAAGAATGGCCGCGTGCTGCCTGAGAGCTTTCACTGCGACGTTCCCGCCGACCGCATGACACAAATTCGCGCCACGGCGGACATTCTGGGCGAGGACGCCTATGCCCGCTTTCCCTGGGCACACTATGACTGCGGTGGCTCGGCGCGAATCTCCTTGCCCACAACCACGGACCCGGTCGAAGCACTGGTGCGTCGCACCTGGGAGCCCACGCTGAGCGTGACGGGTGTGGAAGGCATGCCCAGCCTGCAGAACGCGGGCAATGTGCTGCGCCCCTACACGGCTTTCAAGCTCAGCCTGCGCCTGCCCCCGCTGGTGGATGCTGCGGCCTGTGTGCAGGAGATGAAGGCCTTGCTGGAAGACAACGCGCCTTATGAAGCCAAGGTGACCTGGGAAGGCCTGTCCAGCTCCAGTGGCTGGAACGCACCGGGCATGGACAACTGGTTTGAAAAAGCGCTGAACTCGGCGAGTCAGGCGCACTTTGGTGCGGGCTGCGGCTATATCGGCCAGGGCGGCACGATTCCGCTGATGAATATGCTGAGCAAGGGCTTTCCCAAGGCGCAGATGATGGTTTGCGGCGTGCTGGGCCCCAAGAGCAATGCCCACGGTCCTAACGAGTTTTTGCATGTGCCGTATGCCAAAAAACTCACGGCTTCGGTGGCCGAAGTGATTGCCGCCATGGCGCGTGCGCAGGCAGAACCTGAACAGGCTTGATTTCAGTGTCAAAACAGGCTTTCGCTCAATATTGGTAGACGGTGGCTGCTATCTAAATTAATGAGTGACTGCGCAGAGGCGGCTGCGTCTTTACGGATTGACGCGCCGCCCGACCGCTTGCATGCTGCTTGCATGAACGCCGCTCTTCCAGCCATGCAGATCAGCCATCTGGCCGCCCCCGACGGCACGCAGCTTTGCCTGCGTGACTGGCCGGTAGCAGCCAGCACCCGGGCCAGGGCCACGGTGCTTATCGTCCACGGGCTGGGCGAGCATGGCGGGCGCTACGAAGCGCTGGCGCGCACTCTTAACGAATGGGGGTTTTCGGTGCAGGCCTATGACCACTATGGGCACGGCCTCTCCGGCGGGCCGCGTGGCGGGCTGAGCAGCGATACAAGGCTGCTCGACGATCTGGCCGTGGTGATGGACGCCACGCGTGCCGCCATGCCGTATCAACAGCCTTTGGTGCTGCTAGGCCACAGCCTTGGAGGGTTGGTAGCTGCAGATTTTGTAGCGGCAGGCATGCGCCATGTCGATGCGCTGGTGCTCTCATCGCCTGCGCTGGCGCTGCACCTGTCTGGGGTGCAAAAAATCTTGATGGAGTATCTGCCCAAGCTGGTGCCGAATTTGCGCATTGCCAACGGCGTGCAGTCGCGCCATCTCTCGCACGATGCCGCCGTGGTCAAAGCCTATGACGACGACGCCCTGCAGCACAACCGCATCAGCGCCAGATTGGCGGGCTATATGCGGGGCGGCGGTGGCCGGGTGCAGGCCAAGGCGCGCCACTGGAGCGTGCCCACGCTGCTGATGTGGGCCGGGCAAGACAAGCTGGTTAACCCCGCTGGCAGTGCCTTGCTGGCCGAGCATGCACCAGCCGCCGTGCTGCAGGCCCAGTGCTTTGACCAGGCCTATCACGAGATCTTCAACGAAAGCCCCGAGCTGGCCGCGCCGGTGTTTGCGCGGCTGGAGCAGTGGTTGAACCAGCAGTTCCCTGCCGCTTAGCGCCTTTTAGAACTGGGGAGGCGGCTGCTTGCGGCCTTTTTCCACAGGGTTGGCGCGCAGCTTTTCGGTGGGGTAGGCGCGCAGAAACTCTTTGGCCTTATTGACCTTGGCATTGAGCCATGCGTCGTACGAGCCTTCGTTCAAGATGGCGGGCATGGCCTTGTCGTTACCTGCATGGCCGTAGCGGTTCATCAGCGCATGGGCATTGGCGTTGACGGTGATGATGGCGTAGCTGGTGATGATTTCGCCATCTTCGCCTACCCAGCGTGCCCAGACGCCTGCGGCTCCCATGGGGTTGTTGTCCACGCGGGTGATGCGGGTGGGCACGGGCTTGCCGGAGCGCACGTCATCGACCTGGAAAGATTGCAGCGGCACGATGCAGCGCTGGCCAGCCAGCCAGGCGTCGCGAAACGCGGTGCCGGTGGTCAGGCTATCGATCTTGGCGGTGACCAGCTTGAGGGCGCGCAGGCGGCCGTCAGACGCGGACTTGACCCAGCTCGGCACCAAGCCAAAGCTTGCAGGCACCAGAACGCGCTCTACGGGCAATGCGGGCGCTCCTTCTTCAGGAGCTGTAAACGTACGCCCTAAAAGTGCCGCAGAAGATTCTGCGGCTCCATTGACGATGATGCAGCCCAAGCGACGCGGGGTGATGATTTTTTCGGGCAGAGTCTCTGGCGCATCGACGCGAAAGTTCTGCGAATAAAACTCGGGCTTGGCCAGAGAGAGGTGACAGCTGCTCATTGATTTACTCCAGTGCCAGCAGTGAAAGGGCGGCGACAGAGGCCGTTTCGGCGCGCAACACGCGGGAGCCGAGGCTGGCAGGCTTCCAGCCTTGCGCCAGCGCCCAGTCTTCCTCTTGCGCGGTCAGGCCGCCTTCGGGGCCGTGAAGCACCCAGACGGCCTGAGCATCGCCAGCGACCAGCCGCAGTGGCTGGTTGCCTTCGCGCAGGGACAGCACGAGGCGGGTGGCATCGGCTGGAGGTGCATCTTTGCTGCGCAGCCAGTCGGCCAGTGATTGGGGGGGGTGGATGACAGGCACCTGATTGCGGCCGCATTGCTCGCAGGCCGAAACGGCGATGGATTGCCAGCGCTCGATTTTTTTGTCAGCGCGGTCGCCCTTGAGCTTGAGCACGCTGCGCGCAGCCATCACGGGCTGAATGCTGGCCACGCCCAGCTCGGTGGCTTTTTCCACCAGCCAGTCCATGCGTTCATTGGCGGGCATGCCCACGACGAGGTGGATGGCACGCGCAGCCTCGCGCTCGACAGGGCTGTGGCTGTCTATGCGCACGCCCACATCGCTACGGCCCATGTGGGTGATGGAGGCCTGAAATTCACCCCCGGTAAAACCGTTGCCGGTCTGGCCTTCAAACAGGGTGATGACATCGCCGGGCTGGTGGCGCAGCACTTGCACATGGCGAGCTGCGCCTGCGGGCAGGTCCAGCTCGGCACCCAGGAGCAAGGGCGTGGGGCAATGAAAACGGGGCATGTTCTTCAAAAGTGAAGCGGCTTGCGCTCTTTGAATAATGACCTCAGACCTTTTTGATACTGAAATTCATACTCAACAAACGCTAGCCGCTATTGTTTTATGTTGCTTACATCCGGCCGTAGGCATAGCCCACCTGCGTCTGGATTCCCTCGATCTCATCGATCAGCTTGAGGAACGGACCCAGAGCGCGGTAGCGGTCGCAGGTGGTGCGGATGTAGTGGATGAAACGCGGCGCATCGGCCAGATATTTAGGTTTTCCGTCGCGCAGCGTGAGTCGGGCAAAGATGCCGGCCACTTTCAGGTGGCGCTGCAGACCCATCCATTCCACGCCGCGGTAGAACTCGCCAAAGTCATCACCCCAGCCGCTGGCGCTGTTGGCACCGACGAGGCCCGCCTTGCGGGCCTTTTCCCAGTAGCGGATGGTGATGTCAATGATGAAGTCTTCTTCCCAGCTGATGAATGCATCGCGCAGCAGGCTGGCAATGTCATAAGTGATGGGGCCGTAAACCGCGTCCTGAAAGTCCAGTACGCCTAATGGCGCACCGTTGGTCACAGGCTGCATCAGGTTGCGCATCATGAAATCACGGTGCACATAGACGCTGGGCGCTTGCAGGTTGTGAGCGACGATCTGGTCGAAGGTCTTGCTTATCAAGGCCTGCTGCTTGTCGTCCAGCGTGAACTTGCGGTGCTGGCCGATGTACCAGTCGGGAAACAACTGCAACTCGCGGCGCAGCAGGGCTTCATTGTAAATCGGCAGATTGCCCGTATTGCCGGCCTTGGAGGCCAGTTGCCAGTCCAGCAAGGTCTCAAGGGCAGAGCGATACCAGCTTTCGGCGTCCTGGGGCTTTTCGGGATTCAGCGCTTCGATGACGGTTTGGCTGCCCAAGTCGTTGAGCAGCATGAAGCCATTAGCGGCATCCCATTCCAGAATCTGGGGCACGCACAGACCGGCCTGGGCCATCAGGCCTTGCACCTTGACGAAGGGTGCGCAGTCTTCCTTGTCAGGAGGGGCGTCCATGACAATCAGGCTGCTGCCGTCGGCGCGGTCCAGCCGCAGATAGCGGCGAAAGCTCGCATCGGCCGAGGCGGGGCGCAGAGTTGTAGGAAGCACCTGGTGCTTTGCAGCGAGCGGAGCCAGCCAGGCGTCGAAAGCAGCGTGGCGGGCAGAATCTGCCCAGGCAACGCCGTCTGTGGGGGTGATTGAAGCGGTCATGGATAATCGGATTTTACAAACCGATGCCAACCTGTCTTCGGACAGTGGTGCTAGGCTCTCGGTTTTCTGTTGACGTATGCCCGCGCATGCGCGCTTTTGACGCTTTTGATCATCGTGCAATCCCCATCCCATCCACGAGATTTCCAACCCGCCAGCTCCGCTCGTTTGACGCGCGTGGGAGGCACTCGGCCGGTGATTCGCCCTCTGGCATGGGCCGTGGCACTGGCATGGGCCGGCGCGGGCATGCAGGCGTATGCACAGCCCGCAGTACCGGCTGAGTCGTCCGCGTCCAGTGTCGGTGACGCACTGCCTGCGCTGGAACTTAAGTCCAGCAGCCTGTTGCAGGAAAGCTATCCGCAGGAGGTGCGTGACCAGCAGCCGGTCTATCTCAAGGGTGACAGCCTGTCTGGCCAGCCGGATATCAAGGCCTCGGTACATGGCGAGGCTGAACTGCGTCGCGGCGATACCTCGATTCGCGCTGAGAAGCTGGACTACGGTGTTGTGGACGACAAGGTCAAGGCCGTGGGCTCGGTGCACATCAATCAAGGCGGCAATGTCTACGAGGGCACGGCGCTGGATTTACAGGTTGATGCCTTCAAGGGCCAGTTTGATAACGCCAACTATAGGTTTCTGGCCAATGGCGGCCATGGTGAATCGTCGCGGGTGGATTTTGTCGATAAAGACCGCTCGATTGTTCACGATGCCACCTACACCACTTGCCAGCGCGATGACGAAGCCAGCTGGGAGCCGAGCTGGATGCTCAAGGCCAAGGTCATTCATCTGGATATGGCCGAAGAAGTGGGCGTGGCTGAAGGTGCCCGACTACAGTTCAAGGGCGTAACCGTTCTGCCTGTGCCGCGCATGAGCTTTCCGTTATCGGACAAGCGCAAGTCTGGCCTGCTGCCGCCCATGATTGGCATGGACAAGCTGGGCGGTATCGAATATTCGCAGCCGTATTACTGGAATATTGCGCCGAACCGCGATATGACCATCGTTCCCACGCTGATGACCAAGCGTGGCGTGAATCTGACGGGACAATTTCGCTATCTGGAGCCAGGCTACTCCGGCGAGACCTATGCCAGCTATATGCCTGGCGACAACTTGCGAAATCGGGATCGCTGGGGTTACTCGTGGCAGCACCGCACGAGCTTTGATACGCCTGTGGGTGGCCTGGGTCTGAGCATGAACCTGAACCGCGTCAGCGACGGCGATTACTGGCGTGACTTCCGCCTGGCGCCTGTGGCTCTGCGCCAGCGCCTGCTGCCCAGCACGGCCAATTTGAGCTGGGCCAAGGGCGATGGGGTGCTGAGCCTGAATGTGCTGCGCTATCAGGTGCAGCAGGATGTGACATCGCCGATTGCGCCGCCCTACAGCATGGTGCCGCAACTGCAGTACCGCTACACACCGCTAGACCTGCCGCATGGGCTGGATTTCACGCTCGTGGCGGACACGACGCGCTTTGAGTTGATCCAGCCGATTGCTGGGCAAGTCGGCAATAATGGTCAGCGCAGCTATATGCAGACTCAACTAAGCAGGCCCTTCCTGTCGCCCGGTGCCTTTATTACACCCAAGGTTCTGCTGCATACAGCGATGTATCAGACAGATCAGTTGATGAGCGATGGCAGCAAGAGCGCTAACCGCACGCTGCCGACCTTCAGTCTGGACAGTGGTCTGTTTTTCGAGCGCGACACCGCCTGGTTTGGCAAAAATTTGCTGCAGACCTTTGAGCCACGCGCCTTCTACACTTACACGCCTTACCGCAATCAGAGCATGCTGCCGCTGTATGACACCAGCCGCAGTGACTTCAACTTTGCGAGTATTTTTTCCGAGAATGATTACGTCGGGCAAGACCGTATCGCCGACAACCATTTGCTGACACTGGGGGCTACTTCACGCTTTATCGACCCTGAAAGTGGTGCGGAAAAGCTCAAGTTCGCGATTGCCCAGCGTGTGCGCTTGTCCGATCAGCGCGTGTTGCTGCCCGGTGAGGTCGCGGCCACCAGCAAATTGTCTGATGTTCTGCTGGGTGCGGCCTTCAACTGGACCGATAAATGGTCGCTGGAAGGCACGACCCAGTACAACAAAGACATTGGCCGTACGGTTCGCACCACGGCCACGGCACGCTACAGCCCTGGTAACTACCGCACTTTCAATATTGGTTACCGTACCCAGCTTGATACCCAGACCAGAAAGCCTTCCAGTGAACTGGTGGATGTGGGCTGGCAATGGCCCATCAATGATCTCTGGGGCGACAAGGGCAAGGATTTGGGGGCAGGCCGGGGTCAGGGCGGTGGCCGCTGGTATGCCGTGGGGCGTCTGAACTACTCGATCAAGGACAACAAGCTGGTCGATACCGTCGTGGGTTTTGAATACGACGGCTGCTGCTGGATTGGCCGCGTGGTTCTGGAGCGCCTGCAAAGCTCGGTTATCCAGTCCAATCTGCGTCTGCTGTTCCAGGTCGAATTCGTCGGCTTCTCGCGCCTGAGCTTTGGTGCGGATCCCACGACCAGTCTCAAGCAAAATGTGCCGCGCTACCAATATCTGCGTGAGGCGGTGACTCCGCCAAGCCGCTTTACCAATTACGATTAATCAAGGCTTTTTCATGCGTTTTTTCTCCAAGACAACCAATGCATGTGCTGTAGCCATGGCTTTGGCTGTGATGGCTGCCTGTGTGCAGGCTCAGTCTCTGAAGACTCCTGGCAAGGCCAAGGCTGGCAATGATGCGTCGCTCTCGCGTGCATTGGAGGCCACTGGTAAGCCTTCGGCCCGTCAGGCTCCTGCTGCGGCAAGTGGTATTCGCTCGGCTGATTACATCGTGGCCGTGGTGAATTCTGAACCCATTACCAACAACGAGGTGCGCGCGCGCATGGAGCGTGTGGCGCAGAACGTGACTGAGCAGGGTGGTCAGCTCCCACCCCAGAGCGAACTGGCCCGCCAGGTGCTGGAGCGCCTGGTGGTCGAGCGTGTGCAGCTGCAGGAAGCACGTGACAACGGCATTAATGTAGACAAGCTGACTGTCGATCAGGCCGTGGCCAATGTGGCGCGTCAGAACAATACGGACATGGCCGGTTTGCTGGCTCGCCTCAAGGCCGATGGCATCTCGGAGGCGCAGTTCCGCGCTGAAATCAGTGGGCAGATGCAGATGCAGCGCCTGCGTGAGCGTGAGGTGGACGCCAAGGTCAAGGTCACCGAAGCCGATATTGACCGTTACCTCAAAGAGCAAAAGCGCCCTGGCGATGCCGTGGCTGCGGGTGCCATGGCCAATTTGGCGCACATCCTGATCACCGTGCCTGAAAATGCCAGCGCTGCGGTGGTCGCCGAGCTTGAAGCCAAGGCCAAGAAAGCCGCAGAAGCTGCCCGCAGCAACGCCGACTTTGTGGCTGTCGTGCATGAATTCTCGGATGTGCCTAATGGACAGGGTGGCGGTGCCATGGGCATGCGCCCCGTCAGCGAATATCCTGAGTTGTTCGTTCAGCAAGTGGGCTCTGCCGCGACGGGTACTGTCGTGGGGCCATTCCGCTCCGGCGCGGGCTTTCACGTGCTCAAGGTGCTGGAAAAGTCCCAGGCCGGCGCAGCACCTGCTTTCATCACGCAAAACCATGCACGTCATATTCTGTTGACCGTGGGTGATGGCATGACCGAAGCGCAGGCCGCCAAGCGCCTGGAAGACTACAAGCGCCGCGTGCAGGCCGGTCAGGCGACCTTCCAGCAACTGGCGCAGGAGTTCTCCAAGGATGGCAGCGCACGCAATGGTGGTGATCTGGGCTGGTCCTCCCCCGGCCAGTTTGTGCCGGAGTTCGAGCGCGTGCTCAACAACTTGCAGCCCGGCGAGATCAGTGCCCCTGTCGTGTCGCGCTTTGGCGTGCACCTGATTCAGCTGATTGAGCGTCGTCAGGAAAAGCTGAACGAGCGCGAGCAGCGCGAAATGGTGCGCAACGTCGTGCGCGAGCGCAAGGTCGAGCAAGACTATGACACTTGGCTCAAAGAGCTGCGCGGCAAGGCCTTCGTTGAGTACCGCGAGCCACCTCAATAAGCCCATGTAGTTCACTTGAAGTGCCCGCTAATGTCATCATTCGGCATCGGGCACTCACAATCCCACAGTTTTCAAGCGGTGCTCAGGCACCGCTTTCGCATTCATGAAACATATTCCACGCAAGCGTTTTGGCCAGAACTTTCTGACGGACGGCGCCATCATCGACAGCATTGTTGACGCCATCAACCCCGCGGCAGGCGAGCCCATGGTCGAGATCGGTCCCGGCCTCATGGCGCTGTCGCAGCCGCTGGTCGAGCGTCTGGGCAAGCTCACCGTGATCGAGCTGGACCGTGACCTGGCGGCGCGTCTGCGCCTGCGCGACGATCTGGATGTGGTCGAATCCGACGTGCTCAAGGTGGACTTCCGGGCGCTGGCGGCGCATCTGGGCGTGCCCAAGCTGCGTGTGGTGGGCAACCTGCCCTACAACATCTCCAGCCCCATCTTGTTCCATCTGCTGGAACAGGTGGATGTGGTGCAAGACCAGCACTTCATGCTGCAAAAAGAGGTGATCGACCGCATGGTGGCTGATGCGGGCAATTCCGCCTATGGCCGTTTGTCGGTCATGCTGCAGTGGCGCTACGCCATGGAAGATGTACTGTTTGTGCCGCCGGGCAGCTTCAACCCGCCCCCCAAGGTCGATAGCGCCGTGGTGCGAATGATTCCGCGTGAGAAGCCTGCGGAACTCAACCCCCAACTGCTGGAAGAGCTGGTGCGTGTGGCCTTCAGCCAGCGCCGCAAGATCTTGCGCAACACGCTGGGCAAGTGGCTGGAAGACAAAGGCTTCTCGGGCGAGTTCGACGTGCAGCGCCGTGCGGAAGAGGTGCCCGTGGCTGAGTACGAAGCGCTTGCGGCACAACTTTCCTGAACGAGGATAAAAATAGCTTCTAACGCTTATCTGATAAGCGCTAGAAGCTATTCATTTGATAGTTCAGTCAGTGGCTTGCAGCGCGTCGCCCAGTGCGTTGATCAGCCGCTCAATTTCCGCTTTTTCGCTGATAAAGGGTGGCGCGAGCTGAATCGTGTCGCCGCCATAGCGCACGTAAAAGCCGGCATCCCAGCACTTCATCGCAATCTCGTAGGGGCGCTTTGCGGGCTCGCCGGGCAAGGGCTCAATCGTCAGCCCGCCAGCCAGGCCGATGTTGCGAATATCCAGCACATGCCTTGCGCCTTTGAGGCTGTGCACGGCCTGCTCAAAGAACGGGGCCAGCGCCTTTACGCGGCCCGGGCCGTCTTCTTGCTCCAGTACATCCAGCGCGGCAATACCGGCGGCGCAGGCCACGGGATGGGCGCTGTAGGTGTAGCCATGGGCAAACTCCAGCATGTACTCGGGCCCGCCTGCGTCCATGAAGCTGTTGTAAATCTCGGGCGTCACCACGCAGGCCCCCAGCGGCTGTGCGCCATTGGTCACTTGTTTGGCGATGTTCATGATGTCGGGCATCACGCCAAAGGCTTCGGCTGCTGTCATGGCGCCCAGACGGCCAAAACCGGTGATGACCTCATCAAAAATCAGCAAGATGCTGTGCTGGGTACAGATTTCGCGCAGGCGTTGCAGATAGCCTGCAGGCGGAACCACCACACCCCCAGATCCGGACATGGGCTCCACAATCACGGCGGCGATATTGCTGGCGTCATGCAGCGCAATCAGGTCCAGCAGGCGCTCGGCTAGCGCCTTGCCATCTGTCTGCGGCATGCCTTGACAGAAAGATCCCGGCGGAGGCTGGGTATGGGGCAGATGATCAGCCTCAATGCCTTGGCCAAAAGTCTTGCGATTGCCCACCATGCCGCCGACGGAGATGCCGCCAAAGTTCACCCCGTGGTAGCCCTTTTCGCGGCCGATCAGCCTTGTTTTTGTGCCTTGTCCCTTGGCCCGCCAATAGGCGCGAGCCATTTTGAGTGAGGTGTCTGCGGCCTCTGAGCCTGAACCGGTGAAGAACACATGCGCTAGCCGATGGCTTGAGCTTTGGGGCATCAGCTTGATGATGCGATTGGCCAGCTCGAACGACGCAGGGTGGCCAAACTGGAACGCCGGGGCGTAATCCAGCTGCAGCGCTGCTTTGCCAACGGCCTCGGCAATCTCGCGGCGGCCATGGCCCAGTCCGCTGCACCACAGGCCCGAGAGGCCATCAAAGATACGGCGACCGTCAGCATCCGTGTAATACGCGCCTTGGGCGGCGGTAATGATGCGCGGCTTGGCCTTGAAGTCGCGGTTGCCGGTGAAGGGCATCCAGTGGGCGGCCAGCCACTGCGCATCGGGGGGCGTCGCGGATGGCGAAGTCTGGGTATCTGCAAGCTGCATGGGAACTCCTGGAGTTCTGCGCATTGTTGGCCGCGTGCTTGCTTTGGGAAATAGCCGCAAACCCATAGGCGCTGATCTGGCAGAGGCTTGCGCGATAGTTATCCACAGACAGACTTGGTTTCTGATACCTATCCTCAGAGATTTTCAGCTTCTTTCCATGAAGAGATTGAAGGAAATCAGCTGAGTCAGTGACTTATCAAGAGGCTCAATTCAGGCTTGTGCACATGATTTCTACAGGTCGGCAAGCTGTCCGTTGCAATCGCCCAGCGTGGCCAGTGACCGCAACAGCCAATGCGCAAACGTAGGGGTGTGACTGGTATTCATAAGGGCCTTTTATATGCTCAGGCTTGTGCCACAAGCGCTTTCTGCTCCTGCTTTTTCAAGCGGCGCTCCCAGGCTTTTTCATGGAAGAAAAAGGCAAAGGCCTGAATCGTGGGCTCGAGCAAGCTGAGGGTGAGCGAAGCCAGCAGGTTCCCCGTCACGGCATAGGCCACGCAGGCGGCTACGGTGATATGGATAAAGTAGTAGCTGATGGTTTTGCTCAGCGTGAGCTTGTTTTTGCGCATGGCCTGAATCAAACGTGTCATGGCATTTTCCTGAGTCGATAGCTGGATGTTATGGATTCAGGCAAACAGAATCCAATTGAGAATCATTATCATTGTGATAGTGCCTGCGCCAGGCAGTGGTATGACGGGCTTGCTAAGCTGTCAATAGAAGGTTTAAGTGAAATTGGCTTCTAGCCCTTGATGGAAAGGCGCTGGTAGCTATTGATTTAAGAGTGTGAGATGTCAGAGTTGATGCCAATTCAGCTGCGTGCGCTGGGCGCGGCGGATGTGAATGCTGTGCTGCGCATACAGGCCCAGTGCTATGGCGATGGTTTTGCGGAGCCGGGCGAGGTGTTTACGCGCCGTTTGCAGAGCGTGGGGCATTGCTCCTGGGCGGCTGAACAGGGCGGCGAGCTGGTGGCCTATCTGGCTGCCTATTGGTCGCGCCCCGGTGCCATTACGCCGCTTAACGGTGACTTTACCGACTATGCAGACGCCAGCGTGTTGTATCTGCACGATATGGCAGTGTCATCGGTGGTCGCAGGCCAGGGGCTGGCGCAGCGCATGGTACAGGCGGTCAAGACGCAGGCCAGGGCACGTGGTGTGCAGCGCACGGCGCTGGTGTCGGTGCAGGGCTCACAGCTTTACTGGGAACGTCAAGGCTATAAGGCCGAGAGCGTGGCAAATGCAGCGCAGCAGCAACATTTGGCCAGTTATGGAGAGAGTGCCCTCTATATGGTGGGAATAATCTGACCAGTTTTCTGGGCAGGGCAAGGATAATGCCGCCCATGCCCAATCGCTGGAAACCCAATGTCACCGTCTCGGCCATCATCGAGCGCGATGGCCGTTTTTTGTTGGTAGAAGAAGAAACGGCAGATGGACTGCGGCTGAATACGCCTGCCGGCCACCTCGACCCCTGCGAAAGCCCCGTCGATGCCTGCGTGCGCGAGGTGCTGGAAGAGACCGCCTACAGCTTCACGCCCACGGCGCTGGTTGGCATCTATATGAACCGTTTTGTGCGCACGCGTACCGGCTCTGACATCACCTATCTGCGCTTTGCCTTCACGGGTGAGCTGGGCATGCACCACGCCCACTGTGCGCTGGACGATGGCATTGTGCGCAGCGTCTGGCTGACGCTCGATGAGCTCAAGGCCACGGCCCATCTGCACCGCAGTCCCATCGTGCTGGAGTCGGTGCAGGACTATCTGGCTGGCCAGCGCCATGATCTGGGCCTGGTTCATGCGGACTCCAGCATCTACCGGCTCCCACAGCCCACGCCGGCCGTGCCGCAGGATGCGGGCGCCACGCTGGACGATGTGCTGGCGCAGATTCATTGATCGCTGCTTGAAGCTGTCGTGACAGTCTGAAAGACACAAGGCTGTGCACAATGCCCAGCCATGACCTTGAGCAGCCTGATTCGACTGATTGCACTTGCCGCTCTCTGGGGCGGCAGCTTTTTGTTCATGCGGATAGCGGTTCCCCATCTGGGCGCAGTGCCTACGGCGGTGGGGCGTGGCCTGTTCTCCACGCTGGGGCTGGGCGCTGCCTTGTTCATTCTGGGATACCGCCCACGGCTGGGCCGCTATCTGTGGCCGCTGCTGGCGCTGGGCGTCATCAACTCCGGCATTCCTTTTCTGATGTACTCGCTGGCCGCGCAGGTGCTGCCCTCGGGTTACAGCGCCATCTTCAACGCCACTACGCCGCTGGTGGCCACGGTGGTGGGTGCGCTGGTGTTTGCAGAGGGCATCACCCGCGCCCGTATTGCCGCCGTGCTGCTGGGCATCGGTGGTGTGGCGGTACTGGCGCAGGCCGGGCCGCTGGAAATCACCACGGCCGTGCTGGGTGGCATGGCCGCCTGCTTTGTGGCCACAGTCTGCTATGCGTTTTCCAGCTTTCTCACATTGCGGCTTGCGGGAGCGAATGCGCCGGTGGATATGCGCGCTGCCGTTTTCATCAGCCAGTTGGGGGCGCTGCTGGTGCTGCTGCCCGCATTGCTGATACACCTGTTTCTGCACCCGCAGGCCATGACGGAGCTGCAGGCTGCACCGCTGCTGGCCTGGAGCAATGTGGCGCTGCTGGGCCTGCTGAGTACGGCTCTGGCCTATGTGCTGTACTTCCGCCTGATTACCGATGAAGGCCCGCAAAAAGCGTTGACGGTGACATTTATCGTGCCCGTGTTCGCCGTGCTCTGGGGGTGGCTGCTGCTGGGCGAGCCGCTGAGTCTGGCCCATGTGGCTGGGGGTGGGCTGATTGCACTGTCGCTGTGGATGGTGCTGCGGCCGGTAGCACCGAAATAACAAGCATCAAAAATGCCTCTGGCGCTTCTCCATAAAGCGCAACAAGCTATGAAAAAAGGACTGCCTGAGCAGTCCTGAAAGCAAAGAAGTCTGGAGTTTCTCGAGCTTAGTTGGAAGAAATCTTGCGCTCCTTCACCACCTTGCCCCATTGCTCGTATTCCTTCTTCATGAAGGACGCAAACTCGGTGCGCGTGGTGGGCTGGGGTGTCAGACCATGGTGCTTGAGGGCTTCGGCCACGCCGGGGTCCTTGAGCACTTTCACGATTTCCAGGTTCCAGTGATCCAGCACGGAAGTGGGCGTTTTTCCGGGGGCTACAAAGGCATACCAGTTCAGCGCTTCGAAGCCGGGGTAGCCGGCTTCTGCCACGGTGGGAATATTGGGCATATAGGCCGGGCGGGTCAGACCCGTGGTGGCCAGCGGAATCAGCTTGCCCGACTCGACATGCGGCAGTGCCGTGGGAGGTGCGGCAAAGTAAGAGGTGACGCGCTCACCCAGCAAATCCTGCAGCGCCGGAGCGCCTCCCTTATAAGGCACGTGCACCATCTCGATGCCAGCGCGCTGGTTGAACAGCTCGCCCGCCAGATGCGAGGCCGAGCCCGCGCCGGTCGAGGCGTAGTCCACGCTGCCAGGCTCCTTCTTGGCCTTGGCCACAAACTCGGCCAGATTCTTCACGCCAGCGCCCTTGTGGGCGACTAGTACGTTGGGAAAGTTCACGCCGCCCGAGATGGGTGCCAGATCGGTGAAGGGGTTGTAGCCCACTTTCATGATGTGGGGGGCGATTGTCAGCGGGCCGATGGAGCCAAACAGCAGCACCGTGCCGTCGGCAGGGGCTTTGGAGACAAACTGGTGGGCGATATTGCCACCCGCACCCCCCTTGTTATCCACCACCACGGTCTGGCCGATGTTTTCGCCCAGTTTCTTGGCAATCATGCGTGCCGCCGCATCGGCCGCACCGCCTGCCGCAAAGCCCACAACCAGCGTGACGGGCTTGTTGGGCAACCAGTCGGGTGCGGCCTGCACCGCAGAGCCCAGGCTCAGCATGGAGGCGGCCACCGCTGTGGCACGCAGGAAATGGCGTTTGTTCATCATGAGATATGTCTCCTGTTCAGGATGGATGCCGGTGGTCCGGCTGATGGTTTTAATCCGCGCCCAGGCCGATGGGGCTGGGTTGGCGTTTTTCTGCGTTGTGGCGCAAAAGTGATGCGGTGCGGAATACGCCATGCGCAAACTTGCCGTAGGGCAAGGTGGCGAACAGCGCCATCACCGCGCCCAGGTGCAGGCACAGCAGCAAAGCCAGTGCAGGCGTTCCGCGCCCCAGCCACAACGCCAGACCGCTTGCTGCGACCAGGAACAGCAAGGCGATGAAGCCCAGGTCCATGGGTTTTTGCTTGGCATCGCCATGCAGCGGGTGGCGGGTGCGGTTTAGCTGCCATAGACCGGCCGTGCCGATCATCAGGCTCACCCCCCCCAGAGCGCCCAGAATCTTGGGCAGGCTGGGCAGCTCATAAGGCGCAGGCAGATTGAAGACGTAGTGGTACACAGTCGCCAGACCGGTGGCGGCAAAGCACAGCATGAAGCCATAAAACGTCAGGTGGTGGAAGCGGCGGCGCTTGAGCGTGTACGCATCGTCCTCGTTATGGCAGCCGTCACCATGGCCGCCATCGAGGTATTTCAGGCGCAGCACATCGTGCGTGGCTTCTGCAGCAGCAGGGCCGCTCACGTCCACGCCACTGGTTGCGGGCTTCACGTCCGTCCAGAAGCGGCGCACGCCCATGAAGAGCGCAAACACCACGAACAGGAACACGGGCGCAAAAATGCTGACCAGCAGGTTGTGCGGGAACAGGTTGTAGAAGTTATTGCCCAGATTGCGGTTCCACAACTGGCCCAGCCCGCCTTGTGCCGCCACAGCCAGCGCCAGGAACAGGAAGAGCCCGGCGACCAGTGCCAGCGACAGCGTCAAGCCGTTCTTCTGGTACAGCTTGCCCATGGCGGGTGGCCAGGCGTAGTCGGCATAGGTCTGACCACGGACCTCGGCCATGGCCTTGGGGATATTGATGGCAAATTCATGCGGCGGCGCGTACTGGCAGGCATGCAGGCAGGCGCCGCAGTTGTGGCAGAGATTGGCCAGGTAATGCATATCGGCCTTGCCAAATTCCAGGCGGCGCGTCATGGCCGGGAAAACGGCGCAAAAGCCTTCGCAGTAGCGGCAGGCATTGCAGATCTGCATCTGACGCGCCACTTCGCCTTCGGCGGTGGTCTCTGTCGGTGCGGGAATGATGGGGATGACCTTGCCGGTGGCCAGGGTCTTGGCTTCCTGGGCGAGGTCTTGCAGGGATTGGATGCTCATGGTTCAGACCTCGTCTTTCACAGCGCCGCGCACGGCGGCTTTGCCCGCTGCGGCCAGGGCGGCGTTGCGCCCGGCAATGCGGCCAAAGGCCGTGCCGATCGACATGCCGACACCCGCGGTATAGCCCTTGCCCAGCACGTTGCCAGCCATCATTTCGCCGGCCACAAACAGGTTCCGGCTGGGCTGCTCGTTAAAGCGCACCGCCGCGGTGTCATCGACTTTCAAGCCCAGATAGGTAAAGGTGACGCCGGGGCGCAGCGCGTAGCCGTAGAACGGCCCGGTATCCAGCGGGCGCGCCCAGTGCGTCTTGGCGGGGGTCACGCCTTCGGTATGGCAATCGTCCAGTGCGGTGTGGTCGAACTGGCCGACCTTGCAGCTGCGGTTGTAGGTATCTAGGGTCTGCATGAAGGTGTCTACATCCAGACCCAACTTGTGGGCCAGCTCTGGCAGGCTGTCGGCCTTCACACCAGGGAAGACCGGCGGCATAAAGCGACCAATGGCCTTGCTGTCGATGATCGAGTACGCAATCTGCCCCGGTTGCTGGGCCACCAGTCGGCCCCAGATGGCGTAGCGCTTGGGCCAGAAATCTTCGCCCTCGTCATAAAAACGCTTTGCATCGCGGTTGACCACCACGCCCAACGACACGCAGTCGATGCGCGTGCAAATGCCGCCGTCATACAGCGGCGCCCGGGCATCAATCGCCACCATGTGCGCCTGGGTCGGGTCACCAATGCGGTCGGCACCTTGCTCGTCGAGCATGTGGCGCAGCAACACGCCCTTGTTAAAGGCCGTGCCACGGATCAAGAAGTTGTCCGAAGGCCATTCGCCGCGCTCGTTCTGTCCCCAGGCCTCGCGCAGCCATTCGCGGTTGGACTCGAAGCCACCCGCAGCCAGCACGCAGCTCTTGGCGGTAATGCGTTGACCCTTACTCCACGCTGCTTTGAATTGGCCGTTGTCGATCTCGATGCGGTCCACAGGCGATTCGTAGCGAATCTCCACGCCCAGCTTTTCAGCACTGCGGAAATAGGCATTCACCAGCGCCTTGCCGCCGCCCATGAAAAAGGCATTGGTACGCGCCACATGCAGCGCGCCCGAAAGCGGCGGCTGAAAGTGCACGCCGTGCTTGCGCATCCAGTTGCGACAGGTGGAAGACGCACGGATCACCATGCGCGCCAGATGCTCGTTGGTAATGCCGCCGGTGACCTTCAGCAAGTCCTGCCAGTACTCTTCTTCGGGGTAAGCCTCGGTCAACACGTCTTGCGGCGCATCGTGCATGCAGCGCAGATTGCGGGTGTGGCCCGAGTTGCCACCGCGCCATTCGTGGGGCGCGGATTCCAGCAGCAGCACGCGGCTGCCCGCTTCGCGTGCCATGAGTGCGGCGCACAGGGCAGCGTTGCCACCACCGATGATGAGCACATCGGTGTCAAAGGCTTCAGTTTTCATGATGGGCTGCCATCAGGCGGGGCCTGTGGCGGTTCAACGTGGGTCAGTCTTGTCTTGCTGTTCGCCCAGAACGCAGAGCTTCCTAGAGAGCGTAAGCAAGTGTTGAACCGGACTGTAGACAGTGCCGCCTCACCCGTGCAGAGGGGTGAGGGGATGGGGGTATCACGAATTGTGATGAGGCCTTGCTGCCAAGACCTGTCGCCGCAGCGGGCGACGGGGATGGTTTACTGAACGGTCAGCAGCGCATTGAAGATCAGCACCATGATCAGACCCACGACCGCGACGATGGATTGCACCACCGAGATGGTCTTGGTGGCTTCGCTCATGGTCATGCCAAAGGATTCCTTGACCATCCAGAAGCCGGCATGGTTGGCGTAGTTGAAGAACAGCGAGCCGCAGCCGATGGACAAGGCCAGCAATGGCAGGTTCAGACTGGGATCGGCACCGGCGAGCGGTGCCAGCAAGCCTGCAGCACCCACGATGCCGACGGTTGCCGAGCCGGTGGAGACCGACAGCAGCATGGCGATCAGCCAGCCCAGAATCAGTGGTGGGAAGGCAAACTGCTGGGTCAGGTGCACGATGGCATCGCCGACCTTGGCACTGGTCAGCATCTGCTGGAAGGCACCGCCTCCGGCAATGATCATGATGATGGAAGCAATGGGCTTGAGGCTCTGGCCCAGTGCCTCACGCAGCTTTTCCATATCACCGCCGCGTGCCAGCACCAGTGCCACGATGGCGAACAGCACGCCCAGCAGCATGGCGATCAGGGGATTGCCCAGAAAGCTGGCCACATGCATGGCCGGGGAGTCCTTGGGGAGCAGCATTTCCGCGACGGCGTGAACCAGCATCAGAATGGCTGGCAGCAGTGCGGCCAGAATGCCGAGCGCAATGCCGGGCTGCTTGCTGTCGGCATTTCCCGTGATGGTGAACTGATCCAGCAGAGTCTGGTCAGGCTTGGTGTTCATGCGCGGTGCAATAAAGGCTCCGTACAGGGGGCCGCCCAGAACCATGGCAGGAATGGCCGCCAGAAAGCCGTACAGCATGGTGGGGCCGACCGTGGTTTTGAGGGTGGCAATGGCGGTCAAGGGGCCTGGATGGGGCGGCACCATGCCATGCATGGCAGCCAAGGCCGAGATGACAGGAACACCCACGTACACATAGGCCGAGCCTTTGAAACGGGCCTGGCTTTCCAGCTTGCGCGCCACGCTGAAGATCAGCGGCAGCATGACGACCAGGCCGACCTCGAAGAACATGGGAATGCCGACGATAAAGGCCACCAGGGTCATGGCCCAGGGGATCATGCGATCTGAAGCATGTTTGAGTATGGCTTCGGCGATTTTTTCGGTGATACCGGCGTCGGCCAGAATCTTGCCCAGCATGGCGCCCAGTGCGATGACTACGCCCACGGCGCCCAATGTCTTGCCTGCACCGTTGCTCAGTTGTTTGACGATGCTGCCCGGCTCCATGCCGGTGGCAAAACCCACGCCAATGGAGACGACGAGCAGAGCCAGCAGCGGGTGCATCTTGATGCGCGACACAATCAATGCAACCAGTACCAGCACGCTGACCAGCGCGGTCAGCAGCAACTGAATATCTAGGGATGTCATAAATGAACCTTGGTTTTGGCTGGCGGTCCTGAAGCGCACGTCGCATCCAGCCCTGGGCAAGGCTCATATTAAAAAAGCACGCTCACGCCGGCTGTAGTCTGTTGCCGCTGGTGTGATGCGAGATGGATGACGAGATGCAGCGAGGGGACCGCAACAGCAATGTTGTAATGAAGATCTAGGTTTGCCATGAGGTGAGAGCGTTTCGGCACAACAAAGTTGCTGTGGAAATTACGTAAGGCACGCTGAAATTCTGGCCTGGCATTTCTGGCTCTTGCGGCATGGCAGCGGCCGAGGCCGAGGCCGAGCCATCAGCTCACTCGATCAGCGTAGCCCCCACCCAGTCCCCTGACTTCACCAGCTGGCGCGCGCAGTCCATCAGCACCACGCGCGCGGCCAGAGCGGCGGGGGATAGTTCATCATCGGACAAGCTGCATAGCGCCGCCTTGCGGCGTACCGAGTCATCGGCGATCTGAGACCACTGAAAGCGATCGGCGGCATCGCGGTACATGCCCACGGCCGACCAGGGCTGGACGGTGGCGCCCATACCCGCATCTACGGCTTCCATCAGCAAGGTGAGTGAGTCGATTTCCATCGCCATCTGCGACTGAAAGCCCGCGCTGCTGAACGAGGCCATGATGGAGCTGCGCAGGCCATGGCTGCCCGAAGGCAGGATGAGGGGCACTTGCTGCAGCTGCTGCAGGTTGATGGGCGTGTCGTGTGTGATTTGCGGTGCCACGGGCTGCTGGCGCGACTGGATGAGGAAGAGCCGTTCTTCCAGCAGCGGCAGCACGCTCCAGCGCCGGGCTGACTGCGTGTCAAAAAGAATAGCTAGATCCAATTGCCTGGCATTGAGAAGACTCGTTAAATGCCCTGAAAGTGCAGACACCATGTGCAGGCGCACATCGGGGTAGCGCTCGCGCATGGCACGCATCAGCGGCAGGCCCAGCACATTGGCTATGGTGGGCGACAAGCCCATGCTGACGGCACCCGACAGCCGTGCCTGCTGGGCGGCGTGAATGGCCTGCGCGGCGTGGCGCAGGGTGAGCTGGGCTTCATGAAAAAAGGCCTGGCCCGCCTCGGTGGGGATGACGCCGCGCGGTGTGCGCTGCAGCAATCGGGTGGAGAGTTCGGACTCCAAGCGGCTGATCTGCTGGCTGAGCGCGGACTGCACCATGTCCAGATCCAGCGCAGCACGGCTCATGGAGCCTAGTTCAACAATTCGGACAAAGTAGCGCAGCTGGCGCAGTTCCATGGCAAATCCTCACACCCGCAGCAGTTGACGGGCGCTGGGATAATCGTATACCTATGAGCAACAAGCAGCGTGTCGTGGTGGGTTTGTCGGGCGGTGTGGATTCCGCCGTGACCGCCTATCTTTTGAAAAAGCAGGGCCATGAGGTGGTCGGCATCTTCATGAAGAACTGGGAAGATGACGACGACAGCGAGTTCTGCTCGTCCAATATCGACTTTGTGGATGCGGCGGCGGTGGCCGATGTGATCGGCATCGAGATTGAACATGTCAATTTCGCCGCTGATTACAAGGACCGCGTGTTCGCCGAGTTTCTGCGCGAATACCAGGCAGGCCGCACGCCCAACCCGGACGTGCTGTGCAATGCCGAAATCAAGTTCAAGGCCTTTCTGGACCACGCCCTGCGACTGGGGGCCGAGAAGATTGCCACCGGCCATTACGCTCGCGTGCGCCAGAACCCCGATACGCAGTTGTTCGAGCTGCTCAAGGGGCTGGACAACAGCAAGGACCAGAGCTACTTTTTGCACCGCCTGAATCAGACACAGCTGTCCAAAGCCATGTTCCCTGTAGGCGAGCTGGAAAAGACCGAAGTGCGCCGCATTGCGGAAGAGATTGGTCTGCCCAATGCCAAGAAGAAGGACTCCACCGGCATTTGCTTTATCGGGGAGCGTCCGTTCCGCGACTTTCTGAATCGCTACATCAGCAAGGAACCCGGACTGATTCTGGACGACCGCAACCGCAAGCTGGGCAAGCATGTGGGCCTGTCGTTCTACACGCTGGGTCAGCGCTCGGGTCTGGGTATTGGCGGTGTGAAGGAAAAGGGCGCGGCCCGTGGCGCTGGCGAGCATGCACCGTGGTTCGTGGCGCGCAAGGAGATGGACAAGAACATCCTGCGCGTGGTGCAGGGGCATGACCATCCGCTGCTGCTGTCACATGCACTGGTGGCCGATCAGGTCAGCTGGGTGGCGGGTCATGCGCCGGCTGAAGGCAGGCAGTACGGCTCCAAGACCCGCTACCGTCAACCGGATTCGCCTGCGTTGATTTCCAAGGCGACGGCTGATGGTTTCCGTCTGGACTTCCCCGAAGCGCAATGGGCTGTCACGCCCGGCCAGTCTGCCGTGCTGTATGACGGCGATGTCTGCCTGGGCGGCGGCATCATTGCGCAGGTGGATCCTGACGCTGCTCAGTAATCCCGGCTTTCGTCAAACCAATGTTGGGCCTGCTCGTCCGTCAGGCCCAGTAATTGGGCCGCCGGCAGCTGCGCTAGCTGGTTCACGGCCTGTCCCAGGTCTTCACGCTCAGTTGTTTCTATGCCTTTGACGGTGTTGAAGCGGCGGGTGAAACCGGTCAGCGCCGTTTGTACATCGCTAAGGCTCTGGGCTGCGTTCAGTTGCTGCTCTGCCAGGTCGTAGGCCGCATGGCCTATCTTGGCGCGGGCTGCGGGCCAGCTGTTAAACGGCCGACCATACGCTCTGGCCCACCATTCCGGTTTGCGCAGCTGACTGACGGCTGCATGCTCTGCCCAGGGGCGTTCCTTGGCGCGTTCCTTGAGCTGCTGGCGCAGGCGTTTGCCAGTAGCCTCTTCCACGTTGTAGGCGACAAAGAAGTCCAGCGCAGGCCATGTCTGCAGTGCAGGCAGTCCCTGCAGAAGGGGTATGAAGCGCAGCGATAGCGCCTTGAGCTGCATGCATCTTGAAAGCAGAGCGAAATCACTGTGATTGCCCCACAGGGAAAGCGATTCCAGCTCTGAAAATTGCAGCAGGCTTTGCAGCGAAATGGCCTGCTTTCCAGCGCCGTTGCCCAGCTCCAGCGTGGTGACTTGCTTCAAAGTCCCCATATCCGGCAACAGCAGCGGTGCATCAGCGGGGTTCTTGCTGGTGGTGGGGTTCAGGCTCAGGCTGTCGGGCCTGCCGCCTGTCACCGTGATCTGACTCAGCTGACCATGCAGATGCAGTCGCAAGCCCTGCTCTGGCAGCTTTAGATGGATATGGCCAAGATTGCTTTGTTGAAGGTGGATGCTCAGCTCACGGATTCTCGACTGGCTGGCATCGATATGCACATCTTGCTGCAACTGCGGGTACCAAGTGAAGCCTTCGATGGGACGGCGCTGTGCCCAGGTAAAAAAGCCGCTGTCATTGCCTGCATAGTAAAAATTGCGCGGCCATGGCGACCCTGCGGGCGTGGCAAAAGGGTCAAAGCAAGACCACAGCACGGGGGCTCCGGCCGCCAGCCACAAATCTGCTTTGGGCAGTTGCTCTTTGGGGCCAAAGCTCAGGCTGCCCTGGCCGGGGCTGGTTTTGAGCTTGTGGGCGGCACCTTGCGTGAGTTGCAGGGGGAAGACGCCGTCTTCCTGCGGGGTTCCATCGATCAATAGCGGCATTCGGCCAGCTTAGCGCAGTGACCAGACAGATTCCGGTGTCGAGGGTGTCTGTGGCGCAGTGATAGGAGTCACCACCTTGCTGTGCAGCGGCAGGTGAGCCCTGAGTTCGGTGCCACCGGGGCTGGATTGCACATCCAGTGTGCCCTGCAAACGCTCCAGCCGCGCCAGCATGCTGCGCATGCCCACTCCCATGCTGTTGATCTGTATGCTGTGCACATCAAAGCCCACGCCGTTGTCCACGATCTGTAACTGCAGTACTTGTGAGGCAGGAATATCCAAGCGTATCTGGACTTTGCTGGCATGGCTGTGCTTGATGACATTGATCAGGGCTTCTTCCAGCACGCGGGTCAACGTAAGGCATTGAATGGGACTGGGCGTATGGCTCCAGTGCGTGGGAAGCTCCCATTTCACCTGAATGTCCAGCTCTTCAAACAGGCGCGCAAAGCGGTGGCGCAGCGGTGCAAGCCATTGCGTCGGTGTTTCGGGCACCTGAATGGTAGCGCTGGTGCCTGCATCAATCAGTTGGCGCAGGTCATCGCGCATGAGCTTGAGCATGGACAGCACCTGTTTGTTGGGCAGGGGCGTGCTGGTTTGCTCCACGAGGGCAATAGAGCGCACCAGAGAGCCGCCCAGACTGTCGTGCAGGTCTTGCGAGATGGTCAGCCTTTCTTGCAGGCGGGAATGGCTGAGTGCCAGCATGTGTTCGCGCTCCAGCGTCTGGCTCAGGTCGTCGCAGGCCTGCGTGACAGTAATGCTCAGTTCATGGTTGAAGCGCTCGATGCGGCGCATATTGAGCATGATCTGCCGCCCCAGCACCCAGGCCAGCACCAGCATGTTCAGCAAGGTGGTGTAGGGGATCAGCGGGCGGTTGTGTTCCAGCGCTTTGTGCAGCAGCAAAACGTCATGCAGACCGATGAGCAGATAGAGCAAAAAGCAGGCGCTGAAGATGATGTGCATGGGTGCGCGCGTCTGCATGGCCCGCAAGGGAAATAGCAGGATGACCAGAGCGCATATACCGAACATCACAAGCCAGACGAGGCTGGCTTTGGCCATTTGATCATGGGGCAGTAGCAGAATCAGCAAGGCGGAAAAGCTGCAGAAACCTGCCAGTAGTCGCTCGACCCGCGGCAGTCGCAGCTCGCCAAAACGCAGCGTAAAAAGGCAGAAGGTGTAGGTAAAAGCGATGAATGTCAGTAGATTGGCGCGGGCAATAGCCTGTGAGCTGGGAAAAATCCAGGGCTCGGTCATCAAGATGTTGCACAGCATCAGCGCCCAGCACAACAGGTTGAGCGAATACCAGCCATAGACTTTCTGGTTGCGGTTATAAAACCAGGCAAAGGCAAAGAGCAGGGACAGCACGGTGCAGACCGTGAGGCAGATCAGGTAGATGGTGCGCAGATTCCAGGTGGCAGAAGTCGTCCACTCCTTGAGTTCTTCCGGAGGGCCGATGCGCAGCCGACTCAGCCCCGGCGTCTGCGAGCTGATGCCGTGAATGCGCACCCAAATACTATTCCCTTGCTCTTTGAGCAGAGCCTTGGGCAGTAGCCAGTAGCGAGGCATGTTCCAGCTACGGCTCAGCGGCTCTACCAGAGACTTGTCGCGCCAGATCAGCTCTGAGTTGACGAAGACCTCGCCTGCCAGCGTCATGTTGATGATGGCCAGTGCTACGGGCTGATCGCGCCCGCAGGGGCTTTCCCAGTCCACGCGGTACCAGGCTGCGCCGTCATAACCGGGCCAGCGCTGGTTCCAGTCATCCAGAAACCCCACATCCGTCCATTGCAATGTGGCTGCACTGGGTGGCGGTCCCTCTTGCAAGGCCTTGGCGGATTGCCGAGCCACGATTTTGGGTTCGCAAAACAGGCTCGGTGGCGTTGCGTCTTGTGCCCATGCCATGCAATGGCTCAGTCCCAGCATGAGTGCAAGTAGCAGGCGAAGCATGTGAGGGCGGTGGCCTTAACTCAGCAAACCGCGAGCTCTTGCTTCGCTGATGGCCTTGGTGCGTGAGGGAACGGCAAGCTTGCGGTAAATATTCTTCACATGGCATTCCACCGTGTAACGCGACAGGAACAGCGTTTCGGCAATTTCGCGGTTGGTCATGCCGTCGGCCACCAGCTTGAGAATCTGAATTTCCCGCGAGCTGAGCACGGCTTCGGGCGGCACGTCTTTTTGCGCTTCGGTGGAAGCGGGGGCCTGCAGCTCAGCAATGATGCGCCGCGCAATGAAGGGGTCGATCGGTGCGCCGCCGCGCAGCACGCTGCGGATGGAGAGCATGACCTCTAAGTCATCGCGCTCCTTGAGCACATAGCCGTTGGCCCCTGCGCGCAGGGCCGAGAGAATGGCGTCTTCCGTACTCCAGGCAGAGATGACCAGAATGCCCATGCTGGGGTCAGCGGCGCGCAGCTGGCGGATCAGCTCAATACCGTTGCCATCGGGCAGGCCCAGATCGACAAGCGCCATGGCCACCGGATGCTCTGCCAGTTGCGCGCGCGCCTGTGCCAGGCTGGCGGTAAAAATCAGCGCTTCATTGTCATAGCCCAGGCTGCGCAAAATGCTCTCCAGCCGGTTGCGGATGAGGGGCTCGTCCTCCACCACGATCAAGGGGCTGGGGAGGGTGGATTCAGTGGGAATGGGAAAGCTCTCGGCCATGAAGGAATCCATCTTTATATTTATGAGGCGAACTGTTACCTATATCTGGAATTCTGGGAATCACTGAAAACTGGTAATTTCAAAAGTTCGACGCGCTTCCTGCGCTTAAAACGCCTGAAGTGTTTCACAAGCCTGAAATTCCCATGATGCAAGAAGCAATACGCCGACCGCTCATTTTGATACCGGGTGACTAAACTTTCACGTATGGCTACTGGCACCTGGCTGTTGAATGCCGGGCATTTTCCTGTTCAAAGTGGCCAAGATATAGAAATTAGGAATTTCTCCCCATGGATGCTTTGCTTGGCGCCGACTTCTGGATCGGCCTGTTCAAAATCGTCTGGATCAACATCATTCTCTCGGGTGACAACGCGGTGGTCATCGCCTTGGCTGCGCGAGGGCTACCTGCTGAACAACAGAAAAAAGCCGTCATGCTGGGCTCAGGGGCGGCAGTGGTCCTGCGCATCGCGCTGACCGTGGTTGCGGCCAAGCTGATGCAACTGCCGTTTGTGGAGGTCATTGGAGGTTTGCTGCTGCTGTGGATTGGTGTGAGTTTGCTCAAGAGCGAAGACGCAGAAACGAGCTCAGGCCATGTAGCCAAGCCGGGAATGATGGCCGCAGTTCGCACCATCCTGCTGGCGGACTTGGTGATGAGCCTGGACAACGTCATTGCGGTGGCGGCAGCGGCGGGCGGCAATCTGCTGCTGCTGATTCTGGGTTTGGCTATCAGCATTCCCTTGGTGATCTTTGGCTCCACGCTGATGATCAGGCTCATGGAGCGCTTCCCTGTCATCGTGACTCTGGGTGCAGCGCTGATTGGCTGGGTGGCCGGTGAAACCATTACCAGCGACCATCTGCTGGAGGGCCTAGTCCACAGTAACCCCTGGATGACCTACGCCGCCGCCGCTACGGGCGCGCTGCTGGTGCTTTTGACGGGCAAATGGATGCAGTCCAGAGCGGAGGGAAGGCTCGCTCAGCCTGACGCCTTTTGACGCTGGAATCAAAAACGCCCGCAATCGATGCGGGCGTTTTGTCATGGATATTTAGACCCAGGCTACTTACAGGAACGAGTAGAAGCAGCGGAAACTCACCTTGCGCTCGGCCCAGAACTCCGCCGTGTCACGGAACACATCCAGCAACTGTTCGCGCACTTCCTTGTCGAACTTGGGCGTAGTGGGAATTTGATCGAGCACCACGATAAAGCCGGGCTGTGGGCCGGATTTATGAATCGGGTCGGTCATGCAGTCATACAGCGCATCCCAGTTCTTGCCGAAATGGGCAGGCAGGAAGAACTGAGTAGCCAGCAGCTCGAAGATATCTGCCTTGGTCTGCGCATGCGCAAGATTGGCATAGAGAAAGTGAGCGCCCAAAGTCTCTGCAGCGGCTTGTAAATCAGGGATGCGATAGGCGCGAATGGATTGAACAATGTTCGAGCGAACATTGCGCAAAGGGGTATCCGACGGCTTACGAAGTGGCGTGTCCATCTCCGTGATTCTTTCTAAAAACATCAATACTGGTGGCAGCAGCGGTACTGACAGATCTGTAGGTGATCTGCGCAAACCACGGCTGCGGAATTCAAAAGGGCAAAAGCCGGAGGGGGAAAGGCTCGCAGGCCGTCTTCAAGGTTCATTGGACGATCTGCTGAAAGCTGTTGTAGTGGTCGCCTGTATAGAAACAGGCATCGGGCAACTGGGGCTGCAGCCCTCCGCAGACGATGCGCCGCGCGCCGCGGTTTCTGGCACCGGGAGTTCGTACCGTGTACTCGCGGTAGTAGCCCCTTGACTGGCGCGGCAGTATGCGTTCGCGGTTGCCGAAGACCGAGCCATCTTTGTCGCTGCTGAAGGGGCCACCCTGCAGAATGCGACCATAGGTGGTGCGGCCATCGCGTGGCAAATCGGCCAGCGTAATCGTTTCAAACCCGGGGGCGGTGGTGCTGACCTCAGGCGCTTTGCGCGCCAACGCCGAGGGGGATGCAAGCGCAAAAGCGGCACCCAACATCAACGCTAAACCCGTCTGATACACCTTGGCTGCAGCGGCCTTGAGCATTCACTAAACCTTTCAGAATCTCAGGTAATGCCTGAAATTTCGACCCGCAAGTGTGACGGATAGGCATCAAAATTGCAAGGTGTGCCTGTTTTTTATGCAGTACAAGAGTGGCGGTTGGCTGTCGATACATGAGTGTCTTCTGATTGCCCACCCTAGGAAAAAGCCCTGCAAGCACGGGCCATGCAGGGCTTTTTCGGATCTTGAAAGCGCTTATTCGCCGTGGGCGGCGATCTCGGCCTCTACCTCTTTGTGTTTGGCAGCGATGCTGGCAGAAGGCGCCTTGTCCAGTAGGCTGAATACTATGATTACGATAGCAGACAACGCAAAACCAGGAACGATTTCATAGAGTTTGAACCACTGAAAGTGCTGCCAGATCAGCACCGTGACCGCGCCGACGATCATGCCGGCCAGAGCGCCATTGCGCGTCATGCGCCCCCAAAGCAGCGAGATCAGTACCAGCGGGCCAAAGGCCGCACCAAAGCCCGCCCAGGCGTTGCTGACCATGCCCAGCACCTTGGCGTCGGGGTCCTGGGCGATGACGATGGCAATCAAGGCAATGGCAAACACCATGGCGCGGCCAAACCAGACCAGTTGCTTCTGGCTGGCCTTCTTGTTCAAAAAGGTTTTGTAGATGTCTTGTGTGAGCGCGCTGGAGCACACCAGCAACTGGCAAGACAGGGTGCTCATCACGGCAGCCAGCACGGCGGCCAGCAGCACGCCAGCAATCCATGGATTGAACAGGAGTTTGGTGACTTCAAGGAACACGTTTTCGCTGTTGGCATTCACGCCGGCGGCCAGATCAGGGCGGCTGGCAAAGAAGGCAATGCCGAAAAAGCCCACGGCCACGGCACCGCCAAGGCACAGCACCATCCACGTCATGCCGATGCGGCGGGCGCTGGGGATGGTCTTGAGCGACTCGGCCGCCATGAAACGCACCAGAATATGGGGCTGACCGAAATAGCCCAGACCCCATGCCAGCAGCGAGAGGATGGCAATCGCGCCATGGCCCTGGAACATGTCAAAAGCGCCGCTGCGTGCGGTTTCAATGATGGCGGTGCTGGGGCCAATGCCGCCGTCGGAGTAGATCACCATCAGCGGGGCCAGAATCAGCGCTGTAATCATCAGCGCGGCCTGAATGGTGTCTGTCCAGCTCACGGCCAGAAAGCCGCCGATGAACACATAGGCCATGGTGGCGACGGCACCCACCCACAGGGCGGTCTGGTAGCTCATGCCGAACATGCTCTCAAACAGGCGGGCACCGGCCACCACGCCCGAGGCGCAGTAGATGGTGAAGAACACCAGAATCACCAGTGCGGTCACGATGCGCAGCAGACTGCTTTGGTCTTCAAAACGGTTGGTGAAGTAATCGGGCAGCGTTAGCGCATTGCCCACCTTCTCGGTATAGACGCGCAGACGCGCCGCCACAAAGCGCCAGTTGAACCATGCGCCAATGCACAGGCCAATGGCAATCCACGAAGCGGACAGCCCTTGGGTAAACACCGCACCGGGCAGACCCATGAGCAGCCAGCCGCTCATGTCCGATGCGCCCGCCGACAAGGCGGTGACCACCGGGCCCAGACTGCGCCCGCCCAGAATGTAGTCAGACAGATTGGTCGTGGCTTTGTAGCCTGCCCAGCCGATGAACAGCATGCCCAGCAGGTAGATGGCAAAGGTGACGAGGGTTGGCGTATTGGCGGTCATGTCGGCTCCGGATAGGCGCTTTGCGCTATCAACATATGAGTTTTATGTTGAGCGAAAACAAATCCGCCAGGGGGCCTCTGGGTGAGAGGCAACCTGGCGGATGTCAGACGTCAATTGGACCAGCTATTCGACAGCCCAGTAGCGTATGTGGCTGAAAGGCCGTACCTACCGGGAATCGGCGGGGGTATTCAGCGGCGCAGCAGGCGGCAGCGCCGTGCCTATATCGCTCCAGCTGGAAGGTGCAGGAAATCTGGCTGGCGCGGTGGGCTGAGCAGGCGCTGGGGTAGGGGCAGGCAATGCATCGCTGGGTGCCAGTCCCGGGCTGCTGTCCAGATCGGGCGACTGGCCACTGCGATCAGGGCTGGCTGGCGGGTTGGAGGACGAGTTGGCAGAGGGTGGCGCCGCAGGCGTGCTCTCGATGATGTCGGCATCGCTGCCCTTGCTTTGAGGTGCAGGGGCAGAAGGCGCGGCTGGCGACGTGCGCGCAGGTTTGTCGCTGACCTCTTCATCACTACTGTTCCACTGCTGCACCTTATCGCGCAGGCGGCTCACCAGATCGCTCCACCAGTGTGTGGTGTTGGGCTCCGTAAAGTGGGCCTTGACATTGAGCATGGGGCTGCGCAGCGCGCGGGACATGAAGTCTCCCACCATGGGCAGGGCGCTGCGTGAGCCTTGACCCCACTGATCGCTCTTGAGGGTGATGCGCGAGTCATTGAAGCCCGCCCATGCGCCAGTCACGATCTGTGGGTGCATGAGGATGAACCAGCCGTCCGCATTGCCCTGCGTGGTGCCGGTCTTGCCCGCCACATCGGCGCGAATGCCGTATTGCTTGCGAATGGCGCGACCCGTGCCCTTGTCGATGACGGCGCGCATCATCTCCAGCAGACCGTAGTTCTCTTCCTCGTCCCAGACCGGGTCGGGCTTGGGCGGGGTGAATTCGGCCAGCAGCTCGCCGTCGGCATTCTCGATGCGCGTGACCAGTTGCGGAGGCGTGTAGCGGCCCGAGTTGGCAATGCTGCCGTAGGCGTTGACCATCTCCAGCAGCGTCACGGGGCTGGAGCCCAGCGCCAGCGAGGGCACGGCCTCCAGCGGGCTCTGGCGCACGCCAAGCGCCCGGGCCAGCTTGATCACGCGGTCCATGCCCACTTCTTGCCCCAGCTCGGCGGTGATGGTGTTCTTGGAGTAGGCCAGCGCATCGGTCAGCGTGATGGGCATGCCGGTGGGGGCCACGGCATCGCTGGGGCGCCAGACCTCGCCGCCGGGCAGCTTGATCTCCACTTCCTCATCCTTGCGCGTGTCGCTCGGCTTGGCACCTTGCTGCAGGGCTGCGCCATACACAAAGGGCTTGAAGGTGGAGCCGGGTTGACGGCGGGCCTGCGCCACATGGTCAAACGCATCCAGCGCATAGTCGCGGCTACCCACCCAGGCCAGCACGGCGGATGTACGCGGGTCCATGGCCAGAAAACCCGCCTGCACGCGGGTCTTGTCCTCGCGCAGCTGCTTCATGAAGGCCTTGTCGGCCAGTAGTTTCTTGAGCGCCTCTTCTTCGCTGATGTCCGAAGGCTTTCCCGTCCTGGCGAGCTTGCGGAAGGCGTCCGTCTCGCGCACCAGTTGCAGCACCAGCGGGTTGTCGGTGCTCCAGCCATCGCGGTGGCTCCAGTTGGTGTTGGCAATGCCTTGCAGTGTGTTCATCTGGCGGTTCACCGCCTGTTGCGCCCAGTTCTGCAGGCGCGAATCCAGCGTGGTGCGCACCACCAGACCATCGGTGTAGATGTTGTAGTCGTGCTTGTCTGCCCACGCGATCAGCCATTTGCGCAGCTGCTGAGAAAAATGCGGTGCCATGCCGGTGGGCTCTTCCTGGCGCTCGAAGTCCAGCCGCATGGGGCGCTTTTTCAGGCGCTCAAACTCATCGTCTTTCAGCTCGCCGCGCTTGACCATCTGGCTCAGTACGGTGTTGCGCCGGGCAATGGCCCGGTCCGGGTTGATGACGGGGTTGTAGTAGGCATTGCCCTTGAGCATGCCCACCAGCGTGGCGCTTTCCAGCACCGTCAGCTTGGCGGCGGGTTTGTCGAAATATGTGCGCGCCGCCATCTCTATGCCGTAGGCGTTGTAGAGAAAGGGCACGGTGTTGAGATAGGTCTCGAGAATCTCGTCCTTGGTGTAGAGCGCCTCGATCTTGAAGGCCGTGATGGCTTCCTTCAATTTGCGGTTGATGTTGCGCGCGCGGCCGATCTCTGTGGGGTAGAGGTTGCGCGCCAGCTGCTGCGTGATGGTGGAGCCACCCTGTGGATTGCCATTGAGCGTATGAATGACGGATCCCGCTGTGCGGGTGAAGTCCATGCCATGGTGCTCATAAAAGCGATGGTCTTCTGTGGCGACCAGCGCCTTCACCACGGCGGGCGAGATCTGCTCCAGCGGCACCCACTGACGGTTGCTGCGCTTGAACTCGCCCAGCAGCTTGCCGTCTGCGCTCAAGATTTGAGCCGGCTGATCGAGCTTGGCCTTGCGGATATCGCTGATGCTGGGCGTGAACGGAATCAGCAGCAGCACATAGATGATGAACAGCACCGGCAGCGCCACCGCCAATCGCAGCCACTCACGCCGCGTGGGCCAGCGACGCCACCAGGGCAGGGCCTCAATGCGCTGACCCAGCGCAGAAGCACGAGCGCGCGACCACAGTGCCGAGACACGTGGAACCCATTTTTCTTTTAATTCGTTCAAGGACAAACGCACGTTGCATGGTGGCCCGCCAAGGGCCGCAAGAAGGCAAGACTGCGAAGAATGCCCAAAAAACAGGCGCTCTGCTTGCGGTGATCGGTTTTTCTATGGTCGCAGCCCCGGTATTGTCTGCCGAGCCTGCGCAGACAGGGTTGTTTCTGGCTGTGAGAACCAATACCGGCTGCATTAAGCTTGGTCCTTCACATCGCCGCAGCGACAGGAGCCCCAGTATGAGCAACACCGCCCACAGCCTCTACGACTTTGAAGCCACTGACATTCAGGGCCGCAGCGTGCCCTTGTCACAGTACAAGGGCAAGGCGCTGTTGATTGTGAACACCGCCAGCGCCTGCGGTTTCACGCCCCAGTACAAAGGCCTGCAGGCCTTGCATGAGCAATACGGCGATCAGGGGCTGGTGGTACTGGGCTTCCCTTGCAACCAGTTTGGCGCGCAGGAGAAAGGCACGGACGATGAAATCGCCAGCTTCTGCGAGCTGAACTTCGGTGTCAGCTTTCCTCTCATGCATAAGATCGACGTCAACGGTGACGGCGCGCACCCGCTGTACCGCTGGCTTACGGCGCAGGCTCCGGGCGTGCTGGGCACCAAGTCCATTAAATGGAACTTCACCAAATTTTTGGTGGGCCGTGACGGTCAGGTGATTCGCCGTTATGCCCCCCAGGACAAGCCCGAGAAACTGGCTGCCGATATTCAGATGGCACTGGCCTGATTGATCAAGATTAATCGCTGTCCTCGCTTGTTAATAAAGCGATACCGCCTTTTCTGCTTTTCGCGCCGCTGCTGCGAATTACCAGCAGCGAATACCTTTCTCCCGAATGCAGCGAAGTCGCTGTCAGCACTATTCGGATAGCGCAACCCGTCAAATTTTTATATTCATCCGATCATTGTTCTAAAAATAGAACTGTGAATGGGAATATTGTTGACTTTTGCCTTCTTTGTTCTGAATTTATACTTTGCGCCATGTTTGATTGATCGTTAATGCCTATCGGTTGACGGTCTTTAGAAGTGATTGACTTATTGCTGCCTAATATGCGCTCTGTCGGTCGTGCAAAGGAGAATGCCGTGCTGAAAAAGATTCTGGGTGTTTACGAAGCACCTCGCCCCCACTGGGTCGGCAATGGATTCCATGTCCGCTCGCTGTTCAGCTATGGTGATCACGGTCGGGCGCTCAGTCCCTTTTTGCTGCTGGACCACGCGGCTCCAGAAGACTTTCCGCCCACCACCGAGCGTCGTGGCGTGGGCACCCATCCTCACCGTGGCTTTGAAACCGTGACCATCGTTTACGAGGGTGAACTGGCCCATCGCGACTCCACCGGCGCGGGCGGCACCATCGGCCCTGGCGATGTGCAGTGGATGACGGCTGGTGCAGGCATCCTGCACGAAGAGTTCCACTCCGACGCCTTTGCCAAGACCGGCGGCCCCATGGAAATGGTACAGCTCTGGGTCAACCTGCCTGCCAAGGACAAAATGTCCTCCCCTGGCTACCAGACCCTGCTTAATGCCGACATTCCCCAGGTTGAACTGCCTGATGGCGCGGGCTCGCTGCGCGTGATCGCCGGTGACTACGCCGGAGCCCATGGCCCGGCACGCACCTTCACGCCCATCAATGTCTGGGATGTGCGGCTGAAAGCCGGTGCCAAGGCTGAATTCAAGGCCCAGCCCGGCCACACGCTGGCGCTGGTCGTCCAGCATGGCACCGTGCTCATCAACGGCAAGGAAGTGGCGCGCGCCGGTCAGCTGGTGCATCTCGACCCTGCTGATGACACCGTGCAATTTGAAGCGAACAACGACGTCACTCTGCTGTGGTTGTCGGGTGAGCCGATCAACGAACCGGTGGTGGGTTACGGTCCGTTCGTGATGAACAGCGATGAAGAAATTGCTCAGGCCATGGACGACTTCCGCAGCGGCCGCTTCGGACGTATTCCTGCTGCCGAGCGCACCAGCGCTGCTACCAACCATTAATAGCCCAGTGCCAGCCTCGCTGTGGCCAGCCTGCTGGCTGATCACGGCATCTTGTGTGTTTTTCCAACCTATCCCACTTAGGAGACCTCTATGAGCAAGAAGCCTTACGTTCGTCTGGACAAGAATGACGTCGCAGTGCTGCTGGTGGACCACCAGACGGGCCTGCTGTCTCTGGTGCGCGATATCGATCCAGACAAGTTCAAGAACAACGTGCTGGCCCTGTCGGATATGTGTGAGTACTTCAAGCTGCCGACCATCCTGACCACCAGCTTTGAGACCGGCCCTAACGGCCCTCTGGTCCCTGAACTGAAGGAAAAGCACCCCAACGCTCCTTACATTGCCCGCCCTGGCCAGATCAACGCCTGGGACAACGAAGACTTCGTCAAGGCTGTGAAGGCCACCGGCAAGAAGCAGTTGATCGTGGCTGGCGTGGTGACTGAGGTGTGCGTGTCTTTCCCCGTGCTGTCGGCACTGGAAGAAGGCTATGACGTGTTTGTGATTACCGATGCATCCGGCACCTTCAACGAAATGACCCAGAAGGCCGCCTGGAGCCGCATGGAACAAGCCGGCGCTCAGCTGCTGACATGGTTCGGCGCCGCCTGCGAACTGCACCGCGACTGGCGCAATGACATCGAAGGTCTGGGCACTCTGTTCTCCAACCACATTCCTGACTACCGCAACCTGATCACCAGCTACACCCAGCTGACAGCCGGCAAGTAAGCTCTGCTGACCCGAAAAAAGCCCGCAAGCTGCTCTAGCCTGCGGGCTTTTTTGTGGGTGATTGTTTGAATTTGATAGCTGTTAGCGCTTGCCTATCAATGGCCTAAGCCACTTTTTGTGCAATATCTGGGGCGCGAGGAGCTGATGCCTCTGCATCGTCATGCAGGGGCCCGGCTGCGTCAAAACGCTGGCTGTACTCCTGGCCCCAGTTGCGCATGGCAATCAGCACCGGCTGCAGGCTGCGGCCCAGCTCCGTCAGCTCATAGTCCACGCGCGGCGGCACTTCGGCATAGACGGTGCGCTCCACAATGCCGGCCTCTTCCAGCTCGCGCAGCTGCAGCGTCAGCATGCGCTGGGTGATACCGCCAATGCTGCGCCCCAGCTCGCCAAAGCGCTTTTTGCCAGGCAGCAGATGGAACAGGATGACGGGTTTCCACGTTCCGCCCATGACGGACAGCGTCACCTCCACGGCGCAGCCGCTCTTGCTGTTCAGTCGTTTCATGGTGGCCTCGCTGCGCGTTGGAAAGAGGCCCTCATCCTAGCGCCGGCCCGCATTCATGCATTACTTACATTTTTAATACTACCCAACAAATATGTTGGTACTGGCGTGCTGCATCCTTTGGCGGCACCATGCGTGGCATCTGTTTCAACCCTTGAGGAGCAAACCATGAAAGTCATGCAACTGGCCGCCCCCGGCGGATTCGAGAACCTGAAGTTGGCCGATCTGCCTGCGCTTTCAGCCCCTGCGGCCGGTGAGATTCAGGTGCGGATTCACGCCAGCTCGCTCAACTATCACGACCTGGGCGTGGTACGCCGCCCCGGCGCAGCGGCGGATGGTCGCATTCCCATGGCGGATGGCGCAGGCGTGGTCACTGCCGTGGGCGCAGGTGTGAGTGAATTTGCCGTGGGTGATGCCGTGGTCTCCACCTTCTTTCCGCAATGGCTGTCGGGCCGCAAGGTGCCGTCGGACTTCCAGTTGGTCCCCGGCGACGGCGTGGACGGCTTTGCGCGTGAATTCGTCAATCTTCCCGCTACCAGCTTCACCCGCAGCCCCAAGGGCTGGAGCCATGCCGAAGCCGCCACGCTCACCACCGCCGGCCTCACGGCCTGGCGCGCGCTGGTCGTGGACGGCCATCTCAAGGCCGGCGACACCGTGCTGGTGCTGGGCACGGGCGGCGTCTCCATCTTTGCGCTGCAAATGGCCAAGAGCATGGGCGCGCAAGTCATCGCCACCACCTCCAGCCATGCCAAGGCCGAGCAGCTCAAGGCCCTGGGTGCCGACGTAGTCATCAACTACCAGGACACCCCAGAGTGGGGCGACGCCGTACTGGCCGCCACCGGCGGGCGCGGCGCTGACATCGTGGTCGAAGTGGGCGGCCCCGGCACCCTGCCCCAGTCCATCCGCGCCTGCGCCGTCGGCGGCCATATTGCGCTGATTGGCGTGCTGACCGGCATTGCCGGTGCCGTGCCAACGCTGGAGCTCATGCGCAAGCAGCAAACCCTCAAGGGCCTGATCGTCGGCAGCCGCGAGCAGCAGCAGTACATGGTGAGGGCGCTGGAGAACTTTGGCTGGAAGCCTGTGATCGATAGCCGCTACCCGCTGGAGCAGATGGTGGATGCATTTACGCATCAGGCGGCGGGCAAGCACTTTGGCAAGATTTGCCTGGAATATTGATCGTTGATAGCGCTTTGTGCACCTTGGATTGAGGCTGATTGGGCATGTGGTTCTTATGGTCTGCATGCCCTTTTTGTTTGGATGTTTGGATAGCTGTCAGTGATTTATCTACCCCGGGATTTTTGTTTCAACGACATGCTTGGTTGATGGACAGAGGGCGGGTCTCGGCCCGCCTTGCCGACCTACTTTCTGTGGCCAGAAAGTAGGCAAAGAGCCAGCCCCTGCTACCCACGTCCCTGCGCTTCGCTACGGGCAGCCTGCGCCGTCAAGCTCTTGGAGCTGTGCGGCAAAACTCACTTCGCGCTTCGCTCTTCGTTCAAACACGTTGCCGCAAGTCAGAGCACGAAGCTGCTGCACTCTGCGGTGCAGCAGCTAGCCCAAGCGCTTGCCGTCGCAGGTTTGCCCGGAGCGAAGCGCAGGGACGCAGACAGCAGGGACGTGTTCTTTTACCTTCTTTGCTTGCACGCGCAAGAAAAGAAGGTCGCCAGCCGGGGCGACTCCCGGCCTCTGTCGGTGGCGACAAAGCGATGCTGTTTTGATAGCTGCTTGCGCCTGATATATAAGCGCTAGAGACAGATTTCGTCACAAATCTGGCAGGTCGCCCGCCGGGGCGAGACCCGGCTTCTGTCTTGAACGACGATAAAACGATAATTTTGATAGCTGCCAGCGCTTCACCAATAAGCGCTACAGCCCAAAAACACCTTAATCCTCAGAGCCCAGCACTACCCGTGCCGTCAACGCCGTCCGCCCGGCCTGCGAGTCAATGCCCAGCATTCCGCCCACCCGCGCAACCCGCACGGCCATGGATCGCATGCCTATGCCCAGGCCTGAGGCATCCACGGCCTGCACGTCAAAGCCTACGCCGTCATCTTCGATCTCCAGCACCAGCGCATGTGGCTGGCGCTGGGTCAGCAGCAGGCGCACGTGGCGGGCCTGGCTGTGCTTGATGATGTTGGTCAGCGCTTCTTCAATCAGCCGGGTCAGCGCCAGGTATTGCAGCGCATTGGGCGGTGTGCTCCAGTTTTGCGGAAACTGCCAGTCGCAGTGGATGTTCATGGCCTCGAACAGGTCGTTGAAGCGGCGGCGCAGGGGGGCCAGCCATTCTTGCGGGGTGGCTGGCACGCGCACCTGGGCTGAGGCGTTGCTGTCAATGCTCTGGCGCAGATCGCTGCGGATGAGTTTGAGCATGGAGAGCACCTGGGGCCGGGTCAGAGAGGCACTGCCTTGCTCGACGGAGGCAATCATGTGGACCAGCTCGCCGCCCAGACCATCGTGCAGGTCGTGGGTCAGGCGCAAGCGCTCCTGAAGACGGGCGTTGGAGAGCTTTTCGGCCTCCAGTTCGGCCCGCAATTGCTCGTTTTTCTTCTGCTCGGTGATGTCGAAAGTGAAGCCGATCAGGGCGCTGGTCTGGCCCTGTTCGTCGCACAGCACATGCACGACTTCCTTGACCCAGACAAAGCGGTTGTCGCTGGTTTGCGCGCGGTATTCGGCTTCGTGATCGACGCCGGCGATGCAGAGTTCCACGCAGCGCGAGACGGTGGATTCGCGCTCGTCGGGGTGGATGCGCTCGGCCCAGTCATTGACGGTTTCCCAGCTTTCGGGGCTCCAGCCCAGCAGGTCTTCGATCTGCGGGCCGATATAGGTGTATTTCTTGGTCGCCCAGTCAATTTTGAAAGGGATCGCCAAAGTGGATTCCAGCAGCGTCTGGTAGAGGCCGTTGCCCGTGTCGGGTTCCAGGGTGCGCAGGCGGGGGCGGGCATCAAGCATGGGGTGTTCCTCTCGGATCCAGAAGGGGGTGAGTCGAGGGCAGCTCGTTCCAGAACCAGTAGAAATAGCTGTTCTCGGTCTGCAGCAGGGTCTGGGTTCTGACGCTGCTGCGCCCTGTGCCTTGCCAGCAGGCCATGGCGGAGTTGCGGTTGCCGTGCAGAGCCAGGCAGGTCTGCCCAAGCAGCTTGGGTCTGGGCGGGACGTACAGGGCGTGGCCACGTGGCAGCCAGAGGTCGGCCAGGCGGATTTTTTGCGTCTGAGGCCAGTATTTTCCCACGGAAATCACCAGCGGCAAATGCGGGTCGATGGAGGTGAAGATGTGCGGGAAATCGTGATGTTCGAGATCGGTACAGACCTTGCCCAGTAAGCGGTTGCCGGTTCCTTCATAGGGCGATCGGTGACCAGCAAACATGCCGAACTCCAGGTCGACGAGTGAAAGACGTGGTTGCGGGCTGGTGATGTAAATGCTCTGGCCTGGCTCAATCAAGGTCATTCCGAAGGCTTCAGCCGCCTGGCGTGTGGCTGGCAAGGCTTGGTACTTGACTTCGCTGGCCTGGAACTCCAGTTGGGTCTGATTGCCGTATTGGGGGTCGGGGTGTGTGGTGGTCGCAGAGAGGACGTGGTATTCGTTGCCCATCTCGACACCGGGGTCCATCGCGGCGGCCACCCGCAGCTCTTGGCCTTCGGGCGGTGTGGCGCGGTAGTGGGGGTGTCCGTCGATATTGCAGAAGTACGGCGTCTGCAGAAGATCGACCGCCGTTGGCGCGTCTTCCTGGATGAACAGTACGGGATCAAAGAACGGTTGCGCCATCGCCTGCCATTTCACAGTGAGGGGTTGGAGTGGTCGCTGCCTTGTGCGCGGTGGTGGGGCTGGCAGTCATTGGTTCTGATATGTAACCAGTTTGTAGCAGTCTAAATCAAGGAGGAATGATGGCCTAGGGGCGGTGATGCGCCTGAATGTGCGGGCGCAGCATCTGCACAGGCAAAACCCGCGGGGTGTTCCATGGCGTTTTGTCGTTTTGATAGCTGCTGGCGCTTATTCAGAGAGCGCTGCAGTCCTTTTTCGTATTAAAAATTAGACGACTGCTCCCACGAAAAGCCCGGTACGATGGCCTCCAGATTCCCCGTTATCGGCCTGAAACCGGGCTCACCAAGGAGACACAACCATGTTTAGTCACATCATGTTGGGCGTGAATGATCTGGAAGGCGGCAAGCGCTTCTATGACGCACTGCTGGGCCAGTTGGGCATTGCGCCTGGCGTTGCCAACAAGAACCGTTTTTTCTATCGCAGCCCCACGGGCACCTTTGCGATCACGACGCCGATTGACGGCTCTCCCGCCACAGCGGGCAATGGCGCGACCACGGGGTTTGCCGCGCAGTCTGTTGAACAGGTGAACGCCGCCCATGCTGCGGGCCTGGCGGCTGGCGGCCAATCGATTGAAGAGGCTCCGGGCTGGCGCGGTGAGGGCGTGGGTGCGCTGTATCTGGCGTATCTGCGTGACCCATCGGGCAACAAGATTTGCTTGCTGCATCGTCCGGCGAAGACTTAAGCCCCCTGAGGGGGAGGACACCTTTGCTGGGGGGCGGCCCTTGCTGGGTGTCACTGGGGGCTCGGTGATGAGAGACTGAGTTGCAAGCGGTGATGCTGACCCTGCCTTCGGTGAGAAACCGGGGCAGGCGGCACAATGGCTGCTTTGCAGCGCGGGCATGTGTCCGGGCTTCGCACCACATTCCAGTAGCTTTTTCATGACCAACACCACCCATCCTGCCGAAGACCATCTGTGCGACAGCTGCGCCGGCATTCAGCGCAACTGGCGCAAAGCCCCCGGCCATGCCGAACTGATGCAGCACGGCAACCGCAAGGAAGATCGCGGCTCCAACTCGGTGACGGTGACCCGTTATGTCTGCGAGCGTTGCGGCACGGTGTGGGATTACGAAAACAACAAGCAGGATCAGCGCAAGGGCTGGTCTGTGATTGGAAGAATCTAATCCCCCTGAGGCGCTGCGCGCCTTCCCCGCAGGGGGACGACGCCATCGCCGCGAGGCGGCTTTAGCCATGTGCCTCTGATAGTGGGACGCGCCAGTGGCGGAAGCCGCGGCGCAAGAATAGCCAAGCTGTGCGGCGCCTTTGGGCGCCGTTTGTTTTGATCAGAAGGAGGCTGCGTGCAATCTGCAAGCAACGAGTGGTTTGACGAGGCGTATTACCAGCGCTTTTACTTTGACAAGAAGACCAGCGTGATCGACCCCGAGCACGCGCGGCGGCTGGGTGCGTTTGTCTGCTCGTATCTTGCGTATCTGCGCGTGCCGGTGCGCCGTGTGCTGGATGTGGGCTGCGGCATTGGCCTGTGGCGCGAGGCGGTGGAGCAGCACTTTCCCGGCGTGCACTATCACGGCGTAGAGTTCAGCCCTTATCTATGCGAGCGCTATGGCTGGGAGCAGGGCTCGGTGGTGGATTACCAGCCCAAGGACGGCCAGCCCTTTGATCTGGTGATCTGCCAGGGCGTTCTGCCGTATCTGAGCCCGGCGGATCTGAAAAAAGCGCTGAGCAATCTGGGCCGCCTCTCGCAGGGCGGTCTCTACATCGAAGCCGTGGCCAAGGAAGACTACGAGCGCGACATCATTGACGAAGACCTGACCGATTCGCGCCTGTACCGCCACCGCGCCGAGCTGTACCGGCGCGGCCTGCAGCCGCACTTCAAGGAGCTGGGCGGCGGCGTGTGGCTGAGCCGCAAGGCCGAGCTGCCGCTGTTTGAGCTGGAGTGCGTGGGCGGGTAAGCCGCAGTCATCGCTCGGCATTTGTACATTCCTCAATGTCTGTACATTCTGACCAGCAGGGCCGCCAACGAGGTGGCGGTGGCCATGGCCACCACGCCATTCCAGCCCCACTGGGCCATGGCCAGACCTCCGAGTGCGGCTCCGCTGGACATGCCGACAAACATGCCGGTGAAGAAGATGGCGTTCAGTCGGCTGCGGGCATTGGCATCGAGCTGGTAGACCAGTGTCTGGTGCGCCACCAGTGCGGCTTGCACGCCAAAGTCAAAGCCTACGGCGCTGACCAGCAGCACCACCAGTCGCGCCTTGTCGTCCGGCAGCCAGGCACCTAAAAACAGCAGGGCAAAAGAGAGCGCTGCAATGGCCGCACCCAGACGGGTCACGATTTCCGGGCCGCGCTTGTCGGCCAGTTTGCCTGCCAGTGGAGCAGCCAGCGCGCCGGCTGCACCCGCCAGGCCAAAAGCGCCGGCTGCAGCGCTGCCCAGATGCAGCTGGTGGTGCAGCATCACGGCCAGCATGGACCAGAAGGCGCTAAAACCCATGGCCAGCAAGCCTTGCGCCAATGCGGCGCGGCGCAGGCTGGCATGCTGGCGGAACAGCGTCAGCATGGAAGCCATGAGTGCCAGGTAGCCGACCTGTGTGGTCGGCGCGAAACGCTGCAGACCCCGCCACAGCGCTACGCCAATCAGTGATACGGCCACGGCGGCGGAAAAGTAAACCGTGCGCCAGCCCCACCACTGCGCGACCAGCCCGCTGACCACGCGAGACAGCAGAATGCCCAGCAGCAGACCTGTCATCACCGTGCCAACCACGCGACCACGCTCGGCCGCAGGGGCCAGAGTGGCGGCGGCGGGCACCAGATCTTGGGTCACCGTGGCGGCCAGGCCCACGGCCAGGCTGGCGACCAGCAGGGCCGAGACGCCGGGTGCAAAGCCGCTGGCCAGCAGCGCCAGCACCAGCAGTGCCACCTTGACGAGAATGATGCTGCGCCGGTCATAGCGGTCGCCCAGTGGGGCCAGCAGCAGGATGCCCAGGGCGTAGCCCAGCTGGGTGAGTGTGGGGATCAGGCCTGCCGTGCCTTCGCTGGTCTGCAGATCGTCCACCAGGCTGCCCAGCAGGGGTTGGCTGTAATAGAGCGAGGCAACGCTGCAGCCCGCAGCGGTGGCCAGCAGGAACAAGGTCCCGGCAGAGAGCGGCCGCTGTGCGGTCTGGGCCGCCAAGCCGGTATTAATATTCAAATTTTGAATAGAAGACATGGAAAGCTCGCTGGGAGTAAAGATTGCATGCATTCTTGTTTCACAAGATTTCCGTGTGTAGTAGGCTGTGCTGCAAATTGCTTATACGTTTGATGTATGACCAACCCTGTACTTCCCGGATCGGACCGCATTGATTTGATGCTGAGCTTTCTGCGCATCGTGGAGGCAGGCAGCCTGTCGGCAGCGGCGCAGCAGCTGGGCACCAGCCAGCCCACCATGAGCCGCAGGCTGCAGACGCTGGAGCGTTTGCTGGGCGTCAAATTGCTTCAGCGATCTACCCATGGCATGCAGCTCACCGAGGAAGGCCAGCGCTGCTTTGAACATGCGCGCGCGCTGGTCGGGCACTGGCAGGCCATGGAGGCCGACTTGCGCGGACCCGCAGACCACCCGCGCGGTCAGCTGCGCGTGGTGGTGCCGCATGCCTATGGACAGGAGCAGCTGGTGCGGCCGCTGGCGCAGTATTTGCGGCAGTTCCCCGAAGTGAGTGTGGAATGGATGCTGATCGACAGGCCGCCCAACTTTGTGGCCGATGGCGTGGATTGCGCCATCCGCGTGGGCATGGTGGAAGATTTGTCTTCGGTGGCCATACGTCTGGCCGATGTGCGGCGGATTGTGGTGGCCGCGCCGTCGGCGCTGCCCGAGGGCAGCAGGCTGCCGCAAACCCCGGCCGAGCTGATGCAGCTGCCCTGGCTGGCGGCCAGTCTGTTTTACCGGCGTGAACTGCTGTTGCAGCGGGTGGATGAGCCGGATCGACAGAGTCTGCTGGAGATTGCGCCACGCCTGACGACCGACAATCTTTACGCGCTGCTGAGTGCGGCACGCGAGGGGCTGGGCCTGTGCGTGGTGTCTGCCTGGCTGGTGGATGACGATTTGCGCAGCGGCCGCTTGCTGCATCTGCTGCCGCAGTGGGAGGCCGTGCCGCAGCCGGTCAGCATCGTCTACCCCTACGCCAAGTTCTACCCCGCCAAGTTGCGCCATTTTGTGGAAATCATGCGGGCGGCCATTCCGCATATGCCGGGCATGCGTGCAGTCTGAGTTCCCGCCGCTCTCCTGCAGGCTTGTTCGTGGGCAGCGCATGACCGTAGCTGATCTTGCACAATAGCCGCCTTTGCCCACCGGTGCGTGCCTTGTCCGACTCTCTTCCGTCCTCCTCGTCCGAGCTGCCTGCAGCGCAGATTCCGCTGAGCTATTTGCAGGCCGTGGCGTCGGAGCTGACTCCGCATGCCGTAGCGCGCCTGCGCACGGCGCGGCTGGCGCGCAGCACGCGGCCATTTCTGGCGCGTGGCGGGCCGCGCGGCGAGCGCTGCGAAGCTTGCCGCCTGCGGCCCAGCCACTGCATGTGCGCGCTGCGGCCCGAGCTGGGCACGCGCGCTGCGTTCTGCTTGCTGATGCATGACTCCGAGCCGCTCAAGCCCAGCAACACGGGCTGGCTGATAGCCGATGTGGTGCGCGAGACCTATGCTTTTGGCTGGTCGCGTACCGAGGTGGATCCGCAGATCGAGGCCTTGCTGGCCGATCCGCAGTGGCAACCCTATGTAGTGTTCCCTGGTGAATATGCCCAGTCGCCAGAGCGCGTGGTGCAGTCGCTGGATGAGCCGGGCAGGGGGGCGCTGCAAGCGGGCAAGCGCCCGCTGTTTATCTTGCTGGATGCGACCTGGTCCGAGGCGCGCAAGATGTTCCGCAAGAGCCCGTATCTGGATGGTTTTCCGGTGCTCAGCCTGCACCCGGATTTGCTCTCGCGCTATCAATTGCGTAGATCCAAGCGCGATGACCATTTCTGCACCAGTGAGGTGGCGGCGCTGTGCCTGGAGCTGGTCGGCGATGCGCCCGATGCGCATGCCGGTCGGGTGCTGGAGAGTTATCTGGGCGTGTTTACCGAGCGCTATCTGCAGGCCAAGCACCAGCAGAACGTCGATGAAGCCAGTGCGGCCCACCAGCGCCTGCGCGAACTGATGGGTTCAGCCCCGTGAAACGCGACGTATGGAGCCCGGCGCGGAATAAGCATTCCACTCAAAGCAATAAGTGAGCAACGACAATCAGACAAGGGCCTTGTGTGCATGGACATAAGGTGTTTGCCGGATTGGGTTGGTGATAAGCGCCGATGGCCATGGGTCTCGGCGCTTTTTGTTTTTCTGGAGTGTGGGTGATGAGCAAGTCGTTGAGCAGTTCGTTGAAGTGGGGTTGGCTGGCGGCAGCGCTGGTGTGCGCAGGCTCGGCCATGGCTGCAGGCAAGCCTGTCAAGGCCGAGCTGGGTGCCAACATTGATACGGCGGTTGATGTCTCCGCATCGCCCACGCTGCAGCGCTGGCAGGCCGGTGGCACGGTGGTGCTGGGTGTGCGTGAAGCGGCCACACCCATGTCCTACGTCATCGGTGCCAATGAAAAATTTGTCGGCTATCACATGGATTTGTGCGAGCGCGTGGTGCAGGCGATTGCGCCCAAGGCCCAGATCAAATACATGGTGCTGACGCCGCAGAACACCATGCCGCTGATCAACAACGGCACGGCTGATTTCAACTGCGCCAGCATGACCAACAACCTCACACGCCAGAAGCAGGTGGCTTTTGGTCTGACCACCTATGTGAGCGAGGTCCGCATGGCCGTGCGAGCCGATTCGGGCATCACCTCCTTCAAGCAACTGCAGGGCCGCAACGTGGGCGCCATCACCGGCACGACGGCGGTGCAGATTCTGCGCAAGTACGCCAGCGATAACGAGCTGAACTTCAAGACGCTGATGAGCAAGGACCAGTTCGAGAGCTTTCTGCTGCTGGAATCCGGCCGCGTGGATGCCTTTGTGCTGGACGACAACATGCTGGCCGGTGTGATTGGCCAGAGCAAGAACCCCAAGGGTTACAAGATCGTGGGCGAGGTGATTGGTGCCGAGCCCATCGCCATCCAGTTCAGCAAGAACGACCCGCAGATCAAGAAGGCCGTGGATGGAGCCATCCTGCAGATGATCCGCTCGGGTGAAATCCACAAGCTCTACGCCAAGTGGTTTATGCAGGCGATCCCACCCAAGAACGTGAACCTGAATCTGCCCATGGGCGAAATGCTCAAGAAGCAGCTGGCCGCGCCCAACGACACGCCGCTGGAGCAGTTTGTATTGCCTCAATAAAGGGATGCAAGGCTATCAGCCGATAGACTGAGCGGCATACCTTAAGGGGAGTGTTTGCCGTGCTGGAGTACCTGGTCTATCCGCTGATTGCGCTGATGTTTGTGGCGGTCTTCACGCGCGAGGTGATTGCGCCCGCCTCGCGCAATCTTTGCGACCGGCGCTGGCTGATCTACAGCGGTGCCCTGGGCGCGCTGACGCTGGTGTGCACGCTGGCGCTGGGTTGGGTGCTTGAAGAGCGCATTCGCCAGCACGCGCTGCTGGATGTGGGCGCACGCTGGAACCCGCTGCTGGTGGGGCTGCTGAGCTTTTTCATCACCAGCTTTGTCTTTTACTGGTGGCACCGCGCCACCCATGCATCGGATCTGCTATGGCGCATGTTCCACCAGCTGCACCACAGCGCGCGGCGTATCGAGGTGCTGACCTCGTTTTACGCCCACCCGCTGGATTCTGCGGCAGCCATGCTGCTGAGCGTGATCTCCAGCTACTGGGTGCTGGGTGCCAGCCCTGCCGCAGCCGCCGTGGCCCTGGGGCTGACCGCCGCGTTTGATCTGTTCACCCATGCCGACCTGCGCACGCCGCGCTGGCTGGGCTATGTGCTGCAGCGCCCCGAGATGCATACCGTGCACCATCAGCATGGTCACCATGCGCAGAACTATGGCCTGCCGTTGTGGGACATGCTGTTTGGCACCTGGGTCAACCCGGCAGAGCGCGCGCAGAAGCTGGGGTTTGACGACGATAAATCCGAGCGCGTTGTCGAGATGCTGCTCTGGCGCGATGTGCACCAAAGTGCCCCGGCGTGTGGGCGCAAAAAGCGTCTTTAGAGCTGCAAACACAATCCTTGATACGTCGGTGCGAAGCCTAGTCGGACTGAAGTACTGTCTTCGGCTTCGCACCTCGTCTCAACCGTAAACCTTCGGTTCACTGGGTCGTGTTAGCGGCTCTTAAATCATCTATTCATTATCAAATTTGATAGCTGTTCGCGCTTTTAGATGTTGCGAGACAGGCTATTTTTGTTCTTAATTGTTAAAACAGCTTTCGAACATCCAGCCCCTGGCCCATCACCGGGGTTTTTGGTTTGGGATATTCGAAAAAATCTGTTTAAATCCTCCGAATCTGTTCACTTGTCAACAGATAACCAGCGGCCTGGCTGCGGGCTCGCGCCATCTTTTGCGGCTGGATTGCGGCAGTTGAAGGACAGCGAGGCCTGCACCGTTCAGGCGCTTTGAGCGTGCTCCGTGCGCTCTGCGACTTCGGGTCGCTGCAAAGAGCTGTTACTGCCTCTTTGCGCAAACTCTGAATACTGCAACAGCCGTGTATGGACATGGCTGTGTTCTGTGGATCGCAAGCTCGGCCTGTGCCTGAGCGAAAGGAAAGGTGTCCGGTTTTGGTGGAGTCAGCTTTCAAGCTGCGCTACAACCCAGCGCTTGATGGGTTGAGAGGCATTGCCATTGTGCTGGTGCTGCTCTCGCACGCACATGCGCCGATGTTTGATGGCGCGTTCTTCGGTGTCGATCTGTTCTTTGTGCTCAGCGGCTTTCTGATCACTTCGTTGCTGCTGATGGAGTATCAGCAGCATGGCAAGCTGGATTACTGGCGCTTTTACCGCCGCCGATTTTTCAGGCTGATGCCAGCGCTGGCGCTGTTCCTGGGCGTTTACTGTGTGGTGGCACCGTTCCTCTGGCCGGATTTGACGGACATCTACTCAGACGCGCTGGTCTCCATTCTTTACCTCGCCGACTACGGCATCGCATTCTTCGACAGCCCGGACACGCTGCTGCACATGTGGTCGCTATCGGTGGAAGAGCATTTCTATCTGGTCTGGCCGCCGCTGCTGGTCTTGCTGTTGCGCAAGGCCACGCCGGGCCGGGTGTGGGCACCGCTGCTGGCACTGTGGGTGCTGAGCACGCTGTGGCGCATCTTCTGGGTCATGCAGGACCAGAAGTTCTACGAGATTTTCTTCCGCTTTGATACCCGCGCCTCGGGCCTGCTGGCCGGTGCCTTGCTTGCGGCGCTGACGCTGGAAAAGCCCAAGTGGATTGAGAGCCTGCAATCCCTGCGCGCCTACACCATGTGGTTTGTGCTGGCCGTGCCGCTCATCATGGAGCTGGAGTGGGACAACCAGCACGCCATGGTCTGGGGCATTACGGTTGTGGAATGTGCCGCACTGGTCGTGCTGCTATCCGTACAAAAGCCCATGGGGCTGGTCTATGAAATGCTGACGGCCCCGCTGTTCATCAAGCTGGGCCAGCTGTCCTACGGCATTTACCTCTGGCACTACCCGGTGGTGCGCTATTTGCGGGCCGATTACTCGTGGCCGGTGACGGTGGTGCTGGGCCTGCTGATTTCGACGGCGCTGTCTGCCCTGTCGTTTTACACGGTAGAGCGCTGGGCCATGCGCTACCGCGATGCGGGCAGCAGGCCTGCGCGTCAGCCGCAGCCGCGCAAAGAGCCCGCGCTGCGTGAGGCGACGCGCGGCTCGTAAAGGTCGTCAGAAGCCAGAGCCGGGCTGGGCCAGATATGCGGCTTCTTCAGTCGTGCTGGCGCGGCCCAGAATCGCGTTGCGGTGCGGAAAGCGGCAGAACCGCTCAATCACCACCTGATGGCGGTGGGCGTAGTCCAGCGATCCGGCCAGGTATTCGCGCAACTCTGCCTCTTCGGCGGCCTGGTGCATGGCATCAAACGCTGCCACACAGCGCTGCTGCATGCCAGGGTCTTCGGCATGTTCCAGCGGCAGGTACATGAAGACGCGGACCACCTCGGGCAGCTGCTGGTCAGCCCCGGACTGCATGGCCTGCAAAGCCAGCGTCAGCGCCTGCGGGTCGCCCGCAAAGCTTTTGGGCGTATTGCGAAAGATATTGCGCGTGAACTGGTCGAGCAATACCACCAGCGCCAGATGCTGCCACGGTCCTTGCGCAGACCAGTGCTGCAGGGCACCGCCCAGGGCTGCCTCAACCGCCACACCAAAGCGCTCACGCAGCTCTTCATCAAACGCTGGGGACTTGGTAAACCACCGGCTCTTGTACTGCAAAGCCTGTGCGTTGTCGGGTCTGGCGCTACCAAACCATTGGGTCAGAACCTGATCGGGCAGGGAGGCATCTGCGGCCGCTGCTGCCAGGGTTTCATGGGTGGGAGTGGGGTGAGCATTCATGTAAGTCATTGTGCATGGAGTGCTGCGGCGGCTTTTGCGTCAACCTGCGCGCCGGTGGGGCGTTAAACAACAAATCTTTACCTGCAGATCGCAAGAAATGGGGAACCTCAAACACCCATCGAGACTCTGTGGAATAGCAAGCGAGAGACAATGGACTATTCAAAAACCATAGCGTTAAGCGCTGGTTTAACAAGCGTTCCCATTGTTTTGAATCAGATTTTACGGAGTTGGGTGGTCGTGATGAATCGGCGCGCATGGTTGATGTCGGCAGCAATGGGTCTGGGTATGGTCGCTGCAGGTTGCTCGGGTAAATCAGTGCCCAGCAGCGTCAGTGTGAGTCAGCAGAAACTGCAGGAGATGCTGGCCAAGCGTTTCCCCAAGCAGTTCCCCGTGGCGGGGTTGTTGCAACTTGATTTGAAGGTGCCGCAGCTGAGCATGCGGCCCGAGCGCAACATGCTCAACGCCGTCATTCCGGCGGAGCTGAGCGGCAAGGTGCTCAAGGAGCGTTTCAGCGGTCTGCTGGATGTGGACTTTGCCCTGCGCTACGAGCCCTCGGACCGAACGCTGCGCGCTCACCAGATCAAGGTCAATCAGCTGAGCATTGACGGCCTGTCGCCCGCGCTCAGCGATATGCTGGGTACTTATTCCACGGCGCTGGCCGAGCAGGCCATGGGCCAGGTGGTGCTCTATCAGCTGCAAGATCAGGATTTGGCGCTGGTCGATGCACTGGCCATGGAGCCCGGCGCCATCACGGTCACGGCGCAGGGCCTGACGGTGGCGTTGGTGCAAAAAGCACCGCAAGGCGTCAAGCGCTGAGTCTCTCCCACTGAAATACCAAAGCCCGCACGGCCTGCCTGCGGGCTTTGTCTTTTACAGGGGGATTAGCGGGCCTTGGCAATGGGCTCCAGACCCGTGTCGCGGATGGCTTTGGCGGCGGCGGGTGAAGTGTAGAACTTCAGCAGCTGCTCCAGCCCCTGCGGGTTGGTGGAGGTGCTGGCCGTGCCGGCCGAGAACAGTGTGTAGTGCTGAACCGAGTCAGGCAGCGTGCCGGCATAGCTGATGCCTTCAATGGGCAGCAGCTCGCTGACTTGCTGCAGGCCGACTTCTGCCTCGCCTCTGGCCACGATGGTGCCCACGCGCTCCGTCACGATTTTTTTGCTCTTGGGCATGACCTGATCGTGAATGCCCAGCTTCTTGAGCATCTGGGTTTCGTAATAAGTGCCGCTGGCGCTGGCCGAGTAGGCAATGCTCTTGGCATTCAGCAGCACCTGGCGCAGCTTGTCCTCGCTGCTGATGTCGGGGATGGGCGCGCCTTTTTTGACGGCCACGCCCACGGCGGAGCGCACCAGATCGATTTGCGTGCCTTGCTTGACCAGCCCCTTGGCCGCCAGATCATCAAGCGCGCCGCGCGCCAGAATCACCATGTCCGCCTTTTCGCCCTGGCTCAGACGATTGGGAATAGAGGTGGGCGATGAGCCCATGGAGGATCCATAAGCCGACTCCACCGCAATCCCCGTCTGCGCCGTGAACTGCGGTGCCAGCAGCTTGTGCGCCGCCGTAAAGCCGCCCGAGGTCATGAGATGCACGGGCTCTTTGCTGGTCTGGCTGGCTGGCTGCTGGGCGCAGCCAGCGACCAGCGCCACAGTGCTGATCAGCAGGGCGCGGCGGGCGGTGAAAAGAGTAAAGGGTTGCATCATGTCTCTCGGTTCTGGATTGGGTTCAAGTGGTCTTGAGCCCTTATTGAATCAACGCAAGCAGCTATGTTTGTCATAGCTTTTGCGGCTGATGGGATTGTGAAAAGTCACGGTCTTTCCGTCCAATACCGTTTGCGTTTGGACTTGATACGAAAATCGTCCTATGGATTTGCGCCGCCTCACTTGTTTCCTGGCCGTGGCCGATGAGCTGAACTTCAGCCGCGCCGCCCAGCGCCTTCACATGAGCCAGCCCCCGCTGAGCCAGCAGATACGCCTGCTGGAGCAGGAAATGGGGGCGCAGCTGTTTGAACGTTCGCGCCGGGCGGTCACGCTGACGCCTGCGGGCCTGCTGCTGCAGGAAAAGGCCAGGCAGATTGTGGAGCTGCATCAGCAGGCCGGTGAGCTGTGCCGCATGGCAGCCCATGGGCTGGCGGGACGGCTGCGTATTGCCTTCACCGCCTCGGTGCCGTTGTTTGACGCGTTCTCGGCCATGCTGCGCGACTTCCGCACCCGCTACCCCGAGGTCGAGCTGGATTTGCAGCACATGACCACGGGCGAGCAGATTGCGGCGCTGACGGCCGGGCAGATTGATATTGGTTTTATGCGGCCCTCGCCCGCGTTTCGCATTCCCGTGCCCATCCGTGAACAAACGCTGTGGCGCGACGAGCTGATGCTGGCCTTGCCCGCCAGGCAGGCGGCAGATTCGCAGCCCGTGGCGCTGAGCGCTCTGGCCGATCAACCCTTTGTGCTGCACCCTAGCGTGCTGGGCGGCGGGCTGCACGAACATATTCTGGCGCTGTGCAGCGAGGCCGGCTTTGTGCCGCGCATCGCTCAGCCCGCGCGTGAGACCTCGACCATGCTGGCGCTGGTGGCAGCAGGGTTGGGCCTTTCCATCGTGCCCAGTGTCTATGAACGCATTTGCCCGCCCGGTGTGGTGCTGCAGCCGCTGGCCGATGCCGCGCGCCACTCGCGCATTGCCATGGTGAGCATGCAGCAGGCGCCATCGCCCTGTGTGCAGATGTTCTGGCAGCTGCTGCGTTGAGCAAGCTCTGCCGTTACGATGCGGCAAAGCATTTTTTCAGGAGACTGCCGCATGACCCGTACCCTCGCCGATTTTTCCGTCACCCGCAAATGGCCTGCTCAGCACCCCGAGCGCATTCAGCTGTATTCGCTGCCCACGCCCAATGGCGTGAAAGTGTCGATCGCGCTGGAGGAAATGCAGCTGCCTTACGAGGCCCATCTGGTCAGCTTTCAGACCAATGACCAGCTCACGCCTGAGTTTGTGGGCACCTTTCCCAACAACAAGATTCCGGCCATCATCGACCCGCAAGGCCCCGGTGGCCAGCCGCTGGCGCTGTTTGAGTCGGCCGCCATCCTCATCTATCTGGCCGAAAAGACCGGCAGCCCGCTGCTGCCGGCAGACCCTGCAGCGCGCTATGAAACCCTGCAGTGGCTGATGTTCCAGATGGGCGGTGTCGGCCCCATGTTTGGTCAGGTGGGCTTCTTCCATAAGTTCGCTGGCAAGGACTTTGAGGACAAGCGCCCACGGGACCGCTATGTGAATGAATCCAAGCGCCTGCTGGGTGTGCTTGAGCAGCGCATGCAGGGCCGCGAGTGGATCATGGGCGAGCAGATCACGCTGGCGGACATTGCCATCTGGCCCTGGGTGCGCAATATGGTGCTGGAGGCCGGTTACAACGCCGCAGAGCTGGTGGGCTGGAGCGACTTCCCTGAACTGCAGCGTGTGCTGGCAGCCTTTGTGGCCCGGCCAGCCGTGCAAAAAGGACTGAACATGCCGCCGCGTGACTGAGCGGAAGTCGTCTTTGCCGCTGTTGCAAAACCTGAAAACACTGTCCTGCCAGTGATGTCTTTCAATCAGGGGGTCAGGCCTTATCTTTGAGACTCAGGCTCTGCAGATGGCAGCGGCCCTCAAGAGGAGAACTCCATGACCACGACTCGCAAAACCATTCTTGAAAGCGTCCCACTCGGCCCACGCTGGCCTTGTCTGGATCCTTTTCTGTTCTGCGCTCACCACGATGACACTTACCCTGCCAGCAACGGCGAGATGGGTGTGCAGGCCGTGGAGTTCGAGGGCCGCGAGATGGGCAGCGATTTCAGCGCCAAGGACGGCTTTTCCATGTACCACGGCGAGCCGATTCCCGGCTTCCCCGGTCACCCGCACCGTGGCTTTGAGACCGTGACGCTGGTGCGAAAAGGCCGTATCGACCATGCCGATTCACTGGGCGCGGCGGCGCGCTTTGGCGGCGGTGATGTGCAGTGGCTGACCGCCGGCAAGGGAATTCAGCACTCTGAAATGTTCCCGCTGCTCAACAGTGACAAGCCCAACCCGCTGGAACTGTTCCAGATCTGGCTGAACCTGCCCGCCAAGAACAAGATGGTGGAGCCGCACTTCACCATGTTCTGGAACGAGCAGATTCCGCGCGTGACCTTCAGCGATGCTGCAGGCAAGAAGACCAAAGTGACCGTGGTAGCTGGCGCGCTGGAAGGCGTGGACAAGACCCTGCCGCCTCCTCCAGAGTCCTGGGCTTCGGAGGCTGGCAGCGATGTTGCCATCTGGACGCTGGAGCTGGAGCCCGGCGCCCGCTGGACCATGCCCAAGGCCGCTGGGGCTGAGACGCACCGCATGCTCTATTTCTTCCAAGGCAAGAGTATGTTGGTCGGCGGCGAAGCCGTGAAGCAACACTTGGCCATGCACATTGATGCACATAGCGACCTGGAGCTGGTCAACACCGGTGACGACACCGTGGAGCTGTTACTGCTGCAAGGCAAACCCATTGGCGAGGCCGTGTCGCAATACGGCCCCTTTGTGATGAATACGCAGGAAGAGATCATGCAGGCCATGCAGGATTATCGACGCACCCAGTTCGGCGGCTGGCCCTGGAAGGACAACGACCCGGTACATGGCGCTGAGGATCGTCGTTTTGCCCGTTACCCCGGCGCAAGCGAGGATGATCTGCCACCTGTAGTGGCCACTGCCTGAAAACGTGCCCTCTGCGGCGGTTGTTTAAACGCTGCCACAATGTGCGCCTAGATCGCCACGACCTTTGCGGGCCGTGGCGGCTTTGTTTTGACCGGACGCCAAGCCATGAACATCACCAAAGACACTGCTGTCACTATTAACTACAAGATTCACGAGCTGCTCGCGGGCGGCGTGGCCATCAAACTGCTGGACAAGGGCGATGTCGCCTTCCTGCACGGTGGCTATGACAATATCTTCGCCAAGGTCGAAGCCGCTCTGGACGGCAAGCAAAAGGGCGATACCGTGACGGTGGATCTGGCCGTGGAAGACGCCTTTGGCGCCCGCGACGAGAGCCTGCTGCGCACCATCCCCAAGGGTGAGTTTCCTGCGGGCGTGAAGGTCGGCGGCCAGTTGCGCGGCGCCAATGATCAGGGCGAGCCTCAGATCTACAACGTCGTGAAGATCAAGGGCCCTGTGGTGCAGCTGGACGGCAACCACCCTCTGGCGGGTGTGGCCCTGCGCTTTACCGCGGTAGTCAATGAGGTGCGCGCTGCGACGCCTGAAGAAATTGCCCACAAGCATGTGCACGGCGGCCACGGTCACCACCATTGATTGTTGCGCCAGCCATGGCGCGGCTCATGCGTCGTTGCAGATTCTTGCCGTGGCGTTGCCACTGTCTGCGAACCTGCGCATCGCCTGAGCCCCGCCCTGACAGGCTGACTCAAGACGGCTGCTGACTTTTAGTGTTTTTGGGCTCTAGCCCATGTACAGAAAGCGCTGGCAGCTATCAAAAACAAAGCCCCCGGATTTTTGTCCGGGGGCTTTGTTGATTTAGCGCGCAGTCGCTCAGGCGGTCAGGCGTTCCAGTGCTTCGCGGTACTTGGCAGCGGTCTTGTCGATCACTTCCTTGGGCAAGCGGGGCGACGGTGCGGTTTTGTCCCACAGTTTGCCGTTCACCTTGGCCTGCTCCAGCCAGTCACGCACGAACTGCTTGTCGTAGCTGGGAGGGTTGGTGCCAGCGGCCAGTGCGTCGGCATAGCCTTCCACGGGCCAGTAGCGCGAGCTGTCAGGGGTCAGCACTTCGTCCATCAGCACCAGTTCGCCCTCTTCGGTCAGGCCGAATTCAAACTTGGTGTCGGCAATGATCATGCCCTTGGTCAGGGCGATCTCGGCGGCTTCCTTGTAGATGCGGATGGCCGTGTCGCGGATCTGGGCAGCCAGTTGCTCGCCCACCATTTCCACGGTGCGCTCGTAGGTGATGTTTTCGTCATGGTCACCCATCTCGGCCTTGGCGGCGGGGGTGTAGATGGGCTCGGGCAGCTTGGCTGCGTTGGTCAGACCAGCGGGCAGCTTCACGCCGCACACGGCTTGCGATTCCTGGTATTCCTTCCAGCCGCTGCCGGCCAAGTAGCCGCGCACCACGGCTTCGATCATGATGGGCTTCAAGCGCTTGACCAGCATGGAGCGGCCTTCCACCTGCTTGACTTCTTCGGGCTTGACCACGGACTCAGGGGCTTCGCCTGTCAGGTGGTTAGGGCAGATATGGCCCAGCTTGTCGAACCAGAACAGCGCCATCTGCGTCAGTAGCACGCCCTTGCCGGGAATGGGCTCACCCATGATCACGTCAAAAGCGGACAGACGGTCGGACGCCACCATCAGGATGCGGTCATCGCCCACGGCGTAGTTGTCGCGGACCTTGCCACGTGCGAGCAATGGCAGCGAGGCAATGTTGGAAGTGTGCAGGGCAGAAGGCTGGGTGGTCATGGTCGAGATAGAAGGCTGTCAGGCAATTCAGGCGAGCAGTCGGTCAGCAGGCGCCTGAAGCCACAAGGGGCTGCCAGCGTCGCAGGCTCGATAAGCGGCTGCGGAAAAAGCGATTTTACTGGCGTGGGCAGGCGTTTGGACGGTCACGGTCTTTGCGTGGGCAGGTATGCCGCGATACAAGCCTTGGAGACATGAGAAAGTGTCCCTCTCATGCAGCGCAAAGCCATTCATTGTGTAGCCAAAACAACATGTCATCAAACGGACATGCAAGGCCCCATATGAGGCTGCGTTATCAGCGTTTTTCTTTGCCTTTGGCCAAGGCCGGGCGCATAGTGGATTCACAGGCAAAGACGAATGCGCATTCAGAACTGCAAGGCTGCGGCACGGCCATCAAGGGCTGTGAAACCGCTGAGATTTCACCGAGAGCAAAGGAGTGTTTTGTTATGAATCTGACGATTAGCGGCCATCACCTGGAGGTCACTCCCTCGCTGCGTAGTTATGTCATGGCCAAGCTGGAGCGCATCCTTCGGCACTTCGATCAAGTGGTGGACGTGAAAGTGCTTCTCACTGTTCACAAGCAAAAAGAAAAAGACAAACGCCAGCGCGCTGGCTGCACGGTACGGGTGAAAGGCCAAGATTTGTTTGTAGAAACGCAGCACTTCGATCTCTACGCCGCAGTGGATGCTCTGGCAGACAAGCTTGACCGTGTCGTCATGCGCTACAAAACCCGTCTGCAGGCGCCTCGTTTGGGGGCCAAACGTCTGGATTCGGACGGTATGCAGCTGGCGGAGCTGTCAGTTTGATGAAAGCGAGGTGCAAACCCTGCGTTTGCGCCAGCTTGTGGCATGGCTGTCGCCTTGTTACAACGCTAAACACACCGCCCTATGGGGCGGTTTTTGATAGTGATCAGGGTTTCCCCACGGTTTCCAGCGCAGCGGTGCATAATTGTTGATCACACCATGAATCGCCTAGCTTCTATCCTTCCACCCGCTCAAGTGCTTGTGAGCGTTGATGTCACCAGCAAGAAACGCGCTTTCGAGGAAGCGGGTTTACTCTTTGAGAGCTTGCATGGTCTGTCTCGTGCCTTGATCACCGATAGCCTGTTCGCTCGCGAACGTCTGGGCTCTACGGGACTGGGGCACGGAGTTGCCATTCCGCACGGTCGTATCAAGGGCCTGACGGCTCCCATGGCAGCCGTGTTTCAGCTGGCTAGCCCCATTGGCTTCGATGCGCCCGATGAACAGCCTGTTGGCCTGCTCATCTTTTTGCTGGTACCCGAAGCTGCGACGCAAAAGCATCTCGAAATCCTTTCCGAGATTGCCGAGCTGCTCAGCGACAGCCAGCTGCGCGAGCGTCTGAAATCCTCCTCGGATGCGCAGCTACTGCACAGCATGATCGACAGCTGGCAGTCTTCTGTTGCCTCTCAGGCCTGAGGCTTGCCCCCTTCTTTTTGACTGACAGGGCCTTGCCATGAGACCCAGCGCCATCAGTGCGGACGTACTGTTCGAGGCATTTCGCAACTCCAGCCTGCGCTGGCAATGGGTGGCGGGCCTCGGTGCCTCTGAACGCCGTTTTGATGAGATGGCCGTACGTTCGGCTCGCTCCGGCGCAGACTTGGTGGGTTACCTCAACTACATCCACCCCTACCGTCTGCAGGTGCTGGGCGAGCGTGAAATCGCGTACCTTACCAACGCCACCTCGCAGGATTGCCTGCGCCGCATTGCGCGAATCGTGACGTTGGAGCCGCCGGTGCTGGTGCTGGCGGATGGGCAGGAAGCGCCCGACGAGTTGATTTCCACATGCGAGCGATCGCATATCCCCCTGTTTTCGACGAAAGAGCAGTCTGCCTTCGTCATCGACGTGCTGCGCGCCTATTTGTCCAAACACTTTGCTGACCGCATCACCATGCACGGCGTGTTCATGGACATTCTGGGTATGGGCGTGTTGATTACGGGTGAGTCTGGTCTGGGCAAGAGTGAGTTGGGGCTGGAGTTGGTCACACGTGGCAACGGCTTGGTAGCCGATGATGCAGTGGACCTGTACCGTATCAACCAGACCACCGTCGAAGGCAAGTGTCCCGAGCTGTTGCAGAACCTGCTGGAAGTGCGTGGCATCGGCTTGCTGGATATTCGCTCCATCTTTGGCGAGACTGCAGTGCGTCGCAAGATGCGCCTCAAACTTATCGTGCATCTGGTGCGCAAGGAAACCATGGAGCGCGAGTACGAGCGCCTGCCGGCCGAGCCGCTGACTCAGGATGTGCTGGGTGTACCCATCCGCAAGGTGGTGATTCAGGTGGTGGCTGGTCGAAATATCGCCGTGCTGGTGGAAGCAGCGGTGCGCAACGCCATTCTGCAGTTGCGTGGCATTGATACTTATCAGGAGTTTGTACTCCGCCACCGCCGGGCCATGGAAAAAGGCGAGTCGTTCTAAAAACCTTTCATACGACCTACTAAGCGGAAGGTTTACGGAAGTCGCGGCTTCGCTGCGACGTATCAAGGACTGTGTTAGCGGTTCTAAACCAGTTGTAGCTTTCCGGTGGTTGAAGCCGGAAAGATTTGTTGCAGTTGCTGAGTGCTCAGTCCATACATGCGGGAAAACAGGCCGCCCAGTACAGAGCGGTATTCATTGAGTACGGGGTAGTCGCGGTTCTGAAACAGCGCTTTCTCGGTGACTTCGATCTGTTCACCAATGACTCTGCCACCCGCCTGGGCGGCGAGCCCACCACCGAGAAACCAGTACGCCGTGCCGTGGCCGTGGTCCGTGCCTTTGTTGCCGTTTTCGCGGAAAGTGCGGCCAAATTCGCTGATGACGGCGACGACGGTGTGGCGCCATGTCTCTGGTCCCATCGCTTCAGCAAAAGTCGCCAGTCCATTGCTTAGGTCGCTCAGGCGGTTGGCAAGGTTGCCGCTGGCACCACCCTGATTGACGTGGGTGTCCCAGCCGCCCACATCGACAAAGCCCAGATCAAATTGCTCGCGCATGAGGTGGGCCATGCGCTGAGCAATCAGTCCAAAGCCTTTGGCACTGATGGCGTCACGCCCGGCCTTGTCCATTTCTTCCCGCATGGAACGCTGAACAGCCATTTGCGTAGCAAAGCCTTCACGGGCTGCAGATTCCAGTGCTGTGCCCTGATACATGGAAGCAATCACCTGGGCACGAGCGCCCAGCGCTGCGCCCTTGCCTGCTGTGACAAGCGACATATTGGCCACATCCGCATTGCCGCGCAGAGACAGCGGCATTTGCGCCGTGAATGCCATGGGGGCTAGGCTGCGTCGGTCCGCCTGCAGCACTTGAGCGAGGCGATTAAGAAAGCCCGATGTCAGGCTTTTGCGGCCATCCAATGGCTGGCCCAGCTCAATGGAGTCTTGCGTCTCGAAGTGGCTGCGTGAAAGGTCATTCGTCCCCGCAAATGGCACAAAGCAGGCCTGCCCTTGCTGATAAAGGGGTCGCAAGCTGGCTTGCAGTGCGGGGTGTAGTCCCCACTGGCTGTTCAGCGGCAGGGCTCCATTGGTTTCTCCGGGTCGGGCAATGGCAATGCTGGGGCGGGCTTGATAGTAAAAGTCGCTGTGCGTAGGCACCAGCAGGCTGTTGCAGTCATAGGCACCGCGCAGAAAAACCAGTAAAAAACGGGGCGAGCTGTTTTGCAGAGGCGCTGCAATGCCTTTGCCGAGGTGGCAGACCAGTGGCACGGTGGCGCCCAGGCTCAGAAATTGACGTCTTTGCATCAGGGGACTCCTTGGGGCTGACTCAGCGGAACATCATTTCAGGGGCGGACAGGAAGTATGTGTTCCAGTCTGCCGGGTTCTTGGCGTGAGCCAAAGCGGCCAGTGTGGCGGGGCTCAAAGCAGGCAGGCGGGCCTGTACGCTGAGCCGCTGTTTGAAGTCAGGATAGGGCGGCTTTTCCAGAGGCTCTGTGGCACTGCTGCGAAACAGGACAGCGCCGCGTGTACCTATCTGCTGTGCGACGGTAAAGCGGTTCATCAGCTGGCCAGAGCTGGACCAGTCCGACTGCGCTTGCGGGTAGCCATCCGGCGTTTCATGGCCATACAGCGGCTGGCCCAGCTGGTTCAGCCAGCCTTGTATGGGGCCCACATCGCTGGCGATGCGCTGGTCATAGGCCAAGCGCGTGGTGCCCAGAACATAGTGCATGGGGTCCTTGAAGCGCTGGCCAAAACGCTGCGCCTCCGGGTCCGTCAGCAGGCTGGCCAGCGTAGCGGCAATATCGCCCTGGCTGCGCGCGAAGGTCTGTGCCGTGCGTTCCACGGCGGCCGGTGCGGGGTTGTCTCCCAGAAAGAAGACAGCCAGCTTGCGTGCGATGAAATGTGCAGTGGCTGGCTCAGCAACAATGCGCACTAGCGCCTCGTTGACTTGGGCCATGCCACTCTTTTCCAGAGGTTTCCCGAGTAACACCTGGGGCGCGTAGTCATGGCGGGCGGGGTTGAACTCAAAAAAGCCCTGGCGGAAATACTCTGCCTGGCGTTCTGGTCGCAGCTTGGGCGGTGGTGCATCGGCATCGCGGGTGCTAAAGCCTAGGCCGGTCAGCACATGAGCCATGGCTTGCACATCGGCCTGTGTATAGCCGCTGCCCACACCCATGGTGTGCAGTTCCAGCAGCTCGCGCGCATAGTTTTCGTTAATGCGGCCTGCAGCATTGCTGGCGTTATCCAGATACAGCAGCATGGCCGGGTGGCGCATGCTGGCGGCCAGCAGGTCGCGGAAATTGCCCAGCGCAAGGGGGCGTATGGCCTGTTCCTCATAGTCACCCACCCACATGCGCACGTCCCCTTTGCGCGTGCTGATGTTGAAATGATTCATCCAGAACCAGGTCATCTGCTCCTGCAACTGGTGCTGTGAATAAAGCGCACGCCAGATATGGCGCTTTTGTGCCTCTGCACCAAGCTGGTTGAGCTGGCGCTGCAAGTCTTGCCGGAGCCTTGCAGCCTCATCGGCATCTTGTGTGCTGCGAATGGCCTGGCGCTGCTCGGCAATCTCGCGCTGAATTTGCACCATGGGCTTTTGGCTGATGGTAAGCACGTCAATACGCTGCTGCACTTCGGCTGGCATGGGGCTGGTGGATGGCGTGAGCTGGGCCGCGAGCCATTTCTTCAGACCCTGCTGCTGCAACTGTGCCGCATCATGGTCGGTTGCGCCCCACGTGATTCTGTCCAGCCATTGCTGACGTTGCAGTTCGCTGGTTTGATCCGGTAAATGGCTGCGGTTCACCATCTCTAAAGCCTGAGGGCTGAGCTTGCCTTGGGATGAAGGCGGCAGTTGCGCACAGGCCGTCAGCGCGACGGCAGCCACGCAGAGCAGACTTTTGATGGAAAAGATGTGAACCAGCTGCATTGAAAATGCCTCATCAACCTTACACGAGTGATGTATGTTGGCCCTGCATCATGGATGCCTGCATGAAAAAATGTGTCGCAAACGTAAAAGGGCAAGGCACTTACATGCCTTGCCCTTTGCAGAGAAATCAGCGATTTACTTGGCGGCGCGGGTGGCGCAAGCGGCGCACTGGCCGTACAGAGCCATGGAGTGATCCTGAATCACCCAGCCCTTTTCCTTGGCGATCAGGTTCTGGCGCTTTTCGATTTCGGCGTCGTAGAACTCTTCGACCTTGCCGCAGCTGGTGCAGACGAAGTGGTCATGGTGCTGACCTTCGTCGAGTTCATAAATGGCCTTGCCGCTTTCAAAATTGCTGCGAATCAGAATGCCGGCTTGCTCAAACTGAGTCAGGACGCGGTAGACGGTAGCCAGGCCGATGTCCGAGCGCTCATCCAGCAGTACGCGGAACACGTCTTCAGCCGTCATGTGGCGCTGAGCACCCTTCTGGAAGATTTCCAGAATCTTCAGTCGCGGCAAAGTGGCTTTGAGGCCCGTGCTTTTGAGTTCATCAATATTTTTCATGTGTCTATCTCTTGGTGGACTACGGGCACATGGAAGGCTGGAATCACGCGTTTGCAGAGAAGCTTTACACGCAGATAAAGGGAATCCTCAAGTGTCTCCGGGCCTGCCGCTACAATGAACCTGATCATATCCCTATGCCATTACCCATGCATGTTCAAGCCCGTAGCCGCGCAGCTCTGACCCTGACGCTGGCAATCGCAGCGGCACTGGCCGGCTGCAACAGTATCGATGGTGCCGCTCACCGCGTCGCCAATGTCATCACGCCTTACAAAATTGATGTGGTTCAGGGCAATTTCGTGTCCAAGGAGCATGTCGAGGCACTGCAGCCCGGCATGAGCCGCCAGCAGATCCGCGACATCCTGGGTACACCGCTGGTGACCAGCGTATTCCACGGCGATCGCTGGGAATATGTGTTCACCATCAAGCGCCCCGGTGTGGAATCGCAGATTCGCAAGCTCACGGTCTACTTCAACGGCGACAGCTTTGCGCGCGCCGAAGGTGACGAGATGCCTTCCGAATCCGAGTTTGTGGCCAGCCTCAAGGGCATGAAGGGCACACCCAAGATTCCTCCGCTGGAAGCAAGCGAAGCGCAGCTGGCCAAGTTCCCAGCGCGTAACAACGCCGAAGCAGAGCAGGCTGCCGCCAATCTGCCACCAGCCGCTACCAGCTACCCTCCGCTGGAATCGCGTTAAGTACGAAAACATGCTGATCCCCGCTTGCAGCAAGCGGTTGATGCTCTCTTTTTTATGACGGCATGGATTGAAACCCTGCCGTTTGTTTATTTGACCGAGTGATAGCGCCATGACCGCAGCCACCTCCAATACCTCCACCCGTCAGCGCGTTGCCGTGGCTGGTGCCTCTGGCCGCATGGGCCAGATGCTGATCGAAGCCATTCTGAACAGCAGCGACTGCGTGCTGGCCGCTGCGCTGGATCGTGCAGACAGCCCCTCCATCGGCACCGATCCTTCCGCTTTTCTGGGCAAACCCAGCGGCCTGAAGATTGAAAGCGATGTGCGCTCAGCGCTGGCCAAGGCCGATTGTCTGATCGACTTCACACGCCCTGAAGGCACGATGGAGCATCTGGCCGTGGCGGCTGATCTGGGCGTGGGTCTGGTGATTGGTACCACCGGCTTCTCTGACGAGCAAAAGGCTCAGATCGCTGAGTTTGGCAACAAGACTTCCATCGTCTTCGCCCCCAATATGAGCGTGGGCGTGAACGTCACCTTCAAGCTGCTGGAAATGGCGGCCAAGGCGCTGCAAGAAGGTGGCTACGACATCGAAATCGTTGAAGCTCACCACAAGCACAAGGTCGATGCACCTTCGGGCACGGCGCTGAAGATGGGCGAAGTGATTGCCGAAGCCCAAGGCACCAATCTGGCTGACCGCGCCGTGTACGAGCGCTTTGGCCACACCGGTGAGCGCAAGGCTGACAGCATCGGCTTTGCCACCGTGCGCGGCGGCGATATTGTGGGCGACCACACCGTACTGTTTGCCGGTACGGGCGAGCGCATCGAGATCTCGCACAAGTCCAGCAGCCGTGCTGGCTACGCCAACGGCAGTCTGCGCGCCGTGGCCTATCTGGCCGACAAGAAGACCGGCCAGTACGATATGTACGATGTGCTGAAACTGCGCTGATAACGCGGATTGCAAAGGGGCCATGATGGCCCCTTGCTGTTTTTGGGAGCGAGGTGATTGATGTCTGCAGGAATGTGGCAATGGCTGACAGAAGGCGATACCGTCACTTGGAGCACGGCAGCGGTGATGCTGCTGATGTCCGTGCTCAGCTGGGTGGTCATCCTCTACAAACTCTGGTTCATGGCCACTGCGCGCCGCAATGTGCCTCAGGCAGTGGATGCGTTCTGGCAGATGCCCGATCTGGCGCAGGCGCAGGCCAAGGTCAAACAGCTGGACAGACAAGGTCTGGTACAGCCCATGGCCGATGCTGTGGCGCAGGCCGACAGCGCAGCGGCTGATGGATCGCTGGCCCAGTGCGCGGCGCAAGGCCAGCGATTGATGCGCAGCCTGCGCACTGCACTGGGCGCGGCTGCCAGCCAGCTGCAATGGGGGCAGACTTTGCTGGCTACGATTGGTGCCACTGCGCCTTTCGTGGGGTTGCTGGGCACCGTCTGGGGTATTCACCATGCGCTGGGGACTCTGGCGGGTAGCGGCCAGGTGGATATTGCCCAGCTCGCAGGCCCGGTGGGTGAGGCTCTGGTCATGACAGCCGCAGGCTTGGCCGTGGCACTGCCTGCCGTGCTGGCTTACAACTTGCTGGGCCGATCAGCCAGTCAGCTGGAAGGAGTTCTTGAAGGTTTTGCCCATGATCTGCATGCCCAGTTTGGGGCGGATGCTTCGTAAAGCTCTTTGCAAAGGGTAGCGCCATGACATTTGGTCGCATGAGTACACGCCAGGGCGCGGATACGCCCATTAACACCATCAACGTTACCCCGCTGGTCGATGTGATGCTGGTGCTGGTGGTGATCTTTATTCTGGCCGCCCCCATGCTGGCCGCCAGCTTGCGCGTGCAACTGCCCAAGGCGCAGGCCGCCACGCAGCAGGCACCCGTGGCGCAGGGCGATGCGCTGGTGGTGGAAGTCAGCCCGCAGGGCGAAATCTGGATTCAAGGCGCGGTGGCTGACGATGCTGCGGTGCAGGAGCAGTTGCAGCAACTGGGGCAGCGCAACCCGCAGGCCGAGGTGCAATTGCGCGCCGACACCAGCGTGCCTTATGGCCGCGTGGTGCAGGTCATGGGCTGGGCGCATGCGGCAGGACTGACGCGTATCGGCTTTGTGACAGAGCCCCAGCCAAAGGCTGGCAGTAACTGACGACTGCGCTCGTAAAAACCTTTACTTTTTGCAAATTGCCGGTCAGCAATTCTTGCTTTGGCGCAAGGCCAGCGCTCATAGACACTGCCCTTGTTGCTATCTCTTTCAAATCGCCTCCAGCCCGCATCCACAATGGATAAAGCCCCTGAGCATCGCTGGCGTAACAAGCCCTGATGTGCAGAACAAGGTTCTGGCGTTACGATGGTTTCGCCTGCCTTTATGGCGCCCCGACAAATTTCGCCGCAGTGGTTGCGGCATTTGGTGACTAGGAGGATTTGCATGCAAGTACAGGTTCATGCCGACGATTCCATCCAGGGTGGAGAGTCTCTGGCTCAATGGGCTCAGGAGGAGATCAATACCAAGCTGGCCCGCCTGAAAGAGTATGTGGTGCGTGTGGAGGTCTTTCTCACAGGCGTAGATGCCCTCAAAAGCACTGGCGGTCCTGGCAAGCGTTGTGTGCTCGAAACCCGAGCGACAGGCAGGCCGCCCATCGCCGTGAATGCAGAGGCAGAAAAGGTCAAGGACGCTTTCAATTCCGCCATTGAAAAGCTCAAGCGAGCGGTGGAAACCGATCTGGACAAGGTCAAGGACAAAAACCTGCGCGATAGCGTACGTGGCGTAGATGACCTCAGCGACGAGAGCGCATCTGTGGCATAAATTGTGAAGGTTTTCTGGCCTCTAGCCCTTTAAATACAGGCGCTGACAGCTACTAAAACCATATTAAATAACAAAGGGCATGTTCATCCAGAACATGCCCTTTTCGTTGCGCTGGAATCGGCGATCAGGCCGCGGCCAGTGCGCCGGCCTGCGTCAGCTTATCGGCGACCAGCAGTTTCTTCATGTCGGCCTGGCTCATGATGCCCAGCTCTTCCGCCACTTCAGCAATCTGTTTGCCGTTGGCGATGGCGGTCTTGGCAATCTTGGCGGCTTTTTCGTAGCCGATCAGCGGGTTCAGCGCCGTCACCAGCGTCACCGATTCGGCGATGCGGGCATCCAGCAGCACTTCGTTGGCCACAATGCCTTCCACGCAGTTCACTTGCAGTGTCTTGCAGGCATTGCACAGGTGGCTCAGGCTCTTGTGCAGTGCCCAGCCCATCAGAGGCTCAAAGGCATTGAGCTGCAACTGACCAGCTTCCACTGCCATGGTGATGGCAGCGTCGTTGCCGATCACTTCAAAGCAGACCTGGTTCATCACCTCGGGGATCACGGGGTTGACCTTGCCGGGCATGATGGACGAGCCCGCTTGACGCGCGGGCAGCTTGATATCGCCCACGCCAGCTTGCGGACCGGAAGACAGCAGGCGCAAGTCATTGCTGATCTTGGACAACTTGACTGCAACGCGCTTCAAGATGCCAGAGATGTCGGCAAATGCACCCGTATCGCCAGTGGCGGCAATCAGGTTGCTGGCCTTGACGACAGGCACGCCCGAGATTTCTGCCAGAGCCTTGGTCACGGAATCAGCATAGCCCACAGGCGCATTGATGCCGGTGCCAATGGCGGTTCCGCCCATGTTCACTTCGCACATCAGGTAGGCGGATTCACTCAGACGCTTCTCATCGTCAGCGATCATGGCGGCAAATGCTGCGAACTCCTGACCCAGAGTCATCGGCACGGCGTCTTGTAGTTGTGTGCGACCGATTTTCAGGATGCTGGCAAATTCGCCAGCCTTGGCTTCAAAAGCACCGCGCAACTCGGCCAGGGCGGTCAACAGCTTCTGAATGCCAGCATAGGTGGCGAGCTTGACGGCGGTGGGGTAGGCGTCGTTGGTGCTTTGCGAGGCGTTGACGTGATCGTTCGGATGAATCACGTCGTAGCTGCCCTTTGGCAATCCCAGGTGCTCAAGGGCACGATTGGCGATCACCTCATTGGCGTTCATATTCGTGGACGTGCCAGCGCCGCCTTGAATGACGTCGACCACAAACTGGTCGTGCAGCTGACCGGCGATCAGATCGTCGCAGGCCTTGGCAATGGCATGGGTCTGGGTCTCATTAATCGCGCCCATTTGCAGATTGGCTTGGGCGGCGGCCTTTTTGACAAAGGCGAAAGCGCGGATCAGTTCGGGCATGAGTGCCACGGTGTGACCGGTGATGGGGAAGTTCTCCACTGCGCGTGCGGAATGAACGCCCCAGAATGCGTCGGGAGGAATGGTTTTGATGCCGATGAAGTCGTGTTCTTGACGCATGGATGTGCTTTCTTGCTTCCAGATTTGATTGTTTACACGCGCAGCAAAAGCCGGACGTGGTAACGCCCTGGACGAAAAAGCGGAGGTTGCATTTCGAGGCCAGGGCGTTGGCTGGATTATGAAAGCAAGATATGCATGAGTACAAACCTTTAGCGCATAACGTTTGTGTGGCAAAGTCTGTGATGCCTTGACTTCTTCTAAAAGAATCCAAAAGCAATTAAGAGCATTAAAAATGCGCTTAATTGTTAGTTTCGAATTTTCAATTCGCACCAATTTGGTGCGAATTGAAGCGACGCTGGCGGGACTTATTTCGATGCGCGCAGGCTCACACCTTCCAGGGAAGGTGAGTGCAGAGACTTCAGGCCAGAGGCCACGGGCTTGCCAAAACGGCGTGGCTGGCCGTTGATGATGTCATCCGCGCTGGCGGCTTCTGCTTCCCATTGGGCCTGGGCTTCTTTCATTTCTTCAGTGCTGCGAGCCACAAAGTTCCACCACAACAAGATGGCCTCATCCATGGGCTCGCCGCCAATGATGATCAAGCGGCTGCCGGGTGAGCATTCCAGGTTCACCGACTTGGTACCTGCGGGTAGATAGATCAGGTTTTCAGATGGCAGAATTTCGCCTTCCACGCGCACTTCGCCGGACATGCTCATCACTGCATGCTCAAAGTCTTCGCGCAGCGGCAGGCTGGCGCGTGCGGGGCTGGCAGCGTCAGAGGCCAGCAGGTCCACGCCCATCAAGGGCGAGTGGACTTCTGCAGGGGCCGCCAGGCCCAGCGCTTCACCGGCAAGCACGGTCACCGCAAAGTCACCAATCTGAGTCTTGGGCAGATCGGGGTAGTGCTGAAAGCGAGGAGGGATGTTGCGGTGGCTGTCGGGAAGGGCAATCCACAGCTGGGCCGCATGCACGCCCAGCGTCTGGGCTTCCTCGGAGTGGGCAATGCCATGACCGGCCGTCATCAGATTGACCTGGCCGGGACGAATAATTTGTTCGGAGCCCAGGCTGTCGCGGTGCAGTACTTCACCTTCAATCATCCAGGTAAAAGTCTGCAAGCCAATATGAGGATGGGGGCCTACCTGCATTCCCGGTGGAGGCGGCTCTGCAGGGCCGGCATGATCGAGAAAGCACCATGCACCCACTTTGCGCAGAGCGGCCTGGGGAATGGCTCGGTGGATGGGGATGCCGCCAACATCGGCAATCCGGGTGGGGAAACGTTGTAAATTCTTTGATTCACTCATGACAAATCCTGACGGCAATGGGTATCGAGTGTCATTCAAACAAGGCTTTCACGCAATCAGACGGCAAAATGCGCTGACGCCTTGCACGCAGTTACATCATCGTGACTACTCAGCCCATCGGCTGACAGCGACTCAGCTTGGAGTCGGCTACTTTGAAGGCGTAGGCCGCCAGCAGTGGCTTTCATGTGCGTCATCTGTGCGCAGCGACCTAACAACGGCAGGAGGAATAGACCATGAGCGAACAACACACCCCAGGTAACCAGATCTCCGCGATTGAAGTGCAGCAGTACCCGGAGCACTTTGCGGCTCGCGTGACAGGCAAGGTCGAGCACCGTGTGGGAGACGGTCCATGTGAGCTGATTCCCCAAGGTATCGAGATGAAGGTCGATACGGCCATTGCCAGCTATGTACTGTCCTGGGTGGACCCTGAGGACCAGCAGCCTGAAACCGCTTCTCTGGCCAAACGTGAGTTTGAGCACTATGTGGAAGTGGGCGCACTGGAAGTGACGGTGTAATCAGGTTACACGCGTCAGTACGTCCGAAAGTAAAAAGCCCTGCAAGCGATTGCAGGGCTTTTTTCATGCCTGAGTGGCTTCTGCCAGAGTACTAGGGATGCTCACATTGCCTTCCAGGAGCTTGTGCACAGGGCAGGCATTGGCAATCTGCAGCAGACGCTGGCGCTGTGCGTCATCCAGTTCGCCATGCAGGGTGATGTTGCGTGTGATCTGATTGCCGTCAGCGGGCTTGCCTTCGGGGTTGAGCTGCAGGTTGACGTTGATCTGCTTCAGCGGCCACTGCTTGCGGCCCGCGTACATCTGAAGAGTGATGGCTGTGCAGGCCCCCAGCGCTGAAAGCACCAGCTGCATCGGGTTGGGCGCAGTATCTGCACCTCCATCGGCGACAGGCTCATCGGCATACCAGGTGTGGCCCCGGCCATCGGTCAGGGTGATGCGATATGGGATATTGCTGCTTTGCGCTTGTGCACTGTGAATCATGGATGGGTCTCCTCAAACGTGGCTCACTTTAAGCGCTGCAAAGAATTTGCGCAGTCATGTCTGCACCCAACGGATGGCGACTTTTGCGCTTAGGCAAATGCCCCGCCGGCAGCGGTGGATCTGTGTGTTAGTGCTTGGGATGTGTATGGCAATGACTGCACGCTATTGGGCCGATGGTGTGAAAGCGCAGGCCTGAAATATCCTTAACTATTCCGACCATTGATAAAAGCATTTGCCGGATTTCTGGCAAGCGAAAAATCAATATTTCGGCGGTTTATCGGTGTTTTTAGTGGGACGCTATTTTCTAGCTCAAAATCCAAAAATGACTCGACCTCCAAGAAAGATCGGGCAATACCAGAGCGGATTCAGTCGCTGCAAAACAAGGTGCAGTCGATTCATCACAGAGAGTGGGAGAAAAGGCATTGAATTCAATACGCGACGTCCGCCATTCAGGAGATTCTTCCGAGTGGAAAATCCCTCCGTTCTGGCAAAAACTCAATAATTTTTTCCTTTTTCCTTTGCAGACCGAGCCCTTGCTCTATGCCTTGGTGCTGTCTGCATGCAGCTATGGGCTGATTTTTGGACCGATCGGGATATTTGTTGTGGGTCTGGGCCTGATGCTGGCGGTCAGCCGCTATGCATTCAAGGTTTCAGCTCTTGCATCTCGCGGGATTACTCATAGCTCCGATTTTCGAGCCAGTCAGGTTGATGAGGATTGGAAATGGCTGCCCTGGAAGTTCTTCGCGGTGCTTGTTGTTTTCGGGATATTTGTGGGTTTTCTCGCAACCCGCAGTCTGACCCTGGGTGTGGTTGCCAATCTGGTAGTGGCATTTCTGATACCTGCCACCTGGATGGTGCTGATAAACACCAATAGCCTGAGCTCGGCCATCAATCCGTTCGAGCTGCTAGCAACGATTTTCGGTATCGGTAAGTCTTATCTGCTGCTGTGCTTCTTTCTGTTTTTGTTGCAGCAGGGATCGCCCATGGTCATGACCATGCTGCTCAAGGTTGCGGCACCCGCACTGGTGCTGCCGCTGATGAGCTTTGTGATGATTTATTTCACCTGGGTCATGGCTTCCATGATCGGGTATGTGATGTACCAGCATCATGCCGCGCTCGATATCGAGCCCGTGCAGGCCCCGGAAGGCCCTGCCAGCGTGCAGATCGATCCGGCAGCCCTAGAAGCCAAGCGCCGCGATGCCGTGGTTGCCCGGCTGGTGCAGGACAACAAGATGGACGAGGCCGTGAATCAGGCCCGCGAATGGCTGCGCGAGGATGACGAGAGCCTGCCCGATCATCGCCGTTACTTCCGGGTGCTCAAGCTGACAGAGAGCGTGGATACGCTGGCCGATCATGCCCAGCGGTTTATCCCCAAGCTACTGGCCCAGCAGCGTGCGGGCGAAGCGCTGGATGCCTGGGTGAGTTGCGTCAAGCGCAAGCCAGATTTCAAACTCGATTCGGCCCAGTTCAGTTACGAGCTAGCCCAGCAGGCGTGGAAGGCGGGCAAGCCCAGATATGTGCTGATCCTGGCGAAGGAGTTTGAAAAGCGCTTTGCTGGCAGCAGTCTGATTCCGTCCATGCTGGAGCTGGTGGTGCGGGCCTACAAGCAGGGGCTGGAGCAGCCCATGCAGGGAGTCCACGTGTATATGCAAATGAAGCAGCGCTTCCCCGGGCATGCCAGCACCAAGGAGGCAGAGTGGGTGCTGCGCGATGAGTTGGAAGAGCTCGGTACCACGCCCTGATCTTGGATCCGTTGCAAGCTATCCCTGCTGCGCCAGCCAGCGTGTGACCGCTTCCTGGGGGGCCAGTTGCTGGAGTGTGGGGAGCCAGGCCTTGGCCTCCTGCACACGTCCGGTCTGGGCCATGCCGTTGACCAGCAGCAACAAGGTGGCTGGCCATTGCGGATGCTCCGCAACTCTGAGCAACGACCGACAAAGGTTTTCCGCTTCGGGCAGGGCTCCTAAGCGCACAAAGCTGCGTGCCAGACCATGCATGGTGTCCGCACTCATGCGCATGCTGGGTTGCGCGCGTTGCTGGTAGGTGCGATAGCTGGACAACTGGAGCTGGCGTTCGGTATCGGTCGCCGCCGGCAGCTTGAAGATCCGCCGCGCCGCGGCATGAAAATCCTCGCTGCCCGGCTGATGCCGCGAGCTTTCAAACCATGCACGCAAGATGCCGAGGTCCGACGGCGCCAGGCGTGCTGCTTCGCGCCAGGCGGGTGCCGCACGTCCAAATTCCAGGGCGTCGGTGTAGCGCTGGGCGCGCGCCACGGCCTCGGTCAGCGGTTGGGTGATGGCGTTGGCACGCTCTTGTTCGTTGACCGGAGCCTCTACGACCTGCAAACGCATATAGATCCACATCAGCAGGGCACCTGTCAGCAAGCCGCCAAAGTGGGCCATATAGGCGACCTGCTTGCCGCCCAGCAGATGCTGCAGCAGCTCCACGCTCATCCAGACTGGCAACATGATCAGCGCGGGCCAGGTGGCGTAGTTGAAGTAGAACAGCAGCATGTAGAAAAAGCGTATGCGCCGCATGCGGTACATCACGGCGTACATGGCCATGAGGGCCGAAATCGCCCCCGATGCCCCCAGGCCGTAACCACCCATGCCGGCATAGAACATCAGCGCGAACAGCGATGCCCCGATGCCGCCGACCACATAAAAAGCCAGATAGGTGAAGGCCCCCAGCGCCAGCTCCAGCGTGAAGCCGAACAGAAACAGAAACGCCATATTGCCCAGCAGATGGCCGGTGCTGCCATGCAAAAAAATGGAGGTGAAGGCCTGCAGGGGTTGCCAGCCTGCATCGGGCTCATAGCTGATGGACCAGCGCTCGGTAAAACGGCTGCGGGGCTCTTGCGGGGCAAAGGCGTCCCGCGCTTCCGTCCACTGGGCATAACGTGGATGGCTGGGCGTGATGAGCAGCCCATCCAGTAACTGCTGGCGGAATTTTTTTTCCTGCCACATCAGCGCATACAGCTGGGCGTAGGCCTTGCGTTTGTAAAGGCCCTCGGCCGCCTGGACGATGTTGCGCTCATAGCGGGTGTTGCCTTGAGCGGCCTGTTGTTTGAGATGGGTCAGAAACAAGGGCAGCTCGATTGTGGGCAGCATGGTCTGGGCGTATCGGGCCCCGGCCCGTTCTACCGCTGTTTCTTCGGGGACCTGCCACCCCCAGAAAATCAGACAGTTGACGGCGATGAGCAGCACTGTCATCCAGGGCGGGGATCGCCAGGAGGGCTTGTTCTCAAGAGGGATCGCGATAAACATGGCGGCCTTGTCGAAAGGAAATGGCTGCGCATCCATGAGGCTGGAAGTCCGTTGCCCGCTGCGCGTTACAAATGTATCCGAGCCGCTGCCCAGCCTGCTTGCACGACGACTTTGCGCCCGGGCAACAAAAAAGCCAGCATGGCGTCCCATACTGGCTTTTTTGATAGCTGCTAGCGCTTATCAGATAAGCGCTAGAGGCATGTTTTGCTTGTAATCAGTGGAGATTACTTGGCCACCACGCGCACCATTTCCAGGCACTTGTTGGAGTAACCCCACTCGTTGTCGTACCAGGACACGACCTTCACAAAGGTCTTGTCCAGGGCGATACCAGCTTCAGCGTCGAACACGGAAGTGCAGGTTTCACCGCGGAAGTCGGTGGCAACCACCTTGTCTTCGGTGTAGCCCAGCACGCCCTTCAGAGCGCCTTGGGACTGGGCCTTCATTTCGGCGCAGATTTCTTCGTAGGTGGCTTCGCTGTTCAGTTCCACGGTCAGGTCGACCACGGACACGTCAGACGTAGGCACGCGGAAAGACATGCCGGTCAGCTTCTTGTTCAGCTCAGGAATCACCACGCCCACAGCCTTGGCGGCGCCAGTGCTGGAAGGAATAATGTTTTCCAGAATGCCGCGGCCGCCGCGCCAGTCTTTGTTCGAAGGGCCGTCCACGGTCTTTTGCGTGGCGGTGGCAGCGTGCACGGTGGTCATCAGGCCGCGCTTGATGCCCCACTTGTCGTTCAGCACCTTGGCCACGGGAGCCAGGCAGTTGGTGGTGCACGAAGCGTTGGAGATGATGGCTTCGCCCTTGTAGGTCGCGTGGTTCACGCCGAACACAAACATGGGGGTGTCGTCCTTGGAAGGAGCGGACAGGATCACCTTCTTGGCGCCAGCATCGATGTGCTTCTGGCCGGTTTCCTTGGTCAGGAACAGGCCGGTGGATTCGATCACCACGTCGGCACCGACTTCGTTCCACTTCAGGTTCGAAGGATCGCGCTCTTGGGTCAGGCGGATCTTCTTGCCGTTGACGATCAGGTTGTTGCCTTCAACCGAAACTTCGCCGTCAAAACGACCATGCACGCTGTCGTACTTGAGCATGTAAGCCAGGTAGTCGGGCTCCAGCAGGTCGTTGATGCCGACGATTTCGATGTCGGAGAAGTTTTGCACTGCGGAGCGCAGCACGTTACGGCCGATGCGGCCAAAACCGTTGATGCCTACCTTGATCGTCATAGTTGCCTCTAGATGGTTGGATAGTGAAAAAACAAAAACTGGGGCAGATTGTGCCCGGACTGGCGGGATGGGTGCCTCGTCCGGATGGCTGATGAGTACAAAAGCATCCACTTCAGCCGGAAAAAAGGGGCACGAGGCCCCTTTTGCGCTTACTTGGCAGCGTTTTGCAGAGCGACCTGCACGGTATCGGCCACGTTTTTAGGCGTGAAGCCGAAGTGCTCAAACAGCACGGGTGCGGGAGCGGACTCACCGTAGGTGTCGATACCGACCACAGCGGCGCATCCGTATTTCCACCAGAAGTCGGTCACACCCATTTCCACGGCGATGCGAGGCAGGCCAGCGGGCAGCACGGCTTTCTTGTACTTCACATCCTGCTTGTCGAAGGTCGTGGTGCTGGGCATGGAGACCACGCGCACGGCGATCTTGCGCTCGGCCAGCAGCTTTTGGGCAGCCAGAGCCAGTTGCACTTCGGAGCCGGTGGCGATGATGACGGCCTGGGCCTTCTTCTTGAAGCCGATGTCCTTGGGCTCGCTCAGCACATAAGCGCCGCAGGCGATGTTGTCCAGCGCGTCTTCGCTCTTGGGCGAGTAAGCCAGGTTCTGGCGGCTCAGCAGCATGGCTGTGGGCTTGTTCTTCTGGCTCAGGGCCACGGTCCAGGCCACGGCAGTTTCTGTGGTGTCAGCGGGGCGCCACACGTCCAGACCGGGGATCAGACGCAGGGATGCTGCGTGCTCGATGGACTGGTGAGTGGGGCCGTCTTCGCCCAGACCGATGGAGTCGTGGGTGAATACGTGGATGACGCGTTGCTTCATCAGCGCAGCCATGCGGATGGCGTTGCGGCTGTAATCGGCAAAGGTCAGGAAGGTGCCGCCGTAGGGGATGTAGCCGCCGTGCAGCGCCACACCGTTCATGATGGCGGCCATGCCGAACTCGCGCACACCGTAGTTGATGTGGCGGCCAATCTGGCCTTCTTCGGTTTTGACCACGGCACCCTTGTCATCCACGCGGAACGCGGGAGTGGACTTGGTGTTGGTGAGGTTGGAGCCTGTCAGGTCGGCAGAGCCACCCAGCAGCTCGGGCAGAGCGGCTGTCAGGCCTTCCAGCGCTAGCTGGCTGGCCTTGCGGCTGGCCACGGTGGCACCGGCGTCGTGGGCGTCGGAAGCGATCTTGGCGGCGATTTCACCGAAGTTCTCGGGCAGATTGCCCGCCATGCGACGTGTGAAGTTGGCAGCTTGCTCGGGGAAGGCGGCCGTGTAGGCAGCGAACTTCTTGTCCCAGGCGGCTTCGATCTTGGCGCCCTGGTCCTTGGCGTTCCAGTCTGCATAGACCTCGGCAGGGATTTCGAAAGGCGCAGCGGTCCAGCCCAGCGCAGCGCGGGTCAGAGCGATCTCTTCAGCACCCAGAGGCTCGCCGTGAGCCTTGGCGGTGTCCTGACGGTTGGGCGAGCCCTTGCCAATGTGGGTCTTGCAGCAGATCAGCGTAGGCTTGTCGGCGCTCTTCTTGGCAGCGGCAATGGCGGCGTCCACGGCGTCCACATTGTGGCCGTCCACATCGCGGATCACGTTCCAGCCGTAGGCTTCAAAACGGGCGGGGGTGTTGTCGCCGAACCAAGGGGTGACCTTGCCGTCGATGGAGATGCCGTTATCGTCCCACAGGGCGATCAGCTTGTTCAGCTTCCATGCGCCTGCCAGAGCAGCGGCTTCGTGCGAGATGCCTTCCATCAGGCAGCCGTCGCCCATGAACACGAAAGTGTGGTGATCCACGATCTCGTGCTTGGGCTGGTTGAACTCGGCAGCCAGCAGCTTTTCAGCCAGCGCAAAGCCCACAGCATTGGTGATGCCCTGACCTAGAGGGCCGGTGGTGGTTTCCACGCCGGGAGTCACGCCCACTTCGGGGTGACCAGCGGTCTTGCTGTGCAGCTTGCGGAAATTCTTCAGCTCGTCGATCGACAGGTCGTAGCCGCTCAGGTGCAGCAGACCGTAGATCAGCATGGAGCCGTGACCGTTGGACAGGATGAAGCGGTCGCGGTTAGCCCAGTGAGGGTTCACGGGGTTGTGCTGCAAGTGGCGGCTCCACAAGGCAACGGCCATATCGGCCATGCCCATGGGGGCGCCGGGGTGGCCGGAGTTGGCTTGTTGAACGGCATCCATTGCGAGTGCGCGGATCGCATTCGCCATTTGTTGAGTGTTGGCCATCAGGGCGCTCCAAAAGGAGGGTGTAATTCTGCTAAGCCCATCATTTTAATGGAGGGTGAGTTTTCGCAGGCGGCGTACGGGTCAATGCTCTACAGTGCTATTCAGAAAACGGGCAGTAGCCTTGTTGAAAAGTCCGTCTGAAAACTGAGCGCGCATGACTGCAAAAAACACCGCTTCTCCCTTTGTTCAACCCCCTGTAATGCTCTTGGCCGCAGGCCGTGGCGAGCGCATGCGGCCGCTGACCGATGTCACGCCAAAGCCCTTGCTTCAAGTGCAGGGCGTGCCGCTGCTGCAGCACCACATGCAGTCGCTGGTGGCTGCAGGCGTGTTGCGTGCCGTCATCAACACCGGCTGGCTGGGTGATCAGATTCCTGCCCACTTTGGCCGTCAATTTGTGCTGCAAGGCAATGGGGAGGCGCGCCAGCAGCTAGCGCTTGTCTACTCCGTTGAGCCTGAAAAAGCCTATGAAACCGCAGGCGGCATCAGCCGCGCGTTGCCGCAGCTGGGAGATCTTTTCTGGCTGGCTGCGGGCGATGTCTATGCGCCGGATTTCACCTTCCCTGCCGAGGCCGCTCAGGCTTTTGCGCAGAGCCATGAACTGGCCCATCTCTGGCTGGCGCCCAACCCTGCGCACAATCCACATGGCGACTTTGGTCTCAGCGAGAACGGCAAGGCGCTGGATCTGCCGGCCGATGATGAGCGCCCGCGCTACACCTACAGCACCATCGCGCTACTGAAAGCAGAGCTGTTTGCGCAGCCGTGGTTTGAGGTACAGCCCGGAAACCCTGAAGGCCTGCGCGCGCCGCTGGCCCCGCTGCTGCGCCGTGCCATGGCCGATGGTCGTGTGGGCGCATCGCTCTACACTGGCCGATGGGTCGATGTGGGTACGCCCGAGAGACTGGCGCAGCTCAACCAATGAAGCGCTGAGCCAGCGGGCTTGCAGATTTACCCTTGGAGCAAGGCGGATGAGGGAGTTGTCGATTCTTGCGTGGAGAGCATGCCAGCCAGGCTCTGAGCCATGCCGGTAATGCCTTCATTGGAGAGGCCTGCATCCTTCATCACCGCATCGACGATAGGTTTGGCGATTTGGTATTGCAGGGCCGAGTTCATGACCTGTTCCGGAAATGTTCCTTGAGCTGCATTGCCCTGGCCCGTCGTACTTGCGCTGCCGGGCATGCCCGCGACTTGCACGATACGGATGGAGTCGATCTTTTCCATGGGACGTACGGCCTCGGACAGGATCAGAGGCAATTGCTGCAAGAGCTGCGTGCGCACCTGTAGATCGATCTGGGCCGTTGACAAGGTGTTGAGTGCCTCATTGATAGCGCGCTTGCCTTCGGCTTCGGCCAGCGCTGCGGCCTGGCGGGCACGGGCTTCAATGGTCAGCGCTTCGGCGCGATCCATTGCGGCTTCTTTCTCTGCAGCCGCCGACACTTTGACGGAGATGGCGTTCTGCTCTGCTTCCTTGGAGGCCTCGATCAGCTGAATATTCTTTTCCCGCTCGGCCACTGCGACCTGACGGGCGGTGTTCACCGCTTCTTCGGCCTTCACGGCTTCGGCGCGTGCCATATTGGCGACGGCGTCGGCGTCAGACTGCTCGCGTGACTTGGTGGAGATCGCGATTTGTGTGTCTTGGCGGGCAATTTCGACCTGTTTGCGCTGCTCTGCACGTTTGGTCTCTGTATGCCGTTCCAACTCGATTTCTCGGGTTTGAATCACCAGATTTTTCTCAATCTCGGAGGCTCGAATCTCGCGGTCTGCCTCAATGCGTTGCTGGCTCACTTGCCGTTCAGCCTCGATGCGCTGCTGGCTCACTAAACGCTCCGCCTCGATCTTGGCGGCTTCGGCTTCACGGCTGCGCTCGGCCAGTTGCGTGGCAATCAAAGCCGATTGCTCAGCGCGCGTGTTTTCAATTTCGCGCTGTTGCGACAGTGTGGCAAATTCCTGATCTTTCTCGATCGTGAGTTTTTGGCGTGTGGCATCCAGGTTCTTGGTGCGTACCTGCACTTCGGTGTCTTGCTCTACATCGTTGCGCTGCTTGCGGCGGGCTTCCGTTTGCTCGGTCAGGCGTGTCAGGCCTTCGGCGTCAAAGGCGTTGTCGGGATTGAAGAATTTTTTGTCTGTCTGGTCCAGGCTAGTCAGCGAGACGGACTCCAGCTCCAGTCCGTTCTTTTCCAAGTCTTCGGCGACTGCATTCTGTACAGCTTGCACAAAGTCGCGGCGCATGTCTTGCAACTCCTGGATGGTCATGGTCGCGGCAGTGGCGCGCAGCGAGTCGACGAACTTGTCTTCCACCAGTGCCTTGAGCTCGTCTGGACTCATGGTGCGGGTGCCCAGCGTCTGCGCTGCGATGCTAACGGCTTCCTCTGTTTGCTTGACGCGCACAAAGAATGCAGCGGTGACGTCCACGCGCATGCGGTCCTTGGTGATCAGGCTCTCGCGCTCGCGACGCTGGACTTCAAGCTTGAGGGTGTTCATATTGACCAGCACACGCTCGTGGAATATCGGCAGCACGATGGCACCGCCATCCATGATGACTTTCTGCCCCCCTAGGCCGGTTCGCACGAACGCGATTTCCTTGGTGGAGCGCTTGTATAAGCGCGCGAAGATGATGCCGATGGCCAGCAGCGCCGCCAGGGCGACGATGGTTATCAGGCTCAGGTCTGCCAAATTGCTCATGCTGTTCATATTTTGCGAACTCCCCCAGGTAATGTTGTGAATGCTTTTGGAAAAGGTGCTTGCCTGCTCACAGCAGCGAAGGATGCGGGTTGGCGATGCAGCGGTATATGGCGCCGATCTTGCGTACCACGAGGATTTGTGCGCCTTCCTCGAAGATGTCGCAGTCGATGTCCGGCTCCACCATCAGATAGTGAGTTCGGCCATGGGCATCACGCACTCGGGCTTGGGCGGCTAGGCCGCGCCGTGCTGCGCCCGCGGAGACCACGCCCGATCGGCCCAGCAATGACCGTTCGCTGACGATGCTGGTCTCGTCCTGAGGAATGATGTGTGCGACCAGTGCGCCAAGGCCACGCACCGTGGCCAGTCCTGATGGCACTGCCAGCAGTCCCGCCAGCCAGGCGGGCAGATAGTGGCCGATCAGACCATGTGCCACCATTTGCAAACCGAAGCCGAACAACGCATAGCCAGCCAGGAACAGTATCAACAGCACCAACGATGGCACGCGCCCCAGGTGCAGCCAGCCCAGCATGCGGTCCAGACCCGAATCGCCGTGAACGTCAGGCAGCAGGTTATCGATCAGGTGGCTGGGACTCATGGCAGCCAGAATGCCCACACCTTCGATCAGAGCAATGCCCACGATGAGGGCGAAGGCCACGCTAAAAGGCAGGGTTTCGGGGATGGTGAACAGGCTCACGATTGGCTGTTGCGCAGTTGCGCCATCCGCTCGTTGATTTTATTTTGGCGCACCAGTTCTTCCAAGTCTTTCAACTTGGAAGCCTGATCCAGGGTTGCGCCGACGCCAGTAGGCGTCAGGCCGGTATGGCGCTGATAGAGCCTGTCAAATGAATCGGTGGCCGATTCCAACCGTTGTTGGGCATTGGCAGATGACGTTGCGGTGGGCGCTGCACTGGCGGCACGGCTGCGCACAAAATTCTCCAGCGCATCATTCATCTCGCGCTGCTTTGCCAGCAAAGCGGTGACATAGCCAGTCAGCTCTTCTTCCTTGCGCGCAAGCTCGGCCAATGCGGCTTCCAGCACCGGGATTTGTGCTTCGATGTCAAGCTGCCTGGCGACGGCCGCGCGGACTAGGTCCTCGCGACCGGATGCCAGTGCCTGCTGGGTTTGTTCATCGAGCTTGGCATGTTGACCATTGAGGCTGGAGTGCTGCTGCTGCGTCAGGTGACGGTTGGCGCTGACCAGGCCCAGCTCATGTCGTACCTCGCCAATGATGGTTTGCACTTCGCGAACGGATTGCTCCATGACCGCTTGCGGCGCTTGATTTTCCAGTCGATCTACCAAGGCATGGGCGCTGCCTGCGATGACGCGGCCAACACGAGTCTTCAGGGAATCTGCCATTTCATACTCCTTTGGGGTTGGGAATGCTTTGGGCCAGTTCGATGGTTGCATCCATATGCCGCCGGATCACCGCCGGGTCATAAGCTTGTGCTTTCTCTGTGGCCGCTTGGCGCAGCAGGCTGGCACTCAGGCCAAACAGGCGTCGCACCAGCATGTCTTCCAGCTCGGCGGCTTGGGACTCGTTGTCGGGGGTGTGGCTCACGATCATGGCCAGGCTGGCGGTCACATGCTCCAGCAGCAGATTCAGGACTTCGGAGTTGCGACCTGTGTTGCCCTCAAGGCGGACTGTGGCGTCGCGAAGCGGGGCGGTAATGTCGCGCGCCCAACCGTGGGCGGTGGGGTAGTCCATGGCTCCGTCGTGCTGGCGCTTGAGTTGGCCCAGCAGCACGCGTAGCTTGTCACTATTGGTGGTGGCGCCTTCCACCGGAAGCTGCGCCAGCCACAGGTAGATGTCACTGGGAATACGAGCCGACAGGGGTTCCATTGAAGCGGTGAGTACGGGCATGGTGCTTATCCTCGGGAGCTTGAAAACGATTGTATTCAAATGGATTCATGCGTCAACAGTCTTGCATCAAGCGGCATCTTTTGTATTTCATGGGCGCAAGGAGTTGCCTGTGCCCATGACGCGATGTTGAAGATTGGATGGGCTCTGGGGATGACGACACATAAAGCTTTGCACTCCTGTGCTGGCATGAGTCACGCCGGCAATGGGTGCTGTGGACGGAGCAGCAGATCATGCTGATAGATGAATAAAAGCACTTACAGCGCTTCTCACAAAGTGCTCTCAGCTATTGATTCAAGAGCTGCTTGTGGGTTGCACGGATGCTTGGTATGCGATGCATCGAATATGCTTTTCCCCTTTTTGACGGGCGTGATGGGCGTGGTTTTCACCGCTGCATGGATGGCCGTCATCGGGTGAGTGCATGCAAATCGTTTTTTTCATGGCCCTTGTGGGCCTGGCCTCGTTCTGCCAGAACCTCACGGGTTTTGCGTTCGGGCTGATCTTTGTGGGTGTGGCCGGTGCCACGGGCCTGATGAATATTGCCGATGCGGCCAATGTGGCCTGTTTGCTGTCCATCATCAATGGCGTGAGCTATATGCGTGCCTACCGTTTTGAGGCGGACTGGGCGCTGCTTAAACCCATGCTCATCAGCAGCGTGCTGGGGGTGATTGGCGGTGTGTTGCTGCTGCACTGGCTCAGCGGCAATACGCTGAACGGATTGCGCATGTTGCTGGGCGTGGTGATCGTGCTGTGCGCGCTCTTGCTGTTGATGCAAAAAAAAGCGCTGGACCAGCCTTCTGGCCCTGTTGCACTGTGGTTTGCGGGTATCTCATCGGGTTTGCTGGGCGGCCTGTTCGCCACGCCCGGCCCACCCATGGTCTATCACCTCTACCGCCAGCCGCTTGAACGGATGCTTGTGCGCCATTGCCTGTTTGCCATGTTCGTCACCTGTTCGCTGCTGCGCGCCGCCATGGTGGCTGTAGAAGGGCAGCTGAACTGGGGCGTGATGGGCTGGACGGCGCTGGCCTTCCCCGTGGTGACGGGCGTGACCTGGTGGAGCGCCAAGCGCCCGCCCGCGCTGCCCAAAAAACTGGTGGAATGGCTGGTCTGCGGCCTGCTGATTCTGTCGGGCGGAAGCCTGCTGTGGTCGGGCTGGAATGCCAGCCAGCCCGAGGCGGTGGTGCCCGATGATTCAACCGCATCGTTGACGCACACAGAGCACCGTTTTGAGGCGCAATTACTGACGTTCTCAGCGCGAAGCTGATGTGCAACGGCCCGCGCGGCAGTACGATATGCCAATGACTTCTGTTTATGCCCAACGCCGCGCACGCTTGGCCGCCCAGTTGGGCGCTGGCGGTGTCGCCATCATCCCCACGGCCCCCGAGCTGCACCGCAACCGCGATACCGAGTATCTGTATCGCCACGACAGCTACTTTTACTACCTCACCGGCTTCAGCGAGCCCAATGCCTGTCTGGTGCTGACCAGCGACGGCAAAAGCGTGCTGTTCTGCCAACCCAAAGACCTGGAGCGCGAGGTCTGGACGGGCTACCGTCTTGGCCCCGAAGCGGCCAAGGCCAAGCTGGCAGTGGAGCAGGCTTTCTCCAGTGATGAAATCAATGCACGCCTGCCGCGTCTGCTGGAAAACCGCGAGCGCGTCTGGTTTCCGTTCGCCACCCACAAGGGACTGGCTGAACAGATTGAAGGCTGGCTGGGTCAGGTGCGTGGCCGCTCCCGTTTTGGTGTGCTGTGCCCCACTCAGCAGGGCGATGCCTGTGCGTTGCTCGACGAAATGCGACTGGTCAAAGACGCGCACGAGCTGGATATCATGCGCCGTGCCAGCGAGATCAGCGCGCGTGCCCATGTGCGCGCCATGCAGCGCTCTGCCCGCATGATTCGCAATGGCGAAGAAGTGCGTGAATACCATCTGGATGCCGAACTGCTGCATGAATTCCGCCAGCATGGCTCGCAATACGTGGCCTACGGCTCCATCGTGGCAGCCGGTGCCAACGCCTGCGTGCTCCACTATCAGGCCGACAAAGCCCCCGTGCGACCCGGCGAACTGGTGCTGATTGATGCCGGCTGCGAGCTGGACGGCTATGCCAGCGACATCACCCGTACCTTCCCCGCCGATGGCAAATTCACTGGTCCGCAGCGTGCGCTCTACGATCTGGTGCTGGCCAGCCAGGAGGCGGCCGTGGCCGTCACCAAGGCCGGCAACCGCTTTAACGATCCGCACGATGCCACCGTGGCCGTGCTGGCGCAGGGCATGCTCGACCTGGGGTTGCTGGACAAGCGCAAATACGGCACGGTGCAGGATGTGATTGAGTCGCGCGCCTATTTCCAGTTCTATATGCACCGTACCGGTCACTGGCTGGGCATGGATGTGCATGACTGTGGCAGCTATGTGGAGCCGACCGAGCTGGATGTGGTCAGCGAGCGCAAGGACCCCATCTCGGGCGAAACCATTGCCAACCGCCCCAGCCGCATTTTGCAGCCGGGCATGGTAACCACCATCGAGCCCGGCATTTACGTGCGCCCCGGCGCTGGCGTGCCCGAGCAGTTCCACAACATTGGCATTCGCATCGAGGACGATGCCATCGTCACCGAAACCGGATGCGAGCTCATCACTCGAGGCGTGCCCGTCAAGGCGGATGAAATTGAAGCGCTGATGCGTGGCTAATATGTGCGGCTGATAGCACCATGCCCCTGACTTCCCATCACTTCCTGCTCCCTGTTGCGACCCAGCCTTTGCCCGTTGCGCGCATGGGACTGGCGTTGTGGGTCATGGGCATGCCCGGCGCGGTGGCGCTGGCCCACACGGCACCGCCCGCCTGGCTGGTCACTCTGGCAGAGGGTGCGTCTGTACAGACACTGGGCTGGGTCGCAACACTGGGCTTGGGCATCATGCTGGTGCTGGCCATAGTGCTGGGACTGAAACTGGGCCCGCAAGTGGGTTTGAGTACGCCGTTGATCCATGCTGCCGTAGAGGGTCGCATACCTTGGCGCGGCATGCGTGTGCTGAGCCTGCCGGGTGTGGCTGGGGGGGTGATCGGCGCTGCCTGGCTGGTGACGCTGGCGGTGGTCTGGCCCGAAAGCATGTCGTTTGTAGACCCGGTCTACGGCCTGCCGCTGCTGCCCAAGATTCTTTATGGCAGTTTTACCGAAGAACTGTTGCTGCGCTTTGGCATGCTGTCGCTGGTCATGTGGTTGCTGTGGAAGGCCTTTGGTAGCCCCAAACGCCGCCCCGGCTGGTTGCTGGGCTGGTCGGCTATTGCCATTGCCGCTTTGCTGTCGGCTGGCATTCCGGTGTACTTGGGCTGGACGGTGACGGGCACCATGTCTGCCGCCGTCGTGGCGCAGTTGCTGGTCTGTGAAATTGTCTATGGCCTGCTGGCCGGCGTCATGTTCTGGCGCTACGGCCTGGAGTCAGCGATGCTGACCCACTTGGTGACTTATCTGCTCTCTCACGGGCTGATTTAGAGCGCGGCCATCACGGCCTTTGATTGGCGGCTTTGCAGCTTTCTGAGCATCAGCCCGCTCCGGCATTTGAACCCGCCGGGCAAAACTGTTTCGACGCGGTCGTTGATGCGCTGCACAACGCCGGACGGCTTTCGCCAGAAACTCCCTCTTGAGCTTCTAAAAAAGTAGCTGCAAGCGATTGAAATACCTAGGTTTCAGCACATATTTGATCTTATTCAGTTCAGGGGCAAGCGCGAGTAGCTACTATTTTTGCGCAGCTGTGCTCGAAAGGTCATGTGTTACAGCACCTTTGATGATGCATTCATGTAACTGCATTCATGCAAGAATTGAAACCCGATTACATTCCATCGCGAGAGAGACATTTCATCATGCAAGTGAGTCGTGCTACCAAGATCGTCGCCACACTGGGCCCCGCTTCCAGCGATCCGCAACTGCTTGAGCAAATGGTGCGCGAGGGCGTAAACGTTGTTCGCCTGAACTTCAGCCACGGCAAGGCCCAGGACCACGTGGACCGTGCCACCATGGTGCGTGAAGCCGCCAAGCGTGCCGGCCGTGAAGTGGCCATCATGGCCGACTTGCAAGGCCCCAAGATTCGCGTCGGCAAGTTTGCCGAAGGCAAGGTCATGCTGGAGCCAGGTGCCCGCTTTGTGCTGGATGCATCGCGCACCGAACCCGGCGACATCAACGGCGTGGGCCTGGATTACAAGGAACTGCCGCGCGATGTGAAGCCCGGCGACGTGCTGCTGCTGAACGACGGCCTGATCGTGATGACCGTGGAAGCCGTGCGTGGTGATGCCGTGCACGCCATCGTCAAACTGGGCGGCGAGCTGTCCAACAACAAGGGCATCAACAAGCAAGGTGGCGGCCTGACAGCACCCGCGCTGACCGCCAAGGACATGGAAGACATCAAGACTGCGATGTCCTTCCAGGCCGATTACGTGGCCGTGAGCTTCCCCAAGAACGCCACCGACATGGAAATGGCCCGCCAGCTCTGCAACGTGGCTGCTGCCCAATACGGCCACAAGCCTGGCCTGATCGCCAAGATCGAGCGCGCTGAAGCCATTCCTCGTCTGGAAGAAATCCTGAAGGTCTCGGACGGCATCATGGTTGCCCGTGGTGACCTGGCTGTGGAAGTGGGTCACGCTGCCGTGCCTGCGCTGCAAAAGAAGATGATCCGCATGGCGCGTGACATGGACAAGGTGGTGATCACTGCGACCCAGATGATGGAGTCCATGATCACCAACCCCGTGCCTACCCGGGCGGAAGTCAGCGACGTGGCCAACGCCGTGCTGGACGGCACCGATGCCGTGATGCTGAGCGCTGAAACTGCTGCCGGCAAGTACCCGCTGGAAACGGTGCAGGAAATGGCCGCCATCTGCGCCGCTGCAGAAGCTGCAGAAGACCGCGTCAAGGATGCCGACTTCAGCAACAGCCAGTTCAAGCGTACCGACCAGGCGATCGCCATTGGCGCGCTGTTCACCGCTCACCATCTGGGTGCCAAGGCTATCGTGGCCATGACGGATTCTGGTTCTACCGCTTTGTGGATGAGCCGTCACCGCATTCACATCCCTATCTACGCTCTGACTCCTCGTCTGGCAACCCAGCGCAAGATGGCGCTGTACCGCAATGTGCGTCCGCTGCTGATGGACACCAGCGCTGACCGCGATACGGCTCTGGATCAGGCCAAGACCCATCTGCTGATGCGCGGCATTGTGCAATCTGGCGACGTGTACGCCATCACCTGCGGCGAGCCCATGGGCCAGCCCGGTGGTACGAACATGCTCAAGATTTGCCGGGTCGAATAACACCCCCTGAGGCGCTTTGCGCCTTTCCCCTCTCTCGCTCGCGGGATGGGGACGACGCCATCGCCGCAAGGCGGCTCTTGTTCGGCGTCACTCGCGTGGATAGCGCGATTGTTCAGTAAAAAGCTGCCAGCGCTTTATTTATAAGCGCTGGCAGCTTTTGTTTTGATAGCGCCTGATTCTTCAGTCGGCAGAGTAGGCGGCCTCGGGTGCAGCGCCTGTGATGCGGGTCTGGCGTGCGAGGTATCGTGTCACGGCCAGATCGCAGATCCAGCAGCTCGTCCAGCACAGCCATGCGGTCCACAGCGTATGGCTCATGAAGTGGGCACCGCGCATTTGCTGGGCCAGTCCCAGCGAAAAGCCCGCTGCCAGAGCGGCTGCCAGCCACAGGCGTGCTGCATGGGCTGCCGTGTGGCGCAGGGCAAAGTAGCCGCTGACAAAGGCAAAGCCCGCCGAGGCATGACCGGCCGGGAAGCAGTGGCCGCCTCCGCCATCCGTCACCCCCCAGGCCCAGTGAGAGACATAGTGGGCCAGTCCGCCAAATTCGCTCAGATCCCAGGGGCAACTGGTGGCGCTGAAGCGTTTCATGAGGGCCATGACGATGAGTGAGGCCAGAGACGCAACCACCAGCTGTATGCGCCGCGAATAGGGCACTTGGCGCAGCAGACCCAGTGGCCACCAGATCATCAGGCTTAGCCCGAGCACAATGACCCAAGCCAGCTTGCGCGCGCCCTCATGGGCGATGTTGACCATGAACCAGTTGTTTTGCAGCGCAAAGCCATGGCTGCTGCCAAACCAGCGCGCCATGGCCAGGTCCATCCCGTTGAAGTCCCAGGCCACGACACAAGCCAGGGCGATGAGGGTCCAGCGCAGCAGCTGTGAGTCGGTGGTTTCGGAGGGAGGGTTGCGAAAGGGCGAATGCATGCCCGCAACGATAGAAACCGCTTCTTAACAAGCGCTTAAGGCCGGAGCCTGTCTCGCTTCGCTGGCTTTTACTGTGCTTTCAGGCGCAGACGCAGCTTTTTAAAGTGCGGCGCCACACGCAGATAGCGGCGACTGCGCAGCCAGAAAGCCGCATTCCAGACGAGTAAGGCCGCACTGATGCCGACCACCGCACCGGCCATGACATCCGAAGGAAAGTGCACGCCAAGGTGAACACGGCTCCAGGCGACGCCAATGGCCGCCGTCCAGCCCAGTGCCACCAGCGCCTTGCGGTGGCGCGTCACACCAAGACTGAGTGCCATGGCCAGCGCAAACGCACCGCTGGCATGCTGGCTGGGGAAGCTGGCGCGCCCGCCATGCTGAATCCACAGCGTGCCCAGATTCAGTTGAAACGGGCGCGGCGCAGGGAAGCCCCAGCGTATGAGTCTTGCGATCAGCCAGGCAGTTGCCATGGACAGCAGCAGCATCAGCATGGTGCGGCGCACTGCTGGTGAGCCAAACAGCAGGGCGATGATCACGAGAATGGCGCTGATATTGGGAGTCCATGCCGAGAGAACGCGCGCGAACTCGATGCTGAACCAGGGGGTTTGCGCGTCGGCATTGATCAGCGCAAACAGGAAAGGATCGAAGAAGAACATAGAGGCGCTGCAGCGGGCGGTGGCAATGACAAGTGCGTGGATGGTAAGGCGAAATGTCGTTCAGGCGATGTCAAATCTGCGGCGACTCAGGGCGACAGCGAGCATTCGGCAAATGGGTGTGCCTGCAAATCTGGCGGATATTCGCTTGCGCCGCACAATGCAGGCATGCGAATTTTGGTGGTTGAAGACAACGAAGGCATTGCCGAAGGCCTGCGCAGCAATTTGATGCAGCGCGGCTATGCGGTGGATGTGTGCGCCAGCGTGGCGCAGGCGTGGGGCGCGCTGACGGCAGAGCGCTTTGATGCCGTGCTGCTGGATCTGGGCTTGCCCGACGGCGATGGCAGCGAGGTGGTTCGCCGCCTGCGCGCGCAGGTGGCCAGGCCCGGTCTGCCGCAATTGCCCGATGCCTCTACGCCAGTACTGATTTTGACGGCGCGCGATCAGGTGCAGGACCGGGTGGCAGGGCTGAACCTGGGGGCCGATGACTATCTGGTCAAGCCCTTTGACATGGACGAGCTGGAAGCCCGCTTGCGCGCCATGATGCGCCGTGCTGCCGGTCAGGCATCGCCGGTCATTCGTCATGCCGATCTGGAGGTGGACCCGGCGGCCCGAATCATCAGGCAGGCAGGGCAGAAGATCGAGGTCTCACCGCGTGAATTTGCCGTGCTCTGGGCCTTGCTGCTGGCGCGTGGCCGGGTGCTCTCGCGTCCGCAGATTGAAGAGCATCTCTACAGCTGGGGCGATACGGTAGAGAGCAATGCGGTCGAGGTCTATGTGCACCACCTGCGCAAAAAACTGGGCCAGAAGGTCATCGTCACCATGCGCGGCGTGGGCTACTTCATGCCGCAGGAGCAGGAATGAGCGCCGCAGCGCCCACCGAAAAGCGCCGCAGCTCATTGCAGCTGACGCTGCTGGCCTGGGTGCTGGCCGCGCTTGCGCTGGTCTGGGGCAGCTTTGTCATCTGGGGTTACCAGACGGGCGTGACGGAAGCCGATGAGCTGACGGACGGCCATCTGGCCAGTGTGGCATCTCTGACGCTGAACTGGCATGTGCAAGACGATGTGCCCGTGGGCGAGGCCACCGCTGTGCAGCCCCCGCCGGGCCTACATGCCCACGACTATCAGGAGTCGCTGAGTGTGGTGCTCTGGAGCGCCAATGGTGTGCTGATCTCACGCACCGGCCAGGCGCCATTGCCAGACTTTGGCATGGAGCAGGGCTTTGCCACCATCGCTTTTGATTCACAGCAGTCATGGCGCAGTTTTACCCAGTGGAGCCACGACAAAAAAGCCAAGGTCACGGTCATGATTTCTCTGGCCGAGCGCGACAGCCTGGCTGATGACATCGCCATGCAGATGATTGAGCCAGGCTTCTGGCTGTTGCCCATCATCGTGATTGCACTGGGTGTGGCTGTGCGCCGGGGTATGAGGCCGCTGAACCAGATCACGCAGCGGGTTGAAGCCCTTGATTTAAGTCGCGATCAGCGCGTATCAGATGCCAATGTGCCGCGTGAGCTGTCGCCCATGGTGAACTCCATCAATACACTGCTTGACCGCCAGCAGGAGGCGCTGGCGCGCGAGCGCAATCTGGCCAATGAGGTGGCGCATGAGCTGCGCACGCCATTGGCCTCCATCGTTTTGCAGGCGCAAGCTCTCAAGTCTGGCCCGCAGACCGATAACGCTGCCATGCAGGCGGCTTTGCAGCGCATTGGGCAAGATGCCTTGCACGCTGGTCATGTGCTCGACCAATTGCTGACCTTGGCCAGAGCTGGGCGCGGAATGCTGGATGCGCCTTTGCAGACCGTGAACTGGGCCGCCGTGGCGCGCAATGTTGCGGCTGCACAGGCCCAGAGCGCATGGCTGCGCGAAGACACGCTGGCGGTGGATGCACCCGAGTCCGTCATGGTGCGTGGCAATGCACTGCTGCTGGATTCTGCCCTGCGCAATTTGGTCGAAAACGCGGTGCGCCATACGCCGCCGGGCACACAGATCGAGGTGCAGGCTGGGTGTGACTCATCACTTGGCCAGGCATGGGTGCAGGTCTGCGATGACGGGCGGCGTGATGCTGCGCCTGCCCATGTGCCACCTGTGGACAGCCTGCACCTGGGCCATGAAATCGTCAGCCGCGTCATGCAAGCCCACGGCGGGCGCTTTGTGGAGGCGGATGCACCACAAGGCTTCACCACCTGCTATCGCATGGAAATGCCGTCTGCCGGTTAAAATGACGGGTTACCAAGTGGTTACCAAGCGTGGCCCTGGTCTTTCTTCAGGCCGCAAGCTGCTGTGCAGGGCACTACAGCCATTCCCTCGCCGGGGCGTTGCCTCTCAAAATTTTGAACGGAACCCACCATGCCTTTGATCTCGATGCGCGAAATGCTGGACCATGCTGCTGAAAACGGCTATGGCATCCCCGCCTTCAACGTGAACAACCTGGAACAAGTCCAGGCCGTGATGTCGGCTGCTGACGAAGTCGGCGCGCCCGTGATCCTGCAGGCCAGCGCTGGTGCCCGCAAGTATGCCGGTGAGCCCTTCATCAAGCACCTGATTCAGGCTGCTGCCGAGATGTATCCCCACATCCCTCTGGTCATGCACCAGGATCACGGCACGACTCCTGAAATCTGCCAGGGCGCGCTGAACCTGGGCTTCGGCTCGGTGATGATGGACGGCTCGCTGATGAGCGACGGCAAGACGCCTTCTTCCTTCGAGTACAACATCGAAGTGACCAAGCAGGTTGTGGCCATGGCTCACCAGATTGGCGCCACGGTGGAAGGCGAACTGGGTTGCCTGGGCAACCTGGAAACCGGCGAAGCCGGTGAAGAAGACGGTATCGGCGCTGTCGGCAAGCTGGACCACAGCCAGATGCTGACCGACCCCGAAGAAGCTGCTCAGTTCGTGCAAGCCACGCAGCTGGACGCTCTGGCCATTGCCATCGGCACCAGCCACGGCGCTTACAAGTTCAGCCGTCCCCCTACAGGCGACATTCTGGCGATTTCCCGCGTCAAGGAAATCCACGCCCGCATTCCCAATACTCACCTGGTGATGCACGGCTCGTCTTCCGTTCCTCAAGAACTGCTGGCCATCATCAATGAGTTCGGCGGAAAGATGAAGGAAACCTACGGCGTGCCCGTTTCGGAAATCAAGGAAGCCATCAAGTATGGCGTGCGCAAGATCAACATCGATACCGACATCCGTCTGGCGATGACCGGCGCGGTGCGCAAGTTCCTGGCCGAGAACCCCGACAAGTTCGACGCCCGCGAATGGCTCAAGCCTGCCCGCGAAGCCGCCAAGCTGGTTTGCAAGGCGCGCTACATCGAGTTCGGTTGTGAAGGCCAGGGCTCCAAGATCAAGGGCTACACCCTGGATCAAATGGCCAAGAAATACGCCGCTGGCGATCTGGCTCAGCTGGTCAAGTAAGACTACTGTTTTAATAGCTGCCTGCGCTTGATTGATAAGCGCGGGAAGCCAAAAACACTCAAAGCCCGCAGGACTGGTTCTTGCGGGCTTTTTGTTTTTTGAAATGTCTTTTACGGAATTTTCTAAGGGGTTACGAGACTACCGAACGACCGTGCTTTTTATCAGAATAGTCTGATCAGACGATAAGACACGGAGACAGATGAATGAGTGACCGTCCTTGGCTGAATGCATATCCGGAGGGTGTTCCTTCGGACATTGATACGTCCCAGTACCCCTCGCTGGTGGCTTTGATGGAAGAGGCATTTGCCAAGCACTCCAGCAAGGTCGCCTATTCCTTCATGGGCAAAGAGCTGAGCTTTGCCGAGGTCGATGCGCAGAGCAAGGCCTTTGCCGCCTATCTGCAAGGACTGGGTCTGCAGCGCGGCGACCGCGTGGCGCTGATGATGCCCAATATTCCCCAGTACCCAGTGGCCGTGGCGGCGGTGCTGCGTGCCGGTTATGTGGTGGTCAATGTCAACCCGCTCTACACCGCACGTGAGCTGGAGCACCAGCTCAAGGATTCGGGCGCCAAAGCCATCGTCATCATCGAGAACTTTGCCAAGACGCTGCAGGACGGCATGCATGGCAGCGCTATTGAGCACATCGTGCTGTGCGCCATGGGCGATGAGCTGGGTTTTCTCAAAGGCGCGCTGGTCAACTACGTGGTGCGCTCCGTCAAAAAGATGGTGCCCGCCTTCAGCCTGCCCGGTGCGGTGCGTTTCAAAGACGCGCTGGCCAAGGGGCGCGGCGGCAACTTTGCGGCTCCCGTGTTCAAGGCCGACGACATGGCGTTGCTGCAATACACAGGCGGCACCACGGGCGTGAGCAAGGGCGCGGTGCTGCTGCACAAGAACATCATTGCCAACGTGCTGCAGTCCGAAGCGTGGAACGAGCCGGCGATGAAAAAGGTGCCAGCGGGCGAGCAACCCACCAGCATCTGCGCGCTGCCGCTGTATCACATCTTCGCCTTTACGGTGAACATGATGCTCTCCATGCGCACGGGCGGAAAAACCGTGCTCATCCCCAATCCGCGTGACCTCAAGGCGACGCTGAAAGAATTGTCCAAGCACCGCTTTCACAGCCTTCCGGCCGTGAACACCTTGTTCAACGGACTGGCCAATCACCCCGATTTCGACACAGTGGACTGGAGCCATCTCAAGGTGTCCGTGGGTGGTGGCATGGCTGTGCAAAGCGCGGTGGCCGAGCTGTGGCTCAAAAAGACCGGTTGCCCCATCTGCGAAGGCTATGGCCTGTCGGAAACCAGCCCCTCTGTCACCTGCAACCCTGTTACGGCAACCGCTTACTCGGGCACGATTGGCGTGCCCTTGCCCAGCACTTACGTCAAGCTGGTGGGGAGCGATGGGCAGGATGTGACCGAGCTGGGCCAGCCTGGCGAAGTGGCTGTGCTGGGCCCGCAGGTCATGGCCGGTTACTGGCAACGCCCCGATGAAACGGCCAAGTCCATGACAGCTGATGGCTACTTTCTGACCGGTGACATCGGCACCATGGATGAGCGCGGTTTTGTGAAGATCGTGGATCGCAAGAAGGACATGGTCATCGTCAGCGGCTTCAACGTCTATCCGAATGAAGTGGAAGACGTGGTCTCCAACTGTCCCGGCGTGCTGGAGTGTGCGGTGGTCGGTGTGCCCGATGAGAAGTCGGGCGAGGCCATCAAGCTGGTCATCGTCAAGAAAGACCAGGCGTTGACCGAGCAGATCGTGCGTGACTACTGTCATGCCAATCTGACGGGCTACAAGCGCCCGCGTCACATCGTCTTCCGCACCGAGCTGCCCAAAACTCCCGTAGGCAAAATTTTGCGCCGTGAGCTGCGCGATGCCTGATTGATTTCATCTTGTCTTTCCAAGGCAATTTCACAGGAGCGCTATGCGCTCCTTTTTTGTCTTCATGGATGCTCACCGCAGCGGCCACAATAGGCGCTTTGATCTGAATCCAAGAAGAGTTTCCCCATGCCGATAGCCATACTCAGCGCGCTTGCCGAAGAACAGGACGGACTCGTCCATCTGCTAGAGAACGCGCAGCAAACTCGGCATGCAGGCCGTATCTTCTGGACTGGCCAGCTGCATGACAAAGAGGTGATCTGCGCTTTGTCTGGTATTGGCAAGGTGGCAGCCGCCACCACGGCGGTGGCGCTGATTGAGCGCTTTGGCGCGAAAGCCATCGTCTTCACTGGCGTTGCGGGCGGGCTGGGTGATGCGGTGCATGTGGGCCATGTGGTGGTGGCACACCAGTATGTGCAGCACGATATGGATGCATCGCCGTTGTTCCCGCGCTTGGAAGTGCCCGGCTATGGCCGTGCCTTGTTTGACTGCGATGCGACGCTCTCCAACGCCTTGCTGCAATCGGTGCAGGCTTGCGTGCAGCAACAGGGTGGGGAGTGGGCGGAAGAGCTAGGCCTTGGCGCGCCGCAGGTACATGCGGGCCTGATCGTCAGCGGTGACCGCTTCGTCTCTGGCAGCGAAGAAGCAGCGCAATTGCGCCAAAGTCTGGAGCAGGCGGATCTTGCACCGCTGGCTGTCGAGATGGAGGGTGCCGCCATTGCCCAAGTCTGCGCAGATTACGGCCTGCCCTTTGCTGCCATGCGCAGCATCTCCGACAAGGCCGATGACGCGGCGCATGTGGACTTTCCGCTGTTTGTACAGAGTATTGCCAGCCGCTACGCGCAAGCCGTGATTGAAGACCTGTGCAAGCGCCTCTAAGCATTTCAAAAACTGACGCGATCTAGACCAGGGGCGCCGAGCATGAGCCGCCTCGCAGCGAAGGTGCCGTCTCCCTCCCACGCAGCGAGAGAGGGGGAGGCGGCGCAGCCGCTCAGGGGTGCTTTATTTCAACCAGCCGCGCTTGCGGAAGTACAGCATGGGGCCTAGCGCACTGGCCACCATGAGGGCGACCACATAGGGGTAGCCATATTCCCAGTTCAGCTCAGGCATGAACTGGAAATTCATGCCGTAGACGCTGGCGATCAGCGTAGGCGGCAGCAGGGCGACGCTGGCCACCGAGAAGATCTTGATGATCTTGTTCTGGTTGATATTGATGAAACCGACGGTGGCGTCCATCAAGAAGTTGATCTTGTCGAACAGGAAGGCTGTGTGACTGTCCAGCGATTCGATGTCGCGCAGAATCTGGCGTGCTTCCTCGAACTGTTCGGCGTTGAGCATCTTGGAGCGCATCAAAAAGCTCACGGCGCGTCGGGTGTCCATGACGTTGCGGCGAATGCGGCCGTTCAAGTCTTCCTGGCGGGCAATGGCACCCAGCACTTCCTTGGCCATATCGTCGGTCACGTTGCCGGACAGCACCATCTTGCTGGCTTTTTCCAGATCGTCGTAAATACGCTCCAGCGTGTCGGCGGAGTATTCTGCGTCCGCGTCAAACAGTTTGAGCAGTACGTCCTCGGCGGCGTCAATCAGGCCCGGCGCACGGCGGGCGCGCATGCGCAGCAGGCGGAAGACGGGCACGTCTTCATCGTGAATCGAAAACAGCACGCCATGGCTGCGCAGAGCGTTGTTGTGCTGGTTGAGGATAAAGGCGACGCGCACTGAGCGCGGGTCTTCGACGTCATCAATCAAGAAGTCGCTGCGAATATGCAGCTCGCCGTTATCTTCTTCGTAGAAGCGGGCGGATTCCTCGATGTCGTCGTCCATCGCATCTTCAGGGATGGATAGCTCGTAGTGCTGCTTGATCCAGCGCTTTTCTTCGAGGGTGGGCGATTCCAGATCGACCCAGATAGGGCGAAAGCGTTCGAGGTCGGCCAGGGACTCGATTTCTTCCTGAACGAGTCGGCCATTGGCTAGCGTAAAGATGTTGAGCATCAGCTCACTCCCGGTTGTTCTTGAGGTTCTGCAGGGATCAGGGCGCTTTCAACCCCGCAGTTCGAACCGGGAGCTGAAAGCTACCAACTAGGGTAGGTTTCCACGGATGTCTTTCAATAAAGCTAAGCTAATGATTATGCTACGTTGCACCGCAGCATGTCGCGTGCAACGTACATGGGAGAGTGGGTAAGCAGGGCTTGTCTTTTCCCTGTCACACCGGCTTTGTAAATGCATAGGCCTGCACCAGATCAGCCCAGGCACCGGCCTTGGCCTGCGGTGCGCGCAGCAGGTAATTGGGGTCGTACGTCACCACGGTTGGCACGCCCGCAATGCGGTGCGGCTCAGAGCGCAAGCGGCCCAGCGCATCGTGGCGGCCCAGTACGGCGCGGGCGCTGGCAAGGCCCAACACCAGCACGCAGTCGGGGCGCAGCTCGCGCAGCAAGGTTTCCAGTGCCGGTTGCAGTGGCTGCGCGTGGCTCAGGTCGGCATCAGGCGGCGCGCGGTGCAGCGCGGCGCTGAAGACGCGCGGCTTTTCCTGCAGTTGCAGGGCGCGCAGCATATTGTCCAGCAGCCTTGCCGCATCGCCTTGCAGCGCGGTCTGCGCGCTGTCGGCCGTGGGCTTTTGCGCAGGGCTGATGAGGGGTGGGTTGGCTGCAGGCTCCAGCAAGATCAGCCAGCCGCCTTGCTCGCTGGCTTGCACATGCTGCGGTGCGTGCGGATAGACCAGTTGCGCGGGGCTGATGGTCCAGCCCAGACCGGGCTCCCCCGCAGGGCCTGCCGCAGGCTGCTGCACAAACGGGCGCGGTTCATGCGGGTGGCTGGGGAGGATGGGGGTTGGCTGTCGTGCGGCTGTGGGTGCACGGGCTGGAGCAGGCTCAGCAACAGGTGCTGGCGTTGCAGATTGCTGAAAGGGAGCTGCTGGCGCATGCACAGACACGGGAGCTGGTGCCGCGACCGGTGCCATAACCGTAGCGCGTATCACAGGCGCAGGATCATTGGCACGCAATTCGGTGCCTGCAATCGCAACACTGGCTTCCAGCATCACAGCGGTTTCTGCAGGCTCGGACAACCAGACGGTAATGCCCATGGCTTCCAGCATGGCCCGCTGGCGGGCGTCCAGGTTCAGGGCCATAGTTTCAGACTCATAAGCACGGCGTTTTCACGCGGGCCGTTGGGGTTGGGGTAGTAATTTTTGCGCAGGCCCACTTCGGTGAAGCCGTGCTTGACATAGACCTCGCGGGCGCGCTGATTGCTTTCGCGCACTTCCAGCCAGATCCACTGTGCATTTTTTTGTCGCGACCACAGGGCCAGCGCATCCAGCAGCAGGCGTGCCCAGCCCTGGCGCTGGTGGGCAGGGTTGACGGTGATGTTGAGCAGGTGAACCTCATCGAGCACGGACATGGCAACAAAGTAGCCCAGTAACTGGTGATTGGCATCGACCAGCAACTGCACCTCGTACCCTGCCACCATGGCATCCTGAAAGTTGCCACGCGACCAGGGGTGGGCATAGGCTTGCTCCTCAATGGGGAGCAGGGTATCAAGCCAGAGCGCGGACAACGGCTCGAAATGCACCAGAGATGCCGCATCGTCCATGCAGGCGCTGGTGGCGGGCAGTGAGGAGCTGCGAGGTGATGTCATTGAAGCTTATTGAGCGGCGTTGTCGGTGGCGGCCAGTGCAGCAGCAGCTGCCGCGGCTTTCTCCGCCTCGCGCTCTGCTGTCGTTTTTGCCACTTTATCGCGGATGTAGCGGGGCAGCGCTTCTTCCGCTGGCACGGCGCAGCCTTTTGCCAACAGCGCCGGTGCCAGGCGCAGCATGGCGGTGGCGGTGGGCATGGCCTGCACATGAGGGGCGGCGGGGGCCAGCAGCTCGGGGTAGATGGCCTGGGCGTTGCCGGCCACGGTCATGCCGGCTGTGATCTGCAACGCCTCGGGCGCGCACAGGCCAAAGTCTTCGGGTTCTATCCACTGGCCGTCCCTATAGCTAAACGGCGCGTGATAAACCTCGTTCATGCGCGCGTCCAGCACGGCTTCGACCTCGGTGCAGCCATGCAGGTGGCGGGCTTCTTCGGCCACCGTCAGCAGCGAATCAATGGGTAGCACCGGCACCTTGGCGGCAAAGGCCAGACCTTGTGTGATGGCGCAGGCCGTGCGCAGACCTGTGAAGGAGCCGGGGCCACGGCCAAAGGCAATGGCGTCCAGGTGCTTGAAGGTGAGTCCGGCATCCTGCAAAAGCTGGCGAATGGCGGGCAGCAGCTGGGCCGACGACTGCTGTGCGCCCGGTCCGCTGTGCTGCCAGACGGCATCACCCTGCTGGACGGCAACAAACAGGGTATCGGTACTGGTGTCGATGGCGAGAAGATTCATGTTCGGCGGGGCGTCAGCCGCATGGGGCTGGAGCGCTATTCGTGCTGCACGGGCTGGCAGAGGGAGGCTGACATTATCGGACGCCCGCCGCTACCTTGCCGCTGGCGCTACCAATGCCCGGCGTAGACTTGCGCGATGCTGCTGACCCCCACCTTTCTTCGCAAGACCCTGACCGCGCTTGGCGCATCTCTGCTGGCGCTGCTGGCCCAGACCTCTCACAGCCAGGTCCAGTCCGCCGATACGCGGATTCCCGCCGCTGTGGAAACCGCGCTGCAGCGCGCCAAGATTCCGCGCGAGGCCGTGTCCTTGCTGGTGGTGAATGTGGACGGCAAAACGGCTCCCAGTCTGGCCTGGCGCACCCAGCAGCCCATGAATCCGGCCTCCGTCATGAAGCTGGTCACCACCTATGCGGCGCTCGATCAGCTCGGCCCGGCCTATGTGTGGCGCACGCCCGTGTATCTGGGGGGCCCGGTGGTCGATGGCGTATTGCGCGGCAATCTCTACATTCAAGGGCAGGGCGACCCCAAACTGGTGCTGGAGCGCCTGTGGCTGATGCTGCGTCGCCTGCAAGGCATGGGCGTGAAGGTCATCGCTGGTGACATTGTTCTGGACCGCAGCGCTTTCCAGCTGCCCGCGCATGATGCGGCCGGTTTTGACAACGAACCCTGGCGCCCCTACAACGCATCGCCCGATGCGCTGTTGATCAACTACAAGGCGGTAGCGGTCAATATTGCTCCTGATACAGGAGCTGGTGTCGCGCGTATTCAATACGATCCACCCATGTTTGGCATGGACAACCAGCAGACGCTGGCGCTGGCCGCTCCGAATTCTGATTGCGGCGACTGGCGCAGCAAGATGCAGCTGGACATGGCCAACCCGCAGCGCATCGCTTTCAATGGCAGCTATCCGGCCAGTTGCGGCGACAAGAGCTGGTCCATCGCCCCGGCCCAGCCCGAGCGCTTTGCGGCCAAGGCCATCGAAGGCATGTGGCGCGAGCTGGGTGGGAAGCTCACCGGCAGCGCGCATGACGGCAGCGTGCCGCAAGGCCTGCAAGCTGCGTTTCAGCTGGAGTCGCCTGCGCTGTCTGAAGTGGTACGCGACATCAACAAATACAGCAACAACATCATGGCCCAGCATGTGCTGCTGACCTTGGGCATGCAGCGCACGGGCGTGACCAATTACGAGTCTGCCCGCCAGTCTCTGGCGCAGTGGTGGACGGCACGCCTTGGCAATATCGAGCAGCCCGCAGTGGACAACGGCGCAGGCCTGAGCCGCAATGCCAGCATCACTGCCAACGGCCTGGGTCGCATGCTGCAAAGCGCCTGGGTGTCGCCCGTGATGCCGGAGTTTGTCTCCTCCCTGCCCATCGTCGGCGTGGATGGCACCTTGCGTCGCAGCCGCAGCAAATTTGCGGGCTCTGCGCACCTCAAGACCGGCACCTTGCGTGATTCGACGGCGCTGGCAGGCTATGTTGATGGCATCAGCGGCCAGCGCTATGTGCTGGTCGCCATGGCCAACCACGCCAACGCCGCAGCGGCCCGCGCCGCATGGGATGCGTTGGTGGACTGGACGGCGGCGCAGTGAACGCCAGGCGCTAGGCGGCGGTTCAGGCCGGTCCTCTACCAGGTGATACGGGCTTGCCACCCGTTCGCTGCCGCATGCGCCAACGCATGATTTCCCCTGTGATCCATGGCGGGGAATCCGCCACAGCTTCTCGGTGTTTGCCCGACGTGTTTTCTGCAGCGGGAGTCGCTAGGATGATGCCACATCGAAAAAGCACGACCGTGCTATTAACAACACGATGGAGGATCTCATCTTGGCAAACAAACTCAAACTCCTGGCTGCCTCCCTGGCAACCGCCGGGCTGCTGGCTGCCTGCGGCGGCGGTGGCGGCGCAGACACCACGCCCAAGGCCAAGGTGACTTCAGTCAAGGTCATGGGCGACAGCCTGGCCGACAGCGGCACCTTCGGCTTCAAGTTCACGGTGCAGGGCTCGGTGCTCACCGGTACCGGCTCCACCCTGATCTGGCCCGAGCGCATCGCCGACCAATTCAGCAAGAGCTTGTGCGCTTACTACCGCGCTGGCGACGAAAATCTGACAACCTACCAGGAGGTCTCCAACTGCACCAACTATGCAGTGGGTGGCGGTCGTGTGAATCCGCTGGATGCACCGACATCGCCGAAGTCGGTGCTGGTGCAGATCCAGACGGCAGCCAAGGCTGGATTCAGCGCAGAAGATCTGGTCATCATCGATGGCGGTGCCAATGACGCTGCCGATGTGATCGGTGCCTTGATTGCGGCAGCCAGGGGCAATTCGCAACCGCTGAACGCCATGGTGGCATGGCTCGACTCCAAGGCACCGGGCACGTCCACGGCCCTGATGACCCAGGCCGGTGGCGATGCCTCCAAATTCTCCGGTCTTGCGGCGGGTGCTTATCTCCAGACCCTGGCCAAAACCTTGGCTGGTTCCATTGCACAGAATGTGATCGCCAAAGGGGCGACGCGGGTGGCGGTGTTGAATGTTCCGGCCATCACCAAGACGCCCCGCTTCCAGATGGTTTTGGCCAGCATTGCCCAGGCCGCCGGTGGTGGTGAAGCGGGTGCTGCTGCTGCCACCAAGCAGGAAGCGGCTTTTGACGGACTGGTGCAGGTGTTCAACAACCAGCTGGCTGCCAGCCTGGGCGGTCAATCCCAGGTGGCTCTGGTTGATTTTTATACCGAGTTCAAAAGCCAGATCAGCAACCCTGCCCAGTACGACTTTGACAACGTCAAGGACCCGGTTTGCCCTGTCACTGGCGTGGACGGTAGCGGTCTGCCCACCTATACCTTCCCCACCTGCACGGCCGTTGCTCTGAGCGCGACACCCGGAAAGCCCAGCCCCGACTGGTGGCAGCACCATGTGTTTGCCGACAGCTTCCACCCCACGCCCTACGGCCACCAGCAGCTAAGCCAGCTGGTCGCGCGCTCGCTGTCCCAAAAGGGCTGGCTGTAATCACCATCCGCAATAACAACAAGCAGAGGCATCTATGAAAAACACTATGCGGATTACAACGGCCCTGGTTGCACTGGCAGCCTGCGGTGTGGCCAGTGCCCAGTCGGCTGGAAGCTGGTCGGCGCGCTTGGGCGTCACCCATCTGGCCCCTGATGTGAGCAGTGGCAATCTCTCGGCTCCGTCCTTTCCCAACACCAAGGTGGATGCCAAGAGCAGCACCCAGCTGTCGGGCGGCATTACCTATATGGTCACCGACAATCTGGCGCTGGATGTACCGCTGGCCACGCCTTTCAAGCATGACCTGATTGGCGACGGTGCGATTGCTGGCGTGGGCAAGCTGGGCAGCACCAAGGCGATTCCGGCCACGCTGCTGTTGTAGTACCGCTTCAATGCGGCCAATGCCAGCTTTAGACCCTATGTGGCAGCGGGCGTGACCTATGCCCACTTCTTTGGCGAAAAGACCACGGCCACGCTCAACGGCCTGACCGGCGGCACCCAGGCCAACCCGACTACGGCCAAGGTGGACGACAAATTCGGCGCGCTTGCGCAGCTGGGTTTTGTCTATCAATTCAACGAGCGGTGGTTTGTGGATGCAGCCTATTCCAAGAGCTTTCTGAAGACCAAAATTCATCTGTCCTCGGGCCAAAGCATTAGCGTCAAGCTCAATCCCAATGTGTTCTCTCTGGGAGTAGGCTACCGTTTCTAAACAGCCTTGGCTGCAACGAAAAATCCGGGCTCAGCCCGGATTTTTCGTTGGCGCTGTGCTCAGTTGTAATTCACTGCTGAAGGCTCTTCGCCATACACGGCCCAGCGGCCCAGGGCCTGCAGCTTGTAGTCCAACGGGTCGTGCAGGGTATGGGTGCGCACATTGCGCCAGAAGCGGTCAAAGCCCAGATCGGCGTGGGTGCCGCGCGATCCCACCACATCGAACATCTCTTGCGTGGCAAACAGCGTGCAGCGATGCGCCATGACCTTGGCTTCAAACACGGCAATTGCCACTTCTGCACGCTCACTGGGCGCGAGGTGCTCTCCACGCAACCAGGCTTTTTGCAACAGTGCGGCGGCGTGATCGGCCATCAGCGCGGCAGCGGAAATCTGGGCCTGCATCTCGCCCATGCGGCGCAGGAGGTAGGGATCGTCCGTGGCGCGCTCCACCGTGGACCCCAACCATGGCTTGGCATGCTGCAGCGCATAGTCACGCGCATGCTGACGCGCGCCCTGGGCCACACCCACAAATAGATTGACCAGCACCAACTGGGCCAGACAGTTGCGCAAGGTGTGAAACGCAGTGTTACTGGCGGTTTCATCGCGCATCACGGCGCTGGCGTGCAAATGCACCTGACTGAACTGTACGGAGCCGCTATCCGTCTGGCGCTGGCCCATGGGGTTCCAGTCATCCTTGACGGCAATACCGGCAGCTGCCGTTTCCAGCAGGCCCAGTACGGGTTGGGAATGACCTTCGACGCGGGCCGACACAGTCAGATAGTGCGAGCCACGCGTGCCCGAGCAAAAGCCCTTGGTTCCGTTGAGTTCATAGCCTTGCGCAGCGGCCTTATGGGCCAGGGGCAGGGCCTGCAGCCGCGTGTCGCGCGGATTGAGTGCATTGCCCCACCAGCCATTTTCATCCGTGGTGCGGCGCAGCCATGCGCGTTGCTGCTGGGGCGAGCCGTAGATCAGCACCGTGGCCACCTGCAACTGGTGGAAGGCCAGCACATGGGCCAGCGCACTGTCCACTGCTGCCAGGGCGCGGATGTGCTGGTAGATGTCGGGCCAGCTGCGTTCGTCGCCACCATGCTGGGCCGGGATGGCCAGGCGCAGCAGTCCGGCATCGCGCAGCAGCGCTTTTTCAGGTGCTGCGTGGCCGCCCTGGCGATCGCGTGCGACGGCGGTTTTTTCGAGTGTGCAGAGAGCTTCTTTGAAGGCGCAAGAGAACATGAAAAACAATCCAGAGGCTGAGGAATGGAGGCTGGCGATCAGTGGCAGATGGCACCGTCTTCCAGCAGCGATGCTTCCAGCGCAATCGTGCTCACACGGTTGTTGAAGGCCTGCTGCTGCTCACCGCTGGCCTGCCATTGCTGCAGGCTTTGCTGCAACCACTGGGCAGACTGTTCGTCTTTGCTGCGCAGGGTGACGCCTGCCTGATCATCGGAATCAAAGCGCTGTCCCAGCCGGGCATAAAAACGCCAGGAGTCCTGCGCCAGCAGTCGGGCAATGACGGCCGGCGTATCGGCCAGCAAATCGCATCGGCCGGCCAGAAAGTCGCTGATGGCGTGAATGGAGGAGGCGGCTATCTGCGGCTGCAAGCCCCTGGCCTGCAAGGATTGGGCCGAGGCCAGCCCCTCACCCAGGCACACGCTGGGGCCGGCCGTGGCTTGGTAAGTCTTGGGCTTAAGCCGCTGCCTGTAGCCGGGTGCATAGTGGTTCCAGCGCGCCGCTTGCTGCTTGAGCGATACCAGTTGCAGGCCCGGCTCGGCATAGCTGTTGACGGTCTGCGGGGTGACGTTTTCAAGGCGGATGCCTTGCAGCGCGATATCTGCCTGCTGCACGCTGGTGAGCTGTATACGCACGCCCAGCTGCCGACCCAGCCACTGGGCCAGAGCCTGATCAAGCACATCGGGCTCAGGCGGCAGCGGGTCGCTGGGCAGGGAAGGGCGCGAATAGCTGCGCAAAGCCAGCTTGAGCACGCCTTGCTGCTGTGCCTGCGCCAAGATCGGGCCGGGGCTGGCGCTGGAATAGGCGGGCAGCGAGGGCCAGAACAATGCCAGCGCCACGGCGGCGGCGATGCTGACAACGGCCGCCGCTCTTGCCACAGGAATGGGGCTGCGCTTATTCATGAAATTCCAGCCCGCTGCGCCAGCGCGTCAGCCGCTTTTCCAGCAAGGCCAGCACATAGTTGAGCGCCAGACCCAGCAAGGCCAGCAGTACGATGCCTGCATACATGCTGGGAATCTGGAAGATCTCCTGCGAGTTCAGCGTCAGAAAACCCAGGCCTGCATGCGAACCAATCATCTCGGCCGCCACCAGGGCCGTGATGGAGTAAGCCCCGGCCAGACGGATGCCGGTGAAGATGGAAGGCGCAGCCGCCGGCAAGATGACCTTGAAGAAGATGAAGCTGCGGGTGGCACCCATGGACAGTGCCGAGTGAATCAGCAGCTTTTCCACCTGCTTGACGCCGCTGATGGTGTTGAGCAGCACGGGCCAGAAAGCAGCCCAGAAGATGATGGCGATCTTGGAGGCTTCGCCAATGCCAAAGAACAGCAGGAATACCGGAAACAAAGCCAGGGCCGAGACCTGTCTGAACAGCTGCAGCAGGGGATCGACGAAGGCTTCAAAGCGGCGTACCACGCCCATCAGCAGGCCCAGGCTCACGCCCGCAAGAACGGCCAGTGACAGGCCCGCCAGAGAACGCTGCAGGCTGGCGAAGATATGCTTGTTCAGCTGTCCGGTTTCTATCAGCTGGGCGATGGCGGCCAGCACGGCGGAAGGCGGACTCAGAAAGGCCGAGCTGACGATGCCGGTGCGCGGCAGAAACTCCCAGATTGCAAAAAACAGGAGCAGGCAGGTCAGGCGCTCCAACCACTTGACGCCCAATTTCCATAGATTCAGGCCCGAGCGGGTGCTGGGGGCGGCGCGAGGGGACGCAGGGGCGGTCAACTCGGTCATAGGGCAAATCCTCGCAGGGCCAGGGAGTAGTCGGGAGCGCTGGGTGTGATGGGGGCCAGAGGCTGCTGGCGGTGGCCGCTGGCAAAGGCGACCTCGTCACGCAGAATGTCCCAGGCCTGCTCCCGCAGCTGGACAAAGGCTGGCGAGTGGCGGATTTCCGCAGGTCTGGGACGGGCCAGCGGCACTTCCAGAATGGACTTGATGCGCCCGGGGCGGTGCGTCATGACGGCCATGCGGTCCGACAGGTAAATGGCTTCATCCAGGCTGTGGGTGATGAAGACGATGGTGGTCTTGTGCTGTTCCCAGATGCGCAGCAACTCGGACTGCAGAATTTCGCGGGTTTGTGCATCCAGTGCGGCAAAAGGCTCGTCCATCAGCAGCAGGCTGGGCGAGTAGGCCAGCGCGCGTGCAATCGCCACGCGCTGGCGCATGCCGCCGGACAGCTCATGCGGATAGCGGTGACCAAAACCGTCCAGTCCCACCAGATGCAGAAAATGCTCGGCCGTCTGCCGGCGCTCGCGCCGGGGTACGTGGCGAATCTCCAGCCCCATCTCGATGTTCTGCAGCACGTTGCGCCAGGGAAACAGCGCATAGCCCTGAAACACCACGCCTTGGTGGCGGTTGATGCCGCTGGCCGCCTGCCCGTCTATGTCTATGCTGCCGCCCGTCTTGCGCGCCAGGCCGGCCAGCACGTTCAAGAACGTGGATTTTCCGCAGCCAGAGGGACCGAGAATGGTGAAGAATTCGCCTTCGCGGATGTCGAGGTTGAAGTCCTGCAGCGCCGAGATCTGCTGCTTGCGCCCTCGGTCGTCGGCGATGGAGAAATCCATGCGCACATCGCGCGCCTGGATCTTGATGGTGGGGACCCCACTCATGCCGCCGATCCCTTGGCAAAGGGATTGAAGGCGTTGGTGTAGACGTCCTTGACCGAGACTTTGCCCGGCTGCAACTTGCCCTCGCGCTCCAGTATGTCGATGTAGTACTGGATGGGCGGCTCGGTGATGATCTGGTCGTCCACATAGGCGTAGCGCTCTACATGCTTGAGATCCATGCCCAGGCGTTCTGCTGTGTACTGGCGCGCTTCGTCGGTGTGGGCGTTGACCCAGTTGCCGGCCTTGGCGATGGCGGTGACCACATCGCGTACGGCCTGTGGATTTTCGCGGGCGAACTTGCCGTTGACGCTATAGGGCGACATGCCGCCCAGGCCCCGGTCCAGGTCGTAATCGCTCCACAGGCGCAGCAGCTCCGGGTTGGCTTCGGCACCGCCGGAATGCGGCGGGTGGATGATGGCCAGATCCACGTTCTTGCTGAGCACGGCCTGCTCGTTCTGGTTGTCGGGCACCACCAGAAAATTGATCTTACTCACATCCGCGCCATGCTCGCGGAAATAGGTCTTGGAGACGAACTCCGCGCAGGCGCCAAAGCTGTTGAAGCCAATGGTCTTGCCTTCCAGATCTTTGGGCGTGCGGATGGCGGAGTCCTTGCGCACGAAGTACTTCATGTGCGGCGCTTCCTGCAGCGTCTTGCTGCCGGCGGCAATCACCTTCATGTCGGCACCGGCGGCAATCGCCGAAATCACCAGAGGCACCATGCGGGCGCCGAAGTGAATATCGCCCGTGCCGACCAGCGGAATGATTTGGGGCGCGGCAACCTTGCCTATGTAGTTGGGGCGGGTGGAGGTGCCGTCGAAGTAACCCAGGCGATCGGCCAGATAGATCAGGTCGAAAGACGGGTTGTCCGGGTAATTGAACGGCACGATCTTGCCGCCGTTCTGGGCCAGCTTGTCTGCGGGCGAGGCCTGGCTGCTGGCCGTATTGTCCGAGCGGGAGCAGGCTGCGAGGCCCAGGGAAGCTGAGCTGAGGAGAAGAAGCTTGCCAATCGCGTCGCGGCGGGTACCCATGGTTCTGACCTTTGATGTTGCAGTTGATGCATCAAAGGTTAGAGAAAGCCGCTAATAAAGAAAACGAATAAAAATTTGTATCTTTACTCTGAAATTAGCTAAGAAGCGCTTTTACTCTTTTGGTGTCTTAACCCGCAGCGGCGGCGCGCTGCAGGCGGTCGCGCACGCCTTCCCAGTCGGCGGTGTCCGCTGGCGCTTCAATCCAGATCAGCTTGGCCCCCCAGTCGTCAAAGTTGCGCAGCATGCCAAACAGCTCACGGGCCACGTTGCGGGGGTCGTCAGACATGCGGCGCAGCAGCAACTGTGCGCTGGGTGCCTTGAGAGGGCTGCGGTGGTAGATGGCGATGTTCTTGCCGTCTTTGCCCAGAATATCCAGCGCTGCTTGCAGCTGCTTGGCTTCCATCAGCCGCACCTTGGCATTGGGGGCGTAATGTGCCAAAAGCGTGCCTGACGCACGGGGAGTATTGGCTGAAAGCTCTTCTTTTGAGAGCGGCTTCATGCCGCAGGCATGTTCAATATCGTCGCGGGTGATGGCGCCGGGGCGCAGCAGCACGGGCACGCCGCGTGTGCAGTCGACGATGGTGGATTCAATGCCCACTTCGCAAGCGCCGCCGTCTAGCACCAGCAGCTCGTCACCAAACTCGGTGGCCACATGCTCTGCCGTAGTGGGGCTGACGCGGCCAAACTTGTTGGCGCTGGGGGCAGATACGCCCCACACGGGTGGATTCAGCTGCTGACAGGCCTTGAGCACCGCATGCGCCACAGGGTGGCTAGGGCAGCGCAGGCCCACGCTTCCCTGCCCGCCCGTCGATGCCTTGGCGGCTTCGGGCAGGCGAGGCAGGATCAGGGTGAGGGGGCCGGGCCAGAAAGCGTCAATCAGTTGCTGGGCAAAGACCGGTACTTCCTTGGCGTAGCGGGTGATGGCCGCAGCGTCTGCCACATGCACGATCAGCGGATGGTTGGCGGGGCGGCCCTTGGCGGTAAAGATCTGCGCCACGGCAGCGTCGTTGTCGCTGTCTGCCGCCAGGCCATAAACCGTCTCGGTGGGCAGGCCTAGCAGCCTGCCTTGTTGCAGGGCAAGCGCAGCGGCTTGTACCGAGGCATCCAGCGTTCCATCCAGAATCACAATGCTTCCTTAGAAGGGCGCGATGCCCAAGATTTCAGCAGCCTTGAGGGCTGTGGCACGGGCTTGCTCCGCCGTGGCGGCGGTGATGTTCAAGTGACCCATCTTGCGGGCGCGCTTGGCATCGACCTTGCCGTACAGGTGCAGGTGGGCACCGGGCAGGGCCAGAATCTGGTCCCACGCAGGGCTCTGGGCCACATCGCTGTCCTTGAACCACAGGTCGCCCAGCAGGTTGAGCATGACGGTGGCGCTGTGCTGGCGCGGCTGCACCAGTGGCAGGTTGGTCATGCAGCGCACTTGCAGGTCGAACTGCGACACATCCAGCGCGTTCTGGCTGTAGTGGCCGCTGTTGTGCGGGCGTGGGGCAATCTCGTTGACCACGAGCTGGCCGTTGTCCAGCACAAAGAACTCCACGCACAGCACGCCGACATAGTCGAGACCGATTGCTACAGACTTTGCAGCTGTAATCGCTTGTTCTACCTGGGTTGCAGGCAGATTTCCTTCATAAACCTCGGTCACGGCCAGAATGCCGTCGCGGTGCAGATTGCGCTGCACGGGCAGGTTGACGATGTCGCCATTGCGGCCACGCGCCACGATGACAGAGCATTCGTGGGCCAGAGGCAGCATTTTTTCCAGCACGCAGGCCACATGACCCAGCTCCGCCCAGCCTTGAGCCAGTTCTTCGCGGGTTTTGACGCGAATCTGGCCCTTGCCGTCGTAGCCCATGCGGGCCGTTTTCAAGATGCCGGGCAGCAGCGCGTCGTTGACGGCAGCCAGTTGCGCGGGTGTCTCAATCACAGCATAGGGCGCGCAGGGCACGCCGCACTTCACGAAGTGAGCCTTCTCGGCAGCGCGGTCCTGCGCAATCGCCACGGCAGAACCTGCGGGCGACACGGGCAAGCTCTCGGCCAGCTTGTTCAAAGCGGCGGCGGGCACGTTTTCAAACTCGGTGGTCACGGCGGCGCACAACTGGGCAAGCTCTGCCAGACCTTGCGCATCTTCGTAACCAGTGCGGATGTGGTGGTGGCTGACCAGACCTGCGGGGCTGGTTTCGTCTTGGTCCAGCACGGCGGTGAAGTAGCCCATGGCCTGCGCGGCGTGCGCAAACATGCGGCCCAGCTGGCCGCCGCCCAGCACGCCCAGCGTGGCGCCGGGCAGGATCACGGCGTTGTTGTTAGCGTTGCTCATTCGTTCACCGGCAGCGTCATGTTGCGGGCGGCTTCGGTCTGCTCCACGCGGAAGGCATCGAGCTTGGCGCGCAGCGCAGGGTCTTCATTGGCCAGCAGGGCCACGGCAAACAGGGCTGCGTTGGCTGCACCGGCGGTGCCGATGGCAAAAGTGGCCACGGGCACGCCCTTGGGCATTTGCACGATGGAGTGCAGCGAATCCACACCTTGCAGGTGGCGGCTGGCCACAGGCACGCCCAGCACGGGCACGGTGGTCTTGGCAGCAATCATGCCGGGCAGGTGGGCTGCGCCGCCAGCACCGGCGATGATTGCCTTGATGCCGCGGTCTGCTGCACCTTCGGCAAAGCGGAACATGTCGTCCGGCATGCGATGGGCCGACACGACCTTGGCCTCAAAAGTGATACCGAATTGCTGGAGGATGGCAACTGCGTGTTGCATGGTGTCCCAGTCGCTGCTGGAACCCATGACTACGCCAACTTGGATGGGGTTCATGTTGTCTCTTGAGGGCGGCTGCCGCCCGGCCTAGTGGAACCCCTGATTTTACGGTTTTGCTGCACGGCCTTGCGGTGGTAGGTCATAGCCGGCTTTGCAAAGCAGCTATGACCACCCGATTCAGGCCGCCGTGTTGTCGCGGGCAAAGCCCAGTACGCGGTCTTTGAAGACGTAAACCACCCAGCCCAGCGTGACCAGAATTTGCAGGCTCAGAGACACCCACGGCACATAGGCCATCCAGCTGCGGGTGTTTTCGGTGGCTTCGGGGGTGGCCAGCCACATGGCGATGACGGGCTGCACCACCATGGCGCCGGTGTAGCCGCCCACCCCATAGGCCAGCAGCGGCGCGGCGAAGTTGATGATCAGCCAGGCAATCACAAACGCGGCCAGCGGTGACTTGAGCTTGCCTGCCAGCAGTGCAAAGCCCGTCAGCAGCAGGCAGTCGCGCAGCAACTGCAGGCAAAGGTAGAGGGTGAAGGAGCTGAGTGCGCCGCCGATTTCGATCTCAAAGTGGGCGGGGGTGAGCCGCAGCAGGGCGGTGCTCACAAAGGCCAGCAGCAGGCTGACGGGCCACAGCGGCAGCGCTTCAAGCGCTTCGCGCCAGCGTTGGCGGCTGGCAGACCACTGCACCTGGCGCCATGCGCGCAGGTGCTGATCCATGTGCTGAAGCGCGACATAGGCGGTGCCGGCCAGCGCAAGCAATGCAGTGCTGCTGAAAAAAGCGGCAATGCCCATATTCAGCGAACCTGCAGAGAAAAAGCCCGTCAGTGCCAGACCCAGCGGCCAGGCCCAGGGCAGGGTGCGCACATCCAGCCGCGTGCAGAGCTGACGCCACAGGCCCAGCAGGCCCAGACCCAGTACCAGCGCGCCAGACAGATAGGCCAGCCCCAGTCCGCCGACATCCATGCCCCACCACAGCACGGGATCGCTGCTGTGATCCACCACGCTTTTGTAAACATGGCTGATGAAGGGGCCGGGTATGAAGAACAGGAGCAGCAAAGGCAACAGTGCTGCACGCCTGCGGTTGACGGGGCGGTCTTGCTGGCCCCAGCTCATCAGCACCGAGTTCATGGCCCAGGTCTGCAGGCCTAGCCCCCAGAGCACGGCCAGACCTATGGTGTGGTGAATCTGTATGGGCTCCATCACCCACACGGTGGCAATGGCTGCCGTGGCCATCGCAAACCACAGCACATACAGCCATGCGGGCAGGGCCGCGCCCAGCAGCTTGCCCCAGGCCATCTGCCACGGCGACAGGGCAGACAGGCGCTGCCAGTCCCAGGTGTTCTGGCTGGCTTCTTCGGCCAGACTGCGCCCGGCCAGCACGCTGCCGTAGACGATGGCGGCCACCCACACCCCGGCAATGGCCGTCATGCTGAGTGAACCCGGCAAATCCTTGGGGGAAGACAGGGCCAGCGGCATGGCCAGTATCAGCAGGCTCAGGCCCAGACTCCATGCCAGCAGCGAGGGGTGCCAGTTCAGCCAGAGCTGGCGCTGAAATTCGGGGTTGTGCGCGGCGCTCATGCTGGCTCCTTGTTATCGAAATCACGGGCCTGCGCCGTGCGGGCATAACGGTCTTGCAGCCGCTCACGCACCGGGGACAGCGATGCAACGGGAATGCCGGTCTGTACCAGCTGGCTCAGCCACTCTGCCCGGGCGGGCGCTGCGGCAGGCAGCCACAGCAGAATGGGGCGGCTGCCGGTGATGTCAAAGTCCTGCACCGTGGTGTTCAGCAGGGCTTGGCGCAGGCGGGCTTCAAAGCCCTCAGTCTGCGGCATGGCCACTTCCAGTGCGTAAAGCTGGGGCTGAGCGTTGGCGGCGGCCTGATGGCTCTGCAGGCTTTGGCCGACGCCGCCTGCGCTTTGTAGCGCCTCATGGCTTTCAATGCGGCCGTTGCGAATGCTCAGAATGTGGGTGCAGTACTCGTCCAGCTCGCTCAGGATGTGGCTGGAGACGACCAGCGTCATGCCCTGCGCCTGCAACTGGCGAAACAGCTGTGACAGGCTGCTGCGCGCATCCGGGTCCAGCCCGCTGGCGGGTTCATCCAGCAGCAGCACGCTGGGCTGGTGAACAATCGCCTGCCCAATCGCGACCCGCTGGCGCTGGCCGCGAGACAGCTCGGTAGGGTAGCGGTGCAGCAGCTCCGTCAGCCCGAGTTGCGCGGCGACCTGCTGCACGCGGGCGGGCACGCTACTCGGCTCTACACCCATGGACAGCGCCGAGTACTGCAGGCAGCGGATCACGCTCAGCCTGTCGTACAGACCAAAAAAATCAGATAGGTAGCCGAGGTGGCGATGCACCTCGCGCGGCCGCTCTTCGACGGACAAGTCTTTGACGCGGATATGGCCGGACAGCGGTTGATCCAGCCCGGCAATGCAGCGCATCAGCGTGGACTTGCCCGCGCCGTTGGGGCCCACCAGCGCGGTCACGCTGCCGGCGCCAATCGAGACGCTCACGCCATCGAGTGCGCGGTGGCCGGGATATTCGAACACCAGTTGTGAAACTTCAATCAAGTCTGCGCTCCTTGGTTGGTGAGCAATATAGCGGAGGCTGATGTCAGTGCAGCATCGTACGCACTCTTAAAACGAGAGCGGCTAGCGCTTTCTGTATATTGGTTTATTGCATAAATAATGCTTAAAAGAATTCCATGCAGGCGCTAGCTGCTCTCATTGGTGCAGCAATAACCCGGCCCGCACCAGCCTATGAATTACGGGCGCGCATTTGCATGGAGAATCGCAGCATCGCGCGGCGGCCGGGCAGTGACCGGAAGATCGCCGACACATCAGCGCCGCTGCCCGGTGGCAGCGCACAAGCAGCATTGGGAATCACATGATTGACATCACCATCGAGAATTTTGAAGCCGAAGTCATCGCCGCCTCCATGGCCGTGCCGGTGCTGGTGGACTTCTGGGCACCCTGGTGCGGCCCCTGCAAGACGCTGGGCCCGATTCTGGAAAAGCTCGAAATCGCCTACGAAGGCCGCTTCAAGCTGGCCAAGATCGACTCTGACCAGGAGCAGCAACTGGCCAGTATGTTTGGCATTCGCTCCATTCCCACCTGCGTGCTGATGATTGAAGGCAAGCCCGTGGACGGCTTCACAGGCGCTCAGACCGAAGGCAAGCTGCGCGAATTCCTCGACAAGCATCTGCCTGCTGGCGCGGAGATGGACGCTGAACCTGAAGTTGATGAAGCGCAAGCCCTGCTGGCAGCTGGCGATACTCAGGCCGCGTTGCAAAAAATGGCCGATGCTCTGGCGTCCGATCCCGGCAACGACGACGCCCGCTTTGACTATGTGCGCCTGCTAATCGCCACCGGCGGCTTTGAAGAAGCCCGCGCCCTGCTGGCCGAGCCCATCAAGCGCATTCCTCAGCCGCTGCGCTTTGAAGCGCTGAACCAGTGGCTCAAGGCGCTGGAATTTGCCACCGAAGGCGACAACGCCGATGTGGCCAAATACGACCCATTGATCGCCGCCAACAAGCGCGACTTTGACGCACGCTTTGGCCGCGCCCGCGCCCTGCTGGCCCACAACCAGTGGACCATGGCCATGGATGAGCTGCTGGAAATCATCATGCGCGACAAGGGCTGGAACGATCAGGCCGCGCGCAAGCTCATCGTCGCAGTGCTGGAACTGCTCACCCCGCCCAAGCCCAAAAAGCAAGACGCCGTACCCGGCCAGGCCGCTGGCGGCATCGAGCTGCTGGGCAAAAGCAGCGCCGAGCAGGATGAGGCGACCGCCATGGTCAACAGCTACCGCCGCCGTTTGAGCATGGCGTTGAATTAAGGCCCCCCTGTGGCGCTTTGAGCCTTCCCCCTCTCTGCTTCGCGGAGGGGGACACATCCTCGCTGCGGGGCTGCCCTTGCTTGATGTCCCTTGTTTTGTGCGCGCCAGTTTTGACATGGTGGGTCAATGAATCAGATTCTTTCCGTGGCCTCTCAGGGGCTGTTTTTGTATCTGGGGCTGGCGCTGGTTTTTGTTGTGCTGGGCTTGGTACTGCGCCGACCTGGTTTCAAGGGCTGGGTGGGAGAGCAACGATTACAAAGGTTGATACGTGCTCAGCTCAATCCATTGGTCTATGTGGATCTGCACAACGTCACCTTGCCCACAGCCGCTGGCAGCACGCAGATTGATCACCTGATTTTTTCGCCCTACGGCCTGTTTGTGCTGGAGACCAAGAACTTTCGAGGCTGGATCTTTGGCACGGAGCGCCAGTCGCAGTGGACGCAACAAATCTTTAAAAAGCGCAGCCGCTTTCAGAACCCGCTGCGCCAGAACTACAAGCACACCAAGGCGATTCAGGAGTTGCTGGGCGTTGCGCCTGAATATGTGCACTCGGTGATTGCCTTTGTGGGCGACTGCGAGTTCAAGACCGAGATGCCGCCGCAAGTCACGCGTGGCGATGGCTTTGTCAGCCATATCCAGAGCTTTACGCAGACAGTGTGGAGCCCTGAGCAAATGCAGGACCTGCTGGACAAGCTCGAAGCTGTGCGGCTGCAACCCGGCCGTGCTACGGATCAGCAGCATGTGGCGCATGTGAAGGAGTTGCAGGCCGCCAAGCCGCCACCCAAGTCAAAGATGCAGACCAAGACGCCTGCGCGGCCCAAGCCTGAGCCTGTGGCAGAGCCCGTCAAGCCACCGCCGCCCGATGTGGTCGATATCTTGCTGGAGCCGGTGGTTGCTGCGGCGATGGTTGAGTTGCCGGTAGATGTGCAGCCTGAGGGCCCCGTTACAGTCTCTGCCTGGACTCCTGCCACGGTCAAGCACAGGCAGGAGGTGCGCGAATGCCCGCAGTGCACATGGCCGCTGCGCAAGCTGGTGATGCAGCGTGGACCCCTGGCCGGGCAGGGCGTCTGGCGCTGCACCAACACGGCAGCTTGCAGCTTTGTGCAAGAGGAAACGACACAGAGCTGATTTGTCAGAGTCCGCGCTTGCCATGCATGATGGGCTTTCTTGAACAGAAAGCATGTGATGGACCCTCATCTGTATCAGGCCTCCCAGCCACTGGTGCCAGACCAAGAGCGCGTGGCGCAGCTCTATCAACTGGCGGTGTCTCCCCGCAACCCGCAAACCATGGCGTCGCGTGTGCGCACCGGCCTGCTGCTGGTAGCGGCCTTGCTATTGGGCTGTGGTCTGATTTTCTGGATTGCAGCCAACTGGCAGGAGCAGTCCCGCCTGTTCAAATTGAGCCTGATTGAAGCGGCGCTGGCGGCATCTGTGCTGGCAGCCTGTCTGTGGCCGCGTATGCGGGTGGCAGCGCTGTTCTGTGCCACGCTGGTGCTGGGCGGCTTGCTGGCTTTTGTGGGGCAGACCTATCAGACCGGGGCCGATGCCTGGCAGCTGTTTGCCGTGTGGGCCGCGCTGTCGCTGATCTGGGTGGGGATGTTGCGCAGCGACTGGTTGTGGCTGCTATGGGTGCTGATTGTGGCGCTGGGCATTGTCATGTGGACGGGGCGGCTGGATTGGGAAAATGTGTTGTTCCTCGGCAATGGCTCGCAGCTTGGCAGCTGGCTGAACATCGGGCTGTGGCTGGCGCTGCTTTGTGTGCCCACCCTGGTGTCGCTGCTGCCTGGGTTGCGGGTTCAGGGCGGCATGGGTTGGTGGTCGCACCGCGCGGCGCTGACCTGTGCGCTGGCGGTGTGGAGCAGCATGTTTGTGGCACAGATTTTTGATTTTGAGGAGCGTGGTACAGGGGCTGTAGTGGTCTGCACGCTGGCACTGGTGGCCGCCGGTCTGGTGCTGTCGCTGCACGGGCGTTTTCAGGACTATGTTTCGCTCTGCCTGGCCACGCTGGCCGTCAATGTGCTGCTGCTGTCGGCGGCGGCCCGGGTGCTGGTGAGTGCGGATATTGGGGGGCTGCTGATTTTTTCGCTGGTGGGGCTGGCCTGTCTGGGCGGCTCGGTGCGCTGGCTGGTGAGCGTGCAGCAGCGCATGCGCAAGGAGCAGGTATGACGTACTTCTCATCACAGCCCCATTGGTGGCCTGCCGCGCAGCAGCAAGGACTGGTACAGGGTGATGCAGCGCCCGCTGATGCCCATGAGCCCTCGGTGCTGGTCATTGCCATGGCCATGCTGGGCGTACTGGTCTGCATGGTTCCACTGCTCGCTTTTGCATTTTTGGGCTTGGGCGAAGAGATATTTTTAGGTAATGGCGGCATGGTGCTGGGCCTGCTGGCATTGGTCGGTGGCGGTGCTTTGCTGCGCAGCGGGCCGCAGGCTTTTACGGGGTGCGCAGGACTGGTGCTATGGCTGCTAGGCGAGGCGTTGGTGCTGATCAATCTGGGAGTCGATTACCTGGATTCCCGCCCCCACCTGTTGACGGCTTGTGTGTTGTTGGCGGCGCTGAAACTGCTGGGTGCCTGGCTGTCCCCGGCGCGCTGGATTCAGACCATCATGGGTGTGGCCTGGGCGGTAGCCGCCTGGGTTTTCTTCATGGTGCTGCAAAGCTGGTTGCCGTGGCTGTTGCCGCTGAAGTTCGATAGTCTGCTGCTGGTCGCTCTGTGGTGGCTATGGCTGCGGGCCGAACCCGCCCGGCTGGCCCGGCCCCGGCAAGGGTGGGCGCAGGAGCGCTGGGCGGTGTTTGCCGATGCCGCAATCGTCGGGGTGCTGCTGCTTGTCGCGAAGGGCAGCTACGGCAATGACTGGCTGGATGTGCAGGGGCAGATTCGCTGGAGCGAAGGCTGGGAAAAAGGCTGGAACTGGGTTGTTGTTGCGGCGCGCTGGCTGTCTGCGGCAGAGGTGCTGTTGGCTACGGCGCTGCTGGTCCGCACCTGGCGCGGCCGGGGCCTGCTGCAGGCCCGCATGGCTGCATTGCTGATGCTGGTGGGCGCTTTGCTGGCCGTGTGCGCATGGTTTCGTGCAGATCTGGGAGCCATTGCCCTGATTGCCGTTGCCGCCCTGCTGGCTGGGCGCTGGCGCATTGCTTTGTTGTGCGCGCTGCTGGGCCTAGTGGTGCTGAGTCAGTTCTATTACGAGTTGCACTGGCCGCTGGCCATCAAAGGCGTTGGCGTGGCCGTAATGGGTGCGGTACTGCTGGCGGGCCTGTGGGTGCTACGTCAGCGCACTGCCGCAGAGGCTTTGCCGCAAGCCGCGCAGCCACAGACGCGCAGCCACAAGGCACAGCTGGCCTGGATGCTGGCGGGCGCGGTGCTGGTGTTTGGCGCAGTCAACTGGGATGTGCGCGGCAAAGAGCAAGTCATTGCCCACGGCCAGCGCATTCTGGTGCCGCTGATCCCCGTAGACCCGCGGTCGCTGATGCAGGGCGACTATATGGCGCTGCGCTTTGATCTGCCGCCCGCCGTCAGCGAAGGGCTGAAAAATATCACTGCCCCTACAGCCTATGTGCGTGCCGCCGTCGATGGGCAAGGCATTGCCACGGTGCAGGCGCTGGTGAGCGACCGCAAGCGGGCTGGTGAGGGTGAGGTGATCTTGCCGCTCAAGCGGCTCAAAGGGCAGTGGGTGCTGGTGACCGATGCCTACTTCTTTCCCGAAGGGCAGGGCACGCATTTTGAAAGCGGCAAATACGGCGACTTTCGCGTGCTGCCCGACGGGCGCGCTCTGCTGGTGGGGCTGGCCGATGCCGAGGGCAAAGTCATAAAGCCTTTGCCCGGTGGCCCCATCTGGAGCAGGAAATCCGGGCCTGATGCCACCAGCCCCAGCGAGCGCGCCGCTGAGGAGTCGACCGAGGCGGACGTAGAGGCAGTGGAGAGTGCGCAGGAGCAAGTGCGGCAGGCTGCAGAGCAAGCCCAAGAGCCGCAAAAGCCCCAGAAGTCGCGCCCATAGCTGCCCTCCACATTGCGCTACCCTTGTTTAGCCTAGGTACATCCCGGAGTAAATGGGCCGCGGGCCAGCGGGGGATGCCACCAATAATCAAAAAGCCTGGTACGAGGCTTTTTTCATAACGACAGGGAGACAACGCAATGAACCGACTGGCAGGCAAGACCGCCATCATTACCGGCGGCGCACGCGGCATGGGCGCGGCCACTTGCAGGTTGTTTGTAGAGCAGGGCGCCAAAGTGGCGATTGCCGACATGCTGGAGGTCGAAGGCCGGGCACTGGCGGCCGAGCTGGGTAACGCGGCTCGTTTTTATCCCCATGACGTGACCAGCGAAGAATCCTGGGCCGCTCTGATGCGCAATGTGGAAAAAGACCTGGGTGCGGTCGATGTGCTGGTCAATAACGCAGGCGTATTGCTGTTCAAGACCTTGCTTGATACCTCGCTGGCAGACTATGAACGCATTCTCAAGGTCAATCTGGTGGGCGAGTTTCTGGGCATCAAGGCCGTGGCTCCGGGCATGGTCGAGCGCGGGCGCGGCTCCATCATCAACCTGTCTTCTGTCGACGGCATGAAGGGCGCGAACGGGCTGGCGGCCTATGCATCGAGCAAATGGGGCGTGCGGGGGCTGACCAAGGTGGCGGCCATGGAGCTGGGTCATCGTGGCGTGCGCGTGAATTCCGTGCACCCGGGCGGTGTCGATACCGCCATGGGCAACCCCGGCCAGCGCTCGCGTGAGCAGGTCAATCAAGGCTTTACCAATATTGCACTGCAGCGCGTGGGTGAGTCATCAGAAGTCGCGGCTGCCACGCTGTTTCTGGCCAGCGACGAGTCCTCTTATATGGTGGGCGCAGAAATCGTGGTGGACGGCGGCATGACCGCCGGTCATTACTATGTGGGGATGCCCGGCGCGCCGGGGATGTAATACTCCTGAAAAATGAGCTGCTAGCGCTTATGTTGTATTGGCTAGCAGCACTTTTATCCATTTATTTCTTTCTGCCATGTCTGCCACATCTCATTTCAGAGGCTTTTTTCGCCCGGCGCTGGGCGCACTGTGCATGCTGTGGGCGCTGGCAGGCTGCGCGGCCGAGGGGAATCAGGCCACAGGCACGAGCGAGGCCGAAGCCATGGCCGCAGAGCCCGCGCCGCTGCTCAATACCTACTGGAAGCTGGTGCAGATGGGGGATGGCTCGCATGTCAGCGCCTATGACAACCAGCCCGAACCGCATATCGTGCTGGAGATCGGCACCGGCCGCTTTCACGGCGCGGGTGGCTGCAACCGGCTGCGGGGCAGCTATAGCCTTGACGGGCGCTGGCTGCGCCTGTCTGCGGTGACGACGACTCGTATGGCCTGTGTGCAGGGGCGGCTCAGAGAGCAGGCGTTTCTCAGTACGCTGGCGCAGGTCAGCAGCTTTGCGGTCCAGGGCCAGAAGCTGGCGCTGACCGATGCCGATGGTCAGGTGCTGCTGCGCTTTGAGGCCGTGTATTTGCGCTGAAAGCGTCAGTGCGCAAGCGATGAGACTTCGCGCGCGGGTGGGCTGCTCAGGGAGCGAATCGGTATGCCCATGTCCTGCGGAATATCGCCCGACAGTTGCAGCGCGAGGTAGCGGGTGCAGCACACGCGCAAAAAAGAGCTGAAGTTGTCCACTGCACCGCGCTCGGCAATCAGCTCGTCATAGAGCTTGGTGCAGAGCTGCGGCACGCTGAAGCCATCACGGGCAGCGATTTCTTCCAGCACCTGCCAGAACAGGTTTTCCAGCCGGATGCTGGTTGCCACCCCATGCAGACGGATGGAGCGGGCCCGGTGGCTCCAGAGTTGTGGGTCGGCGCTGATAAAGACCTGGCACATGGCGCTGCTCTCCAAAACAAAACCGGGCCATGGTGTGGCCCGGTTGGCAGGGAGTCAAGAGGCAGACTCTTGAATTGATAGCTTCAGGCGCTTGTTTCAATGCGAAATCTTGGTGCCCAGCAGCGCTAGGAACTGTGCAATCCACGCGGGGTGCGCAGGCCAGGCGGGCGCGCTGACCAGATTGCCTTCGGTATGGGCCTGATCGACAGGGATGTCGGCATAGGTGCCGCCAGCCAGTTCCACTTCGGCGCGACAGGCAGGGTAGGCGGAGCAGGTGCGGCCCTTGAGCACGCCAGCGCCGGCCAGCAGCTGCGCGCCGTGGCAGACGGCGGCCACAGGCTTGTTGGTGTCAAAAAAGTGGCGCACAGCGGCGCGCACGCTTTCATAGCCACGCAGATACTCGGGGCCACGACCGCCGGGGATGACCAGCGCGTCGTAGTCGGCCACTTTCACGTCGGCAAACGTGGCGTTGAGCGTGAAGTTGTGGCCAGGCTTTTCGCTATAGGTCTGAGCGCCTTCAAAGTCGTGAATGGCGGTCTTGATCTGGTCGCCGGCCTTTTTGTCGGGGCAGACGGCGTGCACGGTGTGGCCGACGGCCAGCAGTGCCTGAAACGGCACCATGGTCTCGTAATCCTCGCAGTAGTCGCCGCAAATCATCAAAATCTTCTTGCCTGCCATGGTCTGTCTCCTTTGTAGGTGGTCAAACCATTGTGGGCAGGCAAGGGGCGCAGCGGGTGTTAATGGGCTACTACATTGCTGTCGGTGTGGTTGTGACAGGCCCGGGGACGGGGTAGTGCATGCCGTAGTCGGAAGAGCGCTGATACAGCTTGAGCCCAAAGTGCGGCAGCATGGCGATCAGGTGGTCGAAGATTTCGCCCTGAATCGCTTCGTACTCCACCCAGATGGTGGTGTTGGTGTAGCAGTACAGCTGCAGCGGCACACCCTGTGGCGACGGCTCCAGCGTGCGTGCCAGCAAAAACATGCCCGGCCCCTGGTGAATGCGGGGGTGGGCCAGCAGATAGGCATAGGCATAGGCTTTGAATGCGGCCAGATTGCTGACCTGATTGGGGGCGATGAGGTGGCCACTCTGGGCCGTAATGCTGCCGGGCTGTACATCGTCCACGGCCCGCAAGCCGGTTTTTTCATTCCAGTAATCGCGCAGCAGCGCAATGTCAGAAAGCGCATGCCGCTCATCTTTGGATAGCATGTGAATGCTGTGGGCATCGATGGATAGCGAGCGCTGAATGCGGCGCCCTCCGGCCTCGAACATGCCGCGCCAGTTCTTGAAGCTGTCGCTCATCAGACGCCAGGTGGGGATGGTGGTGATGGTTTTGTCAAAGTTCTGCACCTTGACGGTGTTGAGTGCGATGTCGATCACAAAGCCGTCGGCCCCGACCTGTGGCATCTCGATCCAGTCGCCCACGCGCAGCATGTCGTTGCTGCCCAGCTGCACGCCTGCGACAAAGGACAGGATGGTGTCCTTGAACACCAGCATCAGCACGGCCGACATGGCGCCCAGCCCCGACAGCAGCAGCAGGGGCGAACGGTTGAGCAGCGTGGCCACGATGAGTACGACCGCAAAGCTGCAGATCAGCAGCTTGCCCAGTTGCACATAGCTTTTGATGGAGTGGGTCTGTGCGGCGGCCTTGCGCTCTTCGTCGCGTTCGTGCGCCTCGTTCATGGCGTTGAGCAGGTCGCACAGCGCGCGTGCCAGGTGGTAGACCGTGAAGGCAATCGCCACATTGGTGATCAGCGTGCTCCAGCGCGGTTCCAGATACGGCACGCCCATCACGCCAAACTGCACGATCAGTGATGGCACGGCCTTGGCAATGCGGCGCAGCACTTTGTCGTGCATGAGAACTTGCGACCAGCCGGTCTTGAGCGTATCGCGCATGTGCCTAAACACCTTGAGCACCAGCAAGCGGGCCAGCCAGCCGGTCAGCAGTGCGGCAAAGGCCAGCGCGAACAGGGCCGCCAGCGTTTGCATGGAAGGGTTCCACTCAGAAGCAAAAGACCATAGGGAAAGCAACAACAGCTCCTCAGTAAGCAATTTCATTGGGGGGAAGGGGCGCAAGCCGATACGGTCTGACAGTCTCTGGCAGAGGGCCGGCGATGGCGGGGTAGAAAGGGTGAGACTGCTGGCAGGTGCCAAAGTTCAGCCCAAAGCTTACGCACAGCGGTATTTCCTAGCGTTGCGCGCGGGAAGCCGAGGGCTGGAAGGCGCAGCGCACTTTGCGGTCATGCGGACCGAAACTGGCGCAAGCGAGCGGGCAGCCTAAAATCCCTGCTGATTTCAGATTACTACCTTGCCGTGACCCAAGGGGGCTGGCGGCCACTGCACTGCACCATGCAAGAAAAATTCAACCACATCGACGTCGAGCGCGCCGCGCAAGATCATTGGCAAGCCAAGGACGCCTACCGCGTTACCGAAGACAGCAGCAAGCCCAAGTACTACGCCTGCTCCATGCTGCCTTACCCCAGCGGCAAGCTGCACATGGGCCATGTGCGCAACTACACCATCAACGACATGCTCACGCGTCAGCTGCGCATGAAGGGTTTCAACGTCCTCATGCCCATGGGCTGGGATGCGTTTGGTCTGCCTGCTGAAAACGCAGCCCTGAAGAACAAGGTGCCGCCTGCTCAGTGGACGTACGAGAACATCGCGTACATGAAAAAGCAGATGCAGGCCATGGGCTTGGCCATCGACTGGTCGCGTGAAATCGCTACCTGCGACCCCGAGTACTACAAATGGAACCAGTGGTTGTTCCTCAAGATGCTGGACAAGGGCATTGCCTACCGCAAGACCCAGGTCGTGAACTGGGACCCGGTGGACCAGACCGTGCTGGCCAACGAGCAAGTGATCGACGGCCGCGGCTGGCGCACTGGCGCGCTGGTGGAAAAGCGCGAGATTCCCGGTTACTACCTGGCCATCACGCAGTACGCGCAAGAGCTGCTGGACCATGTGCAGATGGGCAACGAGAAGGCCACACTGACCGGCTGGCCCGACAAGGTGCGCCTGATGCAGGAAAACTGGATCGGCAAGTCGGCGGGTGTGCGTTTTGCATTCACCCACGACATCAAGGGCGCCGACGGCAACCTGATCCAAGACGGCAAGATGTACGTCTTCACCACCCGTGCCGACACCGTCATGGGCGTGACCTTTTGCGCCGTGGCACCAGAGCATCCGCTGGCCACGTACGCCGCTGCAGACAAGCCCGAGCTGGCTGCCTTCATTGAAGAATGCAAAAAGGGCGGTACCACTGAGGCTGAACTGGCCGTTCGCGAAAAAGAAGGCAAGCCCACCGGTCTGTTCGTCACCCACCCCATCACCGGCGCGCAAGTCGAGGTGTGGATTGGCAACTACGTGTTGATGAGCTATGGCGACGGCGCCGTGATGGGCGTACCTGCCCATGACGAGCGCGACTTCCTGTTTGCCAACAAATACAACCTGCCCATCAAGCAAGTGGTGGCGGTTGAAGGCCAGGCTGCTTACGACGACAAGCAGTGGAGCGACTGGTATGGGGACAAGGAGCGCGGCGTATTGATCAACTCTGGCGAGCTGAACGGCCTGAACCACAAAGATGCCGTGCAAGCTGTGGCCAAGATTGTGGGCGACAAGGGTCTGGGCGAGCTCAAGACCACCTGGCGTCTGCGCGACTGGGGTGTGAGCCGCCAGCGCTACTGGGGCACGCCTATCCCTATCATCCACTGCGAAGACTGCGGTGCCCAGCCTGTGCCCGAGAAGGATCTGCCGGTGGTACTGCCACAGGATTTGGTGCCCGATGGCTCAGGTAACCCGCTGATCAAGAGCGAAGCGTTCCACGCCGGTGTGGTCTGCCCTTGCTGCGGCAAACCCGCCCGTCGCGAAACCGACACCATGGACACCTTCGTGGACAGCTCGTGGTACTTCATGCGCTATTGCGACGCCAAGAACAGCGAGCAGATGGTGGGCGCGGGCGCTGATTACTGGATGCGTGATCAAAATTTGGCGACCGGTGGTAGCGGCATGGACCAGTACATCGGTGGTGTGGAGCACGCCATCCTGCACTTGCTGTATGCACGCTTCTGGACCAAGGTCATGCGCGATCTGGGCCTGCTCAAGATCGACGAGCCCTTCACCAAGCTGCTGACACAGGGAATGGTGCTGCGCGGTGCGTACTCGCAGAAACTGCCCAGCGGTGCCAAGGAGTACTACTGGGAAAAGGATGTGGACGTCGCGACTTGCACGCTCAAGGCCGATGGCTCCAAGCTCGATTACGAGATGACGACCATGTCCAAGTCCAAGAACAATGGCGTGGACCCTCAGGACCTGATCGAAAAGTACGGTGCCGACACAGCGCGCCTGTACACCATGTTCACCTCGCCCCCTGAGCTGACGCTGGAGTGGAACGAGTCCGCCGTGGAAGGCAGCTACCGTTTCCTGCGCCGTGTTTACAACTTCGGCACCAAGCTGGCGGGCATGGACATGGCTTCTGCCGTGGCAGGCGTTGCCGGTGCCCAATCGCTGGACGATGTGGAGTTCAGCAAGGCTGCCAAGGCCCTGCGTCTGGAAATCCATAACGTGCTCAAGCAGGTCGAGTATGACTACTCGCGCATGCAGTACAACACCGTGGTCTCTGGCGCGATGAAGATGATCAACGCCCTGGAAGACTTCAAGGCGCTGGATGATGCAGGTGCCAAGGTCGCGCTGATCGAAGGCTTCGGCATTCTGCTGCGCGTGCTGTACCCTGCAACACCTCACGTTGCGCATGTGCTGTGGAGCGAGCTGGGCTACGCCAGCCATATGGGTGATCTGCTGGATGCCGCATGGCCTCAGTTGGACCCCAAGGCACTGGTGCAGGACGAGATTACGCTGGTGCTGCAGGTCAACGGCAAGCTGCGCGGCTCCATTCTGGTGGCTGCCGGTGCCGACAAGGCCACCATCGAAGCGGCTGCTCTGGCCCATGAGGAGTACCAGAAGTTCGCCGAAGGCAAGACACCCAAGAAAATCATTGTGGTGCCCGGTCGTCTCGTGAACGTGGTCATTTAAGGCTCCCCCTGAGGCGCTTTGCGCCTTCCCCTCTCTCGCCTTGCTTGGCAATGCGGGAAGGGGACAATACCTTCGCTGCGGGGCGGCCCTTGCTCGGAATGACTGGCGTAAGGCGATTCCGTCCGTAGTGGCTCCTGCCACGTCTTTGGGATTGGCAGGGTTTTGTAGATAAAAGGACAGTTGATGCAAAAACGTACGCTGCTGGCCGCCATGGCCTTGACGCCTTTGCTGGGAGCCTGCGGATTCCGTTTGCGCGGTGCGCCGAACTTTGTGTTCCGCTCCATTTATGTGCAGGCTGGGCGCGGTTCACCCGTGGGCACTTTGTTGCGTCGCAATCTGGAGTCGTCCAGTGACAAGCTGGAGGTCATTAAAGATCCTGCGTCACCCGATACAGCGGAGGTGATCTGCCAGATCGTCAGCGAGCAGGCCCAGCGCATCATCATCGGCTCCAACGTCGCCGGTCAGGTTCGTGAAATCGAGCTGCGACTGATCGTGCGCTTTGCCCTGCGCACCCCCGGTGGCGATGCCGTGATCGAGCCGACCGAGATTCGTCAGATTCGCAACGTGACCTATAACGAAACCAATGCCTTGTCCAAGGCTGCAGAAGAAGAAATGCTGAACAAGGACATGCGCAATGACATCGTTCAGCAAATCATTCGCCGTCTGGCGGCTGTAAAGACGTTGAATCCCTGAGGTGCTTCGCGGCTCCCCCTGAAAGGGGCGCCGCCTCGCTGTGGGGTGGCCCTTGCTTGCAGTCTCTTGCGTGCAGTGATGAACGACAGTGGTTTTATTTTGATAGCTGCTAACGCTTTATTGATGAGCGCTGCAGGCATTTTTCAATAGAAATATATTCTCATGCAGCTTGCGCTGAACCAGCTTTCCTCTCATCTGGCCAAGGGCTTGCGCTCGCTCTATGTGCTGCATGGGGACGAGCCGCTGCAGCTGCAGGAAGCGGCAGACGCCATTCGCGCTTCGGCGCGTGCGCAGGGTTACACCGAGCGCAGCAGCTACACCGTGATGGGCACGCACTTTGACTGGAGTGCGGTGCTGGCGGCGGGGGGCTCTTTATCCCTGTTTGCTGACAAGCAGATTCTGGAAGTCCGCATCCCCAGCGGAAAGCCGGGCAAAGAGGGGGGCGCTGCGCTGCAGCAACTGGCCAGCAGTGCGCAGGGTAATGACAGCACGTTAACGCTGATCAGCCTGCCGCGACTGGATAAGGCCACGCGCACGGGAGCATGGTTTTCGGCGCTGGATGCACAGGGCGTCACCATTCAGGTCGAGCCCATCGAGCGTGGCGCGTTGCCGCACTGGATTGCCCAGCGGCTGGCGCTGCAAAACCAGCGCGTGGCGGCGGGCGAGCAAGGCCAGCGCACGCTGCAGTTCTTTGCGGACCGTGTGGAAGGTAACTTGCTGGCTGCGCACCAGGAGATTCAGAAGCTGGCGCTGCTGCACCCCGAAGGGGAGCTGAGCTTCGAGCAGGTCGAGCAGGCCGTGCTCAACGTGGCGCGCTACGACGTGTTCAAACTGTCAGAAGCCGTGCTCTCCGGTCAGGTCGTGCGCAGCATGCGCATGCTGGATGGCCTTCAGGCCGAGGGCGAGGCGGAAGTACTGGTGCACTGGGCACTGGCCGAAGATATTCGCAATATCAAGCGCGTAAAAGATGCAATGGCAGGCGGCAAGCCCTTGCCCATGGCGCTGCGTGAGAATCGCATCTGGGGACCCAAGGAGCGGCTGATGGAGCGCTTGCTGCCCCGCGTCAGCGATGCGCGCGCTGCCGAGTTGTTGCAGTCGGCCCATGCCGTGGACGGCATTGTCAAAGGACTGCCCAGCGAAGGCTGGCCGCGCGATAGCTGGCAGGCCTTGCGCCAACTGGCCATGCAGTTGGCACAGGCCGGGCGCTGATCTTCAGGCGTTTAGCTGGCCCTGCGCCTTGTCAGACCACATCTGCAGATTGTCCAGCAGGCCTTTCTGACTGAAAGAGCAGCTTTCCTCGGTAAACAGCGCACTGGATTCCAGTCGGTCCAGCAGATTGAACAAGACTTCGCTATAGCGCGGTGGCAGTGTCTGCAGCAGGGCCGTGGCGGTGCGCGCCTGCTGGCTGAGGGTGGCGGCCGAGATCTGCGCTTGCGCCAGTTGCTCAAAGCCGCTGCGCAGTTGCTGGAGCTGGCGTGTGGCTTCTAGAAGCGTGGGCGAGGTGGTGGCGGTCATGAGGGTCTCCTTGCAATTTTGCTGCTCAGTGTAGGTGGCGGTTGCGAGATAAATACGCTCTTGCATGGGCTTGTCTGCGCAAAGCCCGCAACTCGGCGAAAATCACCATATGAACGCGCTCAACACCGTCGAATACATGCACCACCTTGGCGTACAGGCAAAAGCGGCCTCTGCGCTGATGGCTAGTGCGTCTGCAGCTACTAAAAACAAAGCACTCAAGGCGCTTGCCCGCCTGCTGCGCGCGCATGTCGAGCCGCTGCAGATCGACAACGCCAAGGATCTGGAGCGTGCTGTGGCCAATGGCCTGGCCGCTCCCATGGTCGATAGACTGCGCCTGACCCCCAAGGTTCTGGAGACCTGCGCCGAAGGCTGCGAGCAGCTGGCAGCCATGCCCGATGCGATTGGCGAGATCAGCGGCCTCAAGCAGATGCCCAGCGGTATTCGTGTCGGTCAGATGCGTGTGCCCATCGGCGTGTTCGGCATGATTTACGAAAGCCGCCCCAATGTGACGATTGAAGCGGCCAGCCTGTCTATCAAGAGCGGCAATGCCTGCATCTTGCGTGGCGGCTCCGAGGCCATCGAGTCCAACAAGGCGCTGGCCAAGCTGGTGGCCCAGGCGCTGGCTGAGGCAGGTCTGCCTGAAAACGGCGTGCAGCTGGTTGGCACGACCGACCGCGATGCCGTGGGTCAGCTGATTGCCATGCCTGACTATGTCGATGTCATCATCCCCCGTGGTGGCAAGGGCCTGATCGAGCGCATCAGTCGCGAAGCCAAGGTGCCTGTCATCAAGCATCTGGATGGAAACTGCCATACCTATGTGGACGACCCCTGCGACATCGCCATGGCGGTGAAAGTGGCCGATAACGCCAAGACCAGCAAGTACAGCCCCTGCAACGCCAGCGAAAGTCTGCTGGTGGCGCGCGCCGTGGCGGCAGAATTTTTGCCCCAGATTGGCGCTGTCTTTGCCGCCAAGGGTGTGGAAATGCGCTGTGATGCCGAGGCACTGGCCATTTTGCAATCGGTCAAGGATGCCAAGCTGGCCGAAGCCGCCGAGCAAGACTGGTACGAGGAATATCTGGCTCCCATCATCAGCGTGAAGCTGGTGGATGGCGTGGATGAGGCCATCGCCCACATCAACAAATACTCCAGCCACCATACCGAGTCCATACTGACGACCAATCATCAGCATGCGCAGAAATTTTTGCGCGAGGTGGACTCGTCCAGCGTCATGGTCAACACCAGCACCCGCTTTGCCGATGGCTTTGAGTACGGTCTGGGGGCCGAAATCGGCATCAGCACCGACAAGTTCCATGCGCGTGGTCCTGTGGGCATTGAAGGCCTGACGTCGCTCAAATACGTGGTCTTGGGCGACGGCGAAGTCCGCGGCTGAAGACTGCCTGCCGGGGGAGGCCATCAGCGGCCTTCTCCAGCGTTGAATTGATACCGCAGCTTGGGTTCCCCTCTCCATAACACCATGAAAATCATTATTCTGGGTGCCGGGCGCGTAGGTCAAAGTGTGGCCGAGAGTCTGGTTTCCGAGCAAAACGGAATCACTGTCATCGACACCAATGCACGCGCCTTGCGTGATCTGGAGTCGCGCTTTGACCTGCGCGGCGTGGTCGGCAATGGCATTGACCCGCAGGTGCTAGCCGAGGCGGGAGCCAAAGATACGGACTTGCTCATCGCCTGTGCGTCTATGGATGAGACCAACCTGGTCTGCTGCAAGATTGCGCAGGCCATGTTTGATATTCCCACCCGCATTGCGCGCGTGCGCTCCTCCAGCTTTGCGGCCGATGATCCGGTGCTGGGCAAAGATGGCTTTGCGGTAGACCGCATCATCTGCCCGGAAGAATCCGTCACCAACTACATCAGCAAGCTTATTGAGTACCCCGAAGCCATGCAGGTGCGCTCCTTTGCGGGTGGCCGTGCAGCGCTGGCCTCGGTTCGCGCCCGTGCGGGAGCGCCTGCGGTGGGCTTGCAAATTGCCCAGGTGCGCGAACGTATGCCCGCGCTGGCCATGCGCATCGTGGCCATCTACCGCCGCTTTATGGATGAGCCTGACCGCTTTGTGCGCTGTGATGGCAGTACGCGCATTGAGCCCGGTGATGAGGTTTTCATGCTGGCCGCGACCGAGCATGTGCCGGAGGCGCTGAAAGCCATCAACCTGCCAGAGGGACGTCCAAGTCGGCCAGTCTATCGCATCATGATTGCGGGTGGCGGTCAGCTCAGCCTGCGTCTGGCCAGGAAGCTGGCGCAAACGCCTGGGCGCTTTCACGTCAAGATCATCGAACACAATGCGCAGCAATGCCTGAGCCTTGCGTCCGCCCTGCCTGCCGAAGTGCTGGTGCTGGAGGGTGACGCCACGGATGAGGACTTGCTGGAGGAAGAGGGCATCGAAGAGGTGGACCTGTTCCTGGCGCTCACGGATGACGATGAGGACAACATCATGTCCAGCCTGCTGGCCAAGCGCATGGGCGCGCGCCGCGTGCTGTCGCTCATCAACCGCCGTGCCTATGCCGATTTGATGCATGGCACGCAGATTGATATTGCGCTATCCCCCGCGCAGGCCATGCTGGGCGAGTTTCTGGCCTATGTGCGCCGTGGTGATGTACAAGCCGTGCACAGCCTGCGCCGTGGTGTGGCCGAGGCGCTGGAAATTGTGGCGCGCGGCGACCGAAAAAGCTCGCGCGTGGTGGGCCGCAAGGTGGAAGAGCTGCGCCTGCCTGAGGAGGTGCACATTGGGCTTATCGTGCGCGGCATCCCCGAAGGCAAGACCTGCGAAGAGGTTGCTGGCTTGCCGCTGGAGACCGAGGTCATCATTCCGCGCAGCAATACGGTGATCGAATCCGGCGACCATGTGGTGTTCTTCCTGCCTAACAAGCGGCTGGTGCGCAACGTGGAAAACCTGTTCCGCGTCAGCGCAACCTTTTTCTAAGCTGCTCCCATGAAAGACCTGCTTCCTGTCCTGCGCGTGCTGGGCATGTTGATGATCATGTTTGCCGCTTCCATGCTGCTGCCTTTTGGCGTCTCATGGTTCATGCAGGATGGCATCTGGCGCATCTACCCCTGGGCGATTGGCCTGACCGTAAGCGTAGGCCTGCTGCTGTGGGGCGGTCTGCATCGCTACAAGCAGGACTTGCAGCCGCGCCATGGTGTGATTCTGGTGACGCTGGTGTGGGTGGTGCTGCCGCTGTGCGCCATGGTGCCGCTGATGATGGGGCTGAGCCGAGTGGGTATCTCCATCAGTTTTACCCATGCCTATTTTGAAGCCGTGTCTGGCCTGACGACAGCTGGCGCGACCGTGCTCAATGGACTGGATCAGCTGCCGGTATCCATCAATGTGTGGCGTACTTTCATGCAGTGGATGGGCGGCATGGGGATTCTGATTCTGGCCGTGGCTATTTTGCCGCTGCTGGGCGTTGGGGGTGCACAACTGTTTCGCGCCGAGGCGGCAGGCCCTGTTAAAGATACCAAGCTCACGCCGCGCATTACCGAAACCGCCAAGGGCCTGTGGGGCGTTTATGCGCTGTTTTCCACAGGTTGCTTTCTGGCGTTCTGGGCCTTGGGCATGCAGCCGCTCGATGCGCTGATGCATATGTTTGCCACGGTGAGCTTGGGCGGCCTTTCGTCGCACGACGCCAGCTTTGCTTATTTCAACTCTCCTCTGCTGGAGGCCGCTGCGCTGCTGTTCATGCTGCTGGCCAGCTGCAACTTTGCGCTGTACTTTGTGGCCATGCGCAAGGGCCGACTTGACAGCTTTATGCGTGACCCCGAAATGCGCGCCACGATTGGTGTGCTAGTGGGCGCGGGCCTGCTGGTGGCGCTGCTGCTCTGGGTCAAAGGCGTGTACGGCCCGCTGGATGCACTGCGCTTTGGCATGTTCCACACGGTCTCGGTGGCGACCACCACGGGCTTTTCCACCACAGACTATCTTTCCTGGCCGGTTTTTATTCCTGTACTGCTGCTGCTGCTTTCCGGGGTCGCCACCAGCGCGGGCTCGACGGGCGGCGGCATCAAGATGGTGCGCATGCTGATTCTGGTCAAACAGGCCCGACGCGAAATGACGCGACTTGTGCATCCGCGTGCTGTACAACCCGTGCGTCTGGGCGATGCAGTGGTGGATAACCCGATGATTTTTTCGGTGCTGGCCTACATGCTGGTCTATGGCGCCACGGTCATTGTGTTGAGCATGGTGTTGTTGCTGACGGACCTTGATCCTCTGACTGCTTTTTCTGCTGTTCTGGCCAGTGTGCATTGCATGGGGCCAGGACTGGGGGCGATTGGGCCTGCATCCAACTACACGGTGTTGACTGATTTCCAGATCTGGGTGTGTACTCTAGCCATGCTGCTGGGGCGGCTTGAGATACTGAGTTTTATGGCTTTGCTGACGCCGGCGTTCTGGCGTCGCTGAGACAAAAAACTAGGGAAAACACCTATCTCATGCTCCAATCTCTACAATCGCACCCCACCACCGTCTCCTGAGGGTATTTATGGTTCCACATCTTGTCACGGCTTTGACCGGCCCCATTAACGAACTTGAGCAGCGCGTTCTCGATTCAATGCCTGCCATCGAGCGTTGGTTCCGCCTTGAATGGATGGAGCACACGCCACCGTTCTATTGTTCGGTGGACATTCGTAATGCGGGTTTCAAGCTGGCACCAGTGGACACCAACCTGTTTCCAGGTGGCTGGAACAATCTCACCGATGAAATGCTGCCATTGGCCGTACAGGCTGCGATGGCTGCTATCGAAAAGATATGTCCTGAAGCGCGCAATCTGCTCATCATTCCCGAGAACCACACGCGCAACACCCACTATCTGGCCAGCGTGCTGCAGCTCAAGCGCATCTTCTCCATGGCGGGGCTCAATGTGCGCATTGGCTCCATCAGCCCTGAGATCAAGAAGACACTGTCCATCACTTTGCCGTTGGGTGATGTGATTCAGCTTGAGCCGGTGATTCGCAGCAAGCGCCGTCTGGGCCTCAAGGATTTCGACCCCTGCACCATCCTGCTGAACAATGACTTGTCCACAGGCGTGCCCGGTATTGTCGAAGAGCTGTACGAGCAATATCTTTTGCCACCTTTGCATGCAGGCTGGAATGTGCGCCGCAAGAGTCGCCATTTCCAGAGCTATGAAGAAGTCGGCAAGCGCTTTGGCAAGTTGCTGGGGATTGACCCGTGGCTGATCAACCCGCTGTTTGGTCAGGTGGAAAATATCGACTTTGCCGAAGGTACGGGCATGGACGCGCTGGCCGATCAGGTCGATGTGATCCTCTCCAAGGTGCGCCGCAAGTACAAGGAATACGGCATCAAGGAAAAGCCGTTTGCCGTGGTCAAGGCCGACAACGGCACCTACGGCATGGGCGTGATGACCGTGCGCGATGCCAAGGAGCTGGCTGCACTGCCGCGCAAGAGCCGTAACAAGATGGGCATCATCAAGGACGGCCAGACCGTGCATGACGTCATCGTGCAGGAAGGCGTGCTGACCTATGAGCGCATGCACAATGCCGTGGCCGAGCCCGTGGTCTACATGATGGATCGCTATGTGGTTGGCGGTTTCTACCGCATGCACCCCGAGCGCGGCGAGGACGAAAACCTCAACGCCCCCGGTGCCGGCTATGTACCGCTGGCCTTCCAGCAGAGCAATCACCTGCCTCAAGCGGGAATGCGCCCCGGTGCCAGCGCGCCTAATCGCTTCTATATGTATGGCGTGGTAGCACGTTTGGCCATGTTGGCGGCGAGCTATGAGCTGGAAGCCACTAATCCTGACGCAGAAATCTACGACTGATATCGCATGTGCGTGGGACAGCGCACAATGCCGTCAATTTCATCACTCGGTGACTGCCTTACGAGTCGCTTCCTGACCTGTGCAAAATTCGAAATCCTCGCTAGGCGCCCTGACTTTGGGTGCAATTGGTGTTGTCTATGGAGACATCGGCACCAGTGTTTTGTACTCGGTCAAGGAGGTTTTCGGCTCAGGCCATGTGCCTTTTACGCCGGCCAACGTCTACGGCGTGCTCTCGGTACTGTTCTGGACGCTGACGGTCATCGTCTCCCTCAAATACGTGGTGCTCGTGCTGCGCGCCGACAACAACGGCGAGGGCGGTCTGGTAGCCATGCTGGCTCTGGCATCGCAAACCGTCAAAGACAAGCCGCGCCTCTCCAGTGCGCTGTTTCTGGTGGGCATGTTCGGTACTTCGCTGTTCTATGGCGATGGGGTGATTACCCCGGCAATCTCGGTGCTCTCGGCGGTTGAGGGACTGGAAGTCATCTCGCCGCACTTCACCAAGGCCGTGATTCCGCTGACGCTGGTGATTCTGTTTCTGCTGTTTTTTGTGCAAAAACGCGGTACGGCAGGCATTGGCAAGTTCTTTGGTCCCCTTACGGTCGCCTGGTTTGCCTGTATCGCCTTGCTGGGTGTACGCCAGATCATGGGCCACCCTGAAATTTTGGCGGGTCTGAGCCCGCACTACGCCGTACTGTTCATCTGGAACAACCCCGGCACCAGCTTCATCATTCTGGGCGCGGTGGTGCTCTGCGTGACCGGTGCGGAAGCGCTGTATGCCGACTTGGGGCATTTTGGCAAAAAACCGATTCGTCTGGCCTGGTTCAGCATCGCCATGCCAGCGCTGACGCTGAACTACTTCGGGCAGGGAGCGCTGCTGCTGGCCAACCCAGAGGCCGTGAAGAACCCGTTTTTCATGATGGCACCGAGTTGGGCCCTGCTGCCGCTGGTCATCATGGCCACCATGGCCACCGTGATTGCCTCGCAGGCGCTGATTACGGGTGCCTTCAGCGTGACCCGTCAGGTCATTCAGCTGGGTTACTTTCCGCGCTTTGAGGTACGCCACACCAGCGTGAAGGAAACCGGTCAGATCTATATGCCGCTGGTCAACTGGGGTCTGTTTGTGGCGATTGCGCTGGCCGTGTTGCTGTTCAGAAGCAGTGGCAATCTGGCGGCGGCCTACGGTATTGCGGTGACGCTGGACATGTTGATCACCACCATGCTGACTTTCTTTGTGATTCGCTATCGCTGGAATTACCCGCTGGCCCTGTGCCTGCTGAGCACTGGTTTCTTCTTCTTGGTGGACTTGGCTTTCTTTGCTTCCAATCTGCTCAAGCTGTTTGAAGGCGGCTGGTTCCCCTTGCTGATTGGTGGTACGGTCTTCACCCTGATGATGACCTGGCGCCGCGGACGTGATCTGCTGCATCAGAAGCTGCAGGCGGACGCTCTCAATCTGCGTGATTTTCTGGAATCCACCTGGCGCCATCCACCCATGCGCGTGCCGGGCACGGCAGTGTTCCTCTCGGGTGAGCCGGGCACAGTGCCCCATGCGCTGCTGCACAACCTCAAGCACAACAAGGTGCTGCATGAGCGCAATCTCTTTGTGACCGTGCGCAATCATGAGGTGCCGTGGGTAGGGCTGGATAAGCGGGTCGAGTCCGAGTCGCTGGGAGGCGACTGCTGGGAAGTCATGATTCACTATGGCTTCAAGAATGAGCCCGATGTGCCCGCCGCACTGGCGCAGCTGCGCACCCAGGGCTGTTTGCTGGACCCCATGTCCACCAGCTACTTTCTGTCGCGCGATGTGATCATTCCGCGCATGAACAACTCCATGGCGCACTGGAGGGAGAAGCTGTTTGCCCAGATGCACCGCAACGCCAGCCGTGTGGCAGACTTTTTGCACCTGCCTAGCAATTCGGTGGTGGAGCTGGGCTCCAAGATTGAGTTGTAAGAAATTTGACTCAAATAGTGCTTTAGCGCTTTATAGATAAGCGCTAGCAGCTACTAATTCGATAGCTCAATGTTTGAGCTGCACGTGTCGTCACGCATGCGGCATAAAATCTGGCCGCCCAGATGCCAGAATGCGCAGATGCGCTTTTTCAAAGACTTGAGTCCTGCCGCTGTCGCCGCAGGCTTTGTGGCGGTTTTGGTGGGTTTCACCAGCTCGGTGGCTCTGGTGTTTCAGGCGGCGCAGGCTTTTCATGCCACGCCTGAGCAAATTACCTCCTGGATCTGGGCGCTGGGTCTGGGCATGGGGCTTTGCTCGCTGGTGCCCTCGCTTATTTTGCGCATGCCCGTCATGGTCGCCTGGTCCACGCCGGGGGCGGCGGTATTGGCTACGGCCGGTCTGGCGGGTGGTTTTTCCATGGGGGAGGCCATTGGAGCCTTCATCGTCAGCGCGGCGTTCATCATTCTGGTGGGCGTGACAGGCTGGTTCGAGCGCATCATGAACCGCATGCCTATGGAAATTGCCTCGGCCCTGCTAGCAGGGGTGCTGGCCAAGTTTGGCATGCAGGCCTTTTCGGCGGCAGAGAGCAATCTGTCTTTGGTGCTGGTCATGCTGCTGGCCTACCTGCTGTCGCGCCGCATGGTTCCGCGTTACGCCGTCATCATGACCTTGCTGGTTGGCACGCTCTGGGCTGCACTGCGGGGGCAGATGCAGTGGTCTGCCGTGCATGCCGGGCTGGCGATTCCGGTTTATACCGCCCCGGTGTTCTCGCTGCAGGCGCTCATCAGTCTGGCCTTGCCACTGTTTGTGGTGACCATGGCGTCGCAGAATCTGCCAGGTGTGGCGGTAATCCGCGCTACAGGCTATCCAATTCCGGTGTCTCGCATCATCAGCACCACGGGTGTTGCGACCTTGCTGCTGGCACCGTTTGGTGGCTATGCCCTGAATCTAAGCGCCATTACTGCTGCTATCTGCATGGGTGATGAGGCGCATGAGGATAGGAACAAGCGCTACACCGCTGCAGCTGTGTGCGGGTTGCTATATATATTGATAGGCATCTTTGGTGCCATTGTCACCGGGTTGCTGACGGCATTTCCTAAAGAATTGGTCGCTTGCATTGCGGGTTTAGCCCTGCTTGGTTCCATTGGTGGCGGTATGGCAACCGCTTTCAAAGATGAAAGACACCGTGAGGCGGCGCTCATTACCTTCCTCGTTACGCTCAGTGGCGTAGTCATTGGCGGTGTGGGCTCGGCATTCTGGGGTGTGGTTGCTGGTAGTCTGGCTTTGTTCGTCCAGAGCTTCCGAGCCCGGGCGGTTTGATCATCTGCTGCCATTTTGTGGTGTTATGCCAGGCTGGGCATGATGCCCATATCTAGCTATAGAGTTATCACCATGCAAATACTGTTTGTCGCCGATCCGCTGGAATCCTTTGTCATCTACAAAGACTCCACCTTTGCCATGATGCGCGAGGCCCAGCGCCGTGGTCACCAGATCGTGGCCTGCGAGCCCAAGCACATCTCTTGGCAAAGCGGTGGCAAGGTCAAAGCGCTGGTGCGCTACATCTCGTTGACCGGTAATAAGGAGGCTTGGTTTGATGAAACGGCCAGTAAAGCGGTGAACCTGGCTGACTTTGGCGCCATCGTCATGCGCAAGGATCCTCCTTTTGATTCGGAGTTCTTCTACGCCACGCACATGCTCAGCCAAGCCGAGCGTGAAGGTGCCAAGGTCTTCAACAAGCCCAGCGCCCTGCGCGAGCACCCCGAAAAGCTCGCCATCATGGAGTTTGCGCAGTTCATCTCACCCACCTTGGTTACGCGCAGCGCTCAGGACATCCGTGCGTTCCATGAAGAGCACAAAGACATCATTCTCAAGCCACTTGATGGCATGGGCGGCATGGGTATCTTCCGCGTGGGTGAAGATGGCCGCAATCTGGGCAGCATCATCGAAACCCTGAATCAGGGTGGCGCAATCAGTGTCATGGTGCAGAAGTTCCTGCCCGACATCGTTCAGGGCGACAAGCGAATCCTCATTATTGGTGGTAAGCCCGTTCCCTTCTGTCTGGCTCGCATCCCTCAAGGCAATGAAGTGCGGGGTAACTTGGCTGCAGGCGGTAAAGGCGTGGCCCAGCCCTTGGTTGAACAAGACAAAGCCATTGCAGAGTTCATCGGTGCAGAACTGGTCAAGCGTGGCTTGCTACTCATTGGTCTGGATGTCATCGGCCATAACGTTACCGAGATCAATGTGACCAGTCCCACCTGCTTTCAGGAGATCTTTGATCAGACGGGTTGTGACGTCGCAGCACTGTTTGTCGATGCCTTGGAATCAGCGGCCCTGTCCATATAAGAAAAGAAGGCAGACAGGCAAGGCCTGTCTGCCTTCTTTTTCGACGGTCTTTGTATGGGTTGCAAAGCGCTCGATTTTTTGTGTACAATGCAAGGCTGCGCTAAACGAGATCACTTGGTTTTCTCGAGGTAAATCAAGAAATTGAGATGCTAAAAGTTGTGCTAGAATTCAAG
>NZ_JABBCQ020000019.1 GCF_012844455.2 Comamonas suwonensis | reverse complement strand
ACCATGTCTGGGTGACCATAGCCAGGCAAGCATCTAGAGTACCCCCTGGAAGCAGATGTTGGTGCGACCCAGACAAAGCAGACATGTCCGTTTGCATCTGTTTGTCTTTGTGCCGCGCAGCGCAGCCTTTGTCTGAAATGGCAGCTCTGCCAGTGCTTGCGGGAACGCTCTCTGTATGGCTGCTTGCGCTCAGGGGAATCGATGTCCTGCAGCTTTGATTTAACTTGTTCAGCTCGCCAAGTTGGCCATAGAAGGCCAGCGTCATGAGATGCTGACGATGACGCAAAGGAGGGCAGCTAGCATCCCACGTAGAAAAAAGCCCCGACACTTTGATTGGTGTCGGGGCTTTTTGCTTTGAGCGAGCATTAAGACTGGCCCCATTGGCATGGGAATAGCGTCGTGAAAGGTGCGTAGTAGCTCCAGTCCATCACCACAAATATTACCCAAAAGCTGCCGAAAATCGGTTGAATACTCGCTTGTGAGCCAGATAAAAACTCAATGCTCTTTTTCAAGGCTGCTGAAGCAGCCCCAGGGTGTGACTTCAGATCACAGCGGCAATGGCCTTGCACACATAGTCGATGTTCTTGCTGTTCAGCGCAGCCACGCACATGCGGCCGGTGTCGGTGCCGTACACGCCGAATTCGGAGCGCAGGCGTACCATTTGCTCCTTGGACAGGCCGGAGTAAGAGAACATGCCGATCTGGGTGGTGATGAAGGACATGTCCTGCGTTACGCCCGCAGCCTTTAGGCCGTCCACCAGCTTTTGGCGCATGGCCTTGATGCGCACGCGCATCTCGCCCAGTTCCTTTTCCCACAGAGCGTGCAGCTCGGGGTTGTTCAGAACTGCCGCGACCACAGCGCCACCGTGTGTGGGGGGGTTGGAGTAGTTGGTGCGGATGACGATCTTCAGTTGCGACAGCACGCGAGCCGCTTCGTCCTTGTCGGCGGCGACCACGGACAGGGCGCCCACGCGCTCGCCATACAGGCTGAAGCTCTTGGAGAAGGAGGTGGACACAAAAATGTCCAAACCAGCGGCCACGAACTTGCCAATCACGGCGCCGTCTTCGGCGATGCCGTGGCCGAAGCCTTGGTAGGCCATGTCCAGGAAGGGAACCAGACCCTTGGCCTTGACGACGGCGATTACTTCATCCCATTGAGCGGCAGTGATGTCATAGCCTGTGGGGTTGTGGCAGCAGGCGTGCAGCACGACCACGGTGCCGGCTGCGGCAGCGTTCAGGTCGGCCAGCATGCCGGCGAAGTCGATGGAGCGGGTGGCTGCATCGTAGTAAGCATAGGTGCCGACTTCAAAACCAGCGTTGGTGAAGATGGCCTTGTGGTTTTCCCAGCTGGGGTTGGAGATCAGCACCTTGGCGCTGGGGTTGAGCTTCTTCAGGAAGTCAGCGCCGATCTTCAGGCCGCCGGTGCCACCGATGGCCTGGACAGTCGCCACGCGACCGGACTTGACCACATCGGATTCGGCGCCGAACACCAGAGCCTTGACGCCGTTGTCGTAAGCAGCGATACCGTCGATGGGCAGATAGCCACGGGCGCTGGGCTTGTCCATCATGGCCTTCTCGGCGGCCTGCACGCACTCCAGCAGAGGCAGCTTGCCGTTGTCGTCGAAGTACACGCCCACGCCCAGGTTCACTTTGCTGGGGTTGGTGTCAGCGTTGAATTGCTCGTTCAGACCCAGGATGGGGTCGCGGGGGGCCATTTCGACGGCGGTAAACAGAGACATGAAAAAATCCTTGAGGGATGGAAATAAGTCAGGTCACCCCCAGCTACTGCTACCAGGAGCGTGTTGACGAGTGCGACGGGCGCGGTGCTCGAAAAAACGCATCAGCCTAGGTTAGGCTTGAGGGTTGGTCTGACATTCTACTCCGCGCTAACCCTATGCGTCATGGACATGACATCATGCAAGAAGAAAATATGACTGCTGAGCCACAAGGCCGTTTTGTGCAATACCCGGACTCTCCGTTCGAGTTGTTCCAGCCTTATCCGCCGGCGGGCGATCAGCCTACGGCCATCGAGCAGCTGGTGGAGGGCGTGAATGACGGCGAGACCTACCAGACGCTGCTGGGGGTGACGGGTTCGGGCAAGACCTTCACCATGGCCAATGTGATTGCGCGGCTGGGCCGTCCGGCCATTGTCTTTGCGCCCAACAAGACGCTGGCCGCACAGCTCTACTCCGAGTTCCGGGAGTTTTTTCCTAAAAATGCTGTCGAGTACTTCGTCAGCTACTACGACTACTACCAGCCCGAAGCCTATGTGCCGCAGCGCGACCTGTTCATCGAAAAGGACAGCGCCATCAATGAGCACATTGAGCAGATGCGTCTGTCCTGCACCAAAAGCATCATGGAGCGGCGCGATGTGGTGATTGTGGCCACGGTCTCGGCGATTTACGGTATCGGCGAGCCCGAGAGCTACCATCGCATGATCATGACGCTGCGCACCGGCGACACGCTGAATCAGCGCGATGCCATTGCGCAGCTGATTCGCATGCAGTACCAGCGCAACGATCAGGATTTCTCGCGCGGTACCTTCCGCGTGCGCGGCGATACGATTGACGTGTTTCCGGCCGAGCATTCAGAGCTTGCCGTGCGCATTGAGCTGTTCGACGACGAGGTGGAGAGCCTGCAGTTGTTCGACCCGCTCACGGGGAGGGTGCGTCAGAGCATTCCGCGCTTTACGGTCTACCCCAGCAGCCACTACGTGACGCCGCGCGACAAGGTGCTGGCGGCGGTGGAGACCATCAAGGAAGAGTTGGCCGAGCGTCTCAAGCAGCTGGTGGGTATGGGCAAGCTGGTGGAGGCCCAGCGGCTGGAGCAGCGCACCCGCTTTGATCTGGAAATGCTCAGTGAAGTAGGGCACTGCAAAGGCATCGAGAACTACACCCGTCATCTCTCCGCATCCAATCCCGGCGACCCGCCGAGCACGCTGACGGACTACATGCCGCGTGACGCCATCATGTTTCTGGACGAAAGCCACCAGATGATTGGTCAGCTCAACGCCATGTACAACGGTGACCGAGCGCGCAAGACCACGCTGGTGGAGTACGGCTTCCGTCTGCCGTCGGCACTGGACAACCGGCCGCTCAAGTTTGAAGAATTCGAGCAGCGCATGCGCCAGGTGGTGTTTGTCTCGGCCACGCCGGCCGAGTATGAAAAGACCCATGCCGGCCAGGTGGTCGAGCAGGTTGTGCGCCCCACGGGTTTGCTCGATCCGCTCATCGAGGTACGGCCCGCCATCCATCAGGTCGACGATGTGCTGCAGGAAATTCGCCTGCGCGTGGATAAGGAAGAGCGCGTGCTCATCACTACGCTGACCAAGCGCATGGCCGAGCAATTGACGGAATATCTGACTGACAACGGTGTCAAGGTCCGTTATCTGCACTCCGATGTGGATACGGTCGAGCGGGTTGAAATCATCCGCGACCTTCGTCTGGGCGCTTTTGATGTGCTGGTCGGCATCAACCTGCTGCGTGAGGGGCTGGATATTCCCGAGGTATCGCTGGTGGCGATTCTCGATGCGGACAAAGAAGGTTTTCTGCGTGCCGAGCGCAGCCTGATTCAGACCATAGGCCGGGCTGCGCGTAACGTGAATGGCAAGGCGATTCTGTATGGCGACCGCATTACGGTATCGATGAAAAAGGCCATCGACGAGACGGAGCGGCGCCGTGAAAAGCAGAGGCTTTTCAATGAGGTGAATGGAGTTGTTCCAAAGCAGATTGTCAAGAGGGTGAAAGACCTGATTGATGGCGTGTACAGTGAAAAAAGTAGCAAAGAGGCCGAACGTTTGCAGGATCAGGCCCTGCAGAAGGCGCGTGTCGAAGATATGTCAGAAAAAGATATTGCCAAAGAAATCAAACGCTTGGAGAAGCAAATGCTTGAGCACGCCAAGAATCTGGAGTTCGAACAGGCAGCCCGGGTGCGCGATCAGCTCTCACTGCTCAAACAGCAGCTCTTTGGGGCAACTCCGTAGGACGGAGCCTTCGGTTTTGTCGGGGTTATTACGTGAGTGTGCGCCGTTACCCGACAAAATTGATGGGGAATGTGATATACTTCGATCAAATACTTAACAACAAACTTCCCTCACAGAAGGGCTCTGAACCTAATTGCAGGACGGAGTAAGGGCGGAGACTGTGCTCGTCTAGGTAGCTGTGGCCGGGCGGGCGTTTCTGTAACTAACAATCCTGACTGAAGGAGCTCATATGCGTCTTACGACCAAAGGCCGCTTTGCGGTCACCGCGATGATCGACCTGGCCCTGCGCCAGAACAACGGCCCTGTCACGCTGGCAGCCATCAGCCAGCGTCAGCAGATTTCGCTGTCTTATCTGGAGCAGTTGTTCGGTAAGCTGCGTCGTCACGAGCTGGTGGAATCCACTCGTGGCCCTGGCGGCGGCTACACCCTTGCTCGCAAGGCCACAGACATCACTGTGGCAGACATCATCGTGTCGGTGGATGAGCCGATTGATGCCACGCAATGCGGCGGTAAAGAAAACTGTCTAGGCGAAGCAGGTCGCTGTATGACCCATGAACTGTGGGCAGCACTGAATCAGCGCATGGTGGAGTTCCTTGATTCCGTCACGCTGCAAAAGCTAGTGGATGAGCAACTGGCCAAGGGCATCCAGATTGAGGATAAGCCCGTGGTTCGCCGCGCCATCTCTACTGCTCCTGTGGTCAAGCCTATCCGCGTGAATGCACCGAATTCGGTGTTTGCGCTGGGTAACGCCTTCGCTAAATCCTGATCCGGGCGCCGCTCAAGCTTGGCTTGTGCGGCAACTCGATCAGCATGAAGCCTGATTCCGATAGTCAGGGCGGGGATGCATGCATGGCTGTGCGGCATGTTCCCTCGCTCAGACGGCACCTTTGAGTGCATCGATTTCCTCACGATTTGTCAGCCAAAAACAAGACGAGCCAGTCATGGACATGACCCCGCACTTTCCCATTTATCTCGATTACGGCGCAACGACTCCCATGGACCCCCGCGTCGTAGACGCGATGATTCCTTGGTTGCGTGAGCATTTTGGTAATGCTGCATCGCGTAGTCACGCCTGGGGTTGGGAAGCTGAAGAAGCTATCGAAAACGCCCGTAAGCAAGTGGCCGAGCTGATCAATGCTGATCCCCGTGAAATCGTGTGGACCAGCGGTGCGACCGAGTCCGACAACCTGGCTATCAAGGGTGCTGCGCACTTCTACCAGGGTAAGGGCAAGCACCTGATCACGGTGAAGACCGAGCACAAGGCTGTGCTGGACACCATGCGTGAGCTGGAGCGTCAGGGCTTTGAAGTCTCTTATCTGGACGTCAATGAAAACGGTCTGCTGGATCTGGAAGTGTTCAAGGCGGCAATTCGCCCTGACACCATCCTCGCCAGCGTGATGGCTGTGAACAATGAAATCGGTGTGGTTCAGGATCTGAACGCCATCGGCGCTCTGTGCCGTGAAAAGGGCATCATCTTCCACGTGGATGCCGCTCAGGCCTCCGGCAAGATGGTTCTGGACATGCAGAGCATGCCCATCGATCTGATGAGCCTGGCTTCGCACAAGACTTATGGCCCCAAGGGTATTGGTGCTCTGTACGTTCGCCGCAAGCCCCGCGTGCGCCTCGAAGCGCAAATGCACGGCGGCGGCCATGAGCGCGGTATGCGTTCAGGCACGCTGGCGACCCATCAGATCGTGGGCATGGGCGAAGCCTTCCGTATCGCCAAGGAAGACATGTCCAAGGACATGGAGCATGCACGTGGCTTGCGTCAGCGCTTGCTCGACGGTCTCAAGGATCTGGAGCAGGTCTTTGTGAACGGCGACATGGAAAATGGCGTCCCCCACTACCTGAATATGAGCTTCAACTACGTTGAAGGCGAGTCGTTGATCATGGGTATCAAGGGTCTGGCTGTTTCCTCCGGCTCTGCCTGCACGTCTGCCAGTCTGGAGCCCAGCTATGTTCTGCGCGCCCTGGGCCGTAGCGACGAGCTGGCTCACAGCTCGCTGCGCATGACTTTCGGTCGCTTTACGACTGAAGAAGAAATTGACTACGCGATCAAGACAATTCGTGAAAACGTATTGAAGCTGCGCGAGCTGAGCCCTCTGTGGGAGATGTACAAAGACGGCATCGACCTCAGCACTATTCAATGGGCTGCACACTAAGTACAGATTACAAAGAGTTCAAGAGGTAGACACCATGGCTTACTCCGAAAAAGTTGTTGATCACTATGAAAACCCCCGCAACGTAGGTTCGTTCGACAAGAGCGATGACTCCGTGGGCACGGGCATGGTCGGTGCGCCCGCTTGCGGCGACGTTATGAAACTGCAGATCAAGGTCAACCCCGCCACTGGCGTGATTGAGGATGCGCGTTTCAAGACCTATGGCTGTGGCTCTGCCATTGCTTCGTCTTCTCTGGTGACCGAATGGGTCAAGGGCAAGACGCTGGATGAGGCTGCGGCCTTGAAGAACAGCCAGATCGCTGAAGAGTTGGCTCTGCCGCCCGTCAAGGTTCACTGCTCCATTCTGGCTGAAGACGCCATCAAGGCTGCGGTGAACGACTACCGCGCAAAGCGCACCACGACGGAAGCCTGAGGCCATGGCTATTTCAATGACCGAGGCGGCCGCCCGTCATGTGAATCGCTACCTCTCGCGTCGCGGTAAGGGTGTTGGCGTTCGTCTGGGCGTCAAGACCACAGGTTGCTCCGGCTTGGCTTACAAGCTGGAGTATGTGGACGAGATACTGCCCGATGACGTGGTGTTTGAAGACCACGGCATCAAGGTGCTGGTGGATCCCAAGAGCCTGGCTTATATCGACGGCACCGTGCTTGATTTTGTGCGCGAAGGCCTGAATGAAGGCTTTAAGTTCGGCAACCCCAACGAGCGTGATCGTTGCGGTTGCGGCGAGAGTTTTAGAATTTAAACTCCCCCTGAGCCGCTTTGCGGCTTCTCCCCGAGGGGGAAGACACCTTCGCCGTGAGGCGGCTTTTGCTTGGTGTTTCTGGCCTTGGTCAGCTCCCTGGTTTGAGTAAAGGAAGCCGCCTCAGCCCTGCTGAAGGCGGTTTTTTAATGCCATGAATCTGCAATCTGACGACTTTGAATTGTTTGGTCTGCCGCGCAAGTTTGCCCAAGAGCGCAGCCAGATTGATGCACGCTGGAAAGAGCTTCAGCGCGAAGCGCATCCTGACCGCTTTGCTGCGCAGGGTGCTGCCGCGCAGCGTGTGGCCATGCAGTGGTCTGTGCGCATCAACGAGGCCTATCAACGCCTGAAGGACCCGCTCAAGCGCGCGGCATACTTGTGCGAGTTGCTGGGTGCCCCCGTGCGGGCTGAAGACAACACCGCCATGCCCACCGCATTTCTGATGCAGCAGATGGAGTGGCGCGAGTCTTTGGACGACGCTTCTTCTGAGGCAGCGCTTGATGCGCTGGATGACGAAGTACTGAGCGCCAAAAAGCAGATGCTGGCTGAATGCGGCCGTTTGCTGGATGACGTGAATGACCCCGCCGCAGCTGTGCAGCAGGTAAGAGCCCTCATGTTTGTTGCGCGATTTGCGCAGGACGTGGAGCGCCGCCGCGAGCAACTGGGACAATAAGACCCAGAGCACCGTTCGCGGCATTGCCAGAGGACGTATCCATCTTGAAAAGGCCAGCCCTGCTGGCCTCTGACATTTCAAAAGAAGAATTTCATGGCGCTTTTGCAGATTTCCGAGCCCGGCCAATCCCCCGATCCCCATCAGCGACGCATTGCCGTAGGTATTGACCTTGGCACCACGCATTCTCTGGTCGCTTCCGTGCGCAATGGCGTGGCCGAGTGCTTGCCTGATGATCAGGGCCGCGTGCTGTTGCCATCCGTGGTGCGATACATGGAGATGGGCCGCCGCCAGATCGGTTTTGACGCCAAGGCCGCGCAGGCTGCGGATGCCGCCAACACGATCAGCTCTGCCAAGCGCTTCATGGGCCGCAGTCTGGCCGATATCGAGTCGCCTGAAAACCTGCCCTACCACTTTAAGACAGATGGCGACGGCAGCGTTATCTCCATCAATACGGTGGACGGTGCCAAGACGCCCATCGAAATCAGTGCCGAGATTCTGGCCACCTTGCGTTTTCGCGCTGAAGACACGTTTGATGACGAACTCTACGGCGCTGTCATCACCGTGCCTGCGTATTTTGACGATGCTCAGCGTCAGGCCACAAAAGATGCGGCCAAGCTGGCCGGCATCAACCTGCTGCGCTTGATTAACGAGCCCACTGCGGCTGCCATTGCCTACGGTCTGGACAATGCTGCAGAGGGCGTCTACGCCGTGTACGACCTGGGTGGCGGCACCTTTGATATTTCCGTACTGCGACTGTCGCAGGGCGTGTTTGAAGTCATTGCTACCGGCGGTGACTCGGCACTGGGCGGCGATGATTACGACGATGCACTGGGCTTGTGGGTGGCCGAAAAAACCGGCACGCAGCTGCACAGCGCCGCCGACAAAACCATCTGGCGCATTGCTGCACGCAACTGCAAGCAGGCTTTGACAGATGCAGAAATCGTAGCGTTTACCGCTGATCTATCGTCGGGTTCAGTCACTTTTGATGTCAAACGTGAGGAATTCAGTACGCTGACTGCTCACTTAACCAATAAGAGTCTGTCTGCCGTGCGCCGCGCGCTCAAAGATGCAGAGCTGAGTCGCGACGAAGTGCAGGGCGTGGTTCTGGTGGGCGGCTCCACCCGCATGGCGCAGATCCGTCAGGCCGTGGCCGACTTCTTTGGCCGCGAACCACTGACCAATCTCAACCCCGATGAAGTGGTGGCGCTGGGTGCTGCCATTCAGGCCAATCAGCTGGCTGGCAACAGCACCGCTGGTGATTTGCTGCTGCTGGACGTGATTCCGCTCTCGCTGGGCGTGGAAACCATGGGTGGCCTGGTCGAGCGCATCATAACCCGCAACGAAACCATTCCCAGCGCACGTGCACAGGACTTCACCACGTACAAAGACGGTCAGACTGCGCTGGCCATCCACGTGGTGCAGGGCGAGCGTGATCTGGTGGCAGACTGCCGCAGCCTGGCGCGCTTTGAGCTGCGCGGCATTCCCCCTATGGCCGCCGGTGCAGCGCGCATTCGCGTGACCTTCACGGTCGACGCCGATGGCCTGCTTGCCGTCAGCGCCAAGGAGCAACTCAGCGGCGTGGAAGCGCACATCAACGTCAAGCCATCCTATGGCCTGTCTGACGATCAGATCGCTCAGATGCTGCAAGATGGTTTTGCCACCGCCCAGCAGGACATGAAGGCCCGCGCACTGGTTGAGGCGCGTGTGGATGCCGATCGCATGATCTTGGCTACAAACAGCGCACTGGATGCCGATGGCGATGTGCTCAGCAGCGCAGAGCGCGAGCATATTGATGCGCTGATGGCTGCCTTGCATGCTGCCGTCTCCAGCGAAGACCCTGCGGTGGTGGAAGCTGCGACACAGGCGCTGGCCAAGGGTACGGAGGCGTTTGCCGCCGAGCGCATGAACCGCAGCATCCAAAAGGCGCTGGCGGGCAAAAACCTCAATTCCATTTAATTCATAAGCAGAACAATGCCCATCATCAAAATTCTTCCCCACGCTGCGTACTGCCCCAACGGCAAGGAAATCGATGCGCCCGTTGGCACATCGATCTGCGAAGCCATGCTGGACAATGGCGTCAATATCGAGCACGCCTGTGATATGAGCTGTGCCTGCACGACATGTCACGTCATCATCAAGGAAGGCTTCAACTCGCTGAATGAAGCGGAAGAAGAGGAAGAAGACTTGCTGGATCGTGCCTGGGGTCTGCAGCCTCAGTCGCGCCTGTCTTGCCAGGCCATTTTGTCGCGTGAGAATGTGACGGTGGAGATTCCCAAGTACTCCATCAATCACGCGAAAGAGAACCACTAACCCCCTGAGGCGCTTTGCGCATTCCCCCTTTCTCGCCTCGCGGAAGGGGGGTGCTGCCTTCGCTGCGGGGCGGCCCTTGCTCGGTCGCTCTGAGTGGGGACGGTGCCAGTTGTTTGGCAATGAAGGCGATGTCAGCGTCGCGGGTCGCAGGTAACAGAGAGAAAACGAATGTCGCGCCAAATTTTCCTGGATACAGAAACCACGGGTCTGTCAGCCATTGATGGCGACCGCCTGATTGAGCTTGGCTGTGTGGAAATGGTCAACCGCAAGCTCACCGGCAACAATCTGCATCTGTATTTCAATGCCGGCCGCGACAGCCATCCCGATGCTTTGCGTGTGCACGGCATCACGACAGAGTTCCTGAAAGACAAGCCGCGTTTTGCCGACAAGATTGATGAGATCTGGGAGTACCTGCAAGGGGCCGAAGTCATCATTCACAATGCGCCGTTTGACTTGGGGTTTCTGAACAACGAACTCAAGCTTGCCAAGCGCCCGCCCATCAAGCAATGCATCGGCAGTGTCATCGACACCTTGGTCATGGCCAAGGAGATGTATCCGGGCAAGCGCAACTCGCTGGACTCTCTGTGCGACCGACTGGGCGTTGACAACTCCAACCGCACCTTGCACGGCGCCTTGCTGGACTCGGAGTTGCTGGCGGATGTCTATATCAACCTCACCCGTGGGCAAGAAGCCCTGCTGATGAGCGATGAGCCAGTTGATGCCCCCACTGCAGGCGCTATCGTCATGCCTCTGGTGGATCTCAGTACTTTCAAGCTACCCGTGCTGCGCGCTAATGAGCAGGAGCAGCAGGCGCACGACGATGTGCTCAAGCAACTGGACAAATCCAGCGGCGGCAAGACAACTTGGCGCAGCTTTGAAAATGTGAGCGCCGAATCGTGAGAGAATAACGCTCTAGGGTGATTAGCTCAGCGGTAGAGCACTGCCTTCACACGGCAGGGGTCACAAGTTCGAACCTTGTATCACCCACCAAACATGCAACCCTCTTGGATCATTGATCTAAGAGGGTATTTGTTTTTGGAATTCCATGGGCCGTTGCATTGATGCATGGTTGGCGGGTCATTTCGTGACTCGGTGCCAATTTTACACCAATGAACTCCTTAGACAGAGTACCGCATCATGGGCGAGCGCTGAGGCTAAGTCCAAACTGAGCAGCAGTGCTTTTGTTGAGGTTTCTCGCCGATATGTTCGTATCCCGGTGAATTTACTCAGCGATTCCAGCAACTTGAACCAGTGGAAGCTACGGTAGTTCTCAGCGAGGAGCGGACTATCTACAAAAGATGCCAATCGCTTCTTGTCCGTTGCAGAAGATGAGTTGAGCTTTCCCTGCCGTCGCGGTAAATGATTCGTCAGAGCGAATGGTTCAGTGGACTTGTTCTTGGTTCCGCTTCTTTGCGCCAACTTTGGTTACGACGAAGAAAATAGCCGCAGCCAGAGCCATGATCAATCCGCCGAAGAATAGATGAAATGATTGCAAAACAACCGCACCGACGAAGAACAGAGCCGTAGGGATGGCAAAAAATAGGATGAACAAGATCATGAACATATGTGCTCCTGTTATATGAAACCTCACCTAATGTAGCCTTCTAACTTGCATTCAAAAAGCACATCAAAAAAGCACATCAAGAGACGTTTTTCGTTCTCTTAAATAGGAATTTTTTCCGCCAGTTGAGTCTCAGCAATGGGCAGCCGGCAACAGTTGCAGATTGACGAGGAGTCGACCTTTCTAATGCCTCACCCATGTTTGCTTGCGTCGCGTTTTGGAGCTCGTGAGCGAGGCTCTAGAACAAGCAGGCAATCCAGAATTTATGGCGCAGCAGGTAGAGCGTTAATGGAGCGCAGAACGCCGCGTGTAATGCTCTGACGCTTGGCAAGGTCACCCAGCCTGTTTGGAGTGTCCATGTTCAAGGCGAAGAAGACGGGGCCACTGGGCCACTCGACCCAGCCCACCCACCAGCCGATTTTCCCGGTCCATCCCGTTTTGGTACGGAGTATCCAGTCAGGGCTGGCTTCATTGACCATCACGTCCTTCACAAGCCTCTGGTGTTCAACCTGAAAAGGCAGTTGATTGCGGTACAGCTGCTGCAGGAAAGCAATCTGCTCGACGGATGAGATGGCAAGGTCGCCTTCAACCCAGAATGGCTTGTCGCCCGTGGCGACAGCATTGCCATATCCGATCGTGTGCATATAGGCGGTCTCGCGTGTATCGCCAAGTTCCTTGGCGAAGCGCTCATATACCCAGACCGTGGAATTTCTCATCGCAGAGCGCAGATTTTGGTCCGCGTTCCACGCCGCAGCAGATCGTTTCACGCCATCCCACGGAATGAGCTGAAATTCGTCACGCAGCAGCCCTGAATCAAGCGCGAATAGGCTGTGCGGAATCTTGAAGGTAGAGGCTGGCGAGTAACGTTGATATGCACGAGATACGTTGTAGACGTGGGTCGTTTCAGATTTACCTCGGGCATCGAGAACGACGATGCTTCCTTGTGCATCGGCATCTGTGAAAAATCGAGACCATTCGGTCATTTCTTGAAACTGCGGACCAGCCATCGCCACTTGAGCAAACCCGGCGGCCAGGGCGGATAACACCAAACTTCGTCGATTCATGCGTCTAGTTTAAAGGTCAAAGGAACTCGTTTTAGGGTGGCTGGGATAGTGGCCTGGGTCGCATGCTGTCGGTTGTCAGGAGCTATTCCTGGCCACGGTGTGTTAGTTGCAACAGCGTGGGCATCCTCGTTGGGGTGAGGTGAGTCTGGTTATTCGCAAATCAGCCCCTGAAAAATCAACAGGCCGCGCCACTGTGCTTAAGTGGGGCGGCCTGTTGTGTATGCGGTTAGCAGATCAACCAACCGGGGGCTGATGGTAAACAGCGCGGTATGTTGAATGGGTTTGCTGCGTCGATCAACGTGCTTCCATGGGTTCCAAGTTTGCATGTTGCGCTGCAGAAAAGGTTGCTTCAATTTCTGCAAATATGGCTTTGCTACAGAAAATTATTCTGCTTAATACGGATATGCAGTAAATTCAAGGTTATGGATACCTTGGATAAAAAGATTCTTGCTGAACTCCAGTCCAACGCACGCGCCAGCTTGCAAGACATTGGGGCGGCGGTGGGCCTGAGCGCATCGCCTTGCTGGACGCGCATCAAAAAGATGGAAGAGGCAGGCGTGATCGAGGGCTACACCGTGCGGCTGAACCCGCAGGCGCTGGGACTGGCTGATTCGGTGCTGGTCATGGTCACGCTCGACAGCCATTCCGACAACACGCTGGAGAAGTTTGGCGAGGTGCTGGCCACCATTCCCGAAGTCGTGGAAGCGCATCTGGTCTCGGGCGATTACGACTATCTGCTGCGCATTGTTGTGAAAGACACACGAGACTACGAGCGCCTGCTGCGCGAGAAGCTCTACAAGATCAAGGGCATACGCCACAGCCAGTCTAGCTTTGTGCTGCGTACGCTGAAGCGCGCTGATCTGCCTTTGGGTGTGTGAGTGAAGCTCTGAGCAGACCCCAAAGTGCTCAGAGTATTTTTCGGCGTATCAAGGGTCGTGTTGGCGGGTCTTAGCGCATGGCTCGGCGCAGGGCGGCGCTGCTCCAGTCCACGGCAATGCTCAATAAAAGCATAGCAATAATCACCGTGCTGGCTTGCGCATAGTGGAATAAAGACAGCTCAAAGTACAGCAGCTGACCAAGTCCTCCAGCGCCCACAAAGCCCAGAATGGCGGCCATGCGGATGTTCATCTCCCAGCGGTACAAGGTGTACGCCAGCAACTGTGGTGTTGCGCCGGGGAAGGTGCCGTAGCAAAACGCCAGCAAGCGGCTGCTGCCAGACAGGCGTAGCGCATGGGCGGGCGCTGCGGGGGCGTTTTGCAAGGCCTCTGCATACAGCCGTCCCAGCACGCCGGTTGTGTGCAGGGCGAGGGCCAGAGCACCGGCAAACGGCCCCAGACCCACGGCCAGCGCGGTGATGGTAGCCCATACCAGTTCCGGCACGGAGCGCAGCACGTTCAGCACCGCATTCCACGGCGCCCGCCAGCGCGGCAGGGCCAGCAGCAGACCGGCTGCGGCGGCCAGCAGCGTGCCGATGATGGAAATCGCCAGTGTCTCCCACACGCCTTGCAGCACTTTTAGCAGCCAGGGTTGGCTCAGGTCTGGTGGAAAGAAGCCGCGCACAAAGTCGCCCATGCTGCTGGCAGCGTCTTGGGTGAACAGGGCCGGTAAATCCATGTCCAGCAGGCGCAGACTGCCCAGCAGACCGGCGAAAGCGGCTATCAAAAATGCTGCAGTGCGCCAGCCAAAGGGCTGGGCGCGGGCGGCAGGGGCCGTATCCAGCGCACGGCGCAGCCACCATGAAAGCAGATCGGCAACTGCCACCAGTACCATGAAGGCCAGCAGGATGCTGGCCGCTTCGCCGCCGTTAAGCATCTTCATGGCCTGATCCATGAGCTGGCCCAGACCGCCCGCGCCCACAAAGCCCATGACCACGGAGGCGCGAATCGCGCATTCCCAGCGGTACACGGTGTAGGACGTTAATTCCTTGGCCGCCTGTGGCAGCAAGCCATAGAGCAGGGCTTGCAGGCGGCCCGCGCCGCTGGCACGCAGAGCGCGAGCGGGCGCGGGGTCGGTGGATTCCAGAATTTCGGCATAAACCTTGGCCAGCATGCCGCCATAAGTCAGGCCCAGCGCCAGCACGCCCGCAGCGGGGCCGAGGCCAAACACGCGCACAAAGACCAGCGCCCAGACCAGCTCCGGTATGCCTCGCAAGATGGTGAGCACGCTGCGGGCCACCGGGTTGAGCGTGACCCGCTCACGCGCTGCGCCGGTCGATAGATAGGACATGGGCACGGCAATGGCAAAGGCCAATGCCATGCCAGCCGTGGCAATGGCCAGGGTCTCCAGCGTGGCCTGGCCCAGATAGCCGAGGAACTCGCGGCCTGTCTCGGGTGGCAGAAAGCCTGCGAGAAAACCGCCAATCACCTTGAGATTGTTGGCGTCAAAAAACGGTTCCAGCGAAAAGCCCGAGGTCTGCAACATGGGCCACAACACGATCAGCGTGACGACCAGCCATGTGAGGCGGCCGCGTGCAGCGGGATCGCGCTGTGCCATTGCTGGCCGCGCAGCGCTTACCGACATGCGATCACCTGAATGGGCGTGGTGGCGCTGGGCTCATCGCTGGGCGTCGACGACAGGCTTTGCAGCGTGGGCAGGGCCACGGCGCTGCCATCGGCATTGGCGTACAGAGCTTGCAGCAGCGCGTCGGTGACTTGGGCAGCGGGCAGGTCAAAGGCCACGCGCCCATCGCGTATGCCGACGATGCGGGCAAAGTGGCCCAGTGCCAGATCGACGGCGTGCAGGCTGGCCACCAGCGTGGCATTGCGGGCGGCGGCTTCCTGGACCAGCAGTTGCACGGTGGCCTGTGACAAAGCGGGGTCGAGGGCGGAGACCGGCTCGTCCGCCAAGATCAGCTCGGCTTGCTGGTAGAGCACGCGGGCAATGCCCACGCGCTGCAGCTGCCCGCCAGAGAGCTGGTCGCAGCGGGCAAACAGTTTGTCTTCCAGTTGCACACGGGCTAGCGCATCGCGTGCGCCGGGCAGGTCTTGTGGGTAGGCCAGCGATGCCAGCGCCTTCCACAGCGGCCATTGCCCCAGTTTGCCTGCCAGCACGGCGGTCACCACGCGCTGGCGCAGGGGGATGGGGGCGGCTTGGTGCACGGTGCCGATGCGGCTGCGCAGCACTTTCAGCGTGCTGGCCGGTGATTGGGCAGACGCGGCTTGCCCCAGCACCTGCATGCGGCCTGCGGTGGGCAGATGGTGGGTGCCAATGGTGTTGAGCAGCGATGTTTTGCCCGCGCCCGAGGGGCCGATGAGCGCAATGCTCTCGCCTTGCATGGCGGACAAATGAATATGGGACAGGGCAACAAAGCCGTTGCCGTGGGTCAGGCCCACGTCGTCCAGCATGAAACTCATGAGACGATTACTCTAAAAATGGTAGCTGCCAGCGCTTGATTCATAAGCGCTGGCAGTCAAAAAAGCCCGAAGTTTTTTACTTCAGCAGACCAGCCGACTTACCGGCAGCTTCAATGCCGTCGTAGTTCTTGGACTCGGTCGCCACGAACTTGGAGGCACGCTGCAGGTCCATGATGGCCTTGTGCTCGGGCTTGGAGGGGTCCAGTGCCAGGAAGGCGTCTTTCAGCTTCTTGATGATGGCGGGGTCCAGATCACCGCGCACCGTCCAGTTGTAGTCAAAGTAGGTGGGGGTGGTGGCAAACACGCGGACCTTGCTGGTGTCGACTTTTTTGGATTCGACCAGCTTGTCCCACACGGAGGTGTTCAGCACGCCGGCATCGGCCTTGCCTGCGGCCACGAAAGCCACGGTCGCATCATGCGCGCCGGAGTAGGCCACGGTCTTGAAGTCTTTTTCAGGGTTTAGGCCGTCTTGCTGCAGAAAGAAGCGGGGCATCAGGCTGCCGGAGGTAGACGATGGCGCGCCAAAGGCAAAGGTCTTGCCCTTGAGGTCAGCCAGGGTCTTGATGGCGGGGTCTGCCGTGATGAATTTGCTGGTGAAGACCGCATCTTCCGCGCGCTGCACGATGGGGATAGCCGTGCCGTTTGTACGGATCTTGGCCTGTACATAGGTGAATCCGCCCAGCCATGCCAGGTCCAGTTTCTTGGTGGCCAGAGACTCGACCACAGCGGCGTAGTCGGAGACGGGGGTGAACACCACCTTCATGCCCGTGGCGTGCGAGAGGTACTCGCCCAGGGGCTTGAACTTGCGCTGCAGCTCGGTAGGGGCTTCGTCGGGGATGGCCGAGACGCGGAGCACGGCGGGGGTGTCGGCGTGGGCGCTGAAAGTGGTCAGCGAAGAAGCGGCCATAGCTGCCACGGCCAAGCCGCGCAGCGCCGTGCGGCGAGCGAAAGATTGCGTCATTGAAGTGTTCCGTTCAAAAAGCCACCGCCGTCCGGTTACACGGCGGTTTAATAGGCCCAAGCCTTGCTTGTGGCGAATGAAAGACCATAGGCAGTACACCGACTGCTGGGCTCATTGTTACGTATTTGCTAAAACCACGGTGCACTCTTTACTTAGATTGAATAGCAAAAAACCCCGTAAAGACGGGGCTTGGAGCGCTAGCAGCTACTTGGCTGCGGGCTTTGTCACCGAAGGCTGAGTGGGCCCCCGGTGGTGCCGCTATCAAGGCTGGCGCATCTCCCGCGCATAGTGTTTGGGGTTGAACTGCGCCACCATCAGGCACACCAGTGCGGCAACGCCGGCTTGATAAAGCCAGCCCACCGTCCAGCTGCCGCTCAATTGCTGCAGCTGCGCCACGATCCAGGGGGCCAGCGCCGCCAGAATAAAGCCGCCGCCCTGCATCAGCGCATTGAGAGCGCCAGCCTGGGTGGGGGAGGGCAGATGGTCCAGCGCCACCAGCATGTAGAGTGAGAAGCAGCCGCCCAGACCAATGCCCAGAATCACAATGCTGAGCGTGGGGGCGGCCGTGGGCCACAAAGCCATCAGCGCAAAGCCGACGGCTTGCAGCAGCAGGGCCACGATGATCCAGAGGCGGCGGTCCGTGCTGTGTGCTGCCAGCGCGGGCATGATCAGGGCCGATGCGGCCTGCGCCACTGAAAGAATGGCCACTAGTGAGCCGCTTTGCGTCGCCGTCCAGCCATGGGTTTGATAAAAGGGTGCCAGCCACGCCACGGTGGAGGCATAGCCGCCATTCATCAGGCCAAAGCTCAGCACCAGCAGCCAGGTGCGGCGGCGGCGCATCAGCCATGCGGTGTCGCTGGCGACGGGTTGGCTGTGTGTTGCAGCCGTCGCCGGGACGGGCAAGCCGATGCGGCCCAGCGCATAAAAAGCCAGTGGCAGGGCGATGACCACGGGAACGGCCCACATGGCCAGTGAAGCTTGCCAGCTCATGCCCCATTGAATGGCCAGCGGCGAGAGCTGCGCTCCAAAGGCACCGCCGCCCATCAGTGCTGCGGAATACAGGCCCATCATGAAGGGCACGTTATGCGGCGACTGGCGCTTGATCAGACCCGGCAAAATGCTTTGCACCAAGGCCACACCCGCGCCACACAGGCCTGCCGTGGCAATCAGCACCATGCTGCTGGCACCGGCGATGCGCAGCGCACAGCCCAGAGCAATCAGCACCAGCGCGCTGACGATGGCCTGGCGGGCCCCCATTCGCTGCAGGGCCGTGGGTGCAAGCCAGCCGCCCAGTCCCATGAGCACCATGGGTAGCAGCGTGAGCCAGGAGAAGGCGCGCAAATCCATGCCTGTGGCGTTCTGTATCACGGGGCCCAGCGGGCCGGGTGCCGAAAGAAACGGGCGCAGATTGATGGTGATGAGCACCACCACGGTCAGCCACAGCAGGGGCGAGACGCGTTGAGGTTGGGAGGGCGATGAGGTCATGAAAAATTCCGGCCTGGCCGCTGCGCTTGTGAGGTGACGAGACTGCGATCCAAGGGCTTGTTGTATTCGTTTGTATGCCGGGGCACGGCGTGCTTGTAGTCACTGTGCCGTGCATTCATGTCTTTGCCTGCTGCGAGGCATCAGTCTGTTTCAGGGTAAGGCCAGGCGGCATCGCCGTACAGCTGCTCTGGGCGGATGCCCGTGTCAATACGCGTGATGGGCAGGGGCGGTGGCGTCAGCGACAGGCGCAGGCGCTGATAAGTGCCTTCGCTGGACATACCGTAAGGCGCTGCATCGTTGTTGTCGAAGGCGAAAAACACCTGCTCGGCCCCATTCATGACCAGCGCCGCAAGGCACATGGGGCAGGGGTGGCCGCTGGCATAGATGGACAGACCGGCAAGGCTGGGGTTGGCGCGCTTTTGCGTGCCCGCGCGAATGGCTTCCATCTCCGCATGGGCGCTGGGGTCGTGGCTGGCGATGATGTTGTTCACGCCCGTGGCGATGACTTCATCGCCCAGTGCCAGTACGGCACCAAAGGGGCGACCGCCCTGCAGACGATTGGCATGGGCCAGATCCACGGCCAGACGCATGAGTTGTTGATGCTTGGGTGTGCTTGTCATGACTATGAAATTTATAGCTGCTTGCGCATATGGAATATACGTAGAGCACGGTTTTTGCATGAAGTTCCGAACAGGTGAGTACCTGCTGAGAGCAGGGTACACCCGTACCACCAAGCCTGTAGTGACTCGCAGATCAAAGCTTTTTTGCGCAGATGGACGGGTTACAGCCCCGCCCATCCAGCGCTGGCGTTATGACTGCGCCGTGTTGTCCAGCCCCGGTGCACGGTACACCAGCACCTTGAGGCTGCACTCTTCATTCACGTCAGCAAACACGGGAGGGTTCGCCAGACGTTGCATAAACTTCAGCTCGGGCGCGATTTCGGTCATCTGCTCCTGCAGAAAGGCGGTTCCTAGCTCGGGGGCGTTCAGGCACAGCAGCACCTGCCCTTCGGGCGCCAGCAGATCGGGCAGGCGGCGCATCAGGCGGGCATAGTCCTTGGTGGCGATAAAGCTGCCCTTTTGATAACTAGGGGGGTCCACCACAATCAGGTCATACAGGCCGCCACGGGTGATCTTGCCCCAGCTGCTGAAGATGTCATGCGCCGCAAAACTGGCTCCAGCCTTGACGCCGTTGATCTGGTGGTTGTGCTGGCCGGTGGCCAGCGCGCTCTTGCTCATGTCCATATTGAGCACCTGACCGGCACCTGCCAGTTTGGCGACGACAGAGAAAGCGCAGGTGTAGGCAAACAGGTTGAGCACTTTCATGCGCTCTGGCCGGGTGTGAGCCAGCACCTGCTGGCGCACCCATTCGCGGCCGGCGGCCATGTCGAGGAACAGGCCGTGGTTTTGTCCGCGCGAAATATGGATGAGGTACTTGGCGCCGCCCTCGGTCACCACATGTGGCTCGGGCAGCTCGCCGCTCATGACACGTGTTTCGACCCTGCCACCGCTTTCGCGAGTCTGGAAGGCCCAGGTCAGCGGCTGGCCTGCAGGGGCAATCTGCTGCCAGCGCTGCTCAAGTGCCTGACCAATGACGGTCAGTTGTGCCTCATCCATGGGGGCAAAGCTGGTCAGCACGATGACGGGCGGGAACGCATCCAGAGAGATTTGTTCGCAGCCCGGATACAGCCCGCCCCGACCGTGAAAGATGCGCTGGGCATCGGTGCAATAGGGCATCTGGGCAATGGCGGCTAGCAGGGCTTGCATGGAATAAGACTTGGCGAATTGATCACTAAAGGGCGCCAGTGTATGCAGTTCAGCGCGCCTGGGCGTGTTGCTGCGTCATTCCTGCCGCTCAATCAGACCCAGCCCAAGCCCAATGGCGATGGAAGTACGCCGCTGCATGACTGGGCAACGGCCCAACAAGTCACTTCTCTAAGACGCATTGATTCCGCAACGAGCTGCCCCACTGGCTTCCTGCAAAAAGCCTCGGCGCGAGGTTTTTGTGCAGGAAGTGGCCAAGGGTGGCGGCAAGCAAGCTCAACCGACAGGTAATGCGAGAGCGATTGCGTGCTTAGTGATACACCCGCCGCACATCAAAAAAGCAGCTTTCAGTGCCGCCAATGCCTTGCAGGCCGGCTTCTGCGGCGGCGCGGGCGGCTTTCATCCAGCGGCCAAACATGAGTTTGGCCTCGTCGCTGATTTCATCGGGCGGTGTGTCTTCCAGTCCTTGAACCAGAGAAAGCGCTTCGCTGACCTGATCTTCGCCCCCGAGCTGGCGTGCCAGTACGCGGGCGTAGCGCGCTTCGGCTTGCTGGCGTTTGTCTTCGGGCAGTTCTGGGTAGTCGCAGAGGGAGACGGTGAAATGGGCTTCTTGCATGTCCATATATCCACAGTGTTTAGACTGTTTAAATATACAGTAAGCAACTGTCTTTGTATCCAGTGTCTATGATTTTTTTGCACGCCGACCACGGCATGATGGTCAATAAGCACCGCGTAGACTGGGCTGCATGAATCAAGTTGCTCCCTTGCCGTTCTTTGCCCATGCCTTGTTTGTCACGCGTATTGGCGTGTGCGGCATGGCCTGGAATGCTCACGCGATTACGGCAGTGCAATTGCCGGAAGCGACTTGCGCCGAAACACGCGAGCGCATGCTGCTGGGCCTGCACAAACGCCATGCGCTGCAGCCGGACCGCGGGCCAGCGTCTTATGGCGCGCTCACCTCCCCATCAGAGGTGCCGATGTTTGCGTTGCAGGCCATGTCGGGTGTGCAGCGCTTACTGGCGGGAACAAATGCCGGCCTCGAGAGGGGCTGGGCTGATGTGTCCGCTGAAAATGCTTCTTTGGGCGTCTTGGGTGATATGCGCGATGTGTACCGGCCTTGCGCGGCAGATCTGGCTCAGGACAATGGCTTCGCGGCCTTGCCCGCACTGGAGCAGATTGCGCTTGATGAATTCGCCGTGCCAGAGTTTCATTCGCGGGTCTATGCCTTTACACGTGCGCTCAAGCCAGGGCAGACCGCCACTTATGGTGAGGTGGCCACGGCTTTGGGCGCACCCGGTGCTGCGCGGGCCGTGGGGCAGGCGCTGGGTGCCAACCCGTTTGCGCCGATTGTTCCCTGCCATCGCGTGCTGGCGGCGGGTGGCAAGCCCGGCGGTTTTTCGGGCGGCCAAGGCGCTTTGACCAAGCTGCGCATGCTGGAGATTGAAGGCGGTGCCTGGGGTGGAACGCTGTCCTTGTTTGCGGATTGAGCGGCGCGTTGCCACCTGCGGGACAGCACCGACACGCAGGTGACAAGTGCGCGCTTTTGCCGCCCGCACAATCCATTCAGCCACCCATGCAGCCATAGAGCGCATTGGTCTTAGTTTTTGATTCTTGATAACAAGCAGGAGACATGGCAATGACACGTACGGTGCAGCAACTTTTTGACCTCTCGGGCAAGACCGCTCTAGTGACCGGTGGCTCGCGCGGGCTGGGTTTGCAGATGGCGCATGCGCTGGGCGAGGCGGGGGCCAAAGTCCTGTTGACTTCGCGCAAGGCGAATGACTTGCAGGAGGCCGCTGCCGAACTCAAGGCCGCAGGCATCGAGGCAGACTGGATTGCCGCCGACTGCGCCGACGAGGCCGATATTGACCGATTGGCCCAAGAGGCCGTGCAGCGCCTGGGTCATGTGGACATTCTGATTAACAACGCGGGCGCCAGCTGGGGCTCGCCTGCTGAAGAGCACCCGACGGCGGCCTGGGACAAGGTGATGAACCTGAACGTGCGCGGCTACTTTTTGCTGAGCCAGCGGATTGCCCGCCTGTCCATGCTGGAGCGCAAGAGCGGCCGCATCATCAATCTGGCGTCGATAGCCGGGCTGGGCGGCAATCCCACGGGCATGAAGACGATTGCCTACAACACCTCCAAGGGGGCGGTGATCAATTTCACGCGTGCGCTGGCGGGCGAGTGGGGCGAGCATGGCATCACCGTGAACGCCATCTGTCCTGGTTTCTTCAAGACCAAGATGGCAGCCATCTTGATTGAGACTCTGGGCGAAGACGAGATGAAGTCCCATGCCCCACTGCGCCGTCTTGGCGACGACGAAGATCTGAAGGGCCTGACCCTGCTGTACGCCAGTGACGCAGGCAAGCACATCACCGGTCAGTGGATGGCGGTGGATGGCGGCGTGAGCGCGCTGGTAGGCGGCTGAGACTGAGGAAAGGTGAAGCCGTATTTTTGCGCCGCGTTGCCTTTTACCCAAGTCTGGCGCGCTTACATTCACGGCTTTGCTGCCGCCTGCTGTAGTGCTTGCGGTGCTTCACTTTCCTGAAAGGTCTTGCGGTGTTGTCATTTGGTCCTGATATTCCTTTTGTGCATGAGCTGGGTTTTGTCCTTATCAAGGCGGAAAACGGCGAGTCTGAGCTGCAGTACACACCGCGCCCCGAGCATCTGAACTCCTTCGGCGTCACGCATGGCGGCGCGTCGATGACTCTGCTGGATGTGACCATGGCCGTGGCCGCGCGCAGCGTGGATTTTGAGCAGGGCATTGTCACCATCGAGATGAAGACCTCCTTCATGCAGGCGGCCAACGGCCCGCTGGTGGGCAAGGGCGTGATGCTGCATCGCACGGGCACCATGGCTTTCACCGAAGGCCGTATTTACGACGCGCAAGGCCGACTTTGCGTGCATGCCACGGGCACCTTCAAATACATGAAGCGCAAGCCCAAGGTGGATGGCGATGTGAATGGCGAATTGCGTTCGCTGGCCACGGATTGAGTGCAGGTTTGAGTGCAGGTTATCGCTCCTGTTTCAGGAGCTGGTAGCGCTGTCTCTATCTGGGATTGATATGAATTTAGCTTTGAGTGTCTTATAAATCAGACGCTGGCAGCTATCAAATTTGAAATTTCAACGGAAGTTCACACAGGAGACAGGTCATGACGGTCAATCAGCAAATCCTTCTGGATAACCGCCCTCAGGGCGAAGCGGTGGAGAGCAATTTCAAGCTGGTGCAATCGCCGCTGCCCACAGTAGGCGAGGGTGAGGTGCTGGTGCGCCACCACTATCTGAGTCTGGACCCCTATATGCGCGGCCGCATGAATGACTCCAAGAGCTATGCCCAGCCCCAGCCGCTGGGTGAAGTCATGCAGGGCGGCACGGTGGGCGAGATTGTGGAAAGCCGCCACCCCAAGTTTCAGGTGGGCGACAAGGTGGTGGGCATGGGCGGCTGGCAGGAGTATTCGGTGGTCAACCCCAGCGTGCCCGGTGCGCTGCGCAAGGTCGATACGACCCATGTGCCGCTGTCCTACTACCTGGGCGCTGTGGGCATGCCCGGCGTGACGGCTTGGTATGGTCTGGTCAAGATCATCAATCCCAAGGCCGGTGAAACCGTGGTTGTCAGCGCCGCCACTGGTGCCGTGGGCAGTGCCTTTGCGGCGCTGGCCAAGGCGCGCGGCTGCCGCGTGGTGGGTATTGCGGGCGGGGCTGAGAAATGCCGCTATGCCGTGGAAGAGCTGGGCTTTGACGCCTGCATCGATTACCGCGAGCACCCTGACACCAAGACCATGGCCAAGGCATTGAAGGACGCCTGCCCGAACGGTATCGACGGCTATTTCGAAAACGTGGGCGGCTACATCTTCGATGCCGTGCTGCTGCGCACCAATGCCTTTGCGCGCGTGGCCCTGTGCGGAATGATTGCGGGCTACGACGGCCAGCCTCTGCCAATGGCCAACCCGGCTCTGCTGCTGGTTAACCGTATCAAGCTTGAAGGCTTTATCGTCAGCGAGCACATGGAAGTCTGGTCCGAAGCGCTGACCGAGCTGGGTGGTCTGGTTGCCGCTGGCAAGCTCAAGCCGCGCGAGACGATTGCGCAGGGCTTGGCGGCTGCACCCGCTGCATTTCTGGGCCTGCTCAAGGGCAAGAACTTTGGCAAGCAGCTGGTGAAGCTGGTTTAAACGCCTGAGGCACTGCGTGCCTTACCCCTTTCTCTACGCGCTTCGCGCTAGGGAAGGGGAACAACATCCTCGCTGCGGGGCGGCCCTTGCTTGATGTTTCTTGTTTGGGCAGCGTCCATTTTTCGCATCGCGGTGTATTCGTAGATAACAAGATACGGAGACATGGATGATCACGAATTTCAAAGGAAAGACGGCGGTTTTGACCGGGGCTGGCTCGGGTTTCGGGCTGGAGTGCGCACGCATTGGCGCCAGCAAGGGCATGAACCTGGTGCTGGTCGATGTGCAGCAGGAAGCACTGGACAAGGCCGAGGCCGAGCTCAAGGCCACAGGTGTCAAGGTGCTGGCACGCAGGGTCGATGTGTCGGATGCGGCGCAGATGGAGGCGCTGGCCGCTGAAGTGAAAGCCCAGTTTGGCGCGCCGCACTTTGTGTTCAACAACGCAGGTGTGGGTGCGGGCGGTCTGGTCTGGGAAAACTCTGTGGCCGACTGGCAATGGGTGCTGGGCGTCAACGTCTGGGGCGTGATTCATGGCGTACGCCTGTTCACCCCCATGATGCTGGAAGCCGCCAAGGCCGATCCCAGCTTTGAGGGCCATATCGTCAACACCGCCAGCATGGCGGGCCTGCTGGCCCCCCCCAATATGGGTATCTACAACGTCAGCAAGCATGCCGTGGTGTCGTTGACCGAGACGCTGTACCAGGACTTGGCTTTGGTGACTGACCAGATTAGCGCCAGCCTGCTGTGCCCGTTTTTTGTGGCCACCGGCATAGGCCATAGCGAGCGCAATCGCCCGCAAACGCTGGAAGCCCAGCCGCTGACGGCCAGCCAAAAGATTGGTCAGGCCATGACGGACAAGGCGGTGGGCTCAGGCAAGATCACGGCGATCGAGGTGGCGCAGAAGGTGTTTGATGCCATCAGCACAGGCCAGTTCTATATCTATAGCCATCCACAGGCGCTGGGCTCGGTGCAGGTGCGTATGGAGGATGTGGTGCAGGGCCGCAACCCCACCGATCCGTTTGCGCACAAGCCTGAGCTGGGCGTGAGCCTCAAGGCGGCATTGCGGGCCGCTTGATCAACCACGGAAGACAAAAAGCCTTGCCTCTGCAGCAAGGCTTTTTTCATGGAGCTGGCTGGAGTTCGGTTTCAGTCGCAGGACGCACCAATCTGAGCAGTAGGGCATTGCCCTTGCCCATATCGGGCGTGGCCTGCAGTGTTTCGGTGTTGACGGCCCATGCCTGCTGGGCGGACAGACTGGAGAGGTTGTTGGACCGGTCCACCTGGCTGTAGTTGTAGCTGTTCACCCGCGTCGAGTTGACGGAAGCCGTGCCCGTCCAGTGCCAGTCGCGCGGGGCATTGGGAAAGAGGGTAGGGTTCAGGCCCTGTGGTTTGCTGCTGCGGTCCAGCAGACGTTTGAGTTCGTTCACGCGGGGCAGGCGCCAGCGCTGATCTTCGGCCTTGCTGCGCTCGGCAGCATGGGTCTGGGCCTGTTTGTAGTTGAAGACCTTGGCGCTGCCGATGCAGGCTTTGCCATTCCAGTCCATACCTTCAGCGCAGCGGGCCCAAGCCAGTTTGGCGCGGGTGTCGATCACGGATTTTCCGTCGGCAGCAATCTGAAAAGCAGAAGGCGCAGGTGTGGACCTTGAATCTTGCGCGATGGCAGCGTTGCTCAGGCTGCTGAGCAGGCCAATAAAAATCACAGGAGCGAAAACAGTTGCGAACACAGCGACAGCAGAGGGTGAAGTAGATGCCTGATTGTGCGCAGATCGGGCACCGGCATTGGCCCGATGACGGCCATGAAAGCGGCGCTATTGCTTAGAGCGTGTTTACGATCTCTACGGTGCCGCGTTGAGACGCAATCGGAATGAGTTCGCAGCGAGGTGACACAGCTTGCATCGGGATGCAAGCAAGCCGCAGCGCGAAGAAATCACCCGATTTCGTCTCAACCCTTCGGGCCAGTGCTTTTGCGGGCGGTCTGCGGCGTTGCGAATCCTCGCAATAGCACGGCTATTGCTGCGGTATCGCGCCTTGCATTCCATCCCACAAAGGTACTGGCGCGACATCGAGGAGATCGTCAATACGCGCTTAAGCCTTTGAGTCAGACCCAAGAGGTTTTCTGGCGTCAGAGCCAGCTGCTCCAAGAAAACAGCGTTCAGCACAAAAATCAAGTTACCACGACAATTGCCTCCCTATGCAAGCTTCTGTTTCCCTGCGTCTGGTCTTGATTCTGGGCCTGTTATCGGCCATCGGGCCGTTCGCCATTGATATGTATTTGCCCGCACTGCCTCAAATTGGTAGCAGCCTGGGTGCCGAGGTGGGTGCGGTGCAAGCCAGCCTGACCGCGTTCTTTCTCTCCATTGGTGTGGGTCAGCTGCTTTACGGCCCGGTCTCAGACATGGTGGGCCGCAAGCCGCCGCTGTACTTTGGCCTGACGGTGTTTGCCGCCGCAAGTGTGGGCTGTGCGCTGGCCCCCAATATTGAGACGCTGGTGGCCTTTCGTTTTGTGCAGGGCCTGGGCGCTGCCGCCTGCATGGCCGTGCCGCGTGCCGTGGTGCGCGATCTGCACACCGGCCACGCCGCGGCTCGCATGATGTCTTTGCTGATGTTGGTGTTCAGCGTTTCGCCGATTTTGGCCCCTCTGGTCGGCAGCGGCGTGATTGCTGTCGCGGGTTGGCGTGCGGTGTTCTGGGTGGTGGCAGCGGCGGCCTTGCTGGGCTTGATCGCGACCTGGCGCGGAGTCGAGGAGACGCGCACCGCCAAGGCACGACTGGACAGCAGCCTGAGTGGCGCCTTGAAGGCGTACCTGCGCCTGCTGCGCGACTGGCATTACATGGGCCTGGTATTTATTGGCGGCTGCGCCATGGCGGGCTTTTTTGTCTATCTGGCGGGCTCGCCCTTTGTACTGATCAATTACTACGGCCTGTCTTCCACCGAGTACAGCATGGCGTTTGCGCTCAATTCCATCGCCTTTATTGGCGCGTCGCAGCTGACAGGGCGACTGGGTCAGCGCTTTGGCCTGGTCAATGTGGTCAAGGCCGCGGCGTCGGCATCGGGCGTGACCATGGTTGCTTTGCTGGTGTACTACCTGATGGGCGGCGAGCAGTTGATGGTGTTGATCGTGCTGTATTTCATTGCCAGCGCTTTCATGGGACTGGTGATTCCCACGACTTCGGTGCTGGCGCTGGAGGAGCATGGCGAGATTGCCGGCACGGCTTCGGCTTTGCTGGGCACGCTGCAAATGCTCAGCGGCGCGGCGGCCATGCAAATCGTGGGTCACTTCTCCAACGGCAAGCCCTTGCCCATGGTGACCGGCATGGCGCTTGGCGCGTTGGTGGGTGTGGCGCTGACTTGGATCACATTGGGCAGGACTGCCGGGGCGCGAGCAGCGCATGACTGATAGCGCCACCAAAGCGGGCTCCACGCCTTACGACGGCCTGCCAGATGGTGCGCGTGGCCGCGCCATGCTGGTCATTATTCTGGGCCTCACGCTGTCGGTGCTGGACAGCAGCATCGTCAACCTGGCCTTGCCGGCCATTGCCCGCGAGCTGCAAGCCAGCTCGGCACTGACGCTCTGGGTTGTCAACGCCTATCAGTTGGCGGGGCTGGTGCTGTTGCTGCCTTTGGCCGCTTTGGGTGAGCGCATGGGCTACCGGCGCATCTACCTGATGGGCATGGTGGTGTTTGTGATGGCCTCCGTGGCGGCGACGCTGGCCAATTCACTGAGCACGCTGATTGCCGCACGGGTGTTTCAAGGGATTGGCGCCGCCGGCGTGATGAGCGTGAATGCTGCACTGGTGCGCCTTACCTATCCGCGCGCCATGCTGGGGCGGGGCATGGCAATTAACTCGCTGGTGGTGGCGACGTCCTCCATGGCCGGGCCTACGGTGGCAGCGGGCATTTTGTCGGTGGCCAACTGGCCCTGGCTGTTTGCCATCAACGTGCCGCTGGGCTTGCTCACGCTGTGGATGGGCTATAAGGCCTTGCCCGCCAACCCTGTGGTGAACCGCCAAAGCGAGCCGATTGCGCTGCTGGATGTGGTTCTCAATATTTTGATGTTTACGCTGCTGTTTCTGGGGGGCGAGCAACTGGGCGTGCGCATGGGGCAAGAAAATGCAGCGGGCAGCTCGTTCATGCCTTCTGGCTGGTGGCTGCTGGGTGCGGGTGTGGCGGTGGGTTATGTCTACCTGCGCCGCCAGTGGCATAAGACAGCACCGCTGTTTCCGGTGGATTTGATGCGCATTCCGGTGTTCAGACTGTCCATGTGCGGCTCGGTCTCGGCCTTTTGCGCGCAGATGCTGTCCTACCTGGCCCTGCCGTTTTTGCTGCTGGAGGCTAGAGGCCTGTCTCCCATTGAGGCAGGCATGCTGATCACGGCCTGGCCGCTGGCCACCATGCTCACCGCCCCAGTGGCCGGGCGGCTGATCGGTAAATACCCCGATGGGCTGCTGGGCGGCATTGGCATGGCCATGTTTGCCACAGGTCTGTGGTTGCTGGCTGCCATGCCGGTGGATGTGGCGCACTGGGACATGGTCTGGCGCATGGTGCTGGCGGGTAGCGGTTTTGCGCTGTACCAGTCGCCCAATAATCACACCATCGTCACCTCGGCCCCTTTGTCGCGCAGCGGTGCGGCGGGCGGCATGCTCAGTTCTGCCCGCATGACGGGTCAGACCCTGGGCGCGGTAGTGTTGGCCACAATTTTTGCCATCTCTGGCGGGCATGGCGGTAACGCGGAAGCACTGGCCCTGGCAATTGCCGGTGGCTTTGCTGCACTGGCCGGTGTGTTCAGCATGATGCGCGTGGGCAAGGTTCCAGCCGCAGCAGGTGCTCGCAAACACTGATTTTGATTCAAAAAAGAGCGATAGACCTTTGGTATAAAGCACCAAAAGCTATTGATTTGGTAGCAAGCTTGGGGTGGCTCTCTAGTCCGTTGAGATGACGTGGGAGGAGCCGCCGCCATTTATATTGAAGTGTCAAATATCAAGCGCTGCATAGCGCTTTCAGCAACGGCCACGGGGTAGGCGTATTAGCTCCAGGTCGTTGCGAGGTCGCCTGCTTTACATTTGATTCATATTGACGGCGCACAATATTGATAAGTTCTTTAGATCAGACCGCACGATAGACACGTATGACGATTGACCAGCATGCTTCACTGAGCCCGCGCCGCAAGGCGCATTTTTCTTATCTGCCCAGTGCAAGCCCGCTGAGTTCTCACCGCCCGAGATGGGCGCTGGCGCTGGGTGCCGTGCTGATTGCCGGTGCACTGGCCGCTTGTTCCAAGCCCGCAGACGAACAAAGAGGCCCGCCCAAGACAGAGCCCAAGGTCGGTGTGGTGACCTTACAGCCGCAAAGCCAGCAACTCGATGCCAGCCTGCCCGGCCGTACCAAGGCCTTTATGACCGCAGAGGTACGCCCCCAGGTCTCGGGCATCATTCAAAAACGCCTGTTTACCGAAGGTGCTGTGGTCAAGCAGGGCCAGCCTCTGTATCAGATTGACCCTGCTTCTTTAAAGGCCACGGAAGCCAGCGCCATTGCTGCCGTGGCCAAGGCCGAGGCCAGCCAGCGCACGCTGGCCGCAACGGCACGCCGCAATGCGGAGCTGGTGAAGATTGATGCCATCAGCAAGCAAGCGTTTGATGAAAGCCAGGCGGCTGCGGCACAGTCGGCATCCGATGTGGCGGTGGCCAAGGCCAATCTGGACACTGCGCGCATCAACCTCAAATACAGCCGCATTGAGGCACCCATTGGTGGCCGCATTACTTTGTCTGCCGTCACGCCCGGTGCACTGGTGACGGCCAATCAGGCGACTGCGCTCACCACCATCGTGCAGCTGGACCCCATGTATGTGGACTTCACCCAGTCCAGCAATGACCTGATGCAGCTCAAGCGTGATCTGGAGTCCGGCCGCTACCAGAAGGTGGATGGCGACAAGATCCCCGTGCGCATTCAGTTTGACGACGGCAGCGACTATGCCCAGCAAGGCAAGCTGGCGTTTGCGGGTGTGATCGTGAACGACACCACCGGCACGCTGACGCTGCGCGCTGAAGTCCCCAACCCCGATGGCCTGCTGATGCCCGGCATGTACGTGAAGGCCTTGCTGCCCACGGCGCTGGCCCCTGATGCGCTGCTGCTGCCACAGCAAAGCGTGACGCGTGATCTGGCTGGCAAGCCCAATGTGATGGTGCTGGCCGAAGGCGATGTGGTGGAAAAACGGGAAGTGCAGCTGGACCGCGCCGTGGGTGCGTACTGGCTGGTCAAGAGCGGCCTGAAAGCGGGCGAGCGCGTGATGGTGGACGGTTTTCAGCGCACCAAGGCCGGTGACAAGGTCAAGCCCGAAGAGGTGGACATGAAGGCGAATGCCGAGCGCAAGAGCCTACGCGGCGAGCCGCCTGTGCAGGGCGCAGCCGATGCACCTGCCGCCAAGGCGCAAGCCAAGTAAGGCGGGGCAGTAGTCATGGCTCAGTTCTTTATCAACCGGCCCATTTTTGCATGGGTCATTGCCATCGTCATCATGCTGGCGGGCGCGTTGTCTATCTCTTCACTGCCTCTAGAGCAGTACCCCGATATTGCACCGCCGCGCGTGACGATCTCGTCGCAATACACAGGTGCTTCGGCCGAGACCGTGGAAAATTCGGTCACGCAGATCATCGAGCAGCAGATCAAGGGCATCGACAACATGCTCTATATGAGCTCGACCAGTGATGCGTCGGGCCGCTCGCGCACCACGCTGACCTTTGCGCCGGGCACGAACATCGACGTGGCTCAGGTGCAGGTGCAAAACAAGCTGCAGGCCGCCATGAACCGCCTGCCCGATGCCGTGAAAAGCCGGGGTGTGTTTGTGAACAAGGGCGGCCAGGATTTTCTGGTCACTTACAGCTTCTACTCGCTGGACCCATCGGTGACCGATGTGGCCATTGGCGACTATCTGAACAGCAATCTGATTGATGTGATCGGTCGCCTGGAAGGCGTGGGCGACATCAACGTCTTCGGCTCCCCCTATGCCATGCGCATCTGGATGGACCCAGCCAAGATGGAGAAGTATGCGCTGATCCCTTCTGATCTGGTCAGCGCGCTCAACTCGCAAAATGCCCAGGTCTCGGCCGGTCAGCTCGGAGCCTTGCCTGCGGTGCAAAACCAGCAGCTCAACGCCACCATTACGGCGCGCACCAAGCTGCAGACGCCTGAGCAGTTCCGTGACATCGTGCTGAAGTCAGCCACCGATGGCTCGGTGGTGACGATGGGCGATGTGGCGCGTGTAGAGCTGGCGGCAGACAATTTGAATATTCAGGCCAAGCTCAACGGCATGCCCGGTGCGGGTATGGGCGTGATTCTGGCTGACGGTGCCAATGCCATGCAGGTGGCCGATGCGGTGGCGGCCAAGCTGGCTGAACTCAAACCCTTTTTCCCCAACAAGATTGATTATTTTGTGAGTTCGGACTCCACGCCTTTTGTGCGTGCGTCGATTCACGAAGTGGTCAGCGCTTTGGGCGAGGCCATGGTGCTGGTGGTGATCGTGATGTTCATCTTCCTGCAGAACTTCCGCGCTACCCTGATTCCGGCCATTGCCGTGCCCGTGGTGTTGCTGGGTACGTTTGGTGTGTTGTCGATTGCCGGTTACTCCATCAACACGCTGACCATGTTTGGCATGGTGCTGGCCATTGGCCTGCTGGTGGATGATGCGATTGTGGTGGTCGAAAACGTCGAGCGCGTGATGCACGAGACGGGCAAGTCGCCCAAGGAAGCCACGCGCCAGTCCATGACGGAAATTACGCCCGCACTGGTGGGTATTGGCGTGACGCTGTCTGCAGTGTTCATCCCCATGGCCTTCTTCGGTGGCTCCACGGGCGTGATCTATCGTCAATTCTCCATCACCATCGTCGCTGCGATGGCGCTTTCGGTGTTTGTGGCGCTGACCTTGACGCCGGCGCTGTGCGCCACCTTGCTCAAGGCCCCCGAGCACCATGGCGGTGAAGGCCATGCGCGCCCCGTGCGTTCAGGCATGTTGGGGTTGAGCGACAAGTTCTTCAACTGGTTTAACCACAGTTTTGATCTGACGGCCTCACGCTATCAGGGCTCGGTGGCTTATATGCTGCGCCGCTCAAAGCGGATGATGCTGGTGTTTCTGGCCATCTGTGCGGCAGTGTGGCTGTTGATGGCGCGTCTGCCCACGTCCTTCCTCCCCGACGAAGATCAGGGCTTTGTCTATGTCAGCGTGAACCTGCCTTCAGGCGCCTCGGATGCGCGCTTGCAGCAGGTGCTGGATGAGGTGCGTAACTACCTGCTCAAGCAGCCCGAAGTCACAAGCTTCAACCAGGTCTCCGGTCTCAATGGTGACCAGAGTTCGGCACGCGGTTTTGTGCGCTTGAAGCCCTGGGCCGAGCGCACCTTGTCTTCTCAGTCTTCGATTGCCGTGGCCCACCGCGCGACCAAGGAGCTGGCTTCCATTCGTGATGCCCGTGTGTTTGTGATGAACCCGCCTGCCGTGCGAGGCCTGGGTGCGAATGCGGGTTTCAACTTCATGCTCAAGGACATCAACGGCATGGGACACGATGCTTTGCTGGCGGCCAGTAAACAGGTGGAAGATGCCGCCCGCAAGAGCCCTGAGTTGACATCGGTACGTACCACCAACCTGGAAGATGCCTCTGAACTGCGCCTGGATATCGACGACCGCAAGGCAGCAGCTCTTGGCCTGGCATACACGGACATCAACAGCGTGCTTTCCAGCGCCATGGGCGGCACCTATGTGAACGACTTTTTGAATAACGGTCGTGTCAAGCGTGTCTACATTCAGGGCGATGCGCCGTATCGCATGTTGCCGCAGGACATTGCCAAGTGGACGGTACGCAACAAGAGTGGCGAGATGGTGCCCTTCAGCGCCTTCTCACGCACGTACTGGGCCTATGGTTCGCCTCAGCTGATGCGCTACAACGGCGCGCCGACCTATGAATTCATCGGCAGCGCAGCGCCGGGCGTCAGCTCGGGCGTAGCCATGAAGGTGGTTGAAGACATTCTCAAAACTCTGCCGCAAGGCATTGGCTATGAGTGGACGGGTGCATCGCTGCAAGAGCGTCAGTCGGGGGCGCAGGCTCCCATGCTGTATGCCATCTCGATTTTGTTCGTATTCCTGTGCCTGGCTGCACTCTATGAAAGCTGGACGGTGCCGCTGTCCGTCATGCTGGCCGTGCCGCTGGGCGTGGTGGGCGCGTTGCTGGCCACCTATACACGGGGCTTGACGAATGACGTGTACTTCCAGGTGGGTCTGTTGACCACAGTGGGTCTGGCATCCAAAAACGCGATTCTGATTGTCGAGTTTGCGGTGCAGCTGCAAGAGCAGGGCAAGAGCGTGTTCAACGCCACAGTGGAAGCCGTGCGTTTGCGCCTGCGCCCCATCTTGATGACATCGCTGGCCTTTGGCTTTGGTGTGATTCCGCTGGCCATTGGTACAGGCGCTGGCGCAGGTGGCCGTAACGCCATTGGTACTGCTGTGTTGGGCGGCATGGTGGCATCGACAGTGCTGGGTATCTTCCTGGTGCCGGTGTTCTTCCTGCTGATTCGCAGCTGGTTCAAGAGCCGCCTGCGCACTGACGACGAAGCAACAACCAAGGAGAGCGCAGCATGAGGCGCCTGAGCATGAATATTTCTGCGATCGCTGCTGCCTGTGCTGCTGCGCTGCTGGCAGGCTGCAATCTGGCACCCGTCTACAAAACGCCCGATCTGCCCGTGCCTGAAACCGTTTCGGCCAACGCTGCGCCGGTGCTGGCCAGCGAAGTCGCTTTGCAGCAGGCGCAGGCCCTGCAATGGCTGCAGTCGCCCCAGCTGCGCGATGTGGTGGCGCTGGCGCTGAGCAACAACCGCGATTTGCGCGTAGCGGTCGAGAACATAGAAAAGGCACGCGCCCAGTACGGCATCACGCGGGCTGACTTGCTGCCGGGCATTACGGCTCAGGCCCAGGGCAACCGCACGCGTAGCGCGGCGGATTTGACGACGACTGGGCGCAGCACTATTAATGAGCAATACACAGCCCAGCTGGGCTTTGCCAGCTACGAGCTAGACCTGTGGGGGCGGATTCGCAACCTCAGCGAAGCATCGCTGCAGCAGTTTTTGCTGAGCCAGGAAAATCAGCGCAATGTGCAGATCAGCCTGGTGGCCGATGTGAGCAATGCCTGGCTGACGCTGGCTGCCGATCAGGCTCGCCTGCAACTGGCAAAAGACACGCTGGACAGTCGCATCAAGGCGTTCGAGCTGACACGCAAGATGTATGAGCTGGGCTCTACATCGGGTCTGGTTCTGGCACAGAACCAGACCACGGTAGACACGGCGCGAGGTGATGTGGCCAGCTATACCTCGCAGGTGGACAGAGACCGGAATGCACTGCAGCTGCTGGTCGGTGGCCCTGTACCTGCCCCGTTGCTGCCCACAGCGCAGACGCTGATGAATGGCGCAGGGGATGGTATAGAGAGTGGCAGTGATGTGGCGGCACTGAAGGCCGTACCCGTGCCCCTGCCATCTACCGTGCTGCTCAAGCGCCCGGATGTGCAGGCGGCTGAGCGTAATCTGCAAGCCATGAATGCCAGCATAGGCGCGGCACGGGCGGCCATGTTCCCCAGCATCACATTGACGGGCAGCATCGGGACGGGCAGCAGTGACCTGGATCGCCTGTTTGGTAACGGCAATAGCACCTGGAGTTTTATTCCGCTGGTACGTCTACCCATCTTTGATGCTGGCCGTAACCGTGCCAATGTGCAGGTGGCCGAGAGCAATCAGCGTATTGCACTGAACCAGTACGAGAAGTTCGTGCAGACGGCTTTCAGGGAGGTGGCTGACGTTCTGGCAGACCGCGCCCAATGGGGTGAGCGCCTGTCAGCCCAGACCAGCATGGTGGCCAATACGCAAAAGGCGTTTGATCTGTCGAACGCCCGTTTCAAGGCTGGTGTGGACAACTATTTGTCTGTGCTCGATGCACAACGCAGTCTCTACACAGCGCAGCAGACCTTGATTGGCCTGCGCCTGTCGGAGCAGCTCAACCGCGTGACCTTGTGGAAGGCGTTGGGCGGCGAGGAGGCTGCGCAGCAAAGCTGATCTTTGTGTGCGCTTAAAAATAAAAGCCGCAGCTCGAAAGACTGCGGATTTTTTGATAGCGCCTAGCGCTTTATGAGTAAGCGGTTAGAGCGAATTTCATGCGAAATTCAGATTCAAGGCATCTTGAACAGCAAGGCGACCTGGAGTTGAAACAGGGTCTTGGCATTCATCGGCACTTCGGGGTGAATGACCGTGTTGTTCATCATGGCCATCCAGAGGGGGGCGAGCAGCAAGGCCGGGTGCTGAATCAGTTCAGGCGCCTTAAGCTCTCCGCGTTCAGCAGCCAGTTGGGCAAGTCTGCTGAAATGCTCCAGCAAGGCATCGTTCACATAGCGGCGATACATTTGCGCCAGAAGTGGAAATTCCAGGCCTTCAGCGATGACCAGTCGAGCTGTCGCAGAGCGTCCGCTGCTGTCAATGACCTCTGCGGCTGCGCCCACCGTACGGAGCAGATATTCACCCACAGATTCATGCTCAAGCATGGGGCTGGATTGCAAGGCCACAGCTGCAGAGGCGATATGGGTCTGTATCACTGCTTCGAATAAGGCATCTTTGCTATCAAAGTACCGAAACAGGGTGACTTTTGAGAGACCTGCGCGCTGCGCGACCGATGCGGTGGTGCCACGCGCATAGCCATGCTCCAGAAATTCCTCAAAGGCCGCCGCGACGATGGTGCGGCGCGTCGCCTGAGTCTTTTGTGGGCTGGGGCCGCGCGGTGTGCGCTTGGGGCGGTCGAGGTCTAGTTGAGTCATGGCGCGAGAGAACTTGTTATAGAGCTTCTGGGCTTGTTCGGTATGGCTGAGATGCGCTGACTGAGCTTGGCAAGACTGATTGAAAGAGGAACGCCTTACCCTGCTCGGCCAGAGATCATTTTGATATACGGCACTCACCCAATGATGGCACATTCCTCAATATAGCTTACCGAGGAGAAGCCATAGCTCAGACTCGCCAGCGCATCATCACCTGGGTGCCGCCCCCTTGCCTTGGGTGAATGTGCAGATCCCCTCCAATTTCGCGCATGCGCTTGAACATGTTGATGACGCCGTGGCCGGATTGGGATACATCGCTAAGCACGGCGCGAAGATCAAAACCCTTGCCGTTGTCTTCGACGCTGAGGCACCAGTCCCAGCCAAAACATTCGGGGTCATCGCTCTCATAAGGCTCCAGCGTGACCCAGATGTCACTCGCATGAGCGTGCTCCAGCGTATTGCTGAGACTGGTTTGCACCACGGCCAGAATTTGATGGGCAACGCGGCCTTTGGGCAGGGTACGGCTGGTGTGTCGACCGATACCTAATTCAGGATCGCAAAGCTGCCAGTGCAGAGCCAGACCTTTGCGCTGCAGCACTGGATCCAGCCTATGGCGCAGCCGAGCCAGACGCATGGTGAGACTGTCGTCTTGCGCGTCCATGGAGTCCACAATCAGGCGTAAATCCAGCAAAGACCGCTCAAGCACTTCTTTGATGGGGCTGCCTTCGGTGAGCGCTTGCCCATCCATCAAGGTCAAGGCCTGCACTAGCTGGCTGCCCAGTGTGTCGTGCAAGTCAGAGGCGATGCGCTTTCTCTCCTCCTGCACCTCTCTGGAGGGGTGGACGCTGAAGCGCATTTTGGCTTTGATGACGCGATAGATTCTTGGCATATAGCGCAAAGCCATCATCAAGCCGATTAATGCAGCCAGAATGCTGATGAAGAAAAACCAATTGTTATCTCGTATGGAGGTAATGAAACACCAGCATAATATTACACTGACCTGCAGCATATTAGCTGCAGACCTGAGCCCAAGACTGCGTAAAGATTCCATATCAACCTCAAAATGGTTGATTGACGGATGAAATGATTTGACTCAGCTGAGCCTGTACGGGTATTCCTATATCAGTCCTCGCAATGAGGCTGCTCTCACTGCATGGGCTCTTGTTTTGGCTTGCAACTTTCTATACATGTTTTTTACATGTGTCGAAACAGTGAGTGTGCTTATTTTTAAGTAGCTTGCTATTTCAGGGGAACTATACCCGCAGGCAATCAATTTTAATATTTCAATTTCTCTCTCTGAGAGCTTTTCTTCTGCAAGAAAATTTGAAGTTGGCATGCTTAATGGGTGGGTTTTTTCTAGGCGGGAAAGCATCTTTTTTGCCAGCGATGGCGTGATAGATGCACCGCCATTAGCAACTTGCAGAACCGCTTGCGAATAGTCTCCAAACCAGGAGTTCTTTAACAAGTACCCCACGGCACCTTTCTCAAAAGCCTGAAAAACTTTGTCATCACGCTCCGTCACCGACACCACAATGCTGAGCACATGGGGGCGGGTCTGGTTGACAAGATCGAGCAGCTCCAGGCCTTCTCCGTCGCCAAGGTTGAGGTCCACGATCAGCACATCGAAGTCCTGAAGCGGGATGTTCTTGCGCGCCTCCCTCAAACTGGATGCCTGTCCCACGAGCAAGGTTCGAGAGTCACCCATGAGCTCTTGGGCAATCACTCTGCGGATGTGGCTGTCATCGTCTACTACAAAGACTCGCACAGGCTGGCTTTGTTGTCCCACCATGTGCATGGGCCACATGTGCATGTTTGCAGTGTGTGCGGAGTCTCCTGTTCCACTGAAGGATGCAGGGCAAAAAGATGTTTGAACAGCCGACATGGTTCACTCCCTGCTAACAACTGGAAATTTATGAGCTGATTTGGAAAATAAATTATGAGATTTTTTAAATCTATAAAAACTGTTAATTCAATATTTTTTTTACCAAATTTACAAAAAATCACTTTAAATCTAGGTATTAATCATTGAGTATTTATAAAAACTATTGATTTATTATTTTTAGTTGAGATGTTTAATTTATCTATTGGATCATATAAGGATAAATTTTTTGTCGGACTATTGGCTAGTCTTAAAAGACCAAGAGATATTTATTTTCCGTAACGAGGGCGGTAACTTTTTTTCGATATTGGTGTGTGATGTGGATTAAATTTGATTTCTTAAAGATAAGAAATTTACATTTTTATACTTCACTGATTCAAGTGTCTAAAAATGCAAACTGCATAGCATGAAGATGCCGTCTATCAAAGGCTGTAAAGGTTTATTTGGCAGTCTTCGAAGATTGAAAAAATTTCTTTCGATCAAGGTATTCCTGATTTTTTCACCTGTGCTGAAACTGGCGCTGACCGAAAGCAAGTTTTGAAACGGAACTTAAGACATTTCAAAAGTTGCAGACGGTTTATGGGAGGTGTTGCAGTGAGATGCAACAACTCTGTTGCCTCAACTCTCTCAGTGTTCTGGGAACTGGCTAATCAAAGGGTCCATCATGAAAAAATCTCTGATTGCAATGGCTGTCGTCGCTTTGGCTGGTGTTGCATCTGCTGCTGTTAGCAGCAATAGCATTGCTGCAACGAACACGTCGTCCAGTGCCGGATCGGCTACGTCGTCAAATGCTGCGAGTGCAGGCAACGGAAGTGCCTTGAGCTTCAATAGTGCTTCTTCGGCTGCTAATGCAACCGCAGGTGCTACTGGTGGAGCAGGCAACATTGGCCATACTGCTATCGGCGGTGCAGCCGTCGGCGGTAGCGCTACAACTACAGGTTCCGTGCAAAGTCTGGCTGCAACGTCCGGAAACGGCGTAGCTGCAGGCGGCGGCGTGACCAGTGCCAATGCGCATTCAGGCGCAGCTGCCGGTTACGGCGCTAGTGCACCTGGCGGTGCCGCTGTAGTGGGTGGTGCAGCCGGTCAGGCAAATTCGCACACCAACAATGCCGCGGGTACTTATGCTGGCCCTGGTGGCGGTATTGCGGCAGTCAATAGCACGGCCGGTACGCAATCCAACTACGGCGCCACCTCGGGAGCCATTTCCGGCCCTGGCGGTGCTTGGACCAACAACACCTCCGGTGCTAGCTCGGTCGGACATGTCAACACCAGTGGCGGTGCTCTAGGTAATGCCGGCGGCTTCTCTAATGGTGGCGGTACTGGCGGTAGTGCAGGAGCCGGATCGGGTTCCTTCGCTTTCTAATAGTTATCCACCCTAGTTATGCTTGTCCCCGGGTCTTGCCGTTCAAGGCAAGACTCGGTGTCAAAGGAGAAAAAGCATGAAAGTCTCAATAGCTTTATTAAGCCTTTGTGTTCCTTTGTGTAGCGTTGCGCAGAATGCCGATAGCAGCGCGCAAAGCTCCTCTTCCTCATCTTCCGTGGGGGCCCAGCAAAATCAGTCGATTACGTTCATTACGCCTGCAGCAAGTCCGGCGGTGGAGTCTCGGTCTGCATCAACCATGGACAGTCGATCGACTCAGACCGTTGATAGTCGCTCAGACCAAAGCATTACGACATCTGGAACGACGACCCAGAACATTAACAGCACCATTGGTGGAACGTCCAAGAACATTGTGGAGTACACGGGTTCGTACACCATGAAGAATGTGCCCAGCGTCAATGGTCCAAACTTGACGACCAGCAATGACACTTGCATGGGAAGCAGCAGCGGCAGTGCCAACGGGCCTGGCTTCGGTGTGAGCTTTGGAACGACTTGGTCAGACGATCATTGCAAGCGTCTGAAAATGAGTCGCGAGCTCTGGAACAAAGGCATGAAAGCCGCATCTCTGGCCATGGATTGCATGGACCCGGCAGCGCGTGTTGCACTGGAAATCACGGGTTCGAAATGCCCTCAATCCATGACGGCGGATGAGCGCCGCAGCAACTACGGTGCAAATGCCTCTGCTGAAGGTAGCGTCGCAATGCTGCCAGAGCAGCAGACAGCTTCCAGCTCTCCGGTCAACCAAGCATCGGAATTACAGCCTGGATCCACCTCGGCGCTTTATCCTAATTGATGGGCGCTGAACAGAATTCAGGAGGCTGCTATGTATAAAGCTCTCGTTTTTGTCGCGGCAGTCGCTGGCTGCATTCCTGTATGGTCTGCAGCAGCCCCTGTCATTGCCAATATGCCACTGAGCATTCAACGCCAAATTTTTGGCAGTGGCGAGCAAAGCGGGGGGGGGGAGGAGCAGGCTCAGCCCGTAGGCAACTACGGTGTATGGCATGTGCCTCAGTACCTGCCTGGCTACCCGACTGCTGCAACTATTTGGCCTCGGGCCATCACCGTGAAGTGTAAGAACGGCAATTGTGAAGGCTATGTGATCACCCCGCAAATGGGGCCTGGTGAGTATCTGTTTTTTATTCCGGTTGAGGAGTAGATTCTGTTATCTGTCGCTATAAGGCATGATGAATGTCTGCTGCTGATACACAGCAGCAAAGCAGCTAAGGACTTCCCGCAAGCACTCAATGTTTTGCGGGATTTCTTTTTTTCGCTTCATCTTTAGAAAACTCCCAGAGCCAGCCCTGCAGCCAATGATTGGCCCAGTTCCTCGCAGCGCTGCAAGTCGGCGGAGTCAATCTGCTTGGGCGCGAGAATGGCCTTGGGCGTTTGCGCATGAGTGCAAATGATGAGGGGTTCGGCCACCGCTCTCAGATGCCAACCCGTCGCAATTCGCTCTATTTGTCTGGCGGCGTTGCGGCCGTCGCTGCCCGCACAGATCAGGCTGGCATAGGGGCGGCCCTGAATTTGATCGAGTGCACCGTAGTAGCTGCGATCAAAAAAATCCTTCATCAAGCCGCTGATAGCTGCCAGATTCTCAGGTGTGGCAAACAGATAGCCTTGGGCGCTCAGCAAGTCCTGCGCACCTGCCTGGCTTGCATGCAGCAATCGCACATCAACCGACCCTTCACGCAGGGCACCTGCACAGGCCGCCTCAGCCATCTGGCAAGTTCCGCCAGTATGAGAGTGGTAGATGATCAGTAAAGCAAGGCGCAGAGGCATGGTGAATGATCTGTTCAGAGGTTTGTATCCAGCAAATTTGCAGTGCAATAACCTACTGAAATATATTGGATCTCTGTGATTGTTGTTTTCAACAGACGATCTAGTACCGCTTTATAGAGCTCCTAAAAGTGACTAAGCGTTGAGGAATATTGACGTTTATTAATTTTCCAGACGCGCTGTGCTCTTGATTTTTTTAGCGCTTTGCACTTGATGCATCTGGTTTTACCTATGATTTGAAGCGTGTGTGACAACCTGAATGTCACATCACTCAGGGTATTCACTTGGCACAAATTTTCTTTGGTTTGTAGGAGTATTCTTACAGGCTGTGACATGACTTTGTTGTCGCAGCGGAGACCGCAAGCGCATTTCAGAGCGTGTGTGTAGCAACTTCATAACTCAGGACTCTTGTGTTTTTGGCATGTCCCCATTTGCGACACAACCGACGATAAAGGCAAGCCGACGCTGGCTGGCTCTGCTTGCATTGGCACTGGGGGTCTCTGGCGGTGTGCTGGGAGCCTGGGCTTTGCGCCATCAGCATGAATTGCGCATGGAGAAGCGGCTGCAGTTCAGTGCTGATATGGCGACGCGCTTGCTGGAGCAACGCCTGGGGGACTATGTTCAGTTGCTGGCAAGGCTGGCCGATGATCTGAGCGGCATTGAGTCGCTGAATCAGCAGATGTTTGCCCAACATGCGCATGCCCAGCTAAGCCAAAGAGGGTTGATGGGTTTGCAGGCTCTGAGCCTTACGCGCGCCTTGGGCGCGGGCAAGTATGTCGACCTTGAGAAGGATTCGCAGGCGTTTGAGGTTGCTTACGCTTGGCCAATAGTTGGCAATGAGGCCTTGGTTGGAACCAACGCGCGCCAGCCTGCTGAGGCCTTTCATTCTTTGATGACGGTCTGGCATTCACGCCAGATGTCTATGTCCGCGCCATTTCGCTTTTTGCAGCTTCCGGGTAGCCCGGATGGAGTGATTTTGCGAGTGCCTTTGCGCACCGTTTCCGATGTCCGCTCTGGTGGTGTGCAGCCATTGCCACTGATGGGGACGGTGAACGCCAGTATCAGGTTGGATGATCTGATCAGAGGCGTGGTGCCAAGCAATCTCTATCCGCAAGTCGCCATGCGCCTGCTGGATGTGAGTCCTGCCGCGTTGCCCAAAAAACCTTCTGTCTCAGGGGGAAAGGTTTTCGTGCGGAGGGTGGATACGCGTGGCCTGTCTTCACAGACGCTATTTACTGGAAAATTGTGGAAGGCGTCTGAAAGCCATCAGGAGTTTGATTTGATCAAACCGCTGGAGCGGGAGATACAGGTGAGTGACAGGGTCTGGGCTTTGCAGTTCAAGCCCGCGCTCAGCAGTCAGCACAAGTTGGAAAGAATATTGCCCTGGCTGATGCTGGCTGCCGGTGTGCTTGTTGGTCTTGCGCTGGCCGCCGGGGTTTCGGGTTGGTGGCAGAGTCGTTGGAGTTGGCGCAAGCGCATCAAAGTCAGCGCGCAGGCCCGCCAAGAGAGTGATGCCCGCTTTCATGCCATGTGCGAGCAGGCCGCCATGGGCGTCATTGAGATGGATGTTGAGACGCGTAGCGTGCTCAAGGTCAATCAGCATCTCTGCCGAATGCTGGGTTACGAAGTCCATGAGATTGATCAACGCAACGCGATGGATCTGGTCATGCCTGAAGACCAGGCCCGTTGTGCACAACTGCTGAAGGGGCTCGATCTGCAGCAGTTTCAGCACAATGCAGCAGAGTTCTGCTTGCGTGCCAAGGATGGGTCACCAGTCTGGGTAGAACTCAACGCCTTTTTGACGGGCCGGCAAGATACCAAACGTTTGCAGCTGCTGGTGAACGACATCAGCGAGCGCAAGCGGCTGGAGCAAATGGAGCGCTTGGGCCACCAACAGCTGCGCAATCTTATGCAGAGGCTGCCCGTAGGGGTCGTCATGGAAGACCTGAGCGGTCGTCTTGTGTACTGGAATGATGAATTTCTGCGACTGGCCGGCCAAGGCAGCAAAACCGGTATCACCACCTCGCAATGGTGGGAGTGCATGTTCCCCGATGCAGCAGAGCGCGAGCGCGTGGTGCAGCGCTGGGAGTTTGCCAAAGCCCAGGCCAGCCAGCTGCTCAAGGCGCAGCAGACTGTTCGGGTTGCGGATGATGGCATGGAATGGGAAGAGATCTTTACCCATTCAGCAGCCAGCATGATTGCTGCCCAGCTGCTGGTTCTGACAGGCGTGGATGGTGAGCGCCGCACCGTGGCAGTTAGTGCAGTGCTGCAAAACGATGGCTGCCTGATGGTGATGCAGGACCAGAGCCAGCGCATCGCAGCCGAGCAGGAAGTCAAGCGCCTGGCTTTCTACGATGCGCTCACCGCTCTGCCCAACCGTCGCTTGCTGGCTGACCGACTGCAGCATGCGCTGGTTATGGCGCAGCGAAAATCGCATTTCGGCGGTGTCGTGCTGCTAGATATTGATAACTTTAAGGCCTTTAACGAGACCTATGGTCTTGAGCAGGGCGACTTGCTGCTGCAGGCACTGAGCCAGCGTATTCTGGGCTTTCTGCCGCCGGGTGCCACAATCGCACGCCAGGGTGGCGATGATTTCGCATTGCTGATTGAAAATCTGGGCGGGGACTCCGTCGCCGCCGCTGCCCGGCTGGAGAAGGAAGCCAATCAATGGCTGACCCGGCTGCGTGAGCCGATGGTGACTGGGGGCGTGACGCACTCCATCACGGTGAGCATGGGCCTGAGCCTGTTTGGGGAGCAGGCGCTGACATCTGAAGAAGTACAGCGGCGCGCCGAAATGGCGATGTACCAGGCCAAGAATCTGGGCCGCAACCTTAGCTGCTTTTTTGACCCATTGCTGCAATCTGCTCTGCAAGAGCGCCGTTCCATGGAGCATGACATGCGCAGTGGGCTGGAAGCGGGAGAGTTTGAGCTTTACTACCAGCCACAGGTAGAAATGGGCAAAGTAATTGGCGCCGAAGGCCTGCTGCGTTGGAAGCACCCAGAAAGAGGCTTTGTGCCCCCGGCACAGTTCATCTCCCTGGCCGAGGAAACCGGCGTCATCCTGCCCCTGGGCGAGTGGGTGCTGCAATCAGCGTGCCAGCAACTGGCCAAGTGGGCCAGGCACCCGCGCTATGCGCAGTTGGTGCTCTCGGTCAATGTCAGCCCAAAGCAGTTTCATCAGAGCGGTTTTGTTGAGCAGGTGCTCAAGGCGCTGGCTGAGCATGGGGCCAATGCCAAGCTCCTCAAGCTGGAGCTAACCGAAGGCATGCTGCTCTCCGATATGGATGACACCATCGCCAAAATGAACCGCCTGAAGTCCTACGGCATCAGTTTCGCGCTGGACGACTTCGGTACAGGCTACTCCTCTTTGTACTACCTCAAACGTCTGCCGCTCGATCAGCTCAAGATCGACCGCAGCTTTGTGCGCGATGTGCTGACCGACCCCAATGATGCGGCCATCGCTCGTACTATCGTGGCGCTGGCCAAAAATCTGGGCTTGCATGTGATCGCCGAGGGCGTGGAGACACAGGCGCAGAGCCGTTTTCTAGAAGACATTCGCTGCTATGCCTGGCAGGGCTTTCTGATGAGCCCCCCTGTGGAGGTGCTTGAATTCCAGCGTCTGGTGACCTATGGCAATGTGCCGGGCGCACTGACACCGGCACTCAGTCCAGCGTCTTTGCGTTAAGTGGTGCTTAAGCAGAGACAATACGGTCTTTGCCCGATGAGAGATTGGTGTGCCTGAAATTAAGACCCTGCTGTTGTTTGCCTTGACTGCTGTTGCCGAAATTGTGGGCTGCTATTTGCCCTGGCTCTGGCTCAAGCAAGGCGGCAGTGCCTGGCTACTGCTGCCTGCCGCAGCCAGCCTGGTGCTGTTTGTCTGGCTGCTGACCTTGCACCCCTCGGCCTCGGGGCGCATCTATGCGGCTTATGGTGGCATTTACATCAGCACGGCATTGGTGTGGCTTTGGCTGGTGGATGGCATCAAGCCCAGCGCCTGGGACATGGGTGGGGCGGTCGTCTGCCTGCTGGGTGCAGGCCTGATTGCATTTCAGCCGCGCGGCTGAGAGTGACGGATTCAAGAGAAATACGAATAAAAACCGTCTCAAACCCCTGTCAGTCAATCACAAGCTGCTATGGTTTGTGTGTTTGCCCCAATCTTGGCTGACCATAGTGCGGGGCGCGTTATGATTCCTGCTGTTATCGGTTGCACGCAAGGCTTGGGAAAACTTAGATTTTTTCAAGATTTTTGTCTGCGCAACCGGTTTTTGCGTTTCTGCTTTTCCCCTCACAATGCCTTTACAGGCCAGCCTCTAGACCGATCCTGACACCGTGCGCCTGAATACCATCAAGCTCTCCGGCTTCAAATCCTTTGCCGAGCCCACCAATTTCGTTCTGCCCGGGCAGATGGTCGGCGTGGTGGGCCCTAACGGTTGCGGCAAGTCCAACATCATGGATGCGGTGCGCTGGGTGCTGGGCGAGAGCAAGGCCAGCGAGCTGCGTGGTGAGTCCATGCAGGACGTTATCTTCAACGGCACCACGCACCGCAAGCCATCAAGTCGCGCCAGTGTGGAATTGTCGTTCGACAACAGCGATCACCGTGCCGGCGGCCAGTGGGGACAGTTTGGCGAAATTGCCGTCAAGCGTGTTCTCACGCGTGATGGCAACAGCAGCTACTTCATCAATAACCAGCCCGTGCGTCGACGAGACGTGCAGGACGTGTTTCTGGGCACCGGGCTTGGCCCGCGCGCCTACGCCATCATTGGCCAGGGCACGATCAGCCGCATCATCGAGTCGCGCCCGGAAGAGCTGCGTCTGTTCCTCGAAGAAGCGGCTGGTGTTTCCAAATACAAGGAGCGCCGACGTGAGACGGAAAACCGCCTCTCGGCCACGACCGAGAACCTCACCCGTGTGGAAGACATTCTGCGCGAGCTCAACGCCAATCTCGACAAATTGGAAAAGCAGGCCGAAGTTGCGGCCAAATACAACGGCCTGAACGCGCAGGTCACGCTCAAGCAGCAGCAGCTGTGGTTTATGAAGCGTGCCGAAGCCGAGGGCGAGCAAGACCGCGTGCGTGTTGAAGGCCTCAAGGTCGTCAACGAGCTTGAAGAGCGCATGGCCGATATCCGCAACAACGAAAGCGGACTCGAAACCCTGCGCCAGTCGCATTACGACGCCAGCGATCAGGTCAACCAGTCGCAAAGCAAGCTCTACGAAGCCACGGCTGAAGTCGGCAAGCTGGAGGCCGAAATTCGCTACGTGGTGGAAGGCCGCCAGCGCGTGCAGCAACGTCTGCAGCAGCTGGCCGAGCAACTGCTGCTGTGGAGCAGCCGCAGCGAAGAGGCACAGGGCGAGATTGAGAACATCGAAGGCGCAGGCATGGATGCCGAGGAGCAGGCAGAAATGCTGGCCGCTCAACTCGAAGAGCAAAGCACCCGCCTGCCGGACCTGGAAGATGCACTGCGCAATGCACAAAAGGCTGACTCGGACCAGCGCGGTTCTGTCGTGCAGGTGCAGCAGCAAATTCAGGTGCTGGCCGCCGAGCAGCGCAGCCTGGATGAGCAGCGCCGCCAGTTCGAAACCCGCTACGAGCGCCTGCGCGTTGACCGCAATGCGCTGGAAACGCCTGACGAAGCGCGGCTGAGGAATTTGCAGGTGCAGCTTGCTGAAGCGCAGGAATTGGCCGAGATGGCCGATGCCGTACTCAACGAGCTGCAAGACAGCGTTCCCCAGCTGGACGAAGACCGCCGCACTCGCCAGCAAGCCGTGAATGCCGAAAGCAGCCGCCACTCCGATCTGTCTGCGCGCCTGGAAGCGCTTAAGGCGCTGCAGGAAAAAGTCAAGACCGACGGCAAGCTCCAGCCTTGGTTGGCCAAGCATGGTCTGGAAGGCATGCAGGGCCTATGGAGCCGCATCGCCATTGAGTCGGGCTGGGAAAATGCCTTGGAAGCCGCATTGCGCGAGCGCCTTGGCGCTCTGGAGGTCGGCCGCCTTGATATGGTGCGCGGCTTTTTGGGCTCGGGTGGGCAAGATGCGCCGCCAGCCCGCCTGGCTTTCTTCAGCACCGCACAAGCGGCGGGAGCATCGTCCACGGCCCGTTTTGCCCGTCTGAGCGACCTGCTCAAGATCAACGATGCCGGTCTGCGCGCCGTGCTGGTGGACTGGCTCTCGGATTGCTACACGGCTCCCTCGCTTGATGAAGCGATGGCCAAGCGTGCTGAGTTGCAGGCCGGTGAAACCATTTATGTGCCGACGGGCCACGCTGTGACTGCGCACAGCGTCACGTTTTACGCGCAGGACTCCGAGCAATCGGGCCTTCTGGCGCGTGCGCAGGAAATTGAGCATCTCGAAAAAGAAGTTCGTGCCCAGGTACTGATTGCAGACGAGTCGCGCTCGGCACTGGTGCGGGCCGAAAGCGCCTATGCCGATGCCTCGCAGCGTCTGATCGCCGCACGCCGCGAAGCCACTGAGTCGCAAGGCCGTGCGCATGAGCTGCAGGTTGAGACTCTGCGCCTGTCGCAACTGGCCGAGCAAGCCCGTGCGCGCAATGCCCAAATCTCTGCGGATCTGTCCGAGGTCGAGGCTCAGCTCTCCGATATCGAAGAGCGAAAGATCTCTGCTGAAGGCCGCTTTGAAGAGCTGGACATGCAGCTGGCCGATAGCCAGGAGCGCCACGCCCAGCTGGGCGACCGCGTGCTTGACGCCGAGCGCCGCCTGAACGAGTCACGCGAGCAACTGCGCACGCTGGAGCGCCAAGCCCAGGAAGCGACCTTCTCGCAGCGCACTTTGCATGCCCGCCGAGGCGAGCTGTCGCGCACCATTGAAACGGCCAGTCAGCAAGCCAAGTCGCTGGCCGAAGAGCAGCAGCGTGCACAAGACGAGTTGACGCGCCTGACCGATGCCGCTGCGCAAGGTGGTTTGCAGGATGCGCTGGACCTGAAGATGCAGCGCGAAAAAGATGTGGCCCAGCGCCGCAGCGAATACGAAGACCTGACCAACAAGCTGCGCGCCAGTGATGAGCGTCGCCAGAGCCTTGAAAAAGCGCTGGACCCTCTGCGTCAGCGCATTACCGAATTTCAGCTCAAGGAACAGGCCGCGCGCCTCGGTCTCGAGCAGTACAGCAATCTGCTGACCGAAGCCAATGCCGATCTGGCCGCCGTCTCACAGTCCATTGCCGAGGGCAATGTGCGCATGCACGGCCTGCAGGGCGAAATTGATCGCCTGCACCGCGAAATTGCCGCACTGGGCGCGGTCAATCTGGCCGCGCTCGATGAGCTGACGCTGGCCCGCGAGCGCAAGACCTTCCTCGATGCGCAGATGGACGACTTGACGCGGGCCATGGAGACGCTGGAAGACGCCATTCGCAAGATTGACGCCGAAACGCGTGATCTGCTGACCGGCACGTTTGACATCGTCAATCAGCACTTTGGCCGCATGTTCCCCGAACTGTTTGGTGGTGGTCAGGCCAAGCTGGTGATTACCGGCGATGAAATTCTGGATGCCGGCGTGCAGGTGATTGCCCAGCCGCCCGGCAAGAAGAACCAGACGATTCATCTGCTCTCTGGCGGGGAGAAGGCGCTCACGGCGATCGCGTTGGTGTTCGCCATTTTTCAGCTCAATCCCGCGCCTTTCTGTTTGCTCGATGAGGTGGACGCGCCGCTGGACGATGCCAATACCGAACGCTATGCCAAGCTGGTTCACAGCATGAGCAAGAGCACGCAGTTTCTGTTCATCAGCCATAACAAGATTGCCATGGAAATGGCGGAGCAGTTGATCGGTGTGACCATGCAGGAACAGGGCGTTTCACGAATTGTTGCAGTGGACATGGAGTCCGCACTGTCCATGGCTGAGCTATCCTGAGCTTGGTTGCCACTTTATTGAAGAACTGTTTTTTCACATGAGTAATTTGCAAATCAGTCTGGCTGTTCTGGGTGTGGTGCTCTTGGCTCTGATCGTTGCCTACAACTCCTGGTCTGCACGCCGCAATGCGCCCAAGCGCGCAGAACCCGTCGAGGAAAGCTCCGATCCGCAGCGCCATGAGCCCGGCATGAATACGGTCGGCCACGGCTCCGACCTGACCAAGTACCAGAGCGAGCCTGTGCTGGGTGACTTTGGTCAGGCCATTCCCGGCACCGACCCCGTACAGATGCCCGAGTCTGGTGGCCGTTTTGCCGAGGCCGATGCGGAACTGGCCCGCCTTGTGGCCCGCGAAGCGCATGAAGAAGCACAGCGCCAGGAGGCTCTGGCTCAAGATGCGTCTGCTGTGAATGAGCCAGAAGGCGAAGTCACCGCCCAGCGAACTGATGCTGCGATTGCCGCCGTCACGACTCAGGCCGCTCCTGCGCCCAAACCACTTAAGGCCGATCCTGTGGAGCCGGTGCTGACCGCTGAGACTTTGTCCGTTTCCATCCCGCCAGCATCGTCGGTAGAGCGCCGTGGTCATCTCGATGAGTTGATCGACGCGATTACCCCCGTCACCGTGGCGCAGATGGTGCCCGGTGAGGTGGCGCTGCAGGCCCAGCCCAGCACACGCCGTGCGGGCAACAAGCCGTTTGCCATTGAAGGCATGAACCAGGACAGCAGGCAGTGGGAGCCGTTGCAGGCCGGTCAGCGTTATCTGGGCTTTCAGGCCGGTGTGCAGCTGGCCAACCGCACAGGCTCGCTCAATGAGATTGAATTCTCGGAATTTGTCACCAAGATTCAGCGCTTTGCCGATGCACTGGGTGCGATGGTCGATGTGCCTAACATGCTCAACGAAGTCTCTCGCGGCCGTGAACTGGACCAGTTCGCCAGCGAGCACGACGCGCAGCTGAGCTTCATGCTGCGCGCCCGTCAGGCCTCGTGGAGCGCTGGCTATGTGCAGCAAAACGCTCAGCGCCTGGGCTTTGTCACCACGCCCATGCCTGGCCGCATGCTGCTGGCTTCCCCCATTCATGGTCTGCCGCCCGTGCTGGTACTCAGCTACGACCCGCAGGCCGCCATGGGGGATGACCTTGATCAGTCCGTGGTGCGTGAATTTTTGCTGAGCCTTGATGTCGCCCAGGTGCCGCGCGGCCAGCAGCCCTTTGTGCGACTGCGCCAGGTGGCCGAGCAGCTGTGCCAGACCATGGATGGCGTACTTTGCGACCAGAATGGCTATCTGCTGCCCGTGTCCGCGCTGGACCCGATTCAGCATGATCTGGAGCTGCTCTACGACAAGCTCGATAGCCGTGAACTGTCGGCGGGATCGCTGCTCGCCAGAAGGCTCTTTAGCTAAATAACAAAGGCCAACAATGTTGGCCTTTTTCATCTCAGACCTTGAATTGCAGCGGGATGCGTATGACCGAGAATTTAGACCTTTTTTCCGCTGAACCTCAGGATTCAAAAGCGCAGGCAGCTACGAAAACAGGTATTCCTGAAAGCGTGCTCGCTAAGGTGGCGCAGCTGCGTGCCCAGCTTAACCAGTGGGCGCATGAATACTATGTGCAGGATGCGCCCACGGTGCCTGATGGCGAGTACGACCGCGTCTATCAGCAGTTGCAGGCGCTGGAAGGTGCTTATCCGGAACTCATTACCCCTGACTCGCCCACACAGCGCGTGATTGGTGCTGTGCTTGATGGGCTGGCCCCTGTGCGCCATGCGGTCCCCATGCTCAGCATTCAGACCGAAACCGATAACGAGGCCACAGGCGCCATCGCTTTCGACCAGCGTGTGCGCAAAGAGCTGGAGCTGACAGAGGCCGACCCTACTGTGGAATATGTGGCCGAGCCCAAGTTCGATGGTCTGGCCATGAACCTGCGCTATGAAAACGGTGTGCTGGTGCAGGCCACCACGCGTGGCGACGGCGAGGTGGGCGAGGATGTGACCCACAACATTCGCACCATTCGCCAGATTCCGCTGCGCCTGCCCGCTGACCAGAATGTGCCGCCCGTGGTGGAAGTGCGCGGCGAGGTACATATGGCCAAGGCTGATCTGGACAGGCTCAACGAGCGCCAGCAGGTTGCCGGGGCCAAGACCTTTGCCAACCCGCGCAATGCAGCGGCAGGATCGGTACGCCAGCTGGACTCGAAGATTGCTGCGCAGCGCCCGCTCTCGTTCTTTGCCTATGGCCTGGGTCAGATCACCCCTCCCGAGCAGGGCGGCCCGGACTTTGGCACCCATTACGCCATGCTGCAGACGCTTAAATCATGGGGTTTTCCGGTCGCACCTCAGGTCTGTATTGCGGTTGGTGCTTCTGAATTGGTAGCATTTCACCAGCGCATCGGTGCCGAACGCGCTAATTTGCCCTATGAGATCGATGGCGTGGTCTACAAGGTCAACAGCCTGGCCTTGCAGCGTCAGCTGGGCTTTAAGTCGCGCGAGCCGCGCTGGGCTGTGGCCCACAAATATCCGGCGCAAGAGATGCCTACGCTGATGGAAGCCATCGACGTGCAGGTGGGTCGCACCGGCAAGCTCACCCCCGTGGCGCGGCTGTCACCTGTGCAGGTCGGCGGAGTGGTGGTGACCAATGCCACGCTGTCTAACCTGTTCGACATCCGTAAAAAAGGCGTGCGCGTGGGCGATATGGTCATCGTGCGCCGTGCCGGAGATGTGATTCCCGAGGTGGCAGGCAGGGTGCCTGGTGTTCGTCCGGTTTACGTACCCAACTTTCGCATGCCTAAGACTTGCCCCATCTGTGGTAGCGAGGTGGTGCGTGAAAAAGGCGAGGCAAACCATCGTTGCACGGGCGGCCTTTTCTGCGCTGCGCAGCGCAAAGAGGCCATCCTGCACTTTGCTCACCGCCGCGCCATGGACATTGAAGGCCTGGGGGGCAAGCTGGTCGATCAGCTCGTCGATGCACAGGTGGTGCGCGTGCTGCCTGACCTTTACAAGCTGGGGCTGACGTCGCTGGCGGCGCTCGACCGCATGGCGGTCAAATCGGCCCAGAATGTGCTTGATGCGCTGGAGAAATCCAAGCGCACGACGCTGCAACGTTTTCTGTTTGGCTTGGGGATTCGCAATGTGGGTGAGTCCACCGCCAAAGACTTGGCCAAGCATTTCGGTACGCTGGACGCCATCATGGACGCCAGCGAAGAAGCGCTGCTGCAAGTCAAGGACGTGGGACCTGTGGTGGCCAACAGCATTCACACCTTTTTTGCCCAGCCGCATAACCGCGAGGTGGTGGAGCAACTGCGCGCCTGCGGCGTGAACTGGGAAGAGGGCGCGCCTGCTGAAAAAGCGCCGCAGATTCTGGCAGGCCTGACCGTGGTGCTGACCGGCACCTTGCCCACACTGGGCCGCGACACGGCCAAAGATATGCTGGAAGCGGCAGGAGCCAAAGTCTCTGGCTCGGTCAGCAAAAAGACGAGTTATGTGGTGGCCGGTGCCGAGGCGGGCGGCAAGCTGGCCAAGGCCGAAGAGCTGGGCGTGCCCGTGCTGGACGAGGCAGGCTTGCTGGCGCTGCTGGCAGGCGAGAAGCCTGTGTCATCTTGAAAAGCGCTGAGTGCGGTAGAAAGCAAGCATGAACAAATTGCGACGCAAACCGGTTGTGGGTCTGGCATTGGGCAGTGGCTCGGCCCGTGGCTGGGCGCATTTTGGAGTGCTACATGCGCTGCGCGAGGCAGGAATCAGCCCCGACATCATTTGCGGCACATCCATAGGCTCGCTGGTCGGCGCAACCTATGCAGCGGGCGAGATGGATGCGTTTGAGAGCTGGGTCCTGGGTCTTGGCAAGCGCAAGGTGTTCGGCTTCATGGACTTCAACCTGGGCGGTGGTCTGCTCAAGGGCGAGAAGATCATCGATTTCTGGCGCGAGAACTTTGTGCAGGAAACCATGGAAGAGCTGGGCGCTCCGTTTGGCTGCGTAGCCACCGACCTGCAGACGGGTGCCGAGGTCTGGTTGCGCAAGGGCTCGATTGCCGAGGCAGTGCGCGCCTCCATCGCGCTGCCCGGCTTGTTTACGCCCTCCACACACGACGGGCGTTTGCTGGTCGATGGCGGGCTGGTCAACCCTGTGCCTGTGTCGCTGGCGCGGGCCATGGGGGCCGACATTGTGATTGCTGTTGACCTGAATGCAGACATCATGCGCAAGCACATGAAGCCCGTGGACATGAGCGAGACCGATCTAAAGATTCATGCCCGTGAGGTCAGGGCGTCTCAGATGCCGCTTGACGAAGACGATGAGCCGCCGCTGCCGCTTGGACAAATTCCCGAGGCACTGGCTGCCCATGCCTCCCCCGTGGGCTGGTCGGGCAAGTGGAAGCGGAGTATGACCAGCGTGAAGACCATGTCGTCGTCAGTCATGCGCATGGGGCGCAAGGACGAAGGCGGTGAGGAGGAAGACGATTCACCGAGCATTCCCTCGCTGCTCAATGTGGTGATGGCCAGCGTCAACATCATGCAGATGCGCATTACGCGCAGCCGTATGGCGGGCGACCCGGCCGAAGTGCTGATTGCGCCGCGCCTCTCGCATGTCGGGCTGATGGATTTTCACCGTGGGCGCGAGTCCATCGACGAAGGCTATGCGGCGACGCAACTGGTGCTGCCTGCGCTCAAGGGCTGGGGGCTGTAGAGAAGCAGATAAGGCATGGGCAGTTCAGGGTTGATGCCTTGCGACCCGCTCAGCCCTGGCTTCAAAGTAGAGGCGTTAGCTGTGGATATAGGTCCAGCCCGCTTGCTGCATGCGGGCAATGGCTTCCACGGCACCCATGGGCAGTACCTGAATGTTCTGGGGTGCAGTGATGCCGTTGTTTTTCAGTGTGTTGGGGCACAGCAGCACATGCGCCAGGGCGGGGCCCATGTCATCGGGCTGGTCGAGCACGGCTTGCACGGCCTGGGCGTTGACCACGATCCAGACCTGCAGCGCAGGGTGGGCTGTCGTCAAATTCTTGAAGTTGCCGCGAGCACGCGCCAGCGCTTGCGGCGTGGGGGCATGCAGCACCACGCGGGTGTCGGGGTGCAGGGCAGGAAGCAGGGAATTCCAGTCAGGTTGGCTCATGGTATGCAGTCAGAGTTTGCTACTGGGATGATAGCTTCTAGCTCTTTTTGAATATGGGCTACAGGCTATTTTGGCTCTTAGGGTGCGGCTGTGCCCATCACACTGTTCAGCAGCCCTGGGGGCATGCCGGTGCGCGTCTGTACCAGACCCTGTGCGTTTTTCCAGATGGTTGCAGGTGTGGCGCGCAGGCCCATGCTGTTCATGAGCGAGACATTGTTGGCCAGCGCATCACGGGCAGACAGGGGAATGCGCTGCAGGGGCGCGATCCCCAGTGTGTCGGGGGTTTTGCCGCTGGCGTCGGCATAGGCCAGAGCATGGCTGGCCAGCGCTTGCTCGGGGGCTTTCGCTGCCAGAATGGCGGCGGCCTTGCCCTGGCTGCTGGGGCGCAATATGCCCACCAGAATATGGCGCAGCTGCAACTGGCCCGCTTGCACCAGAGGCCGCGCATCGCGCCACAGCTGGTTGCAATAGGGGCAGTTGGGATCGGTGAAGACATAGGCAATCTGTGGTGCATCGGGCTTACCGTCGCCAATCCAGTGCGTGCCTTCCAGGTCGCTCCACAGCTGCTGGCCCATGGGCTTTTGCACGGCGCTCTGCAACGTCTTGGCGTTGACGTCTTTGCCCTGCGCATCAATGACAGTGCCAATCACCCAGTGCTTGCCGTCGGGCAGGCGGTAGATGGGGATGGGCTGCTGGTCGCGGTAGGCGGCCCATGCCTTGAGGCCACCGGCCGATGGCATGGGGCCGGCAATGGTCAGGCCTTGCTCGGCCAGAAAGTGCGCCGAAGGCAGCTCACCCGAGGTGCTGGTGATCTCTGGTTTGTCGCTCGTTTTCGTCGAGGCGACGGAGTCGTGCGCAAAGGCCACAGCGACCACCGTGGCCGCTGCGGCTGCGGCGATAGAGAGCAGCAGGGGCGATGACTGGCGAAGCTTGGACGGGAAGCGGGGCAACTGGCGGGGCACGATCAAAATCTCCGTTTTTAGTTATGGCTTATCAGGGCTGTATTCGCGGGCCTGAGTCGCGGGTCTTAGTGCTCGCTGGCGCTATGCCCCGTAGATGCTCGGCAAGGCTGGCGCGAGATAGCTCGCCCATGCGCATGCCTTGGAGCTGCCCGCTTGCATCATAAAAATAGGTCGATGGCAGGCCGCGCTGCTGCCAGTGCTGGCTGGCGAGCTGCTGCGGGTCCAGCAGCACCTGGGATGCTGGCAAGGGCATGGTCTGCAAGTAGCGCATGACTTTGGCAGCGTCTTCGCCCTGATTGATCCAGACAAAGCGCACGCCGGGGTGTTCTTTCTGGGCCTGCGCCATCACCGGCATCTCGCGCTTGCAGGGCGGGCACCAGCTGGCCCAGAGGTTGATGACCAGCGGCTGGCCTTTGTAACTACTCAGGTCCACCGTCTGCGCGGCAGCATTCACAAAAGGCGTGCGCGGTAAGGGCATGTTTTGAGTGGCAGGCCAGGTGCGCATTGCGTAACCAGCTATCAAGATCAGAGTGCCCACCGCCAGCGCCTGCAAGCTGCCGCGGCGCAAAGCGGCTTGTTGGCGGCTGCGCCACAGCGTCCAGAATAGGGCGGCAAGCACGCCGGCCCAGAGATTCCAGCCGCCATCGCGGATATCGAACATGCGCAGCAGGCCGCTCAGGTGATCGGCCGTGCTTTCACTCCCGTACTCGGGCCACCACTGCGCCACATAGGTCAGGCGTGCGCCCAGCAATCCGGCAATCGTGGCCTGTAGCAGGGCTGATTCCACCGGCTGGCCGCTGCGCAGTTGCAGGCGTCTGGCCCACCACTGACTGGCAAACAGGGCGATAAAAACAATCAGCGCCATGGTGGGCAGGGCGATTGGGCCTAGCAGCACGCTAGGGGGCAGAGCCAGCCAATGTGCGGCGGATTGAGGCGGGGCGCTGGCTGGTGCCGCGTTTTCGGGCTCTGTATCCAAGTTCAAGCGCAGTTGCTGCGTAGTCACGCTGGCCTGCTGCGCCGGGTAGCACACGCCAATCTCCGCGCAGCCCTGCCATTGCAGTTGCAGCGGCCATTGCTCTGCTCGGGTGGGCAGGGCGACCTGCACTGCGAGCTGCTGGTGAAACACCTGTACCGTGCCAAAAAAGGCATCTGTCAGTGTTTTGCCTTGCGGAATTTCGGCCTTCAGGCTCTGGCCCTGGGCATCGCTGATGCGAATCTGATCGCGGTAGAGGTAGTAGCCGGGCGCAATCTGCCAGTGGAGGGTGAGCTGCTTTTCTTCTGGCTTATCTTCGGTTTTGATAGCGCTGAGCGCAGGTGGCAAAAGGATGAACGCCTGCTCCGCACTCAAAACATCACCCTGCGTGCTGTCTGCCTGGCTGTTGAGGCTGGGAAGGCCCAAAGGCTGAGCCCACGCACCGGCCCCGCTCAACAACAGAGCTGAGAGCAGGGCGGTGGAGGCAAAAAGACGTGGGCGCATGGGCGGGTGAACATTCGAAGGCGGAGTGAGTCAGCCGTCAATCTTGGGCGCAAGGGATTAAGTCGCGGTTAACGCTGGGAAAACCTAAATCTGCGATGCTGATCACTTTTGACGAATAGGCACGTAACTTGCGCTTACTCACCTCAAGAGGTGCTGCTAGCCAGAGTTTCGTGGTGACGACGATGCATGTGCTGTTAGTAGAAGATAACGCTTTGGTCGCCAGCGGGGTCAAGGCTGGCCTGCAGTTACAGGGCTTTGGTGTCGATGTGGTGGGCTGCGCCAGTCAGGCGGATGCGGCCATCAAATCATCGCACTTTGATGTGTGCGTGCTGGACCTGGGTCTGCCTGATGAGGACGGCCTGCACCTGCTGGCGCGCTGGCGCAGTCAGGGCGTTGAGCTGCCGGTGCTGGTCCTGACCGCACGCGACGCGGTGGGGCAGCGCATTGAAGGCCTGCAAACGGGCGCAGACGATTATTTGGTCAAACCCTTTGATCTTCATGAACTGGCTGCACGCCTGCATGCGCTGTTGCGTCGTGCGGCAGGCCGGTCTGTGGACTGGATTGTGCTGGGCGATGTCAAGGTGGATCTGGCCGCCGGCCAGGCTTTGCGTGACGGGCAGGCGGTTGATTTGTCGCGCCGAGAATGGGCTTTGCTACGGGCGCTGCTGCAGTCGCCGGGCCGCGTGCTCAATCTGGAACAGCTGCGGGACAGCCTCTATGGTTACAGCCTTGATGTGGAGAGCAATGCCGTGAATGTGCATGTGCACCATCTGCGGCGCAAGCTGGGTACAGATATTGTGGAGACGGTGCGCGGTGTGGGCTTTCGCCTGGGGCGCATTCAAGGCGGCAACTGATGCGTAGTTTGCGGGTTCGACTGCTGGTATGGCTGTGTCTGGCGCTGTGTACGCTCTGGGGCGGTGTCGCCACCTGGATGTTTACCGGCATGCGCCATGAGTTGCGCTCGGTGCTGGATGACCGGCTGATTGCATCGGCCCGCATGGTGGCGGGCATCGTCCATCAGTTCAAGCCGCAAAACGCCAGTCCTGAAGACTGGGGGCCCATGCTTAACGTGGTCGCGCGTGATGGCGTGGCCTGTGAAGTTAGCATGATTCGCAGTGAAGTGCATACAGCACCTGCATCAGAAGCTAGCAATTCTGAAGCATTTGCTGCGGAAGCAGGTACTGAAAGACCTGCGACGTTGATCCCGGCGTCTCCGCTGGAGGTGCCGCGCAGTCATGTGGGGGCTCAGGCGGGAGACAGGGCCGGAGATAAGGTGCCGCCCGTGCACATGCCGGAAGCGGCTGAGCCCGATGATTCGCAGGTTCTGGCCCGAACGGCCGGTGCTCCCAGCTTTCAGGCTCCGCTGCCGTTGGGCTTTTCCACCGTCATCAAAGGAGGGCGCCCATGGCGCACCTATGTGCTGGAAGATCACGGCGTGCGCATTGCCACGGCTGACCGCATTGATGTGCGCGAGGGGCTGATCTACGGCTTTGCCTACACCATCATCCTGCCCTTTTTGCTGGCGCTGCTGGCCAGCATGGTGCTGATGTGGTGGGGGGTGACCCGGGGTCTGCGGCCACTGGAGTCGCTGCGCCAAGAACTCAGCCAGCGCCCGCCTAGCGATGACTCTCCGGTGGCGCAGGGCCGCCAGGTCAAAGAACTGGCGCCGCTGGTGCAGACCATTAATCATTTGCTGCAGCGTGTGCACAGCGCGCTGGAGCGGGAGCGCCGCTGGACGGATGATGCGGCCCATGAACTGCGCACGCCGCTGACGGCGGTGAAGACCCATGTGCAAGTCGCACAGATGGCCGTGGCCAGCGTGGGCGCACAGAAAATGGTTTCGACTTCTGATGCGGCGGCTGTGCCTGCCGCGCAGACCATGCAATGGCAGATGACCCACGATGCGCTGGAGCAGGCCGGTGAAGGCGTGGTGCATTTGCAGCACACGCTGGAGCAGTTGCTGCTGCTGGCGCGACTTGATGGGCAACCGGCTGGTGACGAGGGCGATGAAGGCGATGGCACACGCCCCATGGTCTGCGGCTCTGAGCCCGCCTGCGCCTGGGATGCATTGGAAAAAGCCTGGGGGCTGGCCGCTACGGCGATTCCCTCGGGTCAGCAACGTCTGCGCTGGCTGCCAGGGCAGGCGCAGGGCGATGCTCGGCTGGAGGATTTGCGGGTGGTTGTGCCACAGCCCCTGCTGATTTCTGCACTGCGCAATCTGATCGAAAATGCCTTGCGCTATGGGCAGGTGGCGGGGCAGGATCCGTCGGATTTCCCCGTGTCGCTGGGTATGCGCTATCTCAAGCATCTCAAGCGTTCTTTCAAGCAACTGCCGGTAGATGCTGGTGGCTTAGCGGATGGAACTTTGCCAAGGCCTGAGCGCATTGCGGGATATGTGGAATTCACCGTGCTTGATCAAGGGCCGGGTTTGAACCACGAGGATTGCGCCGTCGCCACGCAGCGCTTCTGGCGCAAGCAGCACCAAGCGCATGGCAGCGGGCTGGGGTTGGCCATTGTTCAGCGGATTGCCCAGAGCAGCGGTGGCGTACTGGAGCTGCTGCCACTGGCACAGTGGCTTGAGCAGGGCGATGCGAGCGATTGGGCTTCTGCAGCGCCTCCTACAGGGCTGGTGGTGCGTCTTTACTTGCCGGTCATGGCTTGCAGCGCAGGGGCTGATAAGGGTATGGATACTCTCTGAGCCCGGATTTGTAGCCGATTGTTCCAGGCATTAATTGGCTCTTAAGGAACCTCTGCATAAGTCCCCAACGCATGTGCTTGCACATGCGTGCCGGGTGCGGCAGCATCCCGGCCTATGCAGCAATTTGATCTTGGCCTGAACCTTTCCACCAAAAAAACACGCAAACGCGAATTCCTGGAGCAGATGCAGCAGGTCGTGCCGTGGAAGGATCTTGTGGCATTGATTGCTCCTTACGCCCCGGAAGGTCGCAAAGGACGGCCTCCGTTTCCTGTTGAGATGCTGCTACGCATTCACTTCATGCAGCAGTGGTTCAACCTCGGCGATCCAGCGATGGAAGAAGCACTGCATGACATGCCCTTGTTTCGGGAATTCGCTAGCCTGTCATGGGGCAGTGCCACGCCTGATGAGAGCACTATCCTGCGGTTTCGTCATCTATTGGAAAGACACAAACTGGCCGAGCAAATTCTGAAGACGGTCACGGACTTGCTGGAGCGTAAAAAGCTGCTGCTTCGCACGGGAACCATTGTGGATGCGACGCTGATTGCAGCGCCCAGTTCAACCAAAAACAGCACCAAATCTCGTGATCCTGAAATGCACCAGGCCAAGAAGGGCAATCAGTGGTACTTCGGCATGAAGGCCCATATTGGCGTGGATGCTGATTCTGGTCTGGTGCACACAGTGCGAGGCACATCGGCCAACGTCAGTGATGTCGTTGAAGCCAACAGCCTGCTGCATGGAAAAGAGATTGATGGCTATGGTGATGCAGGCTACCAAGGTGCAGACAAACGCCCCGACATGCCGACGCCAGAACCTGAGCGAAAATTCCAATGGCATATCGCCATGAAGCGCAGCCAGCGCAAGGCTCTAGACCTTCAGCACCCGGTATCGGCCATGCAAGAGCAGCTTGAGCAGGTGAAGTCCAAAATCCGGGCCAAGGTCGAACACCCATTCAGAGTCATCAAGCGTCAGTTTGGCCACGTCAAAGTTCGCTACCGAGGCTTGAGAAAGAACACACAGCAATTGCATACCCTGTTTGCCTTGGCGAACTTGTGGATGGCCCGTGGCCGTTTGCTAGTGAACAGCCAACCCAAGCCTGTTGTGGGTGCGTAAAAAGCAAGATGCCCGCGAAACGCGGGCATCTTGAGTGTCAGAGGCAAGCAAACATCACACTCGTTCAAGCACTATCACGCTTGAAATCGAGTTTTGCAGAGTTTCCTTAATCTTATATAAGTATCTTCGAGGGATGCGCTTGCTGTCATGGGCTTCTACGTCCTTGTCATCATCGGCCAGACGTCGGCGCTTGCACCAGCCTGATGTGGGTCTGGTGGGCGCGGCGTACAACTCCATTCCCAAGATGAATCGCTTGAACACTAAGACTCTGCCCCGGTCGTGGGTGGCTGTCGGCATTTCCATGCTGATGGCGACTAGCGCCTGGGCGCAAGAACCTGCTGCCGCCAAGGCCGCATTGAACGGCAATGCCACGGCTGGTGCCAAGATTGCCCAGTCCGGCTCTGCGGGCGGCGCTGCCGCCTGTGCCACCTGCCACGGTGCCAAGGGTGAAGGTCAGGCCGGCTTTCCCGCGCTGGCAGGTCAGCACCCCGGCTATCTGGAGCGCCAGCTGAACCAGCTGGCAGCAGGTGCCCGTCAATCGGCTGTCATGGCTTCCATGGCCAAGGCCTTGAGCGAACAAGAGCGCGCTGACGTGGCGGCTTATTACGCCACCCTGCCACTGCCCATCAAGGCGGTGCGCGGTGCTTTGCCCGGCAAGAATGACGATAGCGGCGCATGGCTGGTCGAGCGCGGCCGCTGGGCGGACGGCATTCCTGCCTGCGCGCAGTGCCATGGCCCCGGTGGTGTGGGTGTGGGCAAGGATTTCCCGGCCATTGGTCACCTGTCTGCCGACTATATGCAGAGCCAGATCGATGCCTGGAACAAGGGCCAGCGCGAAGCCGGCCCTCTGGGCCTGATGGGCGCTGTGGCCAAGAAGCTCTCGGCGGATGACGTCAAGGCTGTCGCTGCGTACTACCAGCGTCTGCATAACCCAGCCGCTGCTGCGCCTGCAGCACCCGCCAAACCTTAAGCCTCGGGAGTTGACTATGTCGGAACAACAAAAAACGGCTTCCAAAAGCTCCAATCTTGCTGAATACGCCGTGGTGGCGTGCATGTTTGCTGGCTTGGGCGGTGCGCTCTGGTATGGCATGAGCGTAAGCAGCCCCCAAAAGGCTGAAGAGCCTGCCAAGGTCGCCGCCACTGCGGCAGATGCCAAGGCCGTGGCCGTGGTGGCCAAGCCCGGAGCATTCACGCCTCCCGGCGAAACAGACATGCCTGAAGGCCCCATGGGCGAGTGGATTCGCCGTGGCGAAGCCATCTTCACACGCACGCCCACCAATGCCGTGGGCTTCTCGGGCAACCCGCTGAGCTGCACCAACTGTCACCTGGATGCCGGTCGCCTGAAGGGAGCCGCTCCCATGTGGGGCGCATACCCCATGTACCCGGCCTATCGCAAGAAGACCGACCACGTGGACACCTTTGCCGAACGCGTGCGCGGCTGCTTCATGTACTCCATGAACGGCAAGGCGCCTGATGATGGGCATGACGTGCTGGTGGCGCTGGAGTCTTACGCCTACTGGATGGCGCAAAAGGCCCCCACCGGCGAAAAGCTGCCCGGTGCAGGCTTCAAAAAGGCAGGCGAACCCCAGGAAAAGCCCACGTACGAAGCCGGTGCCAAGGTCTATGAAGCCAAGTGCGCGCTGTGCCACAGTGCGGACGGAAAAGGCCAGTTTGTCGGTGATGTCGCCGTGTTCCCGCCGCTGTGGGGCAAGGACTCCTACAACTGGGGTGCTGGCATGCACGACATCGACAAGGCTGCCAACTTCATCAAGAACAACATGCCCTACGGCAATGCGACGCTGAGCGATCAGGAAGCATGGGACGTGGCAACCTTCATCAACAGCCAGGAACGTGGTCAAGACCCCCGCTTCAATGGCAACTTGCAGGCCACGGCTGAACAGCACCACGGCAAGTTCTCCATGTACGGCAAGGAAGTGAACGGCAAGCTGCTCAAGGGTCTGTAATCAGGCACTTGATCGGGTTTGCTGGACATGAACCCAAGGCCAGCTCTGCATAAGAGCTGGCCTTTTTTGTTTCATGACTTTCAGGCTTCTACCGCATTACCATAAAGCGCAAGTAGCTCATCTTTTGATAGTGATTGAATTCGTTAGACGTAAAAAAGCCCGGCGAACCGGGTTTTTCAGGTAGATGGCTCAAAAAATCAAGCCATGAACAGGTAATGATCGACGAGCAGAGCCAGAAACAGCAGGCTCAGGTGAATCAGCGAGAAGCGGAAGGTGCGGCGCGACAGCGCATCCGAATAGTTGCGGTACAGAGCCACGGCGTAGCCAATAAAACCAGCGCCCAGAACCACGGCGGCAAACAGGTACAGCCAGCTGCTCATGCCGTACATAAAAGGCAGCAGGCCCGCGGCAAACAGCACCACGGTGTAGAGCAGAATCTGCAGGCGCGTGTATTCGCTGCCGTGGGTCACGGGCAGCATGGGCAGGCCGGACTGGCGGTAGTCTTCCACGCGGTACAGGGCCAGTGCCCAGAAGTGCGGCGGGGTCCACAGGAAGATGATGAGGAACAGAATCAGCGCCTCGGGTCCCACATTGCCCGTCATCGCGGCCCAGCCCAGCACGGGAGGCATGGCACCCGATGCACCGCCAATCACAATGTTTTGGGGCGTTGCAGGCTTGAGCACCACGGTGTAGATCACGGCGTAGCCCACAAAGGTGGCCAGCGTCAGCCACATGGTCAGTGAATTGGTCCAGACCCAGAGAATCGTCGCGCCAAGCAGGCAAAGAATGGCCGAGAAGGCCAGTGCCTGCTGGCTGGACAACTCTCCACGCGCCGTGGGGCGCCACGCGGTGCGCTTCATCTTGGCATCGATATGGCGCTCTACCAGGCAGTTGAAGGCGGCAGCAGCAGCGGCCACCAGCCAGATGCCAGCGCAGGCCACGCCCATATGTATCCACTGGCCAGTCGTTGGCCAGCCGGGCACGGCCAGCACCATGCCAATCAGCGCGCAAAAAACAATCAGTTGCACCACGCGCGGCTTGGTCAGCGCATAGAACTGGCTGACTCGCGAGGTGTTGTCCAACAAGGCTTCACTTTGACTCATGCAATCACTCTTTGTGCGCTATGCCTCAGCAGGGCGGCGCGTCATTTCAGGTCGGTTGGTGGTGACGGCATTGCTGCGCGTCACGGCCAGACTCCAGACCACAATCGTTACCAGGGCCGCGGCTCCACCAGTGTGAAGCACGGCCGCAACCAAGGGCCAGTCCAAGACCACGTTGGACAGACCCGTCAAAACTTGTAGCACTACAAAAAAGCCCAGCAGGCGGCGCTGCTTGGTCAGTGCCGGTGCGCGGCGCAGTGTCCACCACAGGCCCGCAAGGGCTGCCACCACCGCATAAGCCGCAAGGCGGTGGATGTAGTGAATGGCGGTCAGCGCTTCAAAGCTAATGTTGCTGCCATCTTTGAGCAGCCCCAGTGGGCGCCAGATCTGCAGCGCCTCACCAAAGTTCATGGCAGGCCACCAGCTGCCTTGGCAGCTCGGGAAGGTGGTGCAGGCAAGCACGGCGTAATTGGTGCTGACCCAGCCGCCCAGACTGACCTGAATTACCAGCAATGCCAGACACAGCCACAGCGCGGCACGTAAGCCCTTGGCAATGAAGGCCGGTGTTTGGCCCGCTTGCTTCATGCTCAAGGCTGAAGCCGGAATGGCCAGTAATGCGAGCAGGCCGGTTCCACCCAGCAGGTGCAGCGTGACAATGGCCGGAAACAGTTTCATCGTCACTGTCAGTGCGCCAAAAGCGCCTTGTATGCAGACCCAGACCAGCGTCACTGTGGGCCACCAAGGGTTCAACGCGCCCTGTGCGGCTTCGGGTTGGCCTGCTCGACGAGCGGCTCGGGCCTGCTTCCACGACATCACGGTCATCGCAATGATGAGCACACCCACGGTGGTCGCTAGATAGCGGTGAATCATCTCCACCCAGGCTTTGCCGTGGGTGACAGGGCCAGTAGGCATGGCTGCCTGGGCCTCGGAAATCTGTGCGTGCGCCGCAAGAGGGCTTGAGCTGCCATAGCAGCCGGGCCAGTCGGGGCAGCCCAGACCGGAATCCGTCAAACGCGTGAAGGCGCCAAACAGCACCAGATCAAAAGTCAGAAACAGCGTCAGCACACAAAGCGCTTGCAGTCGCTTGCTAGGCCCCGTGGCGCGATTACGCCACCACACCCAGCACAGCGGGCCGAGTGCCAGAGCCAGGCCAAACGCCATCAGCTCCAGCGCCGGAGCCAGGTCATACAACTGCTGTTCAGTCACGCGCGGTCCTTGTGCATCGGCACACTGGCCTCTCTGAGGCGGCCAGCAGGCAAGTCGAAATTGCAAAAGCAGATCAGCATGGTGGAGAAGGCGCGGGCTAAAGCTATGTTGGTGTTTTCAGAAAGTATTGAAGATCCAGGCCAAGCGCTGCATGGGATAAAACCTGCATGACTTGGTGTCGAGTCTGGCGAGCAACGGCGTTGTCCGTTGCGAGATGACTGAAACAGTCGCTGAATGCAGGCTCTTTGATCCCGCACAATTTTACCTGTGTGATTTGTGGCAATGCAGCATCTCTTTCAGTGCCCCTAATAAAGCCGTGGAACGCAAGCAGCGCAGGCCGTGTTCAAGGGAAATCACGGGGGTAGAAATAGGCAATACAGCTGATTTGCGACGCCAGCGTTTCAGGCTTGTTATACGATTGGTTACTGCTTCACGGCTTGCTACCGTGATTGCATTCAGCGGCAACTACCTTGCGTAGCCTTGCCCAGCAATGCGGGCGTCGTTCAGTGGTAGGACTCTTGCTTCCCAAGCAAATAACGTGGGTTCTTATTGCAGGCTAAGTCAGATGCACATTGCAGGCCCCGAGCAACCGGTCAAAATGCGGGTGTAGTTCAATGGCAGAACGGCAGCTTCCCAAGCTGCATATAAGGGTTCGATTCCCATCGCCCGCTCCAGATTTCTAAATAAAAACAAGGCATTAGGAGGCCTTGTTTTTTCAGAAAATTACTGAATTGACGACGCCCTCCATATTAAATGCCCGGCAACGCTGCGCTGAGCACTAGCGTGTATCTTGAATGCACGCAAGTTGTTGATTCAATTAAACTTCACGTATGAAAAAGTTGCTTGGAATCTTTGCGCTTGTGTTGCTTTTGTCGGGCTGCTATGCGGCAGGCTCCGGGTATAGCTATGGCTATAGTGATGTCCACATCTATCAGCCCTATGGCGGTTCGTATTACTACGGCCCGTCGTACGGGCCTGGGCATGTGCATCGTCCGCATCACACGCATCACACGCATCGCCCGCCAGCACACAGACCTCATTCTGGTCACGGCATGCATGGCAGCCATCGTCCCAGCCAAAGTGGCAACAGGCCACATGGTGGCGGGCACCGTCCAGGCAGCGGTGGTCATGGCCGTCACTGAATGCAATCTGTGCAGGGCGCGCGAGCTCGCTGCGCTGTGATTTTCATTGGCGCAGAATGGTGTCACCAGTTGATTGGCTCTGCTTATGAGCGGCCAACGCCTGAAAAAACGGCACACGACTGACTTCTTGCTTCTTTCAGCGGCAAGACACATTTCGCCAGTTGAATTTTCCGTCGTTGAAAAACTCAGTCCAGATCGACATCGGTGGCTCCTTGCGCAAGGAGAAAGTGATCTGGTTTGGGATGTTGGGCCCGAGCGCCGCCAACTCGCCCATCTTGGTATAGACCTTTACAAAGCAGTTGCTGAGTTCTTCGCTGCCGTTGGAGTCGAGAACGACGCGGTAGGTTTTGACGAATTCCTCCCAGTCCTGCCGTTTCGTTACATAGGTATGCAGGCGCACATAAGCTCGATTCGTGCTCTTGATGCTGGGCTTTTTCATGTGTGCCCTCCTGAGAGTGTCTTTACAGAGAGATGACGCGAAGTGAAATCAAACTTGACTTTTGACATTTTTTTGCAGTCTGCGCAGATTTGTATCAAGCAAGAATCTGAAAAAAATGTAGGCGCTTGTGCTGACACGCTAATAGTTGGCGGTGTCATGAAAACCGAGTACGTATAAAAATCCTGTGATATAAGGGGCTTGCTTGGAAAAAGGAGTAAGAGGTTGAAGTTTTCAGCTTTCCCACTCGATGATTAACAAGCCCTTGAAAGCCTTATGCGGCGCGGCTTACAGCTCGGCGATGGCTGTAGATACCATCCCAGATGCCATGCGAATAGATGCATTGGCGAGTGGCGCAGCGGCCTTCTCATTCGCCTGGCGGCGGGATTCGATCCAGGCGTCGATCTCGGCTTCGTCCCATGCCACGCGACGTGGCGACAGCACGATGCGTTTGGGAAACCGGCCAATGGATTCCAGTTTCAGAATCCAGCGATCAGACAACGGCACTTTAGCGCAAAGCGCCTTGCGGTCTATCAATTTCATAGTGCTCTCCAGTAGAAAAGCCCGCTCATGGTAGTTGCGGGCTTGGGTGTAATGGCAGTGTGCTTGCGAACGTTTTTCGCAGCGCTTTAGGGATTGACTGATCCGGTGGATAAACCTAAAGAGGCGTATCCGTCCAAGCTGGCGGGGTGATGGCTCTGTGTGCCCGCATGCTTGGACGACCTGGTCGGCAGCGGCATGGCCAGGTTGTAATGCGCCAGCCAGAGCAAAGCGCAGGCGCTTTGAAAAAGGGTAGGGCTGCCTCCCAAGGTGTAGCTAAATATTGCTCACTTCCCGGCTACGGGCTGGGACCAGGGCGCAGCTCACTACCGTCGCCAGCAACTCGCTGCGGGGTGGGCGGCAATGCAGGGTGTGGATCTGCGCTCGCTCCAGATCCACCACCACGGCCGCGCCGGGCTTGAGCGTTGCTGCGCGCTCCAGCCAAAAGCGCTGGGCGCTGCGGCCTGTCCACGTCACGCGCCATGGCTCGATGTGGTGGGTGCCCAGCCGGTCATAAAGCAGCATCTGCAACTGAAAAGCGCCGCATCGTGCCGTGCTGGCTTGCGGCGCGGTTTTGCTGAGGTAAAGCGTTCCTGTGTGTCGCATGTTGGTTCCTGATTGGGCATAAAAAAACCCGCGCGGCTTAGGCCGGGCGGGCTGAGGTTGAGTGGGTGTCTATTTCTACGGAGTCTTATTTCGTCCGCGATAGTTCAGGTCACTGGCTGAGTAATTCTCACGTTTGCGCCAGTCCATCTGGATAGGGCCGGCATGCTCGGGAGGATAGGTGATGCGTTCTTTCTCCCGGCTGAGCTCCCAACGCTTGGCTTCCACGGAATGGTGGACAGTCGATTTTTTTATTTTGCTCATTGGCAAGGATCTCAGTAAATTGACAGACAGTTGTCCCACGGTACATGGTTGCTGCAGACGGGTCTATCGATTTCTTTTTCAGGATGCGAGGGGTGTCTCGCCTCAGGGCGGCATCTTTCGGCGATGGTCTAAGACTGAAAACCAAAGGTCTTTCCGTTCACCTATACTGATCCAACTCGCTGTTCAGGTTGTTCGCCCCGACAGCGCCTGTCTGACACCTATGCCGCCCCTTGGCCGCCGGTAACCGCTCTTTCACGCAAAGCACGCGGTCGTCACTCCCCCTCCTGCGAACTCTCCCAGACCCTGAACATTTTTATGGGTCTGCGCAGTCCCACCCAATTTCTGGCGTGGGCACTTCATCTCTCTCTTTCATTTGACGGCTAACACGCCTCAGCGTGCGGCTGTCCGTATTCATGCTGCAAAAAAATATTACAGAGCAGATCGGCCGCTATGTGGTCACACCTCTGACACAACCCATTTCCAGCGGCCAGTTCCTGGCTGCCGTTTCCATTCGACGTGGCGCCTATGACCGCGTCATTCGATTCATCCCTCAGTTTTCTAACGAGTCGCTCGCATCCAACTACGCCCTCACTGAAGGTCGGAACATGGTGATGAACCAAAGCTTGAACTGAGTGCCTATCGCTTTTACTCACAGGAGACACTTTGGCTAAAGAAGAACTAATCGAGATGCCCGGTCGCGTTGATGAAGTCCTGCCAGATTCGCGCTTTCGCATAACTCTGGAAAACGGCCATCAGCTCATTGCTTACAGCGGCGGAAAGATGCGCAAGCACCGCATCCGCGTGCTGGCTGGCGACAAAGTGACCGTAGAAATGTCTCCCTACGACCTCAACAAAGGGCGAGTGACTTTCCGTCATCTTGCTCCTCGCACTGGCGCGGCACCGGCCTTCAAGCGCCGCCGCTAAGCCCGCTCAACTAATTACCCGCTCATCGCTGAAATGCCTGAGCAACCTTTGAAAGAACACTATGCAATCCAATCTTTATGTGACCAACCTCAGCTACAACGTTGACGGTGATGCCCTGCGCACACATTTCGGCAGCTGCGGCGATGTCGTCGCTGCTGACATCATCATGGACCGTGAAACTGGACGCTCGCGCGGCTTCGGCTTCGTGGAAATGAGCAATCCGGAGCAGGCACAAAAGGCTATCGAAACGCTGCATGACCAGCCGCTCGGCGGCCGTGCTCTGGGAGTGGCCTTGGCCCGTCCACGCAAATAATCTTCTTCGATCTGTAAGAAGGAATGGCCCACGCCAAAAGCGTGGGCTTTTTCTTTTTGGGGATCGCTTCATGCTGCTGACCGCTTTTTGAGGAAAGCATCACAGACACCAAAAAGCCCGCGCGGCGTGGCCGGGCGGGCGGGGTTTTGAATGAAATAGGGCGCTAGCGCTTATGTATCAAGCGCTAGCAGCTATGAAATTGATAAAGCTGTGCCGCGTTACCGCAGCTGCAGACGGCCCTGCTGGGCTGGCTGGCCTTGCGGCGCAGCTGGCACGCAGCTCTCGCGCTTGCGGGCTTCAAACTCGGCGCGCTCGGCCATGCGCTGGGTGCAGGCCGCCGCCAGTCTGGCCAGCGTGGCATCGCTCAGCATCAGGTCGGTGCGAATGGCCTGGGTCAGCTGGGGCAGCGTCATCAGCATGGCACCGGCCTCCATGGGCTTTACATAAGGGGCCAGCGCATCGCCCGGGCCTTGGGTGAAAGACAGCAGCAGGCGGGTGAAGTGAGCGGGCTCGTCGCCCTGCATCGCGGCATCAAACACGGCCTGATAAACCTGCAGCGTGGCTGCGTGAGCCAGCTGGCGGGCATGCTCCATGCGGCGGGTATCGGGCTGCTTTGTGTAGCCGCCGGTCTGGCGAATGCTTGGCAGCACCTCGCTGGTCACCCATTTGGCAAACTTGCGCGCCTCAGGTTTACGGCTGCGCAGGACGAGGGCGTAAAGGCCGGATTCGCTGACAAACAGCATGCTTCCGCCGCGCTCTAACGGTTCGTTATACCGCTCGTCTTCGTCGATGTGGTCGCTGATCGCTTTGCTGGTGTTGCGATAGCCGAGTGCTTCGCAAACATCGGTGGCAACGAACCAATGCTGGTTGTCGCGAGTGATGACGCGGACGGCGTGGGTGCCGAAATTGAAGGGGGTGATGTCAGCCATTGAGGCCTCCAAGCGTTGCGGATTGCTACAACCACCGCCCTTGCTTCCAAACAAGTGGCGGTGACTCGAAGGGGTTGGAAGACCGGGCAACGCTTGCGCAAAACCGGCGAGCCTCGCGGCTCCCCCTCCGAGCCACCATAAAACTGGGGCCACAGACGACAAAGCCGCACGACTGCGGTACAGGATGCGGCTTTGTGTCACCGCAAACATTGCTTCGGGCTTCCAAACCCGATCACGCTTTACTGGCGTGACGGTATGGAGTGTAGCGGAAGCCTAGCCCAGACGCAAAAAAGCCCGCGTATGCGGGCTGCGTGGAGGTACTCAGAATGATATTTCGTCGTTTGTTCCTTGAAGTTCATTCAAGTATTCTTGAGCACTGTCGACTAACTCACGGATCTCATGCTGGTTGTCTTTTGCATATTTTTGCAAAAATGTCTGAAATGAATCAATAGCTTCGTCAGTGCGTTTCAAGTCTTTTAAAACAACGCCTTTGTTGAATACTGCATATGCAAACTGTTGACGTAGCGTTGCAGATTTTTCATTATCAAATTTTTTGATAACCTTGTTATATTCAGCTATCTCATCATCATGTTTTTCTAAACTGCCAAATATAATTCCTTTTGAGACTAACGCTATAGCTAAATGTTCTTGAAGAGTAACGTCAGTTTCATTTTTGTTTCTATTTTCAATTTCATTATAAAATTTAATTTCATCTTCAACTTCTAATTTATTCAAGCATTTTAATGATCTTATTTTCCCGATCAATGCTTTTGAGAAATGCTGACGATGCAGGAGAAGGTCACTTTGACTAAAGAGTGAAATTATTTTGTTGAAAACTTCGATTGCGTCTTCATAGCGTTCAGAAATATTTAGTATTAAGCCTTTGTTTACTATTATTTTCGAAAATTGTACATCAAGAAGAGGTGTCGTATCATGGCTGAAGCATTGTTCTAGATGGTCAAGAAGCATCAGTGCCTCTTCGTGGCGGTTAAGTGCACTAAGTATTACCGCTCGAGCATTGATGTATTTTGAGTGCATTTCTGCTGATATTGACTCTTCCCAGGATTTTCGAATGGCCTTTTCAATACTTATAAGTGCAGACTCAAAGCGTTTGGCTGAGTAATCTGCAGTAGCGCGAACGAAATGTTCTTCTGCAGTGAATTCAATTTCAGGTTTTTCTTCTAAGTTTTGATTTGCTAATTTAACCGTATCTAAGTCTTCTTGAGAGGATTGAGATGAATTTGGCTGATTAATAATATTTTCGGCCGCTTTGATGACTAATTCGCTAAGGTTCTTGGTGGTGTCGGCTGCAATCTTGTTTATGCCTAGCTTAGTTTCTATGACGTGATCGTCCACCTCTTTTTGAGCACTGAGTGCCTTTTTTCTAAGAATATCAATTTCTTTATTTAGCTCAATACTTTTTTCTGAAAACCAGCTAGCGGAAGCTGCTTTAGCTTCTGTGATTGCACGATTTCTAGTACTTATAAAAGCGAGGAAACCAACTGCAATAGTAATAACTGTTATTCCGATTCCAACTAGTGTAGAGTGATTGGAAATGGTTGCCATATAGTTGGCTTGTTGTCCTGTCCATAGTCCAATATCTCCAACTCGCTTGTCTTGAGCGTCTAGTCGGTTTGAGGTGACTTCTTTGAGGACTGCGAGCTCTTTGTCAAATACCTGAATTTGCTGCTGCAGCTGCTGGACATCGGTCTGCGTTACTGGCTGGCTGAGTTCAGATGCCGATGCGACGAGTGCAAGGCAAAGGCCAACGAATAAAAGGATTTTTCGCGCGATCATGTGGATTGGGCGGACAGCCATGTTGTCTCAGTGGTTTGAAACAATTGTAAGTGCGACCTATTGCTGCAATCTTTCAGTTCTCAATGCGCGGGTGGTTTTGAGTTTTGACCCAGGCTACGGTGCTCCGCAGAACGGGGTGAGTCGCCTTTGATCTGGCTCAAGGGTGGGGAGCCCCCTCGGGCTACGCTTGAAGTTCCGCAACTTCAACCCGAGAGGGCTACCCATGACCATGCAACTACCCATGACCATGCAATTTGAACCAAACCAATTAGCAGCTGCCGAACTGGCTGATCGCTATATTGAGATCGTGCTTTCGACCAAGCCTGAACAGCTCATTGGCCCTGTGTCTTCGCCGACTGGGGATGTCACAGCGTATGCGCAGCGGTTGACGAACTTTCGCCTGCAACTGATCAATCAGCTTTCTCAGCAACCTTTGCCGAGCTTTGAGGAAGATTGATTTCTTTCTTGCAAGCCTTGTAGACCTGCGCAACTTCTTGTCCAAAGTGCTGTCCGTGGTGCCCGTCGCACTTGAATTTAAAAACAGCGATCAGTGGCAGCAGTGCTTTGATCAACATAGGTCTGAGCTTTCATGAATAAAGCCCGCAGGGTGTAAACCTTGCGGGCTTTTTTGTGTGGGGGGAGGGAGAGGTTGGCGTGGATGGCGGCCTCAAGTGATGCCTGTGAGTTTGGCTAGCTCTGCCAGCCGCTGGTGGCCGATGGCCATTTGCTGTTGTCGATCGCGAAGCCTGTCCAGCAACGTTGTCCCTTTGGCGTGCCAGTCGGTTTTTAGAACCATATCGGTGGGTAGGTTGCGCAGGGCTAGCAGGTCACGCTGCTGATCTGCGTTCAGGTTGCGCAGTTCTCTGGAGAGCAGGGCTTGCTCGCCAGCCAGTCGCACCAGTTCATCGCGGTTTTGGGTGTCGGTCATGAATACTCCTTTGTTATGAAAAAAGCCCGCCAGGTCTGGAACCTTGCGGGCTTTTGTTTGGGTGGTGCTTGCTTCTGAATTGGTGAGCGCGTTGCGCTGGCTCTATCTGCGTTTGAAAGTAGTTTGCTACCGATAGGCTTGTTTGGCTCTCGCTAGCTGCTTTGTTTTCAATAGCGCGTAGCAGGCGGCTGCGCTGGCGGTCGCGGTGCTGCAGTTCTTGCAGCACGGTGTCGATAGGGGGCATGGGCTGTTCACGGGTGGGCTGGCGGTTGACTTGAGGTTGCGGCGGCAGCTCAGGGCTTTTCGCGCAGGCATTGGACGGTGTGGGCGTCCAGCCATTCGGCGTGCATGCCGGGGCAGGCAAATTCGTCGCGCACGGATTTGGTGAGTGTTTTGGGCTCGTCGGCCTGAGCGCTGGGAGTGGCCAGCCAGAGGGCACCCAAAGCGATTGCGGCAATGAGGATCAGGGATTCGGTGATTTTTGCCATGATGTTTCTCCGGTCTGGCGCTTATCAGCCAAGCGCAAGTAGCTATCAAACTTGATGAGGTTGACCGTTCAGAGCGGCCAGGCTTCGGGGGTGGTGGCGATGACGACGGCCACGCCGATGAGGCAGAAGAGGCCGAGCAGGGTGAGGCCCCATTGCGCGGCGATCAGTAGCTTTGCTCCAGTGCCGGGGCGAGCAAGAGCAGGGCAGTCAGGAGCAGCGTGAGCAGGACGGTGGGGATGTGTGGCCATTTCACAGGCCTCCCTTCTCGCGCAGGCGCTGCACGAGGTCTTCATCAACGGGCTGAGGAACAGTGCTGTACAGCATGAAATCTCCTTGAGGCGAGAGGCGGGCCCGCTGGATGGGCGGGGTGAATAAAAAAGGCCAGTGCTTTTGTGGGCAGGCGAAACCAACGAAGGGGCGGAGTGAATGCGCTTCGCGCTCTGGCGGGAAAAACAGGTGCTGCTGGGTGGCAGCGCCATCAAGGAAGAGTGCAGGGCCCGGCTTTCGGTCTGTCGGTGGCGGCATTGGATTGCCACGGTCCACACCCGGCTTGCACTCTTTCTTGATGGCCCCGCTTCAGCCCTGCGGGTGTGGGCACAGATCTGTAGCGACCTGTTGCTGTAAATTCTACTGTTATTTTAATCAGTGCTGTGCATTTGTACAGTAGTTTAAATTTTGCCTGTACAGGGCGTCAACAGACGGCTGCGCCATGTGTTGCGTGGTTGCACTGTGTGTCTGCGGGCAAAGAAAAAGCCCACCGGCGTTAGCGGGTGGGCTTGGGGGTAAAGGCCGTTGCCTTGCGGCTGCCTGGGGGAATCAGAGGGAGGGAGAGGACATCCCAGGCTCGGCTGAAAAGTGATGGGCGTCGTCACCATCGGGTGTGATCGCTCCAACCGCAGCTCACAGCATGTGCACTGCGGTATGGGTAAAGCGTATTTCGGGATGGGATTTTGAGCAATACCCTGTGCCGAGAACGATCACATCGGATGGCCCCGCTTGACCCTGCGGGGAGAGGTCGCGCTTAAGGCCTGCGGGGCCGGGGGGCTACATGGGGAGATCTCCGTGCAAAAAAAAGCCTACCGTGAGGTGGGCTGAACTCCAACTGGATAGCGGCCGGCTTTCACCGGCCTGCGGTTCTTCTTAACGTTGGGCGCTAATGCCTGTGCGGCTGCGCGCCGGAGTTAGATATAGGGCACACCGTAGTGGTCGTAGACCCGGCGGCCGTATTCGTCGGTGTATTCGGGCAATGTGCTTCCCTCGTAACGAGGGGCGTTTTCAAGCCGTTCTTTGGTGACTGAGACTACGTACCCGCCTTTGTCGGGGTCGTATTTGAGTGTGTCCCATGGCAGAGGGTAAAGGTCTGTGCCGATGCCCAGAAATCCGCCGAATTCCATCACTGCGTATCGAACCTTGCCCGTGAGCTTGTCGATCATCAGTGAGTCGATGGACCCCAGCTTGTCGCCGTTGGGGTTGTAAACGTTGGTGCCGTTGACACGATCGGATGAGATGACAGGTGAGGCTAAGTGCATTCCTGCTCCTTTCTATGCGTGGTTCAAAACAACCCCGGAGCGCTTGGCAAGCGCTGGGGCGCGCACTTTCAGCGCTGCTGTGCTTTTTGTGGCTGCCCGGGCTGCTGCTGAGCCGGGTTTTTCTGCTGGCCCGGGGTCTGCTGTTGCTGCTGACCGGGCTGGTTGGTGTTTTGGCCTGGCTGGCGTTGACCGGGGCTTTGCTGCTGCTGTTGCTGCTTGTCCTGCTGGTTGGGATTCTGCTGCTGGTTAGCTTGTTGCGTCATGTCCTTCACTCCTTCAGGTTGGTGACCAGCAAACCGGTTTGGCTTGCTGTGATTGCATGGTCACCGCATCAGGAAAAACCTTTCTGTAGGAGAAGGGGGCGCAAGCCTGAAAAATGTGAATTAGCCACCATTACGTAGCATTTGGCTTACGTTTGAGGCGGAACTCTCGATATTGCTCACAAGATTCAGCATAAAGCGCTGCGGATGACGCTGGGTTTCAGGCCCATTGAGGGCTCTGGCCGCTGCCGCTAATGTGAAGGCCGTTCAAACCGCAGCGCCCTGGTGCAAGGCGCTCTGGTCTGGCCCCGATGCGCTCGGGGTGGGCGGTGCCGGGATTCCAACCGGCGTTGCCGTTCTTGCTCTTGGCCGCATTCGCCTCACCCTTTTGACCGTGTACGCACTTTGGCGGCTGGATACGGCAGGGATGCCGCGCAGAGCAGCGGCCGTGCCCGCTGATGCGATGGAGCCCGGGGACGCTCCGCGTAGGTGGAGCAAACGACATGGGCATGCGATTTTTGAAAGACCGGGCCTGACCCGGTCGATACCGATGGCGCCCATCGCATCTGCAATCTGCTGTATCCCTGAAGCCAGTTCGCGTTGGCGTTGGTGGCTTCGGCCTTTGGTTGTGCCCCTTGGACAGTCCAGTGACTGCTGCGATGGCTGGATTTAACCATGGTTAAATTATTGCTGTCAACCATGGTTAAGTTTATCTGTGAAGTTTTCTTCAATCGATGCGGTACAAATGAAAAAGCCCGCTGCTGCGGGCTTGTACGAGATGGCGGATGACTACGTCTGTTTGCGCACCATCACGTGCGTGGCGCGCTCACCCTGAATCACTTCAGCGACCTCATAACCCAGAGTGCGCATGTCCAGGCCTTGCCAGAGGTTCTCGCCGTGGCCCAGTAGGATAGGGCGGACGGCAAGGTAGATCTCATCGATCAGCCGAGCCTGCAAGAACTGGCGTACGGTGGCCACGCCTCCGCCAATACGGATATCGCGTCCGGCAGCAGCCACTTTCGCTTGATCCAGTGCGGATGCTCTTCCGTTCGTGACGAAGTGAAAATCGGTGCCGCCCTGCATATGCAGGCTGGGACGAGCATGGTGAGTCAGTACAAATGCGGGCACATGGTAGGGAGGCTCGTCGCCCCACCAACCTTGCCAGCTCTCGTCGGGCCAGGGGCCGCGCACTGGGCCAAACATGTTGCGGCCGAGAATCCAGGCACCAATGTTCTCGAAGGAGCGCTGTGCCATCTCATTGTCGATGCCTGTTTCACCGCTTGGCGAGCCGCCGTGCATCTTTTGGAAGACTTCGGTGGGGAAGAACCAATCCATGAGTTTCGTTCCTCCGACGCCGAGCGGATTGCTTAGGCTCTGTTCAGGTCCAGCAGAGTAGCCATCAAGTGAGATACCGAAGCACGAGACTTTGATTTTCATTGCGGTACGCCTTTCTGAGCAGAGAAGGAGGAATGTGGTCAGGTGCTACGGCGATGGCTTGTGCTAAAGCTTCTGGCCGTTCCAGGCCCACACAACTCGGCCCAGCACGCGAACCTGATGGTCACCGTTCAGCTCGTCCACGGTCTTGATGTTGGGGTTGTCGGAGCTGACTTCCAAGTTGCCGGTCATGCGCATGCGAACGCGCTTGATATAGGTCTGGCCGTGTACATCAAGCACATAGACGCCTTCATGGCTGGCGGGGTCGCGCGAGCCTACGTCGACCAGCAGCACATCGCCGTCGCTGAAGGTGGGCGACATGCTTTCGCCGTGGGCGTGAATGAACTTCAGCTCCTGGAGATTGCCGGGCTTGATGTGCTGGTTGATCCAGTGCGCGGATAGGGCCAGGTCGCCCACCACATAGTCTGCATCGAGCGTGTCATTGCCTTTGCCCATGCTGCCGCTGTTGGCCAGCAGGGGGATGCGCACCAAGTCTTCGTTTTCTTCTGAAAAAACAATGCTGTTGGCGTTGCGAGCCATGTCGCCCATGCCGGTTGCAAGCCAGTCCGACGACACATTCAGGCGTGCGGCGGCCTTGGCGTTGTTTTCGGCGGTGAAAGCCTTGCTCTCGCCCTCAAGGACTTTGCGCGCAGCCTGATAGGAGACGCCAACAGACCTCGCAAGCTCTGTGATGTCTACGCCGGCAGCTTTCATTGCCTTCTCTATGCGTTCTTTGTAATCAACCATGGTTGAAATCATGGCGGAATCAATACTAACTATGGTTGCTTTCATGTTTTAACTAAGGTTAAACTTGCGGCATGACGATCCGAAAAACAGAGGCCATAGAAATGTTGGGTGGCTCCACCAGAGAAGTGGCGGCCGCTTTGGGTGTGTCTTACCAGGCCGTCGACAAGTGGCCCGACGTTCTCAGCGACAAGGTCGCCGACCGCGTACTTGCTGCATGGACACGTCGAAATGTGGAGGGGTTGCCGCCGCCGTTTGCGAAGTCAGCCTCTCAGCCTCAATCCGGTCAGGAGGCTGTTCATGGCTGAGAAGCTAAAGATTCGCCTACTTGGCGTAGAGCAGCTTGTCGCGGATCTGGACTTGCTAACGCAAGCGGCCGAGGGATCGCTTGAGGTTCGCAATGCTCTTGTCGATTTCTTTGGCGGCGCTATTGAGACTGCGGGCATCGATATCCAGAACGGTGCCGCATCCCAGGCAGGTGAGCTTTGGATTGAGGCGAAGCTTCCCAACAGACTCGCTGCGCTCGCGGTGGCACTTCGGGCAGGTGATCTTGATGCTCTGTGAGTCGAGGATTCCCATTCTGTCCGCCCTCCTTTGGGTTGTTGGTGAAGGTGTCGCAGCCGCCATCGTAACCAAGTGCAGGGCGGACGCCTTTGTGCAGAGGCAGCACTTAACTCCTGGCTTCAATAGAGCCGGGAGTTTGGCCATTCTGCAGCAGGCGGTGTTTCATGGATAAGTTTCCTACCTCGACCTGTGCATGGCGTATTGAGCGTGCTGACTTTGCGCGTCCTGGCTTTACCACTGATTTTGAGGAAGCAAAGCACTGGATTGGACTTGGGGCAGCTGTCATTCCGCTGCATGTTCCGCCGCCTGCGGCTAAGTCTGTTGTGCGCTGGGTTGATCCTTTGCTGGAACGCGAGTCTGCGACGGATAGATATGTTGCCGGTGCACGCTTGGTGGCGGACGAATCTAGCCGCCTTTTTCCTGATCTACCCGAAGAGCGGCCTCGTCCAGAGCAATCAACTCGTCGATCTTGGCTGAGTACTCCGTCCAGAGATCCGGTCGCTGAAGTCTCGGCTCCAGAAATTCCATTCCTGCAAGGACTCGCAGGTCGTATTTTTCGCGCAATTCGCGCAGTTGTTCGAGGCTCAACATGGTGAGCATGGTGCGAATGATGGCCACGGTGGCCAGTTGCCTGTTCAGCAGGGCAATGCGTGCCTCGTTGAGGGCAAGAATGTCTTTGCGGGCGTCCGCCAATGTGTACTCGGGTTCGCTCATGTGTGCCTTGATAAGAGTCACTGAAAGAGGTTTGGTGACTGCCATCGTACTCAGACATGCGCAAGTTGCCAGTGCCTGTGTTGACTTTCACGTCAGCACCCGCACCACCACGCGCTGCAGCTCTTCGATCACAGGCATAGGCACGCTGCCGGTGCGCAGCATTTCGTGGATGCATTGGTTGTTCCAGCGGGCGACTTTGCGGGTGGTGAAGCTGTCGCGGCCTTCGACGTCGAGGACGAAGACGATTTGCTGCAGTAGCAGCTCCATGGCCTGGGCCCACTCGGGTGTGGCGGCGATGGGGGTTTGCTTGGCTGTCTGCGCAGCGGCCGTCAGCGATGCGCCTGAGAAGTGAGGTGAGGTCATGAGAAGCAGTGTCTCTTTCCCTCCCCATGCAAACAATGGCGAAGCAGGTAGCCCAAACGACATGCGGGCGCCTGCCGATATGGCGGATGCGGCGTATCTGATTGCGCACAACCACCCGGGCGGCGTGCGCGTGCTGGCCGAGCGCATGGGCGTGAGTGCCAATACGCTGCAGAACAAGCTGAACCCGAACAACACCACGCATCACCTGACGTTGCGCGAGTCTGTGGCGTTGCAGGTGATGTCGGGCAACCCGGCAATTCTGCATGCCATGGCGGCGGCCCTGGGCTACACCTGTGTACCCGCGTTGCCCGACCAGGCCGCGGGCGACCCGGTGGAGGCGTTTGTGGCCTTGCAGCAGGAGGTGGGCGAGTTCACCTCCGCAGCGGCAGACGCCTTTCGTGGCGGCAAGGCCATGGTGAGCCGCAACGAGATCAAGCGGCTGCAGTACCGCTACAACGAGCTGATATCTACCTTGAACCAGCTGCTGGCCACGGCGGCAGCGCGCGTGCCGGCGCCGGCGGAGGAGGGCTGATATGCATATCCAGCTGAGCGCGCGGGTGCTGAACCAGGCGGAGCTGCTGCGGCAGATCCACGGCCTGACGGGCGCGCAGGCCGCCAAGGCCTATGCCAAGGCGCTGAACGACACGGGCTTCGAGATCCGCCGTGCCATGCAGGACGAGATGCGCACGGTGTTCGACCGGCCAACGGATTACATCCTGCGCAGCCCGTTCGTGCGCATGGTCACGGCCGCCAAGCTGAGCGTGACGATCGAGCCGACCTATATGGGCGGCAAGGGGATCGATCCGCAAAAGATTCTGGATGCCCAGACCTGGGGCGGCCGCCGGCGCGACAAGCGCAGCGAGGTGGCGCTCAAGCGCGCGGGCATCTTGCCTGCCGGATATCAAACGGCGATTCCCGATGAGGCCAGAGGTGGCCCTTACCCCGGCAGCGATGACGGCAAGGGCAACTTGCGAGGAGCCTTTCTGGTGCAGCTGATCAGCTACTTCCAGGCGTTTGGCGAGCAGGGCTACAAGGCCAACATGAGCGCCAAAGGCTATCTGCGCGTGCATCGCGGCACGAAGAAGCAGACGGGCCGGCGCTATTTCGTGACCTATGGCAAGACACGCGGCGGGCCTCGCATCACCCAGAAGGGCGAGCAGGACGAGCGCACGGCGCATCTGTCCCCCGGCATCTGGGCCGCCAGTGGCACAGGCGGTGCGCTCGTTCGACCGGTCTTGTTGTTTGTGCGGCCAAAGCGGGGCTACCAGCCGCGCTTTGACATGGACAAGGTGGCCAAGCGTGCCGACGCCACAGCCTATCTGGAGCGCCGCATTCGCTACCGTTTGCGCGAGGCCGCAGGCGTATGACATCAATGAATAAAGCAATGAATTTGAGCGCAGGCGCAACGCCTGGCGCAGTGATATCTGGAGGTTTGACCATGCAGCCATCCCAAGCCCGTGTGACCGGCAAAGACACCAGTGCAGAGGCATTTGCCGCGCTGGGCAACGAGACGCGCCGCCGTTTGCATGAGCGCCTGTACGAGTCGCTGCGCCATGCCCACCAGCACGGCGTGCGCGATATGAGCCGGCGCGAGTTGCGCGACTACCACAACGCGCAGACAGGCGAGTGGCTGGAGCTGTGCAGCGTGGCCAGCACGGTCAACGCCCTGCTGGCCGCCGGGCGGCTGGAGGAGGGCGCTGCGCGCATGTGCAGCCTGTCCCCACGCCAGCGTGACATCAAACCCGTGCGCTGCAAGGCGCGACAAACGGCCCTGGCCTGATAACGAGAAGAGTATGAGCACCATCATCATGTCGGCCTGCTGGCCTATGCAGGGTATGTCTGCTGCGCAAAAGGCGGTTCTGATATCGCTGGCGGATCAAGCCAATGACGACGGCTATTGCTGGCCTTCTGTCAAAACCATCACGATGCGCACTTGCCTGTCAGCGCGGGCTGTGCAGGGGGCGATTCGGTGGTTGGAATCGTCTGGAATCTTGCGTTCCAGCGAACGCCGCGGCACGTCGACCGTGTACCAGTTGACCCCCGCAGCATATGCACCCCCGCAGCAAATGCACCCCGCACCAGCTGCACCCAGGGGTGCACCAGCTGCACCCCCACCCCCGCAGGAGCTGCACCCCACCCCCGCAGCAGCTGCACCCAAACCATCAATGAACCATCAATTGAACCGTAAAGAACCAGAAGACAAGCGCGTGGCCGCGCCGACCTTTGCCGTTCCGGACTGGATCAACCGGGCTCACTGGGATGCCTGGCATTCCTGCGCCAAGCGCAAAAAGGCGACCGATGCGCAAAAGCAGATGGCGGTGGACAAGCTCGATGCCTGGCGACATGAGGGTGTGGACCACGCAGCCGCGCTGGAGAACGCCGCCATTGCTGGCTGGCAAGGCTTGTTCAAGCCCGACATGGCGCCTGAGGCGGGCCGCCGCAGTGGTGGCCGCCAGCCTGCCAACACCTACAAGCATGCCGGTGCAGCCGCAGCCATCTTCGACGGAGTTTGGGAATGAAAAACATCGCCACCTTTGCAGACCACGCCATGCGAGATCCGCAGGCCTATCGCGACACAGCCGAGGAGGCCGCAGAGGCTTCGCTGCAGGCAGTCAGCCTGGTGATCCGCAAGCTGTTCATGCTGCTGCACGGCTCGTACGGGAGCCTGTTCACCAGCAAGTTCGCCACGGGCCAGATGGCTGGCAAGCACGACAAGGGCGCGATCTCGGCCATGAAGGTCTGGGATGCCAAGCTGTCGCGCTTTCCCGCCACGGTGGTGGAGCAGGCCGCCTCTCGCCTGGCTGCCGAGCATGCGGACTTCCCGCCCAACCTGCCGCAGTTCGAGCAGATGTGCGATGCCGTCATGCCGCGCCAGACCTATGCCCAGCAGCAGGGCCTGTCCGCCTTGCCCGCACCAGTGGCAGCGCAGCCCGTGAAGGTCAGCCTGCAACAGCGCAACGACGGCAAGGACTGGGCGCGCCGCATCGTGGCCCGCATGGAGCAGGGTGACACCAGCATCTCGATGTACTCCGGCAAGTCCGCCCGCATGGCCCTGGGCCTGGAGGTCAAGGTCTGATGGTGCGTCGCACAAAAAATAGGCAGATCGAGGGCCACGGGTCCTTCCCGAGAGCCTCTGAAGCGGGTAATTCGAGCCGCGTTGTCGGACTGTTGCGTGAGTTTCCTAAGGGGGTTGTATTGTGCTGATGATTGAGCTTCAAACCCGCCCCAAGCAAGCAGACTTTGCTAGCGTTATCGGAGTGTCGCAGCAGAACGTCAGCGCGTTGATGGCTGAAGGCAAGCTGCCCACCGGCGGCACCTGGGCCGAGCTGCTGATCGCCTACTGCCACCGCCTGCGCGAAGTGGCGGCCGGGCGCATGAGCGGCGAGCTCGGCGGCCTCGACCTGGTGCAAGAACGCGCCGGCCTGGCCAAGGCCCAGCGCGAGGCGCAGGAACTGAAAAACGCCGTCGCCCGCGGCGAGTACGCGCCCATCGGCATCCTGGCCGACGTGCTCGGCCTGGCCAGCTCGGCCATCGTCGATCGCATGGACCAGTTCGAGGGCCAGGTGCGCAAGGCCTGCCCGGATCTGCCGCAAGAGGTGCTGCTGATCGTGCTGCGCATCATGGCCGATGCGCGCAACGAATGGATCCGCTCCACCTCCCAGCTGGTCAACAAAGAGGTCGAAGCCATGGCACAGCTCGACATAGACGAGACCGCAGCACTTGATATCAGAGCGGATGCAGATGAGGAGGGCGACGCCGCATGAGCGCGCCCCTCAGCCCCGAAGCCATGGTCGCCATCCAGGCCGCCGCCGCGCTGGGCCTGTCCAGCCTGCGGGCCGATGTGCCGCAAACCCTCAGCGAATGGGCGGCAGAGCACTTTCTGCTGGCGGGCGAATCCAGCCACCAAAAGGGCGGCTGGGTCGGCTGGCCCTTCCAGCTCGGCATTCTCGACTTCATGAGCGACGACCGCATCGAAGAGCTGGCCGTCAAAAAGAGCAAGCGCGTGGGCTATACCAAGATGATCACCGCCTTCGTCGCCTACAACATCGCCCACCGCCGCCGCAAACAGGCGCTGTGGCAGCCCACCGATGACGACCGCGACAGCTACGTCAAAAGCGAGATCGAGCCCGTGCTCGATGGCGTGGCCGCCGTGCAGGCTGCGCGCCGCCAGGGCAAAGGGATGGAGGACACCATCAAATACAAGCCCTTCCGCGACAGCGTGCTGCACCTGCTGGGCGGCAAGGCTGCGCGGGCCTACCGCCGCATCACCGTGGCCGTCTCCATCCTCGACGAATGGAGCGCCTTCGACCAGAGCATCGAAAAGTCCGGCGACCCTGGCAGCCTGGCCAAGGGCCGGCTGGAAGGCGCGCCATACCCCAAGTTCGTCGGCGGCAGCACGCCCCGCGTCAAAGGCATGTGCCATGTAGAGCGCGCCTGCGAAGAATCCGACGCCTACGTCCAGTACCACATCGAATGCCCGCGCTGCAGCGCGGAGCACCCGCTTGTCTGGGGTAGCAAAGAGCTGCCCTACGGTTTCAAATGGGTCAAAGGCCAGCCCGCCAGCGTGCACCACGTCTGCCCCCACTGCCTGGAGAGCATCACCCAGGCCGACTACCTGCCCGGCGGCTGGCCGCTCACCGGCACCTGGGTCTGCAAAAAAAACGGCCGCCGCTACGGCGCAGACCGCATCTGGCGCGATGCTGCGGGCCAACCCTGCCGCCCGCCGCGCACCCTGGGCGTGCATGTCTGGGCCGCCTACAGCCCCCAGCGCACCTGGGTCAGCATCGTCGATGAGTTTGAAAAGGCCCACCGCGCCCTGCAGGCAGGCGACGTGGGGCCCATGACCGGCTTTACCAACGAAACCCTGGGCGAGACCTGGGAGCTCAAAGGCGACAGCAGCGACGAACACGCCCTGCAGGCCCGGGCCGAAGACTACCCCCTGGGCCGCGTGCCCGCCGGTGCGCTGCTGCTTACCGCCGGGGTCGACGTACAGCGCGACCGCTGGGAAATCGCCATCTGGGCCTGGGGCCGCGGGCTGGAAAGCTGGGCCGTTGCCCACCAGGTCATCCAGGGCAACCCCGCCAGCGAGGCCGACTGGGAGCCCGTCACCCAATACCTGCAGCAGCGCTACGTGCAGGCTTGGCACGGCGGCAGCCTGGGCCTCAGTGCCATCAGCATCGACTCGTCCGACCAGACCCAGGCCGTCTACAACTGGGTGCGCAGCGCGCAAGGGCAGCTCACCGGCCTGCGCGCCATCAAGGGCGACAACAACGACAACCGCAACATCGTCGGCCCCAGCAGCCTGCAAGAGGTCAACTACCGCGGCCGCAAGATATCGCACGGCATCAAGCTCTGGCTGGTGGGGGTGGACAGCGCCAAAGACCTGCTGCTGGGCCAGCTGGCTATAGACAAACCCGGCCCCGGCTACGTACACACCAGCCAGAAGCTGCCGCGCGAATGGTACGAACAGCTCACCGCAGAGCAGCGCGTGCTGGTCAAGGTCAACGGCAAGGACGTGTACCGCTGGGTCAAGCGCCGCCCGCGCAATGAGGTGCTGGACTGCCGCAACTACGCCCTGCACGCCGCCATGTGCCTTGGCATCCACAAATGGCCCGACGCCCGCTGGCTGCAGCTGGAGCAAACCGTGCAGCCCCCGCAAGACCTGTTCAACACCGCCCGGGCCCAGGCCGCCAAGCCAGAGCAGCCAAGGGCAGACGCAGCGCCACCACGGGCCAAAACGTCACGCGAAAGCGAAGACGACGAGCTTTTCGCCCCAATGAGCTTTTATTAATAAATAAAACCAATGCAAGCCCAAGCAGCACAAGCGCAACCAGCTATCAAAACAATGAACGAGAAAAACTCAAGCTCCACCCCTCCCGTACCCAGCAACAACAAGCTGGACCCCATTGCCGTGCTGCGCGAAGAACTGGCAGCCGCTGCGCTATGCCATGGCGTAGAGCGAGTGGAGGATTTGACGGAAGAGCTGGTGCGCCGCTATGTCCAGCGGCTGGGTGGGGTGCAGGTTTATGTGCCGATTGAGCGCTCACTGAAGCGTGAACGTTTAGCTAGGGAAATACGTGCCAGCTTCGATGGGCGAAATGCTCGCGAGCTTGCACAAAGGTTTGGGGTGAGCTTGCGGCAGGTGCAGCGAATTTTGTTGACTCCGCTAAAAGCGTAACGTCCGAGCTGTGTGGTTGCCTAAATAGGAGTACAGGTGATATCTGTATTACATTCCGTCACAACCAATTTTGTACGGAGACGGTCCCATGCCAATCACGGTCATCAATGCGGTCATTCATGGATTTGAAAAGGAACAGCACACTCTGGGTGTGCCAAAAGATAAAGTTTTTAAACGCCCTGATACCTTGGATGTTACAAAGCCGCCCGTGATTTCCCTAGTAGAAGGTGTGGCCAAGCTGCTTGGTAAAAAGGACAACACTCTTGCCTGGGGGCGCTTTAGTGATAAGAGCGACAGAGGACCATTCCCAGCTAGCTTTGGAGTCAGTGTTGCATATATACCTGGAAAAAATGACCTGAATAATAAGAATCTATTTCATAAATTGACAATTACTGCAATGGATGAAATTGTTCTTAAAGCTGAAAAAAGTAGGCTCTCAACAGGTTCGAGAATACTATTTTCATACTATTGTGATGAAAATGGTAAAAATAATCTTCTGATTGCAATGATTAAGCAAAAAGGAGGAATCCAATTAACGGATGAATATGAGCCTGTGACTATTGAACAAGTTGATATGTCTAAATTAAGTCATGCAGCTGAAATTAAATGCTCGGAATATTTGGATGTAATGGACCAAGAGAAGGAGTATGCGAAGCTGGGCGTGATAGAGGAAGATTTTGAGCTCAAACCTTATCTCGCTTTTATGTCGACCAGAGATTCTGATGGTTCAGCGGATTACTTTATTAATGCTCTCGGCTGTGTAGTACATCGCTCTTCAAAAAAATCTACAACAATGGTTATTAAGGCGGCGTATGATTTGTGCAATAAAGATAAGGACTTGAGGCCGTTTGCGGTGAATGTCAGAGATGCGGTTCGCCAGTATCTTGAACGACAGTTAAAACTTGGTAACCCTGCAACTCTGGAAGAGATAAAAAATGTAATCGTTCACGAGTTGCCACCTGAATTTATGCCGCGCATGGATAGTTTTGTTGAGACAATGAATGGAATTGATTATAGGCTGCCAACAGAATTTGATGTAAGTGATGAAGCTCTAGAAAAATATACCAGATTTGTTTTGAAAGATGATGATCTTGAGATTAAGTTTGATAAAACAGATTTTGGTGTTGATGAAAATAATAAGATTAGGTATAACCGGCAAGACAAGTCAATTCGAATTAGATTGACAGACAAGCAGGCAGAAAAATTTGATGACTTGTTAGGCTCAAATAATTCAAATAATGCGCCCCAGAATGATAGTGGCTACTCATTTTCGAGGGCGATACAGTCAAAACCAAAGCAATTTGTTACGGATAATAGAAATGCCGATGTGCCAATGATTGTATTAGAGGCATTAAGGCAAGATGTTTAAATTATTTGTAGAGCTTTACCGTGCAATGGGCACTCCTTCCTTTGAGGAAGGGAAGCGCTTTACTAAGCAATGTGAAGTTACTGCGGGTTTGCAGAACGCGATTTATAAATACCAGAATTCTTTAGAGAAAATTGTTGAAATTGACTTTGATTATGTTGATGAACGAAATGTAGAAATCGGTTTTAGGATTCCATCATCAGTT
>NZ_JABBCQ020000018.1 GCF_012844455.2 Comamonas suwonensis | reverse complement strand
GCTGTCCTTGCGAGTGCCCCCAGTGGCGCTTTCCGCGTTATTCGCCGCCGCAATGTGGTTTCTTCCCGATGTCTTAATGATCAAGACTCCAGGCGCATGGGTGGTGGCAATTGTTCTGGCTACGCTCGGCGGGGCCTTCTGCATTGCAGGCGTTCTGGCATTTCGGCAAGCAAAAACCACGGTCAACCCAGTCAATCCCGAGACCTCGACAGCGCTGGTCGTGCATGGGGTTTTTCGTCTGACACGCAACCCCATGTATTTGGGCTTCACATTTTTACTCTTGGCCTTTGCAGTGTGGTTGGGAAAGATACCAGCGATGCTCCTCGTGCCGCTATTCATGGCGTATCTGCAGCGCTTCCAGATACGACCTGAGGAAGATGCTTTGAACGAGCGATTTGGAGCTTCGTTCGATGCATATCGTCATCAGGTGCGGCGTTGGCTCTAGGTTGGATCGCGTCTTATTGATGCGTTCGGCCAGGAGCAGCCGTTGTCGGAGCCCGCACCGGCCCCTTGACGACGATTCGCCGTGCCTTCAGGCAAAATCCAGATGATTGGGGCAAGCTTGGCGTCAGATCTGTCGGGAACCCCACCTTGAAGAATGGAAAGCATCAATGGCACTGACGAAGAAGGGCGAGTTCATGTACGGGACGACGTCCGGCGACACCCAAGCCGAACTGCGCAGCTACAGCGTTGCGAATCGCCATGAGGCCGTCCGGTTTGCCTCGTCCAAATGCGATTGTGGGTGCCGGACTTTTGCGCTGCAGACCGATGAAGAAGCCGGCGTGGCAATTCGCACCTGCACTGACTGCGGGCAGGAACACCTGATGGGCGACAGCGCGGACTACATTGAAAAGTCCGCGCCCGAGGGGCACGAGTGCGTATGCGAGAACGAGGCGTTCGAGCTCGTGTCCGGCGTCTCCGTGTATGAGGGCACACATGATGTTCGTTGGTACTACATCGCTTGCCACTGCGTGGAATGCAATCTGGTTGGAGTCTTCGCAGACTGGAAGTGTGAAGCCGGTGATGCGGCGGCCTTCCTCGCCAAGGTATGAGCAGCTTTCTGTCCTTTGTTAGCAAAACGGATAGCAACCCAATTGACCCAGATGCAGTCGAAGAAGCGTCGCGCTGCCTTGACCAATTTACTGCTGCATTCAATGCACTGGATTTAGCTGGCATGGATGCACAGCTTCATTTCCCGCATGTGATGATTTCGGGAGCTGATACCCTGGTTTGGGATGCTCCGAACCAACATCCTTCGGATTTTTTTCAGCGGCTAAAAAGTACTGGTTGGTCATCGACGCGATACGAATCGAAAGTCCCCGTTCTGAGTAGCCAGGACAAGGTCCATTTCCTCGTCACGTACACCCGACGTTCAGACACCGGTGAAGAACTGACTCGTCACACCAACCTTTGGATTCTGGTTAAGCAAAATGAAGTTTGGGGTATATCTCTTCGCTCATACTGAGTGATCGGCCGCTTGGGGTCGTTTACTGACTTAGCCTCATCCGGGACTCGCGAGCCATTTTTCTCCACCCCCATGGCGCAATTGGCTTCGAATCGCCACAACCCGACTTTACGCGCCTTGGCTTCCTGCTCGGCAAACTCATACTGACCGCGTTCCTGGGGAGATTGCTCCGCGAATAGGCTCGATACCACCAGGCTATGCCTTCAGTGACCATGGCTAGCCCTGCATCAAGAGTGCGCGGCCCCCTGGGTGCTGTTGCCGGCGCAACCTAGACCGAGCAAACGTGGCGCTTGTATCGGTCGAGCTTGTTGCACCGCAACTCAGCCTCTTTTTGAAATGTCAGTTCGCCCAGTGCTTGTCGGGCGCGCTCCCCAAATGGCTGCCTGCGCTCAGGGGCATCGATGCCCTGCAGCCTTACTTTGACTTGCTCATATTGCCCAGGCTCGCCGCAGCGGGCGGTCAGAGTGTCGCCATCTTAGATGCCGACGACAAGGCTGAAGAGGGTGGTTGCAAGCATCTATCGAATACCTGAGCCGTGGGAATAAGTTCTGGAGAGGCGCATGAATGCTGAGTGGGTAGATGGTAAAATATTCCCATAAATCTGCTGGAACCTGCGCCGGTGCTTGATCGTGAGTCGGACTTTTAATCCGTTGGTCACGAGTTCGAATCTCGTAGGATCCACCAGAATGTAGGCGCTATAGCTATAAAAGCTGTAGCGCCTTTTTCATTTATCTATCCATTGACTGTCGGCCTGTACGTCGAGTTGGGCAATGGTATTGCGCCTGCCAAAAATTGCGATTAGCTTAAAATCGCTGCTTTCGCGTAGAGACTGCGCCGCTGGAAAAAATCAAATGAAATCAACTGATTCTGATCGCACGATGCAAACGAGTATCCCGAAAGTCGGGTTCGTCTCGCTGGGCTGTCCTAAAGCGCTGACCGACAGCGAACTGATCCTCACGCAGCTCAGCGCCGAGGGTTATCAGACCTCCAAGACCTTTGAAGGTGCTGACTTGGTCATCGTCAACACCTGCGGTTTTATTGATGATGCAGTCAAAGAAAGTCTGGACACCATTGGTGAAGCGCTTGCCGCCAACGGCAAGGTGATTGTTACTGGCTGCCTGGGCGCCAAGGTCGGTAAAGAAGGCGGTGCCACCATGGTGGCTGAAGTCCACCCCAGTGTGCTGGCTGTAACCGGTCCCCATGCCACGCAAGAGGTGATGGATGCCGTGCACGCCCATTTGCCCAAGCCCCACGACCCGTTTGTGGACTTGGTGCCTGGCAGCTTTGGCGATGCGGGCATCAAGCTCACGCCTAAGCACTATGCGTATTTGAAGATCTCTGAAGGTTGCAACCACCGTTGCACCTTCTGCATCATCCCCTCCATGCGCGGCGACTTGGTTTCGCGCCCGATTGGCGATGTCTTGAAAGAAGCCAAAGCGCTGTTTGAAGGCGGCGTCAAAGAGCTGCTGGTTATCAGCCAAGACACCTCCGCCTACGGCGTAGATGTGAAGTACGTCACTGGCTTCTGGGATGGCAAGCCCGTTAAGACCCGCATGCTGGAGCTGGCCGATGAATTGGGCAAGCTGGCCAAGCAATACGGCGCGTGGGTGCGTATGCACTACGTGTACCCGTACCCCACTGTTGATGCCGTGCTGCCGCTGATGGCCGAAGGCAAGGTCTTGCCATATTTGGACGTGCCGCTGCAGCATAGCCACCCTGACGTTCTGAAGCGCATGAAGCGCCCTGCATCCGGCGAAAAAAACCTTGATCGCATTCGCGAATGGCGCAAGATCTGCCCAGAGTTGGTGATTCGCTCCACCTTCATTGCAGGCTTCCCTGGGGAGACCGAAGAAGAATTTGAACACCTGCTGGACTTCATCCGCGAAGCCGAAATTGACCGCGCCGGTTGCTTTGCTTACAGCCCGGTCGAAGGCGCTACAGCCAATGAACTACCCGGCATGCTGCCTGAAGAGGTGCGCGAAGCGCGCCGCGCCCGCTTTATGGAAGTGGCTGAGGAAGTTTCCACCGCGCGCTTGCAGCGCCGCGTGGGTCAGGTCATGAAGGTGCTGGTCGACAAGGCCATCAGCTTGGGCAAAAAGGGTGGCGTAGGTCGCACCTATGCGGATGCTCCAGAGATCGACGGCGTGGTGCACATCCAGCCGCCAGAAAAGGCCAGCAAGACCTACAAGGTGGGTGATTTGATCAGTGTGCGTATCGTTGGTACGCAAGGCCATGATCTGGTGGGTATTCCCGTCTAAGTGTATGAAGCAGTCTTTGTAAGCTGCATCAAAAACTCAAAAGGGCCGCGTTCTGCGGCCCTTTTTGCGTCTGTGCTTTGTCAGGTATTGCGCAATGAGTTATCAAATTTTGGACTGAGACGAGGCACGCAGTTGCAGGTATTACGGGTTGTTGAAGAAACTTGCTGACGCAGTCATGAACGCAAAAAGACACCTGTCGATTTGACGAGGTGTCACAGTGTTGTGCTGCACATGCTTGGAAATATTTTTCTAGGAAGGTGATCTCTTTTCTACAAAGAGTATTCCATCGAAAGGTGACGAACCTTACCTCGGCACTGGTTTCACAGTTAGGGCTGCTTGGTTCCCCACCTGACCCGGTTTTTCGCAAGCGAAATCGCTTCCCCATGCGAGGAGGCCCGTCCAACAAAAAATGAGTGTTGTGACACAAAGAAGTGTCACAAAACAGATGTGATCTTAGCAGTTGCTAGCCAATGCCCCTGACTAGATGAGTAATGATCCACGCGTTGACTGGTTGGGCTATTTTTGTAATCTTATTATCTATAATGTATTTGCGTTGTTTAAAAAGGGGAAAAATGCCACGTACGATAGAGCAAGGATTCCAAGATTTTCATAACACAATTAAAGCTAGCGCAGCAGAAACTGAAGCTACGGTCTCACATAGGGCATCAATCAAAGCATGCCTTGAAAAAAACTTCGGATTGAAGAGATTCACCAGGATTGGTTCTTTTGGAAATGGAACTAATATTTCTCGATACAGCGATGTTGATTATCTTGCCTGTTTGCCTACAACGTCACTTAAGCTGTCTTCTACTTATACCCTGAGCTTAGTTAAAGATGCATTAGTGACCAGATTTCCACATACGGATATTAAGGTTAGTACCCCTGCAGTTGTCTGTCCCTTCGGGCAATAAAAGTCTCAAGATACTGAAATTGTTGTGGCCGACTACGTAAAAGAAAGCAACGGCTACAGCATATATGAGATCGCTGATGGAAATAATGGATGGATGCAGATTTGTCCAGATGCTCATAATGCTTATGTTAATGCCGTAGACAAAAAACATGGTGGAAAAGTTAAGCCTCTTATTCGATTTATCAAGGCTTGGAAATTTTACCGAGATGTTCCTATAAAGTCATTTTATTTGGAAATGAGGGTTGCGAAATATGCTGACGGTGAATCTTGCATTATTTACGATATCGATGTGAAAAATATCCTGGCCATGCTTCTGGAGAATAATCTTTCTTCTTTGCAAGATCCTATGGGTTTTTCTGGCTATATTTACCCATGCAAAACAGAAGCTTTTAAGCAGGATGCAATTTCAAAGTTGAGTACAGCCGTTAGTCGTGCTGTAAAGGCTCGCAATGCAACAATAGACGGTAATGTAAAGGAAGCATTTGATTTTTGGAATTTACTTTATAACAATAAATTTCCAGATTACTATTTATGAGTATCATTCAAAGGCAAGAGTTTCCTGAAAATATTGAGCTTCTTGCTGCTCAAAGAAATCTTTATTCCAGGGCGAAGAGCATCATTGGATTTCAAATGCTGCTTAGTGTCCCTATTGCAATCTGTGCTGCTGTTGCCGCAATAGTGAAGCCAGAGTTCAAAGGCTACGTGGCTCTTTGGGGTATTCTGGTTGTGGTTTTTGATCTGTTTGTTCTTACGCCTTGGGTAAAGAAGTTGCGTGATAAGGCTGCCAGAACTCAAGAGCTTTTTGATACAAACGTTTTGGGTTTGGAATGGAATGAATTTGCGGTGGGTAAAAAACCAGAGCGTGAAATGATTCATGAGGAAGCTCAAAATCATGGTCTGAAGGATGATGAAGTTGAGTGCTTGAGAAAATGGTATCCAGTAGTTATAGAAAGAGTTTCAGAAATATTTGGAATAATAATTAGTCAGCGGTCAAATGTTTGGTGGGATGCGAGAATGAGAAGAAAGTACACTTTATTTATTCGCATCATTCTAATCAGTATCGCAGTGGGGATGATTAGCTATGGTTTGTATGAGAAAAAGGATATGTTTGAGTTTTTGGCATATATCATTGCACCTTTAACTGCTACCTATGTCTTTGGTTATCGTCAAATGATGGAGCATGAAGATGCTGCAGAGAGGTTGGATAAGCTGAAAGAACTATCTGAGAAAATATGGGCTGATGCGGTTTCGAATAAAGATCCAAGCGTATTAAAGTTGAAGTGTAGAACGCTTCAAGACCAGATTTTTGATCATAGAAAAAAAACTCCGCCCGTCTTTGATTTTTTGTTCCGTTGGTTTAGAGATGGGAATGAGTCGCTGATGAACAAAGGTGCTGAAACATTAGTGAAGGAAGTTAAATAAGGAGATTGGGTTGCCCTAATTTTATTATTATTCTGTTGTATATGCTCCCCCTCCGTGGGGGAGGTTTGCTCCCAACCCAGCTAATTCTTGTTTGGGAAATCGATGACCTTTTTTGCCAGGTTGTTGAGGCTTGATTGGGGTGTTGGCAGCCTTGTGACGAAGACTCGGTTTGACTCAAAAGTTGTACCTTTTGATTTACACCGAAGACGATGTTGGCGGGTATATCAAAAGATATTAAAGCGATTTTTGATATAGTGTCAAAATCTCGAAGTAACTTCTGATACATCATGAGCCGCATTGCCTACTACCGGGTATCCGCATCCGAACAATCTATTGAGTCCCAGCGCCTAGCGTTGGCGGGAGGGTTCGACAAAGAGTTTCAAGATGAAGGCGTGAGCGGAGCGGTTCCTGCTGCTGAGAGGGCTGGATTCGCTCAACTACTGGCATATGTCCGGGAGGGTGACAGCATTCACGTATATGCGGTGGATCGTTTGGGGCGTGATGCGCTGGATGTGCAGCAGGTGGTGCGTGACCTGATGAAGCGAGGGATTGCCATCGAGATTCACGGCCTGGGCCGTATTGCGGCTGGCGTGGGTGAATTGATCCTGGCAGTGCTTGCCCAAATTGCAGATATGGAGCGCAAGCGGATTAGGGATCGGACGGAGGCGGGAAGAGCGGTGGCCCGAGAACTGTTGGCAACGACAGGCAAAACACAACATGGGAAACTTTCCCTTGGTCGTCCTGCTGCCGCTAATGCGGATGAGGTGAAAGAGTGGAGAAAGGCAAATAGTGCCAGTATTGCGGAAACCGCCAAGCACTTTGGAATTTCCATAGCTACCGTGAATCGCTATTGTCGCAATTAAATAAAAAGCCTCAGGAAAGCCGTTATTAGCCTCTCTGCTGGTTTTAAATGGAAATGGATATACCAGGGTAGCCTGATGGCGGTAAAATCGATTACGAGCCCTCTAATTAATCCTGTGGCCTCTCGTGTCTACTTTCAGAGTGGTTTGGGCTGGTCTTTGAGAAAATACCGGATAGGGTCTTGACAAATTCTCAATGTTGTGGTAAAATAGCAACAGACAACTCGATATTGGGTTGTGTGTTTTGCTAATTGGGACGTGGACACGAACCGGGGTTGGCAATCCTATTATCCCCCTACCTGGGCTGGTGGGTTCTTCGGAATCGAGGCACGCAGGGGGCAGACAGACAAGATGTGCGTTTGCACGTTGTGGCGGGTCTGGTGCAGGGCTAACACCCGTAAATGTGGCTGCATGTCACCCCTTGTTAGAAGGAGGGTGGCTGTCTTGGCATGATTTATTCATGCTTCTCACCCTTATGGTGAGCTGTTTCGTGCTCGAAGGTAACGTGACTCAGGAGGCAACTGTCTTTGACAACAGGTAGATTGGATAGGTTTTACTCCTTGAAAGTCTCTGGTGTCATAGACAAGTTTTGTCTTCTATTTTGAAACTCAAGGTAACTATACTATTAGTAGTATATTAATAGTAAATTAGTATTATATTTATTATAATTATAATATAAAATATTATAATAAATATACACTAGATGCTTAATCTAAGTTTCTAATATAGACAGAGCTAGCTGATTAACTAGCATAAAGTTTTATAGTGTAATAATACCTGAGTTATTGTTGGTTTATATATTTGGAGACCGAGAGGGCTTTCTTTGTTTTTGCTGAGTGCTTCTTTGTAGTCCTGAGGCTTAGCCTGGGCCATCCTCTTGCTTCATTTTCCTGTTTTGGATTTGTTGGGTTTTTGTAGGAGGTGTTAGGTGTCATTTTAGTTTTTGATTTTCTTTATGTTGATGCTAAGTTGTTGTATTTATTGGATTTGAGCGGTATTTGTTGGTTTTGTTGTAGATGTGCTTGTTGAGATTGGTATGAATAATTATATGTTTATAACAAATGGGAAAACAATAAAATATGTGTTTTGTTAAGACATTAACTTCTGAATAGTCAATAAATATCTAGAGAGTGATTCTGGCGGGATTATAGAGGTTGTTTGTGGATTTAATACAGGCATGGGGCTTTCAGCTTCGTGCCTTTTTTGTTTTGAATTAAGGGTATTGTGTGATACAGATATTGATATTTTCGTTTTTGATGGCTTTAATTGTTACCTGCTCAGAGATGCGCTAAGACCTTTAGATGTCAGTCCTGAATTTTTTGGGGTGGGGTGATTGGCGTGGCCCTTGTTTCAGCCCAATACCAGCTCAATCCAATATTGTCCTTGCGGTAAAATATATTATTTCTAGTGATATTTACTTCTCTAGTGATTATTTTCATAAATTATATTTGGTGTGATTAGTCGTATCTTTGAATGCCATTTAAGCGCGTTTTAAGGGGCCTGTGGGCATATTTATCTAATGCCTAATGGGTTGGTTGCTGGCGTGTAAAAACGCTTGTAGTGCGTTTAAATCGATTTGCGTCTGCCGCCTCGTTTTGCAGCTTCCATTCTTGGGGATGTGTAAGCACGAGGAAGGGTTATTGGGTGAGTTATTGCCTGAATCGCTTCGATGCGATCAGCCAGGTTCACGTTCTGGTATATGGTCTTGCCCACGCTTCCCTGGGTTTCGTGGCCCGTAATGGAGTCCATGACCTTTTCAGAAATCTTGGATCTTGCCATGCGTGTTCTGGCGAGGTGGCGGAAAGAGTGAAAGTCTGGGTAACGCTCCGTTAAGCCAATGCTGCGGCGGTACTCTCCAAACCAGTTGGATAGGGTAAGTCCCGGGCGTTCTGGGTCAACGCGGAGAATGGGCCATAGCTTGTCGTGGCCTGCATTCCTGATGGCTTGGACATACTCCAGCAGACCAAGCCTGAGCAGCTCAGGGTGGATGGGGATGCTGCGGACGCTGGCGCTGCTTTTTACCCGCTGACCTTCGCCTGCGTCTGTGATGGTCAGTATGGGAATACCATCCATCAAGCTGATGTCACAAGTACGAAGCTGAGACAATTCTCCTATACGTGCCCCTGAGTACAGAGCCATGAGTGGCACCCAGTAGGCCGCATCGCTGCCCGACTTCTTGCCCTTTGGGGTGTCGTAAGTAGTGAACAGAGGCTGACTGAATAGCTGTTGCAGCTCCTCGTCTTTCCAAGGCCTGCGGGTCTGGGCCTTGTTGACCTGAATCTCCATGCCTTCCCAAGGCTGCTTGGGTATCAGCTCCAGCTCTCGGTAGGCGTAGACCAGCAATGACTTCACCCAGACGAATCTATTACGAGCTGTGGTCAGTGATATGGATTGCTCTTGCAGCCATGACCTAAAGGCATCGCCGTGCGCTCGGGTGAGTTGGTCAACGGGCAAGCGACCCAATGCCTTGTCGCAGGTCTCTATAGCTAGCAGGCAGGCTTGCTCAGATGACTTAGTCCGCTTCTTGACTCGCAGCCAGCGCTTGTATAGCTCCTTCAGTGTGGGCATCTCTGCATACAGGGCTGGGCCAGCCTGAGGATTCACTGCAGCTCTTTTTGATGTGGATGCCAGGGTGGCTTGGCTGTCAGTGTTTGCACCTGTCTGAGTGGCGCTCGTGGGATTTGAGCTGACCTGTGCGGGAAGAGTAATGCCTTCTAGTGGCTCCAAGACTTTTTGTGTTTGCTTTGACAGACTTGGGAGGGGGCCTTGACTCTTCTTGGCTACGGAAAACAGCGCCAGCAGTCGTGCTCGTTCAACAGTTCCTCGCAACTCAGCTTCAGATCTATCTGAAGTTTCCAGACTCTTGCGGAAAGCGCTACGCCCAAACCTTGCTCTAAGGTCTGTCGGAATGAGTACGCGGAGGTGGTAGATGCCTGCTCTTTGATGTAGGCCCGTGAGGCTTGCCATAAGGCGAAACTCTTGTCTGGGTTGGACAAAAGTGACACACCCAAGTGACACAACACATCAAAATTTGCTTTTCTAGGAAGACAACCTCTTGTCAACAAAGAGGATTTCCATCGAAAGGTGACGAACCTTACCTCGGCACTGGTTTCACAGTTAGGGCTGCTTGGTTCCCCACCTGACCCGGTTGGCCGCTTCCCCATGCGAGGAGGCCCGTCATGGCTGATTATAGGTTGAAAACACACACTCTGAATTCTCATTGCATGAGATTTCAGGTGCAGCCGTGTTGACATGCCCTTGCCCCGTAGAATTGAAAGCTATGTCTTATTTAGTGCTTGCTCGTAAATACCGGCCCCGTACCTTCTCCGAAATGGTGGGGCAGGAGCACGTGGTTCAGGCTCTGACCAATGCGTTGACTCAGCAGCGCCTGCATCACGCTTATCTGTTCACGGGCACGCGTGGCGTGGGCAAGACCACGGTGTCGCGTATTCTGGCCAAGTCGCTGAATTGCCAGGGTGTGGATGGCAATGGTGGAATCACTGCAACTCCTTGCGGGGTATGCGCTGCGTGCACTGAAATCGATAGCGGTCGCTTCCCTGATTACACCGAGCTGGATGCTGCGTCTAACCGCGGGGTGGACGAGGTTCAGAGCCTGCTGGAGCAGGCCGTCTACAAGCCAGTACAAGGGCGCTTCAAGGTTTTCATGATCGACGAGGTGCACATGTTGACCAACACGGCTTTTAACGCCATGTTGAAGACGCTGGAGGAGCCGCCTGAATATCTGAAGTTTGTGCTGGCCACGACCGATCCTCAGAAAGTGCCTATGACGGTGCTTTCGCGTTGCCTGCAATTCAACCTGCGGCCCATGGCCCCTGAGACGGTGCTGGAACACCTGACGCAAGTGCTGGCCAAAGAGGCTGTGCCGGCTGAGCCGCAGGCATTGCGCCTGCTCTCGCGTGCCGCACGCGGCTCCATGCGTGATGCGCTGAGTCTGACCGATCAGGCCATCGCCTTTGGCAGCGGTCAGCTTCAGGAGGCCTCGGTGCGCCAGATGCTGGGCAGTGTGGACCGCAGCCATGTGTTTCGCCTGATTGATGCACTGGCGCAGGGCGATGGCCGCACGGTGGTTGAGACTTCTGAGGAATTGCGCCACAACGGCTTGTCGGCTGCATCAACGCTGGAAGAAATGTGCGCTGTGCTGCAGCGCATGGCGGTGCTGCAGGCCGTGCCTGATATGCCTTTGGACGCCAGCGATCCGGAAGCTGCTGAAGTCGATCGCCTTGCGAGCTTGATGCCGCGTGACGAGACGCAACTGCTCTACAGCATCTGCCTGCATGGCCGTGCGGAGCTGGGTCTGGCTCCCGACGAATATGCGGCGCTGACCATGGCGTTGCTGCGGCTGCTGGCTTTTAAGCCTGAAGATGCCGAAACCGGCACGGCTGAAAAAAAAACTCCAGCGCTGAGGCCTAGTCGCCCAGTTACTGCTGCACCGGCTGCTGATCCCGCAGTGCTGCAGGCTCCGGTGGCCACGCCTGCGGCTATCTCGCATGTTGCTCCACCCGTGCAGCCGCAGGTGGCAGAGTCGCAGCTTGTCCCTGAAGTTTTAGAGCTAAATAAGCCTCAAGTCCATGAAATTAAAGAGGATGATGCTACTTTATTGCTAGCTGATCCTGTGCTCGCTCAGCCTCAAAAGGCAGTGCCGCACAACGCTCCTGCCGCTGTGCTGGAAGCGCCTCGGTCGTCTATGCAAGGTGCCGCTGAAGTGCCTGCCGTAGCGACTGAAGAGGCTGTAGATTCAGAAGAAGATGCTTCGGAATCAGAAGAAATGGCGGATCCGGCCGATGTCACAGACACTCCGCAAGAAGTGGACCCTAGCGAAGCCGCCTGGGCTGGTATGCCCGAAGAGGGTTGGGCGGATGATGGCCGCTGGAGCGATGACGCCGATGTAGATGTTGGCCAGCCCATAAACTCCATGCCTGCGATACCTTCCATGGAGCAGGAAGAGCCTGCGGCACAGGAGTTGGCTAGTGGCTATGCCAGCACCGCTCAGGATGTTGCGCCTGTAGAGCGCACGGCCGAAGGTGATCTATGGCAATACGTGGTGGAGCAATTGCTACAGACTGAAGCGGTTGCGGCGCTGGCGCGGCAGCTGGCGTTGCAGTCGCAGCTAATTGCCCGTGACGGTGATTTGTGGCATTTGCGGGTCGATTCCAGCTCTTTGAATCAAACGGGCTCGCGTGATCGCTTGCGTGCTGCGCTGGAAGCTGCTGGTCATGCGCGACAATTGCACGTTGAGCTGGGCCCGGTGACCGATACTCCGGCACGTCGACTGGCCTTTGAAAAGAAAACGCACCAGCTGCTTGCTGAAGACATTGTTAAAAGCAATTTGCTGGTGCAAACCTTGAGGCGAGACTTTGGCGCGAAAATCGTGCCTGGCAGCATCAAGCCCCTATCCATTCAGCCTGAATAAGGCGTTTCAACAAAAGAAGGAATTCACATGTTCAACAAAGGACAACTCGCCGGTTTGATGAAACAAGCCCAGTCCATGCAGGACAACCTGAAGAAGGCTCAGGACGAGCTGGGCAACATCGAAGTCGAAGGCGAATCCGGTGCTGGTTTGGTCAAGGTTGTGATGACCTGCAAGCACGACGTCAAGCGCATCACCATTGACCCCAGCCTGCTGGCTGAAGACAAGGACATGCTGGAAGATCTGGTCGCTGCCGCTTTCAACGCTGCTGTGCGCAAGGCTGAAGAAACTTCCAGCGAGAAGATGGGCAAGATCACAGCCGGTATGCCTGGCCTGCCTGGCGGCATGAAGTTCCCGTTCTAAACGGCTCTCCCTGTGCGGCTTTGCCGCTTCCCCCTGAGGGGGACGGCAGCATCGCTGCGCTTGCTTGCTGCCCCTGGCTTGGGGCATGCCAGCGTTGGTTGCAGTACAAGAAAGACTGTATTCAAATATCAGGCGATCTCCGGATCGCCTTTTTTCTGGTGAGTGAAAGGACAAGCCTGTGTCTGATGTGCAATCTCTGGATGTCTTGATTGAAGCCCTGCGGCGCTTGCCGGGGGTGGGCGTCAAGTCGGCTCAGCGCATGGCGTTTCATTTGCTCCAGCGCGATCAGGCGGGGGCGTTGCAACTGGCGCGGGCGCTGGATTCGGCGGTGAATTCTGTGCACCACTGTGAGCGTTGCCACACCTTTACCGAAGGCGTGATTTGCAGCATTTGCGATGACGCAGGGCGCGACACGGCGCGGTTGTGTGTGGTGGAGGCCCCTGCCGATCTGGCGGCGATGGAGCGCACGGGCGCTTATCAAGGCTTTTACTACGTGTTGATGGGCCGTTTGTCGCCGCTGGATGGCGTGGGGCCCAAAGAAATTGGCATGAAGCAGCTGCTGGAGCGAGCCTGCGATGGTGTGGTGCAGGAGGTGATTCTGGCCACCAGTTTTACCGCCGAAGGCGAGGCCACGGCCCACGCGATCAGCGAAGCGCTGAAGTCGCGCGGGATTCTGGTGACGCGCCTTGCGCGGGGTGTGCCGATTGGCAGCGAGTTGGAGTATGTGGATCTGGGCACTATTGCCCATGCGCTGGTGGACCGGCGCTAAAAACAACCGTCAAAAATGCCTCAGGTGCTTTTCAATAAAGCGCAAGCAGCTATCAAATTGGTGAATTCAATGAGGCGCTGATCGTCGTAAAAAAAGCCCGCTGGTTTTGCAACTGGCGGGCTTTTTTTGTTGTGCAGTGACTTGCTTGCGCTTTTATTTGCGTTTCTTGGCGGGTGTGCCGCCACGCGCCTTGGGCTCGCTCTTGCCACCGCGCGCGGCAGTCACAGTTTTGCTGGTCTTGCTGGAGGCGGATGCCTTGCTGTTGCTACGACCACCACGGCTGACGCCTTGGCTGCTGGCCTCAGCGCGGGCGCTGCGCGCGGCGCGGCTGGGCAGGTAGGCAATCAGCGATTGACCGGCGTGCAGCGATGCGGTGGACTTCAAATCGTTCCAGTCAGCCAGATTGGAGACGCTGACGCCGTAGCGGCTGGCTACGCTGATCAGCGTATCGCGCTTGCGGGCCTTGACGGTGGTGCGCACGGTCACGATCTCCGGGGCGAAGGAGATCTGGCCGTTGTCGGCGACGTGGCCGGGTACGTCGGTCTTGACATCGGCATCACGTGGGATCATCAGGGCCGAACCGGCTTTGATCAGCATGCGCGGGGGAATGTTGTTGATGGCGCGCAAATCGGCCTCACCCAGCCCGGCGCGCTGGGCGGCTTCAGCCACGGTGATGGTGGTGGGGACGGTCCACACCGTCCAGCTGGCGAACTGACCTTCGCTATAGGCCTGCAGATTGCGGCGGAAGACCTTGGCGTTGTCCCAGGGCAGCAGCACCTGCGGCGTGGCGCGGGCAAAGATCACGGGCTTGTGAAAGCTGGGGTTGAGCGCCTTGAAGTCTTTGACGCTTACATCGGCCAGCTTGGCCACCAGTTCCACATCAATGTCGTGGGGCAGGTTCACGGCTTGAAAGTAGGGGTGGTTCTCGATGATGGGCAGCTCGGCGTTGAAGCGCTCGGGGTTGGCCACGATGTTCTTGACGGCTTGCAGCTTGGGCACGTACATGCGGGTTTCGGCCGGCATCTGCAGGTCGAGGTAGCCCGTGGGCAGGCCCAGCTTCTCATTGCGCTTGATAGCGCGGCCCACGCTGCCTTCGCCCCAGTTGTAGGCGGCAAGGGCCAGATGCCAGTCGCCAAACATGTTGTACAGTTTTTGCAGATAGTCGAGGGCGGCGCGGGTGGAGGCCAGCACGTCGCGTCGGTCATCGCGGAAGATGTTCTGCTTGAGGTCGAAATACGTGCCTGTAGCGGGCATGAACTGCCACATGCCTGCAGCCTTGGCGCTGGAGACTGCCTGCGGGTTGAACGCGCTTTCGATATAGGGCAGCAGCGCCAGCTCGGTGGGCATGCCGCGGCGCTCCAGCTCTTCGACGATGTGGAACAGATATTTGCTGGAGCGCTCCGTCATGCGCTGAATGTAGTCAGGGCGCGTGGAATACCACTGCTCCTGGTTCTGCACCAGATCCTGCTCCAGGTCGGGCATGGCAAAGCCCTTGCGGATACGCAGCCAGAGGTCGCCCGTAGCTTCGAGTTCGGCGACTTCAGAGCTACCGACCTTGCCTTGGCCAAGGGGCTTGAGCGGGCCGTCGGGATACATGGGGTCGACGCTGCTGGTGGTGGCGCAGCCGGTCAGAATCAGCACGCTGGTGAGCAGCAGGGTGGAGAGCAGTTTCATCAGAAAACGTTTTTCCATTGGCGCAGGGTAGCCAGCACGCTGGCAGGCTCCCGGGGCTTGGTTTGAGGGTCATGGTGCACGGCGGCTGCGATGACATCGGCAGCGCGGCTGCGCATGAATGGATTGATGGCCAGTTCGGTCTGCAGAGTGGAAGGCAGCGTGGGCTGTCCGCGCGCACGCAGCTTCTGGCAATGATCCAGATACTGAGCCAGATCTGGGTTGTTTGGTTCCACGGCCTGCGCAAAACGCAGGTTTGAAATTGTGTATTCATGGGCGCAGCACACCAGAGTGCTGGCAGGGAGGGCGGCCATTGCGTCCAGCGAGGCCTGCATTTGTTCTGCCGTGCCTTCAAACAATCGCCCGCAGCCGCCCGAAAACAGGGTGTCGCCGCAGAACAGCACAGGTTGTGCTGGATGCTTGATATTGGCGTGGTCGCTGAAAAAGGCGATGTGCCCGCTGGTGTGGCCAGGCACATCAATGACTTGCCATGGGCCGCCTAGCAGGTCAATGCTGTCACCGCCTTGCACGCGGGTGACAGGCTCGGGCAAGGTCTCGAAGGCGGGGCCCCAGACAGGGGCACCTGTGGCTGTGCGGATCGCGTCAACGCCGCCGACATGGTCGGCATGGTGATGGGTGACTAGAATGCCTTGCAGCTTCAAGCCCAGCTGCGCCAGCATGTTCAGCACGGGGTCGGCCTGTCCTGGGTCGACGACCACAGCATGCTCTGCATCGTGGATCATCCAGATGTAGTTGTCGGAAAAGGCAGGAATGGGCAACAGGTTCATGAGCTGCAAAATTATAAAGATGCATCACTGGACAGAATCAGCCCTTGGGCACTATCTCCTCGAATGGGAGCAGCAGCGCTTTGATGAAGCGGTCGCGGATATCTTTGGCTATCACGCGCTTCAACTGGGCTTGCCGCCGCTCGAGGGCCTGCGCAATAACCGCATGCCGCACCGCTGGCTGGCGCTGGATGGCTCCGGCGCTGTTCCAGATGTCAATCCAGATTGCAAAGCAGGCACTTTAGCGCAAGCCGGGCTTGCGAGGGCTGCCGCTAGTGAAACTGAGAGTACAAAGTCGTCTGCAGATCCGCCTCAAGCACCTGTCTTGATGACGGCGGCCGAGGCCTTGCCTTTTTCTGAAGCCAGTCTTGATCTGCTGCTCATGCCGCATACGCTGGAGGCTTCAAACGACCCCCATGCCGCCCTGCGTGAAGCTGCGCGGGTGCTGGTGCCTGAGGGGCGCTTGGTCATCAGCGGCCTGAACCCTGTCAGCCTGCTGGGATTGCAGCGCCGGGTAGAGCGCAGCGCGGGCTATCTGCCGGATTTGAGTCTGGGCGTGGGCTACTGGCGTTTGCGTGATTGGCTGCAATTGCTGAGCTTTGAGATCGAAGCCGTGCAATTTGGCTGTTATCGTCCTGCCACGCAAAGTGCGCAGTGGCTGAGCCGCTGGCAGTTTATGGAAAGTATGGGTCACCGTTGCTGGCCAGTGCTGGGCGGGGTGTATTGCGTGGTGGCCGTCAAGCGTGTGCCGGGCACGCGGATGATGAGCCCTAGCTGGCGCAATCGCAGCGCGCCAGCGGGCATGAAGGCACCGGTAACCAATAAGCAGCCGCCAGATACGATCTGGCGCAACAAGGAAGAAAATTGAATCAAGTTGTGATCTATACCGATGGCGCCTGCAAGGGCAACCCCGGCCCTGGCGGCTGGGGCGCATTGCTGCAAGCCGGATCGGCAAAGAAAGAATTATTTGGTGGCGAACTGGGCACCACCAATAATCGCATGGAGCTGATGGCAGTGATTCAGGCCCTGGCCGCGCTCAAGCGCCCCTGCGATGTGGTGCTGTACCTTGACAGCCAGTACGTGCGCAAAGGCATTACCGAGTGGATTCATGGCTGGAAGGCCAAGGGCTGGGTGACGGCATCGAAAGAACCGGTGAAAAACGCCGACCTGTGGAAGCAGCTGGATGCGCTGGTGCAGGGCAGTGGTCACCGCATTGATTGGCGCTGGGTCAAGGGCCATGCTGGTGACCCCGGCAATGAGCATGCCGACTCGCTGGCCAATAAGGGTGTGGAGCTGGCGCTGAAAAACGGTTGATCGCAGAGCGATGAGTCAGGCAGAGATGCCATCTGCGCTGGCTTGTGTTGAGTTGGCTGATCCAAGCAAATAACCGCCTGCAAGGGCTGCCTCGCAGCAAAGCCGCTCACCGGGAGCGGCTCAATGACCTCAGGGGGTGATTTGAGCCAGTGCTTCTGCTATCTGTTCTTCTGACTCGGGTCGTACCACTCGCGCCACTTCCTTGCCGTCGCGCAAGAAGATCAGCGTAGGCCAGAGTTTGATGCGGTAGCTGCGGCCCAGCGGACGGCCGGGGCCGTCTTCCACCTTGATATGCGGAAGGTCAGGGTGTGCCGCCAGCGCTGCCTGCAGCAGGGGTTGAGCGCCCAGGCAGTGGCCGCACCAGGGCGTGCCAAATTCCAGCAAATTCGCACCCTGGAGTGCATCGATGGCCTGCCTTGTGGGCTCTGTGGCCCAGTGGGTGGCTTGGTATGGCATGAAGTCTTTTCCTGAAGTGATCGTGGGCGTCATCTTGCGAAGCGAGCGTGTCTGATTTCAGATCAGGCCCTGCAAAAGCAGAACGTTGACGCTTTCTCCGGGCAGCACATCGCCGCGCTCATCGTTCAGCACGATGATGCAGTTGGCCGCCACCATGGAGCTGAGCACGCCCGAGCCCTGAGGGCCGGTAGTGCGCACCGTGGCTTGCCCCTGGGCATTGAGTTCAATCACGCCGCGCAGATATTCGGTGCGGCCGGGGCGCTTGCGCAGGCGTTCGCTGCTAATGGCCTGCAACTGGGGCACCGGTGCAGCGCGTTCACCGGCCAGGAGGGACAGTGCCGGGCGCACAAACATCAAAAAGCTGACCATGGCGGCCACCGGATTGCCGGGCATGCCCAGCAGCACGGCGGGGCGCAGAGTTGATGGAGTATTGCTCTGATTTTGAGAGCTTTTTACGCTTATTGTGCTTGCGCTGCAGGCTGATTCTGAGTAGGGATTGGCAGCGACCGGAGCAAGCAGACCGACTGCCAGCGGCCTGCCAGGACGCATGGTAATGTGCCAGAACTCCACGCGACCCATGCTTTGCAGCATGGCGCGGGTGTGGTCGGCTTCGCCAGCGCTGATGCCGCCACTTGTCAACACCACATCGGCCAGCGATGCGGCTTGGCTCAGGCGTTCTTGCAATGCAGCAGGCTCATCAGGGATGGCACCGAGATCAAGCACCTTGGCACCCATGCGGCGCAGCAGCGCCTGCAGGCTGAAACGGTTGCTGTCGTAGATGGCGCCTTCGCGCGGTGCATCGCCGGGATTGAGCAACTCATCGCCGGTTGAGAAGTAGGCCACGCACAGGCGGCGGCGTACGCTGACTTGGCCCAGCCCCAGGCTGGCCAGCAGGCCTAAAGCAGCGGGCGTGAGGCGCTGGCCTGCGGGCAGAGCGACCGAGCCTTGCTGCAAATCTTCACCGCGCAGGCGGCGGTTGGCACCGGCGGGCACATTGCTGGCATCCAGTTCCACAAAGGCATCGCTGACCGTCACCTGCTCATGCGGCACAACAGTATCCAGCCCCTCAGGCATGACAGCACCAGTCATGATCTTTACGCATTCACCCGCTGCCAAGTGGCCATGCCAGGGCGCACCAGCCAGGGCTGTGCCCACGACGCGCAGAGTGAGGCGCGGGTTGGGCTGGACGCTTTTCAGCTTGCTGCCTGCAAAGGCATAGCCGTCCATAGCGCTGTTGTCGTGGGGCGGTACGTTGACGGGGCAGATGACGTCTGCTGCCAGCACGCGGTCCAGCGCATCGGGCAGGGTTACGGTGTCTATGTCGGCGACAGCGCCCAGCGGTTGCAGCAAAGCCTGCAGTTTCTGGTGCACCTGTGTGGTGGTCAGCGTCTGGGCGTTGGTGGCGGCGGCAGGTTGAAAAATCGCGGTCATAGCAGCATTCAAAGAAAAAACCTCATGACGGGTGGCACTATGGGGCTGTCACCGTACTTTACGCGTTTGGCTTGCGGGCTAAGGGTTCCGGGCTGGTGTGTCGGCAGCAAGTTGCTCCAGATCATGCAACTGGGCCAGTGTGTTGGCATTGGTAAAGGCCTGTTCATCACCGGGGCGGTCAAACATGGCTTTCGCGCAGTGGTGCTGGATGGTCCAGGCGTCAATTTTGCGGCCGCCGCTGGTGATGAAGGCTTCAAGGCTGTGTTTGAGGCTGGACCTGATCAGGCAGAACACGGGCTGGGCACGCAGCTCAGGCGACTGGTGGGGCTGTGCGCGTTCGGTATCCCAGCCGTGGGCAATGATGATGTCGGTGCGGGCATCCCCACGCGCAGCAATCATCTGTGCAGCCAGATCAAGCGGGAACAAAGGGGTGTCACAAGGCACGCACAGGAGCCAGGGCGTCTGGCACTGGGCAAGACCCGCCATGAAGCCTGCCAGTGGGCCGGGATAGTCGGGCAGGGCATCGGCGCAGACCTTGGCATTCAGCGGCTGGCCCAATGCGAGGTATTGCTCGGTATTGCGGTTGGCGTTAATCAGCAGGGGGCCAACCTGTGGTGCCAGGCGCTGCAGCGCATGCAGCGCCAGTGGCAGGCCTTGAAAGTGCTGCAAGCCTTTGTCCACCCCGCCCATGCGCGCACCGCGCCCACCGGCCAATAGGCAGCCGGTGATCTGGTCAGCAGTGATGGGTGAATCAGCCACCGATGTAACTCATTTCGATACGGCGGCCGCTGTGGGTGGGCGTTGCATCGGGTGGCATTTCACTTCGCATCTGTGAGTAGCGGTCGTCGCGCTGCTGCCAGATGGGGGCAATGGCTGCCGCCATTTCAGCATTGCTGGCACCGCTGCGCAGTAGGCTGCGCAAGTCCCAGCCCTGACTGGCAAACAGACACAGGTACAGCTTGCCTTCGGTAGACAGGCGTGCGCGGTTGCAGTCACCGCAAAAAGCGTGGGTCACGCTGCTGATCACGCCCACTTCGCCCAGCCTGGGATCGTGTTGACCGGAGGCATCGGTATAGCCCCAGCGCACGGCGGTCTCTCCTCTGGAGCTGGGCTCCAGTGGGATCAGCGGCAATTCGGTGCGCAGGCGGGCGATGACGTCATCGGAGGGCAGCACCTCATTCATGCGCCAGCCGTTCGTAGCGCCAACATCCATGTATTCGATAAAACGCAGCGTCACGCCTGTGCCGCGGAAGTGGCGGGCCATGGGCAGAATTTGATCATCATTGGTGCCGCGTTTGACGACCATGTTGACCTTGATGTCCGACAGGCCCACTGCGCGCGCCGCTTCAATGCCGTCCAGCACATCGGCCACGGGGAAGTCCACATCGTTCATGCGGCGAAAGACTTCGTCGTTCAAGCCGTCCAGGCTGACGGTGACGCGGCTCAGGCCTGCATCTTTCAAGGCCCGTGCCTTGCGCGCCAGCAGCGATGCGTTGGTGGTCAACGTCAGGTCAAGTGGCTGGCCATCGGGGGTGCGCAGCTCGGCCAGCTGGGCGATGAGCACTTCGAGGTTCTTGCGCAGCAGCGGCTCCCCGCCGGTCAGGCGCAGTTTGCGCACGCCGTGCTGCACAAACAGCTGGGCAAGGCGCGTGATTTCCTCAAAGCTCAGCAGGGAGCTGTGGGGGAGGTACTGATAGTTTTTGTCGAAAACTTCCTTGGGCATGCAGTAGTTGCAGCGGAAGTTGCAGCGGTCGGTGACGCTGATGCGCAGGTCGCGCAAAGGCCGTCCCCATTGGTCTTGCAGCAACCCGGTGGGGGCTTGCAAGACGCTGGGGACGACAGCGTTGCGGGATGCCGCACGCTCATCGACCAAGGGAATCACTCGTTCTGCCATGGGGTTGATTGTGCCGCAAGCGCGATGTCCGGGCCGCCTGCGGGCTTGTTGTAGGTTATCAAATTTGATAGCTGCTTGCGCTTGATGGTATTGCGAATCAGCCTTGTTTGATATTTTCTTTGGGCTGCTGCGTCAGCGGCTTCCAGTCTTTGAATTCGGGGTAAAACTCGGCCACGCCGGGGCCGTTGAAGTCCCAGCCAAGGCACTGGCCCAGATGGCGCGGTGGCTCGCCAGAGTCGTTGGTGTTGAACTGGTTGAGCACGGTGTGGAAGGCGGGCGTAGCCATGTTGAACAACAGCTCGCGCAGGTGGGTGCAGCCTGCCACGCCGCCCAGATTGTCTGAGATGGCGCGGCGCCAGCCACGGGTGATGCAGCAGCCCACCATTTTTTGCATGGATTTTGTGGCCTCGGGGCAATGGCCCAGCGGGTGGTCATCCATGGTGGCTTCTATGCCGTGCACGACCATGTCGGCGTCGATGGTCAGGCGAATCCACATATGGTGAATCGGCTTGCCTGCAGGCACTTTGCGGTGGCCATGCAGTTCGATGTCATAGGTCTTCTGGTCGACCAGTTCGGCCTCTATATCCCACATGCCGTCATGACGGGTGTAGCCCCGGTATTTGACGTCGCGCATATGAATGGGCAGTGGCTTGCGGTGGGCACTGGGGGACAGGGGCATGGGGTATCCGTTGTGATGGCGGGCGATCACGGATGGATGTTCTGTCTACAACTCTATCGCCCGCGATGATTTTTGAATGAACGCCGTGGTGGCGTTTTTTTCATTATCAAAGAGATAGCAGGCTTGTCCAGCAAGAAGCGGACAGCGGGCAATATGAGGGGGCGAAACGGAGCCTTGGCAGAGGCATGCCGTCAGTGCGCTTTCAGCAACCTGTTCTGTCATTTGCACTTGTTCGCCCAGTCTGAGCGGCGGCCTTGAGAGCGGGGAGATCCAGCACCTCCAGCTTGCCACGTCTCAGTTGCAGCCAGCCTGCCAGTTGCAGCTCTTGAAGGATCTGGTTGGTGGTCTGGCGCGACAGGCCCAGCATGCGGGCCAGCTGCTCTTGGGATACGGCCAGCTCGCGGTGGGTGCGGGATCGGTCTGCCCATTGCTCGTTGCCCATGGCCATCTGCACCAGTCGGCACATGATGCGCTGGGCTGCGGGTAGCACGGTCTGCTCTTCCAGCGCAATCAGGCTGGCGCGCAGCTTGTGCGTCAGCAGCAGGGCCATGGGTTGCCAGTGCTGAGGTGTGGCATCCAGCCATTCGCGCAACGGCGCTATGGGGATTTGCAGCAGGGCACAGGCCGTATTGGCGCAGGCGTCGTGGGTACGGGGTGCACCATCAAACAGGGCAATTTCGCCCAGCCAGCTGGGCGCTTCGATCAAGGTGAGCAGGGCGGTGCGGGTATTTTCTTGCAGTGCGGCGGTGCCTGAGATGCTGAGCGAGCCGCGTGCCACGGCATATATGCCGCAGGGTGCATCACCCCGGCGAAACAGCCATTCACCGGGCGACAGCAGGCGGGGCTGAGCCATGTGCTGCATGTGCGCAGCCAGCTCTGGAGGCAGACCCCGAAACCAGCGCCCGGCCTGCACGATGGCCCATAGGTCATTAGTGCCCACATGCTCAAAGCTGCGTTTGCGCGCCGGCGGTGCGAGGGCCAGAGCAGGCTTGGGCGATGGTATGAGGTCTTGTGTCGGCGGCATGACAGACTGCAAGGTTGATACTGCGTCACCATGCTCGGACAAGCGACACGGAGATACAGCGATGAAAACCCTAATCGATCAGTTGTCCAACTACGCCGACTACCACCGCGACCCGCGCAATATCGTCACCCACTACATCGGCGTGCCGATGATCATGCTGGCCGTGGTCATTTTGCTGGCCCGGCTGCAATGGGGCGCGCTGGCCGGGGTGCCGCTGTCGCTGGCCTTGCTGGGGGCTATAGCCGCTGCGGCTTATTACTGCGTGCTGGACATTCGCTATGGCTTGTTTATGACAGCGCTGCTGGCTGTCATGCTGGCGCTGGCCACGCCGATTGCGGCGCAGTCCACCACGCTGTGGCTGGCGTGGGGTGTGGGGCTGTTTGCGGTGGGCTGGGTGATTCAGTTCATCGGTCATTACTATGAAGGTCGCAAGCCCGCGTTTTTTGACGATGTGATGGGCCTCATCGTCGGCCCGCTGTTTGTGGTGGCCGAACTGGGTTTTGCCCTGGGCTTGCGCAAGTCCGTACAGGCAGCCGTGGAGGTGCGCAGCGGCCCAGTGCGCCGCCGGCAATCAGTTCACGCTTGATTAACTATGATTTTTATAGCTTCTTGCGCATATAAATATTAGGCTTGAGGCAGTTTTTCTTGAATTTTTTGGAATCTGTGCCTGGTGATGGCGCTGTAAGCCCCCGCAACTTTCAAACATGTAATGCCCGCGTTAGGGTCATGCGCCTAGAATTACGGGGTGGCCCGCAGGCGCTGACGCTTCATCAGCCCTGACGGGGCTTTTTTGTATTACTTCCTCCCAACCATCATGTCTCTGAACAATGTGACCCCCGGCTCCAAGACTCCTGACGTCTTCAACGTCATCATTGAAATCTCGGCCAACTCCGCTCCCGTGAAGTACGAAGTGGACAAGGAAACCGGCTGCCTGTTTGTGGATCGTTTCATGGGCACCGCCATGCACTACCCCGTGAACTACGGTTATGTGCCCAAGACCCTGGCTGGCGACGGCGACCCCGTGGACGTGCTGGTGATGACTCCCTTCCCCCTGCCTGCCGGTGTGGTCGTGGCTTGCCGTGCCATCGGTATCCTGCACATGGAAGATGAAGGCGGCGTGGACGGCAAGGTGTTGGCTGTGCCTACACAAAAGCTGTTGCCCAGCTACGACAAGATCAACCACCTCAGCGACATTCACGATCTGGTGCTGCAGCAAATCTCGCACTTCTTCGAGCACTACAAGGACCTGGAAAAAGGCAAGTGGGTCAAGGTTCTGGGCTGGAAGGGCGTGGACGAGGCGCACAAGGAAATCGTGGACGGCATCGCCGCATACAAGGGTTAATCCAAAGCAGTAAAGGCTCTCTAACCTTTACGCGCAGCAGGCTTTTGCCTGAGTCGCCGATACAATTTGAAACGCACCTGGCAGCAAACGCCGGGTGCGTTTTTTATTGCCTGAATCGGCAGACACGAGGGGATCGCATGAGTTGGAAGATTTCGGACTGGCGCGTGGGAACCACGCTGGGTATCAGCTTTCTGACGCTGGTATTTTTCTCGGCCCTTCTGGGTTTTGTGGCCTGGCTTCAGCTGACCAGTATTCATTCCGCCGGGCGCGCCATCTCGGAAGTGGCTTTGCCCAGCGTCTATAACGCCGCTTCCATGCGCTCCGAGTACAACCGGCTGCGCCGCCATGAAGCCGGTATCTCAACCGCACGTACGCTGGTTGAGCTCGAAGGCTACGAGCAGCAGGTTCAGCAGCGCCTCAAGACGATTGCAGAACAGGAAGAAATCATAGCCAGCCTGATTGACAGCGATGTGCTGCGCCAGGCCTACAGCAGCTATCAGGCCAATAAGGCGGAGTTTTTGAAGCTGCACGAGCAATTGCTGGCGCAGGCACGTGATGGTGACTACAGCACCGTAGAAAGCCAGGCCGCCATGGGCGACGAGCTGGGCTTGTTCTTTGCGGGCCAGTCTGAGCAGGCATTCGGCCAACTGGCCGAGAGCACGGGAAAGTTCATGAATCTGCAGCTGGAGAGCGCCGCCAGCGCCCAGCAGGCTGAAAAATCCAGCTTTGAGCTGGCCCGCTACTGGTTGCTGGGTACGCTGGCGCTGGTGGTGCTTATTGCTGCTGCGGTGGGGATTGCTATGACACGCTCCATCACCACCCCTGTTGCGAAGGCAGTAGAGCTGGCGCAGGCCGTGGCCGCAGGCCAGTTGGGCATGGAGGTGCACAGCGAGCGCCGTGATGAAATGGGCTTGCTGCTCAATGCGCTCGAGGAGATGCGCCGCCAGCTGGCATCGGTGGTGCAGGATGTGCGTGGTAACGCCCATGGCGTGGCCCTGGCATCCAGTGAAATTGCGCAGGGCAATGCGGACCTGTCAGCTCGAACCGAGAGCCAGGCCAGCGCTTTGGAGGAAACAGCGGCGTCCATGGAGCAACTGGGCTCCACCGTGCGCCAGAACGCTGACAACGCACAGACGGCCAACCAGATGGCCAAGAATGCATCCGATGTTGCGGGCCGTGGCGGCTCCGTCGTGGCGCAGGTGGTGGACACCATGAAGGGCATCAACGACAGCAGCCACCAGATTGCCGACATCATCGGCGTGATCGACTCTATCGCTTTCCAGACCAATATCCTGGCGCTGAACGCCGCAGTGGAAGCCGCCCGTGCGGGCGAGCAAGGCCGTGGTTTTGCCGTGGTGGCTGGCGAGGTGCGTACTCTGGCGCAGCGCAGTGCGGAAGCTGCCAAAGAAATCAAGCAGCTCATCAACGCCAGTGTGGAGCGTGTAGAGCAGGGCTCGCAACTGGTGGACAAAGCCGGCACCACCATGACCGAGATCGTCAGCGCCATTGGCCGCGTGACCGACATCATGGGCGAGATCAGTGCCGCCAGCCGTGAACAAAGCCAGGGCGTTGCCCAGGTGGGCGAGGCGGTCACGCAGATGGACCAGACCACGCAGCAGAACGCTGCACTGGTGGAAGAAAGCGCTGCGGCTGCTGACTCCCTGCAGCGCCAGGCCAAGGCCTTGGTGGATTCTGTGGCGATCTTTCAGCTCGGTCCGCAGGCGCAAGGCTTTGCTGGTGCCGCGCTGAAGCCAAGCCGGGATGCGGGGTCGCGTTCAGATGCCGGCGTGCGATTTGCCAACCGTGAGGAGCCGCGTGTCGCCCCCGGTGCCGTGCCTGCCCCTCGCGCACCAGCTCAGGTGGTGGCATCGGCAAAAACCAAGCCTGCGCTGACCAATAATGAAGACTGGGAACAGTTCTGAATATGACGCGACTGCGTTAAACGATGCCTTGAGTGCTGGCAAAAGCACATAGCGACCATCACAAGCCCCGGCCTTGCGCGAGCAGCCGGGGCTTTTTGTATGGCTTCTTTGCTTTTGTCTTGATGTGCATCAAGACGGTGAAGATTTGAGCCATTGTGTGGAAAGCCCAAAGTTAATAAGTTTGAAAATTGCGCCGGATATTGGAGTGATGACGAAAACCTCCCCTGTGTTTTGTAGGACTGGTCTTGCTTGTTTGTAGGTGGTTATTGATATGCAGGAAATATGGAATTTGAAACAATTGAAAACAAATTAGACTGTTTCTGAATTGCTTTTTAGATTATTTCGGTGGGTGAAAGATTTTTAGGTGCACATGTTGCAGGCAGCTGATTCTCTGCATGTGTAAACGCTAATACCAGATAGGTTGAGACAAACCTGATCGGAAAAAAGGGCAGTGCAATATATGAAGAACGTCAAAATCTCCACGCGCATTCTGGGTACTTTCGGGATTCTGCTGGTGCTTCTGCTGGTCGTGGTTTCAATGGCACTGCTGCAGCTGCGCTCCATGCGCTCCAGTGCGGAAACAATCACCGGCAACGCGCTGCCGAGTGTGGAGGTGATCAATACCCTCAATACCGATCTGGCACGCACGCGTTTGTTGGAGTTGCGGCATGTCAATAATGACGAGCCTGCCTATATAGCTCAGGTGGAAGCTCAGTTCGAGCAATTGCAAAAGCATCTGGTCGAAGCGAAGAAGCTTTACGAGCCCTTGATTGTTACCAATCAGGAGCGCGAGCTTTACACCCAGTTTCTGCGCGAGCGAGAGCGCTATGTTGAAGCAAACAAACAGCTGTTCGAGGTTTCGCGCCGTGGCGATAAAGAGCAGGCCAAGCAATTGCTGGGCGCCGAGTCGCTGAAGCTCTACAACGCATCATCGGAGACATTGCAAAAGCTCATCCATTACAACAGCCAGGTAGCCAAGGATGAGACGCAGGCTTCGGAGCGGGTTTATGAGCGGGCTGTGAGCATGCTGATTATTGTGGCCGCCATTGCTGTACTGGTCGCCGTGATTGCCGGTATCTTGCTGGTGCGTTCCATTCGTGCGCCGTTGCTGCAAGCCGTGCAAGCCGCAGACCGTGTGGCCAATGGTGACTTGAGCGGCACCATTCATGTGGAACGCCAGGATGAAACCGGTCAGCTGCTCAATGCGCTGGAGCGCATGCAACACAGCCTGGTGCAGACCGTGCGCAGCGTGCGCCAGAACGCAGAAGGTGTGGCATCGGCCAGTGCGCAGATTGCATCGGGCAATGCCGATCTGTCCAGCCGCACAGAAGAACAGGCCAGCGCGCTGGAAGAAACCGCAGCGTCCATGGAGCAACTGGGCTCCACCGTGCGCCAGAACGCGGATAACGCCCGTGCAGCCAACCAGATGGCGGTAAATGCCTCGCAAGTGGCTGCCCAAGGCGGTGCGGTGGTGGCTGAAGTGGTTGAGACTATGAAGGGCATCAACAACAGCAGCCATCAGATTGCCGACATCATTTCGGTCATTGACTCCATCGCCTTCCAGACCAATATTCTGGCGTTGAACGCAGCGGTGGAAGCCGCCCGCGCCGGTGAGCAAGGCCGAGGCTTTGCCGTGGTGGCCGGCGAGGTGCGCACGCTGGCCCAGCGCAGCGCCGAGGCCGCCAAGGAAATCAAGGGTCTGATTACGACCAGCGTGCAGCGTGTGGAGCAAGGGACCCAACTGGTGGACAAGGCCGGCACCACCATGGCGGACATCGTTTCGGCCATTCGCCGCGTGACGGACTTGATGGCCGAGATCAGCGCTGCCAGCCAGGAACAAAGCCAGGGCGTGGCTCAGGTGGGCGAAGCGGTGACCCAGATGGATCAGACCACGCAGCAAAACGCGGCACTGGTCGAGGAAAGCGCTGCCGCCGCAGGTGCGCTGCGCAAGCAGGCGCAAGATCTGGTGCAGGCCGTGGCCGTGTTCCAGTTGCCCGCCAGCGCCATGTATGAGCAAGCCGTCAAGGTGACGGCACGTGCGGTGGCCAGTTCCGCAGCGGCCTCGAACACTCACTCGCGCGTGGCGTCAACTCCCCGCGTGGGAGCTCGCCCTGCACCGATGCAAACCGCGCCCCAGTCTTTGATGGGCAGAGCGGCTACTGAGCCAGCACCCAATCGCAGTCAGCGTAAATCGTCGCTCAACGAGGACGATTGGGAAACTTTCTGAATGTCTCCGAGGGTCTGAACTTTAAGGTCGCTGCAAGGCGACCTTTTTTGTGCCTCTGAGATTGTTGGCCTTGCCTGAAATCATGCTTTGCGCAGAGGGCTGTGTGTCTTGAGGTCTTGCACATAGTCGGCCATGCCTTCGCCTTCGCGCTGCAAAAAGCGGGCAATGGCATCGGCAAAAGCTGGGTGGGCCACCCAGTGGGCACTGGGCGTTTCTATCGGCAGCAGGGCGCGGGCCATTTTGTGCTCACCTTGCGCGCCGCCTTCAAAGCGTGCAATGCCGTTGGCAATACACCATTCAAGGGGCTGGTAGTAGCAGGCTTCAAAGTGCAGGCTGTCCACGCGCTGCAATGCGCCCCAGTAGCGGCCATAGGCCACTCTGTTATTGATAGCTGCTTGCGCCTTGTTTGCATCGTTAATTGAAGGGTTTGATGCTGAAGTGGTTGCTTCACTCGCGCTGACAGCTATCAAACTTGAGGCGATGGCTTGGCCCTCGTGCTCGGCAATGAACATTACCCAGTTCTCAGGCATGGTGTCAGCCATTGCTTCAAAAAATGCGGGCGACAGATAGGGGGCGTTGCCATGTTCCAGATAAGTGCGTTCGTAGCAGCGGTAGAAAAAATTCCAGTCCTCCGCGCTGATGTTGTTGCCTTCCATGACTCTGAAGCTCACACCGGCATCGCGCACCTTGCGGCGTTCTTGTCGAATTTTTTTGCGCTTTTCCTGATTGAGCGAGGCCAGGAAGTCGTCAAAGTCACGCCAGGCAATGGCTTCGCTGGAGGCCGTATTTGTCAATTCTTCGGGGCGCGTGGAGGCCTTGTTCGTCCAGTGAAACTGCACCGTGCTGCGCTGCATCCAGCCTGCTGCGGCGCAGGCAGCCAGGTCATCCGTATCCCCAAACAGCAGGTGCAGTGATGACAGCTGCAGTGACTCTGCCCATTCCTGTATGGCCTGCACCAGCGCCAGGCGCAGCGCCTGCGTGCGCGCCAAAAGGCGCGAGCCGGGTACGGGTGTGAAAGGCACGGCCATCACCGCCTTGGGGTAGTAGGGCAGGCCATGCTGCTCGTAAGCGCGGGCCCAGGCCCAGTCAAACACATATTCCCCGTAAGAATGGTTCTTGATATAGAGGGGGCAGGCGGCGAGTAATTCGCCTTGGTCCCAGATGGTGATGACCCGTATGACCCAGCCCGTTTCAGGCGTGGCGCTGCCGCTTTGCTCCATGGCGGCCAGGTATTCGTGCCGCATGAACGGCGTGGGCGTGGACTGAGAGGCCAGCAGCGCATTCCAGTTTTGTGCGTCCAGCTGCTGCACGCTGGTGAGCACGCGAGTGATAATTGTGTTTTCGGCCATGCCCTGATTGTCGCGGGCGCCGGTAGCCTCACCGCCTAGCTTGCTTTTCATGACGCTTTCTATCTGCTGTGCCCAACGCAATTTTGTCGTGGGTGACCTCTCTGGCAATGTCCAGAAAATCATTGCCGCCGCTGCTGACGCTTATGCCAACGGTGCCCGCCTGTTGCTCACCCCCGAGCTTGCTTTGTGCGGCTATGCGGCTGAAGACCTTTATTTGCGCCCCGCATTCCTTGATGCCTGCGCTGCCGCGCTGCTAGAGCTGCAGGCCGCCAGCGCTCAATGGCCGGGGCTGGTGCTGGTCATCGGTCACCCGCAGCGTGATGAGGGAAAGCTGTTCAACGCCGCCAGCGTGCTGTGTGATGGTCAGCCAATTGCCCATTACTTCAAGCAGTTGCTGCCCAATTTCGGCGTGTTTGATGAGCAGCGCTACTTCGCCGTGGGCAGTACGCCTTGCGTGGTGGATGTGGCTGGCGTTCAGGTTGGCCTGCTGATTTGCGAAGACGCCTGGCACGCAGGCCCGGCCCAAGCTGCCGTGGCCGCTGGCGCGCAATTGCTGGTGGTCATCAATGCATCGCCATTTCACAGCGGAAAACCGATTGAGCGCGAGACAGTAATTGCGCAACGTGCTATTGAAAATGCAGTGCCTGTGATCTATTCCCACCTGGTGGGTGGGCAGGACGAAATTGTTTTTGACGGTGGCTCGTTTGCCATAGAGGCCAATGGCCAACTGGCTGCACGCGCCGCGGCTTTTGAAGAAGACTTGCCGCAGGTGGCTGCCCATCTGGTGGACGGTCGTGTCAGTCTGATGGGCGAAGTCAAGCCCCAACTCAGCCACCACCACGCTTTGTGGTCTGCGCTGGTGCTGGCCGTGCGCGACTATGTGGGCAAGAACCGCTTCCCCGGTGCGCTCATCGGCTTGTCGGGCGGCATGGATTCGGCGCTGGTGCTGTCGATTGCGGTGGACGCGCTGGGCGCAGACAAGGTGCGCACGGTGATGATGCCTTCGCCCTACACGGCCGACATCAGCTGGCTGGATGCCCGTGAAATGTCTGAGCGCGTGGGCGTGCAGCACGAAGAAATTGATATTGCGCCCCAGTTCGAGGCCTTCAAGGCCGCGCTGACCACCACATTTGCGGGCCGTGCTGAAGACACGACTGAAGAAAACCTGCAGGCGCGCATTCGCGGCACATTGCTCATGGCCATGAGCAACAAGTTTGGTCATATGGTGCTGACCACGGGTAACAAAAGCGAAATGTCGACCGGGTACTGCACGCTTTATGGCGATATGGCCGGCGGTTTTGCTGTCATCAAGGATGTACTCAAGACCGAAGTTTTTGCGCTGGCGCGCTGGCGCAATGCCCATGACCCGTTTGGCACGGGACTTGATCCCATCCCCGATCGCATCATTACGCGCCCGCCCAGTGCCGAGTTGCGCCCGGACCAGAAAGATCAGGACAGCCTGCCTGACTACGAGGTGCTGGACGCTATCGTCATGCACTACATGGAAAATAATGAAAGCGTAAGCTCCATCGTAGCCAAGGGTTTTGCGGTCGCTGATGTGGAGCGCGTCACGCGTCTGATACAAATCAATGAGCACAAGCGTCGCCAGGCACCCGTCGGCCCACGCGTGACGGGGCGCAGTTTTGGCAAAGACTGGCGCTACCCGATAACCAACAAATTCCGTGCCTGAGGCCCAGCCTCTGGTGCGTTGCCGATTTCAATCTATTGAGGAATAAGCCCCATGAAAATGATTACCGCCGTCATCAAGCCTTTCAAACTTGAGGAAGTGCGCGAGGCCTTGGCCGAGTGTGGGGTGAATGGTCTGACCGTGACAGAAGTCAAGGGTTTTGGCCGCCAGAAAGGCCACACCGAGCTGTACCGCGGTGCAGAGTACGTGGTGGACTTTCTGCCCAAGGTGAAGATTGAGGTCGTGGTCAAGGACGAAGATGTGGACCGCTGCGTGGACTCCATCGTCAACGTGGCACGTACAGGCAAGATTGGTGACGGCAAGATCTTCATCACCCCCGTGGAGCGCGTGGTGCGCATTCGCACAGGCGAGCTGGACGACACCGCTGTCTAAGCCGTCATGCCACGCACCCAGCAAAAAGCCAGACCTTGAGTCTGGCTTTTTTGTTCAGGCCGGTAAAACTGAAGCGAGCTATCAGATAGACGCCAGCAAAGGCTGCCCTGTAGCAAAGCTGCCCTAGGGGTATCAGATCACAGAGCGCAGATTGGCGGTCTCCATGCGCGTGCCTGCGTTCTGCACCAGATTTTGCAGCAGTGCATTCGTGTCAGAGCCGCTTTCAATCAGCCCCATCTGCCACTCACCCATGAATTCGCTGCTGACGCAGGACTGCAGAAACTGCAGCATGGTGTCGTAATAGCCATCTACATTGAGGATGCCGATGGGCTTGTCGTGATAGCCCAACTGGCGCCAGGTCCAGACTTCAAACAGCTCTTCAAAGGTGCCAATGCCGCCGGGCAGGGCCACAAAGACATCGCTGCGCTCGGCCATCATGGCCTTGCGCTCGTGCATGTTCTTGACGATATGCAGTTCGTCGCAGGCTTGATTGGCCAGTTCTTTATCGACCAGTGCCTGAGGAATGATGCCGATCACACGGCCGCCTGCCTGCTGAGTGGCTTCAGCAACCACGCCCATCAGGCCGCTGCGCCCGCCGCCATAGACAAGCTGACCGCCGCGTTCGCCAATCCAGCGGCCAACAGCCTTTGCGACTTCGGTAAATTGAGGGTTGGTACCGGGGCGCGAGCCGCAGTACACGCAGATGGAGAAGGCTGGAGTAGTCATGCAATGAATCGGTTGTAAATGGCGGCAGCCCAGACGGTGCCGCAAAGGCATAGCGACAGTAAGACAGCGGCGCTGCCCATGTCTTTGGCTTTTTTGGACAGCTCATGCCACTCGGGACCAATGCGGTCAATAGCGGCTTCAATGCCGGTGTTGAGCAGCTCGACGATGAGAACCAGTGTGACCGTTGCGGCCAGCAGGGCCACCTGCTCCCAGGTGGTCCCCAGCCAGAAGGCCGCAGGAATCATGACAAAAGCGCAGATGGCCTCTTGCTGAAAGGCTTTTTCATACCAGCCGGCCTTCAGGCCCGCCAGCGAATAGGCGCCTGCATGCAGCACGCGAGAAAGACCGGTGCGGCTTTTCTGGGGATTGACGGGATCGGGTGTTGAAGAGGTCATGCAGAGCAAAATCAGCGGATGCGTTTAGGTGCGGGGGCCTGATGAACCAGCTGGGTGCCAGCCCAGGCGTCATGCCAGAACTGTTTTTTAGGGTGAAAGCGGCTGAGCAGGGCCCAGATCAGAATCCAGCCCAGCATTAGCACCATTACTTCCAGAGGCGGAAGGCCCAAGGGGTAGAGCACAGCCAGAGGCGGCAGCCACCACATCCAGCTAGCGGCATAGCGCAGCAGGGCGCGGGTCTGGGTCAAAGGACGGCCTTGGGCATCCACCACGCGGATATGCCAGGTCTTCATGGCCAGTGTCTGACCCTTGCTCCAGAACCAGACAAAGTAAATCCCGAGCACCACCATCATGAAAGCTTGCAGCAAGTGGCGGTTGTCGAGCGCATTGCGGGTCTGGGACAACGTGCTAAACAGATAGCCAGCAATAAACACCACGCCAAACAGCAGCATGCCTTCATAAAGCCAGCAGGCCATTCTGCGGCGCAGGCTTGGAGCTATGAAATCAGGAGTCTTTGAGGGTGTTGCGCTGCCATCATCAATCGAAATATCTTGCTGCATGAAGGCATTGTAGGTGGCGACTCAGCAATTTTGAGGCTCTGACCACTGCATCACAGAGCTAGATTAGTGCGAGTCTTGAGCTGGCGCATCCAGCGGCGGCAGAGTGATAGGCGTGGCACGTGGAATATCCACCGGTGCTGTCTCCACAATCACGGAAGGCGTGCGCACCGGGTGCGTTTCCACCATCGCAGGCGTGGAGGGAACGGGCGGCGGAGGGTGGTGAATGGTGGCAGGCGGAATTTTGGGTAGATTCGGCACCGTATTGGGCGTGGCTGTGGCGGCAGGGATACGCGCCAGCTTCTTGGGTGCCACTGGCTTGATGGCTGGGGCGGCTGTCACCACTTTTGGGGCGGCGCGGGAGGCAAGCAAGCGCTTTTCTTCATCGCTCAGGGCCTGATAAGCCTCCCACTGGGCTTGCTTGTCTGTCGCCAATCTGTTCGTGATAGCAAAGTTCAGGCGGGCCTGATTGCGCTGAGCAGCGCTCAGGCCAGACCATGATTCCATACGGTCACGCAGCTTTTCCTGCTCGCGCTCGCTGAGCTTGTCAAAACCGTCAGCCAGGGCAATCCAGCGGCGTTTTTGTACCGAGCCAACCATGGGCCAGCGTTCTTCCAGCGGCGAAAGTACTTGGCGCTGATGGCTGCTAAGTTCTGCCCAACGCGGGCCAGAGGCTTGCGCCGTGGCTCGCTGGCGCATGGATGGGTCCACATGCATGGTCTTGGATGCAGCCATGGTCGCAGGCGGCACAGCGCTAGGCGCGAGCCTGACTTGCTGCACCACATTCCATCCTGTCCAGGACAGAGCCATCAACAACACCGCCGCCATGACGGCGGCGGTGTTGTTGGGACTCAGAATGGAGCGCTTTTCAGTAGGCATCAATGCAGGGTGCGGCGGGCTGTTTAGTGTTCTGAAGCGGAGGCAGAAGTCTTGAGGTACTGAATAAAGCCTGGATCCGAGTATGCAGCGGGGGGCAGATCATCAGTGAGCAAAGCGGTATCGACTGCGGTGACTTCACTAAGCATACTTTGCTCAGTGTCCGCGTTGTAAATCACCAAGCCTGCAATCAGCGCAAATACAGGAATGGCCGAAATCACTGCGCGCCACCAGCCAGTACCTTCATTGGGGCTGCCCATGGTCAGGGTGCCGCCCTGGGAAGATGCTGCAGCGCTGGTTTGCGCGTGCAGCACTGTCGCTTCGCGGCGGCGTTCGGAGACGGCCCTCTCGCGGGAAGCACGCAGGCGCTCGGTCACTTCGTAGGGGAGCAAAGCCTCGCCTTCGCTCAGTCGGGCCGTGATATGACGTGCGAAGCGGTCGGCAGCCTGTTCTTGCAGGAATGTGGGCGCGGATTTCATAACTCGATTCCTTTGGCCTTGAGTGCCTTGCTCAATGTTTGGATGGCGCGGAAGCAATGTGTTTTAACACTGCCTTCAGAGCAGCCCATGGCTGCAGCGGTTTCCGCAACATCCATCTCTTCCCAATAACGCATGAGGAATGCTTCGCGTTGACGCGTTGGAAGCTCTTGTATTTCTTTTTCGATACTTTGCAGCGTCTGCTTGCGCTCAGTCAGGCTTTCCACATTGTGAGCGGCGGCCTCGTCGGCATTGGTGGCGTAGGTCTCCAGCCAGTCAAAGCCACCGTCATCGTCTGAGGATGATTCCAGATCACTGAAATGTGTGAACAGGGCTTTTTGCGTCTTCTGGCGCCTGAACCAGTCCAGCGTGCTGTTCGAGAGAATGCGCTGAAACAGCATGGGCAGCTCATTGATGGGTTTGTCACCATAGTGCTGGGAAAGCTTGAGCATGCTGTCCTGCACGATATCCAGGGCGGCCTCCTCATCGCGGACGTGAAAAAAGCTGCGCTTGAACGCGCGCTTTTCTACGCCTTTGAGGAATGCAGACAGTTCTTGTTCTGTGGCCAAGAGAGAGTAACCCTGGAAAAATCGGGGGGGAGTGCCGGTGGGAAAGCTGTCGATTATCGCATCCACTGATGTTTTTTTGTGTAGTGCATTTGAAGGTCTTGTTGCAGTGCGATAATGTTCTCAACTTAAAGAAGCAAACGGATCACGGTCCGGCGTATACACAAACGCCCATGGCTTGTGGTCTTAAGTCCTAAACCGGCCTCACAAGGGCTTCAGGCTAAGGGCACCGAAGGTTTTTCGTTAGAGAAATTCACAAAGGTTGATCATGGAAATCTCCAAAGCCGAGCTGGCCTCTGCAGCCGCAGCATCGTCCCCCAAGGGCGCCCAGGAATTAATGGGCTCCGAAATCCTCATCAAGTCTCTTCAGGCTGAAGGTGTCAAGCACCTGTGGGGTTACCCAGGCGGGGCAGTTCTCTATATTTACGACGCGCTGTACAAGCAAGACAGCATTCAGCATGTGCTGGTGCGCCATGAACAGGCGGCTGTGCATGCTGCCGATGGCTTTGCACGTGCAACGGGTGAAGTGGGCGTGGCGCTGGTGACATCCGGCCCCGGACTGACCAATGCGGTCACCGGCATTGCTACAGCGTATACGGACTCCATCCCCATGGTGGTGGTGGCCGGTCAGACTTCGACCAACTACATTGGTACCGACGCCTTCCAAGAATGCGACACCGTGGGCATTACACGTCCCATCGTCAAGCACAACTTCCTGGTCAAAGATGTTCGCGATCTGGCCGAAACCATGAAGAAGGCCTTCCACATCGCCCGCACTGGCCGTCCCGGCCCTGTGGTGGTGGATATTCCGAAAGACGTGTCCTTCAAGAAGGCGCTGTACACGGGCTATCCTGAAAAAGTGGAAATGCGCTCGTACAATCCCGTCAAAAAGGGTCATGCAGGTCAGATTCGCAAGGCACTGCAGCTGCTGCTGACGGCGAAGCGTCCGTACATCTATACCGGCGGCGGTGTGTTGCTGGGCAACGCAACGAATGAGCTGCGCACGCTGGTGGACATGCTGGGCTACCCCATTACCAGCACCCTGATGGGTCTGGGTGCATACCCAGCCAGCGACAAGAAATTCCTCGGCATGCTGGGCATGCACGGCACCATTGAAGCCAACAACGCTATGCAAAATAGCGATGTGCTGCTGGCGGTGGGTGCCCGTTTTGACGACCGCGTGATTGGCAACCCCAAGCACTTCATGTCGGTGGAGCGCAAGATCATTCATATCGACGTGGACCCCTCCTCCATCTCCAAGCGAGTGAAGGTGGATGTGCCTATCGTGGGTGATGTCAAGGATGTGCTGGTCGAGTTGATTGCCATGCTGCGCGAATCTGCTCAGCGCCCCGACGAAGGTGCTCTGAGTCAGTGGTGGACCAGCATCGAAGGCTGGCGCAGCCGCGATTGCCTGGCCTACGACATGTCCAGCCCCGACGTGATCAAGCCGCAGTACGTGGTCGACACTCTGTGGAAGATGACCAAGGATGCCGACACTTACGTGACTTCTGACGTCGGTCAACACCAGATGTGGGCTGCGCAGTACTACCGCTTTGATGAACCCCGTCGCTGGATCAACTCTGGCGGTCTGGGCACCATGGGTGTGGGTCTGCCCTATGCCATGGGCATCAAGCTGGCCAAGCCTGACTCTGAGGTGTTCTGTATCACGGGCGAAGGCTCGATTCAGATGAACATTCAGGAGCTGGCCACCTGCAAGCAGTACAACACGCCGGTGGTGATTTGCGCGCTGAACAACCGCTTCTTGGGCATGGTGCGCCAGTGGCAGGAGATTGAGTACTCGGGCCGCTACTCCAGCAGCTACATGGACTCCCTGCCTGACTTTGTGAAGCTGGCGGAAGCCTATGGCCACCGCGGCCTGCTGATCGAAAAGCCGGCTGATGTGGAAGGCGCGCTGCGCGAAGCGCGTCGTATCGTGCGCGAAGAGAGCAAGACCGTCTTCCTCGACTTCCGCACCGATCCTACTGAAAACGTGTTCCCCATGGTACAGGCTGGCCGTGGTATCACGGAAATGCTGCTGGGCGCTGACGATCTGTAATGCGTGAGCCGATTTTGCATGAAATCGGCCTCTAGCCATTAACTATCAAGCGCAAGCAGCTATATTTTAAATAGCGTTTTTTGACGAATCTATTGCTCGCCGAGCCTGGCACTTACCGGTGTCAGGGGAGGGCGACGAAAAGAGGAATCTGGGTATGAAACACATTATTGCTGTCCTGCTCGAAAACGAGCCCGGAGCACTGTCGCGCGTCGTGGGCCTGTTCTCGGCCCGTGGCTACAACATTGAATCTCTGACGGTGGCGCCGACGGAAGACCCATCACTGTCCCGCATGACCATACTGACCACCGGCTCAGATGATGTGATTGAGCAAATCACAAAGCACCTGAATCGCCTGATTGAAGTGGTTAAAGTGGTGGACCTGACAGAGGGTTCTTACACCGAGCGTGAGCTGATGATGGTCAAGGTGCGAGCTGTGGGCAAGGAGCGCGAAGAAATGAAGCGCATGGCCGATATCTTCCGTGGCCGCATCATTGACGTGACCGAAAAGAGCTACACCGTAGAGCTGACCGGTGACCAGTCCAAGAATGACGCCTTCCTGCAAGCGATTGACCGTACTGCCATTTTGGAGACAGTACGTACAGGCGCCTCGGGTATTGGCCGCGGCGAGCGCATTCTGCGTGTCTAATTGACCCTTTTTTGAACCTGTTCAAACCTTTTAAACCCCCTCAAGATAAGAGACCTGGAGCCAACATGAAAGTTTTCTACGACAAAGACTGTGACCTGAGCCTGATCAAAGGTAAGACCATTGCCATCATTGGTTACGGCAGCCAAGGCCATGCACATGCACAAAATCTGAGCGACAGCGGCGTGAAGGTCGTGGTTGGTCTGCGCAAGGGTGGCGCTTCGTGGGATAAGGTTGGCAAGGCTGGCCTGACCGTCATGGAAGTCAACGACGCCGTGAAGGCCGCTGACGTGGTCATGATGCTGTTGCCTGACGAAAACATCCCCGATGTTTACAACAACAACGTCGCCCCCAACATCAAGGCTGGCGCAGTGCTGGCGTTTGCCCACGGCTTCAACGTGCATTACAACCAGGTCGTGCCCCGCGCCGATGTGGACGTGATCATGGTCGCCCCCAAGGGCCCTGGCCACACCGTGCGCTCCGAGTACTTGAAGGGCGGCGGCGTGCCTTCCCTGATCGCTGTGTACCAGGACGTGTCCGGCAAGGCGCGTGATATCGCTCTGTCCTACGCTTCTGCCAACGGCGGCGGCAAGGGCGGCATCATCGAAACCAACTTCAAGGAAGAAACCGAGACCGACCTGTTCGGCGAACAGGCTGTGCTGTGCGGTGGTGCCGTTGAACTGGTGAAGATGGGCTTCGAAACTCTGACCGAAGCGGGTTACGCTCCCGAAATGGCTTACTTCGAGTGCCTGCACGAGCTGAAGCTGATTGTTGACCTGATGTATGAAGGCGGTATCGCCAACATGAACTACTCCATCTCGAACAACGCCGAGTATGGTGAGTACGTGACGGGTACTGAAGTCATCAACGACAAGTCCCGCGAAGCCATGCGCAACGCCCTGAAGCGCATCCAGAGCGGTGAATACGCCAAGATGTTCATCAGCGAAGGTCGCCTGAACTACCCATCGATGACTGCACGTCGTCGCCAGAACGCTGAGCATGCCATCGAGCAAGTGGGTGGCCAGCTGCGCGCCATGATGCCTTGGATCTCCAAGAACAAGCTGGTTGACCAAACCCGCAACTAATGCTCGCTAGTCATTCAGCGAAAGCTGGATGACCTTGTGTCTGCAAGAGGCCGCCATTCAGGTGGCCTTTTTTCATTCCGGGGGCAGTGTGTGCGGCGGGTACACTGGGGGCAGGGCATTGCTATGATGGTTTTGCTTGAAATACTATGGTTTTAATAGCTGCATGCGCATGACATGCAAGCACTGGAGGTCTGTTTAATGCAAAACAGCAATGATTCTGCCGACGCAGGCGGCGCTCAGCGCAAGATGCGCAAAGGCATTTATGTGCTGCCCAATCTGTTCACGCTGGCGGCGCTGTTTGGAGGTTTCTACTCCATCGTCATGGCCATGAACAACAAGTTCGAGTTGGCGGCTGTGGGTGTTTTTTGCGCCATGGTGCTCGACAGTCTGGATGGCCGCGTGGCCCGCATGACACACACGCAAAGTGCCTTTGGCGAGCAGATGGATTCGCTCTCCGACATGGTTTCTTTTGGTGCGGCTCCCGCACTGATTGCCTATGAGTGGGCACTGCGCCCGCTGGGGCGCTGGGGCTGGCTGGCCGCTTTTGTGTACTGTGCCTGCGCTGCGCTGCGTCTGGCTCGCTTCAATGTGAACACGGCGGTCGTCGATAAGCGTTACTTTCAGGGCATGCCTTCACCTGCGGCGGCAGCCTTGGTGGCTGGTTTTATCTGGCTGACCAGTGCCTTGCTGGTGTCTCACCGTGATGTGCCAATTTTTGGCGATGTGATGTCCTGGTTTGGCGGCTACGCCACTGACCGCGCTGACCTGTCCTGGGTCATGTTTGCCATCACGCTGTTTGCGGGCCTGACCATGGTCACCAATATTCCCTACTACAGCTTCAAGGACATTGGCGGCGCCAAGAGCATGCCGTTTGTCTCTCTGGTTGTCGTGGCCTTGCTGATGGCGCTGGTGAGCATCGAGCCTGCAACCATGCTGTTTCTGGTGTTCGTCGGCTACTCGATCTCTGGCTATGTGATCTACGTCTGGCGTCGCGCCAAGGGCGAGCATGTGAGCATTGTGTCCACATCCAAAGACGAGCCCGACGAGCGCGGTCTGCACGACGATTGATGCAGTTGCACAAAAAGTGCTGGCATTGTCAACTTTTCCTGTGTTAAAGTCATTCGCATGAAAAACCTGTCGCTAGCTCTACTACTAATGTCCATCGGGCAGAGAAAGTAGCGCGCGCGTACAAACACACCTACTTCACGGCCCGTAGCTTCAGCGACGGGCCGTTTTTGTTTTTGGGCGTCGCTGAAGCTGGGTTTAAATTCTTCTAATTCGACTAAAGAGACTCACCATGTTGCAAAACCCTTCCACCAAATACCGCGCCTTTGCCCCTGTTCGTTTGACCGACCGCACTTGGCCCGATGCGGTCATCACCAAGCCCCCGGTCTGGTGCAGCGTGGATTTGCGTGACGGCAATCAGGCCCTGATCGAGCCTATGGACATTGATCGCAAGGTGCAGATGTTTGAGCAGCTGGTGAAGATCGGCTTCAAGGAAATTGAAGTGGGCTTCCCCTCCGCATCGCAGGTCGAATTTGACTTCATGCGCAAGCTCATCGAAGAAAACCGCATTCCCGATGACGTGACAGTGCAAGTGCTGACACAGGCTCGTGAGCACTTGATCCGCCGCACCTTTGAAGCTTTGCAAGGTGTGCCCCGTGCAATTGTTCACCTCTACAACGCAACAGCCCCTGTGATGCGCCGTGTGGTGCTGAACATGAGCGAAGACGAGATTGTGGAGTTGGCCGCTACGAATGCCCAGATGTTCAGGGACATCGCGGCACAGAACCCCGGCACAAAATGGACCTTCCAGTACTCGCCCGAAATGTATTCGGATACCGAGCTGGAATTCTCCAAGCGCGTGATTGATGCAGTGACCGATGTGTGGCAGCCCACACCCGAGAACAAGTGCATCATCAACTTGCCCACCACGGTGGAGCATTCCACCCCCAATATCTTTGCCGACATGGTGGAGTGGACGCATCGCAACATCAAGCGTCGCGACAGCGTGGTGATCTCGGTTCACCCTCACAACGATCGCGGCACGGGCACGGCTGCTGCTGAGCTGTCTTTGATGGCTGGTGCTGACCGTCTCGAAGGCTGTTTGTTCGGCAACGGCGAGCGTACAGGTAACCTCGATGTGGTGAACGTCGCTCTCAACATGTATATCCAGGGTGTGAACCCCGGTCTGGACTTCTCCAATATCGACGAAATCCGCGCAACGGTTGAGCATTGCAACCAGTTGCCCGTGCATCCTCGTCACCCTTACGTGGGTGACTTGGTCTACACCTCCTTCTCTGGCTCTCATCAGGATGCCATCAAGAAGGCATTCGCCGCTCACAAGGATGGCGATATCTGGGATATGCCTTATCTGCCTATCGACCCCAAGGATCTGGGACGTAGCTATGAGGCCGTGATTCGCGTCAACAGCCAATCCGGCAAGGGCGGTATTGCCTATCTGCTCGAAAGCGAATATGGCTTGCAATTGCCCCGCCGCCTGCAGATCGAATTCAGTCAGGTGGTCCAGCGCGAGATGGATGCCAGCGGCAAGGAGTTGTCCGCAGCGGCTCTGTGGGAGCTGTTCCAGCGTGAGTATGGCGTCCACACCATCAAGGCACCTCAGTACCGCCTGAGTGAAGCTGATGGCGTGGTCAGCATGAGCGCCGAGATTGAGGTGGAAGGCCAGAAGTATTTTTTGGAAAGCGAAGGTTCGGGCCCCATTGATGCCTTTGTGCAGGCCTTGTCGGCTGCTGTGAGTCGTAACGTTCGCGTGCTGAACTACTCTGAGCACGCCATTGGCGAAGGTGCGAACGCCAAGGCCATTGCCTATGTAGAGTTGCGCGTTGACGACAGGCAGGTTTGCTACGGTGTTGGGGTGGACGCCAATATCGTCTCTGCCTCACTTCGCGCCATTATTTCGGGAGTGCAACGTGTCCCGGTCGCTGCTGAAGAAGCGGTCGCTGCCTAAAAGACCTGTGAGCCGGTGCCGCCAAAAGCGCACCGGCTTTTTTATCGGTAATCCTCCAAAAAACCGGCGTTTATCCGCGCCACAACCCAGAGAGACCCCATCATGTCTGATCAGCTCATTATTTTTGACACGACCTTGCGTGACGGCGAGCAGTCGCCCGGTGCTTCGATGACGCGCGATGAAAAACTGCGTATTGCCCGCCAGCTGGAACGTCTGAAAGTGGATGTGATCGAGGCAGGGTTTGCGGCCGCTTCCAATGGAGACTTTGAGTCCATCCAGACGATTGCCCGCAGTATCAAGGATTCCACCATCTGCTCACTTTCGCGCGCCAATGACCGCGATATTGCGCGCGCTGCCGAGGCGCTGAAGGATGCCCATCGTGGCCGCATCCATACCTTTATTGCGACCAGCCCGCTGCACATGGAAAAAAAGCTCCGCATGACGCCCGAGCAGGTGCTCGAGCAGGCCAAGCAAGCCGTGCGTTTTGGACGCAACCTGATGGATGACATCGAGTTCAGCGCCGAAGACGGTTACCGCAGTGAGCCCGATTTTTTGGCCCGCGTGATTGAAGCGGTCATCAACGAAGGTGCAACGACCATCAATGTGCCCGACACCGTGGGCTATGCCATTCCTGAGTTGTATGGCGAGTTCATTCGCAAACTGCGCGAGCGCGTGCCCAATAGCGACAAGGCTGTGTGGTCCGTGCACTGCCACAACGATCTGGGTATGGCGGTGGCCAATTCGCTGGCTGGTGTGAAGATCGGTGGCGCACGTCAAATTGAGTGCACTATCAATGGGTTGGGGGAGCGCGCAGGTAACTGCTCACTTGAAGAGGTCGTCATGGCCATCAAGACCCGCAAGGATTACTTTGGGCTGGATGTGAATATCGACACCCAGCACATCGTGGCGGCCAGCCGTCTGGTTAGCCAGACTACAGGCTTTATCGTGCAGCCCAACAAGGCGGTGGTGGGTGCCAATGCATTTGCTCATGCTTCTGGCATTCACCAGGATGGCGTGCTCAAGGCGCGTGATACCTATGAAATCATGCGGGCTGAAGATGTGGGCTGGGCCGCCAACAAAATCGTGCTGGGCAAGCTCAGCGGCCGTAATGCCTTCAAACAGCGCCTGCAGGAGCTGGGTGTGGAGCTGGATAGCGAAGCCGCCATCAATCAGGCTTTTACACGCTTCAAGGAGCTAGCCGATCGCAAGAGCGAAATTTTTGACGAAGACATTCTGGCTCTGGTCAATGTCGATGGTGGTCAGGGCCAGGAAAGCCAGTTTCAATTCATCTCGCTGGCTCAGCAAAGTGAGACGGGTGAGCGCCCGCATGCGTCAGTTGTGTTCAGCAATGCAGGTCAGGAAATCAAGGCCAGCTCTGACGGTAATGGTCCGGTCGATGCCTCATTCAAGGCCATCGAGTCGGAGGTCAAGAGCGGGGCCGAGATGGTGCTCTATTCCGTCAATGCCATCAGCGGTTCTACCGAGAGCCAGGGTGAGGTCACCGTGCGCTTGCAACGCAGTGGGCGGGTGGTCAATGGCGTGGGCGCAGACCCCGATATTGTGGTTGCTTCTGCCAAGGCTTATCTGAGTGCTTTGAACAAATTGCATAGCAATCATGAAGTTGTAGCAGCACAAGGTTGAGTACAGGATTTATAATTTCACTTAGATTATCGAGAAAGTTGTGCAAGTGCTTGTCACTGCACAACTTTTTTGGTTGAATTAAATCCTTACACCTTGTTGTCTGGAGTATCGCATGCCGCTGCTGCGTTCTTTTCGCCTTGCAAAACTAACTCAGGTGTTGTCTTTGGCTCTGTTGAGCTGTGCGCTGGCCGTGCCCGCAGCACAGGCTGCGCCCAAAAAAGACGCTAAAAAGCCCGTTGCGGCTGCCTCTGCTTCCTCCAAAAAAGCAGCTAAAGAACCCGCAGGCAAAGTCCGGGTGGCTGCTGAGCCTAAAGCCAAGGGCGCCAAAGTTGCCAAGGGCAAGCAAGACAAGGCTGAAGCCAAGGTTGCCGGTAAAAAAGGTAGCAAGGCTGCTGTCGTTGCCAAGGCTGAAAAGCCAGAAAAAGCCTCGGGCAAGAAGCGCTTGGCCAAGGCTGGTGCGGCCAGTGCAGCGGTGGCCGCAGCAGCCGTTGCCACTGCTGTAGAGCCTGTTCGCCAGTCCTATGGCCAGATGGCAGGTCTGCATTCGGTGTCTGATCCGCTGGATCTGCAAAGCAGTGTGGCTTATGTGATCGACCAAGACACGCACGAGGTTCTGCTCAGCAAGAACGATCAGGCCGTGCTGCCGATTGCCTCGCTGACCAAGCTCATGACCGGCCTGCTGGTTTCTCAGGCTCGGTTGCCCATGGATGAGATGATCACTATCACGCAAGACGATGTGGATACCGAAAAGCACAGCAGCTCGCGTTTGCGTGTGGGCACGACCTTGACACGCTCCGAGATGATGCACCTGGCGCTGATGTCCAGCGAGAACCGTGCAGCCCATGCACTGGGCCGCACCTATCCCGGTGGTCTGGGGCAGTTTGTGCAGCAGATGAATTCCAAGGCTTTGCAGCTGGGCATGAAGGACACGCGCTATGTGGAGCCTACAGGTCTGTCCAGCAGCAACCAGTCCAGCGCGCGGGATCTGGCCCGTCTGGTCGCTGTCGCACATGCGGACCCTTTGATGCGCGAGTATTCGACATCACATGGTTACGAGGTGGCGGTGGGGCGTCGCACTTTGCAGTTCAACAACACCAACCGTCTGGTCAAGAGCGACAACTGGGATATTGGTCTGCAAAAGACCGGCTATATCTCTGAAGCGGGTCGCTGCCTGGTGATGCAGGCTCAGGTTTCAGGTCGCAAACTGATCATGGTGTTCCTGGATTCCGCTGGTAAGTTCAGCCGTCTGGCGGATGCCGAGCGAGTGCGTCACTGGATTGAAGCCATGCCCGGTGCCAGCAGCTCTATTGGACAGCGTATTCGCGGGTAACCATCCTGAATAGGCATCTGGCCTTTGAAGGAGGTCACAAAAAAGCGCTACTCGAGGTAGCGCTTTTTTATGGCTGCTTTATAAAAAATCAGGCTCTATCCCTTGCAGGGATTGCGCTGAAAGCTCACAAATATGAAGCAGATGGCGATCAGCCCTGCTGGTGGCTGCGGCTGTAAGTATCAGCTGCGGGCTGCGTGTTTGGCGTGCGTGCACTGGCGCAGCCAAGCGCAGAAGAAATCTCCTGCACAGTTGCCTGCAGTCTCGGTGCCCAGCTTTCATCAAGACGATCTGCGGGGGCTGAAATGGACAGGCCGGCAATCAGCTTGCCTTGGTCGTCATAAATGCCAGCGGCCATGCAGCGCACGCCCAGCTCCAGCTCTTCATTGTCGCGTGCAATACCGTACTGGCGCACTTTGGCTAGCTCATGCTCCAGTTCACCCAGCTGGGTAATGCTGAAGTGGGTCTTGCCGGGCAAACCGGTGCGTGTGGCATAGGCGCGCACTTGCTGGGAATTGTCAGCGGCCAGAAACAGCTTGCCGTTAGAGGTCAAATGCAGTGGCGCATGGCCGCCGATGGCACGCACCACCTGCATGCCGGAGCGCTCGCTGTACGCGCGCTCCACATACACGATTTCATCGCCCTGGCGCACAGAGAGGCTGATGGGCTGCTGAATCTGCTTGTAGAGCTGGCGCATGGGCGTCAGTGCTACCTCGCGCACATTCAGGCGGGCCTTGACCAGATTGCCAAGCTCCAGAAAACGCATGCCCAGGCGATAGCTGCCGGATTCGGGGCGATCCACAAATCGGCCCAGAGCCAGATCGTTGAGGATGCGGTGCGTTGTCGAGGGATGCAGGCCTGTGCGTTCGCTGATCTCCTTCAAAGAAACCGCTTCCTCACGCGATGCCAGCACGTCGATCAACGTGAACATGCGTTCCAGAACCTGGACGCTGGGCTTTGCGGAGGCCGATAGGTCGTCTTTTTTCATGCGTTGGAGATACTTTGCGGGATGAAGGCATTCTAGCGGTGCTATAGCCGCGCAGGCATGTCATCTGCTCATATATCCATGTGCTGAGTTTTTCAGCAACATCAATCAATTTGTGAGCGCGCAATGCTTTGTCTGTCAACGCGTCGCCATTGTTCACCCTGACGAATCTCATGCGGCAAAAAGCTGGCTTTGTAGCGCATCTTCTGGCTGTCCGAGATCCAGTAGCCGAGGTACACATAAGGCAGGTTCATGGCCTTGGCTTGCTGAATTTGCCACAGCACATTGAAGGTGCCGTAGCTGGCGTGATCTTCCGGGTCATAAAAGGTGTAGACCGCAGACAGGCCGTCTTCCAGCACATCCAGAATCGAGAGCATCTTTAGCACGCCGGGTGCCCCGGTGTCGGTCGGCTCACGAAACTCTACCAAGCGTGAATTGACGCGGCTTTGTAGCAAGAATTGCGTGTACTGATCGACGCTGTCGTTGTCCATGCCACCACCGCTGTGGCGGTGCTGCTGATATCGCAAATAAAGCTGGTAGTGCTCGTCAGAGTAGTGCAGCCGCTGTATGGAGGTCATCAGCTGACCGTGCTGCCTGGCCGAGCGCCGCTGGCTGCGGTTGGGGCGAAATTCATTGCTGATGATGCGCAGCGGAATGCAGGCCTGGCACCCGTCGCAATAAGGGCGGTAGGTAAACATGCCACTGCGACGAAACCCCATGGTGACCAGCTCTGAATAAACCGCATTCTGAATTTGATGGCTGGGTGTTGCGACCTGTGAACGGGCCAGTCGCCCCGGCAGATAGCTGCAGGGATAGGCTGCCGTAGCATAAAACTGCAGGGCATGTAGCGGTAGGTCGTTTGGGTGCGTCATGATCAGGCCGGTGCTGCAGATGAGGTGCGTCAAACTTCAGGAGTGCTCAGCAATTGATCCCAGTATAGGGGGGCAAATTGCCAGTGCATATCGGGCAACTGAGCTTGTGCTCTGACGGTCTGTGCAAATTGCTCTCTGGGGATTTCGCGGCCGCCCATGAATGACAGGTGAGCAGTGGCTTGCTGGCAGTCAATTTGCGGAACCTGATGGGCGTGACATAGCGCAACCAGCGCAGACAGGGCAATCTTTGACGCATCGGTTTGCAGCGCAAACATGGATTCGCCAAACACCGCCTTGCCCAGTGCCACGCAGTAAAGGCCCCCCACCAGCTTGCCATTCACCCAGGTCTCTACGCTGTGCGCTGCACCTTGCTGGTGCAGCTCGGTATAGGCTTCGATGATGCTTTGAACAATCCAGGTACCGTTTTGTCCATCGCGCGGGGCTTGGGCGCAGTGCTGCATCACGGTTGAGAAGGAACTGTCGATGCGAATCTCGCAGCCAGGGGCGTCGCGAAATTTTTGTAGTGACTTGCGCAAACTGCGGCGAAGCCGGAACTCGTCAGGGCGAAGAATCATGCGCGGGTTGGGGGACCACCAGAGCACCGGTTGTCCCTCACTGAACCAGGGGAAAATTCCCTGGCCGTAGGCTGCGCGCAGGTGTGCTGCATCCAGGGTGCTGCCTGCTGCCAATAGTCCGGGAATCGGATCTTGCTCGCCCCAAGTCTGATCGATCGGTGGGAATTCTTGTTCAGGCTGCAGCCAAGGCAGGGAATGCGTCATTTGCCGATGGGGTTGATGGAGAGACTTTAGTCTTGCACAGACTTGGCGCATTTTGTGAATATGTGCAGAACAGGGGGGGGGCTGCTGACGGACTGCTTGGCGTGCGGGCTCAACGCCCCTATTTTTGAGCGACAACAAAAAAGGCTTCCATCAGGAAGCCTTTTTGATGAGCGAGCAGCTGCAAGAGCTGCAGCCGCATTAAACGCGCTTGCGGTATTCGCCGGTGCGGGTGTCGATTTCGATCTTGTCTTCTTGGGACACGAACAGGGGCACGGCCACTTCGAAGCCGGTAGCGATCTTGGCGGGCTTCAGAACCTTGCCGGAGGTATCGCCCTTGACGGCTGGCTCGGTCCAGGTGATTTCGCGCACGATGGTGGTGGGCAGTTCGACGGAGATGGCCTTGCCGTCATAGAACACCACTTCGGCAGTCATGCCGTCTTCCAGATAGTTCAGTGCGTCAGCCATGTTTTCGGCTTCGACTTCGTACTGGTTGAACTCTTCGTCCATCCACACGTACATGGGGTCGGCGAAGTAGGAGTAGGTGCAATCCTTCTTGTCCAGGATCACGTTGTCGATCTTGTCGTCGGCCTTGAACACGTTTTCCGTGCCGAAGTTGCCGATCAGGCTCTTGAGCTTCATGCGCACGGTAGCAGCGCCACGGCCGCCACGAGCGTATTCGGTCTTCAGAACGATCATGGGGTCCTTGCCGAACATGATCACATTGCCTGCGCGGATTTCTTGAGCGATTTTCATGGCTTGCTTGCGTTTGAAAGGTTGGAGCCGCTCTACACGGCAGGCAAGCTGTTCGCAATGGTTGCTGAGACAGCAACGCATCAATAGTGCGGCGGCGGGGCCTGCCGCGTGTACCGCGGCGGGGCGCGACCCTGGTAAGCAAGATCGCTCGGCGGGCCGGGTACGCTTGCCCTCAGAGAGGCAAAACGTCGATTTTAGCTTTTTTCGGCGACAAAAGCTTGAAGCTGCTCAATCAAGTCAGTCTGAAGCGCTAATTTTTCTCGTCCAGCCCTTATGCACAAGGCCCATTCAGCCAATATTTCACGACTCAGTAAAGGCAATGTTTGCGGTGCGGTCATGCCGTTCCAGGCGCGGTGAAAGCGCACCAGGCTTTCAGGTGCGCCCAGCCAGTCAAGAAAAGCGTTGAGCTTGTGGTGGTGGGCATTGTCATGCTGCGGGTAGATATGCCAGACAAAAGGCTGACCTGCCCAGATGGCGCGAACCAGAGAGTCTTCGCCGCGCACCAGATTCAGGTCACAGGCCCAGAGCATTTCATCAAACTGGGGTTGTGGGCAGGGTTGCAGATACTGTATGTTCAATGATTGAGCGGCTGGCAATGCCTGAACAGCTGCTGTAGCACGGCCGGGTGTGACCAGCAGTCTGGTGTTGAGAGTGGGTGTTTGTTCCAGAAACTGTGGCAAGGCTGTTGGCTCATAGCAAAACAGCGAGACAGCGCATTCATCGGCTTGAACGCCTTGCGCTGCGCGCCATTGCAGGCGCTCACCCGCAAAGCGACTCTGGCGCTGGCTCAGATTCAGCTCGCGTACCAGTGCGCCTGTTGCGCTGGTAAAACCAGGGTAGAAAAACCAGCGAGTCAGCCCTGCTGCCGGGCCGGACATGATGCGCGACGGCAGGCGGTGGCAGCGTTCTACGTAATCTTCGGCAGACAGGTATTCGAGGTTGATCCAGACCGGTGGCAGACCTTGCTCTGCCTTGCGTGCAATGGCGAAGGCAAACGGTTGGGGAATCTCGCAGCCAAAGGCTTCAACCACCACGTCACCGACCACGGCGGGGATGTCGACCATCAGCGCAGGCCATGCATGGACACTGAGGCCTTTGGGCCAGGGCTGCGGGGTCATCCACTGCAAGGCGCTGGCATCGTCCATCCACAGCCGTACTTGCTGGCCGCGTGCAACCAGTTCTGCTGCAGTGCGCCAGCACACGCCCACATCGCCAAAGTTATCAATGACCTGGCAAAAAATATCCCAGGTCAGAGATGGGTGTTGGGTCGTCACATTCGCTTCTGGCAGCGGTAAAAAATCCAGCATGGCTTTAGTCTTTATGAGTTTCTTCGAGCTGGCACAGGTGCTCGGCCAGCAATTGCGCCACAGGCGAGAGTGCGTCTTGCGAGCGCACGCACAGCATTAACTGGCGCTCGGCCCAGCTTTCATCCAGCCGGATGCAGCGCAGCGGCAGCGTGCCCATGTAAATACGTGCGCTGCCCTTGGGGAGGATGCCTATGCCCAGGCCTGACGCCACCATCAGGCACAGCGCGTCATAGCCGGTCACCTTCATACGCAGGCGCGGCTGCAAGCCTTGGTCTGCGGCTGCGCGGGTAATGAGATGGTTGAGAGCGCTGTCGGCGTGCATACCAATCAGGTCATGCGTCACGACTTGTTCCAGTCGCAGGCTGCGCTTACGCGCTAGCGGATGGGATTGCGGCATGACGACGGCCAGTCGGTCGCGCCGGTAGGGGCGTAGGCTGATCTTATTGCCGTAGCTGCCATTGTTGAGCAGGCCGATATCGGCCTCGTTATCCGCCACGGCGCGCGCAATATCGGTGCTCACGCGCTCTTGCAGGCGCACATCGACATGCGGGTGCTGACTTAAAAAGCGCTGCAACTGCGCTGGCAGAAACTGCGTGATGCTGGAGATGTTGGCCATTACCCGCACATGGCCGCGCAGGCCTTCTTGGCCGCCTTGCGCATAGTCCTTCATCTGCGTGGCAATGCCATCCATTTCATTGAGCACGCCGCGTGCCATGTTCAGCAGCGCATAGGCCGCTGCCGTAGGTGCACTGCCGCGGTTGCTGCGGGTAAAGAGTTCTACCTGCAGCTGACTTTCCAGCTCTGCCAAGCGGCGGCTGGCGGCAGACGGCGCAATGTGCTCGCGTGCAGCGGCGCGGGCGATGGCGTTTTCTTCCATCACGGCAACAAACAGGCTCAGGGTGATTGGGTCCAGCTTCATGAGGTGTGCATTATCCCAGCTATGCCTAAATGCGATGGCAGCTTCGCATATCAGCGTTTTGCGAGAACCGGTCTAAACGGCAAGATGATTGAAAAGCTGCTCTGGGTAACGCAAAACGGCATAGCAAGAGACAAACAATGACAATGATGAATATCAAAGACCCCGCAACGCAAACTTCCACGCCGCGTGCGCTTGAGGGCGTGAAGGTTGTGGAAATGGGGCAACTGATTGCCGGTCCGTTCTGCGGCAAGACGCTGGGTGAATTTGGCGCTGATGTGATCAAGATCGAGGCCCCCGGCGCGGGCGACCCGCTGCGCAACTGGCGCCTGATCAAGGAAGGCACCTCCGTCTGGTGGCAGGTGCAGTCGCGCAACAAACGATCGGTGGCGCTGGATTTGCGTCAGCAAGAAGCGCAGGACGTGGCCAGAAAATTGATTGCCGAGGCCGATGTGCTGGTGGAAAACTTCCGCCCCGGCACACTGGAGGGCTGGGGTATGTCGCCTGAAGAGCTGCATGCCATCAACCCCGGTCTGGTGATTCTGCGCATTTCGGGCTACGGTCAGACTGGCCCCTACCGGGATCTGCCGGGCTTTGGCGTGATTGGTGAGGCCATGGGCGGGCTGCGTCACCTGACGGCTGAGCCGGGTCGCGTGCCTGTGCGTGTGGGGGTCTCGATTGGAGACACGCTAGCAGCTTTGCACGGCGTGGTAGGCGTGATGATGGCCTTGTACCACCGCAAGGTGAGTGGCGGCCCCGGCCAGGTGATTGATGTGGCCCTGCATGAGGCCGTGTTCAACATCATGGAAAGTCTGCTCCCTGAATACAGCGCCTTTGGTGCTGTGCGCGAAGCCGCAGGCAGTGCGCTACCGGGTATTGCTCCGTCGAATGCTTACCCTTGTCTGGACGGCTGGGTGCTGGTTGCGGGCAATGGAGATTCCATCTTCAAGCGGCTGATGACTGCGATTGGTCGCCAGGACTTGGCCGATGCGCCCGACTTGGCCGATAACGCAGGTCGTGTGGCTCGAGTGGCAACCATTGATGGTGCGATTGGTGACTGGACGCGAGTCCGCACCGTGCAGGCGGTGATGGACGAGCTGGGCAATGCCCGCGTTCCCGCAGGCAAGGTCTACACCGCCAAAGATATCGCAGAAGACCCGCATTACCACGCCCGCGAGATGATCTTGACCCAGCGCACCCGCGATGGTTTTGAGGTGAAAGTGCCTGGTGTGGTGCCCAAGCTCTCGCTGACGCCCGGTACCGTGCGCAGCAGTGCGCCGCATGTGGGTGATGACACCGACGCCGTGCTGGCCGAAGTAGGCCTGAGCGCCGAGCAGATTGCACAACTGCGCGCCAAGGGAATCATTCAATGAACAGCCGGAATGTCTGGAATGGCGAGGCTCGCCGTATCTATATCAACGAAGTCGGCACGCGTGATGGCTTGCAGATGGAGGCTGCGTTTGTACCGACTGAGGACAAGATTGCGCTGATCAATGCGCTGTCGCAAGCTGGGCTGTCCAAGATTGAAGTGACGGCTTTTGTCTCGCCCAAGGCCATCCCCGCGCTGCGCGATGGCGAGATTGTGATGCGCGAGATCGAGCGCCAGCCGGGCACCATCTATACGGCGCTGGTACCCAATGTGCGCGGAGCGGAGCGCGCCATTGATGCGCATACCGATGAGTTGAATTTGGTGATGTCCGTCAGCGAGACGCATAACCTCTGCAATCTGCGCATGCAGCGCAGTCAGTCGTTTGAAGCGCTCAAACAGGTCATCGCTGTGGCGCAGCAGGCGGCAACGCCCGTCAACGTCTCGCTGTCTTGCTGCTTTGGCTGCCCCATGGAGGGCGATGTGCCTGAGGCCGAAGTGCTGGGCTGGGTGCAGCGCTTTGCGGATCTGGGTGTGCAGGGCATCACCCTGTGCGACACCACGGGCATGGCCTACCCGAGTCAGGTGCACGCCATGGTGAAGGCCTTCAAGACACGCTGGCCACAACTGGGCGTGACGCTGCACTTTCACAACACACGCGGCATGGCACTTGCAAATGTGCTGGCTTCTATTGATGCCGGTGCTGACAGGTTTGATGCATCCATTGGCGGGCTGGGTGGCTGCCCTTATGCGCCTGGTGCTTCGGGCAATGCCTGCACCGAAGAGATCGTGCATGCACTGCAGCTCATGGGCTATGACACCGGCACCGATCTGGCGCAGATCGTCGCGGCTGCAAGGGCCTTGCCTGCGCTGATCGGGCATGAGACACCCAGCCAGATTGTCAAGGCTGGCACACGCTGGGATCTGCACCAGCCGCCAGCAGATTTTGCAGACATCCAAGAGCGTGCTCTGGCCAAGGCCTGAGCCTGCGCAGATGCAACACAGTGGCAGCTCTTTCGGGGGAAAGGGCTGGCGCTGTCAGATATACCAACAAGGAGACAACATGACATTTCAACGTCAACGCCTATCTTTCGTGCTTGCTGTGGCGGCTGCCGCCGCAGGGCTCAGTGCCGCGCCAGCCATGGCGCAGGGCGCTTACCCCAGCAAGCCCGTGCTGCTGATCGTCCCAACCGCTGCGGGCGGGACGACAGACCTTTCCGGCCGCATGGCGGCGCAGGCACTGGCCCCGGTGCTTGGCCAGTCGGTGGTGGTGGATAACAAAGGCGGTGGCAATGGTGCCATTGCTGCCAATCTGGTCAAGCGTGCCGATGCCGATGGCTACACCCTGCTGATGCAGTACTCGGGCTATCACGTCATCTCGCCCCATCTGGTCAAGGTCAAGAGCTGGGAGCAGGGTGACTTTGCGCCTGTGGCCAATGTGCTGTCCGCTCCGCAGATCATTGTGGTGCGCGCTGATTTGCCGGTGAAAACGCTGGCTGAGCTGGTCAGCTATGCCAAGGCGAACCCCGGCAAGCTCAACTACGCCTCGTCGGGCAATGGCTCGCTGCAGCATGTGACGGGTGCCATGCTGGAGCAGCAGGCTGGTGCCAAGATGGTGCACGTGCCGTACAAGGGGACAGGCCCGGCGCTGCAAGATTTGCTGGGTGGTCAGGTGGATCTGACCTTCGGCACCGCGCCGCCCTTTATGCCCCATGTGCAAAGCGGCAAGCTGCGTGTGCTGGCGGTGACGGGCAAACAGCGTCTGCCCAGCTTGCCTGCAGTGCCGACCACGGCCGAAGCGGGGTATGCCGGCGTCAACGCCACATCGTGGTTTGCCATTTTTGCACCCAAAGCCACGCCCCAGCCGGTGATTGACAAGCTGACCGCCGACATCAAAAAAGTGGTGGAAGACCCCGCTTTCAAGAAAAAAGCCGAAGAGCAGGGCGCCCGCGCTGACTATATGAACCCGCAGCAGCTGGGTGCCATGGTCAAGACCGAATACGCCAACTGGGCGCAGGTGGTGAAGTCTTCCAAAATCGAAGCGGAATAAGTCGTCGCTTCCGTGCGCTAGCGCACACTCAAGGCCTGATTTGTCAGGCCTTTTTTGATGAAAAAAGGCGGTAGTGCATATAGATAAAGCGCTAGCAGCTATCAAAAGCATAGTTTTTGTTTTGATGGGTTTTGGCAGTCAAAGCGCATGAAAATAGCGCTTATGTCTTCCTCCATGCACTCCGCTGAACTGCTGGCCCAGGTGGCTGCGCTGCCGCCACTGCCCGGTGTCTATCGCTATTTCGATGCTGCAGAGGTCCTGCTCTATGTAGGCAAGGCCATCAACCTCAAGCGCCGCGTCTCCAGCTATTTCCAGAAAGACCATGGCGGCACGCGCATTGGCCATATGGTCAGCAAGATCGTGCGCATGGAGACCACGGTGGTGCGCTCTGAGGCCGAAGCGCTGCTGCTGGAAAACAACCTCATCAAGACGCTGCACCCCAAGTACAACATCTTGTTCAGGGATGACAAAAGCTATCCCTATCTCAAGATCACCGGTGTCGCGCATCGGGATGGCAAGGAGGGCGAGCCGGCGTTTCAGGAGTTCCCCCGCATCGCCTACTACCGCGGTGCAGTGGACAAAAAACACCGCTACTTTGGCCCTTATCCCAGTGCATGGGCGGTCAAAGAAAGCATTCAGCTGCTGCAAAAAGTCTTTCGCCTGCGTACCTGCGAAGACACGGTTTATGCCAACCGCACGCGGCCTTGCCTGCTTTATCAAATCAAGCGCTGCAGCGGCCCCTGCGTGGATTTGATCTCGCCCGAGGCCTATGCGCTCGATGTGCGCAATGCCGAAGCCATGCTGCGCGGCGAAACCAGCGAACTGCTCAAGCAGCTGGAAGTGCGCATGATGGCCCACTCCGACCAGCTGGAGTTTGAGCAGGCCGCCGAAGTGCGCAACCAGATCACAGCGCTATCGCGCGTGCTGCATCAGCAGGTGATTGAAACAGCAGACGATAAGGATGTGGATATTCTCGCGGTGAAGGTCCAGGGCGGTCGTGCCTGCGTCAACCTTGCCATGGTGCGGGGCGGGCGGCATCTGGGCGATCGGCCTTACTTTCCCGTCAATCTGGGTGATGCCACCTCGGTCTACTTCAGCGAAGAAGAGGCTGATGTCGCCGTGCAAGAGCGTCCTGTGGAAGAGCTGGTGCTGGAAGCCTTTATTGCGCAGCACTATGTAGATGTTGCCGTGCCGCCCACCCTGATCGTCAGCCACTTCGTAGAGAAAAAGCTGATTGGACTGCTGACTGAGCAGACCGGTGTCCGCATCACGGTGGTGCAGCAGCCGCGCGAGCAGCGTCGTATCTGGCTGGAGATGGCGCAAAAAAATGCGGATATTCAGCTGGCGCGTTTGCTGGCCGAGGAAGGCTCGCAACAGGCCCGCACGCGCGCACTGGTTGAAGCACTGGATCTGCCTGTTGAGAATCTGGATACCTTGACCATTGAGTGCTTTGACATCTCGCACACCAGCGGCGAAAGCACCAAGGCTTCCTGCGTGGTGTTTCATCACCACAAGATGCAGAGTAGCGACTACCGCCGATTCAATATCGAAGGCATTACCGGCGGCGACGACTATGCAGCCATGCGCCAGGTGTTGACGCGCCGCTACAAGCCGGTGGCCGATGCTCAGCGCGAAGCGGGTGGTGCCGAGCTCTCAGGCAAGCAACCACACCTGCCGGACCTGGTGCTGGTCGATGGCGGCAAGGGCCAGGTCAGCATGGCGCGCGAAGTGTTTACCGAGCTGGGGCTTGATCTGTCGCGCATCGTGGGCGTGGAAAAAGGCGAGGGCCGCAAGGTCGGCCTGGAAGAGCTGGTGTTTGCCGATGGACGAGAAAAGGTCTACCTGGGCCACGACTCTGCGGCGCTGATGCTGGTGGCGCAGATACGGGACGAAGCCCACCGCTTTGCCATCACCGGCATGCGCGCGGCGCGAGCCAAGGTGCGCACGGGCTCTAGCAGCCTGGAAGAAATTCCGGGCGTGGGCCCTAAAAAACGTGCGCGTCTGTTGCAGCGTTTTGGTGGTGTGCGTGGCGTGGGTGACGCGAGTGTGGAAGATCTCATGACGGTTGAAGGCATATCTGCCACATTGGCCGAAGAAATTTACCGCGCGCTGCACTGAGTGACAGCAGTGCATGTAGCGGGATATGCCGTTGTGTGCTGCTGCGCGTGACACAATGGCGCTCATGTTCCTGACCATCCCAACCTTGCTGACCTGTACGCGGATAGTGGCGATTCCGCTCATCGTCGGGGTGTTTTATGCGCCGCTGGATACACCGACTCGCAACCTCATTGCGACCATCATGTTCATTGTGTTCGCTGCCACCGACTGGTTTGATGGCTATCTGGCACGCAAGCTCAATCAGACATCGGCTTTTGGTGCGTTTCTTGACCCGGTGGCCGACAAATTTCTGGTCTGCGCAGCCCTGCTGGTGCTGGTTCATCTGCAGCGCACCGACGTGTTTGTCGCGTTGATCATCATCGGCCGCGAAATAGCGATCTCTGCGTTGCGCGAATGGATGGCGCATCTGGGTGCCAGCAAGAGCGTTGCGGTCCATATGATCGGCAAGCTCAAGACCATGGCACAGATGGTTGCCATTCCCTTTCTTCTCTACGACGGCGTAGCCTTTGGCGTGATGGATACAGGCGTCTGGGGGCAGTGGCTGATCTGGATTGCCGCCGTCCTCACGGTATGGTCCATGGTTTATTACCTGAAAAAAGCACTGCCAGAAATCAGAGCCAGACTCTGAATTTCGATTCTGATTACCTCAAAGCGCTTGCCTGTCAAGCGCTTTTTGCTATCTATTTCGTAGTTTTAGAGGTGTTTGGTGTGATTTGATGACAGATGCTGGATCGTTGCAGGGCTGCAGGCTTTGCGGCTGATTGTCAATCGGTGAAGCCGACACGAAACTATCGTTTAAAAAAGCCGTGATGAATGGCAGAACTGGCTCAAAAACCGCATAGAATCTGGTCCTGTCGCTGGAATGCGCAGCGTGAACTGACATCAAGAACGTCAGCCGCTTCAAGTTAAAAATGGGTGCAAAAATACTCAAACTGAAGCGCTGAAATTTGTCTTCATCGCGACTGGTTTCTTGCTGTGCAAAGTTTGCGCTAGAAGAGACATTCCATTTACTGATTTCTCGAGAGGCATCTTGTGAATAAAACCGAACTGATTGAGCACATCGCTAACAACGCCGATATTTCCAAGGCAGCCGCAGCGCGCGCTCTGGACTCTACGATCGACGCAGTGAAGAAAACACTGAAAAAAGGTGGTACAGTATCGCTTGTTGGTTTTGGAACATTTGCGGTTGGCAAACGAGCAGCTCGCACCGGTCGTAATCCACGTACTGGTGAGTCCATCAAAATCAAAGCGGCCAAAGTGCCAAAATTCCGTCCGGGCAAAGCATTGAAAGATGCTCTGAACTGACAAAAAAGTTTAAGTGGGTCCTTAGCTCAGTTGGTAGAGCGGCTCCTTTACACGGAGTAGGTCGGCGGTTCGAGACCGTCAGGACCCACCACTTTAAAAGCAAAGAAAAAGGGCTTAGAGCAATCTAAGCCCTTTTTCTTTGGGCTGGCAACCCACGAATAGGCCGCCAAAAGCCGCCTCTACCAACCGAAAATCGTTGTCTACCAGCTTGCATGGATTAGCAAAGTGCCTCTTTTCATGAGGTTAGGTATGGCAGGCAAAAACAATTTCCAACGGCTTCTGGTAATTCACGTTGAAAACGGTGTGCTCGAGAGGCCGCTGTTTCTCAGGTTTTCTGCAGAGGCCGAGGGAAGCGAATGTGCTGCCAGGTTGGAGGCGCTACTTGTGCGGGAGATCGCCCCTGGAGCGCCCGTCTCCGACATAGTGCTTACGGTTAGCGGCCTAACCCGGGAATATGAGCGGGAAGCGCACCCATTCGCTAAAGACTTCTCCGCACTTCACACGATCATCAAAGTCCTGCGACCGGGAAATCAATGTAAATTGGGCGGACAACTGGATTTGATGATGAAACGCATAAACAGGATTGCAGCCACCAGCATCCAGTGGAAGGTTAGGGTACTGGACCGCGCCACAGGCTGGGCGATGCGCAAGGTCTTTTTGACTATGCCGCGATGAAGCCGCTCTGGAATGCATGCCGTTGAGTCAGTGATGCGTTTGCGCAGAATATTCAGTCTGCGCTAGAGCTATGTGAATCTGGAGAGAAAATCTTCCAGAATAAGATCAAGCGTGTCCCTTCTTCGGCAGCGCTGGCGTCACGCCCCTGTCGGGTTAGGGGCGTTGAAGTAGGTTTGACCTGCTTCGGTTGGTTGATGATCAATGCCTGCCACCATCCCGGCTCGGTGGAGCGCTTGTAGGGTTACATTCTTGCGCTTGGCAGGCTTTTAAATAGAGGTTCCAAAAGCGGCGGCCTTCTTGGTAGTGCGCCTGCTTGCCCGGTATTGCCTTGGCAAATATGCAGTAGGGGCAGTTAACGTGCTGGATCAGTAGGCTTGGCCTTTTGAAAGGCCTACCGCGCTAGTGCTGGTTATCGTGACTTTTCGATGTGCTTGAAGTCGATCGCCCAGACTCATGGACTTGCGGTTTAGTTACCGCCAGTGAATTACTGGATTTCGGCAAACTATTCACGAGGCTCCACTCCATCGGCCATGTTGGAGAGTAGACATCCATTCTGAAATGGCATCGCCTCGGCTGATGGATTTCAGGCTCTCCACTTGAACGCCGGCTATCTTCAGCGAGCGTCGTGTAGCCCACTTGGATTTGCGAATTGCAGGTGTCCACTTTGGCACCCAGAGGAAGCTATCGCTTTCCTCAAATTCTTCGCGTTTGGCTCGGTACGCGATGTTTGTAAAGCTCGGATACCGGAAGAATGCTTTGCACCCTGAGTACCTGCAAGGTGAACTGGTGCGCTACATCAACCATCATCGAACCAAGATGAAATTGAACAGTCTGAGCCCGGTGCAATACCGAACTCAGGCCAAATACCCGTAATTTAACTGTCCAACTTTAAGGGGTAGTTCATAGGGGAGGGGTGCGGGATGGTTGATTGGTTCACGCCCTCTGCCACGCTGTTGCCTTGGTCGCGGGCTCGGTGGCTCATGGCTCAATCCTCGCTAGGCATCGTTTGCCAAACTCGAGTGGCTTTAGCGTGTGGTTGGCATTTTTTCGGCGGTACGGCGATAACAACTGAAGCACGAGCTATGCAGTGCACCTTTGGGAAATCCAAGGTTTACGGCGTTGTCGCGTGCAATTTTTTGTCGGATAGAAGTTTGTTGCTCATGCTTGGCCTTTCTATATTTGAGCGTGCTGTGCTGCCCATTTGACGAGTGTGACGATTGCTGTAGTTCGGTCTGTCGCAATGACGGCCAAGCGGTATGCGACTTCCTTGGTTCCAAAATTTTCGCATACCAGAATCGCTCTACCCTTATCCCGGTACGCGGGACTGAAGCTGTGTCACTCTCTGCATGGAGGGCCCCCAGAATGAGAAAAGCCTGCAGTGGCGGGCAGAAGTGATTACTTCGATTCTGGCTCGACTACCACTTACCGAGGTCCTCGGGCCTATCGCTGACCGATGGCGCTGGGGCAGATCAGACTGCAACTGCATTTTGCGGGTGGGTACCCTCGATCCAGATATCTGGATAGGTCATTCCAGATACATGCACTCGATCGCGACCAGCATTTTTTGCTTGATAAAGGAGTTGATCGGCTTCTTTTAAGGCTTGTTCTAGCTGGAGAGGGTTAACGACGGATGAAATTCCAAAGCTCATGGTGAGTTTTGGACCGGATGGAAGAACGGTATTACTTGATCCGAGGTCGCGTTGGATTCGCTGGGCAATTAGCTCTGCATCAGGCAGAGTTGTGTCGATCAATAAAAGCACAAATTCTTCACCGCCAAACCGCGCGACCAAGTCGTGCTCCCGGACATTCTTTTGAAGAGTCGCCGAAGTAAGTTGCAGCACCTGATCGCCACGCTCGTGGCCCCAAGTGTCGTTAATGCGCTTGAAGTGATCCATGTCACAGCTCAGAACTGCCATTGGATAAAGCCGTCTGTCAGCAAGGCGCTTCTGGGCATGTTCTTGAAAAGCGCGGCGGTTCAGAATTTTTGTCAATGCATCGTGATCGCGTTCTTCGCGCAGCTTGCAGATGATCTCTTTGACGGCAATGGCGATCATCACCACGGTGAAAAGGATTGAGAAGCTTAGAACGCTCATTAGCGTCAAGAGCCAATATGGTGACTTTGGAAGCGACCCAAGATCCGAGTATCCCAGTAGCCATATCAAAATGGGGCGAGTGAAGGTATAGGCCGTGAAGATGATGCTTAGCCATAGCAGTGACCTATCGAGCCAATCAAATGAGATTTTCTTTGCTCTGATTCTCAAGATCGGGAGTAGCAAGATGAGGCCAGAGCCGATGCTAAAAGAGCTCACTCGAGCCCAGACGTTTTGCTCGATACTGCTGAAGTAATGAAGGGTCGCTAGCGTGAAGATGGCGATAATTACTGCTGCATTCTGTTGAACAGATACCTTCCACCTTTCAGCCCAGCTGTTGGCAAGACACCAAGCTCCAAGCAAGTAGAAACAGCCAATGACGAGTACGTAGCGATTGAGAACTTCCAGGCTTAGTAGGCTTTGCATTCCAAGTGGAAGTGCAGTCAGTGAATATGCGCCAGATTGCCATAGTAAGAAGCTCTGGGAACGTTGAATGATCCAAGCAATGACCAACATTGTCGCCAAAGCCAGCATGGCCAACGACGGCATGAGAATCAAGTAGTCACTGTGCGCGAACATCTGATCGTGACCTCCTCGATTAAAGACCGCAATGGAACAGCATTGCTTGCACTCTCGAGTGCAAGAGCTACAACTAACAGTCGGTATTAATACATCTTGTCGCGGTGCATGACAAGCTGTTTCGATGTGAAGTACTGGATCTTTGTAGTCCTGATTCAAATAGGCTTTCTAGTCAGCAGCCTGACTACTTCCTCAATGCGGCCCTGGTGGGGTGCTCGTTCGAGTATTAGGGTACGCCCCTGCGGGTCGATACAGACACGCTATGCGGTACTACTGTTGCGTGGCGGCACCCAGCCCACCGAACGCTCTTAGGTCTTGCAACACTCGCCAAACACTGTCTTTTGCTGGGCATTAAGCAGCACCTCCAGATCGCCTTGCCAGCTCTCGGCAATGCGATAAATGATCCTGCTTTTAAAAACCGATGCCCCCATAAAAACCGCTGATTGAGGGGCGGGCTTTTTTATTCACTGAAATACTTCAGGGGGCGAGTAGCTGCAGAATTGAATGCAGATAAAAAATTGAGTTATCAGGATTGCTTCTTGTGTGTCATGTTATGAAAACAAAAGCCATTGCGTTCTTACTCGCCTCAATCTGTTTTACCACCCTGTCTGAAAAAGCGATTGCACAGGACACCAGCGAGGTTGCCAGTACAGTTTCCAGCGAGGTAAAGAGAGCGGTTTTTGACGCGTTGCAGGTTTACAGGAAGAGCGGCATATCGGGGCTGGCCGACGCTGTGTCTGAGTGCTGGAGGGTGCCGCGTGACTTTTGTCTCTATTTGGACTTCGCGTCACGCCGTATTGCGGTTAGTGTGACGTACACAGGAACGCCCTTGGAGCAGTATTTCTACACTGAATCCGTTTCTAAGCGAGGCCGCATATGGCTCAAACCTAACGGTCGAGGGCAAGTTGCGAATGATCAGTACTTGGATGCAGTCGATCAAGTAATGAGCCGCGTACTGATTAATCAACGGGACAAAATGTTCAACGGTAGTCCTTGATACTCGTCAGTGACTTTTCTTTAGGCACTGCGCAGTCTTGTCATGCATGCCGGGGCAGGCCAAGGCATCGCGGGCAACGAAGCTAACGGTGCCGACCGGAATGCTATTTGGTAGAGCTCCTGAATGATGGACGCACTTCCTGGGCAGGCTAAACCACAGCAGTACTGAACGTCTCGGGTAGACGCGCAAGCAGATGAGACAGTCGTTGAAGACCTGCCTGTAAGCGTCCACGGTCTTTCATGCTGCCCAAAGAGATCCGAATCGCATTCACGGATCCGCTGCTGGATCCATGATCGGTAGCGAATGCCTCCGCCGGAGTGATGGCGATGCCTTCGCGGTCGGCAGCGCGCGCAAGCTGCAAGGAGTTCCAATATCCCGGCAGCTCGAGCCATACATGCAGGCCGTCTCCAGTGCCGGTGTATCGACCCGCCAGAATATCCCTGGCCATCCAGTGGCGCAGACGGGCCTCCTTGCGTATGCCCTCCATTAATCTGGCAGCCGAACCGTCAAGGATCCATTGCGTGGTTAGTGCGGCTGTCAAGGGTGCAGTCATCAGCGCAAAGGATCTGAGTGCAGTCAGAAAACGTTCGCGTTCGTGCAGGTCTCGTATGAGTACGAACGCGACACGCAAGCCTGGCGTCAGGCATTTCGACAGAGTCGAGATATAGGCCACCTGTTCCGGGGCAAACGTGGCAATAGGTGGTGGCGGGGCATCGGCAAGCAACCAATAAGGGTCATCCTCAATGATGCGTACATTGCAGCGCTTCGCGATGCTGGCGAGTTCCTTGCGTCGGCGTTGCGGAATGGTGATGGCGGTTGGGTTCTGTAATGTTGGATTAAGGTAGAGCAGCGCCGGTTTGTGCTGGCGGCAAGCTTGGCTCAGCATCTCGGGAAGCATCCCGTGCTTATCTGCTTCCACCGTAATGATGCGTCGGCCTAACTGGGTCGCTGCGACACGCAAGCCTGGATAACTGGTCGGCTCTGCCAGGATTACATCGCCAAGCTGCGTCAGTGCAAGAATCAAAGCGGCTATCGCTGCTTGTGCACCCGGACAGACAACAACCTGCTCAGAATCCAGAACGCCAAACATGGGCTCAAGCCATTGGGCCGCAGCCTTACGGTCAGAGTTGCTTCCCCCGCCCAAGTGGTAAGTCATTAGCAATTCAGCATCTGTGCGCATCAATACTTGAGACAAACCTTGTTTTAACATGTCGTCGAAGTCCACGCCATCCGGCGGAGGTGGGGTATTCATGCTCAGGTCGAGGATGGAGGTCAATTCGACTTTCGGCGCCGAGACATAAGTGCCGCGGGCGCCGCGCCCTTCCAGCAAATGGCGGCGTCTGGCTTCATCGTATGCGCGCGTGATCGTCGTTAGATCGACATTCAGTTGTTCTGCCAGCCGGCGCTGAGGAGGTAGGCGATCACCCGGGTTCAGCGATCCGTCCGTCACTGCCGCCTGAAGCGCATCGGCGATCTGCAGAAAACGGGGTCCGCCCTGCGCGGTTAATTGCGGCAGCCAGAGTGGCAAATTTTTGCCTTGTATGGGTATTGACTGGGACAATTTGTCTCAATGTATGGAAATTGCTTTTGAGTAGTATGTCCTTGAACATTCAGCCGGACATATCCTTGTGTATTGGTCGCTGATGTTTTCGTCTATCACGTCTGGGAGGCAGTGTTCCTCACGATAGGCGGTGTCAAGTCACAGGCTGGAAATTTTCAAATGATCGATTGGATCCCCGTAGTCTTCGTTGCGTTCAAGGTTCTCATATTCGGCGCGTGCATGTTCTTCGCCATCAAGTGGCATTACGACCAAGGCAAGAAGCGGATGGATAAGCGCGCGCTGCTACGCACGGGCGGCAAGCTGGCTGCCATCTTCTTGCTTGCGCTCACGGCTGTGTTGCTTTTCACTTTTGGCCTTGCCAAGATGCTCGGGATGGACTTGAGCCTCCCGTGATGACAAAGACGGGTCTGCTGATATCCAAAAATTCTGCTTCGGCAAGAGCGATGTTTGGCTTTTTTAACAGGTCCAGTGGCTGGGTGATAGCTTTTTGCGCTCCAGACCCATGCAACGCGCCCCCAAGCCTACTTGGCCATTGCCGTTCAGCCCATCCAGCGCCTGGGTGTTGCAGTTGTCTGAACTGATTTCCACACTTTATAGTGATCATGAAGTCGCCGCCTGATGCAGCAAGACTTGGCATACGCAGACATCGAGACTAGGCTGTCGCTCGTCAGCCCTACACCACAGGCCGATGCAGCAGAACCGGTACTTTGCTGTTGACCAGAACGCGCTGGGTTTCGCTGCCCAGCAGAATGCCGGCGATGCCCTTGCGCCCGTGAGAGGCCATGTAGATCAGGTCGCGCTGGCTGTCTTGTGCCTGCGGCACGGTCGCCTGGTTGACGGAAATATTCATCACTCGCCCCGTCTTGCATTCCACGCCTTCGGCTTTGGCGATGTCGACTGCAAGCTGCAGCACCTTGTCGGCGTTCTTCCGGGTGCCGTTCTCGAACTCCGCCGCGTTATATGTCATTAACGCATCGGCGCTATAGATCATGGCGGAGTCGTCCAGCATCACGTACAGTGCCGTCACTTGGGCACCTTGCACCTTGGTCAGCTGAATGCCTGAGCGCTCTACACGCCTCAGAGATTTTGGATCCGTCTGTAGGTGTCGCATCCCAGATGATTGCATTGCATCAAACCGCTATCCGCTCTTCATGGCGCGGGCCGTGCTGCGGGAGTTGATAGAGTCCTTGCAATCGACTTCGGGAGCAAAGCCATGCTGATAGCCCTGCACAAGAACGCCCGCACCACGCCTGCCGTACGTGCCGAGATAGCAGCCAGCAGCGAGACCGCCAGTGCACTGGCCCAACGCTTTGGCATCACCGAGCAGACGGTCTACAAATGGAAGAAGCGCTCTGTCTTTGGCGACCGCTCGCACACGGCGCACCGCCTGCAGACCGTTCTTACGCCAGCACAAGAGAGTGTGGTGGTCCACTTGCGGCGTACCTTGCTGTTGCCTCTTGATGACCTGCTGGCGGTCACGCGGGAGTTCATTTGCCCCCATGTCTCACGCTCGTGCCTGGACAGGTGCCTGCGCCGCCACGGAGCGGGCAACCTCAACGCCCTCAGGCCCCAGGAGTCTGCGGTGACCCACAAGGCCTTCAAGAGCTATGAGCCAGGCTATGTGCACATGGATGTGAAGTACCTGCCCCAGATGCAAGATGAGAGCAGCAGGCGCTACCTGTTCGTGGCCATCGACCGGGCCACACGGTGGGTGTTCGTGCGACTCTTGAGCAACAAGACGGCCGCTAGCGCACAGGCCTTTCTGAAGGCATTGCACAAGGCCTGCCCGATCAAGATCAACAAGCTGCTGACCGACAACGGCAAGGAATTCACAGATCGCCTGTTTGCCAGCAGGGAGCGCGAGCCCAGCGGCAACCATGAGTTCGATCAGCTGTGCCGGGAGTTTGGCATAGAGCACCGGCTGACCAAGCCCAGGACCCCGAGGACCAACGGCATGGTGGAGAGGTTCAACGGCCGTATTGCCGATGTGCTCAAGACCCACCGATTCAACAGCCGCGAGGATATGGCGCAGACCTTGCTGCGTTATGTGGCCCTGTACAACCACCAGTTGCCGCAGTCAGCGCTCAAGAGCAGCACGCCTATGCAGGCAATGAAAGAGTGGTATCAGACGCACCCGCACCTGTTTCACAAGCGGCCATATGATCCTCTGGGATGCGACATGTAGGAATAGGAATGTGCTTGAACATTTCCAGCCTCCTTATGCGATGAAATAAAGCGATTGCTGAGTCCCTGGTCGCACCCAGGCGTAGCGAATGCAACACCTCATTGCGCGCATTTTTGCGGGTTTTAATGAGCATTAGAACCCACCATCTTAAGTAAAATCAGCCTCCATCCCTTGTCTGTAAATCGCTTCATGCTATCAAAATAGGACCGTTTGCGCAGATGCGGATGGTGCAACTTTGGGGGCAGCTTCGTTTTTATCACTGCCTGACTCGTCCGGACAAAGCCCGCCTTCACAACCCATGGCCTGAAAAGCAAGCGAACTGGTTAGCACTGCCTTGTTCAGCGAGGAAGGCATAGCATGAAAACAGACTCTAGCCCTTATAAAATAAGCGCTGACAGCTATCGAAAACAGATTGTTTGGACGCCATGTACCACTGTCGGGGGATGGTTGGTGTGGTTTCTTGCTTATACGATCAGGTGCTGGCATCTGCGTTGCATGTCAAATGCCTTGCGCGACGGTGAGCGTAAAGCGTGCGCTTTCGCCGCGCTGGGCGGCCTCGGGCGTCAGGCTGACAAGCACTCGGTAGTTCGCATCTGGCTCTGTGCGAAAGCTGCAGGTGTTTTGGGAGGCGGAGCTTTGGCACAGCGGTTTTGCAGAGCCGTCCTTAACCACATTGATGCGGCTGCTGGGGTTGTTGGTGTTGAGTTGGACGGTCAGTTGCTGGTGCGGCCGAGTATCCAGCCCGTATTGCACGACACCATTGCCGGTGATCTGGCCGCTGTAGCTGCTCGTGGGCGCGCCAAGTGTGCTGTAGCTGGAGTTCACCTGGGCCATGGCGGCGTTGCCAAGCAATGGGCTGATAAGGCCGAGGAGGCCGGCGGTTGCAAGCATCGGTTGGAAGCGCTTCATACGATTCTCCCGTTTGTGACGATCGGGGTGGGCTTCTTGCAAGATGGTTTGCTGTTGATGCCCAGAGGATCTGTTTACCCAGTGTGCGCAGTTTGTGCTGTTCACCCATACCTTGTTTGCTTGGTGATTTCCGGCGTCTGGTTCAACAGGCGCATGCACGGCATCTACCCTTGTGATGATGCGCGCGTGCGCGAAATCACCAGCTAGAGACTGCTACATCCTCCAAGGGGGCAAATTTGCACCGAGTGGGTGAGTGGGGGTGGAGTTCTGCTTAAGGTGTTGATTTGTAAAAATCTTATAATTTTTTGCAAGGAACAGGGTGACGTTTCGAGACCTTCAGGACCGACCACTAAAGGGCAAAAAGGCTTAGCGTTTTTAAGCCTTTTTGCGTTTGGCACTTGCATTCATGCCCTCGGGGGCTGGTTGAGGGTATTTCTGTGCACGATGCGCTTGCGCGACTGCAGCAATTGAAAAGTGCGCAGTTAGAATGAGTGAGATTAGCCTAACCCTGTTGGTGGAGGTTGGATGGCAGTTCTGTAGTGCTTCAATGCCCTGTAGAGGCCCGGTCAGTGGCGCACTCGGGTCGCACGGCTTTCACCATTGTTAATGAGGCGAACGCAAGTTCGCCTTTATTTTTGCTGCCGCAGAAAGATTGACCATGTTCGAATCCATCCGCAAGCATTCCAAGTTCATCATGATCTTGTTGTTCTTGCTGATTATTCCCTCTTTCATTTTTGTCGGGGTCAATCAGAACTACTTCACCGAATCCAGCCAGGCTGTGGCTCGTGTGGATGGTCATGACATTACCCAGCAAGATTGGGACAACGCTCACCGGGCTGAAAGTGATCGACTGCGTGCGCAGAATCCGACCATGGATGCCAAGTTGCTTGATTCGCCAGAGGCGCGCTATGCGACGCTGGAGAAACTGGTACGCGATCGCGTGCTGGCGGCTGCTGCCAACAAGATGCACTTGACCACACCGGATGCGCAATTGGTGCGTACCTTGCGTGAGATTCCTGCGATTGCCGCTTTGCAAAAGCCCGATGGCTCTCTCGATGCAGAAGCCTATAAGGCCTTGGTGGGATCGCAAGGCATGACCCCTGAAGGCTTTGAGGCGAACCTGCGCCGTGAACTGGCTCTCAACCAGGTGCTGGGCGGTGTGACGTCGACCAGCTTTACGACGAGTGCGCAGCTTCAGCAAGCGATGAATGCGCTGTATCAGCGTCGCGAAATTCAGGTTGCGAGCTTTGATGCTGCCGCCTATGCGAGCAAGGTGCAGCCTACCGAAGCTGAACTCAAGGCGTTCTACGACGCACACACAAGCCAGTTCAAGCAAGTAGAAGCAGCCACTGTGGAATACCTGCAGCTGGATCTGGCTGCAGTGCAGCAAGGCATTGTGCTCAGCGAAGACGATCTGCGCACCTATTACAAAGAAAATGCAGCGCGTCTGGCCGGCCCGGAAGAACGCCGAGCCAGCCACATCTTGATCAATGCCAGCAAGGATATGCCTGCTGCTGAGCGTGAAAAAGCCAAAGCCAAGGCTTCAGAATTGCTGGCCGAAGTGCGTAAAGATCCCAAGAGCTTTGCACAGCTTGCAAAGGCCAACTCGCAGGATCCTGGCTCGGCAGCCAATGGCGGTGATCTGGGCTACTTTGGTCGCGACGCGATGGTCAAGCCGTTTGAGGAAGCCGTTTTCAAGATGAAGGAAGGCGAAATCAGCGATGTGATTGAGTCTGATTTTGGCTTTCACATCATCAAGCTGACAGGCATCAAGCAACCCAAGGTGCCATCGTTTGAAGAAATGCGTCCCAAGCTGGAGGCAGATCTCACGCAGCAGCAGGCACAGCGCAAGTTTGCCGAAGCTGCTGAAGCCTTCACCAATGGTGTCTATGAGCAGTCTGACAGCCTCAAGCCTGTGGCTGAAAAATTCAAGCTGACCATTCACAAGGCAGAGAATGTGACGCGCGAGCCTGCGCCAGGTGCACAAGGACCCTTGGCAAACAAACGTTTCCTGGAGGCATTGTTCTCTGCTGACTCACTGGAAAACAAGCGCAATACTGATGCTGTAGAGCTGGCTCCAAGCACTCTGGTGGCCGGGCGTGTGCTGAGTTATTCCCCTGCGCATACCCAATCTATGGATGAAGTGGGTGAGAAGCTCAAGCAACTCTATGTGGTTCATCAGTCTGCAGAACTGGCTAAGCAGGATGCCAAGGCCAAGATGGCCGAGTGGAAGGCCAAGCCTGAAGCGGCTCAACTTCCTGCTGCAGTGGAAGTGGGTCGCGATCAGGCAAAGGACCTGCCCCGTGAAGTGCTGGATGCAGCGCTGCGCGCCCCAACCAATGCATTGCCTGCGTGGGAGGGTGTTGATTTGGGTAATGCTGGCTATGCCGTCATCAAGATCAATCGCATTGCCGAGCGCCCAGCCCAAGATGCTCAGGTGATCGAGCAGCAGAAGTCACAGTTCACACAGTGGGCTTCCATGGCGGAAGTCATGGCCTACTATGAACAGTTGAAAAAAGACTTCAAGGTTCAGATCAAGGTGCCGCGTCCGCAGTAAGGCAGATAAATCAGGTTTGAATTATTTCGGACCTGATTTCTGCATTACAATAGATGCTTCTACGGTGGCTGTAGCTCAGTTGGTAGAGTCCAGGATTGTGATTCCTGTTGTCGTGGGTTCGAGCCCCATCAGCCACCCCAGATTTTTTAAAGTGCACTTGCAAAGCAAAATGCTTTAGATCATTTAAACATCAGTGTTTATTGCTCTTAAATTTGATTTAAGAGTGCTAAAACTGGAGTAAAATAAAAACTTCTACGGTGGCTGTAGCTCAGTTGGTAGAGTCCAGGATTGTGATTCCTGTTGTCGTGGGTTCGAGCCCCATCAGCCACCCCAAATTTAAAACGCCCTGCAATTTTTTGCAGGGCGTTTTTGTTTGTGTATTTTCTTTGAAGTGATGCCTAAATTACCAGGGCGTTGAAGCGCTTGAGATGGCTGAGGAGCGTGATCTCTTAAAAATAGCTGCAGCGTACTGCCTGCCTTGATCGGTATTGAATATCGCAGGCCTGCCACAGCAGGCAATAACCTCTTGCATAAGATCCAGGAAAAACTGCAAAAATCCTTCCTCAGGGCGAGCTGGTCAACCCATGCTGTGCATGCCCTTCAAGTTCACGACATGGGCTACAGCGGTGGGGCTACGCCAATACATCGGTAGCCCGTGCCTGAAGTAGTTGTTTTTAATCAGCATTCGGGAAGAGGTGATTCATATTGCTGAGCCAGTTCGGCAATGTTGTACTCACCGCGCACCGTCTCCAATGCCACTTTGCATTTACTCAAAATCATAGTTATAACCCCGAGTGCCCAGCCTTCAGGTTGTTGTGACGGTAGCGATGAATGTGCAAGCGCAAGAGTGGCTGTACAAGCAGCATGCGCTGACGGCGTTTGCTTGAGGCAGTGCGTTCTCAACAAAAAAAGGGGCGCCACTAGCGCCCCTTTTTTGTCTGGATTACGTGTGCGGCACTTCAAGCGCCAATGGCTGTTTCCTCAGTGCTTTCTTCGGTGCTTTGCGGCCGCTGGGCATAGCGCTGGGCCAGCGCGGCACAGACCATCAGCTGGATCTGGTGGAAAAGCATCAGCGGCAGCACAATCGCGCCGACAGACGCGGCGGGGAATAGCACGTTCGCCATGGGGATGCCACTGACCATGCTCTTTTTGGAGCCGCAAAATACCAGCGTGATCTCATCTTCTTTGTTAAAGCCAAGGCGACGTGCACTCCAGGTCGTGACGACGAGCACAACGGCCAGCAAGATGCAGCACAGCACAGTCAGGCCGATGAGCGAAGGGATGGGAGTCTGCTTCCACAAGCCGCTAATGACGGCTGCACTGAATGCGGCGTAGACCACAAACAGAATCGAGCCCTGATCTACCAGCTTGATGACAGATGCGCGGTGCTGCAAAAAACCGCCAATCAAGGGGCGCAGCAAGTGGCCAACGACAAAGGGCAGTAGCAGCGTCATCGCAATCTTGCCAACGGCGTGCAATGCATCGCCGCCTTCGGCATTTTTATTGAGCAGCAAGCTGACCAGAATGGGCGTTACCAGAATGCCCAGCAAGGTCGAGGCCGAGGCACTGCAGACTGCCGCGGGCACATTGCCGCGCGCCATGGATGTGAAGGCAATGGCGGATTGCACCGTGGCGGGCAGGGTGCAGAGGAAGATGACGCCGATATACATCTCGGTAGTGACCAAAGGCGAGAGTAGCGGGCGCAGCGCCAGACCCAGAACCGGGAACATGACAAAGGTGGCGATGAAGATGCACAGATGCAGCCGCCAGTGCCCTATGCCCGCCAGAATCGCCTGGCGAGAAAGCTTGGCGCCGTGCAGAAAGAACAGCAGGCTGACAATGGCCGTGGTGGCCAGTTCTACATACTCGGCTATCTTGCCGGAGGCGGGTAAAAAGCTGGCGATGATGACGGTGACAATCAATGCCAGCGTGAAGTTATCGGGGATAAAGCGAGGGCGCGACATATTTCGAACTCTGACCATTCATGCAAAGCACCGATGGGGTGCGTGATGGCTGTGTATTGGATACGCAATCCATTCAAAAGAGAAATGGATTTATTCGATAGATCTATAATTTTTTGATATGAATGTAAGTCTGCGTCAATTGCGTGTTTTTGTGGCCGTGGCTGAAAGCAGCAGCTTCAGTCGTGCGGCGGATGCGCTGGCCCTGACGCAACCGGCGGTGAGTCGCAATGTCACGGATCTGGAGCAGGCTATGGGCCTGCAACTGCTGCACCGCACTACGCGCGAGGTGGAGTTGACTGAGGCGGGCCGTTTGCTGCTGGGCAGTGTTTCGCGTGTACTTGAAGATCTGGATGCCTGCTTGCAGGAAGTGCAGGGGCTGGCCACGCAGCGCAAGGGGCGGGTCAAAGTGGCCAGTAGTCCCACCTTGTCGGCCCATCTGCTGCCGCAGTGCATTGCGCGTGGCAAGCAGCAGATGCCGGACGTCAACATCCAATTGCTGGACCGTATTCAAAGCGATGTCTTGCTCAGCGTGCGCAGCGGCGAAGTGGATTTCGGCGTGGTGATTGACCCGTCAGAAAAGCAGGACCTGGATGCGCAGACCATTGTGGCTGAGCCTTTTTGTCTGGTCTGCCTCTCATCGCATCGGCTGGCGCGCAAGAAAGAGGTGCACTGGTCAGATCTGGCGGGTGAGTCGCTGGTGCTGCTCGACCATGCTTCTGGCAGCCGTCGCCTGATTGATGCTGCGCTGCAGGCGCATGGGGCCGTCGCCTCGGTGGTGCAGGATGTGGGGCATACAGCCACGATCTACAGCATGGTGCAGCAAGGGTTGGGTTTGAGCGTGGTGCCACGGCTGGCTATTCCTGTGGGCTGGGGCAAGCAGGCAGCGACATCGTCCAAATCAGCGGGTAGCGCCGTGCTGCTCAGCCGCCGGTTGGTACCCAAGGTCCAGCGCAGCATCATGCTGGTCAAGCGCCAGCAGCGCGAGCTATCACCCGTCGCGCACTTGGTCTGGGACCTAATTGCTGCCGAAGCGTTGAATCTGCTGGATGAATAAGAGCGCCTTCAGGGTCTGAGCACAATGCGCGAGTCAATCACCAGCCCCTGTGGCTGGGGTGTGACATATACGGGCTGGGGCGGTGCCATATAAACAGGGTGAGGCGCGTGGTGGTGGGAGCGGTTTTTGCACTTGCGCTTTTCCTTGTATTCGCCATTGCTCTTCCACTTGCGCTCCACCTTGCACTGACCATCCCAATACTCTTCTTTGTGTTCGCGCTTGTGATGGTGGTGATGCCGATGATCGTGCGCCTGGCTGGTGAGTGGCGTGGCGATCAGCGCAATGGGCAGGCAAATAGAGGCGAGGGCAAGGATTCGTTTCATGGAGAGTGGTGCAGCGCAGCAGGCAAGTCACGCCATGCACAGAGGTTCAAAATGCTGCGAGCTTAAGCCCAATGCGCCAAAGATGCTGTATCAATTCATGAGCAGCAATCGCAATACTCATCAAGGCTGCAGGGTAGTGGGTGACGAAGCTCTCAAAAATGTGAGCGGCTTGCGATTTCTATCATTGAATTCTTGAGTGCTTGATGCATTAAAAGAAGATGAAACCAGCGCAAGCAGCTATTTTGTTGATAGCGGATCTGGCGCTGCAAAGTGTTCAACAAATAGAAGTGAAGGAGACATTTTTATGCCCGGTACAACAATGGCTGACGTGACCAAGGTACTTGGCTGGCAGCCCGGGCGCCTGACGCAGTCGCGGCATGGAGAAGCGTCGCGCATGGTTGCGCTGATGTCTTCCATGCCGTACGCAGTCGCTGGTGGCCCGTCGCGTCTGGGCTTCATGATGGAGGTGGCATCTGTTGCTGCGGGCTGCGCGCTGGAGCAGGGCATGGCCATGGTGCTGGTGCCTCCGCTGGAGTCAGGTCAGCGTTCGCTGGACTTCATGAGTGTGGATGGCGTGCTGCTGATTGAGCCGGCGGCCAATGACAAGCTGCTCATGGATCTGACGGTACGTGGCTTGCCCGTCGTCTCCATTGGCAAGCCCGGAGGCCACGGCTTCAATACCGTTCCCTATGTAGATTTGCGCCCTGGCGATTCGGTGCAGCTATTGCTGGAGCACTTGCAGGCGCAAGGCGCACGGCAAATCGCCATGATTCTGGGGGCGGCCGAGCGTGACTCTTATGCGCAGGCGGAAGCGGCCTATCAGCGCATGGCCCATCTCATGAGGATGGAGTACAGGGTGCTGCGCGTGGATGATGCCCTGGGCGAAGCTGGCGGCCGCGATGCGGCCCGCCAACTGCTGGCGAGTTATCCGCAGATTGACGCATTACTGGTCTTGGTCGATGTGCTTGCCGTCGGTGTGATGCAGCATGTACATCAAATCGGCTTGAGAGTGCCTCATGACATCAAAATTGCCACCCGCTACGACGGAATGCGAGCGCGGACTTGCGAGCCCGCGCTGACAGCCGTGAATTTGCATCTGGATCAGGTCGCTCGTCTGGCGATTGACCTGCTGGCTGAGCACCTCAGGGGTGTCAGCGTCCGGCAGGTGGCGCAAGCCCCCATGCCGGAGTTGGTGGCCAGAGCCTCCACCAAATCGCTTGCTCGTTGATTAGCGCTTGCGCTGCTGACCTTGAGGCGCAGGGCCGCTGCCCGAACGCTCGATGTGACGGAAAGTCAGGCGACCTTTGTTCAGATCGTAGGGCGACATTTCCAGAGTGACCTTGTCACCGGCCAGCACGCGAATGCGGTGCTTGCGCATCTTGCCGCCGGAGTAGGCGATCAACTGGTGGCCGTTATCCAGCGTTACACGAAAACGGGCATCGGGCAACACTTCGTCGACTCTGCCTTGCATCTCAATCAATTCTTCTTTGGCCAAAACAATTCCTTTTTAGAAAGACTCAGTTCAACTGGTTTTCCAGCACCATGCAACGCCCTTCGGCGAGTGCATATTTGCTGGCCATATCCGGTGTATCAAACTGTCGAATGAAGCTGAAAATCCGGTCATATTCGCCACGGCGGATGGAAACCGCTGCAGCTACCTTGCCGGAGTGGGTGATGTTGGTGAGGGCAGTCACAATGTAGTTGCCGACACGCTCTGTAATTTGTTCTTTGTGCATATCGTGTCAGCGGTGGCGCAAACCCAGACATGGGCCATGCCATCCACTGAAAAAATGAAAAAGATCCTGCTTGAGTGAGCTTGGATCAAGTGAGCCAGCCGCTTGAGGGTGGCTTTGCTTCTTGCCGAAGAGAAACACTCAGGCTATACGGAGCCGAGCATGAGGCAACGTGAGATCTGCCGTTGATGCTGCATGAGGCAAGTTCCATGCAGCAAACCTGAGGATTATAAAGCATTGCCCCTTGATAGGCAAATTCCAAGGGTGTTGGGGCGATGGTGAGCGTTTGCCCTGAGGCGAGGCGTCGATTGGCCCTTGCATCGCAGAAACGCATACGGGCTGCGAAAGCAAAAAGCCTTGATTGCGTGAGCAATCAAGGCTTTTAGATGTTCTGGCAGGGGAAGAAGGACTCGAACCTTCGCATGCTGGAATCAAAATCCAGTGCCTTAACCAACTTGGCGACTCCCCTAGAAGATGCGTATTGTATAGCAATTTTGCTATGAATTTAGAAAATTCTGGCGATGAATGCCATCACTGCTCAATTCAGGCTTCTTCGAATGGGCAGAGTTGCTGATGAAATGAACGGAAGAAGGCGGCTGCTTTTGCCACTGCACCTTGAATGGGCGCTTAGATGCGTTCCACTTTTCCTACCGCTTGCTTGATGAAGCTGCTGATGCACAGGCGCTGAAAGCCAGCTCCTACATCGGGGCGTTGCTACGATATACTGCGCGGCGATTTGAAGAAGAATTTCCGACGTATTGAATGCGTTCGGTGCTCCCGCTTCAATTTCATGTTACAGGTGCTCGGGCTAAGTCCCGGGTTAAACGGGAACAGGGTGTAAAGCCCTGGCTGCCCCCGCAACGGTAAGCAGATCAAACCGACTCACGGCTTTTGCAGCGCAAGAGCCAGTCACTGATGTTTTACGTGGCCTCTTCTCTTATATGAGGCGCGCGGAAACATCGGGAAGGCGAGTCGGCAGGCACCAAGCCATCTGCCAGCCCGGATACCGGCCTGTAAAGCGCTGCGCGTTGCCGGGTCCAACCCTGCTGCCAGCATTTGCAACGACCGTCTGCGGGGAGCAGCGTGACGGCAACAAGCCTGCGGCAGGTTCGTTCAACGCGAGCCCATGCCCTTGGCATGATCTCGTCACCAGCAGGCGGTCAGCATCGACTGACACGAATGAATCACCTCACCTTGCCTGCCGCACTGATCGGCCTGGTCCCCGCTGCACTGGCCCTGGCCGCAGAACCCGTGGCCCAGCCCACGCAAGCTTCAGCCACCCGTGCTGCTAGCGTTGCACCTGCGGCGCAACTTCCAACCGTTCAAGTCATTGACACTGCCGAAGGAGGCCAGGGCCTTTCGTTGCCCACGGTCTCTGGCAGCCGCACCGGCATTGCCACGCTTGATTTGCCAGCCAGTCTGGATCATGTGAATGAACAGACCTGGCAGGAGCGCGGCGACAGCCGCATGGCCGACATCATTGGCCGCACCGTGGGCATGACGCCCCTGTCTGCGACCAGCTACAGCAGCCTGTCCTTTAGCACGCGCGGCTTCACGGGCACCAACTCCGTGGGCATTGCTGAAGACGGTGTGCGCCTGGGTGTCGCGTCTTCCACCACGCCTTACCCTGCCAATAGCTGGGGCTATGAGCGTGTGGAAGTGCTGCGCGGCCCGGCCTCCATCGTTTATGGCTCTGGAACTGTGGGGGCCACCGCCAATGTGGTGCGCAAGCAGCCCACGCGCGAGACGGTTCGCGACGTGCTGGTCGGTGCCGGCTCGCATGGTTCGGCCAAACTGGGACTGGGCATGGGCGGCGCGCTCAGCGACACCCTGAGCTACCGGGTTGACGCTTACGGCCACTACACCAACGGCGAGCACGACATGAGCCGCGCCAGCGGCAGCAAACTGATGAGCACGCTGCGCTGGCAGCCCACGGCCGCGCTGCGCATGGAGCTGCTGGCAGATATCAGTGATGAAAAGCCCACGCGCTACTTTGGCACGCCCACCGTCAATGGAGCCATCGTGCCCGAGTTGCTGGGCCGCAACTTCAACACCTCTGACAGCGATATCCGCATCAAGGACAAGCGCGTGCGCGCCCGCGCCCAGTACCAAGTCAACGACTGGCTGAGCGTGAGCAACGAGCTCTACCACTTCAAGGCTGACCGTTACTGGCGCAATATCGAAGCCTATAGCTACAACCCCAGCAAGCAGCAAGTCACGTTGGGGGATTATCTGGAGCTGGCCCATGATCTGGAGCAGACCGGCAACCGCCTGGAGACCACCCTGCAGGCCGGCGCACACAAGCTGGTCGCGGGCTGGGAGGTGAGTCGCGCCCGGTTCAACTTTGCGCGCAACGACTACGCCGGCAGCACGATCATTGGTGTGAGTGAGTCCTCGCTGAGCTACTGGCCCAATACCTCAGACATGCTGCCCAACTATCGCACGCAGGCCACCACGCATGACTTCTATGTCGAGGACGCCTGGACGCTCAGCGACAAATGGCTGTTGTTGGCCGGCATTCGCCGCGATCTGACGGACTTTGACCGCAAGGATCTGGTCGGCAGCGGCACGTTTGACAAAAGCCTGGGTGGCACCGCCTGGCGCCTGGGCCTGACGCACAAGCTCAACGCACAGACCAGCCTGTATGGCCAGGTCTCGCAAGGCCATGACCCGGTCACCAACATCCTGACCCTGAACCTCGCCAATCGGGATTTCAAGCTGACCACGGCGCGCCAGATCGAAATCGGCCTGAAGCAGCAGTTCGCCCAGGGCCAGGGCGAATGGACGGCTGCCGCCTATCGCATCGAGAAAAAAGACATCATCACCCGCGACCCGAACAACGCCCTGCTGTCTGTGCAAGGCGGCAAGCAGCATTCCCAGGGACTGGAGCTGAGTGCGGTGATGCGCCTCTCGCCCAGCTGGCGCGTGGAAGGCAACTACGCCTTTGTCGATGCCAAATACGACCAGTTGATCGAGGCCGGCGGTGCCGACCGATCGGGCAATCGCCCCAGCAATGTGGCGCGCAACACCGCCAATCTGTGGGCCCACTACACCATGCATAGCAGCATCGGTCGCTGGCAGGCATCGCTGGGCGCGCGCGCCGTGGGCAGCCGCTTTGCCGACAACGCCAACACCGCTCTCAGCGGCGGCTACACCGTCTGGGATGCCGCTTTGAGCTGGCGCCCTCAGGCACGCAGCACCTACCGCCTGTCTGTGCGCAATCTCACCGACAAGCTCTACACCTACTCGGCAGTCTCCAGTGCCAGGGCGGCTCAGGCCTATCCGGGTGAAGGTCGCCGAGTGGATCTGACGGCAGAGTTCGCGTTCTAAAACGCGTTCTTCAGAAGTTTAAAAACAGTAGCGACTAGCGTATGTATTTACTTGAATTCAGACATAAAATGCCATGAAATCCAATAGATATATGCGCAAGCAGCTCCTGGTTTCTTGCTGCCTGAAGCGTTCTGCTCTCATGACGATGGCCAGTCTGGCGCTGGCTTTGACGCTTTCCGCCTGCTCCGACCATCGCACCGAAGACACCTCGGTTATGCCAGGCAAGGCGGCACGTGCGCCGCTCTCCATCGAGGTCTGCGGTCGGCCCGTGGTCTACGACAAGGTGCCGCAGCGCGCCGTGGTTCACGGCATCAATCTGCTGGAGATGTTTCTGGCACTCGGCCTGCAGGATCGACTCGTTGGCTACGGTGGTTTGCGCGATATCCAGCGCCTGCCCAAAGCCATGCAGCCGCTGCTGGCCCAAGTGCCAGACCTGTCCAGCCAGGGCATGAACCTTGAGACCTTGCTTAATGCCGAGCCCGATTTTGTCTTCAGCGGCTGGTCCTACGGCTTCAGGCAAGGCCAGATCACGCCCGCCAGCTTGCAAGAGCTGGGTATTGCCAGCTATGTGCTCAGCGAATCCTGCATCCGCCAGGTTGCACGAGAGCGCGTGTCACTGGAGGACACATTCAGCGACCTGCTTAATCTGGGTCGTATTTTTGATATCGAAGCGAGGGCCGGAGCCTTGGTCAGAGGCCAGCGCGCCGAGCTGCAGCGCATCACCGATGCGCTCAAAGACCAGGTGGATAAACCCAGGGTGTTTGTGTTTGACAGCGGCACTGATATTCCCGTGACCACGGGCCGCTACGCCATGCCGCATGCCATGATCGAAGCGGCGGGGGGCAGCAATATTTTTGACGATCTGAACAGCAGCTGGATGCGTGGCAACTGGGAAGATGTGATTGCGCGCGACCCGGACTGGATTGTCATCGTCGACAACGACAGGCCCACTGCTGACGGCAAGCGCCAGTTTCTTTTAGCCAAGCCTGAACTGTCTCAGCTAAAAGCCATCCGCGAGCAGAAATTCGTGCTGATGGACTTCTCCGAGGCCACGCCTGGCCCGCGCAATGTGGAAGCCACGCGCAGGCTGGCACACGCCTTGCACCCCGCGCACATTCCACGGCCATGAGCACATCCTCCACCTTGGCCTTTGCACTGCAGCGCCGCCGTCTGTCGCTGTGGCTGGCGGCCCTGCTGGCCTTGCTGCTGGTGTCGCTCACCTTGGCCATTACGCTGGGACCCGTGCGTATTTCGTCGCAACAGGCCTGGTTGATCACGGCGCATGAGATCGGCGTGCGCCTGGGGCTGGATTTGCAGCCTGGCGACTGGACATCGGCCCAATTTCAAATCGTCTGGCGTGTGCGCATGCCGCGTGTGCTGCTTGCGGCCCTCGTCGGCGCGGGCCTGGCACTGGTGGGAGTTGCTATGCAGGCCATGGTGCGCAACCCGCTGGCCGATCCGTATTTGCTGGGCGTGTCGTCTGGCGCATCGGTGGGTGCGGTCAGCGTGATTGCATTTGGTTCTCTGGCGTTTGCGGGCGAGCTGGCCCTGCCGCTGGGCGCATTTGGTGGCGCGTTGGCCGCCTGCATGGCTGTGTATTTTCTGGCCTATGCCAATGGGCGCTTGCAGGCCTCGCGCCTGATTCTGGGTGGTGTGGCGATTGCCTATTGCCTGGGCGGTATCACCAGCCTCATCGTGCTCACCGCAGATCAGCGCGAGCTGGCCAACTCGGTGCTGACCTGGACGCTGGGCAGTCTGGCCGGCACGCGCTGGGATGAGCTGGGCCTGCCGGCAGCACTGCTGGTGATCGGCGCTGCTTTGCTGCTGACGCAGGCACGCTCGCTCAACGCCTTGCTGTCGGGCGAGGAGAGTGCTGCAACGCTGGGGGTGGACACCACGCGCACAAGGCGCTGGCTGTTTGTGCTGGTCTCGCTGGTCACCGGCGTGCTCGTGGCCTTGACCGGACCGATCGGCTTTGTGGGCCTGATCGTGCCCCATGTCACGCGCATGCTGGTGGGTGCCGAGCACCGCAGCGTGCTGCCTGTGGCTGCGCTGACAGGTGCCATTTTTCTGGTCTGGGTAGACGTGTTTTCGCGCATCACCTTTGCCCCGGCGGAGGTGCCAGTGGGCGTCATCACCTCGCTGCTGGGCGGCCCCTTCTTTGTCTGGATGCTGTGCCGCAAGAACGCTCGCGAAAGGTTGGTGGCATGAGCGAGACCTTGCCAAGCGCACATCTGCAGGCCAGTCACTTATGCTGGCAGGCCGCTGCAGCCCACATCTTGCGCGACGTCAGCCTGCATGTGGCACAAGGCGAGTTGGTCGGCCTGCTAGGCCCCAACGGCAGCGGAAAATCCACGCTGCTGCGCATGATTTACCGCATCCTCAAGCCCGCCAGTGGCAGCGTGGAAGTGAGTGGTAGCGATGTCTGGCGCAGCAGTGCCCGCGACAACGCCCGTGCCATGGCCGTACTGGCGCAGGAAAATACCAGTGAGTTCGAGTTACTGGTGCGCGATGTAGTGCTGATGGGTCGCACCCCCCACCAGTCGCCTTTTGCCCGCGATAGCGCGGAGGACTTTCATATCGTCGCACAGGCGCTGGAACGGGTGGACGCGAAATACCTGTCCGAGCGAATGTTTTCCACCCTTTCCGGTGGCGAAAAGCAGCGTGTGCTCATGGCCCGCGCGCTGGCCCAGCAGGCACCGCTGCTGGTGCTGGATGAGCCCACCAACCATCTCGATGTTCGCCACCAGTTCGAGCTGATGAACCTGATCCGCAGCCTGGGCTTGACGGCATTGGCGGCACTGCACGAGCTGCCCCTGGCCGCGCATTACTGCGATCGTCTGTACCTGCTCAAAGACGGTGTGCTCGTTGCAGAGGGCACGCCCTCCGAGGTGCTGACACCCGAAATCATTGCCGATGTCTACGGCGTGCGCGCCCTGGTGCGCCCCAGTCCGCGCAGCGGCAAGCCACTGATTGAATTTATGCCGGACGAGTTGTTATGACGTCACTGACTCAAGGCTCCACCACCAGCGATGCCCCCACGGCCATCATTCTTCTGAGCCGTGGCGCAGCCTATGCCAACGGAGCCACTGAGCTGACTGCGCTGGCAGATCGCCTGCATGCCGCGCTGACGGTGCAAGGCAGAGCGCCCTTGCTGGTGCAGCCTGCCTTTGTGGACCGGTCTCAACCCGCTTTGCCCCAAGCACTTGATCTGTGTGCCAAAGCGCAGACCATCATCATCGTGCCGGTGATGGTGCCCGACGAGCCTTCGCTACGCCGCTGGCTGCACAAGCTCATCATGCGCTGGCGGGCTCATCCAATGCAGAGCATGGAAGGCGCGCATTGCCCACGCCTTGTCTTTGCCGAGCCACTGCTGCAAACACCGTATCTGGCCGATGTGCTGGCGCGTACCGTGGAAGACGCCTTGACTCAGCCCGATGTGCCTGCCGTTGTTGATGATGACCGCTGGGAGCACGACCCTGCGGGCTGGTCTGCTGTGCCCGAGCATCAGCACCATGTGCTGTGGTGTGTGGGGCCGCGTTGTGCAGCCAAGGGCTCGGTTCAACTCTGGCCACAACTTGTCAAAACGATACGTGATACGCCCGGTCTTAAAAATAGCGTCATGCCGCTGCAAACCAGCTGCCAGTTTCCATGCAACCATGGCCCGCTGATGATTGTCTACCCCGCTGGTGCGTGGTACGGGCCGCTTGCTGAAGCGGATATTGAGCGGGTGTTAACCCAGCATGTGCGGCAAGGCCAGGTCAATGAACACTTGTGTGTCCATGGGCCTGCAAGCGTAACGGGCGTGCAGCAAAAATCTGACGCGTAACACTGCTTCGCCTTGCCCGGTACTGTGTGAGTACGCTTCTATAATCCGAGTACGCGATCAGGAGACTTGGCCTTTCAGTAGGCCAGTTGAAACGGGAAGTCCGGTGCAGTGAAGCTTGCTCTTCATGATTCCGGCGCAGCCCCCGCTGCTGTAAGCCTGACAGTCACATCGAAATACCACTGGTTTGACAAACCGGGAAGGTGATGTGAGCTGGATGACGGCGAGCCAGAATACCGACCTGTTCGTTCTCGGTCTTGTTCCACGGGGCGTGGTGTTCGCGGGCGAAGCTATGTGTACTCTGATGCACGTCATGGTTTCCCTGGCTGTCGTTCGCTCCTCGGAATGGGTTTTATCGCCTTTAGCTCGGGGAGAGCATGGACGAACAGTTCATTCAAGCGCATGCGCAATGCATGACGCATCCAAACAAGCCAGCCAGCAAACCGCCTGCAGACAACCTGTCTGCACAGCGCTGCGAGGCGTCCATTTTCAATGGCGTCTGGGCAAAGCCCATACCACTGCGTTTTCTGCGAAATCTGTGGCGAGCCTCTGCGGCTGCTGACGATCACTCCGTGACTTCGGCACGCATGGCCAGCACAGCACTCACCCATACCTATTAGTGCAAGTCATCAAGGGCTTTGCGGTAGAGCTGTGCGCCTTTGACGACAAGCAGCGGTGGTTCCTCAAAGGCGAGTGAGCCTGAGTGAGTCACATGCACTGCAAACCGGTACTGCCGCAGCGACAACGAGCAAGAACCAGCGGCTTCCTCTCACCTTGAATAACTGGAGTAGAGCTTTGAATAGCAGTAAAAAAATCCCCGCCACCATCGTGACTGGCTTTCTGGGTAGCGGTAAAACGACTTTATTGCGCCACATTTTGCAAAACGCCAACGGCCGTCGCATTGCCGTCATCGTCAACGAGTTTGGCGAGCTGGGCATTGACGGCGACATTTTGCGCGGCTGCGGGATTGGGTGCGAAGACGAGGCTGGCGAGCAGGGCGGCAAGCTCTATGAGCTGGCCAATGGCTGCCTGTGCTGCACGGTGCAGGAAGAGTTCTATCCCGTGATGCGCGAGCTGATTGAGCGACGCGGTGAGATTGACCATATCCTGATCGAGACCAGTGGTCTGGCTTTGCCCAAGCCTCTGGTCCAAGCCTTTAACTGGCCCGAGATCAAGAACGCCTGTACGGTGGATGCCGTGATTACGGTGGTCGATGTTCCCGCCACTGCCGCTGGCCAGTTTGCCGCCAACCCGGCAGCGGTGGATGCGCAGCGCAAACAGGATCCGAATCTCGATCATGAATCACCGCTGCATGAGCTGTTTGAAGACCAGTTGATCTCTGCCGACCTGGTGGTGCTGACCAAGCTGGATCAGGCGAGGGCCGAAGATCGCGCCCGGGTCGAAGAAATCGTGCGCGAGGAAGTACCCGCGCAGGTCAAGATTGTGGCCGCCGACCATGGCCGTATTGATCTGGATGTGGTGCTGGGTCTGTCCAGCGCATCGGAGGAAACGATTGACCAGCGCATGGGCCACCATGAGCACGAAGACGGTCATTCCCATGATGAACATGACCACGACGACTTTGACTCCATCGTCATCAAGCTGCCCGAGTTGGAGCGCGCAGCCTTGTTTCAGGCCATGGAAAAGATCGTGGCTGAGCACACGGTCTACCGCATCAAGGGCTTTGTGGCTTTGCCAGGTAAACCGATGCGACTGGTGATCCATGGCGTAGGCAAGCGCTTTGACAGCTACTTTGACCGCATGTGGCGCGCAGGCGAAGAGCGTCAGACCTATCTGGTTTTCATCGGTCATGACCTTGATGAAAGTGCCATCACTGCTGAATTGAACGCCCTGTCGGTCGGAGCGATCTGATGCATCTGCTTGCCGTTCAACCCGGTGGCTTTGTCGATGATGAAGCCTTTGTTGCCAGCATGGCGCAGACGCCCGGCCAGATCGTGATTCTGAGCGCGGCGGATACCACGCTGGCGTTGCTGGCCGATGCGTATGCGCAGCTGCAATCGGGAGTGAACGGTGAGCAGTTGCCGACGGTGCGCCTCGCCAATCTGATGTATTTGCGCCAGCCCGCCTCGGTCGATCTGTATGTCGACGAGGTGCTGCAGCATGCCAAGGTGATTGTGATTGACCACCTTGGAGGGGAAAGCTACTGGCCCTATGGCACCGATCGCGTGCGCGAAATTTGCCGCAGCAAGGGCATTGCGCTGGTGATGTTCTCGGGTGATACCACCGAAGACTTGAATCTGCTGCAGAAAAGCACGGCCAGCAAAGAGCAATGTCGCACGCTGTGGCGCTATCTGCGTGAAGGCGGGGCCGCGAATGCGCGCGAGCTGTTCTGTTATCTGTGGCAGGAATTTCTGCAGGGCCCGCAGCAGCCATTGCCGCCAAGACCGCTGCCTGCCGTCTCGATGTACCACCCGGATGGGCATGCTTCGGTAGAGTGCTGGCAGCAAGGCGCAGGCATGCGCTGGGACGCTGGCGCACCCGTGGTACTGGTGGTCTTCTACCGCGCGCATTTGCAGTCTGGCAACACCCAGGTTTTTGATGCCTTGTGTGCGCAATTGCTGGCCAATGGCTTGAATCCCTTGCCCTTGGCGTTGCTGTCACTCAAGGATGCTGCCTGCCTTGAGATGCTGCATGGCCTTTGCGCTGAGCATCAGGTGGCGCTGATTCTCAATACCACGGCGTTTTCTCAGTCCTCACTGGAGGCCCCGGGCGATTATGCGCTGGCGGGTGATATTCCGGTGCTGCAACTGATTCTGTCGGGCGGCAACGAGCAAAGCTGGCTCAATGATGCGCATGGTCTGCAGCCACGCGACATCGCCATGCATGTCGCCATGCCTGAGGTGGATGGTCGCATCATCACGCGGGCCATCAGCTTCAAGGGGCTGTCGCATCGCAGCGAACTTACGCAGTCCGATGTGGTGCAGTACCAGGCGCATACCGAGCGCATGGGCTTTGTGGTGGAGCTGGCAAGGCGCTGGTGCGACTTGCGCGCCAAGTCCAATGCTGACAAACGGCTGGCGCTGATTCTGGCCAACTACCCGACCAAGGAAGGGCGCATCGGCAACGGCGTGGGACTGGATACACCGGCCTCGGTCATTCAAATCCTGCAGGAGCTGGAACGCCAGGGCTATGCGCTGGATGCCCTGCCTGCCGATGGCGATGCCCTGATGGAGCAGCTGCAGCATGGTGTGACCAACGATCCGGATTCCTGGCAGCTGCGGCCTGCCTGGCAAAGTCTGGATCTGGAGAGCTATCAGCGCTTTTTTGACAGCCTGCCCGATGAAAACCGGCAAGCTGTTCTGCAGCGCTGGGGAACGCCCCAGCAAGACCCCATGCTGCGCAACAGCCGCTTCATGATTGCGGGTCTGCGTCTGGGTCAGGTGTTCGTAGGCATTCAGCCCGCGCGTGGCTATCAGCTCGATGCTATGGCCAGCTACCACGATCCCGATCTGGTGCCGCCGCACTACTACCTGGCGTTTTACTTCTGGCTGCGCAGCGCGTGGGCAGCAGATGCCTTTGTGCACGTGGGCAAGCACGGCAATATGGAGTGGCTGCCGGGGAAAAGCGTGGCCTTGTCTCAGACCTGCTGGCCAGATCTGGTCTTTGGGCCCATGCCGCATCTCTACCCCTTCATCGTCAACGATCCGGGTGAGGGAACGCAGGCCAAGCGCCGCGCCCAGGCCGTCATCATCGATCACCTGATGCCGCCGCTGACGCGTGCCGAAAGCTATGGTGCGACGCGGGATCTGGAGCGCATGGTGGACGAGTATTACGAAGCGGTGACGCTGGACGGGCGGCGCGCCAAGCTCCTGCGCAAGCAGATTCTGGCGCACATCGTGGCCCACGACCTGCACCAGGATCTGGGACTGGCCGCACCGCGCTCTGAGGAAGACGAGCAGCTTCTGCTCAACAAGACCGATGCCTATCTGTGCGAGCTCAAGGAAAGCCAGATACGCGATGGGCTGCATGTCTTCGGCTGCTCGCCTCAGGACCGACTGGAGCGCGATACCTTGCTGGCGCTGGCACGCCACCCCGTTGGCAATGGCAAGGGCGCCCATGCCAGCCTGATTCGCGCTTTGGCGCAGGACTTGAAGCTCGGTGCCGACTTTGATCCGCTGGATGCCGACTGGGCCAAGCCATGGACAGGCAATCGCCCCGCCTTGCTGGCGCAGGTGGATGAACAAGCCTGGCGCAATACCGGCGATACGCGCGAGCGACTGGAGCTGTTGGCGCTATCGATACTGGAGCGTGATGCGCTTATTCATCAAGCGCTGGAGCCGTATTTCATCCAAACCCAGGCCGTGCTGCAGCGCGTGGAGCAGGACCTGCGTCCGCGCCTCAATCAATGTGGCCCGCAGGAATTGCTGCAGCTGATGCGCGGTCTGGCCGGGCGCTTTGTTCCGGCGGGCCCCAGCGGTGCCCCCACGCGCGGCCGACCCGATGTGCTGCCCACCGGGCGCAATTTTTTCTCGGTCGATACGCGTTCTGTCCCCACACCCACCAGTTGGACGCTGGGTTTGAAATCCGCCAATTTGCTGGTGGAAAAATATGCGCAGGAGCATGGCGAGTACCCCAAGTCCATTGGCCTGTCGGTCTGGGGCACGGCCACCATGCGCACTGGCGGTGACGATATCGCCCAGGCCCTGGCCTTGCTGGGTGTGCGCCCGACCTGGGCGGGCGGCAGCTGGCGCGTCAGTGATTTCGAAGTGCTGCCCATGTCGGTGGTAGGGCGCCCGCGGGTCGATGTGACGCTGCGTGTGTCTGGCTTTTTTCGCGATGCATTCACCAATGTCATTCGCTTGTTTGATGCCGCCGTGCAGAAGGTGGCGGCTCTTGAGGACGAGGATGAATTCACCAACCCCATCCGGGCGCGCGTACTGCGTGAGGCTCAGCTGCTGAGCGCGCGAGGCATGGAGCAGGCGGATGCCCGCCATCAGGCCGGGTTGCGTGTCTTTGGTGCCAAGCCCGGCAGCTATGGCGCGGGTTTGCAAGGGCTGATCGACGGGCGCAACTGGGACAGCGACGAAGACCTGGCCACTGCCTATCGCAACTGGGGTGCCTATGCCTACGGGCAAAAGGATGATGGCACGGCCGTGCCCGAGACCTTTGTGCGTCGGCTCTCCGATATGCAGCTGGTGGTGCACAACCAGGATAACCGCGAGCATGACTTGCTGGACTCTGACGACTACTACCAGTTTCAAGGCGGCATGGCGGCGGCGGTGCGCCATTTCAGCGGTCAGCAGCCGACCCTGTACTTTGGTGATCACAGCAATCCTGAATCGCCGCGCATGCGCACGCTGCAGGAGGAGATCAGCCGCGTGGTGCGCTCCCGCGTGACCAATCCCAAATGGATAGATGGCGTCAAGCGCCATGGCTACAAAGGCGCTTTTGAGATTGCCGCCACGGTGGACTATCTGTTTGCCTTTGATGCCACGGCCCGTGTGGTGCGCGATGACCAATATGCGCGCGTCACCGATGCCTTTGTGAGCGATGAGCACACCCGGGCCTTCATGCAAAAGCACAACCCGCAGGCCTTTCAGGGCATGTGCGAGCGCCTGCTGGAAGCCATTCAGCGCGGCCTGTGGCAGGACGCTGCCGACTATCAACCCATGCTGGAGCAGCATTTGCTGCAGACAGAGCAGATGCTGGAGATGCGATGAGCGCTGCACCCAAGAACGAAATGCCTTGTTTTCCGTTCACGGCGATTGAAGGCCAGCCTCAGTTGCAGCTGGCTTTGCTGCTGCTGGCGGTGGACCCGCTATTGGGCGGCGTGCTGGTGGAAGGGCCGCGCGGTACCGCCAAGTCCACGGCGGCCCGTGCGTTGGCCGACTTGTTGCCCGCCGGCCGCTTTGTGAACCTGCCGCTGGGTACGACCGAGGAACAGCTGCAGGGCTCGCTGGATTTACAGGCTGCGCTCAAGCATTCCGAAGTGCAGTTCAAGCCCGGTTTGCTGGCACAGGCGCATCAGGGCCTGCTGTATGTGGATGAGGTCAATCTGCTGCCCGATGGCTTGGTGGATCTGCTGTTGGATGTCAGCGCCAGCGGCATCAATCGCGTCGAACGCGATGGTGTATCGCATCAGCATGCGGCTCGCATCGCTCTAGCGGGCACCATGAACCCGGAAGAGGGGCAGCTGCGCCCACAGCTGCTGGACCGATTCGGCCTCTTTGTGCGCCTGACGAATGTGCTCGATGCACAGGCACGCAAGCGCATTGTGCGCACCCGCATGGCGTTTGATGCAGAGCCGTCTTTGTTTGTCGCCCGTCATGCCGATGCGCAAGCGCAACTGGCTGAGCAGGTGCTCCAGGCCAGGGCAAGGCTTGATGCGGTGAGCTGGCCTGAGTCGGTCTTCGATCAGGTGGCCGATCTCTGTCAGCAGGCGCAAGTCGAGGGCGTGCGTGCCGATCTGGTCATGTTGCGCGCCGCTCGTGCCCATGCAGCGCTGCAGAGCCGCGCCGAGGTGGCGGGTTCTGACGTGGCCAAGGTGGCAGAGCTGGCCTTGGCCCATCGCCGCCATCCTCAGGTTCACCCGCCGGTTCCGCCTGCGGAAAAGCCGCAGTCGCAGCTCGAAGATTCGCAAGCCCAGAGCCAACCCGAGCCGTCTGCAGCGTCGACTGATGCTCCACAGGATAGTGGCGGTGCTGCGAACTCCGACGGCTGGGGCGGCATGGCCGCGCCGCAGCAAGTGGGCATTCAAACCATCAAAGAGTTGAGGCCGCTACACACAAAAAAAGCCTGACGCGTCCTGTTCACCCCGGTAAAACCAGAACAGGGCGCGGACCAAGCCCTGTCTTGAAAGGGCGGTCACAAGCCATCAATGATCAGCGTATGGATTGGGTCAGGACTCTGACGTGCAAAGGTGCGCAAGCCTTGGCCGCAGAGCATTTTCGCTATCGCAGGCATGGAGCAGGCTCTGCCGTTGTGCATCTGGTGCTGCTCGATATGTCGGCTTCCATGCTGCGTGCCGGAAAGTTGGCCAGTGCCAAGGGCTGTTTGCTGGCCTTGATGCAGCAGGCGTATCGCGATCGCGAGCATGTCGGGGTGATCAGCTTTGGCGGTCAGGGGGCTTACTGGCTGGCCCGGCCCGGCAAGGCTCAGGCCTTCAATGACAGCTGGATTGCGCCTTTGGGCGGCAGCGGCGGAACGCCTCTGGAGTCGGGTTTGCAATTGCTCGCGCCTGCCATCCAGAAAGCCGATCGTTTAACCCATGTCTGGCTGCTGACCGATGGGCGTTTTGCGCAACTGCCTGAAAAGCCGCAGGGCATGGACCGTTGCACGATTGTGGACCTGGAGCTTGATGGGCTGCGGCTGCAGCGTTGCCAGGCGCTGGCCGAGCATTGGCAGGCACAGTGCATCAGTCTGGACGAGGTCAGCGATGCATAAGAGTGCGGCCATCAAGGTGCAGGGCTGGTGCCCTACGGCGTGGGCTCCCATGCAGGCGCAGGACGGCTGGATTGTGCGCGTGCGCCCGCATTGCGCATCCATTAACGCCCAGCAATGGACGGTACTGGCCGAGCTGTCGCTGTCCTGTGCTCACCCCGAGATCGAGCTGACAAGGCTGGGCAGCGTGCAGTTGCGCGGCGTCAGCGAAGCGCATTTGTCAGCAGTTCGCTCAAGACTGGTTGAGGCGCGACTGGTGCCCGCAGATGCCGATGCCGATCAGGCTCCGGCCGTGCATTGCACGCCGTTTTATAAGCAGGGGGATTTGACCCATGCCCTTGCCTTGTTGCTGTCGCAGGCAGTGATGGCTCAACTTTCGCCGAATGCACTGCAACGTCAGGGAGTCGATGCATTGCCCAGTAAATTTGGCTTGGCGGTGGATGATGCACAGCGACGTATGCGAGGTATTGCCGCCGATATATCCGTCTGGGTGACGGCGGACGAGCGCTACGGGCTGGCGCTGGGCGAGCAATCTGGCTGGTATGCGTTTGACGGCGCAGCCGAAGTGGTTGCCGCGGCATTGGCGGTGGCGCTGTGGTTTGCCAAAGAGCGTACAGCTATTGCGCCCATCCCCGTCCCCACTTTCACTCGTTTGCGCCAGCTGCTGCCGCTGCATGCGTTGAAGCTGCCCTGTCTCAAGTTGGCGGAGTTTAGGGCTGACAACTCGGTGGCAGCAGTTGCTGCCCTGCCTGGTCAATGGGCGCAGTCCGGTCACGTGATCGGCGCGCCCATGGGCCGAATCAGCGCGGCGGCTTTGCTTGAGGCCTTGAAACCTATATCACCTCAGACAGAGATCCGCGTTACGCCGTGGCGCTCTTTGTTCTGCGCGGACGAGGCCATTGCTGCGCGGTTTTTCTCGTCCGCGCACTGGATCACAGAGGCAGACGATGCCCGTTTACGGGTTTCTGCCTGCACCGGGGCACCGCGATGCACCCAGGCAGTGCTGGCGTCGCGGGAGCTGGCCCTGGTGTTGGCGCCCCATGTACCGCCTCAGACCCATGTTCATGTCAGCGGCTGTGCCAAGTGCTGCGCACTTTCGCCGGAGGCCACGGCAGTCTTGATTGGAACTGGGGTGCCCGCTGGTGACTCAGGGCAAGCGCTGCTGAATCTGAGCTGGCCGAATCTGCCCCAGCAACCGTTTTCTCAAATTTCGACTCAGGCATTGCGTCAAGAGCCGAGCCATATTTCGACCCTCATTCATGACCTACACATACGAAACCCAAGGTGACGAGATTTACCGGCAGTCCTTTGCCATCATTCGCCGGGAAGCCGATCTAAAGCGCTTTACCACTCTGGAAGAGCGTGTGGCCTGTCGCATGATTCATGCCGCAGGCATGGTCGAGCTGGCTGCGCATATTCGCTTCTCGCCTGACTTTGCAGTGGCCGCCGAGTCGGCGCTGCAGCGCGGCGCCCCCATTCTTTGCGACGCCCGCATGGTCAGCGAAGGCATCACGCGCAAGCGCATGCCCGCCAGCAATCCCATCATCTGCACCCTGAACGATCCAGCTGTTCCCGATCTGGCGAAACAAATGGGCAACACCCGAAGCGCTGCTGCACTGGAGCTGTGGCGGCCGCATCTGGCAGGCGCCGTGGTGGCCATTGGCAATGCGCCGACTGCGCTGTTTCATCTGCTAAATATGCTGCAAAACCCTGACTGTCCGCGCCCGGCGGCCATCATCGGCTGCCCGGTGGGCTTTGTGGGCGCAGCGGAGTCCAAGGATGCACTGGAGCAATGGGGTGGCATTCCCTTTGCCGTGGTGAAGGGCCGGTTGGGAGGCTCTGCCATCACGGTGGCGGCCGTCAATGCGCTGGGCAGCGTGATTGAGTGAAGGACGCATCATGAATCGTGGAAAAATCATCTGTGTGGGACTGGGTCCCGGCGATCCGGAACTCATGAGCGTCAAGGCCGATCGACTACTGCGCAACGCGCGGCATGTGGCTTTCTTTCGCAAGCGCGGACACCCTGGCAAGGCGCGGCAACTGGTCAATGGCATGCTGCATGCCGAGGTCACCGAGTACCCGATGGAGTACCCGGTGACCACCGAAATTCCGCACGACGATCCGCGCTACATCGCGCAGCTCTCGGATTTCTATCTGGGCTGGCAATCCAGGTTGACGGAGCTGACGCGCAGCGAAGATGTGGTGGTGCTCTGCGAAGGCGACCCGTTTTTCTATGGTTCCTTCATGCACTTGTATGTGCGCCTGCGCCAGGCGAGTGTGGTGCTTGTCGAAGTACTGCCCGGCATTCCAGGCATGGTGGGGTGCTGGCATGCGACGGGGATTCCTGTCACCTGGGGCGACGACGTCATGAGCGTGCTGCCGGCCACCTTGCCCGATGCTCAACTACGTCAGCATATGGCGCGATCTGATGCCTTGGTCATCATGAAAGTGGGGCGTCACCTGGGCCGTATCCGCGGACTGCTGACCGAGCTGGGCAAGCTCGACCAGGGTTGGTTGGTGATCAACGGCACCATGGCGGATCAGCAAGTCATGCCCTTGCGTGATGCGCCCGAGCGTTGCCCGTACTTTGCCATCGTGATTGTTCATGGGCAGGGGCGACGTCCTGCCAATGACATGTAAGGGCCAGCGGTGATAACTCATACAACACAGCGCGGCAGCCTTCGCGTCGTGGGCCTGGGGCCCGGAGCCGATGCGCTGCTGACGGATAGCGTGCGCAGTGCTATTGCTGGCGCAACGGATGCGTTTGGCTATTTTCCCTATGTCGAGCGTCTTTCGGGTCTCGGCCATCTGACCTTGCATGGCAGTGACAACCGCGAAGAGCTGGGGCGTGCGCGCAGCGCCTTGAATCTGGCCGCACAAGGTCGGAAAGTGCTGATGCTGTCGTCGGGCGACCCGGGTGTCTTTGCCATGGCCAGTGCGGTGTTCGAGGTGCTGGATGAAGCAGGGCCCGAGGAGCTGGCGCGCTGGGTGGCCGTGGATATCGATGTTCAGCCCGGTATCACGGCCATGCTGGCGGCGGCGGCAAGACTGGGTGCCCCGCTGGGTCATGATTTTTGCGCCATCAACCTGTCGGACAACCTCAAGCCTGCGGCCGTGATCGAACGCCGCATCCAGCTGGCAGCGCAGGCCGACTTTGCCATGGCCTTCTACAACCCCTGCTCCAAATCTCGGCCCGAGGGCTTTGAGCGGGCGTTGCGGGTGCTGAGGCAGGAATGTGAACCCCAGCGCCTGATCTGCTTTGCCCGCAATGTCAGTCATGCCGATGAAACGCTGCGCGTGGTACAGCTGCAGGATGTACAGGCCGAGATGGCGGATATGCGCACCGTGGTCATTGTGGGCAACAGCCAGACGCGCCAGGTGGGTCGTTATGTCTATACGCCGCGCAGTTATGGAGTGGCGGGCAGCCGCTAACGCTTAGTGCTAGCGCTTCAACCATTCCATGGCCTGCTGCGGTGTCTCGCATTGCACGCGCGCGGGCAATCGGGGACGGTCGACCATGATGACGGGAATCTGCAGCTGCCTTGCCGCTTCAAGCTTGGCATAGGTGTCGGTGCCGCCCGCATTTTTACTGACCATACAGGCTATGGCATGTTGTTGCAGCAGAGCCAGTTCGTCCTGCAGCTGAAACGGTCCGCGTGCAATCAACAGCGTGCAGCTGGATGCAGGCAGGGCCACATCCACCGGGTCTATCACGCGCAGCAAAAAGTGATGCCGTGCAGTCTGGTCGCTGAAGGCCGGCAGCTGCTTGCGACCAATGGCCAGGAAAACATTTTTGAGCCCCGGCGGCAGCGCTGCAGCGGCGGTGGCCATATCCGGCACATGCGTCCATTGGTCACCGGCTTGCGCTTGCCAGGCCGGGCGCTCCATGGACAGCAGCGGAATGCCCAGCGCCTTGCAGGCGGCAATGGCGTTGCGGCTCATTTGCGCGGCAAACGGATGGGTGGCATCAATCACATGGCTGATTTGCTGCTCCCGCAGATAGTGCATCAAGCCTTCGACGCCGCCAAACCCACCCACACGGCTGGGCAGGGCGGGTTGACGGCGAGTCTGCGTGGCACCGGCATACGAGTAAATGGCTTGGATACCGGCTTCATGCAGGCGAGTGGACAAGAGATAGGCATCAAACGTGCCGCCTAACAGGAGAACTTGGGTCATGGCCAATCCGTGGCTTTCGATAATCGGTATACATCCATCCGGCCGAGATGCGCTGAGTGCAGCGGCCCGGCAGGCGCTCGATGATGCCAGCGTGGTGTTCGGTAGTCCACGCCATCTGGCGCTGGGGCAGGTCGGCGAGCGGGGCCACCCCTGGCCTGTGCCTTTTGATGTGGAGCCCGTGCTGCAACTACGCCACCAGGAAAAAGTGGCCGTCCTTGTCTCGGGCGACCCTTTTCATTTCGGCGCGGGCGCATCGCTGTCCAAGCACCTTGAAGTGGGCGAGTGGCGCAATTATCCGCAGCCTTCGACGTTTTCCTTGATTGCCGGAGATCTGGGCTGGTCACAAGAACATACCCATTGCCTGGGTCTGCACGCGCGGCCTCTGGAGACATTGACTGCTTTGCTGGCCAAGGGTCAGCGTTTCATCTGTTTGCTGCGCGATGGTTCGGCGGCTCGGCAACTGGCGCTCTGGCTGGCGGAGCAAGGCTGGGGTGATAGCCCGCTGTGGCTTGTGTCCCATGCGGGCAGCGAGGCGCAGCAGATTCGCCATGGCCTGGCCCATCAGCTCGCTCAGCAGCTGGATGGCGATCCCGTTTCAGCCCCAGTCGCAGCGGCCTTTGAAGCACGCGGTGGCCATGGTTTGGTCCAGGTGGCGGGCCGCAGCACCGACCAGTTTGTGCATGACGGCCAGATCACCAAAAGCCCCGTGCGTGCCATGACACTGGCAGCGCTGGCACCGCGCCGGGGTGAATGCCTGTGGGATCTGGGCGCGGGTTCCGGATCGGTCTCGGTGGAGTGGTGTCTGGCCGGTGGTCGGGCTATTTGCGTGGAGCAGCATGCGACGCGGGTTGCGGGCATCGAGCAGAACGCCGAGCGCTATGCATTGCCGCTACAGGTGCTTCATGGCGATAGTTTGACCCTGCTGGATCAACTCGGTTCGCCCCCACAGGCGGTCTTTGTCGGCGGCGGTTTCGAGCTGAATTTGTTCAATGCCTTGCGCCAACGCTTGCATGCGCCATGGCGACTGGTCGTGAATGCTGTGGCACTGGAGACGCAAGCGCTGCTCATGGAGCTGCATCGCCTGCATGGTGGACAGTTGCTGCAACTGCAGTGGAGCGAAGCCGTGCCGCTGGGGCGCATGCAGTCCTGGCAAGCCGCCAGACCCGTGGTGCAGTGGCTATGGCAGACATGATGCGTCTGGTGGCTGGCTGGGGCTTTCAATCCAGTGCGGTGCAGCAGTCCTTTTCCAGCTGCTGGCTGCAGGTGCGTCAGGCTCTTTCAGCGGCACAGGTGGCGCATGCGCATTGGGCTCATGCCTTGCTGGAGACTCGGGCACAGACTCCGGCCTGGGCCGAGTTTACGGCCTGGGCGGCCGAGCAAACGCCTGACGCCGAGTTGCTGCGGTGCAAGGAAACCGATATTCAACAGGTCACCACGCAGACCGCGTCTGCACGCGTACAGCAGCGTTTTGGCTGCGGCAGCGTCTCCGAGGCCTTGGCCGTTATTGGGGTGGAAAAGCTTATTCAGCAATGGGTTTTTGCACCTGAATATATAGCAGATGCCTCGCATATTGCGCCAAACATCCGGCTGATTCTGCCGCGCATGGTGTCCGCCGATCGACAGGCCACGCTGGCGATTGCCGCTGTGGCGGGCTTTGCGCCGGCTTCCCCTTGTTTTGAAACAGGAGTTATTTCTTGACAGTTCACTTTATTGGCGCAGGCCCTGGCGCCGCGGATCTGATCACGGTACGAGGGCGCGATCTACTGGCTTCCTGCCCCGTGTGTTTGTACGCTGGATCTTTGGTGCCCGCTGAGTTGCTTGCGCATTGCCCCGTTGGCGTGCGCTTGATCAACACCGCGCCGCTGTCGCTGCAAGACATCGTGGCAGAGATGGCTGCAGCCCATGCACAAGGCCTGGATGTGGCGCGTCTGCATTCGGGAGATCTCAGCATCTGGTCGGCCATGGGCGAGCAGCTGCGCCGTCTGCGCGAGCTGGAGATTCCCTATACGGTAACGCCTGGCGTGCCCTCGTTCAGCGCTGCGGCTGCTGCGCTGGAAGCTGAACTGACCTTGCCCGGCTCTTGCCAGTCGGTGGTGCTGACGCGTACCTCGGGGCGCGCCTCCAGCATGCCCGATGGTGAAACGCTGGCCGCTTTTGCCGCGACCGGGGCGGTGCTGGCGATTCACCTGTCGGTCCATGTGGCGCAACAGGTGCAGCACGAATTGCTGGTTCACTACGGGGCCGATTGCCCGGCGGCGATTGTCTGGCGTGCCTCTTGGCCCGATGAGCGAGTGGTACGTACCTCAGTGGGGGAGATTGCGGCAGCGGCTCAGGCCAATGCACTGCAGCGCAGCGCCTTGATTCTGGTTGGACGTACGCTGAGCCAGGAGGGTTTTGGTCTGAGTCGCCTCTATGCTGATGACTATGACCGCCGCTACCGCCCGCGTGGCGAAGAGCCGAGATTTCCTTCCGGAACCGAGGCTAACTGATGCTGGAACTGTTTCTCATTGGTATCGGGACTGGCAACCCCGATCACATCACGCGGCAGGCCGAGAAGGCCATCGAGCAGGCGGATCTGGTGCTGTTGCCGCACAAGGACGACAGCAAGGCCGAGCTGGCGCAGGTGCGCCTGACGCTTTTGGAGAGCCTGGCCGTGCAGGAGCCGCGCATTGCGCATTTCGATATGCCTGTGCGCCGCCAGCAAGGCGATGACTACGACCAGCAGGTCGATGAATGGCATGACGCCATTGCCCAGCGCTGGAATGAATGCCTGAGTTCTCATCTGCCTGCAGGCTTTGGTCGCGTCGCACTGCTGGTGTGGGGTGATCCTGCACTCTACGACAGCACCTTGCGCATTGCGTCCCGACTGGGCTTGAGCAAGGCCCAGGTACATGTGGTGCCGGGGATTACCTCCATGCAGGTACTTTGCAGCGCGCATGGCATTGCGCTCAATGAAATCGGTGCTCCATTTCTGGTGACAACGGGGCGGCAGCTGCGCGAATCTGGCTGGCCGCAGGGCATTAATACGCTGGTCGTGATGCTTGATGGACAGTCTTCTTACGAGCAGCTAACAGAGCCCGATATCGATATTTTCTGGGGCGCCTATCTCGGTATGCCGCAGCAAATATTGATGCAAGGGCGACTGGCAGAGGTCAAGGACAGCATCAGTGCCAAGCGCCAGCAAGCCCGCCAGTTGCACGGCTGGATCATGGACATTTACCTGCTGCGCAGGAGGTAGCGTGAATCCCTTTTGCATGTGTTTTTGCGTGATTGCCAAGTGTGGAAGTGTAGCAAACTTTAAAAGCGATGTGCTGCTTGTTGCATGGTGGTGACATTGGGAAAAAAAAGAAGAACCAATGCTATGTTTTGCATAGCAAGGGTTATTTTATTTACTTGATTTTCGAGACATGGCTCTGTTGCACAAATCCAATTTAAAGCGAGCTATTCAAAACCCTCGCCATGGCTACCATCTGAGGACGAACCAACTCTGTAAATCAATTCAAAAATGGCTGCTCTGATATACAGCTTGTTGATTTGACGTTCAAAGGTTCGGTATATCACTCGTCCGGCAAGTTAGGCAGGACTGAAGCATCGTTCACATTGTTTGAATTCAAACAGACGACTCTGATCTGCAATGTCTGGGCATCAATATTGCGATACTGGCGAGCGAATGCAGCAACGCCTCTCGATAAAGAAGTTGATGTAGCTCAACGAGTTGAGAAGTGCCTTGTTTTGACCCGCATTTGTGTGTAATCTCGTGGCAAAGTTTCGTTGTCTGATCTCTATCGCCAAATCACGGGTGCTGATACATCCAAGCCAAGGGAGATTACTAATGACAGAATCTCAGTCTGAATCGACTCGCGCTGAGGAACTGCGCAGCTTCGCATTTCTCGCAGTTGTTATGGCGCCCATATTGGCCGTTGTACTCATTGCTGCATTCGGTTTCTCTATCTGGTTTTATCAGATGATCATCGGTGGACCGCCACATGCATGAAGAATCTGACCCAATTGACGCGAATACAGACTTGCATATCACCAGCCTGGTTGTGCATGTGCTCCCCAAAGCTTTGGAGCAGGTAGTCGTTGGAATCATAAAGATTAAAGGCGCTCAAATACATGGAAGTCATCCAGCCGGAAAGCTGGTGATTACCTTGGAGGCGCACCATGCAAGGGACATACTTGATTGCGTATCTCAAATTGAGCTGCTTGATGGAGTGATCAACGCATCCCTGGTTTACCAGCACGTTGAGAACTGGCAGTCGTTAAACCAAGAGGTAACACATGACTAGCACTAGGCGTGATTTTGTCCGTCAATCTGCGGCCGCTGCTGCAGGGGCGGTTGCTGGTATCCCCATAGAAGTTATATCTCAAGACGCAGGTGCAACAACCACTGATCTGAAGTGGTCCAAGGCACCATGCCGATTTTGTGGCACGGGATGTGGCGTCATGGTTGCTGTCAAGAACAACCGAGTAGTTGCCACTCAGGGTGACCCTGAGGCCGAGGTCAACCGAGGGCTGAACTGCGTCAAGGGTTACTTTCTGTCTAAGATCATGTACGGAGGTGACCGTCTAACCAAGCCACTGCTTCGCATGAAGAATGGTCGCTATGCAAAGGACGGCGAATTCCAACATGTCTCTTGGGATACGGCCTTCGACGTTATGGCAGAGCAGTTTAAAAAGACGCTCAAGGCCAAGGGTTCCGATGCAGTGGGCATGTTCGGCTCTGGCCAGTGGACGGTGTGGGAAGGCTATGCTGCCTCCAAGTTGTTCAAGGCCGGCTTTCGATCGAACAACATCGACCCCAACGCTCGGCACTGCATGGCATCTGCTGTGACGGGCTTCATGCGCACCTTCGGCATGGACGAGCCCATGGGCTGCTATGACGACATCGAGGCTGCGACGGCCTTCGTGCTCTGGGGCTCAAACATGGCTGAAATGCATCCGGTGCTGTGGACGCGCGTCACGGATCGACGTTTGTCCACGCCTGGTGTAAAGGTGGCCGTGCTGTCGACCTTCGAGCACCGCTCGTACGAACTGGCTGACATGTCTCTGACTTTTAAACCTCAGACCGACTTGGCCATTCTCAATTACATCGCCAACCACATCATCAGCACGGGGCGAGTCAACAAGGACTTTGTCTCCAAACACTGCAACTTCAAGCTCGGCAACGCTGACATCGGCTACGGTCTGCGTCCAGAGCATCCGCTGCAGAAGGCGGCTAAAAACGCCAACGATCCCAACGGTGCAAAGCCCATAGGCTATGAGGAATACGCCAAGTTCGTATCTACCTATACGCTTGATTACACGACGAAGCTCACGGGGGTTCCAGCTAACCGCCTCAAGGCTTTGGCTGAACTCTACGCAGATCCCAACAGCAAGGTGATGTCGTTCTGGACCATGGGTTTCAACCAGCATACGCGCGGTACCTGGGCCAATAATATGGTCTACAACATCCACTTGCTTCTGGGAAAGATCGCAACACCCGGCAATAGCCCGTTCTCGCTGACGGGGCAGCCTTCAGCCTGTGGAACGGCCCGTGAGGTGGGAACGTTCTCGCACCGCCTACCTGCTGACATGGTTGTGACGAATCCCGAGCATCGCAAGACCGCTGAAACTATCTGGAAACTGCCCGAAGGCACGATTCCGCCCAAGCCCGGCTACCACGCCGTGGAACAAAACCGTGCACTCAAGGACGGCAGGCTCAATGCCTACTGGGTAATGGTCAACAACAACATTCAGGCTGGTGCCAACCTGGCGCAGGAAGGCTATCCGGGCTACCGTAATCCCGATAACTTCGTGGTGGTGTCAGATGTTTATCCCACAGTCACAGCTGTGGCCGCTGATCTGATCTTGCCGTCGGCCATGTGGGTCGAGAAGGAAGGTGCCTATGGCAATGCCGAGCGCCGCACTCACTTTTGGCACCAACTGGTCGAAGCTCCGGGGGAGGCTCGTTCTGACCTGTGGCAGTTGATGGAGTTTTCCAAGCGCTTCAAAGTCGAAGAAGTCTGGCCTGAGGAGCTACTGGCCAAGAAGCCACAATTGCGCGGCAAGACTTTGTTCGAAGTGCTGTACCGCAACGGCAATGTGGACAAATTTCCATTGGCTGAAATGGATCCTGCCTATGGAAATGATGAGGCCAAGGCCTTTGGCTTTTATCCGCAAAAAGGCCTGTTCGAAGAGTACGCCTCGTTCGGTCGTGGCCATGGTCATGATCTAGCGCCATTCGACCAATATCACAAGGTACGGGGCTTGCGCTGGCCCGTGGTCAACGGCAAGGAAACCCGCTGGCGTTACCGGGAAGGCTCGGACCCTTATGTGAAGGCCGGTACGGGCTACCAGTTTTACGGCAATACCGACGGCAAGGCCAACATTTTTGCATTGCCGTATGAGCCGCCGGCAGAAGCTCCGGACAAGGAATACCCATTCTGGCTATCCACGGGTCGAGTGCTTGAGCACTGGCACTCGGGCTCCATGACTCGGCGCGTACCTGAACTGCACCGTGCCGTGCCTAATGCACTGTGCTACATGCATCCTGACGATGCCAAGGCGCTGGGCGTGCGCCGTGGTAGCGAAGTGGAAGTGTCCTCGCGGCGTGGAGCCATGCGCACGCGCGTCGAGACTCGCGGTCGCAATAAGCCACCACGCGGATTGGTCTATGTACCCTGGTTTGACGCCAGTCAGCTGATCAACAAGGTGACGCTGGATGCAACCGACCCGATTTCGTTGCAGACGGACTTCAAGAAGTGCGCTGTGAAGGTCACCAAGGTTTGACTAAAGGGAGGTTGGCCATGAACTTCTTCCGTAATTTCATCCGTATTGTGGGCATGCTGCTCATGCTAAATATAGGTATGACATGGGCACCATCTGCTGTCGCTGAGACCTTTTATGACGCAGCGCGAGGCCCTACGCCGATCATGCAGGCAACCAAGCCGCCAGTGCTGGGGAATGCCATCAACGACGACGTGCGCCGCACGCGAAACTACACCTGGCAACCTCCAACGATTCCCCATCGTGTTGACGGCTATCAGGTAGACAAGAACTTCAACAAATGCATGGACTGTCATTCGCGAACCAAGGCTGAAGTCTCGCAGGCCGTGCCAGTTTCGGTAACGCACTATATGGATCGTGACGGGCGCATGTTGGGGCAGGTATCCACGCGACGCTATTTCTGCCAGCAATGTCATGTGGCCCAAGATGCCGTCCGCCCCATAGTCAGCAACACCTTCGAAGACGTGGACACCGTGATTTTGAAGGCCCTGCAGTCACAGTCGGGCAAGGCATCCAAGAAAAATTGACGCTGCGGCGTACGAGGTTCATCTATGTTGACACTACTCAAGCGTTATTGGGCGGTGATTCGTCGCCCCAGTGTTCATTTCAGTCTGGGCTTTCTGACCATTGGCGGCTTCATCGGCGGTATTCTCTTCTGGGGCGCGTTCAACACGGCCATGGAGTTGACGAATACGGAGAAATTTTGCACGGGTTGCCATGAGATGCGGGACAACGTATTTGCCGAGCTCAAGAGCACGATCCACTACACCAACCGTTCGGGCGTACGTGCCGTTTGCTCAAACTGTCATGTGCCGCACGACTGGACCGACAAGATAGCTCGCAAGATGCAGGCCTCTAAGGAGGTGTGGGGCAAAATCTTCGGAACAATCGATACGCCTGAAAAGTTCGAGGCCAAGCGGCTGGAGTTGGCGCAGCACGAGTGGGCTCGGTTCAAGGCCAACGATTCGCTGGAGTGTCGCAACTGCCATAACTACGACTCCATGGATTTGACGCGGCAGAGTTTACGTGCGCAGAACATGCATAGCACCTATCTGGACAGCAAGGAAAAAACCTGTATCGACTGCCACAAGGGTATTGCCCACAAGTTGCCTCATATCCCCCCCGGACAAGGTCCCAGCGATTCTCCAGGTCAGAAGGTGCCGGGGTCAGCTGGCGCTTCGGTTGCTTCGGTGCAGTAGCGTTATGAAGGGTTTGAGCACGGCTGCTTCCACGTTACTTTCCATATCCAGCCTAGGCTGCGCGCGCGGCGGCCGCGTGGTGTTGCGCGATCTGGGCTTTGAACTCGGTGCCGGTCAGCTGCTGATGCTTAGAGGTCATAACGGAGCAGGCAAGAGCAGTTTGCTGCGTTGTCTGGCCGGCCTGCTGCCGTGGCGTGCGGGAAGCCTCCAGTGGTGTGGCGATACTCTGTCACCCCGTGATCCCGCCTACCAGCGGCAGCTGGTCTATATGGGACATCAGGCTGGAATGAGCGACGCTTTGACCGGGCTGGAGAATCTGCGCTTTGCGCTGGATCTGATGGCTGTGCACTGGAATGAAGCACGAGTGCAAGCTGTTTTGCAGGTTCTGTCGTTGTCGGGCGTTGTCACACGGCCTTTCGGTCGTCTGTCGCAGGGACAGCGTCGGCGGCTGGGGCTGGCCCGTGTTTTGCTGGGCGAGCGTTCACTGTGGCTGCTGGACGAACCTGACAACTGCCTGGATGTCCAGGGCGAGCAATATCTAGGCGATGCGCTGGACCAGCACCTGTCCTCGGGAGGAATGGCAGTGGTGGCTTCGCACCGCAATCTTGTGTTGCCAGCAGTTCGGGTGAAAGTACTGGATTTGTCCCTCGCCTTGGCGGGGGCGTCGAAGAATGAGCGGGAGGCTGTTTGCTGAGGGCAGTGTGCGCAAGAGAGTTGAAATTGGCTGCACGAAGGCCTTCTGATGCTTTCGGAGGGGTGTTTTTTTTCGTGCTGGTGGGCAGTCTTTTTCCTTTGGCATTGGGGCCGGACGCGGCCTTGCTGAGGCAGGTTGCGCCAGGCATCGTGTGGGTGGCTGCATTGCTGGCCGTGTTGCTGGGGCAGCACCGGCTGTTCGAGAGCGACATGGCCGATGGATCACTGGAGCAGTGGTTGCTGGCACCGGTGCCCTTGCCGCTGTTAGTGGGCCTCAAGGTGGGTACGCACTGGTTATTGGGTGTGCTGCCATTGTTGCTGGTGGCTCCATTGCTGGGATGGCAGTACGGCCTGAATGGGGCGGTGGTCGGAGTTTTGCTGGCTTCGCTTGCCTTGGGGACGCCTAGCCTGTACCTGCTGGCGGCTTTGGGCGCGGCGCTGACACTGGGTATGCGGGGGCAGTTGCTGCTGGCGCTGGTGGTGCTGCCGCTGAGCGTTCCCATTCTTATTTTTGGCAGCCATGCAGTTGCTCAGGCTCAGCAAGGGCTTAGTGCTGCGCCGGCCCTCAATCTGCTGGGAGCCAGCCTGTGCTTGGCTGTACTGACTGGACCTTGGGCCATAGCAGGCGCCTTGCGCCTAGCGCTGGAGTGACATGAGTTCCGTGACTTCCGATGCTTCTTCGACACCTGCTGCAGGGACCGGTTCCCGCAAATGGCGCCAACTCTCTTCACCGCCGGTTTTTTACGACTGGGCGGGCAGGGTGTGGCCCTGGATGGCTGTGTTGGCCACCGTGCTGGCGGTCGCTGGCCTTTGGGTCGGGTTTGGGTTGGCACCTACTGATCATCAGCAAGGCGAGGTCTATCGCATCATCTTTTTGCACGTACCGGCGGCTTGGATGTCCATGTTCATTTATCTGGTGGCTGCGGTTCATGCTGCCTTGGGATTGGTCTACGGTTCGCGACTTTCGCCCCTGCTGGCAAGGGCTCTGGCGCCCACCGGAGCTTTGTTCACTGCCATCGCCCTTTGGACCGGAGCGGCTTGGGGGAAGCCGACCTGGGGAGCCTGGTGGGTGTGGGATGCCCGGCTGACATCAGAGCTGATACTGCTGTTCCTCTATCTGGGCTATATGGCTATGGTCTCTGCCATCGAGGATTCGCGCCGGGCCGACGGTGCCGGTGCCATCGTGCTGCTGGCTGGGGTGGTCAATATTCCCATCATCTATTTCTCGGTGCAATGGTGGAGCACCTTGCACCAAGGTGCCAGCATTCGCATGGATGCAGCTCCCAGCATGACGCACACGATGTTGGCAGGTATGCTGCTGATGACGCTGGCCTGCTGGGCCTATACCCTGGCCGTCGCCTTGGTGCGGGCCCGTTGTCTGATTCTGGAGCGAGCCCGAGAGGAGACTCTGTAATGCAAGACCATGTCTTTTTCATTGCACTGGCCTACGGGGTGAGCGTGATAGCGTTGGGCGTTGAACTGGTCTGCTTAATTGTGCGCAGCCACCGCCTAAGGGCTGAAGCGGCGTCTGGACTCACAACCAAGGAGCGCCCATGAAGCCGCGCCAGCGTCGTCTATTGTGGGTTTTGGCAGGACTTGTTCTGGTGGCCGCCGCCGTCACGTTAGTGCTGCGCGCGCTCAACTCTAATGTGATGTTCTTCTACAGTCCCAGCCAGGTCCATGCGGGCGAAGTTCCGCAGGGCGCGGCTTTCCGTCTGGGTGGACTGGTAGAGCAGGGGTCGTTGCAACGCAGCGGCGACGGAATGCTGCTGCGCTTTTCTGTGACTGATGAAGTGCGCAGCGTGCCGGTGCAGTACCGGGGATTGCTGCCAGATTTGTTCCGTGAGGGCAAGGGCGTAGTGGTCTCGGGCCGTCTACAGCCGGATGGAGCCTTCCAGGCCTCCGAGGTACTGGCCAAACATGATGAGAACTACATGCCGCCTGAAGCGGCCCATGCCCTAAAGAATGCTGCCGGAAAACCGCCAGAGAAATCGATCAAGGACGAATCCGTTCAGGATAGCGCTGATGGCACATCCAAGGGAGAGCGCACATGATCGCTGAACTTGGAGTGTTTGCTCTGGTGCTGGCTCTGGTAACAGCGGGCTTGCTGGCGGTGCTGCCGCTGGCAGGAGCTCATTGGGGCTTCGCAGGATGGGTGAAACTGGCTCGGCCCGCGGCGTTATTGCAATGCCTGCTTTGCATGCTGTCGTCGGCGAGTCTGTTCTGGTGCTTCTGGCGCGGAGATTTCTCAGTGCTGTACGTGGCCGCTAACTCGCACAGTGATCTGCCCATGGCCTATAAGCTGGCTGCCTTCTGGGGTGGGCACGAGGGCTCCATGCTGCTTTGGCAGCTCATGCTTTCTGGGTGGACGCTGGCGGTGGCATGGCGTAGCCGTGACTTGCCGCCTGCTTTCGTGGCGCGCGTGCTCGCAGTACTGGGTTGGATTAGTGTGGGCCTGTTGCTGTTTCTGCTGTTTCTGTCCAACCCCTTTACGCGTCTGGTGCCGGCTGCCGCCGAAGGCAAGGACCTCAATCCATTGCTGCAGGACCCCGGCATGGTGCTGCATCCGCCGCTGCTGTACATGGGCTATGTGGGCTTTGCCGTGCCGTTCGCGTTTGCCCTGGCGGCGTTGATCTCGGGTGAGCTGGGTGCGGCTTGGGCGCGTTGGTCGCGCTCCTGGACGCTGGCGGCCTGGGGGTTTCTGACGCTGGGCATTCTGCTGGGCAGTGCCTGGGCTTATTACGTGCTGGGCTGGGGTGGCTGGTGGTTCTGGGACCCGGTGGAAAACGCCTCTTTCATGCCCTGGCTGGTGGGCACAGCGCTGGTACATTCGCTGATAGTCACTGACCAGCGTGGAGCCTTTCGCAGTTGGTCCGCCCTGTTGGCCATCTGTGCCTTTTCACTGAGTCTGCTGGGCACTTTTCTCGTGCGCTCGGGTGTGCTCACCTCGGTTCATGCCTTTGCCGTAGACCCGGGGCGGGGCCTCTTCATCCTGTGCTTCGTCGTGGCCGTGGTGGGCGCTTCGCTTTGGTTGTTTGCCTGGCGTGCGCCGGAGCTAGGCCGAGGCTCGGGGGAGTTCGCCATGCTTTCGCGCGAAACCTTCTTGCTGATCAACAACGTGCTCTTTACAGCCGCCGCGCTGGCCGTGCTCATAGGCACGCTTTACCCGCTGGCGCTGGATGTGCTGAGCGGCGAGAAGATCTCCGTGGGGCCGCCGTACTTTCAAGCTGTCTTCCTGCCTTTGGTGCTACCGGCCCTGGCCTTGATGGGAGTGGGTACTGTGACGCGCTGGAAGAGCAGCCAAGCTGGAGAGCTGTGGAGGCGCCTTCGCATGGCCCTGGTGCTGAGCGTGGTATGTGCCGCCTTGCTGGCGCTGGCCGGAGGGTGGACAGGAGTGCGTCTGTCGCCGGCCACCTTGCTGGGACTTGCCTTGGGTTTGTGGTGTGTGTTGAGCACGCTGGCCCATGTCTGGCAGCGTCTGGGCCAAGGTAGGGGGGCTGGTCATCTTGGCCAGCGACTGTCGCGCCAGCCTTGGGGCTGGTGGGGCATGCTGATGGCGCATGCCGGCGCAGGGGTGTTCGTGCTGGCGGTAAGCCTGGCCGACGGATTGGAGAGTCGTCACGAGACCACGCTGGCGCAGGGCGAGACCGCCGAAGCGGGCGGCTACCGCTTCCGCTTTGACAGCCTGGGCCCGACCACTGGCCCCAACTATGATGCACAACGTGCCCAGTTCACCGTCAGCCGGAAAGGGCAGGGCAACTGGAATATGTTCCCTGAGAAACGGGTTTACCGCGCCCAGGGCATGGCGCTGAGTCAGGCCGCCATAGACAGTGGTTGGACGCGCGACGTGTTTGTGGCCTTGGGTGACCCGTTGGACGAACAAGGCCAGCGCTGGACAGTGCGCCTGCAGGTCAAGCCCTTCATGGACTGGGTATGGATAGGAACACTGATGATGGCGCTTGGTGCGGGCCTGAGCCTTATGGACCAGCGCTTTCGCACGGCCGCGCAGCGTGCGCGTCGTCCGTCTGGTGCAGCGGCCCTGCAAGGGGTTATTTGATGCGGTTTGTTTTGCCTCTAGCGATATTCTTAGCTCTTGCTGTCTTGCTCGGGTTGGGTCTGCAGCGTGATCCCCGGGCTTTGCCCTCTGCGCTGCTAGAGCAACCCGCGCCGGCCATAGATCGACCGCTGCTCGAAGACCCACAGCAGCGCCTGCAACTGCAGGACCTGCGTGGCCAGGCCTGGGTGCTCAATGTCTGGGCCTCGTGGTGCGCGCCTTGCCGCCAGGAACTGCCCGTGCTGGCCGAACTTTCCAAACGCGATGCGGTCCCCGTTTACGGACTGAACTACAAAGATCAACCGGACAAGGCGCGTGCGCTGCTGCGGGTGGCGGGCAACCCCTACAGGGCTTCGGCCATGGACGGAGATGGTCGCGTGGGTATGGACTTCGGCATCCAGGGCGTGCCTGAAACCTTTGTCATCGATGGCCAGGGTCACGTGCGCTATCGCCATGTGGGTCCGGTCACCTCAGAGATATGGCGTGACCGGCTGTTGCCGGTCATCAGGAGTCTCGAATGAAACTGCGAAGAACTGCCACAGCCTTCGCTGCGTCCGTACTGGCTAGCATGGCGATGCTGGTCCAGGCCAGCGCACCCATGCAGGACCAGGAGTTGCAGGACCGCGAAATGGAGCTGGCCGCTCAACTGCGCTGCGTCGTCTGCCAGAACCAGACTGTGGCCGAATCGCGGGCACCCATGGCCGAAGACATGCGCCTCGAAATCCGTAGCCAGCTCGAACAGGGCCGCAGCAATGATCAGGTGATCGCTTTCTTTGAACAGCGCTACGGTGCGTTTGTGCGCTACAACCCGCCCTGGAAGCCATCGACCTGGCTGCTGTGGAGCGGCCCTTTCCTTGTTGCACTGGGTGGCCTTGCCCTGTTGCGCAGAACACTGCGCCGCACGCGTATGTCGCATGCGTCCCTGACCCCGCAGCAGCGCGACCGCGCGCGCCAGTGGCTGGACTCTTCTTCGCAGGAGGAAAGCCCATGACCTCCATGCACTGGTTGTGGTTGGGTGCTATCGCCCTGATGTTGCTGAGTCTGGCGGTACTGCTACCGCCCCTGCTGGTCGAGAACCTGTCACCCGTTGGCGAAGCTGATGAAGCGTTGCGCCGCCTGTACCAGACACAGTTGGTCGAGTTGGAACAGGAGTGGTTGGGCGGACGGCTGAACGACGCTGACTATGCTCAGGCTGTCGAAGAGCTGCAGCGTCGTCTGCTTGGCGAATTGGACAAGCCTAGGCCATCAGTCGCCTGGCACCACAGTCTATGGCTGCGCCGTGGCAGTGCGCTATTGTTGGCGGTGTTTCTCCCTATAGCCGCTTTTTCTCTGTACTTGCAAGTTGGAGACCCCAAGGCTGCGGCACAGCTGGCGCAGGAGCAACCCGGCGCGCACGGAGAGGCGGGGGGCGATGCACAGGTGCAGGCCATGGTGGATGGGCTTGCCCGACGCCTTGAAGAGCAACCGCAAAATTTGCCTGGCTGGGTGATGTTGGCCCGCTCTTACGAAACCCTGGAGCGTTATGACGTTGCGGCCCAAGCGTATCGCCAAGCGTTGCACGAGGCACAGCGCAGCCTGATAGATGAGGAATTCCAGGCCAGGCTATGGGCTGATTTGGCCGATGCGCTGGCATCCGCACATGGCGGCGATCTGGACGGCGAGGCCGGCGAAGCGATAAGTCGGGCACTGAAATTGCAGCCCAGTCAACCTAAAGCCTTAGCCCTTGCTGGCAGCGCTGCTGTGCGCCACGGCAAGCTGGAAGAGGCGCAAAAGCATTGGCAAGCCCTGCTGAATCAATTAGAGCCTGGATCGGATATGGCACTGCGCGTGCAGGACGATCTGCTCAAGCTGGAAACCCAGGCTTCTACGGGTAGCCAGACTATTACGACCAAGGCAGCAGGTGACTCCAGAAGTCGCCTGAGCGGCGAGCTGCGCTGGGCTGCCTCACAGGCTATGCCATCTGGGTCAGCCAGCCTGGCCAAGGCTCAAGTCTTTGTTGTGGTGCGTGCTGACGGACAGTCCCGCCCTGTGGCTGTGCTGCGCCTGCCGGCAGTGTCTTTGCCTGTTCATTTCACGCTAGGACCAGAAAATCTGCTCGATTCTGCAGTTTCCTTGTCGACATTTCCTGTATTGCGCCTGCAGGCTCGGCTGTCACTGGAGGGGCAGGCCATGCCGCGAACAGGGGACGTTTACAGCCAGGCGATTGTGGTGACTCCCGGCTCGTCCAATTTGCTGCTGGAGTTGAATTAGATCCTTTAGGGGGCCTCTGTATAAATCCCAGATACATAAATGTTGATTTCCACGCAAGACTGACACGCTGGGGATAGAGATGAGATCTTGGACTACTGAGAGAAGTTCATATACATACACGAGCTGCACGGGCCTCTCTTCACGCTTTGGTTTAGGTGCTCAATCCTCAAGCCCGGCCACGTGTGCTTGGAGTGTCGTCGCACGACGATTTTCATAAAAGACCAGTGCATGGACCTTCATCTTCTGACCAGTTGGAAGAAGACATTGCTGGTTGATGCCATGCGCCATGCTTACACGCTGGCCGAGTTGATCGCCTAGCTAGCCTTGGCTCGCAGCTCGTACCTCTACCATCGCGCTACGGCTTGAAGCGGACGAGCAGTATGTCGCGGTGCACCGTACGAATGCCGATATCTTCGAACGCAACCAATGCGCTATGGCTATCGTCGCATTCAGGCCTCGCTAGTCAGACAATGTGTATGGGTCTCGGGGAAGGTGGTGCAGCGCCTGATGACGCAGGAAGGGCTGTTAGCTGCTGCACCCAAACGACGCCGCTACGGTTTCTATTTTGGATAATCAGTCCGGCGCAGGAGAGCTTGCTGAACCGTAACTTCAACGCCATTGCACTTAGTTAAAGTGGTTTACAGACAACTCTGCGTTCCAGCTGCCCGCAGAAAAAGTCTACGTTTCGCCCATGATCGATTGCTTCGATGGAATGGTTGTGAGTTGGTCTAGAGGCTCCAGGCCGTACGCTGAACTGGTTGACCGATGCTGGATACTGGATGCTGTGATCGCCTCACTGAATTGCAGCGAAGTGCAACCTGTGGTTCGCTCCGACCGTGGTGCCCACTATCGTTGAGCAGGATGACTGTCACGAATCGCGGATGCAGAACAGGTGCGTTTGATGCCATGCAAGGGCTACTGGCCCGACAATACAGTCTATGAAGGCTTGTTCGGGCGGCTTAAGAATGGGCTGTTCTATGCCCGCGACTGACCAGCCGCCACCATTGAGCAGTTCATTGATGCTGTCGCTACTTACATTCACTGGTACAACGGAAAACGTATCAAGCTACCTCTGGGAGGTTAAGTTCCTGTGGAATTCTGACAAGAACTGGACCTAGCCGCATAAAAACCAGTCCAAGTTTTTATATGCCTCCCCAGTAGGACACTTCTGGGTGGAAATCATCAGAATTTTTTCATGAGGCTCAAG